>CACFZE010000001.1 GCA_902570695.1 uncultured Pelagibacteraceae bacterium
TGAATTATCAGTATCCGAAACCACAGTTGATGATTTATTAGTTAATTTAATTAATAATAAGCACTATATTAAACAAGAGTTTATAAGAGATAATTTAAATATGATTATTGAATTATTTTTTTATAAACATATAAACACAACAAAAAAATTGTCATATAAAGTTAAAGAATATTATTATTCAAAATTATCTAATGTAAAAAAATTTAATCTTGATTATGAAACTTTTTTTTTAGAATTTAAGGATAAATTATTAAGTGAATAAAAATTATTATATAACGACACCAATTTACTATCCTTCTGCTAAACCTCATATGGGGCATGCATATTCAAGTATAATTGCTGATTTTTTTGCACGTTTCAAAAAAATTGATGGTTTTAATGTCTATTTTTTAACAGGCACAGATGAGCATGGTTTAAAAATACAAAGATCTGCTGAAAAGTTAAATAAGGATCCAAAATCTTTTTGTGATGAAATAAGTAAAACATTTGAGGATTTAACTAAAACATTAAACTTATCTAATACAGATTTTATTAGAACTACAGAAGATAGACATAAAGTATCTGTACAAAATTTATGGAATATACTTGAAAAAAATAAGCAAATTTTTTTGTCTAAATATTCTGGTTGGTATTCTGTATCAGATGAGGCTTTTTATAATGAAGATGAGGTCGAAGAAAAAGATGGTTTAAAAGTTGCTAAATCATCCGGTTCAGCTGTTGAGTGGGTTGAAGAAGAATCTTTTTTTTTTAAACTTTCAGAATGGGAAAAACCGTTATTAGATTTTTATGAAAAAAATAAAAATTTCATATTACCTGAAAGTAGAAGAAATGAAGTAATAACCTTTGTCAAAAGTGGATTAAAAGACTTATCTGTTAGTAGAAAAACATTTTCTTGGGGTGTAAAAGTACCAAGTGATGAAAATCATGTAGTTTATGTATGGTTAGATGCATTAACAAATTATTTAAGTTCTTTAAAATATCCCGATAAAAATAATGAATTATATAAAAGTTTTTGGCCAGCAGATTTACATATCATTGGTAAAGACATATTAAGATTTCATGCTATTTATTGGCCAGCATTCTTATTGGCTGCAAAAATAGAACCGCCAAAAAGGGTATACGGACACGGATGGATACTCTCTGGTGATGAAAAAATGTCAAAATCAAAAGGAAATATTTTAGATCCATTAGAAATAATAAATGTTTATGGTTTAGATCCATTAAGATATTATTTACTTAAAGAAGTTTCTTTTGGTAATGATGGAAATATTTCTGAGGAAAAATTAGAAAATTGTATTAATAGTGATTTAGCAAATAATTTTGGAAATCTCTGTCAAAGAGTACTTTCTTTTGCTGAAAAAAATTGTTCATCTTTAATACCTGATCATAAATTTACTGATGAGGATTTAGAAATTTTAAAACCATTAAATAATCTAGATAAAATAAGATTATTTATAGATAATCAAGATATAAACCAATATATGAGTTTTATTGTTGATAGATTGTTTTCTGCAAATAAATATTTTAATGATCAGGAACCTTGGAAGAAAAAAGATGATAGATTAAGGTTGAATACGATTGTTTATACTGCATTAGAATTAATTAGAAAAATTACTATTTTGCTTTATCCAGTAATGCCAGAAACATCGGTAAAAGTCCTAAATGTTTTTAATGAAACAGAAAATTCTATTGATTTTACATCAATTGATAACAATGAAATTTTAAAAAAAGATTTAAAAATAAATAAATTAGATATTTTGTTTAAAAAAATTGAAAAATGATAGACTCTCATTGTCATCTTGATCACGAACCTCTTTATTCAAATATTATTGATGTTATAAAACGTTCCAAGGAAAATGGATTAAAGAAAATTTTAACTATTTCAACAAATTCAAAAAGCTTTGAAAATATTAAGGAGATTATAAATCTTGATGAGATAATTTATGGAAGTATAGGTATTCACCCTCATGAGTCTAGCAATGATAATATGGATAAAAAATTCATTGTTGAAAATGCTAATAAATTTAAAAAGATAATTGGAGTAGGAGAGACAGGATTAGATTTCTATTATGAAAACAGTCATAAAGATGATCAAATTAAAAGTTTTGAGACACATATAGAAGCTTCTATTGAACTTAAATATCCTTTGATAGTTCATTCTAGAAGTGCCGAAAGAGAAACTTTTGATATTTTAAATAAATATAAAAATAGCGATATTAAAATACTCATGCACTGTTTTACAGGTTCAAAAGAGTTTGCTAAAAAAATGATGACATTAAATTCGTATTTTTCTGCAAGTGGAATAATAACATTTAAAAATAGTATTGATCTTCAAGAAACATTTAAAATGATTGAAAATGATAAAATTTTAATTGAAACAGATAGTCCTTTTTTAGCACCTATACCAATGAGAGGTAAAAAAAACGAACCCTCTTTTATTAAATATACATTGGAAAAACTTTCAGAATTAAAATCAAAAACTTTTGATGAATTAGAAACTATTACAAATGATAATTTTGAACGATTATTTTTTCAAAAATGACTATAAAATTTATAATATTAGGTTGTGGAAGCTCAATGGGTGTGCCAAGACCTGATGGTTTTTTTGGAAATTGCGATCCCAAAAATAAAAAAAATTATAGAACAAGATGTTCAGCGCTTATTAAAACTTTTAATGAAAACATTTTAATTGATACATCTCCAGACTTAAGACAACAGTTATTACGACATAAAATTAAGAAAATTGACAAAGTATTCTATTCTCATATGCATGCTGATCAAACACATGGAATAAATGATTTAAGATCTTTTTTTATTAATAGTAGAAAACAAGTTAATGTTTATGCTGATAATGAAACATCCAAATATTTAAAACAAAGTTTTTCATATTGTTTTGAAAGTTTCTCAAAAGAATATCCAGCTACTTTAAAATTAAATAAATTAAAAAAAAATTCGTTTATTAAACATAAAAATAAAAATTTAAAATTTAAATCGATTGTTGTTCAACATGGTTCAGTCAAATCTAATTGTTTTATAATTGACAAAAAACTTGCATACATTACTGATGTAAGTGATATTCACAAAAAAGATTATTTTTATTTTAAAAATCTTAAGTATTTAATAATTGATTGTCTTTGGTACAATTTTCATCCATCACACTTCAATTTAGAAAAATCTTTACACTTCATCAAAAAATTTAAACCGAAAAATGCTATTCTTTCAAATTTATCACCAGTGTTAGATTATAATCAGTTAAAGAAAGTTATACCTAAAAATGTTATACCAGCACATGATGGTTTAACTGTAGAACTATAGTATTTCTTCAATTTTATTTATGATTTTATTTGATGTAGGTTTTGCAAAAGAAGCATATGTTTCCTCTACATTTCCCTGTTTATTGATTAATATTTTATGAAAATTCCACTTAGGAATTGCAGATTTGCCAAAATTATTTTGTGCCCACACAAAAATCTCATGAGCATCCCTTCCTTTTACTTCAGTAATAGTTGTTAATGGAAAATTTATTTCAAAATTGACCTCACAAAATTCTTTTACTTCACTATTGGTTTTTTTTTCTTGATTGAAAGAGTCTGAGGGCACCCCAAGAACAATTAGACCCTTGGATTTGTATTTATCCCATAAATCTTGCAGATCTTGGTATTGTTTTGTGAAACCACAATAGCTGGCGGTGTTCACTATAAGTATAACTTTATCTCGATAATCTTTTAGTTTAATGATTTCTCCACTAATACTCTCAATTTCTAGATCGTATAAACTTTTCTGATCGTTGCTGTTTGCTGAATTTTTAAAAAAAAACATTATTATTGTTAAACTTATTATTATTAATCTTTTCATAAACTACTTACTTATTTGGTGTAAGTAGTATTAAGAAGTAACCAAATAAAGTGGATAATAATGACCCAGTCAAAACTCCAATTTTAACTCCATCCATGTATTGCATATTTTCAACAAATGCTAAATTTCCAACAAATAGACTCATTGTAAACCCAATACCTGTTAAAACACCAACGCCATAAAAATTAAACCAGTTAGAATTATTAGGCATCTGGGCTATTTTCATTTTTATTGAAACATAAGAAAACACAAACACACCTAATTGTTTTCCAACAAATAATCCTAATAAAATTCCTAATGGAACTTTATCTAGCAATGATGCAAAAGATAAACCTTCTAATGAAACTCCTGCATTAGCGAATGCAAATAAAGGCATAATACCAAATGCAACATAAGGACTGATTGCATGTTCAATTTTTATAAGCAGTGAGAAATCTTTATCTTTCTTTCTGTGAGGTATAGTCATTGCTAGCAATACTCCAGCAATTGTTGCATGAATTCCAGAATTGTGAGTAAAATCCCAAAGAAATATTCCAACAATTAAATAAGGTAAAAATTTCTTTATATTGAATTTATTTATTACTAAAAGAACAATAAACGCTAAAAGCATTAAGCTTAGATATTTAATACTCAGATCACCTGAATAGAATAATGCAATAATTACTATAGCTCCTAGATCATCTATAATAGCTAGTGCAGTTAGAAAAACTTTTAAAGATAATGGAACTCTTTTACCCAATAATGAGAGTACTCCTAAAGAAAATGCAATATCAGTTGCAGATGGGATGGCCCAACCATTCATTGTTTCACTATCTCCAAAATTAATAAAAACATAAAATAATGCAGGTACTAACATTCCACCGACAGCAGCAATAATTGGAAGGAGTGCTTGTTTTATATTTGAAAGTTCGCCTTGTAAAAATTCTCTCTTAATTTCCAATGTTACGAAGAAGAAAAATATTGCCATCAAGGCATCATTTATCCAATGTAATACAGATAACTTTAAACCAAAATTATTTATTCCTAAAAATAAATATTTATTCAATGTAGAAAAATATATTTCTGATAAATTTGAATTACTTACAATTAAAGCTATTATGGCTGCAAAAAGTAAAACGAGACCACTAGCAGCTTCTAATTTGAAAAACCATCTAAATGGTTTTGTAATTATCTGAATCATTTTTACCTGACTAAATCTTTAATAAATAATTTCAAGTCATTTATTGCTAGATACAAACTATCTGATATTTGCACTATGCCAGGAAATATAACGGATATTTGGTTTTTAAAAGTATCTATAAGCAAAATAAAAGCAATAATTGAAATAATTATTAGAAATATTTTTTTAATAAAATTGTTTTCTCTTGAAATCGAATTTTTATCAATAGACACTAATTCTTTTGATGTACTCTCTTTTGTTGAAGATTTTTTTGAAATTCTTTTTCTTATTTTTTTTGTATGTTTTATAGGTACATCAACTGGTTCTATATTGATCTGTGATTTATTTTCTTCAATTTCATTTATTTTTATAGTTTCAGTTTCTAATTTTAAATTTTCTTCCTTTTTATAAAACCATGTATGATCGCAATTGCCGCACTTTAAAAGCCTTCCTTCATATGGAATTAATTTTTCATCAATATTGAACTTCTTAGAACAAGCCGGACATTCAATGATCATAGATACTTATATATAGCAATTTTTATAAAATTTCCTTTTAAATAGTGATTAATATACTTTGAAATTTTTTTTATCTACTGTATTAGTACTCAATTCGGGGTGTAGCGCAGCCTGGTAGCGCACTTGGTTTGGGACCAAGGGGCCGTAGGTTCAAATCCTACCACCCCGACCATTTTATGAAAAAAGTAAAAATTTATAAGCCAGCTAAAACTGCTATGCAGTCAGGATTAAAGAAATTTGATAAATGGATTATTGAATACATTACCGATGATCCTGGTACCAATCCTTTGATGGGGTGGGAGAGTTCAACGGATACTTATGGAGAATTAAAATTAGAGTTTTCTACTAAAGAATTAGCAATTGAGTATGCAAAAAAAAATAATATTGATTTTGAAATAATTGAACCTAACAAAAGAAAAATTACTTTAAAGTCTTACGCTGATAATTTTACAAAATAATGTTTAAATTTTTTACAGAAAGAAGATGGTACGGTTGGAGTATATTTGGATCAATCTTCATATTAGTTTCAACTTGGTATCAAGTTCAATTAGATGTAAAAATTAATGAATGGTTTGGTGAATTTTACGATACTCTTCAAAAAGCTTTAACAGAACCTGGTTCAGTGACAGAAACTGAATTTATTGGATATTTGTTTACATTTGCAAAAGTTGCAGGTCTTTGGATTATAATTGCAATTATAACAGGATTTTTTGTATCTCATTGGGTTTTTAGGTGGAGAACTTCAATGGCTGAATATTATCACTCTCAATGGCTAAAAGCTCGTTTAACAGAAGGAGCTTCACAGAGAGTTCAAGAAGACACTTTAAAATTTGCAAGAATAATGGAAGGTCTAGGTGTTGGGCTTTTAGATAGTATAATGACTCTAGTAGCCTTCCTTCCAATTTTATGGGGACTATCTAAACAAGTCGATGTACTTCCATGGATTGGTGAGGTTGATCATGCTTTAGTTTGGGTTGCAATAATATCTGCGCTTGGTGGAACAGTTTTATTAGCAGCTGTAGGTATAAAATTGCCTGGTATTGAATATGATATTCAAAAAGAAGAAGCTGGTTATAGAAAAGAATTAGTTCATGGAGAAGATGATCCTATAAGGGCAGCTCCACCAACTATAGGTCAATTATATGATAGAGTAAGAGGTATTCACTATAAATCATATTTTCACTACTTATATTTTAATGCTGTAAAATGGAGTTATTTCCAAGGTATGGTTATAGTTCCATATTTAGCACTTGCACCAACTATAGTATCAGGTGCAATTACATTGGGTTTCGTTCAACAAATAACCAGAGCTTTTGGAAGAGTTGAAAATTCATTACAATATTTAGTTAGAAGCTGGTCTACAATAGTAGAATTGATTTCGGTTTGGAAAAGATTAAGTGAATTTGAAGCAAGATTGAAATATAATTCAGAAGAATCCACTGTTGAAAATATTTAATGTCTTTAGATAAAGATCTGATTAATAAACTTGTAAAAGTTACCTCAAGAGCTGCAATTAATTGTTATCAATTTCTAGGCAAAGGAAATAAAAAAATAGCTGATAAGGCGGCAACAGACTCAATGAGAAATGATTTAAATAATCTAGAAATAAACGGAAAAGTAGTAATAGGTGAGGGTGAGCTTGATGAAGCACCAATGTTATATATAGGAGAAAGACTAGGAAACGGTAATGGACCGAGTATTGATATAGCTGTTGATCCTCTTGAAGGAACAAATTTTGCTGCGAAAAATATTCCAGGAGCCATATCGGTTTTAGCAATTTCAGAAAAAGGAAATTTATTTAATGCTCCAGAAACGTATATGAATAAAATTGCTGTTGGTAAAGATGTTCCATTTGATGCTACTGATTTAGATTATCCTCTAAAAAAAAATATTTCTAATATAGCAGAAGCAAAAAATAAAAATATCAAAGAACTAACAGTATGCATTCTTGATAGGCCAAGACATAAAGAGATTATTGAAGAATTAAAATCTTTAAAAGTAAATTTAAAATTAATTTCAGATGGTGATATTTGTGGGGCTCTCTTAGTAACTGATAACAAGTATAATATTGACCTATTTTTAGGTATTGGAGGAGGTCCTGAGGGAGTTATTTCTGCAGCAGCTTTGGATGCTTATGGATGTAAATTTCAAGGTAGATTTATATTTGCAACCGATCAAGACAAAGCTAGGGCTAAAAAAATGGGAATATCTGATCTAAATAAGAAATATGAATTAAATGAAATAGTTAAAGGAGATAGTATTTTTTGTGCGACAGGAATTACCAGCACTGAAATGGTTGGAGCTGTAAAAAAAGAAAATAAAAAATTTATTACAGAAACTCTTGTTACACACAAAGAATCTACAATAGAAATTATAAAAAGTGAGGAACCTATAGCTTGATTATTTTTAATAATTGCAATAGAAACTCCATCTCTGGTCCCTTCGTCTATCGGTTAGGACACATGGTTTTCATCCATGAAAGAGGGGTTCGATTCCCCTAGGGACCGCCATAATGAAATATTTTGTTTATTTAATCATATCTAAAAATAAGCAAAAACTCCTTAGCTACGTTGGTTATACTAATAATTTGAGGAAGAGATTGACTAAACATAATGCTTCGAAAGGAGCAAAATTTACTAGAGGTAGAAAATGGATATTAGCATATAGTATGAGTTATGATTCAAAATCTAAGGCCATGAGTGAAGAATACAAACTTAAAAAAAACTATAAACTTAGAAATAAAATAAAATCTAATTACTTATAAATGAAAATCTCAATTCTGCTTCCTTACAAAGAAAATTTTACTCCAAATTATGCAGGTGCAGTTTCCCTTTTTTTAAATGATACAATCAAACTAAGTAAATATAAAAAAAATATTCAAGTGTATGGAAATACCTCTTTTAAAAAAAAATTATTACCTAATTATACTAATTTAAATTTTTCAAAAATATTCTTCAGAAGCAGTAGTAAAGTATATGTAAAAAAATTTCTGGATATTGAGAAAATAAAAAAATCAAATTTAATAGAAATACATAATAGACCAGATTATATAAGTTCTATTTATGAGATAAATAATAATATTGTTCTATATTTTCATAATAATCCACTAGAAATGAAATCATCGAAAACGGTGAAGGAAAGAATTGATATATTTAACAAAACAAAAAAAATAATATTTAATAGTAATTGGACTTTAAATCAATTTATGAAAGGTTTAAATAAAAAATACAATATAGATAAACTTGAAGTTATTAATCAATCAACCAGCAAAAAAATAATTAATTTTAAAAATAAAAAAAAAATAATTTTATTTGTTGGTAGATTAAATGCCTCTAAAGGTTATGATTTATTTGGAAAGGCTATTATAGGTGTATTAAATAATAATCCTTATTGGAAAGCTATAGTTATTGGTGACGAACCTAGAGAAAATCATACTTTTGAACACAAAAATTTAAAAATTTTGGGTTTTCAAAAATATAATGTTGTTACTAAATGGTTTGTAAAGTCAGATATTTCAGTTATTTGTTCTCGATGGGACGAACCCTTCGGTAGAACTGCTTTAGAAGCTTCAAGTGCAGGATGTGCTGTAATTATTACAGATAAAGGTGGGTTAAGCGAGGCATCTCCGAAAGCTATGAAAATAAAGTCTTTAACAGTTAAAAATATTGAAAATTCAATAGAAAAACTTATTAAAAATGAATCTTTAAAGAAATCATTACAAAAAACGATTTATAAACATTTTTACTTAACGAATGACTATATTTCAAAAAAAATTGATAGATACAGAGATAAACTAATTTAAGTTTGTTATATTTTAATTTTATTTAATGCATTATTTTTAAATATATTTGCCTCTCTAATATATCTTCTAACCATTTGAGTTGTTTTATGACCTGTCATAGCCATTATGCTTCGCTCATCAGCTCCTGAATCAGCAGCTACTGTTGCAAAACCTGACCTTAAACTATGACCTGCAAAATTTTTGTTTTCAATACCTGCTAACTTTAAATACTCTTTCATCAATAAAACTACAGATTGGTCAGTTAATCTTTTATCTGTTAATGATAAACCTTTAGAAAATCTTCTAAAAATTGGTCCAGAATTAATTTTAGAAATTTCTAACCATTTTTTTAGATTTGTAACAGGGCAATAAATTTCATTATCAAAGTAGGGTAGTCCTTTAGTCATTCCTTCTCCGAATTGATCAGTTTTTGATCTTTTAACAGTGATTTTTAGGCCTTCAGGAACAAATTCTAAATCCTCATGATCAATTGAAATGAGCTCGGTTCTTCTAAAGCCTCCTCCAAAGCCGATTAATATTATTGATTTATCTCTAAGTTTTTTTATTTCCTCATTTTTTTGTTCATTTATTACATTAATAATTGATTTTAAATGATTGATTAATATAGGTTTTTTTCCTTTCTGAATACTTCCTTTGACCCTTCTTATTCCCATTAAATTTTCAACGATAATTGGATGTTTCGTGTCTAGATAATGCCCTTTAAGCTTATGAACCATGCTAATTGATACTAATCTTCGTCTTAAAGTGCTTATTTTTGAGTTTTGAGAGAGAAAGGTAAGATACAAGGAAACTATTTTTGGCTCTGTTGGTAATGAATCTAATCCATGCTTAGCGCAAAAAGCTCCAAAATCTTTAAAGTCAGATTTATAAGCTCTTATTGTATTATTTGCCTTTGAGCTTTTAAGGTTATTTAAAGTTGCCTGATGAAGCGTTTTTAGGTTAGTTGTCAGTTCATTCATATATTTACTATTGATAACAATTAATTATCATTAGTAATATATCAAGTGATTTTAAATGTCAAATGAATTAAACTTAATAAATTCATGACTATAGATGGTGAAATTCCTACAAGCTATTTTTTAATAATATCTATAGGTTTAACTATACTGAGTTATTTGGTTTACAAAAAAAATGGGAAATCTTTAGAAATATATTTCTTATCAGTTTTAACAATAATTTTCTATTTATCCTATTTTATTCTTATTTTTGTTGGACCCAGATAGTTTATTAACGCTATCCACAGCTGTTAAAAACCCTTAATTATCAACTATAAAGTGATACTAATATAATTTGCACTGTGATATTCTATTAAATGAATTAAGAGGCAACTCTTAACTGACCATCTGGGGAAAAATCGAGAGATTCAAGCCCAGAGGGCAGAAAACCACGCAGAGTAGCGCTAAAATTGCGGGGTGGAAGGCATGGCGGTAGCGCATACAACGACGTGCCAAAAAACTACTGATCTTTGTACCTGAAAAGGTGCAGAGATACAGGGTTTTTTTGTTTATATGATCCTCAAAGGTACAAAATTTCAAATTAAAGTCTGGAAATACCTAAAAACAATCAAAAAAGGTAGTGTTTTAAGCTATTCTGACGTCGCAAAAGGTATTAAAAAACCTCGAGCTGTTAGAGCTGTAGCTAATGCTATTGGAAAAAACCCATATGCTCCTAAAATACCTTGCCATAGAGTAATCAGGTCTGATGGATCTCTAGGAGGATATTCTGGAAAAGGTGGTATAAAAACCAAGAAAAAACTGCTCAAATCCGAGGGAATTTTGCTCTAAAAGCTAGGAATACCAACATTTTTTTAAAATTTAACAACATTTAGTATTACAATTTTTAATTCCCCTATTGGTTGCAGCTTATAAATTGAAATCTCTAAATAAGCCCTATATTTGGAGCATTAAACGCTATATTCGTAAATTGCATTACTTAGGTAATTATTAAGAAAATTATTATTTTTTTGTATATTTATATCAATTAATATAAAGAAATTTCCATATCAAATTAAAAATAACTTTTATTATCAATAGATTTATTTTAAAATTTTCTCAAAATTGTTGATTTTATTGAATTATTGTCCCCTATCTTATAATCCAATTTTATTGTCTTTTTTATAATTCAAATAACTGCATATTTATTGATTATTTTTAATTACTTGAGATTATTTAATTGATTATTTTATAAATTTTATTCCAATCTTTTTATATTACTTAAAAATTAAACTATACATAAGATAATTCATAAAATGTAATAAATACAATAGTTTGTATATTATAATTAATGTATTACATTAATATATAGTACACATAAATTACCTATATTTGTGATAATATTCTCTTTGAAAAACATATAACCCTGATGATACAATAATGAAAAGACCGATAAAAGTATATTTGTCAGGAAAATCCGAAAACACATAATACCCCAAAATAAGGTTAGTAATTATCTCAAAATAACCAAATGGTGCTAATTTTGATGCATCAGCGTAACGAAGTGATAAAATAATTAATATATGGCCTAAACAGGCAAATATACCCATTAAAGCCATCCAAGACCATTGAATTGGAGTAGGATTAATCCAAACAATAGGTACAAAAAAAGATGCGATAATGGCCCCTAATACGCCCGTAATTAGCAATGTGAGTAAAGGACTATCTGTTGAATGTAATTTTCGAGTTATTATTAAATAAAAGCCGTAAAAACAGCCAGTTCCAACAGCTGCTATACTAGCAAGATTGATCTCTATAATTCCAGGTCTTATGACAACTAAAACACCAATAAAACCGACTAAAACAGCAGTCCACCTTCTATATCCAACTTTTTCGTTAAGTAAAAATGGAGAAAGAGCAGTTGTAACCAATGGAGCAACGAACGCCAATGTTAATGCTTTTGCCATTGAGATTACAGAAATGGAGTAAAAAAAACATATATTTGCAAAAAATAAAGACAAACCTCTAATTATTTGTAATTTGATATTTTGAGAAAACTTCAATTGTTCCCTAAAAAATAAAAACATAAAAAAAGTTGTGAATACAACTGTAAAAAAATATCTAGCCCAAGTTATTTGAAAGAAAGATAAATCGGATGACAAATATTTTGCAATAGCATCCATAAAGGGCAAAACCATCCATGCGGATAAATTTAAAAATATTGCTTTCATTTAAGCGAAATATTTAAGGGCGATAAATACTGTAATTGGCACTGTAACCAGTGACATTAAAGTAGAAACAACAATTGTGCTGGAAATATTATCTACATTTTTTTTTGGTGAATACATTGAAGCAACCAAATAACATAATATTGCACTGGGCATTGAGGATTGAATTAGTAAAACTCCAGCTGCAAAACCAGATAAATTAAAAAATTTTATAATAAAAAAACCTACAATTGGACCAAGAATTACTCTACCAATTGATGTTATAATTGAGTCTCTCAAAGAAAATACTTTCATTTGGGTTAAAGCAATGCCTAAAGACATTAAAATCATTACAATCATTGCATAAGATAAAAGCATTGTTGTATTAATCACAAAAACTGGCATTTCTTTGCCGTAGTATAAAAAAATAACGGTCAAAATAATTGTATAGAAAGAAGGACTTTTTGCGATTATTGAAAAATCAAATTTTCTTTTTGCAAGAAATATATTGGCAGTAAAATGTAAGAGTATTACCAAAGATGATATAGCTGCAGCTACACCCATCCCCAATTTACCATAAGCAAAAAGACATATTGGTATACCCATATTACCTGTATTAGGTAAAAAAAAAGTAGGTAATTCTCTAATATAATCTTTTTTCATAAGAATTAAAAAAATAAGACCAATTAAAGCAAATGATGAAAGTAATATTAATGCGTAGATAAAATATTCAGCAAATATATTAAATGTAACACCTGTAGAAGTAAGAGAAAAAATTACTAAAGCTGGAGTTCCAAAATTTCCAGCATAAGATGTTATAAACGAAGTATCGAAATTTGGATTTTTTTTCCCTAATAAAAAACCAATTCCAACAATAAAAAATACAGGAAATAGAACTTCAAAGAGCTTTAAATAAAGTTCCATTTAAAAAAGTCTTAATAATATAGGGTTTTTAATGATATTTTTATTTGATTTAAAAGATTTAATACATTTCTGATAATCCTTTTCTAAGGATTTGTGAGTTATAATCACAATAGAAGCGGTTTTATTTTTATTATTTGGTATTTGTATTAATCTTTGAACAGAAATTTTATGTTTTGCAAATTTCTTAGTGATTTCAGATAGTACACCCGGTTTATCTTTAACTTCAAGCCTAATATATAAAGCATTGGAATAATTATCCGTATTATAAATTGATGGAGATTTTCTTTTATTATCTGAAATCCCAAAAGGGTATTTGATATTTCCACGTAAAATTGACAAAAGATCAGACATTATAGCAGATGATGTTGGGCCAGGCCCAGCACCTTCTCCTTGCAAAACACTCTCCCCTACTGGATTGCCTTCAATTATAACAGCATTCATAACACCATTTACATTTGCGATGTAAGTATTTTTTTTAATTAAACACGGATGAACTCTTTCAAATAATTTATTATTAACAATTTCTGTTATTCCCAATAATTTAATTTTATAATTTAATTGATTTGCAATTTCTAAATCCTTGTATTCTATATTTTCAATACCCTCCATTAAACATTTAGAATTTGAAACTTTATTATTAAATGCTAAAGCAGAAAGAATTTTAACTTTAGCTAAAGCATCGTAACCATTTAAATCTAATTTTGGATTACCTGGTTCAGCATAACCTAATAGTTGAGCTTTTTTTAATACAGTTGAAAAGCCAGACTTAGTGTCTTCCATTTCAGATAATATATAATTACAAGTGCCATTTAATATTCCATATACTTTACTTATCTTATTAGTTGCTAGCCCTTCTTTAATAGTTCTTAATACAGGGATTCCACCTCCTACTGACGCTTCAAATTCTAAATTAACTTTATTTTTTTCAGCAAGTTTAGAAAGATTATTACCGTGTTTAGAAATTAATGCCTTATTAGGAGTTACAACATGAATTTTATTCTTAAGTGCAAATTCTACAATTTTTTTTGATATACCATCAGATTGACCAATGGCTTCAATTAAAATATCAATTTTATTATTTTTAAAAATTTTAAAGGGATCTTTATAAAATATTTTCTTATTAATTCTAAATTTTCTTTTTTTATTAATATTTTTAGCTGAAATTGCAGAAACAGAGATAATTTTTCCAGTTTTTTTTAGAATATCTTTTTTTTTTGTATTTAATTCATTATAGAGATAATTACCAATCTGCCCTAATCCAACAATTGCTATATTAACCTTTTTAGTCATATCAATCATCTAAACTTGGAAAACTACTATTTTTTCCATAATTAATAATTTTATTTTTAAAATCTTCAAAAGAAATATTTTTATCAATATCTAAATTTGGTTTTTCAATCATATCATCATTTTTTTTCTTTAAAAAAGAACCAAAGTTTTGGTTAGAACAATTATTTAAAAATAAAAAAATTAATAAAATTATCAGTATTTTCATCAATTTAATCCTTCGTCAGACTTATATCCAAATAAAATATTCATATTTTGAACAGCTTGTCCACTACCACCCTTAATCAAATTATCTATTGCTGACAATATAATAATTTTATTCTTATATTTACTCTCACACACAGAAATATGACAGTTATTTGTATTTATTACTTCATTAGTTCCTAAAAAAGTATTTGGTTTCGAAATTTTAATGAATTTATTATTTTTGTAATATTTTTTTAGAAAAGAATAAATTTTTTCAAGAGAATCATTTCTTTTTAGATCTAAATACATAGTAGTTAATATTCCTCTAAACATTGGTGAAAGATGAGGTGTAAATTGAAATTTTACTTTTTTGCCAGTTTTTATTTTTAGTTCCTGATCAATTTCTGAATTGTGTCTGTGAAAGGCTAAACCATAAGCACTCAATGTCTCATTTAAAAATTTGTTGTTATATTTTTTATGAATATTTCTGCCTGCACCTGAGTAACCAGATTTTGAATCAATAATAATATTGTTTGATTTAACAATATTTTTATTAATTAACGGTACTAGGGGTAATAAAATTGATGTTGGATAACAACCTGGACAAGAAATTATTTTATATTTCTTAATACTTTTTTTATTTAACTCAGGTAAAGAATAAATACTTTTTTTGATTAATTTAGGAGCACTGTGTTTGATTTTATACCATTTCAAATAATCACTGGCTGATTTAAGTCTAAAATCTGCCGCTAAATCAATTAAAATATTTTTATTTTGTAAATTTTTTGAAATTTTTTGAGCCTCTCCATTAGGTAATGCGGTAAATATAACATCAACATTTTTTAATAACTCTTTATTAAATTTAACAATATTTGGTAGTTTATATTTATTAAAGTATTTATCATAAAAGCTAATTTTCTTACCTACAGAGGTATCACCACAAAGATATTTAATTTTAACTCTTTTGTGTTTAGTTAATAATTTGACCAATTGAATACCTATGTATCCGGTAGCTCCAGCAACTAATGCATTAATCTTAGACATATTGTAATATAACAGTTGTTTAATAAAATGATATTATCTTTTAGAGAATTGATAACTTCTTCTAGCTTTTGCACGACCAGGTTTTTTTCTCTCAACTGATCTAGAATCTCTCGTGGTAAGTTTTTCTTTTCTAAGTGTTGGTTTCAGATTTTCATCAAATTGTAATAGTGCTCTTGATATACCATGTACTAATGCTCCTGCTTGACCTGTGTGTCCACCACCAACAACTTGAGATCTAACATCGTATTCTGTAGACTGATTGATAATTTCAAAAGGTCTTAGTATTTGCATTTTATGTGTAGCTCTAGTGAAATAATCATCTAGATTTTTACCGTTAACGTAAATTTTACCAGTCCCCTTTTTTAACCAAACTTTTGCAATTGAAGTTTTTCTTCTACCTGTTGCATATTTTGCATCTTTAAAATCTAATTTTAATTTTGAAGATGTTGATTGATTTGTTTCCATTTTAATTTCTTGCTATATTTTTTGAATTAAGTTTTCCAATCTCAATTACTTCAGGGTTTTGTGCTGAGTGAGGGTGATCCGATCCTGAATAAACTTTAAGTTTAGTTAATTGTTTTTTAGCTAAAGGACCACCAGGTAACATTCTTTTTACTGCCATTTTTAAAACTTCACCTGGTTTTGCAGATTGTAATATTTCAGGTGTTGTTTCTTTAATTCCACCAGGGTGACCTGTGTGTCTGTAATATTTTTTGTTTGAAAACTTATTCCCAGTAAATTTTAATTGATCTACGTTTTTAACAACAACAAAATCTCCACTATCCATATGAGGAGTAAATGTTGCTTTATTTTTTCCTCTAAGAATTTTTGATACAACAGTTGCTAGTCTTCCAACTACAGCTCCAGTTGCGTCAATTTCAAACCATTTGCTATTTAGGTCATCTTTTTTAAGAAATTTAGTCATATTTGCGGGATTAATACTTATAAATCGATATATTGTCAAACGATATACAGTTAGAACTTAAGTCATTTTTAATAGTTTTAACTAATAAATAAGCTATAAATAAGCGATAATATTTGTTTATAATAAAATCTTAAAAATTTAAACAGGAGAAACTAAATGTCAGACAAGAAAGGAATGGATCCTAAAACATATAAATTCGATACCCTTAGTTTACACGCAGGTTATCAGCCTCATAAAAATGCTGGTTCAAGACAAGTACCAATATACCAAACAACTTCATATCTATTTGATGATGTAGATCATGCGGCAGCATTATTTAATTTAGAAAGAGGTGGACACATTTATAGTAGGATATCAAATCCAACAGTTGCAGTTTTAGAAGAAAGAGTTGCTTCATTAGAAGGAGGAACAGCTGCACTTGCTACTTCGTCTGGCATGAGTGCGATATTTCTTGCAGTAATGACACTTTGCGAAGCAGGAGATCATTTAGTTGTATCATCCCAACTTTATGGTGGAACTGTAAATCTATTTAGACTAACGCTTCCAAAATTTGGTATTAAAACAACTTTTGTAAAACCAAGAGATACAGAAGGATTTAAAAAAGCAATAAAAAAAAACACAAAAGGTATTTTTGGAGAACTTGTTGGTAATCCAGGTAACGAAATAATGAATATGCCTGAGATCGCTAAAATAGCTCACGACGCAGGTATTCCTTTAATGGTAGATGCAACTTATCAAACACCTTATTTGTGCAAACCTATAGAACATGGCGCTGATATCGTAGTTCATTCACTTACTAAATGGATGGCAGGACATGGATCTTCAATGGCTGGTATAATCGTTGAAGGCGGTAAGTTTGACTGGATGCAAAATGATAAATTTCCAACAATGACACAACCATATGAAGGTTATCATGGATTATCTTTTGCAGAAGAATTTGGACCAACAGCATTTACAATGAAAGCAAGAGCAGAAGGTATGAGAGATTTTGGACCTTGTCTAAGTCCTCAGAATGCATGGAATGTATTACAAGGTATCGAGACACTTTCTGTCAGAATGAAAAAGCATTGTGAGAATGCTGAAAAAATGGTCGAGTATTTATTAGGTCACGAAAGTGTTGCTTGGGTTTCTCACCCTAGCGTACCAGATCATCCAGATCATGATTTAGCAAGCAAATTATTACCAAATGGCAAAGGATCAATGATAGCATTTGGTATTAAAGGAGGAAAGGCTGCAGGTGAAGCATTTATTAATAACGTTAAACTTGCATCTCATTTAGCAAATGTTGGAGATACACGTACATTGGTAATTCATCCAGCATCAGCTACACATTCTCAAATGGACGAAGCTACATTAAAATTTGCGGGTTTATCCCATGATATGATCAGATTATCAGTTGGTATAGAAGATATAGATGATATTAAAAACGACTTTGAAAATGGATTTAGAGCTGCTAGGAAACCTAGGCTCGTATCCAATCAATGAAATTTCAAGTAAATAATAACGAAGTTTATGCTTCTACGGGAGGCAGACCTTTTGATAAAAATAAGCCATTAATAATTTTTGTCCATGGTAGTGGACTAACTCATATGACATGGGTTTTGCAAACAAGATATTTTGCATTCCATGGATATAGTGTTTTAGCTTTAGATATGCCAGGTCATGGATTGTCAGGTGGCGAAAGTTTAAAATCAATTGAGGATATGGCTGATTGGGTCAGCGATGTTATTGATGCAGTTGGATATAAAGAAGCTTCGTTAGTTGGTCATTCTCAGGGTTGTTTGGTTACTGTAGAGTGTACAGCGAGAAATCCTGATAAAATAAAAACTTTAAGTTTAATGGGTGGAGCTGGTGCAATTCCGATGAATCCTGAATTATTATCTTTAGCAGAAAATAATGATCCTAAGGCCGTTGAACTAATGATGGACTGGGCACATGGGCCAGCTGGCCATTTTGGCGGTCATCCTGTACCGGGATTATATCATATTAATACTGGTTCAATGTTAGCTAAAACTAGAACAATAAAAAATACCCTCGGTGTAGATTTCAGAGCATGTGATAATTATAAAAATGGTTTTGAGGCTGCAAAACAAATTAAGATACCTACCCTTTCTATACTTGCCACTGACGATAAAATGTGTCCAGTAAAAGAAGGTAAAAAACTAGCTAATTTAATTGAAGGAAGTCAAATAGATATAATAGATAATTGCGGACATATGATGTTATTAGAGGAAGCAGATCGAGTATTAAATGTTTTGAAAAAATTCATAACAACAAATTATCCAGCAAATTAGTAATTGCAAATTTGTATTTATGAAAAAAAATTTTAGATTTTTTGATAATAGACAAAAATATTTACTTTTCGTTACAACAACTAACGAAAAGAACAAAATTGCTGATGCGTTAAAACCTATTGTTCAAAAATTAAAACCAAAATTTCCAGCATTAAAAATATTTGATGCAGGTATGGGTGATGGATCATTATTGATGAATGTGATGAGACAATGTCATCAGAAAATGCCTCAAATTCCCCTACTAGTAAGCACAAAGGAAATAAGCATGGAAGATGTTAGATTAGGACTTGAAAAACTTCCAGATCGATTTGTCGAACATAAAAATACAGTATTTGTTATCTCAAATCTAAATTATATTGAATCAACATCACTCAAATCAAATGACAAAAATAAACAAAAAAAAATGAATTGGAAAATAGTTAAACTTAAAGGAAATTCATCACTAGATTTTTCAAATCAATTAAGGAGACTAAATCAGGAATTTCTTAGTAAAAAATGGCAAATCGAGAGAAACCCTAAAAATGGAAATCCCACATACAAAGAGCCATCGGTAATTGTAATTTATAGAAAAGATCAGGAATTTTCATTGAAAAATGTTATTCCAAAAAAAAATAATGGAAAAAATAGTTACGACTTAATCATTGCATCTCAACCTTATAGATCAAGAATACCTGCAGAGAAAAAAGTAAAGTATGTTATCAATCCAATGATAAAATCATTAGATAAGAGAGGTAAATTAGTGGTAGTTCATGCATGTGGAAATGATCCGGGAAGCAAAATTATTAAGAAAATCTGGCCAAAAGAAAAACCATTTCCATCTCTATACGGATCAATAATTAAATATATAAAAAATAATACTGAAAAAGAGATTTTAAAAAAATTAAAATTTAATAAAAAACAAACGATTAAATATGTTTTGAGAGCATTACCAAATGAAATAAGTGGAGGTATTGCTACATCATTAATATTTTCAGCATGGAATGCTGCAGTATATGTTAATCAGATATCAGATGAGCAAATAATGAGTGCTGAAAGGAAAAAATATTACCAAAAAGTTGTAAAAGATATAGTCAATAAAAACAAAGGATTATATTTTAACAATGAGTTATTTGTAATTGAAAAAAAATAATCAACTAAACCTATTTTTGTATAAAAAATACAATGATGATGTTATTAGTAATATTGAACTAAACTGATGCAAAGAAGCTGTTAAAATACTGGCACCAGATAAAACAGTAAGAATTCCCAATATAATTTGTAATAGAATAATTAAACCTAAAATAGATACAGCTTTAAATAAATAAAAAAATTTATTCCGATAAGTTATGTAGGAAATTAATATGAAAACAATAAATATTAAATAAGCTAAATTTCGATGTAAATATTGAACTAGTGATGGATCGCTAAAAGCAGATAATTTAAATAAACTTATAAATTTATTGTCGTCTGGAAAATAAGAATTACCCATTAGTGGCCAAGTGTTATATATTTTTCCTGCATCCATGCCTGAAACGAATGCTCCAATAATAATTTGTAAGAAAATTAATAATAAAAAAAATTCAGGAATATAATTGTTAATTTTTTTATCCTTTATATTTAAATTTACTATACTTAAATAATTCCAATAAATTAACGATAAAATAATAAAAGCAAATAAAAGGTGAACAGATAATCTAAAATGACTTACATCTATATTATTCACTAGACCACTCTGGACCATGTACCATCCTAAAAATCCCTGAAAACAAATCAAAAGAAAGATAAAATAAAAATTATAAAGTTTTTTAACGCCTAATTTGATAGAAAAGAACATTAGAGGTATCAGAAAAGCCAAACCAATAACGCGTCCAAAAAATCTGTGTGCCCACTCCCACCAAAATATTACCTTGAATTCACTTAGAGTCATTGAATAATTTTGAAGTTTAAATTCAGGTATTTGCTTATAAGCTTCAAAATAAGCTATCCACGCATCATTGTTGATTGGTGGAAAAAAACCTTTAAAAAATTCCCATTCAGTAATTGATAGTCCAGAATCTGTAAGTCTTGTTAAACCTCCAACAACTATCATTGTTGAGATCAAAATAAACATAATTAGTAACCAATTGGATATATATATTCTGTATTTTGTATTTATTTCGGTATACATAATTGTTTAAATATAATATTTATTAATAAATCCAATTGAACAAATGTCGCCTGATAAAAGAAAAAAGCTAAACCTATTAAGAAAAAAATTAGATCTTCTTGATAATAAACTTATTAAACTGATTAAAATAAGAACAAATATAGTTAAAGATGTTCTTAAGCTAAAAACTTTCAAACATGAAATTGTTGATAAAAAAAGGATATCGATAATTCTCAAAAATATTAAAAAAAAATCAATTAAAAATAAAATCGATCCAAAGATAACTAATCGTATATGGAAGAATATGATTATGTCTTATATTGATTTTGAGAGAAGAAACTTTAAAAAAAAGTAATTATTTGCTGTGTGGAGGAAGTTTTTTTTCGACAAAAACTTCGTGTTTTCTAGTTGCGGGATTATACTTTTTTGCTTTGAGCTTAACTTTTGCTTTCTCACCACCAGCAGGTTTCTTAACATAATAAAAAAATGGACTATCTGGTTTTGCTTCAGGTACTAATCTTACTTTAATATGAGTTTTTTTAGCCATTTGATTTTATAATTTTTATCAAACTAGATATTTTGTTTAATTTAGTTTTTATAATTTTTCCCCTTATAGTTTTATTATGAATATCGTCAAGTTCAGAATCATCTGATTTGAGTTGTTTTTTAACACCATTTATTGTCATTCCTTTATTTTTTAAAAGAAATTGAATTTTTTTTAAAATTTTAATTGATTTGCTATCATAATATCTTCTTTTACCAGTAAAAATGTGTGGTTTTATCTCTTTAAATTCTTTCTCCCAATATCTTAAAGTATGAGTTGATAATTTGCCTGTTTTCTTATTCACTAGATTTAGGATTTTTGCTACATCCCCTATTGTTTTGTAAGTTTTATTATTCTCACTCATTAATATATTTTTTTAGTTCTTTAGATGATTTAAATAAAATAACATTTCTCTCTGAAATAATACTTTTTTCAAGAGTTTTAGGATTTCTGCCTAATCTGCTTTTTTTATATCTAAGTAAAAAGGTTCCAAAATTAGAAATTTTAACTTTTTTATTTTTAATTAATTCTTCTAAAAGAATTAAAAAGAAATCTTCTAATAAATTCTCACATATTTTTTTTGAAAATCCCATTTGCATATATATAGAATTAATTATTTCTTTTTTTGTTAAATTAATTCTCATTTAAATTATATTTTTTTTTATTTTATCGATTAAATTGCCTTTTATAATTTTTTCACAAACTCTTAGAGAGTTAGCAAAACCTACTTCATCAGTAGATCCATGGCTTTTAATAACTGGTTTATCCAAACCAAGTAATATTGCACCATTGTATAATCGTGGGTCTAGTTTATTTTTAAATTTTTTTAAATTTTTTAAGTTTAAAAATGAAGATATTTTACCTATGATTGTAGAATTAAGTGCTTTCTTTAATTCTGATGTAATAAAATTTGCAGTTCCCTCAGCAGTTTTTAAAGCTACGTTTCCAGTAAATCCATCAGTTACAATAACATTTACATCACCATTCATAATTTGATTACCTTCGATATATCCTTTAAATTCATATAAAGAACTTTTCTTATCATTTAATATTTGATAAGTATTTTTTATTATATTATTTCCTTTTAATTCTTCCGATCCAATATTTAACAAAGCTACTTTTGGGCTTTCATTTTCAAATAACGATTTGTGTAAAGCTGATCCCATTAAACTGAAATCAATTAAGTTTTTTTCACTACACTCAATGTTTGCTCCAAGATCTAAAACAATATTCATACCATTTTTGTTAGGCCATAATGCTGATAAAGCAGGTTTATCTATTTGCTCTATCATTTTTAAGTTTAATTTTGCAATAACAAATAACGCACCTGTATTACCTGCAGAAATGATTACATCCGACTCATCTCTCTTTAAACTTTCTACAGAAAGCCACATGCTTGTATTTTTTCCTTTTTTCGCTGCAGATAAAGGACTATCTTCATCTTTGATAAAATCGTCAGTATGAATAATATTGTATTTTCTCTCTGGAAGTTTAATTTTTTTTATTAAAGGTGATATTATATTAATGTTTCCAAAAATATTATAAATAATATTATTTGAATTTTGACTGTGAATTTCAATTCCTTTAATTACTTTGTATGGCGAATTTTCACCACCCATTGCATCTACTGCAATTTTAATTGGGTTAAGCATAATTAATTTTTTTATTCTTTGGGATCTAGTACTTGTCTACCTTTATAAAATCCTGTCTTAATATCCATATGATGTGACAATCTATATTCTCCAGATTTTTTGTCCTCTATAATATTTTTTGATTTTATTCCCGAGTGAGATCTTCTTTTACCTGATCTTGATTTTGTAGTTTTTCGTTTAGGTACAGCCATAATTTTACTTAAAGGGTTATTATATCTTTTGTGAGATTTTTAAAAGTGTTTTTTGTTAAAAAATTTCTATATTTTTCATAATAATCAACTAAATTATCAATATTTTGTAGATTATTTATATAAATATTTAATATTTTTTTTTTTTCAGCAAATTCTAATAATTCCCATTTATCAATTTTATCAATTATCGAAAAAAGTAAATTTACATAATCTTTCATTTTTTTATTTATCGTTGCATCTCCATAACCAACCTCTCTTATTGATAATTCAATTTGTCTAATGCAAAAATCAAAGAAATTTTGTAATTCATCCTTTTTTTCAATATTTTTGTATGTTTTCAATAAAAAACCTAGATGAAAAAAAAAAACAATCATCCTATCATAAAACAAGTCTTGTTTAGTTAAATTGTAAAGATTTTTATTTCTGGTCAGTTTTATTAAATTATTGTAAATATTTAAATAAAGATCATTCATGAAATATTTCTATATTATTTTATTATTTTTTCTTTTAAGTTGCTCTGGCAATAAAGTTACCAATTTTCATGGACCAAAACAATTAGAAAGTAAATTTACTAAGCTAAAAATCAATATAACTAATAAAAATGATATATTAGAATTAATAGGACCACCATCTACGGTTAGTTCATTTGACAAAAATAAATGGTATTATATCGAGAGAATGAAAACAAATCAGTCAATAATCAAATTAGGATCTCAAAAATTAAAAAAAAATAATATTCTTATAGTAAAATTGAATAATTACGGAATACTTGAAAGTAAAAAAATTCTAGATTTAAATGATATGAATAATTTAAAATATTTTGAAAAAAACACAGAAAAAGATTTTAAAGAAAACAATATTTTGTATGGTGTGCTAACAAGTCTTAGAGAAAAAATTAATTCTCCTGCAAGAAATAGAGCTAAATGAAATTATCCTGCAATTACTGCCAATAACAACAATGCAACAATATTAGTTATTTTTATCATTGGGTTGACAGCTGGACCTGCGGTATCTTTATATGGATCCCCTACTGTGTCTCCTGTTACTGCTGCTTTATGAGCTTCAGAACCTTTGCCTCCAAATTTTCCGTCTTCTATATATTTCTTTGCATTATCCCAAGCTCCTCCACCAGCTGTCATTGAGACTGCTACAAATAAGCCTGTTATAATTACACCTAATAACATTGCTCCAACTGAAGATAGAGCAGCTACTTGTCCTCCTATAGGTAATATTATCATATATAAAACTATTGGAGATAAGACAGGTAACAATGATGGGATTACCATCTCTTTAATTGCAGCTTTAGTAAGTAAGTCTACAAGTTTCCCATAATCTGGTTTTGCTTTTCTTTTCATTATACCAGGAATTTTTTTAAATTGTCTTCTAACCTCTATAACTACAGCACCTCCCGCTCTACCTACAGCCTGCATTCCCATTGATCCAAAAAGATATGGCAACATTCCTCCAATTAATAAACCAACAACAACAAATGGGTTTGATAGATCAAAAGTTACAACTATGCCTTCTAGTTTTGATCCTGCTTCTTTTGAGAAATGTTTAATATCTTCTGTATAGGCAGCAAAGAGAACTAATGCACCTAATCCAGCTGAACCTATTGCATATCCTTTAGTAACTGCTTTAGTTGTATTTCCAACAGCATCTAAAGCATCCGTTGTTTTTCTAACATTTTTTGGTAAATTTGACATTTCAGCTATTCCACCAGCATTATCGGTTACTGGACCATAGGCATCTAGAGCAACAACCATTCCTGCAAGCGCAAGCATAGTTGTAACAGCTATAGCAATACCAAATAATCCAGCTATTGAGTTAGTTAGTAAAATTCCTGCAACAATAATAATTGCAGGTATTGCTGTTGCCTCCATGGATATTGCCAAACCTTGAATTACGTTAGTTCCATGACCTGTGGTAGATGATTCAGCAACACTTTTAACTGGCCTATAATCTGTACCAGTATAATATTCAGTTATCCAAATTAACAATCCAGTAATAATTAAACCAATAATTCCACAGTAATATAAGCTCATGCCATTAAAAGAAACTCCGTTAACAGAATAGTTGGTATCTAATCCAATAACATAGTCTGTTATTGGATATAAAATAATTAAAGATAATACAGCAGTAGCAACAAAGCCCTTGTATAATGCATTCATTATATTTTTTGATTGTCCAAGTTTTACAAAGAAAGTACCTACTATAGATGTTAAGATACACGCTGCACCAATACTTAATGGGTAAACCATCATATTTAAATCTGACACAAAGAAAATTGATGAAAGAACCATAGTTGCAACAATCGTAACTGCATATGTTTCAAAAAGGTCGGCTGCCATACCTGCACAATCTCCAACGTTATCTCCAACATTATCTGCTATAACAGCAGGATTTCTAGGATCGTCTTCTGGAATACCAGCTTCTACTTTTCCTACTAAATCTGCACCAACATCAGCACCTTTTGTAAAAATTCCACCACCCAATCTTGCAAAAATAGATATTAAAGAAGCACCAAAGCCTAACGCAACAAGTGCATTTACAATTTCTCTTTCATCAACACCGGCTGATAATAAAATATAGTAATAAACTGCAATTGCTAACAAAGCTAAACCTGCAACCAACATTCCTGTAATTGCTCCAGATTTAAAAGCTATTGAAAGACCTTGTGATAAACCTTTTCTCGATGCTTCAGCAGTACGTACATTGGCTTGAACAGAAACTAGCATTCCTACATAACCAGCTATACCAGATAATGCCGCACCAATTAGATATCCAATTCCAACTAATAAAGAAAATGCAAAACTAATAATAACTAAGACAACAACTCCAACTATAGCAATTGTTTTGTATTGCCTGTTTAAATAAGCTTTTGCCCCTATTTGAATAGCAGAAGCAATTTCTTGCATCTTTGCATTTCCTGCGCTTGCATTCAGGATTGATGATCCTGTTACAAATCCATAAACAATGGATAAGATCCCAGCAAAAATTGTGAATAATAAAATGGTATCAACAGACATATAATTCCTTAAATAAGTGTTTTAGTTATTTTTTAAAATGCGGACATTACAAAAAAGATTATAAAAGGCAATATTTAACTTATTAGAATATGTGAGAATAACCTTGGTATTTTAGGTATTTTACTGGAATTCTCCTATTATCTAATAAGTAATTTTTTGATTTAGTATTAATTTGCCCAATAATTGAAATTTTTTGATTCATTTTAGAGGACAGAGTTTTTATATATTTTCTCTTTGACTTAGAAGCTGTAAATAAAATTTGATAATCATCACCTTTGAATAAATAGTCTAAACTCTTTAATTTTTTGTGTTTAATTAATTGTTTTAAATGATTTGATATAGGGATCTTATTTATATCGATTAAAAAGCCAAGTTTTTGTTTATTTATTAATTTATTCAGATCAATTACCAATCCATCTGAGACATCCATAGAGCAGTTTGCAATTTTAAAAAGATGTAAACTAAACTTTATAGGTAGATTAGGTGAATAATATTTATTAATAAAATATTTTTTTTGATTTGAGTTTAAATTAATTTTCTTTTTTAAAGCTTTTAAACCAATATGACTATCACCTACATTACCAGTTAAATAAATGTCATCTCCAATTTTTGCTCTATTTCTATAAACAATTTTATTTGAATATCCTAAAGATATAACTGTAAAACTTAGATTTTTTGAGGATGTAGTATCACCACCTGATAATTTTATATTAAATCTATTTTGTTCATTTAACAAAGATTTGTTAATTAATGACATATTTTTTTTTGTAAAATGTTTTTTGTTACCAGAACCAGCTAAAAAAAAATAATTTGGTTTTACTCCTTTGGCATAAATGTCTGATATAGAGGATCTTATTATTTTTCTTATTACAAGATCTGGTCTATTAAAATTTAAAAAGTGTATACCCTCATTATAAGTATCAACAGAAATAACTAATTTTTTATTTTTATCAAAAAAAACATCATCATTTAAATTAAGTGAAGATGGATTATTTTTAGATAAATTTTTTAAATAATTGTTTATTAAGAATTCTTCATTCATCATTATCTTAATTTCTTTGAAATTTTATCAAGCAAAGCATTCAAATACTTTGTTTGTGATAAATCAATAAAGAAATTAGAGGCATTAAGGTATTCTTTAATAATTATTTTTGAAGATATTTTTGGTTTATACATTAATTCAAAAATTGCACTTTTAATTATTACTTGAAAAACTTTATCTAGATTTGATATTTTTAAATCTTCTTTTAAATGATTTATAATTTCTTCATGAATTACATCATCTCTTTCAATTGTGCCATTGACTACGTCTTTTATAAATTTTTTGAAACGATGTTTTGGAAAATTTAATTCTGCTTCATTGTTATAATATTTGCTGTAAAGCTTTTGTATTATAATAACTCTTGGATTATTTTTTTTACTAAAATGAAGTGGCATTCTATAAAGATAATATTGTTTTTACTGCGTTGGCTGCCTCTTTACCCTTTTTACCACGTGCTATAGCTTGATTTTTATTTAAACAAGTAATTATTCCGTTGCCAACAGGTTTTTTTGACTCTACAGATATATTCATAATTGCATCAGTCGTTGATTTAGATATAAAGTCGAAATGAGGAGTTTGACCTTTAATTACACATCCAAGTGCTACAAAACCATCATATTTTTTTAAATTTTTGGAAATAACTACAGGTATCTCAAATACACCCGGAACAGAGATTATACTGATCTTTGCAAAATTCTTTAATTCATTCTTAGCACTTTTAAGAAGAGCAGTTGAAATATCTTTATAGTAATTTGCTTGTATAATTAATACTTTATTCTTCATTTTATTATTTCTTGTTTAATAATCTTGATACCATAACCGTCCAACCCAACAACCCTTTTTAGAGTTCTAGTAACTAATATCATATTCTTTATTTTTAAAGATTTAATTATTTGAGCTCCAATACCATAACTTTTAATTAATTGATCCTTTTTTTTGGTTTTAAACTTTTTATCTTTAAATTCTTTAAGTGTTTGAGTAACAGATTTTAAATTTGGATCTCTTATAAAAATCATAACGCAATTGCTGTATTTTTTAAAATATTTTAAAGTTTTTTCAAATGAGTTAGGGAGTTTTTGATTAATTAGATAATTTTGAACTACATTAGATGAAATAACTCTAACTCTCGGTGATTTATTTTTATTAATTTTACCCTTAACTAATGCAAAATGTTCAGAACCATCAATTGAGTTCTCAAAAACATAAATTTTGAATTTTTGGTTATTTAAATTAATTGTAGATGTATTTTTTAATTTAATAAGATTTTCTTTTCTTAGTCTGTATGAAATTAGGTCTTCTATTTTTGCGATATGAAGTTTATGTTTACTTGCAAATTTTAATAAGTCATCACCTTTTGCCATCGAACCATCTTCGTTCATAATCTCACATATTACAGCAGCTGGAATTTTGTTGCCAAGTTTAGCTATGTCAACAGATGCTTCAGTGTGACCGGCTCTAACTAGAACTCCTCCTTCTCGAGAAATAATTGGAAATACGTGACCAGGGGAAACTATTTCTTTTTTTAATACATTTTTTTTGGTAGCAACTTTTATTGTTCGTGATCGGTCTTTAGCTGAAATGCCTGTTGTTATACCTTTCTTGGCTTCTATTGAAATAGTAAAGGCTGTTTGATTTCTCGATTGATTAACAGGAGCCATAAATGTTAGACCAAGTTTATTTGCTTGATTTTTATTTAGTGTTAGACAAATTAAACCTCTGCCATTTTTTGCCATAAAGTTAATTTTTTTTGAATTAACATCACTGGCATTAAATACTAAATCTCCCTCATTTTCTCGATTTTCATCATCAACAAGGATATACATTCCTCCTCTTTTTGAGATAGAAATAATTTTTTCTATTGGACTAAATTTATTTTTTATCATTAATAAATTTTTTTACATATTTAGATAAAATATCGATTTCAATATTAACTAAATCATTTTTTTTAATATTTGCTAAATTTGTAAGTTTTAATGTATGTGGAATAACCCATATTTCAAATTTATTTTTCTTTATCTTGGCTATGGTTAAAGACACACCATTTATTAAGATTGATGCTTTCTCAACTAAATATTTATAAAATTTTTTATCAATACTGAATTCGTAAATTGTAGATTTATCCACATTTGTTAAATTTGTGACTTTACTAACTGTATCTACATGACCTTGACAAATATGACCTGAAATATTTTGTCCATACTTCAAGGGTAGTTCTAAATTAACATAATCACCAACATTTGATTTTTTAAATTTTGATTTTCTAATAGTTTCATTTGATAAATAAAATTCAGATATACCTTTTTTATATGATATTAATGTTAAGCAGACACCATCACAGGAAATAGATACGCCTAATTGTTTATTAGTTAATTTTAATTTTGACTTGATAAATACATTTATTCCTTTAGCTCTTTTGGTAATACTTATAATTTTACCTTTATTAAAAATTATTCCATTAAACATTTACTGATACCTAAAAAGTTTTTCTTTATCTAAAAAAGTATTAATTTGTGATCTTTTTTTAAATTTTTTAGACAATAAATCAATAAAAGAATTCAAAGCAACAGAATTGTTTAAATTAATTTTATTATCAGATTTGAATAAATAGAAATCATTTATTAAATTGTTGTTTAAAAAAGATTTTAAAAGATTTGGACCCGACTCAAGTAATAAATTTGCATATCCTAAAGAGTATATTTTTTTTAAAATTGTATTTAAATCAAAACTATTATTTTCTACTTTCATAAAAATAAGTTTTGTATTTTTTTTTTTAAATTTATTAATAATATTTTTGTCTTTTTTATTATGAAAAATATAAGTTTTATTGGTGTAAGGTTTTAACACTTTAGAGTTTATTTTAGTCTTCAAATCTTTATCAATAATAAATTTTACCGGTGAAAACTTTTCTAAACCTTGAATTCTACAATTTAAATTAGGATTATCAGAGTTAATAGTTTTATAAGATGTTAAAATTGCTTGATTTCTATATCTTAATAAATGAGATACTTTATGAGAATGTTCATTTGTAATTTTTTTTTTAAATAAATAAATTCTATTATTTTTAGAAACAGCTAATTTTCCAGTAACGTAAGGAATATTATTAAATTTTGAGAATTTATAATCTTTGTAAAATTGATTTGCCTCATTATTGATTAAACCAATTTTGGCCAAAATATTATTTTTTTTTAAAACACTTTTTGTTTTTTTTGCTGTTCGTTTATCAAAATCTTCAATCGAATAATTAACTAATTTAATTTTATTTTTTATAATAATGTTTGTGCAAGGTGGTGTTTTTCCATAATGAATACAGGGTTCTAATGTTACATACATATTTGAATTTTTGAAATTTATTTTATTATTATTTTTTAAGGCTGCTACTTCAGCATGAGGTATACCATTAATGTCTGTTTTTCCGTAAGAAATGATTTCATCTTTATGAGTTATTACACATCCAACCGATGGATTTAGTCCTGTTAGTCCTTTATTTTGATTGGCAAGTTCTAGTGCCAATCTCATGAAAGCTTTATTTTTTTCTGATGATTTATCTTTTTTTAAAGACATCGATTTTATCAACAAATTGAACGAAGTCTTTTTCTTCTCTAAAATTTCTATATACTGATGCAAATCTTACATAAGCTACTGGGTCCAATTCTTTTAATCCTTCCATTACCATTGTACCGATTGTGTTTGAAGAAATTTCACTCTGACCTAGTTCCTCTAAAGACCTTGATATTTTAGATATAAATTTTTCTGCTGTCTCTGTATCTATTGGTCTTTTTTTGAGTGCTACATATATTGATTTTGATAATTTTTCTCTATCAAAAGTAGATTTTCTACCGTTTTTTTTTACTACAGTTAATTCTCTGAATTGTACTCTTTCAAAAGTGGTAAATCTTTGTCCACAAATACACAATCTTCTTCTTCTAATAGCTGTTCCATCTTCGGTGGGTCTGGAGTCTACAACTGAAGTTTCTCCCTTTTTACATATAGGACAAATCATAATTCATTATCCCAAATTTTTATAAATTGGGAAATTTGAACATAAATCAACAACTTCTTTTCTTACTTCGTCTTCTATTTTTGTATTATCGTTGGGGTTTGATGATAAACCTTTAATTACTTTAGTAATTAGTTCACCAACAATTTTAAATTCATTTAAACCAAAACCTCTAGTAGTTGCAGCCTGAGAACCTAGTCTTATACCAGAAGTTACCATTGGACTTTCTGTATCGAAAGGAATTCCATTTTTATTACATGTAATATTGGCTCTTGATAAGCTTTCGGCTGCAGCATTACCTTTGACACCAAAAGGTCTTAAATCTACCAACATTAAATGAGTATCTGTTCCTCCAGAATAAATCTTAAAACCATTTGTTTTTAATGTTTCTGCGAGAATTTTTGCATTAGCTAAAACATTAGATATATATTCTTTAAAAGAAGGTTCTAATGCTTCTTTAAATCCAACTGCTTTTGCTGCTATTATATGCATCAGAGGGCCACCCTGATAGCCAGGAAATACTGCTGTATTAATTTTTTTATATATATCTTCGTGATTTGTTAAAATAATTCCACCTCTAGCACTTCTAAAAACTTTATGAGTTGTGGATGTAACAACATGAGCATGATCAACAGGATTTGGATAACCTTTACCAGCAACAAGACCTGAGAAGTGAGCCATATCTACCATAAAAAATGCTCCCACCTTATCAGCAATGTCTCTAAATTTTTTAAAATCAATCACTCTAGAATATGCGCTACCCCCAGCAATTATAAGTTTAGGTTTATTTTCAATTGCTAATCTTTCAACTTCGTCATAATCAATTAACTCAGATGTTTTATCCACATCATAACTTATTGCATTAAACCATTTGCCTGACATAGCAATTTTAAGACCATGAGTAATATGGCCACCAGAATTTAAACTCATTCCCATAAATGTGTCACCTGGCTTTAATAACGCTAAAAAAACAGCTCCATTAGCCTGCGCACCAGAATGAGGTTGTGAATTTGCAAATTTACAATTGAAGAGTTTTTTTAACCTATCGTTAGCAAGTGACTCGGCAACATCAACATGTTCACAACCGTTATAATATCTTTTACCTGGGTAACCTTCGGCATACTTATTTGTTAGTACAGAACCTTGTGCTTCTAAAACAGCTTGTGAAACAATGTTTTCTGATGCGATTAGTTCAATATGATTTTGTTGTCTTATTAATTCTTTATTTACTGCATCAAATATTTCTGGATCAGCATCAGACAATTTTTTTTCAAAAAAGCTCTCATATTGAGTATTTAAATATTTTTTTTCACTAGACATTTATTTACCTATATTTTTTTTATTCTTTTTATATGTCTACCGCCTTCAAACTCGGTTTTTAGAAAGCTTTCAACACATTTTAAGGCAACTGTTTTTTTAATAAGCCTTTCCCCTAATGTTATAACATTTGCATCATTATGCAATCGCGATAATTTGGCATTTTTTACTGAATAGCACAAAGCTGCACGTATTCCCTTATTTTTGTTTGCAGCAATAGACATTCCTACTCCTGAACCACAAACAAGTATTCCTACATGATTCTTATTTTTCGTCACTTGTTTACAAAGTTTATGAGCAAAATCAGGGTAATCAACGGACTTCTTATTTTGTTTTGGTCCCAGATCTTTTATAGGATAATTTTTCTTAAAGTATTTTAAAATATTCTTTTTTAAATTAAAACCACCATGATCTGAAGCAATAAAAATTTTTTTCAATTTAATTAAATTTGTAATTTAAGACACAAGCAACAAGGTGAACTCTATTTTCTTCACCCCCATTAAATGCATTGTGATATTTAGTATTATTAGTAATCCAAACAGAGCCATCTGCTGGCATATGTTTTGCAACATTATCAACGACCATTATTGCTCCAGGATTTGTGTATATAGGTATATGAAGCCTTGGCTCAGGATCTCTATGCCAACTCAATGTTGATCGTGGCTCTTTAAGAAGAAGTCTCATCCTACCTAATTTATACTTTTTTGTTAATTGATCATAAACTTCTTTGAAATAAGTATTTTTAAAATCGTCAACAAATTCTGTATATTTATGTTCATCAATTTTACTTTCCCTCTGTACCTCAACACCTGTACTATCTGGTTTAGTCCAATAAATGCCTCTTACATTATTTCCTTTAACAGAATCTGGGTCACCTGGAATTTGATTTAGAGGTATACCTGCGAAGTGAGGTATTCCAAGACTTGTATCAAAACCTTTAATTTTTAATACCTCGTCACAAGCTTTTTTTAATTTTATGATATCAAATTTTACATCTTGTTTTTGGAAGTCGTTGAATAATTGTGACATTGGTGCTCTACTATCTTATAGACTATTATATTAAATATTACTATTGTCGCATCAAAAAAATTAATTGATAATGATTATCACAGGTAGTTATCCTAATTTAAGATTAAGAAGATCAAGAAAATTCAGTTGGTCTAGAAGATTAGTTCAAGATAATGATCTATCTTACAATGATTTTATTTTACCTATCTTTCTTACTGAAGGAAAAGCAAAAAAAGTTCCCATTAATTCAATGCCAAATGTTTTTAGGTACTCTATTGATAAATTAAAAAGTGTAGTTGATAAAGCAGTAAAATTGGGAATACCAATGGTAGCTTTATTCCCTTATACAAATCCAAAAAAAAAAGATGAATATGGAAATGAAGCATTAAATGAAAATAATTTAGTTTGCCAAGCAATAAAATTCATCAAAAAAAATTATAAGAACGAAATTGGAATAATGTGTGATGTAGCATTAGATCCATATACATCACATGGTCATGATGGAATAATTAGAAAAAATGAAATTTTAAATGATGAAACGTTAGAAATCTTAATTAAACAATCAATATTACAGGCAAAAATGGGTTGTGATGTGATTGCCCCATCAGATATGATGGACGGTAGAGTTTTAAAGATTCGTAAAGCTTTAGATAAAAATAATCTTAAAGATGTTCAAATTCTATCTTATGCAATTAAATATGCATCAAGTTTTTATGGCCCATTCAGAAATGCTGTTGGTTCGAAAAATCTCTTAAAAGGAGATAAAAAAACTTATCAAATGGATTTTAAAAACAATTATGAATCTTTAAGAGAAGTAGCATTAGATATAAAAGAAGGGGCAGATATGATTATAGTAAAACCAGGAATGCCATATCTTGATATTATTAGGGAAGTTAAGAATAATTTTAAAATTCCAGTTATCGCGTATCAAGTATCAGGAGAATATAGCCTAATACAAAATGCAATTTCAAAAAAAATATTAGATAAAAAATCAGTATATGAGAGCCTAGTTTCTTTTAAAAGAGCTGGTGCGAATGCAATTATAACATATTTTGCCGATCAAATAAAACTAGATTAATTTTAAAGAATTTTGAAAATTAAATCTTGTTTTAGGAAAATTAAGATTATTTGGTTTAACTATTGTTTTATCTAAAAAGTCTCCTACAATTTTTAAAGCATCAAAAGTATCTTCAAAGCTTATATCTTCTTCATCTTTATTTACTAAAAAATTTGGAATGATTTTGTCAGAGTTTTTTAATTTGTAATTAATTTTATTACCTTCTGAAACTTCTTCTACATAATCATTAAAGTCAATGTCATATCCAATTAATTTATAAAAGTTTAACTCCCAATTTACAAACTTTGAAAGCCAATCTTCATCTTTTAATATCTCAAAATAATTATCAATTAAGTAATGGATCTCTCTATTTTTTTCGTTCTCTACTGTTAAAATTTTAATCAAATTCATTGTATAAATTATACATAGGAGTTTTTGCTTATCTTCTAAAAAATAGGGTGTTTTAAATTCATCAATTTCAACTTTTAAAGAACCAATTTTTGATTGAGATTTTGAATTATAATTTATATGCAATTTATTACCCTCAAGTAGGTAGTTTTTTATTTTTTTTGAAGTTCCTCCAAAAATAATTCCTGAAATTTTTCCATGATTTTCAGTATAAAATTCGGATATTACAGAATTTTCATTATATTTATTTTTTGAAAGTAAGTAACCTTTATCTTGCCAATTCATTATATTTTAATAGTTTCTAAAAGTTTCATAGCGGCAGCTTGTTCAGCATTTTTTTTTGAACTACCATCAGCGATAACTGTTTTGCTATCGTTAATCTTTACACTAATTTTAAAATTCGGTTTATGTCTTGGTCCAGTATTAGAAATAAGTTTATATATTGGCAATGTTTTAAATTTCTTTAACGAATACTCTTGTAATCTTGTTTTTGAGTCAATTACAGTAACATCTGATAAGTTTAAATAATTTTTCCAATAATTTAATATAAATTTTGATGAAACCTCAAAACCTTTATCTATATAAATTGCTCCTATCAAAGACTCACAACAATCAGATATAATTTTTTTTTCAATATTAACTTTTTTTTTCTTTTCTGTGTTTCCTGTTAAAATATAATTTTCTAACTCTAATTCTTTTCCAATTTCATAACACTTGTTTTTATTAACTAAATTTGCAAGTTTTTTATCAATCATACCTACTTTTTCATTTGGATATAACTCTAAAAGTTTCTTTGATATAACAAACCCTAAAACTCTATCACCTAAAAATTCCAGTTTTTCATAATTATTTTTTGTATCAAAACTTTTGTGTGTTAAGGCTTGTATCAATAGTTTATCATCTTTAAAATTGATACCTATTTTCTTTTGTAATTTATTTAATTTCATTTATTTAAATTATTTTATTAAAAAATCTTTCAAATCGAACTATTTCATTCCATTTGAAAATATTAAAAATACTTCCTTTTCTCGGATTAGATGAGAAAAATAAAAATTGAGCTTTTCCAACTAAATTATTTTGATTAACATAACCAACTTCAGATAGAAATCTGCTGTCTTTGGAACAATCTCTATTGTCACCTAAGAAAAAATAATGGTTTTCAGGAACAATATATTTATCTGAATTAGAAAATGTTATGTCAGTCCTATATGCAGCTAAATAACTTTTTCCATTAGGAAGCTTTTCCTCAAATATATTGACATTAATTTGAGATGATCCGCAATATAACTTATCATTTTTACTTTTAATTGTTTTTAATATTTGATTAGAGTTTATATATAAATCTCCATCAATAAACTGTATTGAGTCTCCTGGTAAACCAATCAATCTTTTTATATAATCTGTACGATTGTCAGCAGGTGTTTTAAAAACTATAACATCTCCTCTTTTAGGGTTTTTATTTAATATACGTCCTTTAAAAATAGGAGGACTAAAAGGAAATGAATGTTTACTATATCCATAAGAAAATTTTGTAACAAATAATCTGTCACCTACAAGCAAGTTAGTTTCCATTGATGATGATGGTATATAAAATGGCTGGATTAATATTGATCTTATAAATACTGCAATTATTAATGCATAAAACAATGTTTTGGTATTATCAACTATGAAATTTTTCATTTTTTTCTATTCAAAATAACAAATGCAATTGAATGGTTTTTTTCATCTGAAAGCGAAAGATGTATATCGTAATTCTTTAATTTAAATTTTTTTTTTAATATATCTTGTATTTTCTGTGAAATTTTAATTTTAGGTGATCCTTTCTTATTATTGTATATTTCAATATCATTAAAATTAATATTATCCGTAAAGCCTGTGCCTATTGATTTAACGAAAGCTTCTTTAGCAGCAAATCTTTTTGCAAAGTAATTCGTTTTGTTTCTGTATTTTTTTGATTGTTTAATTTCATTCAATGTAAAGAGTCTTTTTTTAAAACCTTTAATTTTTAGGGATTTTTCTATTCTTTTATTATCAATAATATCAACACCGTTACCAATTATCATTAGTTTAATATTTTTCTAAAATTAGTGATTACTTTTTTCATACCGAACATGATGGCCTCTCCAATTATAAAATGTCCAATATTAAATTCCTCTATAGATTTAATCTTTCTTAAAATTTTAGTTGATTTATAATCTAGGCCATGACCTGCATGAACTTCCATTCCTAGTTTTTTTGCTAACATGGCACAATTTTTTATTTTTTTGAACTCGACTAAATAATTTTTGTTATTTTTAACTTTTAAAGCAAATTTTCCTGTATGAAGTTCCACACATTTTGAATTTAATTCTTTTGATGCAAAAACATCTTTAATATTTGGATTGATGAAAAGACTTGTTCTAATATTTTTTGAATTTAATTTACTAATTACTTTTTTAATTATTTTTTTATTTTTTGTGATATTTAAACCTCCTTCGGTGGTTATTTCATTCCTTTTTTCAGGAACTATACAAACAAAATTAGGTTTATATTTTAATGCAATTTTAAGCATTTCATTGTTAGCAGCCATTTCTAAATTTATTGGTACTCTTTTAATTTTTGAAAATATAGCTACATCTTCATCTCGAATATGTCTACGATCTTCTCTTAAATGAATAGTAATAGAATTTACACCGAAATTCATAACTTGTCTTGCATATGAAATAGGATCAGGATGCCCCTCTCCTCTGGCGTTTCTTAATGTTGCAATATGGTCTACGTTAACACCTAGTCTAGATTTCATTTTAAATATCTACTTCCAGGTTTTGTAATTGGAATTTTTTTTAACTCAATTGGTAAATTATTTTTTTTATAAGTTGGTATTTCTAATTTAATTTGCGAAACAATATTTTTATCTTTAATTTTTAAACTTGGTTTATTAGATCTATTTATCAAACACGCATATCCAACTACTTTTGATTTATATTCTTTTACAAGTCGAGCACATTCTAAACTTGACTTACCTGTAGTAATTACGTCTTCTACTATCAAAACTTTAGAATTTTTTTTAATTGAAAAACCTCTTCTTAAAATAAATTTCCCATTAACTCTCTCACAAAATATTGTCTCCTTATTCAATAAATTTCCAACAATATAACCTATTACAATACCGCCCATAGCTGGTGACAAAATTATATCAATTTTTTTGAATTTTTTTTTTATTTTAGTGCTTAAGGATTTACAAAATTCTTCTGATTTTTTTGGATAACTTAATAATTTAGCACACTGAACATACCGGGGTGAATGTAAACCTGAAGATAAAACAAAATGTCCCTCTAAAAGTGCCTTAGTTTTTTTTAAAACCGCTAAAGAATCTTTTAAAGAAAGCATATTTTTTGTTTTTATGTCTAATTATTTTGAAGTTATATTCTTTCTGTTTTAGCTCACTAATAAGTTTTGTAAAGTTTTTCAAATCTTGAATAATTAGGTTGAATCTAAAATTAATGGTTCTTTTAGTCTTTTCCACCATTTCAACACTTGAAATATTTACATTATTCGTTCCAATCATTGTTGTAACGTCACCTAATATTCCAGGTCTGTCAGGTAAAGACATCCAAAGTGTAGTGTTATATTTTTTTTCAGTAGGCTTGCTGTCTTCTTTGTATTGCCAGTATCTTCTTATAGCAGCTCTAGCTTTACCAGTTTTAGCACTTGTTATCCAATGCAAAGAAGGTGAATCTTTTTTTGATGTTAATATTTTAACTACATCTCCATTTCGCAATATTGATTGTAGAGGACTTTCCTTTCCATTTATTTCACATCCAATTGCAGTATCACCTACTTTAGTGTGAACAGCATAAGCAAAATCAATTGGACTTGCTTCTTTGGGTAATTTTATAACAGAGCCTTTTGGTGTAAAACAAAAAACATTTTCTTGAAACATTTGCAGTTTTGTATATTCAAAATAATGTTCAGGATTTTCATTTTTATCAATAATTTCTACTAGATCTGCTAACCAATCATATTCCTTCCAAGTTAAAGAGTTAAACTTTTCTGAGGATTTATATTTCCAATGAGAAGCTATACCTCTTTGCGCAAATTCATGCATTTGTTGTGTTCTTAGTTGTATTTCAATAGGTCTTTTATTTGGTCCGATCACAGCTGTATGAAGAGATTTATAATTATTTATTTTCGGAGATGAAATATAATCTTTAAATCTACCAGGTATGCAATTCCATTTATTATGGATCACACCTAAAGTTTTATAACAATTATCAACGTTATCTAAAATTATTCTAAAACCAATAATATCTGTAATTTGCTCTAGTGAGGTCCTTTTTTTTTGTATTTTTCTCCAAATAGAAAAAGGAGTTTTTTCTCTAGAATAAATTTTAAAATCGATATCATTTTCATTTAATAGATTTTCAAATTCACTAAGAACTGAATTATAATTAATTAAATTATTATCTTTTATTGTGTCTAATCTATCTTTGATCATTTTTCTTGCTTTGGGATTTAAAATATCAAAAGAAAGATCTTCAAGTTCATCTCTTATTCTATTCATTCCCATCCTATCTGCTAGAGGAGCATAAATTTCCATAGTTTCTTTAGAAATTCTTTTTCTTTTTTCCTCTTTATCAATAGCTTTTAAAGTTCGCATATTATGCAAACGATCAGCAAGTTTCACAAGAAGGACTCTGATATCTTTAGATGTTGCTAAGATGAGCTTTCTAAAATTTTCAGCTTTTGAATTAGATATAGCTTGATTTTCAAAAACTGAAATTTTTGTAACTCCATCAACTAGGTCAGCAACTTCTTTTCCAAATTGTTCTTCTATAGTTTTATAAGTTGCATAAGTATCCTCTATAGTATCGTGAAGTAAACCAGTTGCTATCGTTGCACTATCCAACTTAAGTTCGGTTAAAATATTTGCTACAGCAACAGGATGAATGACGTAGGGATCTCCTGATTGCCGTGTTTGATCTTTATGAACTTTTACTGCAAAATCATATGCTTTACTTAAAGTTTCTGGGTTAAGAAACTTATTGTATGATTTAACCTTATTTATTAATTCGTCAGAATTTAACATTAATTTATTATATCACTTATTTAGATAACTTTAATACTTCTTAAATTATTTTTTTTTAAAGAAGATAAGAGTTTTACTATATTTTTTTTTGATTTTGGGTGAGACCAATTCTTACATATTTCAAACAGTGGCAAAAGTACAAAGTTTCTATTGTGCATTCTTGGATGAGGTATCTTTAAATTGATCAATTTTTTATCTGATTTAATTATCTTTCCATTAAAGTCTAATATATCAATATCACAATTTCTTGGATGATTTTGAGGAGCTATTTTTCTGCCTAATTTTTTTTCTATAGACTTAATTATTTTAAACAGCTGAAATTGATTTAATTTTGTTTTTATTAGTAATGCAGCATTAATAAATTTTGGATAACTAGGATCTGGCCATGACTCAGTCTCATAATAACTAGATGTTTTGATAATTTTAATATTATGAGTTTCCAATAAATATTTAGATTTTTCTAAAAAATGTATTCTATTTCCTAAATTAGAACCTATTGATAGATATACATAATTAACTTGAGCGTCTGAAATATCTTGCTTTTTCACGGTTCCAATCTTTAGTTTTTTTGGTTTGTCGCTTATCGTATTGTTTTTTACCCTTTGCAACTGCTATTTCAACTTTAGCTTTACCTTTTTTGAAATACATTTTAGTTGGAACTAAAGTCAGACCATCCTCATTCATTTTTCCAATTAGTTTGTTAATTTCCTTTTTGTTAAATAACAATTTTCTTTCTGAGTAAGGATTGTGATTTGAATAACTGGCTTGTTTATATATGGGTATATGTGAATTAATTAAAAAAATTTCTCCTTCTTTTTCTACTGCGTATGACTCTGCAATATTTACTTTTCCATCTCTTACAGATTTTATTTCTGAACCTTTTAGCACAATTCCTGCTTCTAAGATTTCCTTAAAGAAAAAATTAAAAGATGCTTTTCGATTTATTGTAATGATCTTGATACCAGATGTAGATTTATCACTCATCAATAAGTTTTGCTACTTTCAATGCTTTCTCGACTTCCTTTTTTGTATTTTCAGTTATTTTTACCAAAGGTAATCTCACAGCATCATCGCATAGACCAAGTAATTTAGCAGCATACTTAACTGGTGAAGGATTGCTTTCTATAAATAAATTTTTATGTAATGGTTGCAACATATCATCAAGTTGTTGAGCTTTTTTTAAATCATCCTCATTTGACGATTTTGATAATTTTTGAAACTCAGAACATAATTTAGGAGCTACGTTTGCTGTAACACTAATTGTTCCAACTCCTCCTCGTTTATTAAATTCAAAAGCATTATCATCGTTTCCAGTAAGTTGAATGAAATCATTACCCATTTTTCCTTTTTGTTGTTCAACACGATTTAGATCACCAGTTGCATCTTTAACTCCAACTATATTTTTTAGTTCATATAATCTAGCCATTGTTTCAACGCTCATATCGATTACTGAACGACTTGGAATATTATAAATTATAATTGGAATTCCACAGTTATCGTTGATTGATTTATAATGTTGATATAATCCTTCTTGAGTAGGTTTATTATAATATGGCGTAACAACTAAAGCACCATCCGCTCCAGCTTTCTCAGCGTGTTTAGTTAATGATACGGCTTCTTCTGTAGAATTAGATCCAGTGCCGGCTATAATGGGAAGTTTACCGGAAGCTTCTTTTATGCATAATTCAATTGTTCTCTCATGCTCATCATGTGATAATGTTGGTGACTCTCCAGTTGTTCCAACTGGAACTAACCCATTTGTTCCATTTTCCAGATGATGATTTATTATTTTTATGTAACTTTCTTCGTCAAGCTTGTTGTCTTTAAACGGTGTAATTAATGCTACATTTGATCCTTTAAACATAATTATTTATAACATAAGTTGTTTGATTTAATAAAATGTATTTAAAATTATTAACAACAATTATCCTTTTTTTCTTATCGTTTCAATCTGCTTTTTCAAATGAAACTATACTTCCTATTAAAAAACCAGACTTAAATGAAAAAAATACAACAAAAAAAATAGCTGAAATCATTCCTCTACCAAAACCATCTGAAAAAGAAGAGGAAATTCAAAAGGAATTTAAAATTACTACCACGGAGATATTTAAAAAAATTGATGGTGTAATAATTCCAAAAAATAAGCCTCTTATAGTTAAAGAAAAATTAAGAAAGATTAAAAAACAAAAATTTTATAGCGATAGAGATTTGAAATATGCAAAACAAGCTATTTCATTTATGGAGAAAAGTAATTGGAAGGATGCGAAAAAAGCCGCAAGTAAAGCAAGAGCAAAATCTATTTATGATTTTATTCAATGGAGACATCTACTTACAACCGGTAACAGGGCTACTTTTGCAGAATATAAACAGTTTATCGAAAGAGTAAAAGATTATCCAAGAATAGATAGAGTTCGTTACTTGGGAGAGCATAAAATAAATTCTAAAAATCACACTAAAAAGGAAATTATACAGTGGTTTGATAAACACCCTCCTTTAAGTGGATTTGGAAAAATGATGCTAGGTGATGCTTTGTTATCAAAAAATAAAGAGACAGCTATAAATTTAATAAAAGAAGGATTTATTACAGCTGATTTAAGCAAAAATGACCTTATTTTTTTTAGAAAGAAATTTAAAAAATATTTGAACAGTAGTGACTATATTAAAAGAGCTGATTATTTAGCTTGGGAAAATAAATATTGGGACCTTAAAAGAATGTTAAGATATCTACCTAAAGATTATCAACTTTTATATACAGCAAGGCAACTGTTAATGAGCAGATCTTATGGTGTTGATAGCGCTATATCGAATGTACCTGCAAGTTTAAAAAAGGATGCAGGTTTAAATTATGACAGACTCAAATGGAGAAGGAAAAGAGGAAGAGTTGATAGTTCTTTAGAAATTTTACTAAATATCAAAAACAATAAAGACTATATGGTTCGCCCAGATAAGTGGTGGGTTGAAAGATCAATAATTGCGAGATCACTTATTTATAAGAAAAGATATGAGCAAGCTTATAAAATTACAAGTAAACATGGTCTATCAGAGGGTGCCGAATTAGCTGAAGCTGAATGGATGAGTGGATGGATTGCTTTAAGTTTCTTAAAAGACCCAATTCTAGCAAAAAGTCATTTTACGAAGTTTTATAATAATGTTGGTTATCCAATTAGTTTATCAAGAGGAGCTTATTGGCTTGGAAAAACGAATTTGGCACTAAATAATAAGGAAGAAGCTGATAAGTGGTTTAAAGAAGGTTCAAAATATCTAACAACTTATTATGGTCAATTATCTCATATGAAAATATATCCAAATAAAACTTTTGAACTTAAAGAAAGTTCTCAAGTTGATAAAAATTATGCTGAAAGTTTTTACAAAAAAAAATTAGTGGCAATAGTACATTTATTAGATGAAGTAAAAAAAGATAAATATACGAAACATATTTTAAGATTTCTAGCAAATGACAATGTTTCAGCAGGGAGTGAGGTATTAGCAGCAAAACTAGCAACTGACATCTCTAGATTTGATTTTGCTATTCAGGTTTCTAAAATAGCATCTTATCAAAAAAGATTTCATAACAAATATAATTATCCAGTAATAAGCACTCCGAATAAAGTTGGATCAAGAAAAATACCAGAACAAGCTCTAATTTTATCTATTATAAGACAAGAAAGTGAGTTTGATATATCTGCAAGAAGTAGAGTTGGAGCACAAGGTTTAATGCAGTTGATGCCTTATACTGCAAAGACAGTTGCTAAGCAGGCAAAAGTTTCTTATTCAAAATCACGTTTAACAACAAGTCCTGAGTATAATATAAATTTAGGATCTTTTTATATTGCAGGTTTAATTCTTGATTATGATGGATCCTACCCTTTTGCTGTAGCAGCATATAATGCAGGACCAAAAAGAGTGAAGTATTGGAAAAAAATAAATAAAGATCCTCAAAAGAAACAAATCGATTATGTTGATTGGGTAGAACTTATAAAGTTTAAAGAGACCAGAAACTATGTTCAGAGAGTTATGGAGAATTACAATGTTTATAGATACATTTTGTCTCAAAAACCAATATTTTTAAAAGATTTTTTTAGAAATAATCCGCTCTATTAGTGGCGGAAGGAGAGGGATTCGAACCCTCGGTACACCTTTTCAAGCGTACGGCGGTTTAGCAAACCGCTGGTTTAAACCAGCTCACCCATCCTTCCACGATAATATGTGTAACTTGAAATCATTGAATATTCAATCATATTCAAGTAATTTCTCCGAAATATGAAAAACAAATATTCAGTATTCTCTCTAATAAAAAATGCTTTATCACAGCATGAGAATTGGCAACAAGCTTGGGGAAATCCAGAGCCAAAAAAAGAGTACGATGCTATTATTGTGGGTGGTGGCGGACACGGTTTAGCCACTGCTTATTATTTAGCAAAGAAACATAATTTAAAAAATATTGCAGTCTTAGAAAAAGATTGGATTGGTGGTGGAAATACGGGGCGTAACACTACAATTATTAGATCAAATTATTTATGGGATGCTAGTGCTGGTTTATATGATCATGCGCTTAAACTATGGGAAAATTTATCTCAAGAGCTAAACTACAATGTGATGTTCAGTCAAAGAGGTGTAATGAATTTAGCCCACAATCTTCAAGATGTAAGAGATTTAAAAAGAAGAACACATGCTAATAGACTAAACGGAATTGATGCTGTTTGGTTAAATACTGAAGAAGTTAAAAAATTTTGCCCAATTATAAATACATCACCTGATATCAGATATCCAGTTCTGGGAGGAACATTACAAAGGAGAGCTGGAACTGCAAGACATGATGCTGTTGCCTGGGGTTATGCAAGAGGCGCGAGTGATATGGGTGTTGATATAATTCAAAATTGTGAAGTTAAAGGAATAAAAAGGAATGGAGATAAAGTTGAAGGATTAGAAACTACTAAAGGATTTATAAAAACTAATAAAATAGGAGTTGTTGCAGCAGGCCACTCGAGTGTAATTGCAAATATGGCTGGATTAAAACTTCCTCTTGAAAGCAAACCTTTACAAGCGTTAGTTTCAGAGCCTGTAAAACCAATTATTGATACTGTTGTAATGTCAAATGCAGTTCATGCTTATGTAAGTCAATCGGATAAAGGTGAGTTAGTTATAGGTGCAGGAACAGATTCATACGTTTCATATACTCAAAGAGGTAGTCATAATATAGTTGAAGAAACTTTAAAAGCTATTTTAGAGCTCTACCCTATTTTTAGTAGAATGAAGATGTTAAGACAATGGGGAGGAATTGTTGATATATGTCCGGATGCAAGCCCCATTATAAGTAAAACTAATATAAAAGGTTTATATTTTAATTGTGGTTGGGGTACTGGTGGTTTTAAAGCTACTCCAGGATCGGGAGATTTATTTGCTCACACAATCGCAAATGATGAGCCACATAAATTAAATGCAGCATTTAATTTAAATAGATTTATAAGCGGTGATCTTGTTGATGAACATGGTGCTGCAGCAGTTGCACATTAATAATGTTTTTAATTAATTGTCCATTTTGTGGAGAGAGAGATCAAAGTGAATTTTCTTCAGGCGGCGAAGCTCATATAGTTAGACCAAAACAACCAACTGAACTTAGCGATGATGAATGGGCGGAATATCTATTTATGAGGAAAAATATTAAAGGTATTCAATTTGAAAGATGGAATCATGTTCACGGATGTAGGAAATGGTTCAACGTAGTTAGAGACACATCGAATGATAAAATATTATCTGTTTATAAAATGGGAGAAAAACCTCCTGTAAATTATAAGTAATGCCCAATTATAGAATACATAAAACTGAGTATATTGATGAAACTAAAAGAGTTTCATTTAAATATGATGGTAAGACTTATTTTGGATATGAAGGTGATACCTTAGCGTCAGCACTTCTAGCAAATGGTATTCATTTGGTTGGCAGAAGTTTTAAATATCACAGACCAAGAGGCATAGTTTCTTGTGGAGCAGAAGAACCTAATGCAATTTGTCAAATTGGTAGTAAAAAAGACTTAACTGAACCAAATGTAAGAGCAACTGAGTTAGAATTGTATGAAGGATTAGAAGCAAGTTCTCAAAATTGCTGGCCTAACGTAAAATTTGATATTGGGGGTATTAATAATTTTATATCTCCGTTAATACCTGCGGGTTTTTATTATAAAACATTTATGTGGCCAAAGAGTTTTTGGAAAAAAGTATATGAGCCATTAATACGATTATCTGCGGGGTTAGGAAAATCTCCTACGGAACCAGATCCTGATATCTATGATCATAAACATGTTCACTACGATGTATTGGTAATTGGTGGTGGAATTTCAGGTATTATTTCTGCAAAAATGGCAGCAAAAAATAATTTAAAAACTTTATTAGTAGATGACAAAAAAATACTAGGAGGTTCTACAATTTATCAAAATAATGAGTCTATTAAGATTGATGATAAATTATCAAGCGAATGGTTAAAAAATGAAATTCAAGAAATTAAGAAATTAAGTAATTTAACAATTAAGACAAGAACAAGTATTGCAGCTTATCATGGATACAATTTTCTTTTAGCTAAAGAAAATTTAACAGATCATTTACCAGAAGAAAAAAAGAAAAATAAGATTAGACAACGATTATGGAAAATAAGAGCAAAAAAAGTTGTAATTGCAACTGGATCAATTGAAAGACCACTTGTATTCAATAATAATGATAGACCAGGAATATTATTATCTAATTCAATAAACAAATATTTGGATTATTATGGTGTTACTTGTGGAGAAAAAATAATATTATTTACGAATAATGATAGTGCATACGAAACTTCAATTTCACTACATAAAAAAGGTATAAAGAATTTAATTGTTGATTTAAGAAAATCTGCTAGCTCTGAACTAATCAAACAAGCAGAAACTCTAGGAATAAAGATCTACTTCAATCATGTTGTAACAAATACTTTTGGATACAGAAAAATAAATTCTTTAGAAATCATGGAACTATCTGAAGATGGAAATACAACTGTAGGCAATAAAATTAAATTAAGTTGCGACTGTTTAGGTATGAGTGGTGGATGGACACCTATGGTGCATATGCATACTCAATCTGGGGGTAAATTAGATTTTAGAGATGATGACCAAGTATTCCTACCAAAAGAAAATAGTGAAGATCAAATTTCTGTTGGTTCATGCAATGGAGATTTTGATTTAGAAAATATTATAGATAAAACAGTTAATAAAATTAATAAATTCTTAGATATAGATAATAAAGATTACCAGGATACAAATATTATTTGCTCTAAAGAAAACGACAAAAGAAATATATGGCTATTACCAAATAAAATACCTTTAGGTAAAACAAAATGCTTTATAGATTTTCAAAATGACTCAACAGCAAAAGATATTAAATTAGCCTTAAAAGAAGGTTTTAGATCAATTGAACATGTAAAAAGATATACAACGACTGGTATGGCAACAGATCAAGGAAAGTTATCTAATATGCACGCACTTGGGATTATAGCTGATACAGCTGGTGTAAAAATGGGTACATTAGGAACAACTACATTTAGACCTCCATTCACACCATTAACTTTCGGAACACTAGTTGGAAGAAATGTTGGAAAATTTTTTGAAGTAGTAAGAAAAACATCTATGCATGAATGGCACTTAGAAAATAATGCAGAATTTGAAAACGTTGGTCAGTGGAAAAGGCCCTGGTACTATCCAAAAAATGGAGAAAATATGCATGATGCTGTTCAAAGAGAAAGTAAAGCCGCACGTGATAGTGCGGGTATCTTAGATGCATCAACTCTTGGGAAAATTGATATCCAAGGAACAGATGCATCAGAATTTTTAAATCGAGTTTACACAAATGCTTGGTCAAAACTTGCAATCGGAAAATGTAGATACGGACTTATGTTAAACGAGGATGGTATGGTTTATGACGACGGTGTTACTACAAGAATATCTGAAAATCATTATCTAATGACAACCACCACTGGAGGAGCTGCAAATGTATTAAGCAAACTTGAGGATTATTTACAAACGGAGTGGCCAGAGTTAGATGTTTATTTAACATCAGTGACAGATCACTATTCTACAGCAAGTATTTGTGGTCCAAATTCAAAAAAAATTCTTAACAAACTTTTTCCAAATTTAAATTTAAGTGATGAAAACTTTCCTCATATGTCATTTAAAGAAGATAAACTTGAAAATATAAATTGTAGAATAATGAGAATAAGTTTTACGGGTGAACTGAGCTATGAAATTAACATAGAGTCAAAATATGGACATTCATTATGGAAAATGTGTATAGAAGCTGGAAAAGAGTTTAATTTGACACCTTATGGAACCGAAACAATGCACCTACTTAGAGCTGAAAAAGGTTTCATAATAGTTGGACAAGATACAGATGGCACAATGACCCCTTCAGACTTACAGATGGATTGGATTGTAAGTAAGAAGAAATATGACTTCATTGGTAAAAGATCTTTATATAGAAGTGATACTATTAGAGAAGATAGAAAGCAATTGGTAGGACTTCTTACAGATGATCCAAAAGAAATTTTGGAAGAAGGCGCTCAAATAGTTTCAGACATTAAAACAAAGCCTATAGATATGCTAGGACATGTAACTTCAAGCTATTTTAGTCCAAACTTAAATAAATCAATTGCCTTAGCTGTAGTTAGAAATGGTAAAACAATGAAAGGTCAAAAGTTAATTATTCCGATGGAAAACAAAAATATTAATGTAACTGTTTCTGACACAATTTTTTTAGATAAGGAGAATAAAAGACTAAATGCTTGACATCTTAAATCCAAAAATTTCGAATATAAATAAAAACAACATCGATATTAATTTATCTGAAGAAAAAATTAAAATTAATATCAGAGGAAAAAATAAAGAATTTTTTACCAAAGTAGGTAAAACTCTCTCAATTATTTTACCATCTGAGTCAAATACTAGTTCATCAAATGAAAACTATGATGTTTTGTGGCTAAGTCCGGATGAATGGATGATATATTTTGATGAAAATAAAAATACAAATATTTTTGATCAACTTTATAAAGATATTTCGTATTTAAATTTTGGATCAATTACCGATATCTCTTCACAATTAATTTGCATAAATGTTAAAGGTGAAAATATATTTGAATTATTATCATCTGGATCACCTTTTAATTTCGAAAAATTTAAAAATAATGTCGGTTCATCAACACAAACATTAGTAAATCATATAGACGTAATTCTTCACAATAAGTCAAAGAATAATGTTAATTTATTTGTAAGAAGATCCTTTTCAGAACATCTTTATGAATGGTTAGTTGATAGCTCTAATTTTATCTAATTTATAATTCAAATAAAAATAAGTATAACCAAGATACATCAGAGAGAAAATCCAATTGAATATTACCCATAACCAAAAAAATTCAGAAAAGTCAGAATTAAAATAAATTGCAGTATAAAATACGACAAATGGAAAAATTCCATTTCGGCAAATATTAGCAATTAATGCGTTTTCAGCTTTTTTTAAAGCCATAAAAAAACCATTTGATAAAAAAAATATTGGATAAGCTGGTAGCACAAAGGCTGAAATCTCTAAATATAATTTTCCAAATTCAACGACCTCTAAATCTTTTGAAAATAATTTTGTTATCATTTCAGCACCAAAATAAATAATAAAAGAAGAAATAATCATTATAATGAAAGCATATTTTATAGCTTGGAAGTACGTTTCTTTAATTCTTAAAATATTTCGTGCACCAAAATTTTGAGCAATAATTGTGATAATTGCTGTATTTATTCCCAAGATTGGCAATAAAACCACTTGTTCTATTTTGGTGCCAGCTCCATAACCAGCTGCTGCATATTCTCCTGATAAACCTGCATATTTGAATACAATAGCAGAAGCAATAGAATAACCACAAATTGAAATTATTATTGGCATAGATTGAAAAAAAATATTTTTTAAAAAAAAAAATTTAGGAATAAAATAAGAAATAAGTATGTTTTTAATTAATTTACTTTTTAAAACTTTTTTAAATATGATTAAAAAAGCAACCGTTTGAGCAATTAGAGTTGCTATTGCAATACCCTTCATACCCAAAGCTGGTATGAAATAAAATCCAAATATTAAAATTGGATTTAACAATATGTTTAAAAAAAAAGATAATATTAAAGCATTTCTATAAGTTTTCGTATCGCCTTCTGCATGAAGTAATGAATTTAATGCAACAACTAAAATAAAAATAAACGAACCAAGGAAAATGATATCTGTATATTGTAAGCCAAGATTAATTACCTCGTTAGTCGAACCCATTATTGAAAAAAGGTCTGATGCATAATTTAAACCAATAAAAGTAATCAATAGTACTATCAAAAAAGAAAAGAAAATTAATTGACAGAAATAAATTGAAGCATTTTTATTATTTTTTTCTCCAATGCTATTACCTATCAGTGATGTACCTGCAACTGTGATACCAATAGATGAGGCAATAATAATAAAATAAATTGGAAAAGATTTTGTTAAAGCTGACAAAGCTTCAGGTGATATTTTTCCTGCAAAATATGTATCAGCAATATTATACAACGTTTGAAAGAGTGTACCTACAGATGCAGGTATCGCTAATTTTTTAATTAATTCTTTGATGTCATCACTTAATATATTCATAATATTATTTTTTTGAATTTATCATTTGATTGTGCCTCATTGTGAAACGTTTTATTTGATCAGTTGTCAATTTATCAAAACAATTTGGACATGATAGGCCTACTTTATACTTTTTTGATTTGGTTAGTTTTTTATGCAATGGCATTCTACAACCACCACAAACAGTATAATTTCCAATTTCTAAGTTTTTTTTAATAGTAACTCTTTTATCAAAAACAAAACATTCACCATTCCACTTACTTTTTTTTGGATCAGTTTTGTTAAGATAATTTAAGATACCACCCTTAAGCATATAAACATTTTTAAAACCTTTATTATTAAGAAAATTAGACGCTTTTTCACACCTGATACCTCCGGTGCAAAACATCCCTATTGATTGATCTTTATTAAATTTTGATAAATAATTTTTAAAATCTCTAAAATTTTTAGTTTCTGGATTAAGAGCATTTTTAAATGTACCAATCTTATATTCAAAAGGTTTTCTGGCATCGATCAGTTTAATATTTTTTTTAGATATAAATTCGTCCCATTTTTTAGGTGATAAATATTTCTTATTAAAAAAATTTTTAAAATTAATTTTTTCATTAATTGGAACTACTTCATCTTTTATTTTAACTTTATTTTTTGAGTATGGTAATATTTTTGAGTTAAATTTATTTTGAATATCAAATCTATCAATTGATAAGATATTCTTTATTTTTGTAATTGTAAGTTTAATTTTTTTATGACTACCTGATATTGTACCATTAATTCCTTCAGGAGATAATATTATAAGACCTTTAATATCAAGCTTATTAGTTTCTTTTAAAATATTTTTTTTAATAAGTTTTAATTTATTAAGTTTTGATATTTTATAAAAAGATAGTATTTCAAACATAATTACCAACAAACTGTAAAGCCATCACCAATTGGTAAAATATACTTATTAATAGGTGATTTTTTTATGTATTTATTAAATTCTCTTAATTTTATAGTTAATTTGTCTTTTATCTTTGGATTTGCAACATCTCCTTTCCAAAGTGTATTATCAATTAAAATTATACCCTTTTTGCTTTTTAATTTAAGAGACTGATTAAAATAATTTATATAATTTTCTTTATCTGCATCAATTAATATCACATCATATTTTTCCTTTTTCTTAATTAGATTTTCAAGAGCAATTTTTCCATTTTCACAAAGAAGATTTATTTTTTTATCTTGCTTTGCTTCTTTAAAAAACTTAATTGCCTCATTGTTAGTTTTTAAATTTTTATCTATACCAATTAATTTACAATTCTTAGGTAAAGCAAGTGCAGCAGATAAAATGCTGTAACCTGTAAAAGTGCCAATTTCTAAATATGATTTATAGTTATTAATTTTTATGATAAATTGTATGAAGTTAGCTTGTAGAATTGAAATTTGTAATTTTTTAATATGACCAAGTTTTTCGTTATATTTTAATAATTTTTTTTGTACTTTGTGAAGATTATTTGTATGTGAAAAAATATAATTGATCATATTTTGATCAATTATGAAATTTTTATCCATTCAACTTTTCTTTTAATATTTTGTTTATTAATTGAGGATTACCTTTTCCTTTACTTTCTTTCATGGCTTGACCAACAAAAAAACCAAATAATTTATCTTTACCAGATTTATATTCAGCAACCTTATCTGAATTATTTTCAATAACTTTATTTATCAATTCCTCTATCGCTTTTGGATCGCTTTCTTGTTTTAAACCTTTTTCTTTTACTATTATTAATGGATCTTGATCTCCATCTATCATTTGTTCAAAAACCGTTTTAGCTATTTTTCCTGATATGGTTCCATCTTTTATAAGGTTTATAAGTTTTGATAGATTTTTAGCACTAACTGGGCTTTGAGATATTTCTAAATTTTTTTCATTTAAAACTGCAAATAATTCACCTGTAATCCAGTTTGATGCTAATTTAATATCTGAATTTTTTATAACTTCTTCAAAGAAATTTGATGTTTCAATGTCAGATACCAAAATTGTCGCTTCATATGGTGAAAGATTAAATTTATCTATAAATCTTTTTTTCTTTTCATCTGGTAATTCAGGTATGTCTGATTTTATTTTTTCAATTAACTCTTGGCTTATTTCAAGAGGTAATAGATCTGGGTCAGGAAAATATCTGTAATCATGCGCGTCTTCTTTTGATCTCATAGATCTTGTCTCATTTCTTTTAGTGTCAAAAAGTCTTGTCTCTTGATCTATTTCTTTCCCCTCCTCTAACAAATCTATTTGTCTATTTGCTTCGGATATTATTGCCATTTGCATAAATTTTATTGAATTAACATTTTTAATTTCACACCTTGTTCCAAATTCAGTCTCCCCTTTTAATCTTACTGATACATTAACATCTGCCCTCAAAGATCCTTCTTGCATATTGCCATCACATGTTCCTAAATATCTCATTATCGATCTTAATTTTTTTATATAAACGTTGACTTCATCTGGAGATCTTAAATCAGGCTTACTTACTATTTCCATTAGAGCCACTCCAGATCTATTTAAATCGACTAATGTATTATTTGGATCAATGTCATGAATACTTTTACCTGCATCTTGCTCTAAGTGTAATCTTTCAATTCCAATTTCTTTTTGACCATTCGGCATATCCAAAATTACTTTTCCTTCACCGACAATTGGATATTTATATTGAGAGATTTGATATCCTTGGGGTAAATCTGCATAAAAATAATTTTTTCTATCAAAGACAGATTTTTTATTTATTTTGGCTTTAAGTCCTATTCCAGTTTTAATTGCCTGTTCAATACAAAATTCATTTATAACTGGTAACATTCCTGGGAATGCTGCATCTACGAGACTAACTTGTGTGTTTGGTTCTGCCCCAAATTTTGTGGATGATTGAGAGAAAAGTTTTGACTCTGAAGTAACTTGAGCGTGCACTTCTAAACCAATTATTACTTCATATTGTTTATTTTCTCTTTCAATAAGATATTCACTATTTTTACTCACTTAACCACCAATCTGAAATATCATTTTTAAAATTAATCTTATCTTCTAATGCATAAGAAATATTAAGTATATTTTGCTCATCAAAAGGTTTTCCAATTACTTGAAGGCCTAAAGGATAATTATTTTTATCTTTGCCAGCTGGTATAGAAATACCTGGTAAGCCTGCTAGATTTATTGGAACTGTAAATATATCGTTTAAATACATTGATACTGGATCATTTGTTTTTTCACCAATTTTAAATGCTGAGCTTGGAGTAGATGGAGTTAAAATTGCATCAACTTTAGAAAAGGCATCATCAAAATCTTTTTTTATTAATTGTCTAACTTTCTGCGCTTTTAGATAATAGGCATCATAGTAGCCAGAAGATAAAACATAAGTTCCAATCATAATTCTTCTTTTAACTTCATCACCAAAACCTTCAGATCTAGTTTTTTCGTACATTTCTATTAAATTTTGACCAGGAGATCTAAATCCATATTTAACACCATCATATCTTGCTAGATTTGAAGATGCTTCAGCTGGTGCAACAATATAATAAGTTGGTAATGCGTAATTAGTATGTGGAAGCGAAATATCGATAATTTCTGCTCCGCAACCTTTTGCATATGAGATACCATTTTTCCATAGCTGTTCAATTTCGTCAGGCATATTGTCAACTCTATATTCTTTAGGAATACCAATTTTCTTTCCTTTAATATCTTTTGATAATTCTTTTGAATAACAATTTCTTTTGTAATCAATTGAAGTTGAATCTTTTTGATCAAATGAAGAGATCACCTCTAAAAGCATAGAACAGTCTCTTACATTTTTCGTCATAGGTCCTGCCTGGTCTAAAGATGAAGCAAATGCTACAATTCCATAACGAGAACAACTTCCATATGTAGGTTTAAGTCCAACAGTTCCTGTAAATGATGCTGGTTGACGAATAGATCCACCTGTATCTGTTCCAATGGTAACTGGAGTTAAATTTGCAGCAACAGCTGCAGAAGAACCTCCTGAAGATCCACCAGGGACTAAATTTTCTCCTACCGGATTTTGAACATTTCCAAAAAAACTAGTTTCGTTTGAAGAGCCCATAGCAAATTCATCACAATTAAGTTTACCAAGAAGTATTGCTCCTTGACTCCACAAATTTTGAGTAACTGTAGACTCATATGTGGGAACGAAGTTATTTAATATTTTGCTACCTGCTGTTGTTCTAACTCCATTTGTACAAAATAAATCTTTAACAGCAATGGGAATACCTGGTAATTTTAAATCAAAGTTAGGATTAGAATCAAATTTCTTTGATTGATCTATTGCTTTTTCAAAATTATCCGTAACATAAACATTTAATTTTTTTGATTTTTCAGCACGGTCTATAAATACTTTTGTAATTTCCTCTGAGGATAGTTTTTTTTCTTTTATATTCGATGTTAATTCGAATAAACTTTGACTTGTTATATCTGACATTATTCAACAACCTTTGGTACAACAAAAAAATCTTTATTTTCTTCAGGAGAGTTTTTTAAAATTTTTTCTCTAATATTTTCTGATTTAATTTCATCTTTTCTAAATCTTAGGGTGGTTTCAGCAATTGATGTTAAGGCTTGAACATTATCAGTATTTAATTCATTTAATTTTTCTATAAATTCAAATATATTATTTAAGTCGCCCTTTAATTTATTAGCTTTTTCATCATCAATAGAAATTCTTGCTAATTTCGAAATGTGCTTTACTGTTTTAAGATCTATACTCATATGGTAAAAATATTGCCGCAAACTATCACTTAAGTAAATAATATACAATATGATCACAATTGAGGAATTTAAAAAGAAACAGCTAAATACATCTAGATTAATTGGTCTTGATTTAGGTTCAAAGAGAATTGGTGTAGCTATATGTGATGAAAATCAAAAAATTGCCACACCGCTTAAAACAATAAACAAATCCAAATTTGAAGATCTTATCAATGAATTAGAGGATATTATTAAAGAAAATAATATTAAAGGAATAATTATTGGTAATCCAATTAATATGGATGGTAGCTTAGGTAAATCCTCTCAATCAGTAAATGATGTGTCAAAAGCAATATCAAAAGAAATTGATCTTCCAATAAGTCTTTGGGATGAAAGATTATCAACAGTTGGAGCGTTTAAATTAACCGAAAATTTAGGTATTAACGTAACTAAAAGAGAAAAAAATATAGATAAAAATGCTGCTGCATTTATCTTACAGGGTGCCATAGATTTTATTAATAATTAATACTTGCATTAATCAACCTTTGTGGCTATAGAGTTGGTTTTAATGGCAACTAAAACCAAAGCTATTAAAATTTCTCAAAAACATCTCCTAGGTATTCAAGATTTATCAATAAATGATGTTAATTTAATCTTAAAAGAAGCTGAAAAATTTATTGAATTAAACAAAAGCAAAAATAAAAAATTAGATTTACTTAAGGGGAAAACACAAATTAACCTCTTTTTTGAACCATCAACAAGAACACAAAGCTCATTTGAGCTAGCAGGAAAAAGATTAGGTGCAGATGTTATGTCAATGAATATAACAAACTCAGCAATTAAAAAAGGTGAAACGCTAATAGACACTGCAATGACATTAAATGCAATGCATCCTGATATAATAGTTATTAGACATCAAGACTCAGGAGCTTGTAATCTTTTATCTCAAAAAGTTAATTGTGCTGTTTTAAATGCTGGTGATGGAAGGAGAGAGCACCCTACCCAAGCATTACTTGATGCATTAACTATATTGAATAGGAAAAAAAAAATTCAAGGATTAAAAGTTGCAATTTGTGGAGATATTCTACATTCAAGAGTAGCAAGATCTAATATTTACTTGCTAAACATGTTGGGTGCCGAAGTTAATATTGTAGCTCCTTCAAACCTTTTACCAAAAGATATAGAAAAATTTGGAGTTAATATTTTTTCAAATATGAAGAAAGGTGTAAAAGATTGCGACATAGTAATGATGCTTAGACTTCAAAATGAAAGAATGAGTAGTTCATTCTTGTCATCAAATAGAGAGTATTATGAATACTATGGACTAACACAGGATAAATTAGAATATGCAAAATCAGATTCTATAATTATGCATCCTGGTCCAATGAACCGCGGTATTGAAATTGATACAAAACTTGCTGATGACACCAATATGAGTGTTGTAAAAGAACAAGTTGAATTAGGTGTTGCGATAAGAATGGCATGTTTAAAAATTTTTTGTGAATGATGAAAAAAAAATACTTTATTAACGCAAATATAATTGATCCTCATAACAACATAAGTGAAATAGGAGGATTAATAATAGGTGAAGATGGAAAAATTCAAGGTGTTGGAAAAAAGGTGAACAAAAACAACATTCCTAGCAGAGAAAAAGTTATTGATTTAAAAGAGAATTATATTTTCCCAGGTATAGTTGATATGAGAGTATTTGTCGGTGAGCCAGGTTATGAATATAAAGAAAATTTTAGAACTTTGAGCAATGCTGCATTATCTGGGGGAGTAACCTCAGTTGTAACAATGCCTAATACTGATCCAATAATCGACAACGTTTCAATAGTAGATTTTTTAAAAAGACGAGGTAGAGATAAATCAAAAATAAATATATTTCCCACAGCATCTCTAACAAAGGGTACTGAAGGTACAAATATGACAGAATTTGGTCTTCTGCAAAGTAAAGGGATAATAGCATTTACAGATGGTATTAGAACAATTCAGAATACAAGAGTTATGTCCAGAATAATGAATTCAGCAAAAGATTTAGGATCTTTAATAATGCAACATGCGGAAGATCAAGAATTAGCTGAAAATGGCATGATAAATGATGGAATAATTTCGACAAAACTTGGTTTGCAAGGTATCCCAGAAATAGCAGAATTGATAATTATAGAGAGAGATTTAACATTATTAGAAGAATATAATTGTCGTTATCACATTTCTCAGATTTCATCAGGAAAAGCAGTTGAAATTATCAGAGATAGAAAAGATAAAGTAAGATTTTCCTGTGGGGTATCAATAAATAATTTATCTTTAAATGAAAATGATATTGGTGACTTTAGAACTTTTTTAAAATTGTCTCCGCCACTCAGGACTGAAGACGATAGATTAGGTTTAGTGCAAGGATTAAATGATGGTACAATCGATGTAATAGTTTCAGATCACAAACCTGAAGATGAAGAGCAAAAAAGATTAACATTTGCTCAAGCCGCAACAGGAGCAACTGGTATTGAAACGTTATTATCCTTGTCATTAGAATTATATCACAATGGATCTGTAAAACTTGAAAAAATTATTGCTGCATTAACCTCCAATCCATCAAAAATTTTGAAAATTAATAAAGGTAATTTATCTGTAGGTAATGATGCAGATTTCTGTATTGTAGATATAAATAAACCTTGGATAGTAAAGCAAGAAAATTTGGTTTCTAAATCAAAAAATACGTCAATTGAAAATAAGAGATTACAAGGAAAAGTAACCAATACATTCGTAAAAGGACAAGAGCTTTACAATATTTAAATGGAAGTATTTATTTTATCACTTTTATCGTATTTATTAGGTTCTATTCCTTTTGGTTTTTTATTAACAAAAATTTTTTTAAAAAAAGACATAAGAGAAACAGGATCGGGTAATATAGGCGCCACCAATGTTTTAAGAACTGGCTATAAATTTTTAGGTTACTCAACTTTATTACTAGACATTTTAAAAGCGGTTTTGCCAATAATTTATGTTAAATTAAATTATCCAGAATTAATTTACATTTGTTCTTTATCAGTTTTTTTAGGACATGTTTTTCCAATATGGTTAAAATTTAAAGGTGGTAAGGGTGTTGCAACATATGTTGGAATGTTGATTATTTTAAATTATTTTTTGGGTATTGTTTTTGGTATTGTTTGGATAATTACATATTTAATATCTAAATACTCATCATTAGGATCAATTCTTGGATCATTAAGTGTTCCTATTTTTATATTTTTTTATAGCAATGATAACATTATATTTTACTTCATAATGTTTATTTTAATTTTTTACACTCATAGAGAAAACGTTAAACGCTTGATAAATAAAGAAGAAACTAAGACAAAAATTTAATAATTTGACAGTTTAACTGTTTTAAGTACGTTCTCTAAATATGAATCTAGTAATTGTTGAAAGTCCAGCAAAAGCAAAAACAATTAATAAATATTTAGGATCAGATTATACAGTTCTTGCAAGCTATGGGCATATAAGAGATCTGCCTTCGAAAAATGGTTCTGTTGATCCTGAAAATGATTTTAAAATGATTTGGGAAGTAGATAGTTTTTCAAAAAAATATTTAAAAGAAATTACAGATAGTGCTAAAGATTCAAAAAAAATTATTCTAGCTACTGACCCTGACAGAGAAGGTGAAGCAATAGCTTGGCATGTAAAAGAGTTTCTTGAAGAAAAAAAATTATTAAAAGATAAAGAAGTTGAAAGAGTTGTTTTCAACGAAATAACAAAAAAAGCAGTTACAAATGGAATAGATAATCCAAGAAAAATAGAACCACATTTAGTTGATGCTTATATGGCAAGAAGAGCTCTAGATTATCTAGTAGGTTTTAATATCTCTCCCATTCTATGGACAAAATTACCAGGTTCTAAATCTGCTGGTCGAGTTCAGTCTGTAGCTCTAAGACTTTTAACCGAAAGAGAACAGGAAATAGAAGTTTTTCAACCAAAAGAATTTTGGACTTTAAATATAATTTTTAAAAATAAAAAAAATGAAAAAATAAATACAACTATTTCACAATTAGATGGAAATAAGGTTGAGAAATTTTCATTTAAAAACAAACAAGATATTAATGACGCTTTATCAAAAATAAAAAATAAAAAATATAACATAACAGATATAAGTTCAAAAACTTATAACAGAAATCCATCGGGACCTTTTACTACATCGACATTACAACAAACAGCATCGAGTAAACTTGGTTTTGGAGCATCAAGGACAATGCAAATTGCTCAAAGACTATATCAAGGAATTGATATTGAGGGTGAAACCGTAGGATTGATTACTTATATGAGAACAGATGGAACTAATATTTCAAAAGATGCGATAACATCTTTCAGAGATTTTATAATGCAGAATTATGGTGATAAATATTTACCAGAACAACCTCTAAATTATAGTGGCAAAAAAGCAAAGAATGCTCAAGAAGCTCACGAAGCTATACGTCCAACAGAAATAATTCGAAAACCAGAAGATATGAAAAAATACTTAAGTACTGATCAATATAAACTTTATAATTTAATATGGTCTAGATCTTTATCATCACAAATGCAGTCAGCCAAATTTGATAGAAAAACTATTACCATCAACTCAGATGATGATAAAAATATATTCAAAGCTAGTGGTTCAACATTAAAATTTGATGGCTTCCTTAAACTATATAAGATCGATGAAAATGATGATGACAATGAAAATATTTTGCCTGATGTTGAAAAAGGTGATGTAATGTTTGAAGATCATATTGATGAACAGCACTATACACAACCACCACCTAGATATTCAGAGGCAAGTCTAGTTAAAAAATTAGAAGAGCTAGGAATTGGAAGACCATCTACTTATGCAAGTATTATTTCAGTAATAGCTAATAGAGGTTATGCTGACATAAATAATAAAAGATTTTTCCCAACTGATAGAGGGAAATTACTTTCAGCGTTTTTAGAAAAATTATTTACCAAATATGTTGATTATGATTTTACTGCAAAATTAGAGGATCAATTAGATGATATAACATCGGGTAAAGAAAATTGGATAAAAGTTCTAGAGAACTTTTGGAAAGACTTTAATTCTAATGTTTCAGGTGTGAAAGAAAAAAGAACCAGAGAAGTATTAGACCTATTAAATGAAAGTCTTGGATCACTAATATTTGAGGTCGATAAGGATGGAAATATTGATAGAAAATGCAAGCTTTGTGAATCTGGGCAATTAAGTTTAAAAAATAGTTTTAGAGGTGGTGCTTTTATTGGGTGTTCAAATTATCCAGACTGCAAATTTACAAGACCACTATCAAAATCTAAAGCAGCACAACAATTGACACTAGCAGAACCTAAATTCATTGGAAAAAATGATAAAGGTAAAGATATTTTTCTTAAAAATGGAAGATTTGGCCCATATTTGCAATTTGAAAAAGAAATCATAGAGGAAGATGAAAAAACTAAACAGAAAAAAAGAAAATTAAAGAAAGATGAAAATAATTTAAAAAATGTTTCTATCCCTAAAGGAATTGAGATTGAAAATATTAATTTAGAAAAGGCAAAATATTTATGCTCATTACCATTAAGTTTAGGTAAAAATCCTGAAAATGATAAAGATATTACTGTGAATGTAGGAAGATTTGGTCCTTACCTTAAATGTGAAAATAAATCTGCTAGACTAGAAAATGTGGATGAATTATTCACAATTGGATTAAATAGAGCTGTTACATTAATTGCTGAAGCTAAACCAGGAAGAATTTCATCATCTATGATAAAAGATTTAGGAGAACACCCTGAAGATAAAAAGCCAGTTAGAATCATGAAAGGTCAGTATGGTCCTTACATTAAATACAAATCTTTAAATGCAACTATACCTGAAGAGAAAGATCCTGTTGAATTAACTATGGAAGAAGCATTAATTTTAATTGAGAAAAGAAAAGAATACGATAGAAATAAAAAGAAAAAGAAAGGCAAATAATGTCGGCAGATCAAAATTTAAAGAATTTAAATATCAAATTGCCAAAAACTAATGATCCTGTAGGATCATATGCTGCTACTAGAATATCTGGAAATTTACTATACATATCTGGTCAAATATCAATTGATGAGAATGGAAAATTAATTAAGGGAAAACTCGGAAAAGATTTTAATACTGAACAAGGTTATGAGGCAGCTAAAAGATGCGCATTAAGTATAATATCTCAAGCAAAAAAAGCATGTGGTGATGATTTATCTAAAATTAAATCATGTTTGAAACTTACTGGATATGTTAATTCTACTGATGATTTTACTCAGCAACCAAAAGTCATAAATGGAGCCTCAGATCTAATAAAAAGTGTATTTGATGAAGCTGGCTCACATGCAAGAGCTGCTGTCAGTACTAACAGCCTTCCGTTAGGTGTTGCAGTTGAAGTTGACGCAATATTTGATCTTAATTAATTATCTACCAATACTAAAATAATTTATTTTATTTTTTTTCATTTCAGAAATTGAATAAAGATTTCTCATATCAAAAACTTTAAAATTTCTTTTTTTGGTAATTTTTTTAAAGTTGAGTTGTTTAAATTCATTCCATTCTGTATGAATAATTATTAAATCTGCACTTTTACAAGCATCTTTTATATTTTCAAAAAAGTTTATATTTTTAGATTTTAATTCCTTCTTCTTACCAGTTGGTTCGTAATAATTTACATGTGCGCCCTTCCTTGCTAAAAATGATATCATTTTTAATGAAGAGGACTCTCTCATGTCGTCAGTGCCTGGTTTAAAGGTAACACCCAAAAATGTAATATTTTTATTTTTAATTTTGTTATTCATTATTTTGCTAATTTTATTTAATAATAAATTAGTTCTTTTCTCATTTGAATTAATTACTGATTTTACAACTGAAAGATTTGTTTTAAACATTCGACCAGTTGAAACAAGTGCTCTTGTATCCTTTGGAAAGCATGATCCACCATAGGCTGGGCCAGCTCGTAGAAATCTGCTTCCAATCCTTTCATCTAAACCCATGCCAATTGCAACTTCTTTAACGTCTATATTTGATTTTTCACATAAATTGGCTATTTCATTAATAAATGTAATTTTAGTTGCTAAAAAAGCGTTTGATGCATATTTAATTAATTCTGCTGATCTTCTAGAAGTATGAAAATATCTTCCACCCTTCTTAATTAAAGGTAGATATAATTTTTTCATAATTTTATTTGCTTTATTGCTACTAGTACCTACAACAACTCTATCTGGGAATTGAAAATCTCTGATAGCTTCACCTTCTCTTAAAAATTCAGGATTAGATACAACATCGAACTTATTTTTATTTTTATTTGATTTTAAGATTTTTGTAATTTTATCACCAGTGGTGACTGGGACTGTAGATTTAGTAACTATTATTTTATACCTATTTAGATTAGATTTTATACTTTTGGTCACATTAAATACATATTTCAAATCAGCTTTATTATTTTTAGTAGGAGTTCCAACGCAAATAAATATTATATCTGACTTTTTTATTGAGCTAGAAATATCTGTTGTAAATAAAAGTCTTTTTTTTTTTAAATTTCTTACAACTAATTCTTGAAGACCAGGTTCATAAATTGGGATTATTCCTTTACTTAATTTTTCTATAGTTTCTTTATTAATATCAACACATGTAACTGTATTACCTAAGTCAGAAAAACAAGATCCAGTAACTAACCCAACATAACCAGACCCTATAATACAAATTTTCATAGCTTAGAAATTTCAATTCCAGATTTAATATAACCTTTCATGGATCCACAATCTAAATAATTACCTGCAAATTTATGTCCAATGAATAAATATTGATCTAATATCATTCGCCTTATTGCATCAGTAACATGTATTTCACCACCTTTACCTTTTTTTTGATTTTTTAGATAATGAAAAATTTTCTTTGATAATATGTACCTACCTATTATCGCATTATTTGAAGGAGCATCTTTAGTATTAGGTTTTTCAATTACATCTGCAATTTTAAAATTTAATTTGTCAAAATTTTTTTTAATTGAATAAATTCCCCAACGATCTACATTGTTTTTTTTAACTTTCATGCTGGCCATTACAGATCCTTTTAATTTTTTATGAATCTTTATCATATCTTTTGAACAATTTTTTTTCATAATTAAATCATCAGGTAACAACATTAAAAAATAATTATTTTTTATAAACTTTTTAGTTTTTAGTACAGCATCACCAGTTCCCATGGGTTTATTTTGATAAACAAATTTGATTTTTTTTCTAAAAAAAAGAATTTTTTTGTACTCTTTAATTATTCTAGGATCTTTCTTTTTTTTAATAATTGATTTATAAAAATTATCATTATTGAAATATTTCTTTATCATCTCTTTTTTTTTTGAAATAATAAAAATTATTTCATTTACACCAGCTTCAATACATTCATCTAAAATATACTCAATACCTGGTTTTCCGTTTATTGGAAGCAGTTCTTTAGGAAAAACACTTGTCAAAGGTAGCAAACGTGTACCCAAACCAGCAAGAGGAATAATAGCTTGTTTAATCATTAAGATGTTTTACTTATAATCATATTTATTAAAAATGAAAATTTTAAAAAATATTTTTGAACTAAATAAGGCAGTAAAAAATTACAAAAATGTTGGATTTGTACCTACAATGGGGGGAATTCATAAAGGCCACGTATCTTTAATAAAAATTTCACAAAAAAATAACAAAGAAACAATAGTTAGTATTTTTGTCAATCCAACTCAATTTAATCAAAAAAAAGATTTTAAGAATTATCCTAGAAATATAAGAAAAGATATTTCGATATTAAAAAAACTTAAAGTTAATTATTTGTTTTTACCAGAGGTCAATGAAATATATAAAAATAAAATGAAAAATTTTAAACTTAATAAATCTGATAAAATTTTATGCGCTAAATATAGAAAAGGTCATTTTGAGGGTGTATTAAACGTGATGAATAGATTGTTATCTATTGTTAAATCTAGGCATGTATATATGGGTGAAAAAGATTTTCAACAATACGTGTTAATTAAAAGAATATTAGGAAAAAAATATAAAATAAATATTATTAGTTGTCCTACCATTCGAGAAAATAATAAAATTGCTTTATCTACAAGAAACGAATTGTTAAATAAATCATCTATAAAAAAAGCATCAAAAATAGCCATCAAATTGGATAAGATTAAAAGACTATCACAAACTAATAAATATGTGGATTTATCAAAATATAAATATGAGCTTGAAAATAAATTTAAAATAAAGATTGATTATCTTGAATTTAGAGATGAAAAAAAAATGAAATTAGATAATTTTAAATTTAAATATAGACTATTTATTGCGTATCATATTAATGGAGTAAGATTGATTGATAATTTTTGATTATAAAAAATAAGCTCCTACACCTAAGAAAGATACAAATCCAATTACATCTGTTATTGTTGTAACAAATACACTAGAAGAAATTGCAGGATCAATTTTCATTTTATTTAATGTTACAGGCACTAAAATACCAAAAAGACCAGCAACTATCATAGTTAAAACCATTGAAATTGAAATTATTAGAGAGAGCTGAACATCATTAAACCATATCTGAACAATCAAAGAACTTATAATTGCAAAAATAACTCCATTTAAAACTCCAATATTAAATTCTTTAATAATATTATTCGTAAAATTATTTTTTGTTAAATCCTGTGTTGCTAAAGATCTTACTGTGACAGCTAATGTTTGCATGCCAGCGTTACCACCCATTGATGCTACGATTGGCATTAAAAAAGCCAATACTACCATTTGCTCTATAGTAGCACCGAATAGACTAATGCAATAAGTTGCTAGAAAAGCTGTAAACAAGTTTAATAACAACCAGTTAAATCTTCTCTTCGTTTTTGTTATTACTCCATCAGTTATTTCTTCATCGCCTACTCCAGCTAACCTAAGTACGTCTTCTTCAGCTTCCTCTTTTAATACTGTTAGAACATCATCATAAGCTATCATCCCGACTAATTTGTCAGACTTATCTACTACAGCAGCTGAACTCAAATTATAATTTTCAAATAAATTACCTACTTCCTCTCTATCCATATCAACCGGTATTAGTGTTTGAGATTCAGCCATAATAGACATCATTTTTGTATCTCTTGGAGTTCTTAATACTCTTGACGAAGGAACTGTACCAATGGGTTTGAATTCTTGATCAACAATAAATATTTCTAGAAATTCTTCAGGAAGTTCTTTATTTTCTCTAAGATAGTCTATCGTTTGTCCTACAGACCAATTACTTGGTATAGCTGTAAATTCACGCTGCATTAATCTAGCAGCAGAATCTTCTGGATAACTTAAGCTTTCAAGTAATGCAAATCGATCTTTTGGAGGTAATGAGCTAAGGATTGTATTTTTTTCTTTTTCATCAACATTTTCTAAAATCTTAATTGCATCGTCTGACTCTAAATTTTTTAGTATATTCACAATTGAATCAGATGATAAATAAGCAATCATCTCAGACTGAATTGATTCGTTTAATTCAACAAAAACTTCAGGATCAACTTTGAAACTATTTAATTTTATTAAATTTTCTCTATCATTTTGACTTAAATGTTCAATTATGTCGGCAGCATCTGCCGGATGCATAGCATTTAATGAATTTGTAATAAATTCGGCATCATTTGAGGCGATTTTATCTGTGACAACTTTGATGAATTCTTTGTTAAATTCAAAGTTAACTTTTTTATCTTTTATTTTTTTCACTATAGTCATAAAATTTACCTGTAATTTAGTTGGCACTATTAATACAAAATAAAAATAATACAAATTTATAATGACAATAGAGATCAAAAAGTCAGTAAAACCAATAAAATATAAATCTGCGATAGATATACTTGAAGATAGACTGGAGCAAATCAAAGTAAATAAAAATAAAGAACTTATTTGGATACTTGAACATGAAGAGATTTATACTGGTGGAACAAGTTTTAGTGATAAAGAGATTTTAGATAAATCTATAAACTTTATTAAAACAAATAGAGGGGGAAAAATAACATATCATGGTCCTGGTCAATTAGTTTTTTATTTTGTGATTGACTTAAATAAAAGAGGTAAAAATATAAAAAAAATTATAACTGCAATCGAAAAAACAATCATAGATACTTTAAAAAACTATAATATAAAGTGTTTTGCTGACAGGAAAAATATTGGAATTTGGTTTGAGCACAAATCTGGTAAAATAGATAAAATTGCAGCAATAGGTATAAAAGTAAAAAAATGGATTGCTTATCACGGTTTTGCATTAAATATCTCTAATGATCTTGATGTATACAGAAAGATAGTTCCTTGTGGAATTAGAGATAGGGGGGTTTCAAATTTATCTAAGATCAAGAAACAAAATTATAAAAATATTGAAAATGATTTGATAAAAAATTTTTTATCAAACATTAAAAATTAAGTCTTTTGGTTTTTAACATATTTCTAAAATAATCTGGAGGCGTAGCTCTAAAAGTATATTTTTTCTCGTTTATTTTAAATTTTATTTCATAGGAATGTAACATTAGATTTTTATTATTTATTTTTGAGTTATTTGTTGAATTATATTTTTTATCACCAATTATGGAGTTTCCTAAATTAAATAATTGTTTTCTTAATTGGTGCTTTCTTCCAGTTATTGGGTTTAGCTGAATAAAGGTCGCATTATTATTTTTATCTAAAATTTCATATTTTGTTTCAGCTTTCTCAACAATTTTTTTTTTATTTTCAAATCTTATCAAATCATCTTTTATTACACCTTTATCAATTAAAATTAATTCACCATTACATATTGCTAAATATGTTTTATAAACTTTTCTTAATCTAAAAAGTGAAGTAAGCAGTTGGGCTGTTTCCCTATTCTTTGCGATTATAAACACTCCAGAAGTATCCTTATCTAATCTGTGAACAGAATAAGGTTTCTCGTCTCTAAATAAATTACTTTTTGCAAATATATCAATAATATTTTTTTTAGATTTTGTACCACCCTGTACCGAAATTCCTGATTGTTTATTTAGAACAACAAAATTGTTATTATTTTCAATAATTAAATCTTCATTTTCTTTTATAATTTCATTGCTAGGATTATATTTTTTTTTGAGTTGCACAACTTTTTCCTCAAAATTTAAATTAAAAATATTAAGTTTGTCACCCGTTTTAACTTTTTGGGAGCTTTTTACTTTTTTTTGATTTAATTTTAATTTTCCATTTCTTAGGTTTTTTTCAATTAGTCCTTGTGGAATTTTTCCTAAATGATTTCGAATAAATCTATCAATACGCATGTCATTAAAAGATTTATCTACGTTAATTGATTTTTTCATTTTTATTTTAATTCATTGCAGCTATAATTTTCCTGATCTAGCCTAAGGTCTTTGCACTTTTTACCTATAGCTATGGAGTCATAATATACAATTGTATCAGCTCTTTTCGGAGGATTACCTTTATGCATTATATTAAACCTATTTATATTACTTTTGTATATTCCAAACTTCATATACGACTGTTTACTTATATTATTATTAGTCAACCCATTGTAATTAACTACAAGTTCATTATTAGCCCAAATCTTAATAAAACTCTTATTTGGCCAATCAACAAATTCTATATTAATAACAAAATCATTCCATTTACCTTTTACATTATTTGCTTTTAAAATTTTATAAGTGTCAAACCCTCCAAAACTATGATTTACAAAATCTGTCCATTGCAAATCTCCATTTGGTGCAATTCTAAACATAAAATTTACTGGACCTGCTTTAGAATGTATTTGCCATATAGTATTACTTATAGGAATAGTAAATTCACTATTGTCCGGGATATAAATACTAAATTTAAACCATGTATTTTTAGACTTTAATCCTAACATGCTAACTTCGGATCTTTCTCTAAAGGTATTGCACTCGTCTGATTTTCTTTGTTGACCACAATCACCATCACCGTTTTTAAATTTCCAAGCAATTTTGCCAGATCTAACAATTTTATTTTGAATTAACAATCCATCTTTAGGAAAGTTATATAAAGGCGATAAGTGCATTCTGCATTTGGTTTTTTTTCCATGACTCCATTGGCAATCTATATTTGATAAGTCTATTAAATCTTTTTCATTATCTAAATTAAACCAAGGCATGTTATCGTCACCTAAAGTATAAAATTTTAAGCCATCAATTTTTGGTGGATTTGCTTTTAAATTATTAGTTATAAAAAAAAATATTATAATTATTTGAAAAATTATATTTTTCATTTAGTTAATATAAAATACTAGATAATTGTTTTACAACATCAATTAAATAAAATATGAATTAAATACTAAGCTGTGGCTTGCTTTTTGTCTTCAACTTTTGGTGTATCTTTAGTTGGGTTCTTTTTCTTTTTATCAACTCTTTTTGCTTCAACATCTCTGTCTACAAATTCAATTACTGCCATTGGCGCATTATCACCATATCTAAATCCAGCCTTTATAATTCTCGTATAGCCACCTTTTCTATTTTCATATCTCTTAGAAAGAGTTTTTTTAACTTTATTTGTAGATTTAATGTCTTGCAATTTCGAAATTAAAGTTTTTGTATTAGATAAAGTGTCTTTCTTGCCTAGAGTTATTATTTTGTCTGCTTGAGGTTTTAAAACTTTTGCTTTGGGCAATGTAGTTGTAATTTGCTCATACTTTATTAATGAGTTAAGCATATTTTTAATCAGAGCTTTTCTATGTTCTGAAGTTCTGTTGAGCTTTTTATAGCCCATCTTGTGTCTCATTAGATAGCTTCCTCTAGTTTTTTAGATAATTCAGCAATATTATCTGGTGGCCAGTTCGGAATTTCCATTCCAAGATATAATGACATCCCTGTTAATACTTCTTTAATCTCATTTAATGATTTTCTTCCAAAATTAGGTGTTCTTAACATTTCACCCTCTGATTTTTGAACTAAATCACCAATATAAATAATATTATCATTTTTTAAGCAGTTCATTGATCTAACGGAAAGCTCTAATTCATCAACTTTTCTTAATAAGTTCTTATTAAATTCTGGCTCTGATGGTTGCTCTTTAACAATAACTTCTTGTGGTTCATCAAAATTAACAAACATGCCTAATTGATCTTGAAAAATTCGAGCAGAATATGCGACTGCATCTTCTGCAGAAATTGACCCATTTGTTTCAACTTCCATGGTTAATTTATCATAATCTAAAGCTTTTCCTTCTCTAGCAGTACTTACTGAGTAAGATACCTTTTTAACTGGACTAAACAATGAGTCTATTGGAATTAATCCCAGAGGCGGTTCCTCTGGTTTGTTCATATCAGCTGATATATATCCTTTACCAGATCCTACTGACATTTCCATATGAAATTTAGTATTTTCATCTAAATTGCAAATTACTAAATCTGGATTTAATATTTCAATATTAGCGACAGGTGTTATATCAGAAGCTTTTATTTCTCCTGGACCTTTAGCATCAAGTATTAATTTTTTTTGTTCATCTGATGAACTCTTAAGTGCTAATGATTTTACATTTAACACTATATCTGTAACATCTTCTCTTACACCTTTGATTGATGTAAATTCGTGTAAAACACCATCTATTTGAATAGATGTTACCGCTGTACCCCTTATTGAGGATAAAAGTATTCTTCTAAGTGAGTTGCCCAAAGTTAATCCATAACCTTTTTCCAGTGGTTCAGCAGTAATTTTTGCAAATGTTTTATCATCACTTATTTGAACATCTAGTTTTGCAGGCTTGATTAGTGATTTCCAATTTTTTGAATTTACTTCTGTTTGCTCCATTAAACTCTCCTTTTTTTAGGTGGCCTCGTACCATTATGTGGCATTGGTGTTGTGTCTTTAATTGATATAATTTTAAATCCTCTAGCTTGCAAAGCTCTTAAAGCAGTTTCTCTTCCAGAACCTGGTCCCTTAACTTCAACAGATAAAATTTTCATTCCAACCTCAAGAGCTTTAGCTGCTGCTGCATCGGCAGCAACTTGTGCTGCATAAGGTGTAGATTTACGAGAACCTTTAAATCCCTTTTGACCTGCTGATGCCCAAGATACCACATTTCCGTTTGTATCTGCTATTGAAACAATAGTATTATTAAAAGTTGATTGAACATAAGCAATTCCATTTATAATATTCTTTTTTCCTTTTTTCTTTTTGGAATAAGAACTTTTTTTTGGTTTAGACTCTATTTTCTGCTCTTTATTTTCAGTGTCTTCTTTTTTCATTATTTTTTAAGCGGTGTTAATTTTTTTCCAGCAATCGCAATTGCTTTTCCTTTTCTAGTCCTTGAATTACATCTCGTTCTTTGACCCCTAACAGGAAGTTTTTTTCTATGCCTAGATCCTCTATAAGTTGCAAGATCAATTAATCTTTTTATACTTAATGATGTTTCTCTTCTCAAATCACCTTCAACAGTAAATTTTTGATCAATATACTCTCTTATTTTCAAAATTTGATCATCAGTTAATTCATTAACTCTCTTTGATTTTGGTATTTCTAATTCAGTGCAAATTTGTTGAGAAAATTTATTTCCAATTCCATAAATATAAGTAAGTCCAACATGAACTAATTTATTTTGTGGTATGTTTACACCTGCAATACGAGCCATAGTTTTTGTGATAAATTGTGCCTTTTATATAAGAAGATTAGTCAAAGTCAACGCCTTAAACATTCAAAAAAGCCTCTATTTTAGAGGTAATTTCATCAATTTCCATTGTTCCGTCAATCGCATGAAAGTTTGGATTTTTAGAATAATAGTCTAATACTGGTCTAGTCGTTTCGATATAAGTATCATATCTCTTTAATATTGTGTCTAAATCATCATCAGACCTTTTTTCTAAAATTTTTCTTTTTTTTATTCTTTCTACAATTGTTTCTTTATTAACATCTAAAAAAAAAATATGATCTATCTTCTGATTTGATGCATTCAATAATAAATCCAGATTTTTAGCTTGATTTAAAGATCTAGGATAACCATCAAAAATAAGCTTTTCTTTTTTATTAGAGTCGAAGACATGGTTTTTTAAAAGATTATTAACAATTTCATCACTTACAAATTTACCATCATTCATATTGTTTATTATTTTTTTTCCTATATCAGTATCTTTTTCAATTTCGTTTCTTAAAATGTCACCTGTAGAGATTTGATAACCATTTAATTTTTTTACTAAATATTTAGCTTGAGTACCTTTTCCAGCTCCAGGAGGACCAAACAGTATTATATTCACCTATCTACCAAATTTTGTTTTTTTTATAAGTTGCTCATATTGAGAACTCATCATCCTTGTTTGAATTTGTGTAACTGTATCAATCGCAACAACAACAACAATTAGAACTGAAGCACCACCTAAATAAAATGGAATAGGATAATTTGCAATTAGAAATTCTGGCATTAAACAAACTAGCGTAAGATATAGTGCGCCTATTGTTGTTAATCTTGTCAGTATTGTATCTATATAAAGAGCAGTACTTTCTCCTGGTCTTATTCCTGGAATAAATCCTCCATATTTTCTTAAATTTTCAGCTGTTTCTGTTGGATTGAACGTTATCGAAGTATAAAAAAAAGTAAAAAATATTATTCCTGATGCATATAACAACATATACAACGGTTGTCCTTGTGAAAAATATGATGAAATATTTAAAAATGTTTCATTTTGAGAAACATTAAAATTTGAAAAAGTTACTGGCAATAATAATAAAGCTGAAGCAAAAATAGCAGGTATTACACCTGCTGAATTAATTTTCAAAGGTAGATGCGAAGAATCTCCTCCATACATTTTATTTCCCATTTGTCTTTTAGGATAATTTATAAGAATTTTTCTTAACGCTCTTTCCATAAATACAATAAACACTATTGTTGCTATTAGTAATATAAATATAAAAATTATCATTACAGTTGAGATTGCGCCTGTTCTTCCTAACTCAAAAGTTGTTACTAAAGCTCTTGGAATTTCAGCTACAATACCTGAAAAAATAATTAATGAAATACCATTACCAATACCTCTTTGAGTTATTTGTTCCCCAAGCCACATTAAAAAAATTGTTCCTGCAACTATTGTTGTAACAGTTGAAATTTTAAAAAATATGCCTGGATTAATTACTAAATCTGCTGACGATTCTAAACCAACAGCCAGTCCATATCCTTGTATAGTTGCTAATAATACAGTTCCATATCTAGTTATTTGAGTAATTTTTTGTCTTCCTATTTCGCCTTGTGCCTTTAAATTTTTAAAATATTCTGAAACACCTGTAAGTAATTGGACTATAATTGAGGATGATATATATGGCATTATTCCAAGAGCAAATATTGCCATTCTACTTACAGCACCACCAGCAAAAACATTAAACATACCTAATAAACCTTTTTGATTACCCTCCATCATTATTTGAAGTTGTTCAGGGTCTATACCTGGCAGAGGAACAAATGTACCCAACCTATAAACAGCAAGAATAAATAATGTAAAAAGTATTCTATTTCTTAAATCGTTAGATTGTGTTGAGGCACTCATTATTTAGGTTGATTTTTAACAGTAATTTGTCCACCAGCTTTTTTAATTTTTTCGATAGCAGTTTTTGAAGAATAATCTGCTTCAATTTCAATTTTAGATTTAATTTCACCATTTGATAAAACTTTGAATTTATTAATTGTTTTTCTAAATAATTTAGATTTTTTAAATGTATCTATATTTATTTTCACATCCGCACTAATTTTTTTTGTATCAATAAGTCTTTGCAAATTACCTAAATTTATCACTGCAACATAATCTTTATTTATAGGGTTAAAACCTCTTTTAGGCAGTCTTCTGTATAATGGCATTTGACCACCCTCAAAACTTTTTATAGCTACACCAGACCTTGATTTTTGTCCTTTTACACCTCTGCCAGAAGTTTTTCCTTTACCAGATCCTATTCCTCTTCCTACACGAATTTTTTTTATTTTAAGATTATTTAATGTGTTTAAAGATGTCATTATCCTCTTTTCTCAATTATTTCTGATATTTTTTTATTTCTTAAGATCGAGATGTTTTTAGGCGAATTTTGTTTAGACAAAGCTTTGATACACGCTCTGATCACATTATGGGGATTTGCTGTGCCTAAAGATTTAGCCACAATGTCCTTAATGCCTAACACTTCACAAACTGCTCTAACTGGACCTCCAGCTATTATACCAGTTCCTTTAGGAGCAGATCTTAATTTTATTTTTCCTGCACCGTCTTTACCATATATGTCATGATGGATAGTTCTACCATCTCTAAGAGGTATTTGAATTAAATTTCTTCTAGCTAACTCATTTGCTTTTTTTATTGCATCAGGAACTTGTTTTGCTTTTGCGTGCGCAATACCAATTTTACCATTTTGATTACCAACTACAACTAAAGCAGAAAAGCCAAATCTTCTCCCACCTTTAACAACTTTAGTTATCCTGTTTATGTGAACTAATTTTTCTACAAATTCTGTATTTTTATCCATATTTAAAATTCCATTCCATTTTTCCTTAATGTTTCAGCAAAAATTTTAACTCTTCCATGATATTTGTAAACACCCCGATCAAAGTAAATTTTTTTAATATTTTTTTCATTTGCTTTCTTTGCTAATATTTCAGCTACCATAGAAGATAATTCTGATTTATTTTTTTTCTGTCCTTTAATTTCTGTATCTATTGATGAAGCAGAAACTAAAGTAATATTTTTTATATCGTCAATTATTTGCGCACTTATATTTTTTGACGATCTTGAAACGCTTAATCTGTATCTGTCTTTAGATACATTTTTAAGTTTTTTTCTTACTCTAAATTTTTTTCTTTCAATAGTACTTAATCTCATTATTTTTTCTTACCTTCTTTTCTTAAAATATATTGACCCTTTTCTTTTATTCCTTTTCCTTTATAAGGCTCAGGTGGTCTAATACTTTTGATTTGTGAGGCAACCATACCAACTTGTTGTTTATTTGAACCACTTATTTTTAACGTTGTTTGTTTTTCAACAGCTATTTTAATACCTTCTGGTATATCGTAATTAATGTCGTGACTAAATCCTAGCTGCATATTTAAAACATTCCCTTTTAAAGAAGCTCTGAAGCCAACACCTGTAAGTTCCAATATTTTTTCATAGCCACTACTTGTTCCAATAATTGCGTTATTAAGTAAGCTTCTATTCATGCCCCATAATCTTTTAGATGTATCATCAAGTTTTTTAGGTTTTATTGACACATCTTTACCTTCATTAATATTGAGATCAAACATTTCTAAATCTAATTTGATAATTTGTTTTCCTAATGGTCCTTCAACATTAACCGTGTTGCCAGATAGTAAAACTTTTACTTTATCTGGAATTGGTATAGTTATTTTTCCTATTTTAGACATTAAAATACCTTACAAATAATTTCACCACCAAGTTTTTTCTTTCTTGCATCTACATCTGTCATTACACCTTGTGGTGTTGATACAATTGCAATACCAAGGCCATTGTTAATTTTTGGAAGACTGCTAGCGCTAGAAAAAATCCTCCTACCTGGTTTGGAAATTCTTTCAATAGTATTTATAACTGGGTTACCAGAGTTATATTTTAAATTTATTTCAATTAGAGGTTTTTTATCATCATTGATTTTGTAGTCTATGATATAGCCTTCGGACTTTAATACATCAGCAATCTTAGCCTTAAATTTTGAAGATGGTAATGAAACATTACTATGATTTCTCACTTGAGCATTTTTAATTCTTGCTAACATATCACCTATTGGATCACTTAAACTCATATTTTCCTTTCTACCAACTCGATTTTACCATTCCAGGAATTTTACCCTCTAAGCCAAGTTGTCGAAGGGCTATTCTTGAAATTTTTAATTTTCTGTAAACACCGTGTGGTCTACCTGTAATTTGACACCTATTCATAACTCTAACTTTTGCCGAATTTCTTGGTAATTTTGACAATTTTTGCTGAGCTTTAAATCTTTCCTCTAAGGATAATTTCTTATCCATTATTATCTTTTTTAACTTCAATCTTTTCTTGTAAAATTTGTCTGATAATTTTATTCTTCTGTTATTCTTATTTATTGCACTCATTTTAGCCATTAGTTGCTCCTTTTTTCTCTAAATGGAAAATTTAAATGTTTTAATAATTCAAAACTGTGTTCTTCTTTTTGAGATTTGATAACTATTGTAATGTCTAAACCTCTAATTTTATCTACTTTATCAAAATTTACCTCGGGAAATATAATGTGTTCTTTAACACCAAAAGTATAATTTCCAAATTTATCAAAGCCGTTTGGACTCAATCCCCTAAAGTCTTTTATTCTTGGTAATGCTATATTTGTTAATCGATCAATAAATTCATACATTTTGTTTTTTCTTAGTGTTACCTTCAAGCCTGAATTTGTGTTTTTTCTAGTTTTAAAATTTGCAATAGATTTTTTGAATTTAGTTACTACAGGCATTTGACCTGTGATATTTGCCAGATCCTCTTGGCAAGATTTTAGAATTTTTTGATCATTTCCATCAAGACCTAAGCCCATATTTAAAACAATTTTTTGTATTCTTGGTCCCATATATAAGTTTTTATAACCAAATTTTTCTTTTAGTATTGGCTCAATTTCTTTGGTTATTGTTTGTTTTAATCTAGGTGTCATTATTTTTTAGCCTCATTTTTATTTTTAGTATTAAAGATTGCTAAATTCGAGAGATGTACAAAGTTTTCTTTCGAAACTATTCCACCTTTCTTTTCTTTTGTTGTTTTCACATGTTTTTTTACCATGTTAATACCTTTAACTTTTGCCCTGTTTTTCTTTCTATCGATTTCAATGACGTCACCTTCTTTATTTTTATCCTTACCGCTCAATATCTTTACTTTAATTCCTTTTTTAATCATTATAATACCTCCGGAGCTAAGGAAATTATTTTCATTTGTCCTCTGTTTCTTAATTCTCTAGTGACTGGTCCAAAAATCCTAGTGCCTATCGGCTCCCCTTTGTCATCTGTTAAAACAGCTGCATTGTTATCAAATCTTACTTTAGATCCATCGTTTCTATGAATGCCTTTTTTAACTCTAACAACAACAGCTTTATGAACCGCTCCTTTTTTAACCTTTCCTTTCGGAATTGCTTCTTTAACTGCTACAACGATAGTGTCACCAATACTTGCATATCTTCTTTTAGATCCACCTAATACTTTTATGCATTCAATTTTTTTTGCACCAGTATTATCAGCTACAAATAATTCTGTCTGAACTTGTATCATTTAGAAACTCCTATCACTTCAAATTTTTTCGACTTTGAGTAAGGTTTGCACTCTTGTATGGATACTTTATCTCCGTTTTTATATTTATTCTCTTCATCATGAACGCTATATTTTTTTCTAGCTTTAATTACTTTTTTTAATACTGGGTGTTGATATTTTCGCTCAACTAAAACTGTAATGGTTTTATTTGGCTTATCGCTGACAACTATTCCATTTAATACTTTTTTAGGCATCTTTTCTCACTACTAATGTTTTTAATCTCGCAATATTCTTCTTTGTTTCGTTTATTTTTGATGGACTTTTTATCTGACCATTAATTTTTTGAAATCTAAAGTTAAAAAGATCTTTTTTTAATTTTTCAATATTTATCAAAGCTTGCTCTTTGGTCATTTTTTTTATCTCACTTTTTTTCATTTAAATTCTCTTTATAAACTTACATTTAATTGGCAGTTTAGCAGATGCTTTGTATAAAGCCTCTCTAGCAATTTCTTCTGTTACTCCGTCAACCTCAAATAAAATTCTTCCTGGTTTAACTCTGCATGCCCAAAATTCAGGTGAACCCTTTCCTTTGCCCATTCTTACCTCAGTAGGTTTTTTTGATACAGGTATATTAGGAAACATTCTTGTCCAAACTCTACCTTGTCTTTTCATATGTCTAGTTAAAGCAACTCTAGCTGCCTCAATTTGTCTTGATATAATTCTTTCTGGCTGAATAGCTTTCAAACCAAAAGAGCCATAATTCATTGAATTACATCTGGAAGCGTTGCCGTGAATTCTTCCCTTGTGTGCTTTTCTAAACTTTGTTCTAGTTGGTTGTAACATTATTATGCTTTATTCCTCTCTTGGCTAAATTCTTTTGTAAAAATTTCTCCTTTATATATCCAAACCTTTATTCCAATTATCCCATAAGTGGTAAGAGCTTCTGCTTCAGCATAATCGATATCTGCTCTTAAAGTATGAGATGGAATACTTCCATCTCTTAACCATTCTGTTCTTGCAATTTCATTTCCTCCGAGTCTTCCACTACAAGATACTTTAATTCCTTTTGCTCCTAGTCTTAATGCAGATTGCATTGCTCTCTTCATTGCTCTCCTGTAGGAAACACGTTTAACTAACTGTTGAGCAATGTTCTCAGCAACTAAAAATGAATTTGTCTCAGGTTTTTTAACTTCTTTAATGTTTAGCACTATTTCGTTTGCACTTAATTTTGATAATTTCCCTTTAATTTTTTCTATATCACTTCCTTTTTTTCCAATTACAAATCCAGGTCTAGAAGTATAAATTGTTACGAAACATTTTTTTGCTGATCTTTCTATCATTACTTTTGAGACACCTGAATTGATAACATTTTTTTTAATGAATTCTCTGATCTTAAAATCTTCAATTAAATAATTTCCAAATTCTTGTTTTTTTGCGTACCAAACGGAATCCCATCCTCTATTGATACCTAATCTTAAACCGACTGGATTAACCTTTTGTCCCATGTTCCTTCTCTTTTTGTTTCATTTGCTCACTCAAAACTATTGTTATGTTTGAGTATGGTTTCATAATTTCTGCAGCTCTTCCTTTAGCTCTAGCTCTAAATCTTTTCATTATTACCTGTTTTCCACAGAAAGCTTCCTTAACGAATAAATTGTCAATATCGTATTGAAAATTATTTTCTGCATTAGCAACTGCTGATGAAATTGTTTTTTTAACATCTTTAGAAATTCTTTTTTCTGAGAAAGATAAATTTCTAATTGCAATTTCTACTTTTTTACCAACTATTGATTTAAGTATAGGTTTTAATTTTCTTACACTAGATCTTACATTCTTATTTATTGATCTAACTTGTTTTAAATCTATATCTTTATTTTTACTCATATTTATTTCTTATCAGTTCCTTTTGCTCCACCCTCGACTTTTGCTTTTTTATCGGCTGGCGTATGACCAAAAAACTGTCTTGTTGGAGCAAATTCTCCAAATTTATGTCCCACCATGTCTTCGGAAACAGTTATTGGTATAAATTTTTTACCGTTATAAATTAAAAAACTGAATCCTACAAAGTCAGGTATTATTGTTGACTTTCTAGACCAAGTCTTAATTGGTTTTTTATTAGGATCATTTTTAATCTTTTCAACTTTTTTAATTAAACTTTCCTCAACAAACGGTCCTTTCCAAACAGATCTTGCCATAAATTAAGCTCTCTTCTTCTTTCTTCTTCTTATTATAAATTTATCAGTTCTTTTATTGTCTCTTGTTTTTAATCCTTTTGCTGATTGTCCAGTAGGAGAAACAGGATGTCTACCACCTGCAGATTTTCCTTCACCACCACCATGAGGGTGATCTACTGGATTTTTAACAACCCCTCTGGTATGTGGTCTTCTTCCTAACCATCTTGATCGACCAGCTTTACCAATTTTAATGTTTTTTTGATCTGGATTAGATAACACTCCAATTGTAGCCAACGCTCTTGAATCTATTTTTCTAACTTCACCTGAAGTCATTTTTATAATTGAGTAATTTCCATCAATACCTGAAATCGTTACAGACGAACCAGCTGCTCTTGCTATTTTTCCACCAGCACCTGGCTGTATTTCAACATTATGTATATCAATACCTACTGGAATATCCTGAAGTGGTAAACAATTTCCTATTTTAATTTCTGAAGAAGAACCATTTTGTATATGATCACCAACTTTTATTTTTTGTGGAGCAAGATAATAGAATTTTTGGTTATCCTCAAATTTAACCAACATTATGTGACATGACCTGTTTGGGTCATACTCAATTCGTTCTACAATTGCCTTCATATCGTTCTTTTTTCTATAAAAATCTATTTTTCTATATTTATGTTTGTGTCCACCCCCATGATTTCGTGAGGTTATTCGACCATAATTATTTCTTCCTTTTGAAGAATAATTTGCACTTGTTAATGGTTTAAAAGGCTTACCTTTCCATAAACCCTCTCTACTTGTTAAAATAGTTCCTCTGGTAGATTTCGTGTAAGGTTTAAATGTTTTTAAAGCCATAATTTAAATTCCTGTTGTTAAGTCAATATTTTGACCTTTTTTAAGGGTAATAATTGCTTTTTTAAAACCCTTCTTTTTAACTTTTTTTCCTCTAGTAGATTTAATTAGTGTTTTTTTATTAATGATATTAATTTTTGTTACGTTGACTTTAAATATTTTTTCAATTGATCCTTTTAAAGTTTTTTTATTTGCACTATGCGGCACTTTAAAAACAATTTTATTTTGTTCTGATAAATTTGTTGATTTTTCAGTTACAACAGGGAACAAAATTTTATCGTACAGACTTAATTTATCCATTATTGATACCTTTTTTCTAATTCTTTAACTGAACTCTCAGTAAAAATAATTTTTTTATATTTAACTAAATCAAATGCACTGAAATGATTTGCATCAGTTAATTTGACATTAGGAATATTTTTAGTTGACCTTAAGATATTATCTTTTGATTTTGTATCCACAATTAATAATGAGTTGTTTGCATTAAACTTCTTTAAAAGTTCAAACATTTCTTTTGTTTTTTCAATTTTTTTCCCAAAATCATCAAAAATAATTACGTTATTTGATTTATTTTTTTCAGTAATAAGTGAAGCTATACTCATTTTTTTTTCACTCTTGTTTAATTTTCTGTTTTTGTAGTTATCCTGACCTTTTGGTCCATGAGCTATTCCACCACCTACAAATATAGGAGCCTTTTTACTGGAGTGTCTTGCATTTCCAGTACCTTTTTGTGAATAGATTTTAGACGTTGAACCAGTAATTTCGTTTCTTTGTTTTGTCTTTGCTTTTCTACCTTTAAAATTAGCGTTTAGTTTATAGATTACACCGCTCACCAATTGATTATTAATTTTAGCGCTAAAAATTTTATCTAGCACCTCTATACTTTGTTTTTTTCCATCAATACTTAATTTATCTATTTTCATTTATTTTTTCTTTTTATCTGAAGATTTTTTTTGTTTTTCAATTTGCTCAATTTTTTCTTCAATTGACATACGGTTAATATCTTTGACTGATTTTCTAATTAAAACTTCTGTATTTTTTGATCCAGGAATAGAACCTTTTAAATATAGCAAATTATTTTCTTTATCAGCTTTTATAACTTCAATATTTTGTATAGTTCTAATTTTATCCCCCATATGACCAGCCATTTTTTTTCCTTTAAAAACTTTACCTGGGTCCTGCCTTTGTCCTGTTGAACCATGAGATCTATGAGAAATTGAAACACCGTGAGTAGCTCTTAATCCACCAAAATTATGCCTTTTCATTGCACCGGCAAATCCTTTACCGATTGTCTTAGATTTAACATCAACAAATTTAACATTCTCAAATATTTCTAATCCAATTTCATTTCCTTCCTTGAAATTCTCGATATTTTCTAACCTAAATTCTTTAAGAGTTTTTTTTGGCTCAGTATTCTTTTTGGCAAAATAACCTTTCATGGCTTTAGTTAATTTTGAGTTTTTTATTTTTCCAAATCCTATTTGAACAGCGCTATATCCTCTGTTTTCTTTGTTAATAACGTTTATTACTCTTCCAGTCTCCATTTTTAAAACAGTAACTGGAACTGATTGGCCAGTTTTAAAAAACTCTCTAGACATTCCTATTTTTTTTCCAATTAAAGCTAAATTATCCATCATATTTTAATCTCCACATCTACCCCAGATGCTAAATCAAGTTTCATTAATGCTTCAACTGTTGCGGGTGTAGGTTCAATAATATCAATTAATCTTTTATGAGTTCTGGTTTCAAATTGTTCTCTACTTTTTTTATCTATATGTGGTGATCTTAAAACAGTATATCTCTCTATTTTTGTTGGTAGAGGAATTGGACCTTTAATATTGGCTCCTGTTCTTTTAACAGTATTTACAATCTCTTCAGTTGACTGATCCAAAACCTTATTATCGTAAGCTCTTAATTTTATTCTAATATTTTGTTTATCCATAATTAACCTGTTTTCTTAGTAACCTCATCTTGAACATTTTGTGGAACCTTGTCGTAATGATCAAAAAACATTGAGTATTGAGCTCTACCTTGTGACATAGATCTTAAGCTATTTATATAACCAAACATATTTGCTAATGGCACCATTGCTGTTATTACTGTTGCATTTCCCCTTTGCTCTTGTGTACTTATTTGACCTCTTCTACTATTCAAATCACCTATTACATCCCCCATATAGTCTTCTGGGGTGACTACTTCTACTCTCATTACTGGTTCTAAAAGTTTTAGAGTGCCTCTTGCACATGCCTCTTTAAAACACTGTCTTGAAGCAAGTTCAAAAGCTAATACACTCGAGTCAACATCATGGTGTAAACCATCTAAGATTGTAACTTTATAATCAATTAAAGGAAATCCAGCTAGAATACCACCGTCAGCTATTGTCTCTACACCTTTTTCAACACCCGGTATAAATTCTTTTGGTATTGCTCCACCTTTAATTTTGCTTTCAATTTCTCTACCTTTGCCTGGTTCTAGTGGTTCAACAGATAATTTTACTCTAGCAAACTGACCTGCTCCACCACTTTGTTTTTTATGTGTATAATCAAACTCTGCGGCATTTAATATTGTTTCTCTGTAAGCAACTTGAGGCGCTCCTACATTTGCTTCAACCTTGAATTCTCTTTTCATTCTATCAACAATAATATCTAAATGTAATTCACCCATACCTTTGATTATTGTTTGACCTGACTCTTCGTCTGATGACACTCTAAATGAAGGATCTTCTTTAGCTAACCTTCCTAATGCTTCACCCATTTTTTCTTGATCAGCTTTTGATTTAGGTTCAACTGCAATTTCTATAACTGGATCTGGAAATTCCATTGGCTCAAGTAATACTGGTGCATCTTTATTTGCCAATGTATGACCTGTTATTGTATTTTTTAACCCAGCAAGCGCAACTATATCACCTGTACTTGCTTCTTTGATGTCTTCTCTTGAATTAGCGTGCATTAGAAGCATTCTTCCAACTCTTTCCTCTTTGTCTGAAGAAGTATTATAAACTCCAGTTCCAGATTTAACTGTACCTGAATAAATTCTAATAAATGTAAGACTTCCTACAAATGGATCTGTTGCTACTTTGAAAGCTAATGCTGAAAAAGGCGCACTATCCTCAAACTTCATTTCAATTTCCTCATCTGATTCTGGTTTTGTACCCATAATGGATCCAAGATCCTCTGGACTAGGTAAGTAATCTACAACCGCATCTAATAATGGTTGAACACCTTTATTTTTAAAAGCAGAACCTGTTAAAACTGGCACGAAATCGAAGTTTAAGCATCCTTTTCTTACGCATTTAATCAAATCTTCTTGTTTAATTTCTTCACCACCTAAATAGGCTTCCATCAGTTTTTCATCTTGTTCAACTGCTGTCTCAACTAATTCTTGTCTATATTTATCACATGTCTCTTTAAGATCATCTGGAATATCTTTTTCTTCCCATTCAGCACCAAGGTCTTCATTTTTCCAAACAATTGCTTTCATTTTAACTAAATCGACAACACCTTGTAATGATGCCTCTATTCCAATAGGCACCTGCATAACTAAAGGTTTAGCTCCAAGTCTATCTTTAATCATATCGACACATCTAAAGAAATCTGCACCAGTTCTATCAAGTTTATTAACAAAACAAATTCTAGGAACTTTATATTTATCAGCCTGTCTCCAGACTGTTTCAGACTGCGGCTCAACACCAGCAACACCATCGAATACTGCAACAGCACCATCCAATACTTTTAAAGATCTTTCAACTTCAATTGTAAAATCAACATGGCCAGGAGTATCAATAATGTTTATTCTATGCTCTCTCCAAAAACAAGTAGTTGCAGCTGATGTTATTGTAATACCTCTTTCTTGCTCTTGTTCCATCCAATCCATCGTGGCAGCTCCATCATGAACTTCGCCAATTTTATGACTTTTACCTGTATAGTATAAAATTCTTTCTGTCGTTGTAGTTTTGCCAGCATCTATGTGAGCCATGATACCAATGTTTCTATATTTATTTAGTGGGTGAGTTTTTGCCATATGTATTACCATCTAAAATGTGCAAAAGCTTTATTTGACTCTGCCATTTTATGTGTATCTTCTTTCTTTTTAATCGCTGAACCTCTTTTTTGATAAGCATCAAAAATTTCATTAAATAATTTATCAGACATTTTTTTATCTTTTCTTTTTCTTGATGCATCAATAATCCATCTTAATGCTAATGCTTGTGATCTTTTAGCTTTAACTTCTACTGGAACTTGATAGGTGGCACCGCCGACACGTCTCGATCGAACTTCTACAGTTGGTCTTACATTATTTATTGCATCATTAAATACTGTTAAAGGTTCGTCTTTTGATTTTGATTTAATTTTATCAATTGCATCATAAACTATTTTTTCAGCAATAGTTTTTTTACCATCAAACATTATTGAATTAATTAATTTTGGAATTATTACTGATTTGTATTTAGGGTCTACAATTGGAATTTTCTTAGGAGCTTTTCTTTTTCGAGACATGTTTATTTACCTTTTTTCGTTCCATATAATGAACGTCTTTGTTTTCTATTTGCAACTCCTTGGGTATCTAGATTACCACGAAGAATATGATACCTCACACCAGGTAAGTCTTTAACACGTCCACCTCTTATTAATACTACTGAATGCTCTTGTAAATTATGTCCTTCACCAGGAATATATGCCGTAACTTCAAAACCATTTGATAATCTAACTCTTGCAACTTTTCTTAGTGCCGAGTTTGGTTTCTTGGGTGTAGTTGTATAAACTTTTACACAAACACCTCTTTTCAAAGGTTGTTTCTGTAACGCAGGAACTTTGTTCCTAGATATTTGTTTATCTCTTCCTTTTCTTAACAACTGGTTAATTGTTGGCATAAAATTTTATATAAGTTTGATTTTTAGATGAAATAACTGTCAGGTTATTTGTGGCAGCGTTTAGTGCACTAGTCACTACATTCCAACCAAAAACACGCACAAAATACTATAGAAATTCCATTTGTCAAATTAAAAGAAACAGAAAAATGACGAATTTTTATTGATTTACAGGGCTTTCTGCTTGCTCAATCTTCTCGTTCTCAGCAATGAATTTTTCATCGTCTAAACGAGCTTTTTTGTTCCACAAATTTTTAACAGATCCAGTTCCAGCGGGAACTAATCTACCAACAATTACATTTTCTTTTAATCCTGATAGTTTATCTACTTTACCTTTAATCGCAGCGTCTGTTAAAACTCTTGTTGTTTCTTGGAAAGAAGCAGCTGAAATAAATGACTCTGTTTGAAGTGAAGCTTTAGTTATTCCCATTAAAACTCTTTCTCCAACTGCTGGATTTTTACCATCTTTAATTAGCTGCTCATTCATATTTTCAAATCTTATTCTATCGACAATTTCTCCAGGAAGTAATGTGCTGTCACCTTGTGTTTTAACTTCAATTTTTTTCAACATTTGTCTTAAAATAACTTCAATGTGCTTATCATTGATAATTACACCTTGGAGTCTATAGACATCTTGAACTTGGTTAACAAAATATTCAGTTAATTCTTCTATACCTAATATTCTTAGAATGTCATGAGGTAATGGTTGACCATCTAACAGGTACTCACCTTTTTTTATTTTTTCTCCTTGATTAAAATTAATATGTTTTCCTTTTGGAATTAAATAACTTGATGTATCACCATTTTCAGATTCAATTGTTACTCTTTGCTTCCCTCTTACCTCTTTACCAAATATTACTTTACCATCATTCTCTGCAATAATTGCGCTATCTTTTGCTTTTCTTGCTTCAAACAATTCTGCTACTCTCGGTAGACCTCCTGTTATATCTTTAGTCTTTGTAGTCTCTTTAGGCAATCTAGCTATTACATCACCCGCCGAAATTTTTTGTCCGTCTTTAACAGATAAAATTGAGTCTGGAACTAGGTAGTATCTTGCTTCATTATCATCAGCTTTTTTAACAACATTTCCTTTTGAATCTCTTAAAGTAATTCTTGGTTTTAAATCTGTATTTTTAGATTGAGTTTTCCAATCTACAACTGCTTTAGTAGAAATCCCAGTTGCATCATCAGTTGTTTCTGCGATTGATACACCATCTATTAAATCTACATAGTTTGCTATTCCATCTTTTTCGGCAATAACTGGTGTTGTGTATGGATCCCACTCGCATATTTTAGAACCCTTTTTGACTTTATCTCCATTCTCAAAGAAAAGTTTTGATCCATATGGAACTTTATATGCAGCTACTTGTAATCCATTATCATCTTCTATTGATAATTCAGTATTTCTACCCATTACAATTAAATTCTTTTTTGAATCTATTAATAGATTTGTATTAACAATTTTCAATATACCATCATTATTAGATACAATTTGAGAGTCTTGTTTAACTGACGCTGTTCCTCCAACGTGAAAAGTTCTCATTGTAAGCTGAGTTCCTGGTTCACCGATAGATTGGGCAGATATCATTCCAATCGCTTCACCAACATGAACCATTTTACCTCTTGATAAATCTCTACCATAACAAGTGGCGCATACACCTTCTTTTAAACTACATGTCATAACTGAATAAACATTCAAGTTTTTTACACCTGCAGAGTCAATTTTTTCGCATGCAGCCTCATCGATCATGCTATTTTTCTTTATTAAAACTTCACCAGTTAATGGATTTTTAACGTCTTTTGCGGTTACTCTTCCAAGAGCTCTTTCTGATAAACTGACCATTATATTTCCACCCTCTAAGACCTCGGTAAGTTTAATAAAGCTTGGGTTATCACATTTTACTTGAGTGATAGTTAAATCTTGAGCAACATCACAAAGTCTTCTAGTTAAGTATCCTGAGCTTGCAGTCTTCAATGCTGTATCAGCTAGTCCTTTTCTAGCACCGTGTGTTGAATTAAAATACTCTAAAGCTGTTAATCCCTCTTTAAAGTTTGATGTAATTGGAGACTCAATAATTTCTCCAGATGGTTTTGCAATTAAACCTCTCATACCAGCTAATTGCTTCATTTGAGCCGCAGACCCTCTTGCACCACTATCTGCCATCATAAACACTGAATTAATTTTTAGACCATCTTCTGTCATCTCTGTAGCTGAAATTCTTTTCATCATTTCAGATGCAACTTTATCCGTACATTTTGACCAAGCATCAATAACTTTATTATATTTTTCACCTCTAGTTATTAATCCCTCTGCATATTGGTTTTCATAATCTGATATTAATTTTTTTGTCTCATCAATTAATTGCTGTTTGTTATCTGGAATGACTAGATCGTCTTTACCAAATGATATTCCAGCTTTAAATGCATGTTTAAATCCAAGATCTTTTAATTTATCACAAAATATTACTGTACTTTTCTGACCAGAAAATCTGAAAACATGATCAATAACTTCAGATACTATTTTCTTAGGCAACAATCTGTCTACTAAAGCAAACTTATTATTTATATTTTTTGGAATTAAATTTGCTAAAAGAAATCTTCCAGCTGTGCTTATATGTTTTTCATATTTTGTATTACCTTTTTCGTCAACAGTTGCAAATCTTGAGACAATTCTTGAGTGAACTTTAATTTGACCAATTTCTAAGGCATGCTCAATCTCTGAGGTATTTACAAAGTAACCCTCAATTCTATCAGTTTGATATGGTGGTTGAGAAAGATAATATATACCTAGAATCATATCTTGACTTGGAACAATTATAGGTTTTCCATTTGATGGACTTAAAATGTTATTTGTTGACATCATTAAAACTCTTGCTTCTAATTGTGCCTCTAAACTTAATGGTACGTGTACTGCCATTTGATCACCGTCAAAATCTGCATTAAATGCTGCACATGTTAATGGATGTAATTCAATTGCGTTTCCTTCAATTAATTTTGGTTCAAATGCTTGAACGCCTAATCTGTGGAGAGTTGGAGCTCTGTTTAATATCACAGGGTGTTCTCTGACAATTAATTCTAAAGCATCCCAAACTTCATTTCTTTCTCTTTCTACAAGTTTCTTGGCTTGTTTTATTGTTGAAGCTAATCCAAGTTTATTTAATCTTGCATAAAGAAATGGTTTGAATAACTCTAAAGCCATTTTCTTAGGTAATCCACATTCATGTAATTTTAAATCTGGTCCAACTACGATCACTGATCTTCCAGAGTAATCAACTCTTTTACCTAATAAATTTTGTCTAAATCTTCCCTGTTTACCTTTTAACATTTCTGCTAAAGATTTAAGAGGTCTCTTACCTGTGCCTGTGATTACTCTTCCTCGTCTTCCATTATCAAACAATGCATCTACAGATTCTTGTAGCATTCTCTTTTCATTTCTTACAATTATATCTGGAGCTTTTAGATCCATTAATCTTTTTAAACGATTATTTCTATTTATAACTCTTCTATATAAGTCATTTAAATCTGATGTAGCAAATCTACCTCCATCTAAAGGAACTAAAGGTCTTAACTCTGGTGGAATTACTGGTATTGTTGTTAAAATCATCCACTCAGGTTTATTTCCCGTCTCTATAAATGACTCAATTAATTTTAATCTTTTAATAGATCTTTCCTCCGAAACTTTTGATTTAGTCTCCTTAATTGATTTAATTAATGCCTCTTTTTCTTGCTCTAAATTTATCGATTTTAATATTTCTAAAATTGCTTCGGCTCCAATACCTGCAGTAAATGACTCTTCACCATATTCATCTTGATATTTAATAAGTTCTTCTTCACCTAAAAGCTGGTTCTTCTTAAGACCTGTTAAACCTGGCTCAATAACTATAAAGTTTTCAAAATAGAGTACTCTTTCCACCTCTTTAAGCTTCATATCTACTGCAAGAGATATTCTGCTTGGTAAGGATTTTAGAAACCAGATATGAGCTACTGGAGTTGCTAGGTTTATGTGACCCATTCTTTCACGTCTTACATTTGATTTAGTTACCTCAACACCACATTTCTCACATATAATTCCTCTAAATTTCATTCTCTTGTATTTACCGCAAAGACATTCATAATCTTTTATAGGTCCGAATATCCTTGCACAAAATAGCCCATCTTTTTCTGGTCGAAACGTTCTATAATTTATAGTTTCAGGTTTTTTAATTTCGCCATATGTCCATGACTTAATTTTCTCTGGACTAGCAAGGGTAATTTTTATGCTATTAAAATTTTGTGCTTCTGAAATTTCTGTTGATTTAAATAGATCTGTTAACTCTTTACTCATATTAGTTTAGCTCCACATTTAATGCTAGAGATTTAATTTCTTTAACCAAAACGTTAAATGACTCTGGAATACCAGATTCAAAATTTTCTTCACCTTTTACAATTGTTTCATAAACTTTAACTCTACCAGCAACATCATCAGACTTAACAGTTAAAATTTCTTGAAGTGTATATGATGCTCCATAAGCCTCTAAAGCCCATACTTCCATTTCACCAAACCTTTGACCACCTAATTGAGCTTTGCCCCCTAAAGGCTGCTGAGTTACTAAACTATATGGTCCTGTAGATCTAGCATGAATTTTATCCTCTACTAAGTGATGAAGTTTTAACATATAAATAGTACCGACTGTTACTGGTCTATCAAATCTTTCACCTGTTCTACCATCCCACAAAGTCGTTTGTCCTGAATTTGGCAATTCTGCCAGTTCTAACATTCTTGTCACATCATTTTCTTTAGCTCCATCAAAAACTGGCGTGGCTATAGGTACGCCATGCCTGATATTAGAACATAGATCTTCAAACTCTGAGGGATTTAATTTTTCAATATCTTCATCATATATTGCATTTCCATAAACCTTCTTAAGAAAAGATTTAATCTTCTCGGTTTTTTCTATTTTCTTTTGATTATCATTTACTAATTGATTTAATTTTTCACCCAATTCAGTACACGACCAACCCAAGTGTGTTTCTAATATTTGACCAACATTCATCCTGCTTGGAACTCCTAAAGGATTAAGAACTATATCTACTGGTTTACCATTTTCTCTATATGGCATGTCCTCAACTGGAACTATTTTACTTACAACACCTTTATTACCATGTCTTCCTGACATTTTATCTCCTGGTCTTAATCTTCTTTTGATTGCTACAAAAACTTTCACCATTTTCATCACACTTGGCAATAAATCATCTCCTTGTCTAATTTTTAAAACTTTATCCTCAAATCTTTCTTGGATATCTTGTTTTGCACTATTGTATTGATCTTTAATCTGGTTAAGAGAAGATGACTTTGCTTGATCCTCGACAGATATTTTAAACAAGTCTGAAATTGGTATATTTTCAATTATTTCATCAGAAATGACGGTATTACTATCAAAATCTTTTATTTTTTTATTAATTTTTGTCCCATTAAGAATTGACGATAACCTTTGTTTAATGCTTCGTTCTAATATCTCTTCTTCAACTTTTCTATCCTCTTGAACACTCTCTATTTCTGCTCTTTCAATAGTTATTGATCTTTCATCTTTATCTATACCATGTCTATTAAATACTCTTACATCTACAACTATGCCACCACTTCCACTTGGCATTTTTAAGGATGTATCAGTTACATCTATTGCTTTTTCACCAAAAATAGATCTTAATAATTTTTCCTCTGGACCAGATGCTGTATCCCCCTTTGGAGTTACTTTTCCAACTAAAATATCTCCAGGTTTAACTTCGGCTCCAATATAAACTATTCCAGACTCGTCTAGGTTTTTTAATGCTTCTTCATTTATATTTGGTATATCTCTAGTAATATCTTCTTCACCAAGTTTTGTATCCCTTGCCATTACTTCATATTCTTCAATGTGTATAGAGGTAAACACATCATCAGTTACACATCTTTCGGAAATTAGTATAGAGTCTTCAAAATTATATCCTTGCCAAGGCATGAATGCTACAGTTACATTTTTACCCAATGCAAGTTCTCCTATTTTTGTTGATGGACCATCAGCTATAATATCTCCAGATTTAACTTTATCACCTACTCTCACTAAAGGTTTTTGATTTATACAAGTATTTTGATTGGATCTTTTAAATTTTTGTAAATTATATATATCAACACCAGATTTAGAATAATCTTTTTCGCTTGATGCTTTAATAACAATTCTCTTTCCATCAATTTTATCGACAACTCCATCTCTTTTAGCAACAATTGTAACACCGGAGTCTAAAGCAACATCACTTTCAATACCTGTCCCGACAAGAGGGGCTTCGGGCTTTAATAAAGGGACAGCCTGTCTCATCATGTTTGAACCCATCAATGCTCTATTTGCATCATCATTTTCTAAAAAAGGAATTAGAGAAGCTGCAACTGAAACAAGTTGTTTTGGAGAAACATCAATATAATCAATATTATCAGGCTTTGCCAAAATAAAATTTAGATTTTGCCTACACGATACTAGTTCCTCAGTAAATTTTCCATTTTTATCAATTAATGAATTGGCTTGTGCAATGGTGAATTTAGTTTCTTCCATTGCTGAAAGATACTCAATATTATTTTGAACAATTCCATCTTTTACTTTTTTGTAAGGACTCTCAATAAACCCATATTTATTAATTTTAGAATAAGTAGAAAGACTATTTATTAATCCAATATTTGGTCCTTCTGGAGTTTCTATTGGACAAATTCTACCATAATGTGTTGGATGAACATCTCTAACTTCAAAGCCTGCTCTTTCTCTTGTTAAACCTCCAGGACCTAAAGCTGAGACACGTCTTTTATGTGTAATTTCAGATAATGGATTTGTTTGATCCATAAATTGAGATAGTTGTGAAGTTGCAAAAAAATCTTTCAATGAAATTGTTAAAGGTTTAGCATTTATCAAGTCTTGTGGCATTGCGGATTCTACATCCAGGGTAGTCATTTTTTCTTTAATAGCCCTTTCCATTCTATACACACCTATTCGCGCTTGATTTTCTACTAACTCACCTACAGATCTTACTCTTCTATTTCCTAAGTGATCTATGTCGTCAACCTCATCTTTTCCATCTCTTAGATCCAACATTTTTTGTACTATGGCTAAAATGTCATCATTTCTTAAAATGGTAATTTTGTCAGAGCATGTTAGTTCTAATCTTGAGTTCATTTTTACTCTACCAACATCAGATAAATCATATCTATCTGAACTAAAAAATAAGTTATTAAATATTTGAGTGGCTATTTCTATTGTTGGTGGTTCACCTGGTCTTAAAACTTTATATATTTCAGTTATAGCATCATTTTTATTTTCATTTTTATCATTAAATATACTTAATAATAAATAAGGTCCTTTATTTATTGAATTTGTTCTTGAAATATCTAAAGATTTTATATCAGATTCTATAATTTTACTTATTATAGTCTCGTTTAATTCTGTTCCAATTTTAAATATATCCTCTCCTATAGTAATATCTCTATGTAAAAATTTACCATATAGTGACTCGCTTGAGACAAAAATTTCTTTTAATCCATCATTTGAAAGCTTTTTAGCTGTTAAAAAATTTATTTTTTCTCCTAATTTAACAACTACTTTGTTATTTTTAGCATCAATTACTTCTTCTGAAAAATTCTTAGCTTTATAATTTTCTGGATCAAATTTTGTTTTCCATTTACTTAAATTTTTATCGTAGGTTAGTGTTTCTTTTTGGTAAAATTCGTCAACCATGTCATTTTTTGAAAAACCTAGTGCTTGTAGTAAAGTAGAAACTAATATTTTCTTTTTTCTATCTATTCTAAAATATAATAAATCTTTAACATCAAATTCAAAATCTAACCAAGATCCTCGATTTGGAATTACACGACAGTTAAATAATAACTTTCCACTTGCATGAGATTTGCCTTTATCATGATCGAAGAAAACACCAGGACTTCTGTGCATTTGGTTAACCACAACTCTTTGAACTCCATTAGTTATAAAAGTTCCACTGTTTGTCATCATTGGAACTTCACCCATATATACTTCTTGTTCTTTGGCTGAGAGAATATCTTTTGTATTATTTTCTTGATCTATTTCATAAACTACCAATCTCAAGGTACATTTGAGAGCTGCTGAATAAGTTAGACCTCTAGCAATACACTCCTCTACATCAAATTTTGGTTTCTCTAATTTATAAGAGACATATTCTAAAGTAGCTTTATCATTTAAGTCTTCTATTGGAAAAATACTTTTAAAAACTCTATCAAAACCTTTTACAAGATGTTGTTCAACATCTTGTTTAAATTCAGTTAGCTCTTTGTATGAATTTTTTTGAACTTCTATAAGATTTGGTATTGAAAGACTTTCTTTAAGTTTACCAAAACTTTTTCTAATACTTTTTTTTTCTGTAAAAGATAATCGCATCTATGCTACTGATCAAAAAAATTTAACCAGTTAAAAATCCTATCTAATTTATTTTAGTTCTACTTTTGCGCCTGCTGCTTCGAGTTTTTGCTTTATCTCTTCAGCCTCTTTTTTATTAACACCTGTTTTGACTTCTTTTGGTGCGCCTTCAACTAAATCTTTTGCTTCTTTAAGTCCTAAAGCAGTTATAGCTCTAACTTCTTTTATAACGTTAATTTTTTTATCTCCAGCTGCGGTAAGCATTATTGTAAATTCATCTTTTTCTTCTGCTGGTGCTGCTCCTCCTGCTGCTGCTGGTGCTGCTGCAACAGCTGCTGCTGCAGTCACTCCCCATTTTTCTTCAAGTTGTTTTGAAAGTTCAGCTGCCTCTACGACAGTTAAACTTGATAAGTCATCTATAATTTTATTTAAGTCAGCCATTGTAAATCTTGTCCCTGGTTATTTTTTTGATTTTTCGAGCGCTAAAATAGCGATTTTTGACGCCGGCGCAAGTAAAATACTTGCTATTTTTTGTGCTGGAGACCTCAATATTCCTACTATTTTGGCCCTAGCTTCATCCAATGAAGGTAAGGTAGCTACATTTTTGACGCCAGCCACGTCTAAAATGTCGGAACCCATGATTCCTCCTAGAATCTTTAAATTTTCGTTTTCTTTTGAAAAATTTGTTAATATTTTTGCAGAAGTTATTGCATCTTCAGACAAAGCTACTGCAGTAGGACCTGAAAACAAGTCTGAAAGATCTTTGCATCTTGTTTTTTCTAGAGCTAATTTTGTTATTCTATTATTTGTAATTTTAAATTTTATACCATGCTCTCTCATTTTAGCTCTTAAGTCATCAAGTTGGTTCATCGTTAAACCTTGATAATGAGTGACTATTACAGCTTCAGATTTTTCGAACTGATTTGTCATATCAGATATATACTGTTTCTTTTGCTCTTTATTCATCATAACTAAATACTCTTACCTAATTTGATTTTATACGAAACACCCATTGTTGAAGTTATAAAAGCTTGCTTAATTAATTCGCCTTTAATTGTATTATTTGATTTTTCCTTTTCTAATGCATCTAATACCGCATTAAAATTCAATATTAATTTGTCATCAGAAAAAGATTTTTTTCCTATACTCAGACCTATATTTCCATCTTTATCATTTCTTATTTCAACTTGTCCAGATTTTGCATCGGTTATAGCTTTTTTTACATCATTGGTTACTGATCCTAATTTAGGATTTGGCATCAATCCTTTTGGACCAAGAACTTTTCCTAATTTTGAAAGCTTAATCATCATTCCTGGGGTACAAATTAATTTTTCAAAGTTTATATTTCCTGCTTTTATTTCGTCTATAAGCTCATCACCACCAACAACTTCTGCTCCAGCATCTTTTGCTTCTTGAGATTTATTATCCTCACAAACAACTCCTATTTTGACTTTTTTTGAACTTCCGCCAGGTAAATTAATCACTGTCCTAATATTGATCTCACTTTTCTTTTGCTTGTTATTAATTTGTAAATTTAGGTCTAAGGATTCATCAAATTTTGTAGTACAATTTTGCTTTAAAATAGGAATTAATTTATCAACAGACTCAGATTGCAAATCTTTGGTTTTTTGTGGTAATTTCTTATATCTTTTTGATGACATTATTCTACTACCTCAATACCCATAGATCTTGCAGATCCAGCTATAATTTTTGCAGCTTCATCAACATCATGTGCATTTAAATCTGCCATTTTTTTTTCAGCAATTTCTTTTAATTGTTTTTTTGATATTTTTGCAATTATATTTCTTCCAGGTTCTTTTGAACCACTTTTTAATTTTACAGCCTCTTTAATAAAATGAGATGCTGGTGGTGATTTAATTATAAAATCAAACTTTTTATCTTTATAAACTGTAATGATAACTGGTACAGGTTTACCCGCAAAAGATTTTGTTTTTTCATTAAAAGCTTTACAAAAATCCATTATATTAATTCCTCTTTGGCCTAGAGCTGGTCCAACTGGAGGTGCTGGATTTGCTTGACCTCCATTTATTTGTAATTTTATATATCCACTTATTTCTTTTTTTGCCATTAGCTTGCCTTTTCTACTTGACTATATTCTAAATCAACAGGTGTTGGTCTTCCAAATATTGATACTGATACTTTGAGTCTCAATTTTTCTTCATCAATATCTTCAACTAAACCACTGAATGAAGCAAAAGGTCCATCTATAACTTGAACTTTTTCACCAACATTGTATTCAACACCCGATTTTGGTTGTACTACACCATCTTTAATTTGACCAAGTATTTTTTCAATTTCTTTTTCAGATACAGGTATTGGTGTACCTTTTGTTCCTAAAAAACCACTTACTTTTTTTAAATTTTTAATCATGTGATAAATCGTATTATCCATTTCGCTCTTTAACAAAACATAACCTGGAAAGTATTTTTTCTTTCTTTGAACTCTCTTACCTCTTTTAACTTCAGTAATATCATGAGTAGGAACAATAATTTCCTCAATTTTATCTGCAAGATTTGCTTTTGTGGCTTCCTCTTTTATTTCTTGAGCAACCTTATTTTCAAAGCTTGAGTGGGATTGCACGATATACCAATTTTTCATTACAGATTAACCTTTAAAACTAACTCTAAAAAAAACTGAAGAACTTGGTCTAATAATAAAAAAAATAACGCTGCAACTATAGCCATTGCAACTACCATCAAGGAACCTTGGATAACTTCTTTTCCAGTAGGCCAAGTAACTTTAAAAGCCTCTTGCTTTACATCCTGAATAAATTTTAAAGGGTTTTTCATAATATTATTTTGGCAGGAGCGGAGGGAATCGAACCCCCAACCTCCGGTTTTGGAGACCGGCGCTCTACCAATTGAGCTACACTCCTATGGAGTTTACTCTATAATTTTAGTTACTACTCCAGCTCCTACTGTTCTTCCACCTTCTCGAATAGCAAAATTTAACTTCTCTGCCATTGCAATTGGTGTAATTAATTTTACTGTAAATTTAGCATCATCACCAGGCATTACCATTTCTGTTCCAGCTGGTAACTCAACTTCACCTGTAACATCAGTTGTTCTGAAATAAAACTGAGGTCTGTATTTTGTAAAAAATGGAGTGTGTCTTCCACCCTCTTCTTTTTTTAATACATACGCCTGAGCTTCAAATTTAGTATGTGGAGTTATTGAAGCAGGTTTACATAATACTTGGCCTCTCTCTACATCTGTTCTTTCAACACCTCGTAGAAGAGCACCAATATTATCTCCAGCCTCACCTGAATCTAATAGCTTCCTAAACATTTCTACACCAGTACATACTGTTTTTTTTGTTTCTCTAATTCCAACAATTTCTATTTCATCTCCGGTTTTAATTATTCCTGACTCTACTCTACCAGTTACAACCGTACCTCTACCTGATATTGAAAATACATCTTCAACAGGCATCAAGAAATCTTTATCTTTTGGTCTGTCTGGTTGTGGTATGAATTCGTCAACTGATTTCATAAGTTCCATTATAGAATTTTTTCCAATCTCATCATCTCTACCTTCAACAGCCGCTAATGCTGAACCTTTGATAATTGGAGTTTTATCTCCTGGGAATTTATATGACGTTAATAAATCTTTTATTTCTTCTTCTACAAGTTCAATCATTTCTTTATCGTCTACTTGATCAACTTTATTTAAGTAAACAACTATAGCTGGAACACCGACTTGTCTTGCTAGAAGAATATGTTCTCTAGTTTGCGGCATTGGGCCATCTGCAGCATTTACAACTAAAATTGCACCATCCATTTGTGCAGCTCCCGTAATCATATTCTTTACATAATCTGCGTGTCCAGGACAATCTACATGTGCATAGTGTCTTTTCTCAGTTTCATATTCTACGTGAGCAGTTGAAATTGTAATTCCTCTTTCTTTTTCCTCTGGAGCTTTATCAATTTGATCATAAGCAGTAAATTGAGCACCACCTGACTCTGCTAAAACTTTTGTTATCGCAGCAGTTAATGTTGTCTTACCATGATCGACGTGACCAATCGTTCCAATATTACAGTGCGGTTTATTTCTTACGAACTTTTCTTTTGACATTACTTGTTTACCTCATTTATTTTTCATAATTTAATTTTTGGAGCGGGTAAAGGGAATCGAACCCTTACATCCAGCTTGGAAGGCTAGCGTTCTACCATTGAACTACACCCGCAACACCCAAGTACACTCCATGTTGAAAAAAGAATATTGAATGGTGGAGGGGGAAGGATTCGAACCTTCGAAGACCGAAGTCAACGGGTTTACAGCCCGCCCCATTTGACCGCTTTGGTACCCCTCCTTAATAGTTTTAGGGGGAAGCACCCCATGTTCAATAAAGCTTTAAACAACATGCGTTTTATATATTTTTATTGTACAAATGCAATATGTGAAATAAAGGAAAATTGCTCAAAAAATAGTGTAAATTCAACAATTATTATGAACAAATCATCTTTTTTTATAGTTGGTAAACATGCAGTAATAGAGGCATTAAAAAATCCTAAAAGAAAAGTTTTAAAAGTTTTTCTAACTGAGGAGAGTAAAAAAAATATACATAGGGTTAGTTCTAGAAAAAATCTCTTAAAGGATATTAAAATCTATTACAAAACGAGAAAAGAGCTTGATAAATATTGCTCGAAAGATGGAATTACTCATCAAGGTTATGTTGCAGAAATTGAACACTTTGAAAAAAATGATTTAAAAGAATTTATCAAATCAAAGAATGATTTAACAATCGCATGTTTAGATGAAGTAACAGATGCCAGAAACATAGGTTCATTAATCAGAAGCGCTGCATCATTTGAAATAGATGGAATAATTATCAAAGAAAGACATTTTCCCTCAGAAAGTAAACTAATGTTTAAATCTGCAAGTGGATGCATGGAACACATAAATATATTTGAAGTGTCCAATATAAATTCTACTCTTAAGTTCTTAAGAGAAAAAAATTTTTGGATTTATGGTTTTGAAGCAAAAAGTATTAAAAAGTTTAATGATATTAAATGGGATGGTAATAATATTCTACTTTTTGGTTCAGAAGGTTTTGGTATGAGAGAGCATACAAAAAAATATACAGACTTTTTGGTAAAAATAGATATAAATAAAAATATTGAGAGTTTAAATATATCTAATAGTGCAGCAATAGTTTTTCATCACATAAATCAATATAAAAATAAAACTTGATAATCTTAAAAATCGTAATACAAAACTACTCGCGCCCTTGTAGCTCAGCTGGTAGAGCAATTGATTTGTAATCAATAGGTCCGCGGTTCGAGTCCGTGCGGGGGCACCATTAATTAGTTTCGTTTCGTAACTGTTCAATTTTAATTTTTTTTTGAAGGCTTCTATTTTTATCAAATATTAAGTTAAATTTAATTCTTTTGTTAGTTTTAATAGATATTGATTTAGCATTTCTTACCTCGATATTATCAGCGACAGCGCTTATGGGTCTCTTTATATGATTTAAATTCTTAATTGTGATTTTAGATTTATCACTAACTATTTTTCCTTTCCATCTCCTAGGTCTAAAAGCACTGATTGGACTTATAGATAACTTATTAGAATCTATACTTAGTATAGGACCATGAACAGAAAGGTTATAGGCTGTACTACCAGCAGGTGTTGATACTAAGACACCATCAGAAATTAAATGTTTTATAATTTGTTTTTTACCATTTGAAATTGTTAATGATGCAGTTTGTCTACTTTGTCTTAGAACTGAGATTTCGTTAATAGCAATACATTTTTTTATAATATTTGATTTATTTTTTACACTCATCTCTAATGGAGATATTGAGACTAATCTTCCTTTAATTAAATTTTTATAGTTTGTTTTTTCAGAAAATTTATTCATTAGGAAACCATAGTTTCCTGAATTTATTCCATAAAAAGGTTTTTTGTGTTTATTATATTTTTTTAATGTTTCGAGCATAAATCCATCACCACCTATCACAATGATTAAATTAGATTTTGACAAAGAATATGTTTTTATTCTTTTTAAGACTGCATTTTTAATTTTAGATGATCTAGAATTTTTGTCAGAAATTACAAAAGGATTAACCATTAGTGGTGCCCTCGGCCAGACTCGAACTGGCACTCCCAAAAGGGCAAGGATTTTAAGTCCTTTGTGTCTACCAATTTCACCACGAGGGCATTTATAAAGTTCATCGTTATATATATTAAAATTTATATCTCAACTATATTAAATTGTATTGATATTCTCTAGCTTCAATTATTTCTTTGTGTAAATTTAGCTCAACATCATCCAATCTTATAAATTGATCTTTCATTATGTCATTCTTTAAGACTGCATTATCAGTATAACCCATAGGTAAAATTCTTTCTTGTTTAGATCTTTTGGATGAAATCAACCTTCCCCTTGCACAATAACCCCCTTCTCCATCAAGTTTTTGACCTGCCTTTAAATTTTTTTTTGCGACACTAGCTATCTCAGCATTAAAGTTTTTTGTATGACCTGTAGCCTTATTATCAAGCACTATAGAGTAAATTGATTGAGCTAATTCTAATCCAATATAATGATAAGGCCTCCAAATAGCTGAATAACTTCCAGAGGAATCTGTTACCATTCCATAGTCTTTAAAACAGTTTTTCACATACTCATTTTGAGCTTTAATAACAATATACACTCCCCATCTAAGATCATTAGGGATATCTTTTTTATCTAAATCTATGCTTGAAATAACTTCTACTTGACCAGAGTGATCTAATAAACCTCCCTCTGATTTTGGAATTAATTTTTTAGCAATGTCATAAACTCCGATTGGAGGATATGTTAATCCACTATTTGGACATTTTAAGTCTGTAGCATTGCTAACAGCACACATTTCTATTGATGATTTATCCCCACATAAAAAACTATTAAACATTTTAGGATTCATCCCAGATTCATTTTCAGCTCTTTCTTTAGTTAAACCATAATGTCCCCAAACAGTTTCTGGTGTTGAATATTCAAATGATGGATGATATTTAGTTCCTTTACCTGCACATATAACTTCAAAACCATTTAATTTTGCCCATTCAATTTGTTCTAATATTAATGATGGCTGATCACCATAAGCCATTGAACAGATCACATTATTTTTCTTTGCTAGATCAGACAAATACTTTCCGCATAAAACATCTGCTTCAACATTAACCATTATTACATGCTTTTTGCTTTCTATGATTTTCTTTGCATGTAATGTGCCTGCTATAGGGTTGCCTGTAGCTTCAATAAATACATCAATTTCTCTGTTAAAAACTTTGTCTAAATTATCTGCAAAATTAATATTTTGTATAGTTTCGCTAGATAATCCACTATTTAAACAATTTTTTTTTGCTCTCTCAATATCAAGCTCTATGATTGAATCTAAAATAATTTTGTTTAATTGATTATATTGAGCGAGAAACATTGAAACAAATTTCCCACAGCCAACAAAAGCAACTCTAATTGGTTTTTTTAAATTTTGAAGTTTAGTATATAAATACACAGATCTATCTTAATAAGAAAAAAATAATAAACCAATAAGATAATAATCCTGAAACAATAGTAGCGATTACACTCTTTGAGTAAAATCCAACAACTAAAGCAACAATTGCACCATAAATTTTTGGATCTGTGATTTCTACTAACAAACCAAAATCATTAAAAAAAACACCAGGAAATATTATTGCTGGAAATACAGCTGCTGGAACATAGTTAAGAACTTCTTTAACTTTTGTTCCAAGCATTTCTCTATCAATTAAAGCGACCATGGCCATCCTTGAAAAATAAGTAACAATTCCAGAAATAATAATTGATAACCAGGTCATTTTTTCAGTCTCAGCATTATAAAAGCTGCAATTAAAGCAACAATTGGAGATAATATTATGTAAGATTTGAATGGGGCATTAAATAATATTAGTGAAGCAAATCCAGATACCAACATCACAAAAACATGATCTAATTTTCTTAAGTCATTTACAATAATCGCTAAAAAAGTGAGAGGGATCGCAAATTTTAAACCCAATTCTTCAGGAATAAATGAGCCCAATATAATTCCACTAATTGTGGATAACTGCCAACAAAACCAAAGTGTTACTCCTGTACCAAGAACATAATAATGTGGATTAGATAAATTTTTATTCTGTCTTAAATACTTATTAGATTCTGCAAAGCCTTGGTCCACAATAAAATAAGATATAATTAATTTTTTAATAAAGCTCAGTTTTTCTAAATACTCAGATAAAACTGCTCCATATAATAAATGTCTTGAGTTTATTACTCCAACTGATGTAATGGCTACTAATGATGAAGCTCCACCTGACAAAAGTTGCATAAATATTATCTGTGAAGCACCTCCAAAAATAATCAAGGAAGTTGCATAAACTAAAATTGGATTAAAACCTAATTCAATACCAATAGCTCCAGTTATAATTCCAAAAGGAATTACTGATAACATATGAGGTAAAACAGCAACTATACCTTTAAAAAATATTTTTGATTTTGAAAGCATTAATTAAAAATTCACTAAAGCTTTTTTGAGATATTTTTGGTCTAACTTACAATCTTTATAACCTTGTTTAACTACATTTAGATACCTTTCAGTTGGATATCTAAAAATTGTTTTTTTAGGCATGATATAAGTCATCACAGTATTGTTGTAATATTTAAAATACATTTTTTTATAGAGAATTGGATAATCTTCATAAATATCAAGTTTTTTTTCATCACTTTTTGATATCTCGTACAATCCACCGGGCACAATTGAATTATTTTTCTTTTCTATATCTGCGGCACGATATTTGCTTCTGAAATTAAGTGTATATCCTTTTAAATTTATCTTTTTAATAAATTTGGAATCTTTACATCTTCTTTTCATTTGAAAATGATTTAGATTACTTCCATAAGCAAAATAAAGCATAATTATCTCTCAACTATTTCAATTTCTTTATCTTTAACAAATTTAAGTATTTCTGAATTACATTTATCAATTTTTGTTTTATCTACTGATCTGACAACAATTGATACCCCTAATTTTCCAGCTTTAAAAAAAGGATAACTTCCAATTTCAACTTCAGAATTATTATTTTGGACCTCTGTTAAAGATTTAGCTATTTCACTCTCAACAGTTCTTAAATTAATTGTTTCACTCAATATTGGTTCCCCTCCAACCAACAGATTATTTAAACTTCCGAGCATAGCCTTCATAATAGATGGAACTCCTGGAAGACAAAATACATTTTCAACATAAAAGCCAGGCGCGCCGCTAGATGGATTTAAAATTAAATTAGCGCTAACAGGCATTTTAGCCATCTTTTGTCTACCTTCATTAAATTCTCCTGGCTTATAATAATTTTCTAGTATTGAAAAAGCCTCTTTATGAAAACCGTATTCAATATTAAATGCTTTAGAAACAGACTCTGCTGTAATATCATCATGAGTGGGTCCTATTCCTCCTGTTGTAAATATATATGAATATTTTTTTCTTTGTTCATTAACTGTATTTATTATAATACTTTCATCATCAGGAATGACTCTAACTTCTGCAACAGGTATGCCTAATGAATTTAACCAAATAGCTAATGTGCTTGTGTTAACATCTTGTGTTCTACCCGATAGAACTTCATTACCGATAATTAAAATACCAGCATTTATCTCTTTTTTATTTTGCATATGTAAATATAAGTAAATTTATATGAAATTTACAAATAGCCTTATTAAAGGAAAATTATTAAAAAGATATAAGAGATTTTTCGCCGATATAAAAGTAAATAACAAGATTATAACGGCACATTGTCCTAACACCGGATCTATGCAGGGTCTTTTAGATCAAGGTAATGAAGTTCTAGTTACAGAACACAATGATCCAAAGAGAAAACTGAAATTTACGTTAGAAATTATTAAAGCAAATAAAAGATACGTTGGTGTAAATACTCATAGAGCTAACAAAATCGTTAATCATGGATTAGAAAATAAATTAATATCTGAGTTTAAAACTATCAAAAATATTAAACCAGAATTTAAATTTAGTGATGATACAAGATTTGATTTTTTATGTGACAGCTATTTAATAGAAGTAAAGAATGTAACATTATTTAGAGAAAATGATATTGCGGAATTTCCTGATGCAGTAACATCAAGAGGAACAAAACATCTAAATATGCTAATTAAATCAATTAAAAAAGGATATAAACCACATGTCTTATTTTTAACGCAAATTCAAAATATTAATAACTTTAGAATTGCAAAAGATATTGATCAAATTTATTTTGAAAACTACAAAAAAGCAAAAAAAGCAGGAGTCAAATTTCTCGCTTATAGATGCAAAATTAGCTCTAAAGAGATTAAAATTGAAAAAAAAATTAATATTATAGATGAGTGATTATAAAGAAAAATTTGAAAAGATGAGAGTTGCTGGAAAACTTGCATCTGAAACTTTAGACATGCTTACAGATTATATTAAACCAGGAGTATCGACAGATAAGATCGATAAATTAGGTTATGAATTTATAAAAGATAATGGTGGCTATTCAGCTCCATTATTTTATAGAGGTTTTGAAAAATCACTCTGCACATCATTAAATCATGTAGTTTGTCATGGAATACCATCTGAGAGAATTTTAGAAGATGGTGATGCAGTTAATGTTGATGTGACAGCGGTCATTGATAATCATTATGGAGATACAAGTAGAATGTATGAAGTTGGAAATGTTCCAGTTAAGGCAAAAAATTTAATCCAAGCAACCTATGACTCTTTGATGAAAGCAATATCTATTTTAGAACCAGGTAAAAAACTTGGTGATATAGGGTTTGAAATTCAATCTTATGTTGAAAGCAAAGGTTATTCGGTTGTAAAAGATTTTTGTGGACATGGAATAAGCAATGTATTTCATGAACCTCCTAATATACTTCATTACGGATCTAAAAATACCGGTAAAGAACTAATACCTGGTATGACTTTTACTATTGAACCAATGATAAATTATGGAAAATATGACACAAAAGTTTTAAATGATGGGTGGACAGCAGTGACTAAAGATAAATCATTATCAGCTCAATTTGAGCACACTGTTGGTATCACTGAAGATTCATATGAAATTTTCACAGAATCTGTTAAAGGTTATACGAGGCCCCCATATAATTAATGATATCAAGATATTCTAGAAAAGAACTTGTCAGTATTTGGTCTGAAGAAAATAAATATAAGATTTGGCTAGATGTAGAAATCGCTGCAGCTGAAGCTATGGAAAAATATAAAATTATTCCTAAAGGAGTTGCATCATTAGTTAAAAAAAAAGGCAAAATCAAAGTTAAAAGAATTCATGATATAGAAGCAAAAGTTAAGCATGATGTAATAGCTTTTTTGACATCAATTACAGAACAAACGGGTCTGAAAGCAAGATACCTACACCAAGGCATGACATCCTCTGATGTTTTAGATACAACTTTAAATATTCAATTGGTTCAATCAGGAAATATTTTATTAACAGACATTGATAAAATTTTATCTGTTCTAAAAAAACAGGCTAAAAAATATAAACTAACTCCATGTATTGGAAGAAGTCATGGTATTCATGCGGAACCAATTACATTTGGACTAAAATTAGCATCATTTTATGAAGAATTTAAAAGAAACAAATTAAGATTAAAAGATGCAATAGAAAATGTATCAACATGTGCAATTTCTGGAGCTGTGGGAACGTTTGCAAATATAAATCCTAAAATTGAAACTTATGTTGCAAAAAAATTAAAATTAAAAGCTGAGCCAATTTCAACTCAAATTATACCAAGAGATAGACATGCACATTATTTTGCAGTTCTTGGGATTATTGCTGGATCTGTTGAAAGAGTAGCCACAGAAATAAGGCATTTACAAAGATCAGAAGTCTATGAATTACAAGAATACTTTTCAAAAGATCAAAAGGGCTCATCTGCTATGCCTCATAAAAAAAATCCAATATTAAGCGAAAATCTCACCGGACTTGCAAGAATGGTAAGAAGCTATGTAATTCCAGCCTTAGAAAATATTTCTTTATGGCATGAAAGAGATATTTCTCATTCTAGTGTTGAAAGAAATATTGGCCCAGATGCAAATATAACTTTAGATTTTGCTTTAGTTAGACTGTCAGGAATTTTAGAGAAAATGATTGTTTATCCAAAAACGATGATAAAAAATTTAAACTTAACAAGAGGTCTTGTTTTTTCTCAAGAGGTAATGTTAGAACTTACTAAATCAGGTATCGCTAGAGAGAAAGCGTATAGATTGGTTCAGTCTCACGCAAAAGCTAGTTTTGCAAAGAATACAAACCTATTAACACTTTTAAAAAGTGATAAATCGATCACTAGTAAAATAAGTGAAAAAAGATTAGATAAAATCTTTACTTATGACAAACACTTAAAAAATGTAAATTATATATTTAAAAGAGTATTTAAATAATGAAAAAAGGAAAAAAATTATACGAAGGTAAAGCTAAAATAATTTTTGCAAGTAGCGACAAGAAATATGTTATCCAACATTTCAAAGATGATGCAACCGCATTTAATAATCAAAAAAAAGCAGTGATGGATGGTAAAGGAATTTTAAATAATAGGATTTCTGAACATATACTAACTCAGTTGAATAATGTTGGTATCAAAAATCATTTAGTAAAACGTTTAAATATGAGAGAACAACTCGTTCGGCATGTTGAAATTATACCTATTGAATTTATTGTAAGAAACATTGCAACTGGTTCATTAACTAAAAGATTGGGTATTGAAGATGGGACAGTTTTAGACAATCCATTAATTGAGTATTGCTTAAAAGATGATGATTTAGGAGATCCCTTAGTAAGCACCGAACACATATTAGCTTTTAATTGGATGGAAAATGATGAATTAAAAATGATTAATAAAGAATTAAATAGAATTAACGATTTTCTTCAAGGCATGTTTAGAGGCGTTGGAATTAAACTTGTAGATTTCAAAGTGGAATTTGGAAGATATGAAAAAAATGGAAAAAAAGAGATCATGCTTGCAGATGAAATAAGTCCAGATACTTGCAGACTATGGGATGCAAATAGTGATAAAAAATTAGATAAGGATAGATTTAGAAAAGGCCTTGGTAATTTAATTGAGGCTTATCAAGAAGTTGCAAGAAGATTAGATATACTTCATGAACAATCAAATATAAGACCATTAAAATACACCAAGCCACAAGCAGTAAAGATTAAAAAAAAATAATGAAAATTAAAGTAATTGTAACTCTTAAAAATGGAGTTTTAGATCCTCAGGGAAAGGCTATTCAACAAACACTTAATGGAATGAACTTTGGAAATGTAGAAGATGTGAGACAAGGTAAATATTTTGAAATTGAAGTTAAAGAGAAAGATGAAAAAAAAGCGAAGTCTTTAGTAGATGATATGTGTAAAAAACTATTAGCCAATCTTGTTATTGAGGATTACAAAATAGTTTAATAAATGAGATCATCAGTCATTATTTTTCCAGGATCAAATTGTGATAGAGACATGGATGTAGCTCTAAAAAAATTTGGTTTTAAAAATCAAATGGTTTGGCACAACGATCAATCTATCCCAAAATCAGATTTGATAGTATTGCCTGGTGGTTTTTCTTACGGTGATTATTTAAGGTGTGGAAGTATTGCTTCTAAATCAAAGATTATAAAATCAGTAATTGATTTTGCTAATTCTGGAGGTTTAGTATTAGGTATTTGTAATGGATTTCAAATCTTAACTGAAACTGGTTTACTAAAAGGAATTTTGCAACAAAACAAGTTTCTTAATTTTATATGCAGTAATGTTTTTGTAAAAGTTAAAGATAAACAAAATAAATATTTTAAAGATTTAAAAAAGGATGTTTTAGAACTTCATATTGCCCATAATGAAGGAAATTACTTTTGTAGTGATGATGAATTAAAATCATTGGAAGACAATAATCAAATAGCTGTAACGTATTGTGGAGAAGATGGTGCAGAAAATGAATCAACTAATCCAAACGGAGCAATTAAAAATATAGCTGGAATATTTAACAAAAATAAAAATGTATTGGGAATGATGCCTCATCCTGAGAGAATGATAGACAAATATTTATCAGGTGAAGATGGTTCATTATTTTTCAAAAATATCTTGGATAATTTTAAATAATGGAAGTAACAGAAGCAATTGCAATAGACCACGGATTAAAAAAAGAAGAATTTGCTAAAATATGTGAACTTCTTAAGAGAACACCTAATTTAACTGAGCTTGCGATTTTTTCTGCAATGTGGAATGAACATTGTTCATATAAGTCCTCAAGAAAACATTTAAAAAAAATGCACACTAAGGGAAAGCAAGTCATCCAAGGACCTGGAGAAAATGCGGGTGTTATTGATATTGGAGATGATGATGCAATTGTATTTAAAATTGAAAGTCATAATCACCCATCATTTATTGAACCATATCAAGGTGCAGCAACTGGAGTTGGTGGAATTATGAGAGATGTATTCACAATGGGAGCAAGACCAATAGCGAATTTAAATTCAATTCATTTTGGTTCACCTCAACATAAAAAAACAAGAAACTTATTAAGAGGAGTTGTTAAAGGGATAGGTGGATATGGAAATTGTATTGGAGTTCCAACGATTGCTGGTCAAACTACGTTTGATGAGTCTTACAATGGAAATATTTTAGTAAACGCTATGACTCTTGGTTTAGTAAATAAAAATAAGATTTTTTACTCAAAAGCAGCTGGATTAGATAAACCAGTAATATATGTAGGTTCAAAAACTGGAAGAGACGGAATTCATGGTGCCAGTATGGCTTCAGCAACATTCGATGATAAAATTGAAGAAAAAAAACCAACAGTTCAAGTTGGAGATCCTTTTACTGAAAAATTATTACTTGAGGCGTGCTTAGAATTAATGGCTGACAATTCTATTATTGCAATTCAAGATATGGGTGCAGCAGGATTAACATCTTCAAGTGTAGAAATGGCATCAAAAGGAAATCTTGGTATTGAATTAAATCTAAGCAAGGTTCCTTGTAGGGAAGAAAAAATGACTCCATACGAAATAATGTTGTCTGAAAGTCAAGAGAGAATGCTTATAGTTCTTGAAAAAGGAAAAGAAGAACACGCAAAGAAAATATTTGATAAATGGAACTTAGATTTTGCAGTTATAGGCAAAACAACAAATTCAAAAAAAATTGAATTAATATTTGATAATAAAAAAGTCGCTGAAATACCAATTGATCTTCTTGCTGAAAATGCTCCAATATATGATCGTCCTTGGAAAAAAACTAAATTACCTCAAAAATTAAAATTTGATAAAGACGAATTTAAATCTCTAAAATTGTCAGATTGCCTAAAGAAGATTTTAAGTAATTCAAATATTTCAGATAAAAAGTGGATATCGGATCAATATGACCACACGGTAATGGGTGACACAATTCAAAAACCTGGAGGTGATGCTGGAGTTGTTAGAGTTCATGGGACCAATAAAGCGGTGGCAGCATCAGTAGACTCGTCTGCATTATATTGTTTCTCACATCCATTAACCGGAGGAAAGCAAATAGTTTGTGAGAGCTATAGAAATCTTATTTCGGTAGGAGCTAAACCTATTGCTATTACAAATTGTTTAAACTTTGGAAATCCAGAAAAAGAAAAAAATATGGGTGAATTTGTAGAATGTGTTGAAGGAATTACAGAAGCAAGTAAATATCTAGATTTTCCAGTCGTATCTGGAAATGTATCATTTTATAACGAAACAAAAGATAAAGGCATAAAGCCTACACCGACAATTGGAGGTGTTGGACTAATCTCTGACTATCAAAAAATGCTTACTATGGATTTTAAAACTGAAGGAAACTTAGTTTATGTCATTGGTAAAACTGATGGGCATTTAGATCAAAGTATTTTTGCAAGAGAGCTTTTAAATGAAAAAAAAGGTCCACCACCAACTGTTAATTTATTTAATGAAAAAAACATTGGTGAGACTGTATTAGATTTATCTAGAAAAAATCTTATTGTGAGTTGCCATGACGTATCATTAGGTGGAATTTTAACAGCATTATCAAAAATGTGTATTAAAGGAAAAAAAGGAATAAAAATTAATTCACTTAAAGGTTTAACAAATAAATATGAATATTTCTTTGGTGAAGATCAGGCTCGATATATTGTTGAAATACCTAAAGCTAGTTTGAAGAAAGTAATCGAGATTTTAAACAAATATTCTGTACATTTTGATGAATTAGGGACAGTTAATGGTCAATCCATCGTATATAAAGATGACATCAATTTGCCTATTGAAGAATTGGCAGATGCACATAAATATTGGTTAAATAAGTATATGGATAGCTAATGGCAATGGATTTAAAAGAAATTGAGAGTTTAATTAAGGAAGGATTACCTGACGCAAAAGTTGAAATTCAAGATTTAGCGGGTGATGGAAATCACTATTCTGCTACAGTGACATCATCTAAATTTTCAGGTAAAAGTAAAATAGAACAACATAAAATGGTATATAATTCTTTAAAAGGTAAAATGGGAAATGAGCTTCACGCTTTAGCAATTAAAACAAAGGAAATTTAAATGGAACAAGAAACAAATGATTTAATAAAAAGTGAAATTGAAAATAATGATGTGTGTCTATTTATGAAAGGTACACCTGATGCACCCCAGTGTGGATTTTCAATGGCTACATCAAATATTTTAAAAGTTCTTGAAGTAAATTTTAAAGGTGTAAATGTATTAACAGATCAAAAGCTAAGAGAGGGTATAAAAGTATTTAGTGATTGGCCGACTATTCCTCAATTATATGTTAAAAACGAGTTTATTGGTGGATGTGACATCGTAAAAGAAATGTATGAGAGTGGAGAACTTGCTAAACTCTTTGAGTCTAAAGGAATAAATTTTAAATCAAAAAATTAATTTAAAACTTTTTAATCATTGAGATTTTAGCGTTTTTATCAAGATTTTCATTAAATTCTTGGTCTAATTTGAAATTGAAATCTAGGCCATAAATATTTTTTGCAACATTAAGTCCAGCAGAAAAATCTTCAGTTCCTCCAAATTGCATTGCATATTCTGTTTCACGTTTAGATTTAAAGTTTAAACCAAATGAAAATGTATCCGTATGTTCGTGTTTTTCACCTTGAATACGTTTGTAGCTAGTGTTGATTGATAAGTTATTTTTGGAGTCGTAACTAAAGCCAACTTCAGATGTTAACATATAATCTGATATTGTATCTTGTGTATAGGTATAAGTTGTGCTGGTATCAGACACGTAATTTAATTTAGTTACAGACGAGTCGGAAAAATCTAAGCCAAATTCAATTAAGCCAAATGGTTTTATTTTACTGTCATTGAATTTAACAAGATTATTTACACCAAATCCTAAAGATAAAAGTCCACTTTTTACTTCTTGATCATCATAAGAAAGAGCGTTCGTTCCAACCTCTTGGTATCCCTCAAGTTCTGTATATCCAAGATCTACTCTTAAAGCTGGAACTAAATTAAAGTTTCCTTTGTCAATTGTTTTTCCAAAATTAACCGATCCAAATATTTGATTTCCATCTCTTGAAGCAGTTAATGTATTAGAATCAGACTTTCGCTCAATATCGCTTTTAATTTTTCCAATTCCGATTGATCCTTCGATAAAATTATTATCGTCTAATGGTCTTGTTCTGTACATTGAAATATTATAATTTTTGCTATCGATACCACTTCCGTTAGATCCTATATCAGTATCGCTTTGCCCATATTGAATAGCAAAACCATAAATATCATTATCATTTATTTTTTTATCAAATCCAAAAGCAATACCTTGGCTATCTATTTCCTTTTCAGATGATGTGCTAGTATCACCAATTTTAGTAACACTTATTGAGCCTTCTGACCAAGTAGACCAATTATCAGACAAATTTAAATTTTCATTTATATCAATCGATGCCGTAATAACATTTGATAATGATGCAAGCATTGCATTTGAAAATTGAAATTTAATATTCTGGTTGGTTAAATTAGTTTCTTTTCTATGATGTCTTAACCATTGCATACGATTAATTACTGGAGTTGTAACGTATTGCAAAATTCTCTTTGGTGCTTCTGTTTGTGCTTCAATTGATCCAACAACATCTTTATCGGTCAATGGATCAATAGATGAAGTAGTTTCACCTGTTGTAAAGTTAAGAGTGGTAGAATTAGTAAACCCTGCATAAGACGCGCTATCAACATCATCAAAAGCGGTAGCAGCAATAGTAATATAATAACTAGTTTCCCCATCTAGTGTGCTTGAGGGGTTAATTGTAATAATGGTTGAACCAGAACCGGATACCAATCCGCCTGCAACATTGATTGTCTCAACGGTTGAATTATCGGATGATTTTTTAATTAATATATTTCCACTTTCAGCATCAACAGCTTCAGAGAATGTTAAAACAATATTATCATTTACTCCAACACTAGTTGCGCCGTCACTAGGGGAAGAAGAAGATAGAGTTGGTGCGGTATTGATTAATTCAAAACCTGTAGTTAATGTATATTCATCCACACTGTGTGTGCCAAGAGGTGCTGTCTTGTCCGTAATAAACATTTTTGTTCCATCATTATTAAAGGTAATGCCTGTAGGATTAGTACCTTGAGAACTCACATCAAAACTACCCACAAAAGAAGCGGTGGAAACATCAAAGCCCGTAGAGAGCGTATATTCGTTAATATCATCTCCCGTATCGCCGGCAACAAACATTTTTTTTCCGTCGTTGCTAAATGCTAGGCCTTGAGGTGAAGTATCTTGGGACTGGGTTACAAAGCTACTATCATAGGAGGCGGTGGAAACATCAAAGCCGGTCGATAGTGTGTATTCAACAACTTCATCAGAAGAATTTGCAGCATTAACAAACATTTTTGTACCATCTGAATTGAATGCTAAACCATTTGAACCACCTGCATTGGAAGAAATACTTAAATTACTATCGTAGGATGCAGTAGAAATATCGAAACCTGTAGTGAGATGGTATTCAAAAACTCTTTGATTCTTCCACCCTGCTACAAACATTTTTGTTCCATCGTTGTTAAATGCTAAGCCTCTTGGGTTGGTATCTTGGGAATGAACACTAAATAAACTATCATAGGAAGCGGTTGAAATATCGAAGCCTGTAGTGAGATGGTATTCTCGAATGGCATTGGAATTATCTCCAACAACAAACATTTTTGTACCATCGTTGTTAAATTTTATGTCTTGTGGGTATCCTCCTTGATAACCGCTTAAGATGTAAACGTTGATACTATCAACATATGTAACTCCCGCAAAAACTTTAGATGATGATAGTATTAAAATAATGAAAAGAATACTCGAACTCTTAATAAAATTTTTAAATAAAATAAGTATATAGTCTGTAGTTTGCTGACTAAAACAAAGAGCTAAAAAATTTTTAGATAGTTTGTATGTTTTATAAAATAATGTATTCATTTTTTAATAACAACAACGTAATATAAAAAAATAAATTTTTTAATAATAATTCTGGATATAAAATTTTAGTTAATTAAAAAACTTTAAATAAGTTTATTTTGGGTTTTAATTGTTCAAAAATAGCTAAATTGCTTAATTTTTCTTTAACAGTAATTTTAAAAAGGTGTTATCTAGAATAATATTCGATTACTAGATTTGGTTCCATTACAACTGGATAAGGCACTTCTTCAAAAGAAGGAACTCTTACAAACTTAACTTTTTGAGACAAAAGGAATAAATTTTAAATCAAAGAACTGATCAAAATAACTTTCTAAAATTGATAGTAAAGCTATTTAAAAAAGTATCCTTATCATTTCTATAATGATCTAAACTTAAATTTAAATCTACATCATTTTTTAAATTCATACTAAAACCTAGTGTAACTTGACCATGATAAGTATCCTGGTCAGCAATTGCATTAGCATAAATAGTTGATGCATCGTTAATGTAATAAGCCTCAGATAATGAATTAACGGTTGTACTTTTTCCAAATTCAAATTTTAATAATTGAGTTATTATTCCACTTTCTATTTCAACCGATTTTGAATAGTTATAGCCTAACGATAAAGTTGCACTTTTGACATTTTGATCATCATAAAAAACAGAGTCATCATCACCATTTTCTGTGTAGTCATCAAGCATAGTATATCCAAGATCTAACCTTGAGTAGTAGTTTGTATTTACTCCTTCAATAATATATTCCATGCTAGGCTCAAATAAATAAGTAAAACTTCCATAGATTTGTTTACCATCTCTTGTACCTTTGTTTTGTCCACCCTCTACTGATCTCGCTAGATTTACCTCCATCTCACCTAATCCAATAGCAGCCTCAATATAGGTCCTTTCTTTTAATTTTATGCTTCCATATCCAAGTATAGAAGTTGATGATGCATCCATGTTAGCTTCATTACTTCCGACCTGAGTTTTTTGCCAAGATTGACTTACTGCCATTCCAAAAGTTCTAGCAGCACTAATTTTCTTATCGATACCAAAAGTTAAACCATCGCTATGTATATCTTGTCCCAGATTTTCTCCTTTATGACCTATTCTTCCAAACGAAAGATTTCCTTCAGACCATGCGGCCCATTTTTTAGTCTCTTTTTTGGGTTTTAAGTATTTAATTGCTAGTGCATCGAATATTCTATCTGCAAATGGATCATTTAAATTCATGGCTAATTCTATGTTTTGATTAAAAGAATTATTTTGCATTGGTCTTATAAAGTTCATTCTACTATTAACTCTATTCATTGATTGAGACATTGAATTGATAGCAGCTGCAGATTGATTTTTAATCAGTGTTTTCACCGTTTTGTTAAAAATTCTTCCCTTTTTAGTAATAAAGTTAAGTGCAGTTTTGCTAGATATACCGGCGTATGAATTTCCGGCGGTATCATCAAACGCGGTTGCAGCTATTATCAAATAATATGAAGTATTAACTTTAAAATTTTTTATTGGATCAATAATAATTTTTGAAGTACCTGTACCTCTAACTCTATCGCTAGTTACAGCTATTGTTTCAAAAATGCTATCATCAGAACTTCTCTTAATTATTATATTCCCACTTTCAACATCTACATTTTCATCAAAGTTTAAAATTATATTTGATGAAACAGCTACATTGGCTGCATTATCTGCAGGAGTGGAAGTACTTAAAGTAGGATTTGCTGTATCAACTGTTGTAAAACTTAACGCAGTTGTACTTGAAATACCGGCATAAGAATTACTTGAACTGTCATCAAAAGCAGTACTATCAATTAAAACGTAATACTCGGTCGAACCATCAAAATCAGATGCTGGATTTATAGTAATTACTGTACCACTACTTCCACCTCCAATCATAAGTAATCCACTATTTCCAGTTACTTGATTGCTTGTAACACTAATGGTTTCAACAGTACTGTCATCTGAGGTTTTTTTAATTGTTATGTTGCCACTTTCAGTATCAACAGTTTCGCTAAAAGTAAGAACTATGTTCGCATCCACAGCAACATTAGTTGCATTATCAGCTGGACTAGACGAACTTAAAGTTGGCGCCGTTGTATCAACAGTTGTAAAACTTAATGCTGTTGTGCTTGAAATTCCTGCGTATGAATTACTTGAACTATCATCAAAAGCTGTAGCATCAATTAAAACATAGAACTCTGTTGATCCAGCTAAATTGGATGATGGATTAACAGTAATTTGCGTTCCCCCACTACCACTTACTTGATTGCTTGTAACATCAATAGTTTCTATTGTGCTATTGTCAGACGTTTTTTTTATAGTAATATTTCCACTCTCAACATCTACATTTTCATCAAAATTAAGAACAATATTTGCATCGACTGCAACATTGGTTGCATTGTCAGCAGGAGTAGATGAACTAAGAGTTGGTGCCGTAGTATCTGCAGCTGTTCCAAAAAATTCAATTTCATTAATTTGGTGCATACTGCCAGAAACAATTGAACTCACATAATATCTAAAATATGAATATGCTGATGGAGTATTGTAATCAACACCGCCACCTTCATATAAACGTACTTGTAATCGTGTTGAGCCCCACGGGGAGGTTCCATTATTATTGTAGACATAAATATCTGTCCAATTCGATCCATCATTTGAACCTTGTATCTTCCATACGTCTGGGTCTCTGCTAGGAACATCATTTCCTGATGTAATTGTAAAACTATCGAGGACGTACGCTTGTGAAAAACCTACTTGTATCCATTGCGTGGGTCCGTTACAGCACCATTTATCATTTGATGCTCCAACTTTATTATCAAATACATTATATGCCCCTTCAGCATGCCAATAATTTTCACTACTGGCACTAATTGAGCTCCAATTCCAACCAAGATTACTTCCATCAACTCCATCATTTTCTGGATCAGTAAGATCATCACCTACCAAAGCACTTGTTCCGGTTCCTAAAACAGTGACCGAATAAGAACTTTCACTCCAACCAATTAAGATTAATAATAAGAAGAGTTTTAAAAATAAACGACAAAAATTAAGTAATCTCATAATTATGTTTATTTATATAAAAATTATAGCAAATATAACTAATTAAAATGTATACCTAATATGACGACTACGAAATGATATATAATTGTTAGTTTTTACCTAGAATAATACTCAATTACTAAATTTGGTTCCATTACAACTGGATAAGGAACTTCTTCAAAAGATGGAACTCTTACAAATTTAACTTTTTTATTTTTTTCATCTAACTGTAGATATTCTGGAACTTCTCTTTCTTTGTTAGCAAGAGCAATATCAATTAAAGCAAGTTGTTTAGATTTATCTCTAATTTCAATCGTATCTTCTTCTTTAACCTGGTAACTTGCTATATTAACTTTTTTTCCATTAACTTTAACATGACCATGATTAATTAATTGTCTTGATGAAAAAATAGTGTTTGATAACTTTGATCTATAAATTACAGCATCCAATCTTCTCTCTAATAATCCAATTAAATTTTCAGCTGTATCGCCTTTTTTCATAATCGCTTTCTTATAAACATTTCTAAACTGTCTTTCATTCATGTTTCCGTAATAAGACTTCAATTTTTGTTTTGCCTGAAGTTGAATTCCGTAATCTGAAGGTTTTCCAGCTTTTGTTTGTCCATGCTGTCCTGGAGGATAGGCTCTTGTATTAAAAGGACTTTTGGGTCTCCCCCATAAATTTACTTTTAATCTTCTATCTACTTTATGTTTAGAGTTTAATCTTTTTGTCATTAGTATGAGGTCTTATAAGCCTAAGTTATGTTTTGTCAATCAACCTTTTCCTTACTTAAACCAGCAAATACACTCGATAAAATACGAGTTTCTTTTTCTGAAAGATTAAGTTTATAGAAAATACTTCTTAAATTTTCCATCATGATTGGTTTTTTTTCTGGTGGATGAAAAAAATTCTTATTTTCTAAATTATTAATGCATAAATTCAACATTCTTTGAAGGTTATTCTTATTTGCACTTTTAATTTTTTTTGACTTTTCAAAGGAAAACTTTTTATTTGAAATTAGCCCGCTTACTATTTGAGCTACTATAATTAGACTATGAGACAAATTTAAAGATCTAAAATTCTTATTACTTGGAATTTGTAAAGTATAATCAGCATAACTAACTTCATTATTTGATAATCCAGATGCTTCTGATCCAAAAAGAAAACCAACCTTTTTTTTGTAATTAATCTTATTTAAATCAGTTATTGATATATGTTTAATATTTTTATTTCTAAATCTTGCAGATGTTGCAACTAATATATCCAAATTACTTAATGATGTTTCTAAATTTTCATATACTTTTGCTTTTTTAATAATATCCTTTGCCCCTACAGATGTTGCAATAATTTTATCATTTGGAAATGAGGGTTTTGGATTAACAATTGATAGGTTATTAAAATTAAAGTTTTTTAAAGCTCGAGCACATGCTCCTATATTTTCAGATAGTTGAGGTTTATGTAAAATGAAAGTTATATTTTTAAATGACATCAAGTACTTGCAGGAGCATTATCCTTAAATAGCTTGTAATCCAAGCTATCAACAAGGGCTTTAAATGATGCATCAATAATATTTGGAGAAACTCCTATTGTGAACCAATTACCATGTTTTGAGTCTGCACTTTCAATTGAAACTCTTGTTACAGCACCAGTTCCCGTATTTAATATTCTAACTTTATAATCAACTAATTTTAGATCTTTTAAATACTCTGAATATTTTTCAAGTTTATTAACATTCTTTCTAATTGCGTTATCCAAAGCATTAACTGGTCCGTTACCTTCGCCTTCACATAATATTTCATGACCATCCACCTCTAGTTTTGCTTTTGCAAATGATATTACTTCTCCAGTAGAATCTTTTTTAACAGAAACATCATATTCATTAATTGAAATGTATCTTGGTATTTCACCCATCAATCTTCTAGCTAAAAGCTCAAAAGATGCATCAGCACCATCGTAACTATATCCAATGAACTCTCTATCTTTTACTTCATGAAGAAGTTTTTTAATTTTTGGATCGTCTTTTTTAATATTAATGCCAATTGCATTTAATCTAGACATTATATTAGATTGTCCAGATTGATCAGAAACAACAATATTCCTAGCATTACCTACTTCATCAGGATTAATATGCTCATAAGTTTTCGGATCTTTTTGTACAGCTGATACATGCATTCCACCTTTGTGTGAAAATGCAGATGCACCCACATAAGGTAAATGTTTATTTGGTTTTCTATTCAGTATTTCATCTAATAATCTTGAACATTGAGTTAAATTTTTAATGTTTTCAGGTTTAATATTAATTTCATATTTGTCTGAAAAATCTTTTTTTAAAAAAAAAGTTGGGATCAAAGACATTAAATTTGCATTACCACATCTTTCTCCAAGTCCATTTATTGTACCCTGAACCTGTCTAACTCCTGCTTGTACAGCTACTAAACTATTGGCAACTGCATTTTCAGTATCGTTGTGGGCATGAATTCCAAGGTTTTTTCCGGGTATATGCTTTGTTACTTCCTCAACAATTTTAGAAACTTCGTGAGGCAAAGTTCCTCCATTGGTATCACATAATACAATCCATCTTGCACCACTATCATATGCAGCTTTTAAACATGATATTGCATATTCAGGATTAGATTTATAACCATCAAAAAAATGTTCAGCATCAAACATAAATTCTTTACCTGAATTAACTATATGCTTTGCACTCTCGCTTATATTTTCTAAATTTTGATCGTTTGAAATACCTAAGGCCACATCAACATGAAAATCCCAACTTTTGCCAAATAAACAAACTGATGAACTCTTTGAATTAATCAGAGATGACAACATAGGGTCATTTTTTGCACTATGCTCTGATTTTTTAGTCATACCAAAAGCTGTAAGATTTGCATTTTTAAAGTTTTGATCCTTGTTAAAAAATTCTGTATCTGTTGGATTTGCTCCTGGCCAACCACCCTCTATATAATCAACTCCTAAGTTATCCAAAGATTTAGCGATTTTTTCTTTTTCATTTAATGAGAAATCAACTCCTTGGGTTTGTGCCCCATCTCTAAGAGTTGTGTCAAATATATAGATTTTTTCTTTACTCATTTTAATTTCCACGAGGTTGTATCATCTTTATCCTCAATTAAAATACCCTTATCTAAAAGATCTTTCCTAATTTTATCAGCTAATTCATAATTTTTTTCATCTCTTGCTTTATTTCTCTCAACTATTTTTGAATTAATTTCATCTTCTGAAAGAGAAATTGTATTTTTTTTTGTTTGTAGCCACTCTTCAGAAGTATCAGTTAATAAACCTATAAAGTTGCAAGCTTTTACAAAAGTTGCTTTATCCTCGTTCGTTCCAGTTGAAGCTTTACTATATAAAGAATGTAAATTAGCAATATAGCCAGGAGTGTTTAAATCGTCATATAAAGGATCTAATAATTCATCTGGTAATATTGTACTTTTATGAACATCAGAATAGGCTGAATACCATTTACTTAAAGTCTTTTCACATTCAGAAATTAGTTTTTCATTCCAATCTAATCCTTGTCTATAGTGAGCACTAATTAACGCTAATCTTAAAACTTGACCATTATATTTATTTTTAAAATCTTTTATTTTTATTATGTTCCCCTGAGATTTTGCCATTTTTTCATTAGAAAGAGTTATAAATCCATTATGAACCCAATAATTAGCAAATGAATTTGTTTCATTTGCACATCTTGATTGAGCAATCTCGTTTTCATGATGAGGAAAAATCAAGTCTCTACCACCCCCATGAATATCAAATTCTTCACCCAAATATTTTTTAGACATAACTGAACATTCTAAGTGCCAACCTGGTCTACCTTTGCCCCAAGGAGAATCCCAGGAAGGCTCTTTATCTGTTGACGGTTTCCATAACACAAAGTCTTCAGGATTCTTTTTTATTTCTGAAACCTCCACTCGTGAACCAGCTATTAATTCATCTAACTTTTTATTAGATAGTTTTCCATAATCACTAAATTTTTTAACTTCAAAATAAACATGCTTATCCTTTGAGTATGCAAACCCTTTTTTCTCTAATTCTGTGATCATTTCAATCATTTGTTTTATGTTTTCTGTTGCCTTTGGTTCGTTGTTTGGTGTTTCACATTTTAAGTAATTACAATCCTTATGAAAATTTTCAGTAATTTTTGAAGTTAAATCTTTTATTGAAATATTTTGATCATTAGATGCTTTGATTATTTTGTCATCTATATCTGTTATATTTCTGATATATTTTACAGATGTTACCCCATATCTATTTTTTAAAATTTTATACAGAATATCAAAAACAACTAATGGTCTGGCATTACCAATATGTGGATCATCATAAACAGTAGGACCACAAACATACATGCCTATGGATTTTTCATTTTTGGGTGTAAATTTTTCTTTCTTACCACCAAGACTATTAGTTAAAAATATATCTTTAGCCATACAACTAGGAATATACTTAAATTGTAGATTTGTGAATCTATTTGATTAATTAGGAATTTTGCATACTGGAATAGGTTCCATTTTATGCAAATTTGCACTTCGAATTGAATTATATTTATCTCGATTTACAGAATTTTCATTATCCATCGCTTCTTCTAATTCTTTATATGACAAACCAAGCTGACCTTCATCTGTACGACCATCATCCCACAAACCATCAGTAGGAGGAGCATCAATAATCTTTTTTAAAATTCCAAGTTCTTTCCCAAGCTCCCATACCTCAGTTTTATTACAATCTGCTATTGGAGAAATATCTACTCCACCATCTCCGTATTTAGTATAAAAACCAACTCCAAAATCTTCAACTTTATTTCCTGTTCCGACAACTATTCCGTTGTTTGCAGCAGCTACTTGATAAAGTGTTGTCATTCTTAATCTTGCTCTAGAGTTTGCCATCCCGTGTTCACTACCAAAATTATTTAGTGTTCCTTCGAATGTTTTGAATAAACTATCTAATTCTAATGTGTGTCCCTCTACATTGCTAAAATTCTTCTTTAACCATTCTTGATGTGCCAAACTTAGATCATGTTGTGCAGATTTTTGTTTAATAGGCATTGATAAAACAATTGTTTTTAAACCAGTCATTGCGCTTAATGTACTTGAAACAGATGAGTCTATTCCACCAGAAATACCAATGACTAAAGATTGAGCTTTTTTTGGCATAGAATTCACATAATCTAAAATCCATTTTTTTATGTGATTCACTTTATCTTTGGGTGTCATAATTTAAATATAAGAAAAAAAATTTATTTTTAAACTGTTAAGATGCCGCTTTAATTGCAGATTTAGAATACAAACTATTCTTTTTTATCTCATCTGAAATTAAAAACGCTAATTCTATAGCTTGATCAGAGTTCAATCTTGGATCGCAGTGAGTATGATATCTGCTTGATAAATCTGCATCGGATATTTTTTTTGCTCCACCTGTACACTCTGTCACATCTTGGCCTGTCATTTCAACGTGAAGGCCACCGGCATAAGAACCTTCTGCTTGATGAACTGCAAATACATTTTTAACTTCGCTTACAACATCATTAAACGGTCTCGTTTTAAAACCAGTAGTTGATTTAATTGTATTTCCGTGCATTGGATCACATGACCAAACAACATTCAAACCTTCCTTTTTAATTCCTCTAATTAATTTTGGTAAAAATTTTTCAACATTCTGATGGCCAAATCTTGAGATTAAAGTTATTTTTCCTTTTTCATTTTTAGGATTTATAACTTCACATATTTTTGCAATCTCATCAGGTTTAGAAGTTGGACCACATTTGATACCAATTGGATTTTCTATGCCTTTACAAAACTCAACATGCCCTCCATCTAATTGTCTTGTTCTATCCCCTATCCAAACAAAGTGAGCTGAAGTATCGTGATATTCACCCGTGGTTGAGTCTACTCTTGTCATGCTTTCTTCAAAAGGTAAGTGTAAAGCCTCATGAGAAGTCCAAAAATTAACTGTGTACAATCTATTATTAAAATCGGATGTAATTCCACAAGCATCCATAAATGCTAATGCATCTGCTATTTTATCTTCTAACTCTTTAAATTTTTTAGCTTGTGGACTTTTCTTAATATAATCTAAATTCCATAAATGAACCTTATTTAGGTCAGCAAAACCACCTTTTGAAAACGCTCTTAAAAGGTTTAAAGTTGAAGCAGATTGAGAGTAAGCCTTAAACATTCTTTTTGGATCAGGTCTTCTTGCTTTTTCATTAAAATCTATTGCATTTATATTGTCTCCCAAATAACTTGGTAATTCTTTATCCCCTTGTTTTTCAGTTGGTGCGCTTCTTGGTTTTGAAAATTGTCCAGCAATTCTTCCAAGTTTTACAATAGGTAAAGAAGCTGAGTAAGTCATTACTAAAGCCATTTGAAGAATAACCTTGAAGGTATCTCTTATATTGTCAGGATGAAATTCCGCAAAACTTTCTGCACAATCACCACCTTGTAATAGAAAAGCTTTTCCATCATTTACCATTGCTAACTGATCTTTCAAATGTCTTGTTTCACCTGCAAATACTAAAGGAGGAAAGGTTTTCAATTTATTTAAAACCATCTCCAATTCCTTCTCATCTTCATATTGAGGAATATGTTTGACAGGGTATTTTCTCCAGCTATTTATTTTCCAATTTTTCATTTCAACTCTGAATTGTTTTATCAGACTTTATTATTTATTCAACAGTGACAGATTTAGCTAAGTTTCTTGGTTTATCGATATCGTATCCTTTATCTAGTGCAGAGTAGTAAGCTAGCTTTTGCAAAGGTATAGTAGTTAAAAAAGGAATAAGTTCATCAGATATGGCATCGACTTCAATCTGCTCCCAAATATTTTCTGAATAAATTTCATCAGTACTTTTATTTGTTATTAGTAAAACTTTTGCACCTCTAGATATAACTTCTTGCATATTTGAAATAGTTTTTTTGTAATGCTCATCTCTTGGAGCAATTACTACTACAGGCATACCTTCTTCTATGAGTGCAAGAGGTCCATGCTTCATTTCTCCTGCTGGATAACCTTCGGCATGAACATAAGCAAGCTCTTTTAGTTTTAAAGCACCCTCAAGTGCAATTGGATATGAATAGCCTCTTCCTAGAAACATTGATCCTTTAGAATTAGCAAAATCTTTTCCAAGAGTTTGAATTTTATCTTCAATATTCAATGTATTTTTTGCAGATTTAGATAAAGACAGTAAATCTTTTATCTTTTTTTGGTAATCTTTTTTATTAATTGATTTTTGTTCATAAGAAAGCTTTGTACATAATAAATAAAGAACTAACATTTGTCCCAAGAAAGCCTTTGTAGATGCAACACCAACCTCTGGACCACAATGTATAGGTAAAACTAGATCGGCATCTCTTGCAATTGAACTTTCAACAACATTTACGACAGCACAAGTTTTAACATTATTCTTTTTGCACAAATCTAATGCTGCAAATGTATCTGCAGTCTCTCCTGATTGAGAAACAAACACATAAAGACAATCTTTTTTAAATTTAATTTTTCGGTATCTAAACTCTGAAGCTATATCAACACTCACATCTAAACTGGTATTTTGCTCAAACCAATACTTAGCAACAAGGCATGAATGATATGCTGTTCCACATCCAATTAAAATTACTGATGAAATCTCATTGATTTTCCAGGGAAAATTATAAATATTTATTTCTTTGTTATGTTTGTCGATATACTCATTGACACAATTTTTTAGAGTAATTGGCTGCTCGTCTATTTCTTTGGCCATATAATATTTGTAATCGCCTTTTTCATAATTTTGATCATCCTTAGAAAGATTTAAAATCTTCTTGTTAACTTTGGTTCCATCAGCATCAAAAAATTCGACTTGATCTTTTTTTAATATGCAAAATTCTCCATCATTTAAATATGTAATTTTATTAGTCATTGACTTTAATGCATAAGAGTCTGAACCAAGGTAGTGTTCGTCTGGACCATAACCAACTGCAAGTGGAGAGCCTCTTCTTGCCCCAACTATTAAATCTGGTTGATCTTTAAATATTATTCCTAATGCAAAGCTACCATGTAATTTTTTTAAAACTTTTATAATTGTATTTTTAAGGTTATTTTTTTTTAAATAATCAGTTACCAAATGAACAATTACTTCTGTATCTGTTTGGGATTTAAACTTATAGCCTTTATTTTCTAATAACTTTTTTAGAATAGTTGAATTTTCAATTATACCATTGTGAACTACAGATACATCTTCTGATGAATGGGGATGTGCATTTATTGAACTAGGTTTACCATGTGTGGCCCATCTAACGTGTCCGATACCAATAGAGCCAGATATTTTAGTTTGTATTATGTTTTTCTCTAAAGCGTCTACTCTACCCTCACATTTGACCTCATTTATATTTCCATTTGAAAGAGTTGCTAAACCTGCAGAGTCGTAGCCTCTATACTCAAGTTTTTTTAATGAACTTATAATTCTTGGAGTAACCTCTTTAGAGCTTGTAATTCCAACTATTCCACACATTACTTATAATTTCCTTTTGTAATTTTTCTTTTCTTTTTGATTTGATCTAGTTAACGCCAATGAGCCTTTGCTTACATTTTTAGTAATTACAGATCCTGCGCCTATAACACTTTTTTCATTTAACGTAACGGGTGCTACTAAAGATGTATTTGAACCTACAAATACTTTATCCTTAATATTTGTTTTACTTTTTTTTCTTCCATCATAATTACAAGTTATTGTTCCAGCTCCAATATTAACTTCCTTCCCCACTAGTGTATCTCCAATATATGATAAATGATTAACTTTAGAATTTTTATTTATTGTAGATTTTTTTACCTCAACAAAATTTCCAATTTTTGATCCAGATTTTATTTTTGTTCCGGGTCTTAAACGTGCATATGGACCTACACTTACATCATTATCTATTTTAACGCCCTCAAGATGAGAGAAAGATAAAATTTTTACATTGTTTCCTATTCTCACTTTATCGGCAAACACAACATAAGGTTCTATCTCTACATTTTTTCCAATTTTAGTATCTTTAGAAAAAAAAACTGTCTCAGGCCCCTTCATTTTGACACCTTTTTTTAAAAATTTATCTCTAAGTTTATTTTGTAAATTTTGACTATTCATTAGATAGTTGTATATAACTGGGTATTGATTTAATTAATTCACAATTTATTTCTTATTAATACTTTTTAAATGACACAAAAATTCACAGTTCTTTTTGATTTAGATGGTACGTTAGTAGACACAGCACCTGATCTAATGCTTGCTCATAACCATGTTATGAAGAAATTTGGATACCCCACAAAATCTCTTGATGAACTTAAAAATACTGTTGGTCAAGGAGCTGGGGCAATGATTGGTAGATCTATATGGAGCCAGGCCAAAAAAGAATTAACTTCGATTAATGAGAAAATTAAAAATGAAATGACAGATGAATTTATTTCTTATTATGGAAAAAATATTTTAAATGAAAGTACTCTGATGCCTGGTGTAAAAGATTTTTTAAATTGGTGTAAAAAAGAAAATATATCAATGGCTGTATGTACGAATAAAACAGAACATCTTGCAGTAGATCTTTTAAAAAAAATTGGGATATATGATTACTTCGAGTATGTTGCGGGTTATAATACCTTTGATTATTGTAAACCTGATCCGAGACATATAACAACAATCATAGAAATTTTAGATGGTAGTAAAAATAAATCAATTATGATTGGTGATAGTGAGTCGGATGCAAATGCAGCAAAAGCGGCGGATATTCCAATGATTTTATTAGAGGATGGATATACTGAAAAAAATATTGATGAAATTTATCATAATCACTTAATAAAAGACTTTGTGGGTGTCGAAAAAATTGTATCTAAATATCTTTAATATTGATTAATTTATTTTAACTATTAAAACAAAATCACAAATTAGGAGTTATTTTGTTATTACATAGAATTAAAGTATATCCATCAAAAATAAATCTTCCAAAGAAGAAACAGCTTGCTTGGAAAATAGCAGAGATAGCAAGTGATAATGCTAAATTAAATAAAAATTCAATAGAAATGGTTATTAATAGAATTATTGATAACGCTTCTGTTGCTATAGCTTCCTTAAATAGAAGACCTGTAATATCTGCAAGAGAAATGGCAAAAAAGCATGTTAGAAAAAATGGAGCTAATCTTTTTGGCATAAATTCAAAACTTAAATTTGATTGTGAATGGGCTGCGTGGGCAAATGGTACTGCTGTTAGAGAATTAGATTTTCATGATACATTTCTAGCGGCTGATTATAGTCATCCTGGTGATAACATTCCTGCTCTATTAGCAGTAGCACAACAATTAAAAAAAAATGGAAATGATTTATTAAGAGGAATTATAACTGCATATGAGGTGCAAGTTAATCTTGTAAAAGCTATTTGTCTTCATAAACATAAGGTTGATCATATCGCTCACTTAGGACCGAGTGTTGCGGCTGGTATTGGATCAATGTTAAAATTAAATACAGAAACTATTTATCAAGCTGTTCAACAAGCATTACATGTGAGTGTTTCAACAAGACAATCAAGAAAAGGTGAGATTTCAAGTTGGAAAGCTTATGCTCCGGCTCATGCAGGAAAATTAGCAATTGAAGCTGTTGATAGAACGATGCGAGGTGAAGGAGCTCCAAGTCCTATTTACGAAGGTGAAGATAGTGTAATAGCAAGAATATTAGATGGAAAAAATGCTAAATACTTTGTTCCTTTACCTAAAAAAAACGAAGAAAAAAAGGCTATTCTTGAAACATATACAAAAGAATATTCTGCAGAATATCAAGCTCAAGCGTTAATTGATATTGCAAAGTCACTTAATAAAAAAATTGATAATTTAAATACAATTAAAAAAATAGATATATATACAAGCCATCATACGCATTATGTAATAGGAACTGGAGCTAATGATCCACAAAAAATGGATCCTAATGCAAGTAGAGAAACTTTAGATCACTCAATAATGTATATTTTTGCAGTAGCTTTAGAAGATGCAGATTGGCATCATGTAAAGTCATATACTAAAAAGAGAGCAAATAAAAAAAGTACAATTAAAATATGGAGATCCATTAAAACTCATGAGGATAAGAAATGGACGAAAAAATATCACGATCCTGATCCAAAAAAGAAATCTTTTGGAGCAAGGGTTGTTGTAACATTAAATAATGGGAAAAAAGTAATTGAAGAATTAGAAAGAGCAGATGCTCATCCCTACGGCAATAGACCTTTTGAAAGATCAAATTATATAAATAAATTTAAGATTTTAACTGAAAATATAATTTCAAAAAAAGAAAGTGATAGATTTTTAAAAGATGTTCAAAATTTAAAAAAATTAAAAAATAATCAACTAACAAAACTAAATATTGAAGTAAGTAAAAGATATTTAAAATCGAATAATAAAAGAGGAATATTTTAGTGCACTTCATTGAAAAAAAACCTGAAGAAAAAAGAATTTATTTAGATAATAAACTTAAATCTAATAAAATTTTGAGAATACCTGGTGCATATAATCCATTAACAGCAAAAGTTATTGAAGAAATTGGATATGATGGAGTTTATGTATCTGGAGGTGTTATGTCTAATGACCTAGGTTATCCAGATATAGGATTAACAACTCTTAATGATGTCAGTAACAGATCAAAACAAATTGCACGTGTTACAAATCTTCCGACCATTGTTGATGTCGATACTGGTTTTAAATCTTGTAAAGAAACTGTTCAAACATTTGAAAGTTTTGGTATTTCAGCAATTCATTTAGAAGATCAGATTGAACAGAAAAGATGTGGACATCTAGACAATAAAGAATTGATATCAAAAGAGGATATGACAAAAAAAATCAAAGAATGTGTAGAAGCAAGATCGGACAAAAATTTTAAAATCATAGCACGTTCTGATGCTAAAAACGTAGAAGGTATTGATAAAATGATTGATCGTTGCAAATCCTATATTGATGCAGGTGCAGAAATAGTTTTTCCAGAAGCATTAAAAGATGAATCTGAGTTTGAAAAAGTTAGAAAATCACTAGATTGTTATCTTTTAGCCAATATGACTGAGTTTGGTAAATCGAAGCTGCTAGATTTTAAACAATTAGAAGAGATTGGTTACAATATTGTAATTTATCCAGTTACTACACAAAGATTAGCAATGAAAAGTGTTGAGGATGGTCTACGTGCCATTTTTGCGGATGGACATCAAAATAATATTATAGATAAGATGCAAACCAGAAAAAGACTATATGATCTTGTTGAGTATGAAAAATATAACTCTTTAGATGAAAAGATATATAACTTTAGTACAGAGGGACATGAATAATGAGTGAAGAAGTTAAAAAAGGTTTATTAGGAATTGTTGTTGATGAAACAGAAGTTTCTAAAGTTATGCCCGAAATTAACTCTTTAACTTATAGGGGTTATGCTGTTCAAGATCTGTGTGAATTTTGTAGATTTGAAGAAGCTGCATATTTGATTTTAAAAGGTGATTTGCCAAATACTATTCAGTTAAGACAATTTGAAAAAATTGAGCGAGGACATAGAGATTTGTCGAAAAATCTTTACGAAATAATTAAACACATGCCAAAAAAGTCTCATCCTATGGATGTCGCCCGAACCGCAGTTAGTGTGATGGGACTTGAAGATAAAGAAACTACTGATAATTCTCCAGAAGCAAATACAAGAAAAGCTTTAAGAATTTTAGCCAAAACTCCAACTGCTTTAGCTGCCTTTTACAGAATTAGAAAAGGCAAGAAGATTATTAAACCAAAAAAAGATCTAACATTTGCAGAAAACTTTTTCTATATGTGTTTTGGAAAAGTTCCTCAAAAGGAAATTGTAAAAGCATTTGATGTATCTTTAATTTTATATGCAGAACATAGTTTTAATGTTTCAACTTTTACAGCTAGAACAATAACTAGCAGTTTATCTGATATTCATGGTGCAATAACAGGAGCTATAGCAAGTTTAAAAGGACCCTTGCACGGCGGAGCCAACGAGGAAGTTATGCATATGATGAATAAAATTAAAAAACCTGAGAATGCCTTAAAATGGATTAATAATGCATTAAAGAAAAAAGAAGTTGTAATGGGATTTGGACATAGAGTTTATAAAAGTGGGGACTCTAGAGTTCCTACTATGAAAGAATATTTCAAAAAAGTAGCAAAACTTAAAAAAGATACAAAATTTTTAAAAATTTATGAAATAGTTGAGAAAGTTATGATTAATAAAAAAAATATTCATCCAAACGTAGATTATCCAACCGGTCCAACTTATCATTTAATGGGATTTGATACTGATTTCTTTACACCAATATTTGTAATTTCAAGAATTACAGGTTGGTCGGCTCATATAATGGAACAACATTCTTCGAATAAATTAATAAGACCTTTAGCTAAATACAAGGGCAGTAAATATCGTAAGGTAATGCTTCTAAATCACAGATAAGATTACTTAATTTGTTTTTCCTTAAATAAAGAGATACCTTTTTCAACTTTATTTTTATAAGACATTTTAAAACTTTTAAGTTGCCAACCAGTTAATCTATTTTCAATTTCTTTCAAATTATTATTTTTCCATTCGTCAGTGGTAATTGGATCCTTCCAGATTTTTTTTTCTTCATCGGATCTACCACAACCATAGCATAATCCAGATACTGGATCAGTTTTACAAATACTTATACAGGGACTTACTATCACTTAATCCTAGGAGAAAGCGTCTATCCAGTTACCTTGCGTAGATGCTTTTGAATATTCAGTAGCTCTACCTTCAAAGAAGTTCATATGCTCTACTGCATTTAACATCGTATCTAACCATGTTAATGGATTTTTCTGAACATCATATATTGGTTCAAGACCTAACTGAGTTAATCTTCTGTTTCCAATGAACCTTATATAATCTTTAACTTCTTGAGCAGTTAAACCTTGCATTGGACCCATTTCAAAAGCTAGATCAATAAACGCATCTTCGTGTTCAATTATAGTTCTGCAAGCTTCATAAAGTTCTTTTTTAAGTTTTGGCGTCCAAATCTCAGGATTTTCTTTAATGAACTCTTTAAAAATTCTAATCATAGAATTACAATGAAGAGTTTCATCTCTTACCGACCAAGTAACTATCTGACCCATTCCTTTGAGTTTGTTGTGTCTTGGGAAGTTTAATAAAATTGCAAAACTTGCAAATAACTGAAGGCCTTCTGTGAAAGCACTAAATACTGCAACAGTTTTTGCGATATCTTCTTTTGAATTTACATTAAAGTTTTGCATGTAATCATATTTATCTTTCATCTCTTTGTATTTCATGAATGCAGAATATTCAGATTCTGGCATTCCGATAGTATCTAATAGATGTGAATAAGCTGCTACATGAACTGTTTCCATGGATGCAAATGCTGTCATCATCATTAAAACTTCTGTAGGTTTAAATACAGTTGTGTAATGTCTTAAATAACAGTTATTAACTTCAACATCTGCTTGAGTAAAAAATCTAAAAATTTGTGTTAATAAATTTTTTTCTGATTCTGAAAGATTTTTTTGCCAATCTCTGACGTCATCGCCAAGTGGAACTTCTTCTGGTAACCAATGAATTCTTTGTTGAGTTAACCAAGCATCATAACACCATGGGTATCTGAATGGTTTATAAACTGGGTTCTCAACTAATAGACCCATTTTCTTTGGTTCTATAATTTTTTGTTTTGTATCTTTTAGACTTTCTACTGACATGATAAACACTCCTCATATTCTGGTTGTTGATTTTCTTGTTTCTTAGATTTGTAAACATTTGCAGTTACATCTGTAGAATTCGCATCGTTTACGTTTTCTGCTCTTTGTATTGATTTAGATCTGCAGTAATAAAGGCTCTTCAATCCTTTTTTCCAAGCTTGGAAATGAATTTGGTGTAAGTCCCTTTTATGAATATCTGCAGGTATAAATATATTTATTGATTGTGCTTGTGAAATATGAGGAGTTCTATCTGCACCTAACTCCACGATCCATTTCTGGTCTAATTCAAAAGCTGTTTTAAATACGTCTTTTTCTTGTTGTGTTAAAAAATCAAGATGAGAAACAGAGCCTTGATTAGTTGTTATGCTTGACCAAGTTTCATCATCATTTTTACCGTGCTTCTCTAATAATTTACTTAGATATTTATTTCTAACATTAAATGATCCAGACAAAGTTTTATGTGTATAACTATTTGCTGCAATTGGCTCAACTCCTGGAGAAGTTCCACCACAAATAATTGAAATTGAAGCAGTTGGAGCAATTGCAGTTTTATTTGAAAATCTTTCATTAATTCCATAATCAGCAGCATCTGGACATGCACCTCTTTCATCAGCCAAATCTTTTGAAGCTTGATCAACTTGTTTTTGGATACTTTCAAATATTTTTTTATTCCAAACTTTGCTCATTACTGACTCAAAAGGAATCATTTTTTGTTGGAAGAATGAATGAAGTCCCATAACACCTAGACCAACACTTCTCTCTTTTAATGCTGAATAAACTGCATCACTAAATGACTCAGGTGCTTTTTCAGTAAAATCAGTTAATACATTGTCTAAAAATCTCATTACATCTGGAACAAAATTTTCATCGTCTTTCCATTCGTCATAAGTTTCTAAATTTAAAGATGATAAACAACATACTGCCGTTCTATCTCTACCCTCTTTATCAATTCCTGTTGGTAAAGTTATTTCACTGCACAAGTTAGATGTCTTAACAGTTAAACCAGCCAGTTTATGATGTTGAGGTATCATTCTATTAACTGTATCAATGAAAACAATATAAGGTTCTCCAGTTTCAATTCTTGCAGTTAATAATCTAATCCATAAATTTCTTGCAGAAACAGTAGCTTGTACTGATTGATCTTTTGGACTTTTTAGTGCCCATTGTTCGTCTAACTCAACAGCTCTCATAAATGCATCTGAAACTAAAACACCGTGGTGTAAATTTAATGATCTTCTATTTGGATCACCACCTGTTGGTCTTCTCATTTCAATAAATTCTTCTATCTCTGGATGATCAATTGGAAGATAACAAGCTGCCGATCCTCTTCTTAAAGAACCTTGACTGATTGCCATTGTCAAAGAGTCCATAACTTTTATAAAAGGAATTATTCCTGAAGTTTTTCCAACTCTTCCTATTTTTTCTCCAATAGATCTTAAATTACCCCAATAACTTCCAATACCTCCGCCTTTAGCTGCTAACCAAACATTCTCACTCCAAAGATCCAATATTCCGGTTAAGCTATCACCTGCTTCATTTAAGAAACAAGAAATTGGTAAACCTCTCTTTGTTCCACCATTTGATAGAACTGGTGTGGCTGGCATAAACCATAAATTGCTAATGTAGTTATATAATCTTTGCGCGTGTAAGTTGTCATCCGCATAATGACTTGCAACTCTTGCAAATAAATCTTGGAAAGACTCGTTTTCCCCAAGGTATCTGTCGCTTAATGTTGCTCTTCCAAAATCTGTTAAATTACTATCTCTCGATCTATCAATTTTAATAGTTATTCCCTTAGAATTTTGAAACAACTCTGTGTTGTTATTTAGTGAAAATAAGTCTGGTCTTTTGTCATTATTGCTGATTTTTTCCGCTGGTTTATAATCAGAGACAGCCTTCCTGATTGCCTGAGACAATATTTTGTTCATTAAACTCCCTTTTTATCTTTATACTAAAAAATCTAGTAAATAACTAGATGTAGTGTGTAGATTTACCTGATATACTATATAAATTGTAAATCAATAGAACATTTATAGAACTTATTAAATATTTATCAATAAAAATTTTAAAAAAATGTACATATATCCACATGAATAATTCAGGAAAAATTGATCCCTATGGATTTCGGGAATATGACGCACGATGGGTATACGAAAAAGACATAGATGATGACGGAATCGTTCAACTTGGTAAAGGTCTTGGAACTCAAATAATTAATCATACTAAGAAAAACAATCCCAGGATTATAGTTGGCCAAGATTACAGATCTTACAGTGAACATATCAAAGAAAAATTAAAAGAAGGTTTGGTTTCAACTGGATGCAAAATCGAAGATATAGGATTATCCTTATCTCCTATGGTTTACTTTGCACAATTTAATTTAGACTCGGATGCAATAGCTATGGTTACAGCTAGCCATAATGAAAATGGTTGGACAGGTGTAAAAATGGGTATCAAAAAAGGACTTACTCATGCACCTGAAGAAATGAAAGAACTAAAAGATATTACTCTAAATCAAAAATTTATTAACGGTGAGGGCAATATAAATAAAATTGATGGTTTCCAGGACGTTTATAAAAATGATTTAATAACAAAAAATCCATTAAATAAAAAAATTAAAGTAGTAGTTGCTTGTGGCAATGGAACAGCAGGGATATTTGCACCAGAAATTTTAAGAAGTATTGGGTGCGAAGTAATTGAACTTGATTGTGAACTTGATTGGACTTTTCCAAAATACAACCCAAATCCTGAAGATTTAGAAATGTTACATGCAATTTCAAAAGCTGTAAAAGAAAATAATGCTGATATTGGATTTGGTTTTGATGGAGATGGAGATAGAGTTGGAGTTATCGATGATAAAGGTAATGAAATCTTTTCAGACAAAATAGGGCTATTAATTGCTAGAAATCTTTCAAAAGATCATAAAAATAGTAAATTTATAGTTGATGTAAAATCGACAGGACTTTATTCCAATGACAAAATATTAAATGAAAATAAATGTGAAACAATTTATTGGAAAACTGGTCATTCTCATATCAAAAGAAAGGTAAACACCGATAACGCTTTAGCAGGATTTGAAAAAAGTGGCCATTTCTTTTTTAATAAACCTTTGGGATATGGCTATGATGATGGAATTAATTCATCAATACAGGTCTGTAAGTTGCTCGATAAAAATAACAAAAAAATGAGTGAAATACTTGGTGAATTACCAACGACTTATCAAAGTCCAACTATGGCTCCTTATTGTAAAGACAGCGAAAAATATGAAGTAGTTGAGAATTTAGTTAAAGAAATAACAAATATCAAAGAAAATAAAACTAAAGTAGATAATCAAGAAATTAGAAAAATATTAACTGTTAATGGAGTAAGATTTTCTTTTGATGATGGTTCTTGGGGTTTAATAAGAGCATCTTCAAATAAACCCTCTTTAGTTGTAGTTACTGAAAGTCCAACCTCTGAAGATAGAAAAAAGAAAATTTTTGACTTTATTGATAATCTGCTTCAACAAACTGGAAAAGTTGGGGATTACGATCAAAAAATTTAAAATTCAATTATAAAGAGTAAAGAAAAAATTAGAGAATCGGTTAATATATACTTGAGGTGGCGGAGGGAGACTGAAACCACCTCGTCTCCTAAGTCACTAAAAATCTATAAAGAAATAAAGTACCAATAACATATAGAAAAACACCAAATAATCTTTGTGTTTTAACTCTATCTAGATCTTGAACTGTTTTTGCTCCAATTCTTGCCATGAATGTGGTTATTGGAACAAAAATTATAAATGCAGGAATATTAATAAATCCAATACTGAGTGGGATATCGGCTTTTAACATCAAGCCAGATGTAAAAAAACCAATCGATCCAAATAAGGCTATTATAAATCCAATCGCCGCTGAACTTCCAATAGCCAGGTTAATAGGATAACCAAAATATCTTAGTATAGGAACATTCATCATGGCTCCCGTTATTCCCATTGGAGCTGATATTAGTCCCGATAGAAAACCGAATATTACCCTAGGAAATATACTAAATTTTTTTTTTAATTTTTTTTTTTTTATATTTTGCAACAATAAATATGCACCAAAAAAATAAACAACTGCAGAGAAAAAAAACAACAATGTTTTTGTATTCATAAATGCTGCCATGACTGTTCCTGTAAAAACTCCAATTATAACAAATGAACCATAATTTTTTATAATACTCATATCGACAGCTTTATATTTTCTATGAGTTAATACTGAGGCTGTAGCAGTTAAAATTGTTATTGAGAAAGCTGTCCCTACAGATAAATGCATCAAATAATCTTTATCCACGTTAAATGCTTCAAATACAAAAAATAAAAATGGAACTGAGATTAATCCTCCACCGATACCAAAAAAGCCTGCAAAAAAACCAACCGGAACAGCGGTTGCCATCATTAAAAAAATAAAATAAATATTATTAATCTCTAAAAGAGTATTATTCAATTTGACCTGCCGATATACTTTGTGGATTAAATTTTACTTTATCCATTATGTGATCAATTTTCTTAACATCGGCATCTCTTACACACATATTTTCACTTAAATATCTTTTCCAAAAACTAGAGCCTGTTTGTCCATGAAATAAACCAAGAGTATGTCTCATGATTTGATTTAATCTTGTACCTTTTTTAATTTCTTCTTTTACATACTCAATTAGTTTCTCAACAACTTCTTGTCTTGTTAAAACTTCACTATTATTAAAAATTTGGTTCTCAATATCTGCCAACATGTAAGGGGAATGATAAATTGATCTTCCAATCATAACACCATCTACATTATCTAAATGTTCTTTGATTTGATCAGTAGACGTTATGCCTCCATTAATTATTATTTCTAAATCTTTAAAATCTTTTTTTAATCTATTTACGTATTCATATTTCAAAGGTGGAATGTTTAAATTTTGTTTAGGTGTAAATTTTCCTAACATTGCTTTTCTGGCATGGATTATAAAAGTTTTAACACCTGTTTCTTTTAAAATATTCACAAAATTATATAAATTTTCGTATTGATCAACATTGTCATATCCAATTCTAGTTTTAACTGTTACAGGAAGTGTTGTTTTTGAAATCATTTCACTTAGACAATCAGCAACAAGATTAGGTTCTTGAATTAAACAAGCCCCAAATCTATTTTTCTGAACTTTTTTACTTGGACAACCTAAATTTAAATTTATTTCATCATAACCAAATTCTTCACCTAAATATGCTGCATTTCCTAATAATTTTGGAGAAGAACCACCAAGTTGCAGAGCAACAGGTTTTTCTCTCATATCAAATTCTAATAGTTTCTTTTTATCTCCTCTATCAATAGCTTCTGAGACAATCATTTCAGTATAGAGAAGAACGTTTTTACTAATTAGTCTTAAGAAAAATCTTTCATGTTTGTCTGTGCAGTCCATCATTGGAGCAACGGAAACAGTTCTATTTAATCTAGACATATTTTTTGAGTTTGCTTGATATATTAATTTTTTTTTCGTTTACATACTCTTGATGATTTTGCTCAATTTTCCCAAGTTCATATTTGTAATTAACCATAATTCCGAATGACCTTTTAAATCCTACATCAGAAACATTGGCATTAACTACAATATCGTCAATTTCAGCTCCATTTTTTAAATGAAACCTACAAACATCATTAATGGGAAAACCTAGATCATTTTTTTGTACAGCTAAGTAATTTAAAGCAAGTTTTGTAAGTAATTCTTTATTATCAATAAATTTTCTATCTCCAATTTTAAGGTCTAATGATTTTAAAAACTCAACTTTTACAAAATTATCTTTTTGAACTATTTCACTAATTTTCTCATTTTCTGAAGATTTTACCCAATCTGCAAAACCTTGCATCGGTGATAAAGTTCCAAAATTTTTTACATCAGGTAACTCTTCTTGTAATTCGTATACCACCCTTTTGATTAAGAAGTTACCAAGCGTAACTCTTGAAAGACCCTCTTGGCAGTTGCTAATTGAATAAAATGTAGCTGTATCATAATTTTCGTTTTTTCCATCATTTGGTCTTGTCAATTCTTGAATAGATTTTGCCAAACCTTTCGTTAGTGCAATCTCAACAAAAATTATTGGTTCATCTTCTAATGCTGGATGAAAATAAGCAAAAAATCTTCTATTTTCACCTAATCTAATTTTCAATTCATTCATATCTTTCATCGAATGAACTTTTTCGTATTTTAATAATTTTTCTAATATTGCAGCTTTTGTATCCCAGGTTATTTTTCTTAATTTTAAAAATCCAGGATTGAACCAATTTTTAAAAATATCAATCAAATCATAATCTAATTCTTTTAATTCAGGATTTTTTAATAAAAACATTTGTAGATCTTCTCTTAAAGAAACAATCTCAGCTGTTCCATTTGGAGCCATGTTTAATCTAACAAACAATTCTTTTCTAGTACCTGATGTAATTCTTGATAAATTTAAAATTGATCTACTATTTTTATTTTCTGTATAATCTTTTATGGCATTATCTATATTAGCTGTATCAGGTTTATATTTTTCGTTAACTTGAAGTAAGAATTTTAATTTATCTTCATGAGATAAATTATGGTATCTAAAAAGAATATCCCTTGCTAACGTAATTCCAAATGCTGCTCCTTTAGATGATAACAGGTCATCACATAGCTCAATTAAATCTCTTTTTTTAGAGAATTTTTTTAGTGATTTTTTCTCTAAAATTTTTTGACCAGCATCAGCAATGGTCTCGAATATTCTTTTTATATTTAACATGATGTTTTTTATATATTAAAAACCTAAACTTTTACCCATTATTTTGTCAGGTAACCAAGTGACAATCTCAGGAAAAATACACAAAATAAGTATAGCTAAAGCCATAATTATCATAAATGGTATAGATCCCTTTAAAATTTCTGAAAGACTAACATCTGGAGTGATACCTTTGATTATATAAAGGTTCAATCCAACGGGTGGTGTTATAAGACCAATTTCCATATTGATTGTAAATACAATTGCAAACCAATAAGGATCAAACCCCAATTGAGTTATAACTGGCAACAATATTGCGGAAGTCATAACAATTACGGCAACTGGAGGTAAAAAGAAACCTGCAATCAAGAGAAATATATTTATTAAAATAAATACTACCCATTTATTAGAGCTCATCTCTACCATACTTTGAGCTAATGATTGAGTTACGTAAAGTTGTGATAATGTAAATGCAAAAAGATAAGAAGCTGCGATGATAAACATTATCATCACACTTTCTTTCATTGAAACTTTAACTATATTCCATATTTTTTTTGGTTGGTAAATTTTGTATACAACTGCAATCAAAACAAAAACTAAAAAGGCTCCAACCCCTGAAGCCTCTGATGGAGTTGCAACACCACCATATAAAACATATAAAACACCAGCAATGATTGCTAAGAAAGGAAGTATCCTTGGTAGGACTTCAATTTTTTCTTTAAATGTTGGAGGCGTTCTATTCTTTAGAGCTTTAGCTGAATCTTTGTCAATAAAGTAACTGTGTATCAGTGCCCAGATAGCGAACATACCTGCAAGCATAAATCCAGGTATCAACCCACTTAAAAATAATCTTCCAATAGATGTTCCAGTTGCAATTCCATAAACAATTAAAACAATACTTGGAGGAATTAATACTCCTAAAGTTCCGCCGGCTGCTATGGTTCCTGTTGCAATTTGATCTGAGTATCCTCTTTTTCTCATTTCAGGAATTCCCATAGTGCCAATTGCAGCACAGGTTGCAGGACTTGATCCACTAAGTGCAGCAAAAATTGAGCAAGCTCCTATGTTAGAAATAACTAATCCTCCGGGTACTCTCCATAGCCATCTATCCAATCCTGTATATAAATCTTTTCCAGCTGGGGAATTAGCAACTGCCATTCCCATTAAAATAAACATTGGTATTGAAAGCAGAACAAACGAATTTAATCCTGCATAGAAAGTTTCAGCAAAAACATCTAACATTTGAAAACCTTCAAAAGCAACTAAAAGAGCTATTGATACAAAGCTTAAACCAAAAGCAATTGGTATTCCGGAAAATAATACTATCAAAGTAAAAACAGCAACGATTATTGCAATTATTAATGGATCCATTAGTTAGTATCCTTTTCGTCTGTAAGCTTAATAATCTCTGCTATATATTGTAAAATCATTAACGCAGCACCTATCATCATTGAAGAATATGGTACCCACAAAGGAAGATCCCAAACAGTTCCCGTTGAGTAATTTTTAGTAAAAGCTTCCTCAACCATTAAAAATCCAAAATAGAATAATATTAAGAAGAATAATAAACTGACTAATGAGGTAAAAATTTTAAGTCTTAAAATATTTTTTTTTGATAAAAAATCATAAATCCACTCCATACTGACATGAGCTTTTTCACTTAAAACATAAGCACTTCCAATAAATGTTGAAGCAACTAAAAGCATTGTTACTAGCTCTGTTTGCCATGTTATAGCTCTTTGAAAAAAGTATCTTTCAAAAACTAATTCTACGATTACAAGAATTGATAAAAGTAAAGCTAGAACAGCAAAAGCTCCGCAAGCTCTTGCAACATAATCACAAAATTTTAAGTATTTTTCTTTCATAAAAAAAACCCCTACCTATAGAGAATAAATAGGGGTTCTTTATATATTATTTTATTTAACTGCTAAAGCCATTTCCATTAGCTTATCGCCACCTGGAACTTTTTCAGCAAAAGCTTTGTGAGATGATTTTATTGCAATATCAACCCATGCAGCATGATCATCAGCATCCATATACACTAATTTAACACCTGCAGCCTTGTATGCTTCCTCAAACTTTTTATCTAAGTTTTCTACTTGAGCTGTCATATATTTCTCTGCAACTTTTCCTGCTTTCATTAAAGCCACTTGCTGGCTTGAATTTAATGCATTGTAGCTTTTCTTAGACATCAAAATTGGTTCATACATAAACCATAAACCAAATTTCCCTGGAGGAGTTGCACATTTTACTTGTTCGTAAATTTTGTAACTTACAAAACTTCCTGAACTTGTATTTGCACCTGTTAATACACCAGTTTGTAATCCAGTATAAATTTCAGATGATGGCATACTTTGAATACCTGCGCCTGCAGCTTCTAACATTTGGTTGAAAGCTTTTCCTGCAGCTCTCATCACTTGTCCTTTAGCATCACTTGGATTCTTGATGCATTTAGTTTTTGATGCGAAACCACCACCTAACCATGCATCAGATAGTACTACAACACCAGCATCACTGATTATTTTTTTAATCTCAGTCATCATTGGACCTTTATTAAATCTCAATGCATGCTCATGATTTTTTACAGTTCCTGGCATCAATGTAGCATCAAATTCTGGATGGAATTTTGATGCATAAGCTAATGGGAAAGCAGAAATATCTAATTGACCTGTAGTCATAGGTTTCCACTGTTCTTTTGGCTTATAAAGTGACTTAGCTGGATAAATTCTAATTTCTAAATCAACGTTTGCTTTTTTTACTTCATCAGCAATAATTTGTACCATTTCATGACGTGGGTCAAAAGAGCCATCAGCTCTTGGTGTTCCTGGCCATTGGTGACTTGCTTTTAATGTAACTGCATATGCAGATCCTACTATTGAAAAAGCTATAATTATTGAAGACAAATATAATGTTATTTTTCTTAACATAGTTTTCCCCTTTTATTTATATTGGAGATATTAAATTGAACTTGAGTGAAAGAGTCAATATAAGGAAATGTCATACTTATTATTATGGATGGTCCTTTAAAAAATTTATTAGTTGTTGATCTTACTAGGGTTTTGGTGGGTCCATATTGTACAATGATTTTATCTGACCTAGGTGCACGTGTAATTAAAGTAGAAGCACCAGAAATTGGTGATGATTCAAGAAAATTTGGACCATTTGTAAAAGACTATTCGGCATATTTTATGTCACTTAATAGAGGAAAAGAGAGTATTGCACTTAATTTAAAAAATGAAGATGACAAAAAAATCTTTGATAAAATTTTAGCAAAAGCAGATATTTTAGTAGAAAATTTTAAACCAGGTACTTTAGAAAAATGGGGATATGGTTGGAAAGATGTAAGCAAAAAATATCCAAAATTAATATATGCATCTGCATCTGGTTTCGGTCAGACTGGACCTTTAAAAGAATTACCCGCTTATGACATGGTGGTTCAAGGAATGGGTGGACTGATGAGTGTTACGGGTCATCCAAATAGTGAACCAACAAGAGTTGGAACTTCAATTGGTGACATCACAGCAGGTCTTTTTACTGCGATTGGAATTAACGCAGCTTTGTATGATAGACAAAAAACAGGCAAGGGAATGTTTATAGATGTTTCTATGTTAGACTGCCAAATTGCAATTTTAGAAAATGCAATTGCAAGATATTTATCTAAGAATGAAATTCCCAAACCGATGGGATCTAGACATCCTTCTATCGCTCCGTTTGAGGCATTTAAAACAAAGGATAGTTATATAATTATTGCTGCAGGTAACGATAAATTATATGAAAAACTTTGTGAAGTATTAGGAATACCTGAGATGGTGAAAGATAAAAGATTTAATACCAATTCACTCAGATGTGAAAATATGAATGAACTAAAATCAATTTTTGAAGATAAACTTTCTTCAAAAAATACTTCTGAATGGGTAAGTGAAATGGAAAAATTAAAGATACCTTGTGGACCGATATTTAATATTAAAGAAGCGGTAGAAAATCCTCAAGTCGAAGCAAGAAACATGATTGTTAAAGCCTATCATAAAGTAGTTGGTGATTTTAGATTAGCAGGCAATCCTATAAAAATGTCTTCATACGAAGATAAAAGTACTAGAGGGGACATTCCTGATCTTGATGAACACAGGGAACAAATATTAAAAGAGTTTTCTTAATTAAGAATTATTTTCTTCGTCGCTTACGTTATCTGAAACTTGCTCTTCTGCTTCTGAAACTTGATCTAGTGAAACGTCATCATTTTCTTCTGCCTCACTTGGAGATTCTACATTAACATCAGGTTGAGCTGATGGTGATAATTCAGCAAGATCTTCTTTTGAAACTTGAATTTTTTCAGGAATTTTTCTAGCTCTTTTAGAAGGAAGGATTGGCACACCGCTTTTTGAGATTTCACCTTTGTATAAATTCTCAAAATCATCACCAATATCTTCATCTTCTTCAGCAGAATCATCAATTTGTTCTACATGTTTTCTTAGTTTGTATACTGCAGCTTCAGTTAAATCTGGAACTTTAATTGTTTCTTCAGCTATTTCTCTTAAAGCAATAACTGTGTGTTTGTCGTTATCTCTATCTAATGTAGGTTCAATCCCTGAATTAAGTTGAGTAGCTCTCTCTTTAGCAACCAAAACTAATTCGTAAGGGCTATCTACTTTGTCTATACAGTCTTCAACGGTAACTCTTGCCATGGGCGATTAAATATACTCCAAGATCAACAAAATCAAGTGTTTTATACTAAAATTGGATTTAATTTTTTTCTAACTAAAAAAAGAAGAATAAAAGAAATAAGTATATAAAGTGCAGATATTATTGCAATTTTCTCAATTGAAAATCCGATATCAATTAAAATACCAAAAAGAGCAGTTCCGAAAGCTGTTGAAAAAACCATAAGTGCAGTGGTCAAAGCTTTAATAGATCCAATATGCTTTACCCCATAAACTTCAGCCCAAGTAGAAGACCCCAAAACGTTTGCCAAACCATTTGATATTCCAATTAAACCTAAAAATATAAATGCAGTAAATTGTGCATCAAAATAAATAATTACAAAAGTAGATAGAAATAAAGGAATATTCATAAAAATTAAAAGTTTTCGACTTGTGAATTTATCAATTAAAAAACCAGATATTAAAAGTGTAATTACTGAAAATACTGAATAAGACATAAAAGACTGAGCAATTACAAATGGTCCCCAGTTTTTTGATTCAGTAATAAATGACTGATAAACAAATACGCCAGTTGCAATCCAAGGCATGGCCAGCATATTCATGCTTACTATATAAAATTTGTAATCTTTTATTACTTCAATTCTTTTCCATTGCTTAATATTTTCCTCTTTAAATTCTTCACCTTGAGTACTTTCTCTCGTATCTAGTTTAACAGTTCGAACTAAGAAGAATGATGCAATAGGTAAAAATATTAAAATTAATATTGCAATTACAGTCCAAATATTTTGCCAAGTCGTTAATGACAACAAAAATACCATTAAAACAGGTAAAATAAATTCAGCACTAGATAAACCAAACCAACAAATACTTAATGCTCTACCCCTTGATTTTGTAAAATATCTTGAAACTGTTGTTGTTGCAGTATGAGACATCATTCCCTGTCCTGAAAATCTCATTAAGAAAATTGCAATGAATAAAAAAACTATCGATGAAATTTTTGAAAAGAAAAAACAGGAAAAAGATAAAAGTAATGTTACATAGATTGCAAATCGGAAAATATTTATATCGTCAATTTTCTTTCCAACCCATATAAGTAGTAAACTACTGCACAATGTTGCAGATGCATATATTGAGCCAAATTGTCCATGAGTAATTGATAGTGTCTCTCTTATACTTGTATTAAATATTCCAAGAAAAAAACTCTGTCCAAAACTTGAAAAAAATGTAAATATAAATCCAAATACAATTACTTTTAAACTTAAATTTTTAAACATAAAAAAATATGACTTCTAAAGTTGCTTTCATAGGTCTTGGTGTAATGGGTTATCCAATGGCAGGATATATATCAAAAGCAGGACATAATGTAACTGTTTTTAACAGAACAAAATCAAAAGCAGAAAAATGGATTGGTGAATACAAAGGTAATATGGCTAATACACCATCTGAGGCTGCTAAAGATGCTGATTTTATTTTTACTTGTGTTGGGAATGACGATGATTTGAGACAAGTCTCTTTAGGAGATGAGGGTTTATTTCATAATGCAAAAGAGGGATGTGTATATATTGATAATTCAACAGTGTCTGCTGAAATTTCTAGAGAAATTTATAAAGCTGCTAAAGATAAAGGATTTGGTTTTTTAGATGCTCCTATATCTGGAGGACAATCAGGTGCTGAAGGTGGGATATTAACTGTCATGGTTGGTGGAGATGATAGTGATTTTAAAAAAGCGGAGCCAATAATAGATTGTTATAGTAAAAAAGTAACTTTAATCGGACCATCAGGTAGTGGACAATTAACTAAGATGGTCAATCAAATGTGTATTGGTGGTTTAGTTCAAGGTTTATCTGAAGCAGTAAATTTTGGAATTAATGCAGGTTTAGATATGGATAAAGTTATGGAAACTATCTCTAAAGGTGCAGCTCAGTCTTGGCAAATGGAGAATAGATATAAAACTATGGTAGCTGATAAATTTGATTACGGATTTGCTGTGGATTGGATGAGAAAAGATTTAAAAATTTGTATTGAAGAAGCAAAAAGAAATGGTTCACCTGTACCAGTAACTGAAATTGTAGATAGCTATTATGCTGAAGTTCAAAAAATGGGTGGAAACCGTTGGGATAGCTCAAGTTTAATAGCTAGATTAAAAAAGAAAAAGTAATTGTGTCTACCACTGTTCCCTATTACGAGGATTTTTCCGAAATAAAAAAGAAAATTTGGTTAATGTTAACTGATGCAGTTACTAATAGATCGTCTTCTTTTAGAATACCTGTATTTTCATGTGGAAGTGAAAGCGATATCGAAAGTAGAATTGTTGTTCTTAGAAAATCAGATGAACAAAATAATTTAGTGCAATTCCACAGTGATATTAGATCTGACAAAATTAAAATCTTAGAAAAAAATCCTAATTCTTCAATGTTATTTTATGATAAAGATGAAAAAATACAGGTTAGATTAAAAGTTGAGGCAATTATTAATCACAATAATGATATAACAAAACAATCTTGGGAAAAAACCCAACATATAAGTCGTAAATGTTACTTAGTAGATAATGGACCAGGTACAGAGTCAGATATTCCAACATCTGGTTTAAAACCTGAATTAGATAATTTTGATTACACAAAAGAACAAAGCGAAGAAGGATATAAAAACTTTACTGTTATACAGTGTAAAATTAAATCTATCGAATGGCTATATTTAGCTGCAAAAGGTCATCGTAGAGCTAGATTTGACATTGATAGTAATAAAGATACTTGGTTGGTACCATAATGAAAAAATATGAAGCTATGGTTTTGTCGTGTATGGATCCAAGGTTTCAGCCAAAAGTATTTAATTATTTAGTGATCTTTTGGATTTCTATTATATTCTTTATTAGCCTGTTCGTTATTAAATAATTTCATAACTCCGGTACCGTTTCTGTCCCAATAAGTAAACTTACATCCAGATCCACCACTCCTATAGTTCCACTTACCTTTTTTAAGATCGCTTGCCTGTTTTTCTCTAAGTTTAACAAGTTTTTTGTGATTATATTTTCCCCATTCGTTCAAACATATTAACTTAAAAGGATCGTAAGGATCTTTTGACGTTGGCGTTAGATAGACTGAGTCTTCTCCTTTTGGACAACCTTCGACGTCATGAACATAAGCTTTTCCAAAAAACATATGTTTTGCATCAGTATCTTGTCCACTTTTAAAATGAGCTTTTTTACTCATTCCAGGTACACAAGCAAAACCTCCTCCCATTGCATGATGTACTTCATGAAGAGCTGTTTTAACCATGTTATTTATATTTTTATTGTATTTGCTTTTAAGAAACATTGATGCCATTCCTACACCACCTTCTCCACCATCTTGGCTAGTTACATCAGCAAAAGTAAAATAAACTTTTTTTGGATTATTAAATCCATTTAACCAAAGGTAAGCACGATAGTTATTATTTATATGTTTGTGAAGTTCTTTTCTTTTTTTATCTAATCTTATGAAGGTAACATCTAATTTTCCATCTTTTCGATAATCGTACTTATATTTTTTTACACCTGAGGACCCTTTTGTTTTTTTACTAAACTTTTCAACAAGAGCGTTCATTTTGTTAGCATATTCCTCAATTTTTCCATTTATATCCAGCTCACGATCTTTATCACTGGCTGTCAGCATATATATGAAATGAATTTGATAATCATCAGTTACATCTGGTTGATCTTCGAAAAATCTACCAGGTTTTTCATCTGATGCGAATAATGATGAACTAAATAGTGTGATTAATAATGCTAATAATATTTTTTTCATAATCCTTTTATAATTATATTGGTCCCTTCTGAATTATCCAATCTTATTTTTTTTATTGGTTTGTATTCTTCTGAATTATACCATTCCAAAGCCCTCTCATAACTTGGAAATTTTAGGACTATTATTCTTGGAAATTTAGTTTCACCATCAAATATTTGATATTCACCATTTCTAACCAAAAACTCTCCATTAAATTTTTTTACAATTGGATTAACTTTTTCAATATACTCTTTATAATTTTCTGGATTGGTTACTCTTAATTGTGCAATTACATACCCTGCTGACATATCAGAATAATTTTTTCACTTAATTCCTTTGAAATATACCAAATTCTTCTTCCCATGGAGCTTCTACGTCGTCTCGTGCATAAAAACAATCTCCGCCTTCACCTCTATCATAAATATTTTCATAATTATGTTTTGTAAATTTCCATTTTTCATTTGGCATACAAGTAACTTCAAAAGGATCAAAAGGTGTATCTGATGTAGGTGTAAAATAAACACTGTCCTGCATGTTTGGACAAGTTTTATTATTATGACCCCAATAGTCATCATTCTTTGGATCTAAAGTATGATTTGTTCCATCACCCGATCTACTCATCATGTCTTTTGTTTTTTTAGTATTGTGTCCTTCAGTAAAATTTGGTGAACATTTATAAATTCCACCCATAGCATGTAAAATCTCGTGTAAAATAAAATAACCAACCTCTTTATTATTAAGTGGGTATTTTTTTTGATGTTTAGAAAATACACTAAAAATTGGAAATCCACCAGAAAATGGCCAATCTTTATGAGTAAAATCTCCAAAGTTAAAATATATTTTTTTAGGATTGTTCATTCCGTTATTAATAATGGATCTTCCAAAGACATTTCCACAACTACCCCACTTAGACTTTTTCATTTCTTTCTTGGTTCTGTTTATTCTAAGAAAAGTAATATCTAACTTTCCATCTTTACGTCTATCCCATTTTAATTTCTGACCTACTCCATTATTAAAATTTGATTTCTTGTTTGCTTTAGCAGTTGTTTTTAAAATCCATTTATCAGCAATTTCAACCCATTTTTCTAACTCTCCATTTATGTCTCCCTCTTTATCTTTGGAGTCTTTTAATAAAGTATAAACAATGTGAACTTGGAAATCATCGTTAACATCAGGCTGATCCTCAAAATACCTTCCTGGTTTTTTGTCACTATCTAAAATAACTTGTGTTGTATCGCCATCATAACATTTGTCAGCATAAACATTTGAAATTGAGTTAAGTAAAAAAATGATTGATAATAAAATTGTTTTTTTCATTTAAAATATTGATTTTGAATAACGTTTCCAATTATCTTGGTAATGTTTTGCGTTTTCTGTTATTTTTCCTATCTCCTCATCAGTAAGTTTTCTAACTACTCTTCCTGGAGCTCCAACTACTAATGAGTTGTCTGGAATTTCTTTGTTTTCAGTTATTAATGCTTTTGCACCAATGATGCAGTTTTTACCTATTTTTGCATTATTTAAAATGACAGCTCCAATACCTATTAAACTATTGTCTCCAATTGTACATCCATGAAGCATAACGATATGACCGATAGTTACGTCTTTACCAATTCTTAAAGGGCAGCCTGGGTCAGTATGTAGAACGCTCCCATCTTGAACATTCGAACCTTCTCCAACATGAATGTTTTCGTTATCCCCTCTAATTACAGCATTAAACCAAACACTGGAGTTTTTTTCTAAAGTTACATCTCCAATTATAGTTGCATTTGGTGCGACCCAATTTTCGCCAGAGTTTTTTGGTTTTTTATCTTCCAAATCGTAAAACATAATTTATATATTATTACATTATGCCTATTAAAACACCAGTATGTGATTTTGGAAAAAAAGCAGAAAATTTTGAATTAAAATCTACAGAGAACAAATTAATATCGTTAAATGATATCAAAGGTGAAAATGGAACGTTGATAATGTTTATTTGTAATCATTGTCCATATGTAAAAGCAATAATTAGAGATGTGGTGGAAGACTGTGCTAAGCTTAATGATTTAGGAATAAATTCAGTTGCAATATGCTCTAATGATCCAATTAATTATCCAGAAGACTCTTTTGAAAAAATGATAGAGTTTGCAATTAAACATAAGTTTAATTTTCCTTACCTAATTGATGAAACACAAGACATTGCAAGAAAATATGATGCTGTATGTACTCCAGATTTTTTCGGTTATGATAAAGATTTTGGTCTCCAATATAGGGGAAGAATAAGAGAATTAAGAGAACTAAAGCCTGTGAGATCTGGAGATAGTGATTTATTTATTGCTATGAGACAAGTTTCAGAAACAGGCAAAGGTCCTGAAGAACAATTCCCAAGTATGGGTTGTGGTATAAAGTGGTCATCTAATTAATGTATTTAATAATAACTAGAACTTTCCCTCCAGAAGTTGGTGGTATGCAAAATCTAATGTGGGGACTAGCAAGATCATTATCAAAATTAGATATGGTTAAAGTTTTTGCCGATTATCACGAAGATCATAAAAAGTTTGATGATAAAGTTTCATTTACAATTGAAAGAGTTAGCGGAGTTAAATTATTAAGAAAATATAGAAAATCTTTGCTTATAAATGAATATTTAAATGAAAATAAAAATGTAAATTGTATCATTGCAGATCACTGGAAAAGTTTAGAACTTATAAAATCCCAAAAAAAGAAAATATGTTTAATACATTCTAAAGAAATTAATCACCCTAAAGGATCTAGATTAAACAAAAAAGTTTTAGAAGTTTTAAATAATGTTGATCATGTCGTAGCAAACTCAAACTTTACGAAAAATTTAGCGGTTAGTCTTGGAGTTGAAGAAAAAAGATTAATAGTCATAAATCCAGGTGTAGATCCTGTTGAAGAAATTCCAAAAGACGATCTTAAACAAGCAGAAGAAATGCTAAAAGGAAAAAAACAAAGACTAATTACTGTTTCTAGATTTGACAAAAGAAAAAATCATGAAAAAGTTATAATGGCTATTCGAAATTTGAAAGAGAAATATCCTGATATTACTTACACTTGTATAGGATACGGAGATGAAGAAGAAAATTTAAAAAAATTAGTGATAGAATTAAATCTTGATAAATATGTAAATTTTTTGAATGATATAACTAATGAATTGAAAAATGCATTAATTGCAAAATCTAATATTTTTATAATGCCATCAATAATTCACAAAACTTCAGTTGAGGGCTTTGGAATTTCTTTCATTGAGGCTGCACAATATGGAATACCGTCTATAGGTGGTAAAGATGGTGGTGCTTCAGATGCAATTATTCATAATAAAACGGGGTTAATTTGCGATGGTAACAGTCTAGATGAAATTTATTCAAGTATAGATAATTTATTTGAGGGAAATAAATATATTGAATTTGGAAAAGAGTGCAAAACACACTCCAAAAATTTTCTTTGGGATAAGATAATTGAAAACTATAAAAGAATCTTATAAAGTTAAAAGATGCTAGATAAATTTAATGGAATAATTTATTTAAGTATTTTTATTTTACATTTTATTGTTTACGCCGTTTATGCTTTCAGAACAGTTGTTGCAACAAAGTCATTTTTAGATCAATACAATATTGATCAATCTGCAGCTGTGATGGTTAGATTTTTTGGAGCACCATTTATTGCATCACTTTTAGTAGCACTATACATAATGTTAATTAAAGCAGATGGTTTGGCAGGAACATGGGGTTTCTTTACATTAATTTTTGCTCAAAACGTTTTATATTTTTTAATTGGGATATATACAATTTATATAAATAAGCTTGGACATAACGAAAAAACAAATAGCGAAGGGGTAATTGCCTCAGGAATTTTGACAGTTTTAAGCGGGATTCTTTGTTACGGTCTAGCTGATAAAATTTACATTTAACTTTTTTTCCTTAAAGTTGAAAAAATTTGCCAACCAACAATTGTTATTGTTATCAATAATATTATTAGAGTTATTGGCCTATCCCATAAAAAGTTAGGTGAACCATCACTTATTAAAAGTGATCTTCTCAATGTTTCCTCCATTAATCCTCCAAGTACAAAAGCTAATATTAAAGGTGGCATGGGGAAATCATAAAGCCTTAAAAAAGTTGCAACTACGGCAATACCTATCATTAGAAAAATATCAAAATTATTAAATGACATTAGATATATTCCTGTCACTGAGAAAAATAAAATTAAAGGAATTAAATAGTTTCTAGGCACTGCTAAAATTCTAGCGATATAGGGAATTAATGGCAAATTTAAAATTAAAAGTACAACCATGCCAATGTACATTGACATTATAACCGACCAAAAAATCTCAGGGTTAGTTTGATAAAGTCTTGGTCCAGGCTGAATACCAAATCCTAAAAGAGCTCCGAGCATTACAGCAGTTGTTCCACTTCCAGGAATACCTAATGTTAGTAACGGAACAAAAGAACCAGAGCAAGCTGCATTATTTGCAGTTTCAGGCGCTGACAAACCATGAACGCTACCTTTTCCAAATTTTTGTTTTTCTTCTTCGTTTACGTAATTTCTCTCCATTCCATAAGCTAAGAAAGATGCAATTGTTGCACCTGCACCAGGCAAAACACCAATTAAGAAACCAAGTATTGAGGATCTAGGTATTGTTTTGGCCATTTTAATTGTTTCCTCTTTATTTACTTTAATTGAGCCTAATTCTGTTAATGAAATTTGTTTTGCAGCTCTGTTTGGATCTTTACCTCTAAAAATAATCGTTAGAGCTTCACTCATTGCAAATGTTGCCATTACAATTAATACAAAGCTTATTCCATCAGTTAAGTTCATATTGTTAAAAGTAAATCTTGTTATATCTGACAATGAGTCTTGTCCGACGGTTGCTAGCATTAATCCTAAAACAACCATCATCATTGCCTTTAAAAACTGTCCTTTTGATGAAAATGCAGAAATGGCGGTTAAACCTAAGATCATTAATGCAAAATAATCAGGTGATCTAAAAGCTAAACTTACTTTCGACAAACTAGGGGCTGCAACTAATAAAAATATTGCAGAAATTGTTCCTCCAGCAAATGAACTATAGGCTGCAATCGCTAAAGCTTTACCAGCTTTTCCTTGTTGTGCCATTGGATAACCATCAAATGCAGTAGCAACTGTTCCTGGTATTCCAGGTGCATTTAACAAAATAGAAGATGTAGATCCTCCAAATACTGCACCATAGTAAACTCCTGCCATTAAAATTAAACCTGTTGATGGATCAAAGCCGTAAGTAATTGGTATCATTAATGCTATTGCAGTCATTGGTCCAAGTCCAGGCAACATTCCAATTATTGTTCCAGCAAAACAACCAACCATAACCATTAAAATATTAGTTAATGATAGCGCAGTTGATAATCCAATTAGTATTCCTTCGATCATCCCATAACTCCAATGTATTTTAAGAAAGGATCACGAAGATAAATATTTAGTAAACCATGTAATAAATACATAAATGCAGCAACAAATGGAAATGACAAAATAAACATCAGTCCCCATCTTCTTTCACCTAAGAAATAATAAGATGCAAAAAGAAATAAAGAAGTTGATATAAAATACCCAATTTTTAAAATTACAGCTGCATATATTAAAGAGATTAATATTAGATAAATTATACTTTTATAATCTAAGTGTTTGTGATTTACCTCTGTAGTAACTTTCTCAGGTAAAATTATTTTTAAACTCGATAAAATTATTCCTGCCCAACCTAAATATATTGGAAAAGTTCTAGCATTAAATGGTGCGTTCTCATCAAACGCAAATACTTGAATGTTGTATGCAGTGTATAGATAAAATACTGATAAAACTAAAAAAAGCAGTGAGATAAATTTTGTAGGACTTATTCTCACTGCTTTACATTTTTTAATAATCAATAAAGATTATATTACTCCAAGTTTTTTCATCAGAGCTGTCATTTCAACCGTTTGTTTTTCCAAGAATGCATCAAATTTAGAACCTGGGTTATAAATATTTACCCATGCATTTCTTTTTCTAACAGCTTCCCACTCTGGTGTTTTTTGAACATCGCCAAGCATTTTAGAGATTTTGTTATAGTCACTCATACTCATGCTTTTTGGTGCAAAGAAACCTCTCCAGTTAACAAACTGAACATCATATCCTTGCTCTTTTAATGTTGGAGCTTCTGGTGCATCACCTACTCTCTCAGGAGCAGTGATACCAATTATTCTTACTTGATCTCTAGCACCCATTACTTCACCTAAACCAGTTGAAAGTATTTGAGTTTCTCCAGATAAAAGTCCAGCAAGTGCTTTTCCACCAGCATCATATGGAACATAAATCACATCGTTTGGATTTGCTCCAGCTGCTTGGAAAGCTAACGCACCAATTAAGTGGTCCATACTTCCTCTTACAGATCCACCAGCCATTTTAATTGACTTTGGATCTTTTTGATACTGATCAACTGCATCTTTGAAATTTTTGATAGGTGAATTTTTTGCAACAACTATTGCACCATAATCTCCAATTACACCTGCAATTGGTTTAACATCTTTATAAGATAATGTGCCAGTGCCTTTTACATAACCTTTGTGTCTGGTAATTGATCTTAACACCAATGGTGTTGACTGAACTAAAACTGTATCTTTTGGAGCGTTATTGATTAGGTAAGCTAAAGCTTTACCACCCCCACCACCTGACATATTTTCAAATGATGCACTTTTCAAAAAACCAGCTTTTGTTAATGCTTCTCCAGTACCTCTAGCAGTTCCATCCCAGCCACCACCAGCACCACCACCAATTAAAAAATGTAATTTTTCAACTGCGAATGAACTTGTTGATGAAAACAGAAGGAAAGCAGAGAATAAAACTGAAATAAAAGTTTTAATTAGTTTCATTATTTCCTCTCTTATTATATTTATGAATTCATCATTAAACATAAGTTATAAATTTTAGTCAATGCTCAAATATAATTTTTCTAAAAACATAAAGGAATATTTCTTAGCTTTAATAGGTAGTTATAAAGCATTATTTATAGGCCTTGTTGGAGGCTACATTGGTACATTAATTAATCTGCCTTTGCCATGGTTATTAGGTTCTTTAGGTTTAAATTTATGCTTTGCTTTTACGAGATACAAAATCATCTTTCCTACTAAATTGTTAAATCCTATTTTTCTAATAGTTGGTATAATTCTAGGTGGAACTTTAAATGTAACATTATTGTATAAAATTCATTTATGGTTTTTTTCCTCAATTGCTATTGTTATTTGCACAATTGTTAGCACCATACTTGCTGGTTATTACTTTTTTAAAGTATGCAAATTTAGTAAATTTATATCTGCATTAGCAGCTTTGCCAGGAGCATTCGTTCCAATATCTGCAGCATTATTAGAATTTGGTAAATCAAAAAATGATAAAGGTGTTTTGATCCCTCAGGCTACTAGAGTTATATTTATTGTGAGTTTCGTTCCTATTTTTTTTATCAATAATCTAGGCTTCTCAGAGATGAAAGGTTATAATTATGATAATATCTATAATGAAAGATATTTTTTAGAAATATTATTTCTGTTAGTAATCTGCTTTATTTTTGCAAATATCTTAAAAAATTATAAAATTCCATCACCTACTTTAGTTGGTGCAATGGCTTTATCTGGAGCTTTTTATACATTCGAATTAATTAATGCCAGATTTCCAGATATATTTATAAATATTGCATTTGTATTTTTGGGAACTGCACTTGGTACAAGGTTAAATGGTTTAAAAATTAAAGAATTAATATTTTTTATGTTTCATGGAATAATAGTGAGTTCAATTTTGATTATTATTTCTATGATAACTGCATACTTATTAACTTTTATAGGATTTGAATTTATCCCAACGTTTTTAAGCTTTGTACCTGGGGGAATACATGAAATGATTGTAATTAGTGTTGCTTACAATATAGACCCAATATTTGTGAGCTACCATCATTTTTTAAGAATTTTTATTATAGTTTTATTTTTACCATTTTTATTGTCAAAATTTAAGAAGGCTAACTAATAGCTTCTAACATTCTTTGAAAAACCTTATCTGCAGAAAGTTTGTTTAAATCAGACACTTGGATTGCTCTAAAATTTTCTCGTTCAATACTTACTTTTTTTGCACTAGTATGAGATCCAAATAAAACTAATCCTTTTACATTTAAATGTGCCGCAATATGTGCTGGCCCAGTATCATTAGATATAACAAAATAACTATCTTTTATTAATGATGAAAGTTGAGAAATATTCAGAGCTTTATCATTATCTAAAATAATATTAGCATCAATATCATTTGCTAATTTGATTTCATTTGGACCTGGGGCAATTAAAACTTGGATTTCATCTCTAAAAGAAGATTTAATTTTTTTTATCAATTCATTGTAATATGGCCATCTTTTTAAAGTTAAATGAGATGATGAAAAAGGGAATAAAATTATGTATTTATTTAAATTATATTTTTGTTTAATTTCTGTAATATCTTCACAGCTCCATGAAAAATCTGGTTTCATTACTTTATCAGTTTTAATTCCAGAAACATTCAATTGATGTTCAAAACGATTTAGAACAGCATCCTTATCAAACTCTGTCTTATCTGTTCCCTCTGGTATTGTTGTTTCGGTTGAGGACCAAACATCTGATGAAACTTTAGGAAAGAGAATTTTTTTATAGAAACTTGTTCTTCTGGAATTTTGAAGGTCATAAACTTTAATAAATTTATATTTTTTTATCTTTCTCATTAATAAATATAAATAAATTAAGTTAAACCTAGAGAGTCGTTTATCTAAAATGACATCAGTTATATTTGGATTTTTTTTTAATAAATCATAATAAGGTTTGGTTGATAGTATATAAAGATCATCATTTGGATGATTATCAGATATATCTTGAATTGCACCGCTTGCTTGGGCTATATCACCCAAAGATCCATGTTTTATAATAAGTATGTTAGACATATTTTTAACAACTTAACATAATATAAATTTATATGAATAAAATTTTAGTAGAAGTATCAGTTGGAGAATTGCTGGATAAAATTTCAATTTTAGAAATTAAATCTGAAAAAATTAAAGATCCTGAAAAACTGAATTTTATAAATGATGAATATAAAATTTTACAAGATCAATTAAATACAAATATTAAAAATTACAGTGAAATTGAAAGTTTATATAATTCACTAAAAGAAATTAATTCAAAGCTTTGGGTAATAGAAGACGATAAAAGATTATGTGAAAAAAATTCTGATTTTGGTGAAAAATTTATTAAATTATCAAGAGATGTTCACTTCCTAAATGATGAACGTGCAAAATTAAAATTAGAAATAAATAATAAAACTGGTTCTAAAATTAAAGAAATCAAAGAATACACAAAATATTAGTTTTATTCCCAGTCAAACCTTTGAAAAGAATCAAATATCTTGAAAATACCTTGTGACCATTGATTACAAACTTTTGAAAATTCAGGGTCATTCATATTTAAGCATTTAAGTGATGCTATTTTGATTTCATCTTTTTTTATCACTGCAAAATCTATTGGCGGACCAACAGTTAAATCACTTTTTAATGTCGAGTCCATTGATATCAGAGCACATCTCGATGCATCTCCGATTGAGACTTTTGGTGTGATTACTCTATCTAAAATAGGTTTTCCATATTTTACCTCACCTATAACTAAATATGGTTTGCTATCCGCTGGACGAATATAATTGCCTTGGGGGTAAACTAAATATAATTCTGGTGGTTGATCTTTTATTTGACCGCCTACAATAAAAGTTGAACCTAGTAAAACGCTATCAGTATTAATTCCTTGAGGAGATGAATGCTCAATATTGAGAGAACCTATGTAGGAGGCAATTTGCTCAAAATCACTACAAGTATTTAAATTCATAATTCCAGTTTCGCTTTTTAAATCTTTTTCTATTGAATTATAAACAGCTTGAGAAGTTCCAAGATTTCCTGATGTAACAATTACTATTGTTCTATCTCCAACATCGTGTGTAAGCATTTTAGAATATATATTTACATTGTCCAATCCTGCATTTGTTCTGGAGTCTGATGCAAAAACTAGTCCTGTCTCTGTTTTAATGCCAATACAATAAGTCATATTAAAGTTAAATGTTTAAATTATATGTGAATACAATAAAACCCATTTATTTCATATCAGATATCGAATTTAATCATTTGCTTATTTAACTCTTATGTAAAAAAATTAAGTTAATATGTCTGATTTTTGGAAAAATTACGATTCTAAATCAACTTTTGATGGATATATCAGTAAAGAGAAGAAGTTGAGAAGTCATGCTAAGATCATTGCAGGTATACTTGAAAAATATGGAAAAAAAAAATTACAAGAAATAGAAAAAAATTGTCAAAGTACAATAAGCGCTAGAGGAATAAATTTTAGAGTTTATGCTGCAAACAATAGAGCTGAAGAGAAAAAATGGCCTTTAGACATCATTCCTAGAATTATACCAAAAAGTCAATGGTTAAAGGTTGCAAAAGGACTTGCGCAAAGAGTTAAGGCACTAAATTTATTTATCGATGACGTCTACAATGCAAAAAAAATATTTAAAGACAAAGTAATACCTAAAGAACTAATTTTTAATTCTCCATTGTATTTAAAAGAGTGTGAAGGTTTCTCACCAAAACACAAAGCATGGTCAAATATATCTGGGATTGATCTTATTAAAAATATTGATGGGGATTTTTTAGTTCTTGAAGATAACTTAAGAGTTCCTTCTGGAGTTTCATATATGCTGGAAAATAGAATGGTTATGAGAGATATTTTTCCAGAACTATTTACAAGATATAAGGTTTCCTCAGTTCATCAATATGCAAATAAATTATATAATTGTATGACAGAGTGTATTCCAAAGAAGACTAACAACCCACACATGGTTTTATTAACACCTGGTATTTATAATTCTGCTTATTTTGAACACTCCTTTCTTGCTGAACAAATGGGAATAGCATTGGTGGAGGGTAAAGATTTATTTGTTGAAAACGATCATGTTTACATGAAAACTGTTAAAGGCCCTTTGAAGGTAGACTGTATATATAGAAGAATAGATGACAATTTTATGGATCCAAAAGTTTTTTTTAAAGGATCCTTATTAGGCGTGCCTGGTGTGTTCAAATGTTGGAGAAAAGGAAATGTTGGAATTATTAATGCTTTAGGAACAGGAGTTGCAGATGATAAAGCAGTTTATTCATATGTTAATAAAATGATAATTTACTATTTAGGTGAGCAACCAATTATTGACCAAGTTGAAACTCTTCTATGTGGAGACAAAAAAAATAGAGAACACGTTATAGATAATATCTCAAAATATGTTGTTAAACCTTCAAATGCTTCAGGTGGCTATGGAATTATGATTGGTCCTAAGGCCTCTAAAGCAGAAAAAGAAGAAATGATAAAAAATATCAAAAAAAATCCTAGAAATTATATTGCACAACCATTAGAGATTCTTTCCACTGTTCCTACAATCACGCCTGATAACATTGAACCAAGACATTTAGATTTGAGACCTTTTATTTTAACAGGTAAGTCAACTTATGTTACAACTGGTGGATTAACTAGAGTTGCACTGAAAAAAGGTAGTACAATAGTTAATAGTTCTCAAGGTGGCGGATCTAAAGATACATTGATTGTGGATAGCAGGAATTAAACTAAACTTGGTATTATTTTTCTTAAATCCATTGAAAGCTTAGGGTTAATTTTTGAATATATCACTCCCTTGCCTAATTTTTTTAATGCCAATATTTTTCCATCTGGTGAAATAATTGCTGTATGACCAAATGTTTCTCTTTTAGGGGTATTTTTACCAGTTTGAGCTGGTGCAAAAATATAACAAAAATTTTCAATAGCTCTTGCTCTTAAAAGTGTTAACCAATGTTTTTGTCCTGTAAACTTTGTGAAAGCTGATGGAACTGCAATAAAACTTAAATTTTTTTTTGACAAATTTCTGTAAAGTTCTGGGAATCTAAGATCATAACAGATTGTAAAACCTATTTTACCCCAAGGTAAATTCGCAGTGACTAATTTATTTCCTGCTTTAAAAGTTTTACTTTCTTTGTGTTGCTCTTTGTTCGGAATTTTAACATCAAACATATTAATTTTATCGTAATATTTGACAATTTTTCCATTTGGTCCAACCAGTATAGATCTATTTCTGAGTTTGTTTTTAACCTTAACGCAAATTGATCCGAGTAAAATCCATTTCTTATATTTTTTTGAAACTTCTCTAATATTCTTCAAAATTGGATCTTTATTCATTTCAAATGAATATTTAAAAAGTGTTTCTCTACTACTAGACATCAAAGAAGAAGTTTCAGGTGTAATAATTAGATCAGATTGATTTTTTATAGCTTGATTTACAAATTTAAGAATTTGTTTAAAATTATTTTCATAATTTTCTCCACTAGATAATTGTATGCATGCTATTTTCATGTTTGAAATCCATATTTTTTCTCTAAATATTTAATTACATTATGAATTATAAATGTCATAAACAAGTAAATGCTTCCTGCAACAATAAATACTTCAACAGGCTTAAATGTAGTTGAGATTATATATTTAGCTACACCAGTCAAGTCCATTAGTGTTACCGTGCTTGCTAAAGATGTGCCTTTAAGCATTAAAATAATTTCATTACCGTAAGCTGGTAAAGACTGTTTAATTGCAATAGGAATTTGTATTTTTGTAAAAATAATTTTGGAGGGTATCCCTAAACTTCTTCCAGCCTCTAAATATCCGGGTTTTATAGTTTGAAAAGCTGATCTCAGTATTTCTGATGTATAAGCTCCAGTATTTAATGAAAATGCTATTATAGCACACCAATATGGTTCCTTTAAAACTACCCACAAAAAGGTAGTTCTTAAATATTCAATTTGACCTAATCCAAAATATATTATGAAGATTTGAACCAATAGAGGTGTTCCTCTAAAAATATATGAGTATCCGTAAGCAAATTTATTAATCAACTTATTATTATTCATTCTCAAGATTGCAAAACCTAATCCAATAAAAAGACCGACAATAAGAGACACGGACAAAAGTTTAAGAGTAATCAAAGTTGCGTTTAGCAACTTTGGAAAACTACTAATCATTAATTCAATATCCATTAATAACCTTTGCTATATTTTGTTTCTAATCTATTTAATAATTGCATGCTTAAAAATGTAAGCATTAAATATAGAACTGCTGCAAATGAGTAAAAAAACAATGGATCTCTAGTTGAGCCAGCTGCGATATATGATTGTCTCATTATTTCAACTAAACCAGTTACAGATATAAGAGAAGTATCTTTTAATGTAATTTGCCAAACATTACTTAAGTTTGGAATTGCTAGTCTTAGCATTTGAGGCAAAATAATTTTAAAGAAGTAAATATATTTATTAAATCCTAAAACTTTTGCAGCTTCAAACTGACCTTTATCAATTGATTGTAGTGCTCCTCTAAATACTTCGGTTGAGTACGCTCCTGATATTATTCCTATTGAAAATGAACCTGTTAAAAAAGCATTAATTTCGATATAATCATTATAACCAAATATTGAAGCAACAAACATAATTGCTCCACTTCCACCAAAGAAAAATAAATAAATTACTAGAAGCTCTGGCACACCTCTAATAACAGTGGTGTATGCATTGCCAATAGAATTAAGGAATTTATTATTAGATAATTTTAATGGAGTAAATAAAGCAGCAAATATAAAGCCAATTATCATTGCGGTTATAGAGACCGCAATTGTCATTAAGGTTGCAAAGAATAACTCGTCTCCCCAACCTTTATCACCAAAATATAGAAGTTCCATAATATAGGTGGCTAATTATAGCCACCCATAAATAATTTATTACATAGACGCGTCAAAACCAAAATGTTTTATAGCAAGCTTACTAATAATGCCATCATCTCTAGCTTTATCAATTGCTGCATTAAAATCATTTAAAAGTTTAGAGTCACCTTTTCTAATACCTACACCAACTCCATTTCCAAAATCTCCACCTGCAAATGTTGGTCCAGTTAACACAACTTCTTTACCAGATTTCTCTGCATAATCTGTAAAAGCAACTGCTGCAGCTAGTGCTGCATCTATTCTACCAGCAGATAAATCTAAGTTTACTTCGTCCTGAGTTTTGTAAGTTCTAATTTTTACATTACCCATTAAACCAGACTCTAGAAAGTTCTGGTGAATTGTTGCTGTTTGTACACCAATAGTTTTACCTTTAAATGCTTTGGTCAAAACATCTAGTGTTGCTTGTTCATCAGCACTTACATCAGATAAATTTATAGCTGACATTGTTTTAAGGCCTTCGTTTTTCGATCCTTTAATAACAGCTAATGATGCAACTTCATCAGCATAACCTTGAGAAAAGTTTATTGTTTTCATTCTCTCACCAGTTATTGACATTCCAGCCATGATGGCATCAAATTTTCTTGAGACTAAAGCTGGTATCATCCCATCCCAGTCTTGCTCTACAATTGTGCAATCATGATTCATAATTTTACATAATTCATTTGCTAATTCGACTTCAAAGCCAATCAAATTTCCAGCTGAATCTTTAGAATTCCAAGGCGGATATGCACCTTCAGTTCCTATTTTAATTTGATCTGCAATTGAAGAAATTGTTAGAAATGATGATATTAAAATACCAAGTCCTAATACTTTTAATTTTTTCATTTTTTTTCCTCCAAAAATTTTAAAGATTATTTCATAAAATTATTGTTTTAAAAAGAAAAATTAATGATTTATTGACGAGGAAAAATTCCAAGAACAATCGAAACTTGGTATATAAACTCTTGAAAGTTTTGTATTTCCAAAATTTTTGTTAAAAACATTTAACCAATTTTCAACTTGTTTTGGTTTTTTGTCTTGGCTTCCTACTTGAGCAGTAATTACACCTTTGGGTTTTAAAATTCTTTCTAAAGATGACATATTTTTTGCAGCCAAATCTATACAAAATTGATCATCATTCAGATCTACAAATATTTGATCATAAGTATTGTCTTTGACAGATTTAATACTTTCAAAAGCATCTCCCCAAACGCATTTAACTGAATTTTTTTCTGTGGCCTTCTCACCAATTTTACTTAGATGTTTATCACACACATCCACAACTTCAGGATCTAATTCATACCAATCTATAAAGCCAAAGTTTTGTGAAATGCATTCTCTTGCAACACCACCATCACCTCCACCAATAATTGCAGCTTTTTCTTTGTTTGAATTTAAATTAAGACCTGAATTTACAAAGGTTGAGCTATATAAATGTTCATCACTTTCAGCTACTTGTATTTCATTATCAATAAATAAAGCTTTTCCAAATTGTTCTAAATCAAGTATTTCAATATATTGACCTACTTTAGATTTAAAATTTTCTAAAACTCTATTAGCAACATATGATTTTTTTAAACCTGGGGAACTATAATTGTCATGATAAAGATCAATAGTATCTCTATTAAATTCTTTAATTATTATATTTGTATGTTCCATCTCATCTTTTATTATATCTAGAGAAACTTTTGGTGATACTTTTCCACATGTAAAAAAATCAAAGCTTACAATTTCTTTTTCTGGGAAAGTATGAAAACTAATGTGGCTTTCAGCAAGCAAAGCGACCAATGTAAATCCTTGTGGCTCGAATTTATATTTAGAAATTTTTAAAACTGTTACTTTTGCTGCTTTAGCAATTTTATAAACTAACTTTTCATAAAATTCGGGAGTATATTCCTTTTTAGTTCCAACTATATCCAGTGTTATATGTTCCCCAACTTTTTCCATAAGAATTTAATATATATCTTTTTTAACTAACGAAATTTTTTACTTCTTTCAAACAAAAAACTATTATAATAATTTATTGAGGATAAACATTGAAAAACAATTGGTCAGAAAACGAAGCTAAAAAATATATTAAAAAGTATAAGAAATTAGGTCATTCTGAGGATATGGCTTTAAGAGTTTATACAACTAGGCTTCTCGGAAGAAATCCAGAATTGGTACTGCATGGTGGTGGCAATACATCGGTTAAGACAAAAATCAAAGATATAGATGGTAAATATTATAATGTTCTTTGCGTAAAAGGCAGCGGATGGGATATGGCAGAAATTGAACCAGCGGGTTTGCCAGCAGTTAAATTAAATCCATTGCTTACTATGAAAAAAAAGAAAACACTCTCTGATGATGACATGGTTGCTTTTCAAAAAAAAAATTTGATAGATACAAAATCGCCCAATCCATCAGTTGAAACTTTTTTACATGCATTTTTACCATTTAAATTTGTTGATCACACTCATTCTGATGCAATTATGAAAATCACTAATAGACCAAATGGAGAAATGCTATCAAAAAAAATATTTGGTAAAAAAACTGCAATAGTACCCTATGTAATGCCAGGATTTAAATTAGCGCAAAAAATAAATGAAGTTTATTCTAAAAACCCAAATATAAACTGTTTAATTTTATTAAACCACGGAATTTTTACATTTGCTGATAATGCAAAAGATGCTTATAGTTTAATGATTAAGTATATATCTGATGCTGAAAAAACTTTAACCAAACTAAAAAAGAAAAAAATAAAACAGATAAAGAAAACTAAATTTAATTTCTCAACTGCAGATATAGCTCCTATATTGAGAGGTCTTTTATCTGAAAAAAATGATAACAAATTTATCTTAAATTTTAAAAAAAATAGTAAGTTGGATTATTTTATTAATGGTAAAGATATAAATAGATACTCAAATGAAGGAACGGCTACCCCTGATCATGTTATAAGAGTTAAACCATTTCCTTTAGTAATATCACCAAAAGCAAACTGTACTTTAGATGAATTTAAAAATTTAGCTGAAAAAAAATTCAAAGAATATAGGCAAAAATATAAAAAATATTTTGAAACTAATAAGAAAAAAACTAAAGAAAAAAAAGTAATGCTTGATACATCTCCTAGAGTAATTCTAGTTCAGAATTTTGGTTTATTTGCAGTAGGAGATACCTTAAAAGCTTCAAAAATTGCAGGAGATTTAACTCAAACTAATGCCAATGTAATTTCAAGTGTTGAGGAAACATCCAGATATAAATTTTTATCGAAAAAAGACTTATTTGATGTTGAGTATTGGTCCTTGGAACAAGCAAAATTAAACAAAGCAAAAAAAGAATTGCAAGGCAACGTTGTTGTTATCACTGGTAGCACTGGTGAAATTGGTAAAGCAACATATAAATTATTCAAAAAATATGGAGCTGAAGTTGTTTTACTTGATATTAATAAAAGTAAGATAAATGATTTGCAGACTAAAATAAGTGATCTTTGTATTCACTGTGATGTAACCAGCAAACAAAGTGTAAAAAAAGCATTTAGTAAAATTTTGGAAATATATGGAGGTGTAGACATTTTAATATCAAATGCTGGAACTGCTATGGGTGGATCAATTGCAGAAGTTAATGATGAAATACTTCGAAAAAGTTTTGAAGATAATTTTTTTTCACATCAAAATTGTGCTTCAGAGGCTGTAAAAATTATGAAAAAACAAAATATAAATGGATGTTTGTTATTTAATATATCAAAGCAATCAGTTAATCCTGGTAAAAATTTTGGACCATATGGATTGCCTAAGTCTGCGCTTTTAAATTTGTGTAAACAATATGCAGTTGATTATGGACACCTTGGTATTAGATCAAATGGTGTTAATGCTGATAGAATTAGAAGTGGTTTATTAAATGATAAAATGATTAAACAAAGAGCAAAGGCTAGAGAAGTAACAATGGATCAATATATGAGTGGCAATCTATTGTTAAGCGAAGTTAAAGCAGATGATGTAGCCAAAGCTTTTTATCATCTTGCAATATCAAAAAAATCAACTGGAGCAGTACTAACTGTAGACGGTGGAAATATTGCAGCTTCTTTAAGATAATTAATTAAATAACTTTTTTAAGCCTTCAGAAGAAGCATCGCAAACTCCCTTTTCTGTTATTAATGCAGTAACATATTTAGCAGGTGTTACATCAAAGGCTAAATTTAATGATTTGCTTTTTTCAGGATATATTAAAACTCTATCAACTTTATTATCTTTGTTAATTCCATCCACATGAGAAAGTTCTTTTGGATCTCTTTCTTCAATTGGAATATCTTTAGAGGTTTTTAAATTCCAATCTATAGTTGAACTTGGTAAAGCAACATAAAAAGGTACCTTGTTATCATGAGCTGCGAGGGCTTTTAAATATGTTCCAATTTTATTGCACACATCTCCGTTAGATAATGTTCTATCTGTTCCAACAATACACATATCAACCTGTCCTCTTTGCATTAATATTCCACCTGTATTATCTGCTATAATTGTATTCGGAATTTCTTCTTCATTAAGTTCATATGATGTAAGGTTTGCTCCTTGATTTCTTGGTCTGGTTTCATCTACCCAAACATGTATTGGTATTCCTTTTTTATGTGCATGATAAATAGGAGAAGTTGCTGTTCCCCAATCTATTGTAGCTAACCAACCTGCATTACAATGTGTGAGAATATTGACGGTATCTTTTTTTTTATTATATATATCTTCAATAATATTTAATCCATTTTTACCAATACTTTCACAAAATCCCTCATCTTCTTTACAAATTTCTTTAGCTTCATTGAGTGCAACATTAAATAAATCTCCAGGTTCAACAAATGATAATTTGTTATTCATTCTATGAACTGCCCACTGAAGATTTATAGCCGTCGGCCTAGAAGCAACTAATTCTTCTGAACTTTTTTTTATAAAATCTAAACTGTTATTTTCTTTTATAGCTAGAACTAATCCAAATGCAGCCGTTCCTCCAATTAATGGTGCACCTCGAACTTCCATTGTTTTGATAGCATTTATAGCGTCTTTAACTGAACTTAATTCTTTTATTACAAATTTATGTGGAAGCTTTGTCTGATCTATAATTTTTACAACTTGTTTTTCTTCATCAAACCAAATTGTTTTATATTTAACACCATTAATTTTCATTAATTAAGAACTCTTCCTGCTATTGTTTTTAATTTATCTTTAGTTTTTTGAGTTCTTTTTTCTGGAGCAGTAATTATAGCTACATCTAAACAATTATTAGCTGGATCATTTGGATCAATGTGATTTTCAAAGTTCTCTATCAAATTTTTAATCATATTTTTAGCTTTTGCTGCATTATCTAAGAGTACTTTTATAACTTGTTGGACATCTACATTCTCATGATCTGGATGCCAGCAATCATAATCAGTTACCATTGAAACTGAAGCATATCTAATTTCTGCTTCTCTTGCTAGTTTAGCTTCTGGCATATTTGTCATTCCAATAATATCAGCTTTCCAAGTTCTATATAGGTTTGATTCTGCTAATGTAGAAAATTGTGGCCCTTCCATTACAATATAAGTTCCACCTCTTTGATAAGGTATACTTTCTTTTTTTATAGCATCTTCGCAAGCGTTCATCAGTCCATTTGAAGTTGGGTGTGCCATTGATACATGCGCCACAATCTCATCATCAAAAAAAGTTTTGTTTCTTGCAAAAGTTCTATCAATGAACTGATCAACGATAACAAATTTACCTGGAGGTAAATCTTCTTTTAAAGATCCAACAGCTGAAACAGAGACTATATCTGTAATGCCAAGTTGTTTAAGTGCATCAATATTTGCTCTAAAATTTATTTTTGATGGAGAAATAAAATGACCTTTTCCATGTCTTGGTAGAAAATATATTTCTTTATTATTGTATTTTGCCTTTAATATTAAATCTGAGGGTTTTCCCCATGGAGTATTTAAATCTAAACTTTCTCTATCTTTAAACTCTTCAACATCATATAAGCCACTTCCACCAATAATTGCTAATTTATTATTTGCCATAGTATATTTTAGATTATAATTAAGTTTTATGGATTTAAAAGAATATATTAGGTCGATTCAAGACTATCCGAAAAAAGGAATTCTATTTAGAGACATCACTACACTTATTAAGAACGAAGAAGCTTTCAAAGAGTGTATAAATCAAATTATAGAGAGAACTAAAAAATTTAATTTTGATAAAATAGCTGCAGTGGAATCTAGGGGTTTTGTATTTGCTTCTGCTATTTCATATATCTTACATAAGCCATTTATAATGTTAAGAAAAAAAAATAAATTACCTGCAGAAGTACATTCTGTTGATTTTGAACTAGAATATGGAACTGCTACAATTGAAGTTCACAAAGACTCATTCAAAGAAAACGAAAATATATTAATTATTGATGATTTAATTGCTACAGGAGGTACCGCGGAAGCGGCTGCTAAATTAATTGAAATAGCAAAAAGCAAAGTTGCAGGATTTATTTTTGTAATTAACTTATTTGATCTTGGTGGAACTAATAATTTGTTAAAAAAAGGATATAAAGTTGAGAATCTCGTTGATTTCCCAGGACATTAAAATTATGAAAAATTTATATAGTAGTTTTAATTTTAGTAAAATTAAATTATCAATAGAAACAAACCTAATCTTATTCGTAATTCTAACTTTTTTAATTAGTAGATTTATTACTTATTTTTATCTTAAGATTTCAATTGATCCATATTGGATTTATGGGGTATGGCAACATATAAATCCAAAATATCTTGAAGAAAGTTTATTTTCTTCACTTTTATACTTCCATGCTCAACCACCTTTTTGGAATTTTATTTTAGGATTAGGAATTAAATTTGAAAACTTTTTACCCATAAAGATATATTTAAATTATTTAAATTTTTTATTTACGTTAATAATTTTAATTTACTCATGCAAAATATTGAAGTCTCTAAAATTAAATAAATTATATATTTATTTTATATCTCTAATTTTAATTACTTTATCCCCATCTATACTATTTTTTGAAAATTTACCTTTATACGCACATTTTACTTGTATGTTGTTATTTTTAATAAAATACTATTTTATAAAAGTATATGAAATCTATAAAATTAAATATGAATTATTAATTTATTTATTTTCGACACTTCTTATACTTAGCTGGAGCGCTTATATAATTTATTTTAATATTTTAATACTAATTTTATTAATTCCATTGATAATTAAAAAAAAAATAGTTTTAAGATCAATATTAATTTTTATATTTTTTTTTGTTTTAGGCTCATTACCATCAATTAAAAATAAAATCTTATTTGACTTTTTTGCTAACTCATCTTGGACAGGACTAAATGCAGCACAGTCAACAGGATATGATAGACAAAATTGGCCATTATGTAGTTTTGGAAAAGATAATTTAGATAAGCATAATTTATTTTACAAAAATTTGTTAAAAAAAAAAAATTATACCGATCATGAAATGTTGAATGACAAATCTTATAATGATCTTGGTTATATTTATAAGTCAAAAAGCTGTGCAAACGAAGCTAAAAAATTTCTTATTTCTAATTTTTTTGAAATATCAAAACACAAGTTGCAAAGATTTTTGTCTGTACATGGTCATTTATCAATTGATTTTGCTTTTAAACCTAGCAACTGGAAAATAATATTTCACACCCTTGAAGAATTAAATTACAATAATTTATTTAAGATAATCGTTTTTATTTTTTTTATTGCTAATTATGGCATTTATTTATTTATTTTGTATCACTCGCTTAAAAAAAAGCAAAAAAATCATATAGACTATTTTGTTATTATCAACTTTATGCTTTATTCTTATCTCTTATTTGTATCTTTTTATGGCAGTACATGGGAGCAAGAAAGAATGAGATATAGTGGTTATTCATTCATTATGATTTCAACTGCGATTATTTTTCATAAGCTATTAACTACGATCAAAAAAAATTAAATTCTTAAATATTTTATTGATCTTTTTTATTGGTAGCGGGAAGTGGGATCGAACCACTGACCTCGGGCTTATGAGTCCCGCGCTCTAACCAACTGAGCTACCCCGCCGTAAATAATTGTTGTTTTATACTACTTTTATTTTTTGTTGCAAATAGACTTTACCAGTATGATCTATTTGTGATCAATAATTTATTAATTGCAAATAATGATTGTGTATTAACGCTCTTGAACCGCTGACATTGGAACGTTCATTACATTACATACCTCAAAAGCATATGCTTCATGCATATTAATTTTTGGTATAACTCTTAAAAGGTATTCATAGTCAAAATTAAGGTCATAATTTCCATATTTTATAAATATGTTATTAAAATCTTTTTTAAGTTTTTCAATCTGAGAGCTATGTAAAATGAGTGGTGTTGTTGTTAATACTTCAATATCAGCTTGACTATAATCTAAGTCTATTAATTTATTATAATGATTTTCAATAATATCCGACACAATATAATCAATATTATATTTCATTTTAGGATACCCTGGTATCAGCATATAATCTAAGGCATCTTCATTTAAAATTTCTATAAAAAAATTTGCTACACATATTTTATCATCTTCGTTTTCAAATCTATCAAAAGTGTGTCTATTAGCTTCAATAAAATCATTAGTTTTTTTATTTCTTTTTATTTCACTGGGATTTTTTTTTGGTTTACTTTCTATTTGAAATTCAAATTGCAAACCTTTTTTTTGAATTAAATAATTATATTCACTTACAATTTGTTCTAATTTAGGAGTTTGTCCACTATTAAATTTAAGAGTTTTTAATTCAGTTTCATTTATAACGTATAATTCATTAGGATGAACCTTTTCTATAGCCAATTTTAAAAGAGCTTCATCTTTTTTTATTTTTACTATCGTCCTTTCATTAAGCTCACTCAACCTCTTTTCCTTAAATTCTTTAATATTAGTATTTGGTTTATACTCAATGGTGTGATCTTCAGTTTTTTGCTTTATAATAACTACTCTATAAATTGTAATTAAAATAATAAACAATAATAAAACATTAGAAATTAATTTTTGTTTTTTTGTCATTTTTTATTTTTTGATGCAAACAAGATTTTACTTGTTCTTTTTCTTATCTTTTTTAATTTTTCTTTTTTCCTTGAGAGAAAGTTTAGCTTTTTTCATTACACTAGAGTCTTTAAATGATTTACCGCTATATCTTTTTGACATTTAATTAATTTGTTCAAAGAACTTATCTTTTAGTTGGTAGGTAAAAGGATATTCTTTTCCAAGTGGTTGAAATTTAGTCTTAATTACTATTACGTTTTGCTTATCAAGTTTAAATTTCCATGTTAATTTGATATCACCTGAAAAAACTCTTAATTTACCTAAATTTGTAAATCTCCATCCATCTTCTGAAATGACATTTCCATCTTGGTATCTTTTGTAATTTTTTTCATCAAATATATAAGTTACAACACCTTGATTTCTCTCATCTTCCAATGTTATTGCATAATTATTTAAAAATTCTGCAGTTTGTGATTTATTCAAACTTTTCTTAGATATAGATTTTAAAAAGTCAGTGGTTTTATCAATAGTTTCATCTATTTTATCTTTAGCTATCGAAATCGATGATAAGAATAAAGAAATAAAAAGGATACTAAATATATTTTTGATCATATTTGTTTAATTTAATAAATTTATTGTAAATAAAAAGCTAAATATTGAAGCAAATGTTGAAATAAATATTGCCTTAATAATATTTTCTGGACTTACATTGTATGCAGAGCACATAACAATTGAGGTAGCTCCACATGGACCCACACTAACCAACAAAGCTCCAGCAAAATTAATTGGATTTGATAAGTTAAAAAATGTGTAACCTAAGATCAGCAAAATCAGTGGTGAAATAATAAGTTTTAATATTGAAATAGTAATTGTTAATTTATTGAAAACTTTTTTTGAATAAAAAGATAGAATAATACCAATTGCAAATAATCCAACTGGCATAACACATGCTGCAAGTCTTTGTAGAATATACTCAAATGGGGTTTCGTCTATATTGATCTTTGAAATTCTTATAATCAATCCAATTAAAATTGCTAATATCATCGGATTTAATATTAAATTTCTTAAAAACTGAGATAATTTAATTCTTTTTTTTACAGTAAACTCTAAAAAAAAACTAACTATTGATAATAAAACTACACTATCCATTAAAATAATACCTGATATTTGAGTTATAGTACTTCCTCCAAAGAAAATTTCTGCGATAGGTAAAACTAATATTACGTGATTTGATAAAGCAACTGTTAGAGCCCAAATAATAGACTCCTGTATTGATCTTTTAAAAGTATTTTTAGTTAATAAAAAAGCAAATATTCCGCTTGTTAACTGCATTAAAAAATAAGATGAAATTTGAGATATGTCTATTTCCCCAACATCACTTTGGGCAACTAGTTTTATGATTAAAGCTGGTACCGCTATATAAAATGAAAATAAATTAAATATTCTAGCCTTTTGTAGGTCAAATATTTTAGTATATCCTAATAGATAACCTATAAGAGTAATTCCTATAAATGGTGTTAAGCCTAGAAATACCTGAAACATTATTGGACAGTAATTCTATGCATAATTCTATTACCTTTAAAAGCTGTTGCTTGATGAAGCATAGATCTATTATCCCAAATAGCTAATTGGTTCTTTTCCCACTCTAAAGAATATTGAAAACTTTTTTTTAATTGGTGTTTGAATAAATAATTTTTTAATTTTTTATCAATTTTACTGTTATTAAAACGTATAAAGTGTCCTGGACTACAATATAAAGTGTATTTACTATTTATTTTTCTTATTAATTTATGCTTTGAAATAAGTTCTTTAGCTTTTTTCCCCTTTTCTTTTTCTCTTTCCAATCTCGTTACAGAAATAGGACCTTCTGATGAAAATATACATTTTTCGTTTTTAAACTTTTTTTTAAAGTTAGCTGGTAATTTTTCATAAGCTAAATATTGGGAACAAAAATCTGTGTTTGCCTGACCTTTTTTTGGAACTAACTTAGATAGTAACATAGTAAATCTAGGTGGTTTTTTAGTATAAATTGAGTCTGTATGAAATTGCTCACCAAAACTAGGTCCTTTATCAGTAGATTTTCTTTGAACAACAGTTATTTGAGGATATTTTTTATTCAATCCTTTAAGTCTTGGATAGTTTGCAAGTTTTCCAAATTTTTTTGCAAATTTTACATAATTATCAGAATTTAATTTTTGGTTTCTAAAATAAATCATCCCGTATTTTGAAAGAGCAGATTTTATTTTTTTTAACGAAGAATTGTTAATTTTATTTAAATCACAGACTAATTCTGCACCTATATTTTTTTTATTAGGAATAATTTTAAGCATTTTTTAAAAAGAAACTTTTTAATTGTTTAATTGTTTCTTTGGGATTTTGCTCTGGTATAAAATGTCCAGATTTAACAGCAACTCCAACAACTTTTTTATTTGAATAATTTTGCCAAATTTTGATTGGTTTAAATTGTTTGCCTATAACACCATTTTTTCCCCATAAAACTTGAACAGGAATATTTAATTTTTTCTTTCGATCGTATCTGTCATGATCAAGATCAATAGTAGCAGATGCTCTATAATCCTCACATGATCCATGAATTCTCTTAGGTTGCTTAAAGCACTTTAAGTAACCCTCTTCAACTTTTCCAAACTTATGATTGCCAGACCATTTGTCCAAGCAATACTTCATCCATTTCCTTGGATCACTCATTATCATTCTTTCTGGTAACCATTTTGGTTGAATTAAGAAAAACCAATGAAAGTAAGCTTTTGCAAAATCTCTAGTTGTTAGTTCATACATATCTAAAGTTGGACAAATATCTAAAACGCTAAGAGCAAGGACGTTTTTTCTGTGATCTCTTGCCAATCTATGAGCAACTCTTCCACCTCTATCATGGCCTGCAACATAAAATTTACTATACCCTAATTTTACCATCATTTGTTTCATGTCGTTTGCCATTTCTCTTTTTGAGTAATTAAAATGTTTATTATCAGATGGTGGAGCTAAACTGTTTCCATAACCTCTTAAGTCTGCTGCAACCACAGTAAAACTTTTTGATAACCCTGGAGCTGTTTTATGCCACATTAAATGTGTTTGAGGGTAACCATGAAGTAATAATAAAGGTGGACCGTCTCCTTTCACTTTACAAAAGACTTTCCCCTTTTTAACTTTGACGTATTTACTTTTAAAACCTTCAAACATTTATTTATTTTAATATATATATTAATAATTCAATCAGTAATTTTAAAATTGTTTAAATACAACGTTTATAAGGTCAATTATTAAATTGAATTATCATTCATTGAATGTATACCTTCATTTTTGTGAGAATTGAAGAAGAGCTAAAACTAGATTATTCCGACGTACTTTTTAGACCTAAAAGAAGCACTCTTAAAAGTAGAAAAGATGTTAATTTAAAACGAACTTATCGTTTTAAATACAGTAAAAATGAATGGTCTGGAATTCCTATAATGGCAGCTAATATGGATGGTGTAGGCGTGCTTGGTGTTGCTGAAAAATTATCTGAATACGGAATGATTACATGCTTAACAAAACAGCATGATGTTAAAAAAATAAAACAATTTAAAAAAATTAAGTCAATATATCCAAATGTAGCTTTAAGTATTGGAACAAAAAAAGATGATTTTCAAAATTTAGATAAAGTTTTAAAAGAATTTAGTTTCATTAAATTTATATGCATTGATGTTGCTAACGGTTATTCAGAGCATTTTAGTAAATTTTTAAAATCTGTTAGGGATAAATATCCAACGAAAACAATCATAGCAGGTAATGTTGTTACTGCAGATATGACACAAGAATTAATTTTATCAGGAGCAGATATTGTGAAAGTTGGAATTGGACCAGGGAGTGTGTGTACAACAAGAATACAAACTGGGGTTGGCTACCCTCAGTTAAGTGCGGTAATAGAATGTGCTGATGCAGCGCATGGATTAGGTGCACATATCATTGCAGATGGTGGATGTACATGTCCAGGTGATGTTGCGAAAGCATTTGGTGGAGGGGCTGATTTTGTTATGCTTGGAGGAATGTTTGCAGGTCATGATGAAGGTAAAGGAAAATTAGTAAAATCTAATGGCTCAAAGTATGTTGAATTTTACGGATCAAGTTCTGAAACTGCAAATAACAAACATTATGGTGGACTATCAGACTACAGAAGTAGCGAAGGCAGAACAGTAAGAGTTAAGTACCGAGGTAAAATTAATGATACCATTTTAAATATTTTAGGTGGTGTGAGAAGCAGTTGTACATATGTTGGAGCACCCTCTTTAAAACAATTAAGTAAGTGCACAACTTTTGTAAGAGTTACTAAGCAATTTAACGATACATTCACTAAATAAATGAAAGAGTATTCTATAGCATCAATTGCTGGTGACGGCATTGGTAAAGAAGTTGTACCTGAGGCACAAAAAATTTTAAAAGAAATTTCTCAGCAACATCAATTCAAATTAAAGATAGAGGATTATGATTTCGCATCATGTGATTATTATGAAAAGCATGGAAAAATGATGCCAGATGACTGGAAAGATAAATTAACTAAACATGATGCAATTTTTTTTGGTGCGGTTGGCATGCCAGATAAATACCCTGACCATATTACGCTTTGGGGTTCATTATTAAAATTTAGAAGAGAGTTTGATCAATTTATTAATTTGAGACCTGTAAAGCTTTTTGAAGGTGTCAATGCTCCATTAGCTAAAAAAAAACCCGGTGATATTGACATGATAATTGTTAGAGAAAATACTGAAGGAGAATACTCATCAGTCGGTGGAAGAATGTATCAGGGAACTGATAGAGAGGTTGTTATTCAAGAAACAGTAATGTCAAAATATGGAATAGATAGAGTTCAACAATTTGCTTTTGAATTAGCTAAGAAAAGGAAAAGAAAAAAACTAACAAGTGCTACAAAATCAAATGGAATATCTATTACAATGCCTTATTGGGATGAAAGATTTAATGAAAATAAAAAAAATTATCCTGATGTTGAAACTGATCAATACCATATCGATATATTAGCTGCTAGATTTGTTTTAAGTCCTGAACGCTTTGATGTGATAGTCGCATCAAACCTTTTTGGGGATATTCTATCTGATCTAGGACCAGCTTGTACTGGAACTATTGGAATTGCACCATCTGGAAATATTAATCCAACAAATAAATACCCATCATTATTTGAACCTGTTCATGGATCTGCACCAGATATTGCGGGCCAAGGGATAGCCAATCCAGTGGGACAGATTTGGTCAGCTGCAATGATGCTAGATTACTTGGGTGAAAAAGAAGCTTCTGATAGAATAGTAAAATCAATCGAATTAACTCTTAAAGATAAAGACAGTCGAACAAAAGATCTTCAAGGCTCTAGCAATACAGAACAGTGCTCAAAAAAAATTTTAGATAATCTTAGTTCAGTCTAAAATTTAATCAAAATTATGAATTTTCTTAAAAATAAGTCTATTACCAAAGTTATAATTTTATCTATATCTGGATTTTTTATTTTAGTTTGCCAAGATTCTACTGCAAAATATCTGGGAACATTAATGCCATTAAATCAAGTAATTTGGGGAAGATTTTTTTTTCACTTTGTGATTATTTTAATTTTATTCGCGATATTAAAACCTAAGTTAAACTTAAAAAGCAATTTTAAAATTAATATTATTAGATCTATATTAATGGTTTTTGCTACTTTTTTTTTCATTCATTCTTTACAAAAATTTGACCTTGTCGATATCTATGTAGTTTTCTTCTCAGCTCCATTAATAGTATCAATTTTAACGGCATTGTTTTTAAAAGATATTCTTTCATCTAAAGGTATAATTTTAATGTTATTAAGCTTCGGGTGTATAATTTATTCAATGAGTCCTAGCATGAAAGTCTTAAGTTTAGACTTAATTTTTCCTTTGGTGCCACCAGTATGTTGGGCTTTATATCAATTTTTTACAAAATTTATTTCTGGTAATAATGATCCTTTAGTGGCGTTATTTTATGCTGCTGTTGTTGGGGCCATTGTTTTCTCTATTTATGTAATGTTAGACTGGACACCTATTGAGAATAAAAAGTTATGGATTTGGTTAGTATTTCTAGGTGTATTAGGTTTTTCTAGCCACCTTTTAATTATATTTGCAATTCAGCTATCAAATTTATCTTTTGTTACTAATTTTCAATATTCACAACTAATTTGGTCAACATTAATCAATTTTTATATATTTGGAGTACCTTTTGATTTTAATAAAACTTTTGGAGTTATTGGAATTATAGTTTTTGGAGTTTTATTTGTTCAAGCTGAAAGTAGAAAAAAGAAAATTAGTTCTTAAAATCTTTATTATTTAAAGGTTTTTCTAATACTTCAACTGGATATTTTTGTTTTTCAATTTCAATATATATATTTTTATCTTTTAATGTTTCAACTGTATTTCCAGAATTGACATATCCAAAAGAAAGATTTTTATCATAACAAAAAGAATAATTTCCTGAAGTTGTTCTACCAATAATTTCGTCATCCATATAAATAGGTTCTTCATGTAGTAAAAGAGGTTCACCAGGTTTGCTGTCTTTAAGAGTAAACATCATCATTCTCTTATCTAATTTTTGGTCTTTAATTTTTAATAGAGCATCTTTTCCAATAAAGTTTACATTTTTCTTATAACTAATTGCAAATTTTAAACCTGCTTGATACTGATTTTCCTCAGGTGAAATATCATGTCCCCAGTGAACAAATCCACTTTCCATTCTCATAATATCCATTGCATGCATTCCACAATGAGATAGTTCAAAATTTTTACCTTCTTCAATCAGAATTTCATATAAATCCTTGGCTAAACTTGAGTCAACGTAAAGCTCAAATCCTAATTCACCAACGTAAGAAAGTCGTTGAGCCCAAACTTTAACACCATTTATCATTATGAACTTTCCAGTTCCAAACTTAAATTTATCGTTACTAAAATCATCATTGCTTATTTTCGAAATCATTTCTCTACTCTTTGGACCAAATAGTCCTAGACAACAAATATCTTCTGTTACATCGTTAAAAGATACGTCTTCATCTAAATACTTTAAGATATGGTATTTATCGTGTTCTCTTGTAGCCGCAGAGCTTACAACTCTAAAAAAGTTTTTATCCATACATACAACAGTTAAATCTGTTTCTATTCCTCCATCTTCATTTAGCATATGAGTGTAAGTTGTTTTTCCAATTTCATTTTTAATATTTGCAGTACATAACTTTTGTAATTCTTGATGAGTTTTTTCACCTTTCAAATCAAATTTTGAAAATGTTGAAAAATCAAATAGACCAACATTTTTTCTTGCATTTAAAGTTTCGTGTTTTGCTGATGGATACCAATTTTGATAATTAAAACTATATTCGTATTTAGGCTCCTTATCATTCAACGAATACCACATTGGTCTTTCAAATCCTCCAGCGACACCGAAACAAGCTCCAGCATTTTTTAATTCCTCATGGTAAGGTAAAAGCTTTTGATTTCTTGATGTATTGTGCTGTTTAAATGGCCAATGCATTCCATACAAATCACCAAGAGTTTCTGTTACCCTTTCCATAATAAAGTTTTTTGAAGAGTGGAATTTTTGAAACCTTTTAATATCTAATGAAAATAAATCCTCATTTATATGTCCATTCATCATCCATTCGGCTGTAACTCTACCCGCTCCTCCAGAGCTAGCAATTCCGATGCTATTAAAGCCACAACAAGTGTAAAGGTTTTTAACTTCAGGAGTTTCTCCTAATAAGTATTGTGTATCTGGAGTAAAAGATTCTGGGCCTGAGAAAAATTTTCTAATTCCTGCGCTCTCTAACATTGGTAATCTATGAAATGACTTTTCTAAATACGGTTCAAAATGATCAAAATCATCAGGAAGTTCGCCAAAAGAAAAATCATCAGGCACTCTTCCAGTCTCCTTGAATGCTGGTTTTGCATTTGGTTCAAAAATTCCAACAAGCATTTTCCCTGCATCTTCTTTCAAATATAAACAAGCGTTATAGTCTCTTAAAACAGGAAGATTTTGTGGTAAATCTTTCATTGGCTCAGTGATTATATAAAAATGTTCATTTGGGTATAAAGGAACACTAACATTAATTTCTTCGCCTAGTTGTCTAGACCACATTCCTGTAGCCATAACTACATACTCACAATCTATAATACCTTTTTCTGTTTCTACTCCACTTATTCTTGAATTCTTTGTAAGTATTTTTTTTACTGGAGTTTTTTCAAAAATTTGAGCACCTTCCATTCTTGCAGCTTTTGCAAGAACATTAGTAACTCCAACCGGATCTGCTTGTCCATCTTTTGGCATGTAAACACCACCTACAAGATCTTCACTATGTATCACTGGATATAATTCTTTTAGTCTTTTGTGATCTAAAACTTCTACTTCAACATCAGACAATTGAGCAGTAGTTGCTTGTCTTAGCAATTCTTGCATTCTTTCTTTAGTAGATGCAACTGTAATTGCACCATTTTGCTTCATCCCGGTTGATAATCCTGTAGTCTTTTCTAATTCTTTATAAAGATCTAAAGAGTATTTTCTAATTTTGGTAATTGTAGATGATGCACCTAATTGACCTAGAAGACCTGCTGCGTGCCAAGTAGTTCCTGATGTTAATTGATCTCTTTCAAGTAATATTACATCTTTCCAACCAAATTTAGCTAAATGATAAGCGCAAGATGTTCCCGCAACACCTCCGCCTATAACTACTACTTTAGTACTTTTTGGTAACTCCTTCATACTTAAAGTGATTTATACAATTAAATTTAAAAGCAGACAATATGATCGATATGGATGGGTCTTTTTATACCAAATTTTTCATCAACTTCATGTTGATGAATATGATGGGAATGCACAAAAACTGGTATTAATTTATTACTTAATGTTTTTAATGTATAAATAAAATTTGATCCTCTGAATTTTCTATCTACTACTTCAAGTTTAAGATTACTTGCATCATCATGTTGTAAGTCTTCTGGCTGTATTAATAGTTTTACTTTAGACCCTATTGGGAACGGTCTAGCAAAATTTCCAGTTATTGTTCCTAAATCTTCATTTTCAAGACTTTTCGGACTGGTAACTTCTGCTGGTATTAATGTACCTCTATTTAAAAAATTAACTACTTCTACTGAATTTGGTAAATGGTAAACATTATATGGATCATCATATTGCTTTAATTCACCATCTAATATTATTCCACATTTACTGCCTAGATAAAAAGCTTCATAAGAATCGTGTGTTACAATTATTGTAGTTATTTTTGAATTTGTTAAAATTTGTTTTAATTCAACTTGAATTTCCTCCTTAAAACTTTGATCTACATTAGATAATGGCTCATCAAGCATTAATAAATCAGGTTGAGAAACTAAAGATCTTGCTAGAGATGCTCTTTGGGCTTCGCCAGCACTTATCTCATGCGGAAATTTATTTAATATTTTGTTTAAGTTTAAAAAATTAATTACTTCTTTAGTTTGTATTTTTTTATCATCTTTCACTCTATCTGAGCCAAGATTAATATTTTTTTCTATATTGTAATGAGGAAATAAACTGTTCTCTTGAAATGATAGAGCAATGTTACGGTTTTCTGGCTCAATATGAATATTTTCAGAAGAGATTGTTCTGCCTTTCAGATTAATTTTACCTTTATTAATTTTTTCTAAACCCGCAATGGTTCTTAATATTGTGGTTTTACCTATGCCAGAGGGACCAAGTAAACATACTATTTCACCTTCATTTTCAATATTTAAAGTAACATTATTAACTTTGTTTTTCCCACCTGCAGTAAAGGAAACATTATCAATTTCAAAAAAATTATCAGCCATTAGTCTTTCAAAATAAATTTAGATGTGATCAAAATAAATGTACTTGCAATCAATATCAAGAATAATGATGGAACTGCTGCTGCTTCTAAAAGATCTTGAGATGCGAATATATATGCTGTTGTAGCGAATGTTTCAAAGTTAAATGGTCTCAATATCAAAGTTATAGGTAATTCTTTTATTACTTCTATAGTAATCAATATCCCTATAAGAAAAACAGAATTTTTTAAATAAGGAACATGAATTCCTAAAAAAGTTTTTATTTTCGAGTAACCAAGAAGATAAGAACTTTCATCAATTGACCTATTTATTCTTTCATAACCAGTTTTCAAACCGTTATAAGCTAATGAATAAAATCTGATAAAATAAACTATTACTAAACCAAAAATAGATCCTATAAATACTCTCTTTATAGAATTAAATTCAAAGGCTTTTATAAAAGTATTATCAAACCAAGCAATAAAAGTGATGAATGCTACAGCTAAAATCACACCAGGGATTGCATAACCAGTAATAGAAAATGTTGTAAGATAATTTAAGAATTTACTTTTAGTTACTCTGTTTCCATAATTTGAAATAAATGAAAAAATTACTAGAACAACACTTGATAAAAATACCAAGTAAATTGTGTTTATAAATAATTGAAAAGTATTTAAATCAAATAAATTTTTTGGAAAAATTATTGTCCAATACAACATTTGTAAAACAGGGAATAAAAAGCTGACTAAAAAAACTAAAAAACAAAATCCGAATGCTAAAGATCCTTTTGAAAAGTTTAATTTAATTTTCTTCTTTTCTTTAATTCCTCCCTTAACTGGAGAGTGATATTGAGCTTTTTTTCTTGAGATATTCTCAATAAAAAAAAGTCCTAATATAAATAATAGCAAAAAAAATGAGAGCTGATTTGCAAAAGCTAAATCATCAAAAGATATCCATGAATCATATATTCCAGTAGTAAGAGTTGCTATTCCAAAAAATGATACTGCTCCAAAATCTGATAATGTTTCCATAGCAACTAATGCTAAACCCGCAACTATAGCTGGTCTTGCAGATGGTAAAATGATTTTAAAGAAAGATTTATATTTTGAAAAACCTAGATTTTGTCCTAATTCTATTAAATTTTGAGACTGATAATGAAAAGATGCTCTAGTTAAAACGTAAACATATCCAAATAGTGAAAAAGAAATAGATAAAATAGCACCAAACATACCATCAAATTTTGGAATGGATTGATTATATTCACCAGGTCCAAATAAAGATTTCAATATTGAGTATAATGTTCCAAAGTTTTCAAAAAAAGCAGTTAATGAATAAGCATAAATGTAAGCAGGTACTGCAAAAGATAATATTAAAGCCCATTTAAAAAATTTAACACCTGGAAAATCATAAAATGAAACTACATATGCACTGCCAACACCTAAGAATAATGTAAGAACTAAAACTCCTAAAAGTAATATTAAGGAATTATAAATATATTCAATTAAAAATGTATTTTTTAAAATATCAAAGTAATTAGTTGTTTCCTGGAAGAAACTTGCAAACACAGTTAAAATTGGAATTGCAACAACAAATGAAACTAAAAATGAAGAAAGGTACCAGGAATTAAATTTCATATATTATAATCCGCCTTATAATCATGAAAATCAAAAGTGCCCATGGCTTAGGAGACCAAACCATAGGCACAAACTTTAGAAAATCAAAAATTAAATACTTTTAGGATATGCGGAACCTCCTTAGTTTTAATTTCAGACAATTTTCTATTATTTACACGTTTATTGATTTTTTCACACTCCGACGCACATGCAGGACAGGCTTTGGAAGATTTATTATAATCAACTTCCGTAGTAAATTTTTTTTTAACAGCTATCATTTACTTCCAACCTGCAGCCAACATTACTTCTAATGCATCTGCTTGTTTTGCACCGTATGACTTTACACTTGTTTTAGTATCCATTACAAAGTTCATCTCTTTGCCTGGAACTAAATCATTAGGTGTTACACCACCGATCATTGGATACTCAAAAGTATTATTTACAATGTGATTTTGAGCCTCTGTTGATAATAAAAACTCAACTAATTTTACAGCATTAGCTTTGTTTGGTGCATATTTAAGCATTCCAGCTCCACTAATATTAATGTGCGTTCCTCTATCTTGTTGATTAGGGAAAAAAGGCATTACTTTTTTTGCTGCTTCTTGTTGTTCAGCACCTTTTTTTCCAGATAACATCAATGCATGATAGTATGTATTTGCAACAGCAATATCAGCTTCTCCAGCTGCAACAGCCATGATTTGAGCACGGTCGTTACCTTTTGGAGTTCTTGCCATGTTTGCCACAACAGCTTTAGACCATTCTGCAGTTTTTGCTTTACCATTATTCTTAACAAGTGAAGCAACTAAAGATTGGTTATAAATGTTGTTAGATTTTCTAATTACTAATCTACCTTTCCATTTTGGATCAGCTAGACCTTCGTAAGTCATGCCATTTAGTTCATTTGCATTTACTCTTTCAGGTGAATAATAAATTATTCTTGCTCTCTTAGCTATTCCAGTCCATTTAGCAGATCTAAATTGTGCAGGTACAGCATCCTTAATAGCTTTTGACCAACCAGCGTTTTGCATCATGCCTTTAGCTGCAAATGCACCTAATCTTCCAGCATCAGCTGTGATGTATAAATCTCCAACACAGTCTACTCCCTCTTCTGTAATTCTTTTTTGCAGGGCTTTATCTTTACCTGATACTACGTTTACTTTAATTCCTGTTGCTGCTGTGAACTTTTCATATAATTGAATGTCAGAATCATAGTGTCTTGCACTAAAAATATTGACCTCAGCTGCAATCGTAAAACTTGAAATTAAAGCAAAAAACAATGAAATTATTGTTAATTTTCTCATTCTACTCCTTAAATTTATATTTATATTAAACGTTTTTTGTCCTGCAATGCGGATGATAACTATTCTCAATGAAAATGATAATCAATTGCAATATTGTCGCAATTGATAATCAATCGCAATTAGTGCAGTTTTTTGGAAAATTTTATTAAAATTCCCACTCGGAAATTTTACTGTAAAGGAAGTTTCTAAAAGCTTGAACTCTAGCAACATTTTTAAGTGATTGAGGATATACAAAGTGTGCTTCTGTAGTTGGACCTTGAACGCTAGGTAATACTTTTACTATATTTGGTTGTTTGACAGTTAAATAATCTGGTATTGCAGCTAATCCTACACCGCTTTGAACGGCTAATAGTAAACCATAAACACTGTTCACTCTCATTACAGTTTTTCTTTTTTTATTATCTTTCATTCCAAGTTTTAATGCCCAATCTGGATTATAAACTGGAGATGGAGCTCCTCTACCAAATGAAATAAAGTTGTGCTTATTTAAGTCATTAATTGTCTTAGGATATCCATGTTTTTCTAGGTATTTTGGTGATCCATAGATATGATAGTTGATATCAATCAGCTTTTTTTGAATATAGTTTAGCTGTTTTGGTCTTCTCATAAATATACCAATATCCGCTTGTCTCGTACTTAAATCTAGTTCTCTATCATCAAATATCAGTTCAACCTCAATTTCAGGATTAAGTTGCATAAATTCTTGGATTCTTGGTGTTAACCAGGTTGTTCCAAAACTAACTACTGTTGTTACTGACAGTTTTCCAGAAGGTTTGTGTTTTTTATCTCCTAAAGTTGTTTCTACCTCTTTTAATTTAGAGATAACTTCATGTGCTGTTTTAAATACATATTCGCCATTTTCAGTTAGTGTTAAACCTCTAGCATGACGTTCAAATAATTTAACTTTTAAATCTTCCTCTAAAGATTGAATTTGTCTACTAATTGCAGATTGGCTAAGGTTTAGAATAACAGTTGCGCTTGTAAAACTTCCTGCCTCAGCAACTGCATGAAATATCTTTAATTTATCCCAATCCATTATTTGTTTACATCCACTACTATTTTATTTTTTAAATTTCCTTTTAATATATCTGGATAGACATTTAATAATTCATCTAATCCAATAGTATTTACAGATTTTTCTAAAATATTAAAATCTAGCAAAGCAGGAAATTCTCCCCAAACAAACTCTTTTCTTTTTTTACTAATATTTACCGAGTCTACTCCCCATAATTTAACTGCTCTTAATATAAACGGAATTACTGATGTATTTAATTTATTGCCACTAGCATTTCCACATATGGCAACAATTCCTTTTGGTTTAGTTTGAGCTATTGCATTAGATAAAATGTTACCACCCACGGTATCTACAACTCCATCCCATGTTCCTTTATCTATTAATCTTGCTTCACCCTCAAATTCTTTACGATCTATAACGTTTTTTGCACCAAGTTCTTTTAAGTAATCTGCTTTATCTGGTTTACCAGTTATAGCTGTTACATTAATTCCCATCTTAGCAAGAACCATTACTGCTACCATACCAACACCACCTGTAGAACCTGTTACCAATACATCGTTTACTTTTGATTGCATCAATAGTTCCTCTCTTGCTTTAACTGCAAAGGCACATAATAAACCCGTAAGACCGGCGGTTCCTAGTATCATTGCTTGTTTATTTGTCATTCCCTCAGGTGTTTTTGTAATATGATCCTTTTTAACTTTTGCGTATTGAGAATATCCACCATCAAAAAGTTCTCCTGCTCTACAACCTGTTAATATAACTCTGTCTCCTTCTTTAAATTCTTCACCATCTCCTTGTGCAACAGTTCCAGAAAAATCAATACCAGGTATTCTTGGATACTCTTTAACTAATTTACCACCATCTTTTAGTATCATTGCATCTTTCCAATTAAGATCAGAATAATCTATCTTAACTAGCACCTCACCATCTTTAAAATGATCTAAACTTAGTTCTTTGACTTCTCTTGTAAAATTTTCGTTCTGATTGTTTATTACAACTGCTTTAAATGAGTCCGCCATGTTTATCAGTAAATATTATTTTGCAATAAATCGCAAATATCTATTTTGATAACTTAAATCGTCTTTAAACTGTCCAAGATAAAAATTTGTAACTGTGGTAGCTTGCTCTTTTTTTATGCCTCTCATAGTCATACACTGATGAGTTGAATCTATTGTTACCGCAACTCCTTTTGCATCCAACGACTCCATTAAAGTATTAGCGATCTGAACAGTTAATCTTTCTTGTGTTTGTAATCTTTTAGAAAATACTTCTACTACTCTTGCTATTTTACTTAATCCTACAACTCTTTGATTTGGAATATACGCTACATGAGCAATTCCTATAATTGGTGCCATGTGATGTTCGCAATGACTTTGAACTGAAATATTTTTTTGAACAACCATATCGCTATAGCCTTCAACATCACCAAATGTTTTATCTAAAACTGCTTTAGGATCTTCTTTGTATCCCTTGAAATATTCTTTAAATGCTTTTGTTACTCTTTTTGGAGTTTCCAATAAACCTTCTCTGGTAGGATCTTCACCTAACCACTTAAGAATTTTAACGAAAGCTTCTTCAGCTTCCTTGTCTGTTACTTCGTTAATTTTTTTTTCGTTTTCGTTTTTTACTAATTTCATGACGTGCTTTTATATATATAAAACCTTAATTTTAAAATATTTATTATATTTATTATTATGTTAGATAATTCCACATATATGTTTAAAAAAAGAGAAAATGTAGCAGAAATAGAAGAAGGCAAGCTTTTATCTCCTAAATTCGACAATGATGGATTGATTCCAGTCATTACAACATGCTCAAAAACAAAAGAAATATTAATGCATGGGTATATGAATGTCGAAGCCTTCAAGTTAACTATTGAAACCAAAGAAGCACATTACTGGAGCAGATCAAGGCAATCAATTTGGCATAAAGGAAAAACAAGTGGGTTTGTTCAAAAAGTAAAAGAGATTCGAATTGATGATGATCAAGATGCAGTGTGGATGACTGTAGATATTGGCGAAGGTTCTAGTTGCCACGTTGGGTACAGATCCTGTTTTTACAGATCTGTTCCTTTGGGTAAAATTGATAATGCAAGACAAATCGAAATGAAATTTGAAGAAGAAGAAAAAAAATTTGATCCAGAGGTTGTTTATAAAGGACAACCTAATCCAACAAAAATATAAAAAATTAATGAAAGTTTTAAGTCCGTTTGGACCAAAAATTGCTGTTGTTAAAATTCCATTAAATTTGGTAAAAAAAATTAATGATGAAGTTGAAAGTATTATCAAAGATAAAAAAAAATTGAAATCAAATGACTACTCAAAAAAGTTAGTAGGTCAAGTTGAGCAAGAAATTGAATTAAAAAATAAATTTATTAAAAAAAATTTAAAAAGTTTTATTTTTAAAAGTGTAAATCAATATTTAAAAAAAAATCTTAATAAGAAGTCAAAAAATATTAAAATTAAGAATTTATGGGTCGTAAGACAATTTAAAAATGATTATAACCCTGTACATTTTCATGATGGCAATGTTTCTGGAGTTGGTTATTTAAAAATTCCAAACAATTTAACAAAGGGACATAAAAAAATTAAAACTAACGGAACAATTGATTTTATTTATGGTTCTAAATCTTTTTTAAATAATTCTATATTTAATCATAAACCAAGAGTTGGTGATCTTATCTTATTCCCAAATAATTTAATGCATACTGCATATCCATTTAAATCTGATGGTGAAAGAAGATCATTTTCTTTTAACATAGATATTGATAAAAAATTAACAAGATTGTTTCATGGCTGATAAACAAAAAAACGTTTTAGACGAAGACTTAGAGTTATGTTCAAATGATCCTTTAACAGGATGGTATAGAGACGGATGTTGCAATACAGATGAAAATGATCATGGTGTGCACACTGTTTGTGCAAAAGTAAATATTGAATTTTTAGAATGGTGTAAAGAAGCAGGCAATGATTTAATTACACCTCATCCTGAGTTTGGTTTTCCGGGTTTAAAAGATGGAGATAGTTGGTGTGTGTGTGCAGGTTGGTATGCTAGAGCTTTAGAAGCGGGAAAAGGATGTCCAATTTATTTAAAGAAAACTCATAAAAACACTTTGAAACTTATTCCAATTGAAACTTTAAAAAAGTTTGCAATCGATTTATCCTAACTACATATTTCCATATTTAGGTCCACCCCCACCTTCTGGAGTGACCCAAGTAATATTTTGAGATGGCTCTTTAATATCACAAGTTTTACAATGTATGCAATTTTGAGCATTGATTACAAATTTTTGAACAGAATTTACTTCTTGAACTTCATAAACTCCTGCTGGACAATATCTTTGTGCGGGCTCATCAAATTTCTCTAAAGTATATTTTATAGGCAAATCTGGATCTTTAAGTTTTAAATGTACTGGTTGATTATCATCATGAATTGTACCCGTTAAATAAACCGAACTAGTTTTATCAAATGTAATAACGTTATCAGGCTTAGGATAATCAATTTTTGGCATTTTATCTGCTGGTTTTAAAGCTTCATGATCAGCATGTTTATGCTTTAATGTGAATGGAAGCTTTCCTCTAAATAAAATCTGATCAATTCCAGTAAATAATATACCCAAAATTAATCCCCAGGAGAAACTTGGTTTTACATTTCTTGCCTCATGTAATTCTTTATAAACCCAACTTTCTTTAAATTTTTGTTCATATGTAGATAAATTTAAATTTTTTGTAAGATGCTCATAAATTGTTTCAGCAGCGATCATTCCACTCTTCATTGCAGTATGTGACCCTTTTATTTTAGGCATATTTAATGTTCCTGCATCACACCCAACTAACAAAGCACCTGGCATAAACATCTGAGGTAAACTCTGTATACCACCCTCAATTAAAGCTCTTGCGCCATAAGAAATTCTTTTTCCACCTTCAATTATTTTTTTTATATCTGGATGAGTTTTAAATCTTTGGAATTCATCGAAAGGTGAGAGATGAGGATTTTGGTAATCTAATCCAATTACGTAACCAAGAAAAACTTGTTTATTTTCTGCATGATACATAAAACTTCCACCGTAGGTGTTATTGTCTAAAGGCCATCCAGCAGTATGCATTACTAAACCTTCTGTATGATTTTTTTCATCTATCTCCCAAATTTCTTTAAAACCAATTCCATATTGTTGAGGATTTTTACCTTTATCCAACTCAAACTTCTTAATTAATTCTTTTCCTAAGTGACCTCTGCATCCTTCTGCAAAGACTGTAACTTTTGCATGCAATTCCATTCCAGGTTCATAAGTATCTTTTTTATTTCCCTCTTTATCAATACCCATATCTTGAGTTGCAATACCTTTAACTGATCCATCATCATTATATAAAACTTCACTTGCTGGAAATCCTGGAAATATTTCAACTCCTAATCCCTCAGCCTGCTCAGCCAACCATCTGCAAAGATTTGCAAGACTTATAATATAATTGTTATGATTTTGTTGAACCTTAGGAAGTAACCATGTTGGCCAACTTATTGATTTTTGTTTTCCTAAAAATAAAAATTTTTCTTTTGTAACTTTTGTTTTAATTGGAGCATTTAATTCTTTCCAATTAGGTATCAGTTCGTCTAAGGCACGTGTTTCAAACACGTTCCCTGACAAAATATGTGCACCTATTTCAGATGCTTTTTCTAAAAGGCAGACATTAATATCTGGATTTAACTGCTTTAATTTAATTGCAGTTGAAAGTCCTGATGGTCCGCCACCTACGATGACAACATCGTATTCCATCACTTCTCTGGACATAATGATAATTTCTTACAGTATTTGCTATTTTTGTATAGTGTTTAATTTGTTCAATTCTGACAAAAACTGAGGAAGCGCCTCAAAAAGATCTGCTTCTAATCCATAATCTGCGACACTAAAAATTGGAGCTTCACCGTCTTTATTTATAGCTACAATAACTTTACTTTCTTTCATTCCTGCTAAGTGCTGTATCGCACCTGAAATTCCAACTGCAATATATAAATCTGGAACCACAACTTTACCCGTTTGTCCTACTTGATGATCATTAGTAATATAACCAGCATCAACTGCTGCTCTTGATGCTCCAATTGCTGCATTAAGTTTATCAGCAATATCGCTGATTAATTTGAAATTTTCACCATTTTGCATTCCTCTGCCACCAGAAATAACTATTCTAGCCGTTCCAAGTTCTGGCCTGTCTGACTTAACTTCTTCTTTCTTAAGAAATTTAGTAGATGAACTAGCTTCTGCTGGATCAGATTTTGTAATTTCAGCCGATCCACCACTCTTATCTGCAGGATCAAATGATGTTGGTCTTATAGTAACACATTTTTTCTTATCATTACTTTTAACCGTAGCAAATGCATTTCCTGCGTAAATTGGTCTTAAAAAAGTATCTTCAGAAATAACTTTAATAATATCACTTACCTGTGATGTATCTAACAAAGCCGCAATTCTTGGCATTAAATTTTTACCAAATGTATTTGCTGAGCTTACAATGTGTGAATAATTTTCTGCATGCTTGATTATTGCTGATGTATAATTCTCTGCGATATAGTTTTCATAAATCTCATTATCGACATGAATAACTTTTTTTACATTTGGAACTTCGGATAAAGATTTTGCAACTTCGTCAGCTTGATGACCTAAAACCAAAACATGAAGATCCTCGTTTATTTGAGAAGCTGCTGTAATAGCATTATATGTAAATGGTCTTACTTCTTTATTGTTATGTTCTGCAATTAATAATACCGACATTTAGATTACCTTAGCCTCATTTTTTAATTTTTGCACCAATTCTTCAACACTAGCGACTTTTATTCCAGCTTTTCTTTTTGGTGGCTCTTCAACTTTAATTTGTTCGATTCTAGGATTAATATCAACTCCTAAATCTGAAGCATTTATCTGTTCTATTGGTTTTTTCTTAGCTTTCATAATATTTGGAAGCGAAGCATATCTTGGTTCATTTAATCTTAAATCACATGTAACAATTGCTGGAACATTTACTTCAATAGTTTCCAAACCTTCATCAATTTCACGAGTTACTTCTAAGGCATTATCCTTTACCTCAATTTTAGATGCAAATGTTGCTTGAGGCCAATTTAATAAAGCTGCAAGCATCTGACCAGTTTGATTACAGTCATCATCTATTGCTTGTTTTCCCATAAAAACTAAGTCTGGATTTTCTTTTTCCACAATTTTTTTCAAAATTTTTGAAACTGCTAGAGGCTCAATTACATTATCAACTTTGACATGAATTCCCCTATCTGCTCCTACTGCTAATGCTTTTCTTACAGTTTCTTGTGCTTTTTCCTCACCAATAGTAATTGCAACTATTTCTTTAGCTTTACCAGCTTCTTTAATTTTTACTGCTTCTTCTATTGCATTATCATCTGGTGGATTTGTTGACATTTTAACGTTGTCAGTAACAACACCTGAACCATCTTCTTTAACTCTTATTTGAACGTTGTAATCAATAACTCTTTTAACTGCGACTAGTATTTTCATTAAGCTCTTAATAAATTGTTTTCTGGATCGTAAGGACTTTCATCTAAAATTGTTGCATCATATTTCTCACCTAATATTTCAATTTTTAGTTTTTGTCCAACATTTGCTAATTCTGGTTTAACCATTCCTAAAGCTAAAGATTTTCCAATTCTAAAACCAAAGTCTCCCCCTGTTGCTCTTCCTATAACACTTCCATTTTCATAAATTGGATTATTTCCTAAAACATCTGCATCTTTTGGATTATGAACCTCTAAAGTAACAAGTTTGTTATCAAAACCTTTCTCTCTCCACTTATTCAATGCTTCAAGTCCAATAAAACTTCCTTTATTAGGATGTATAAATCTATCAAGACCACTTTCATAAGGTGAGTATTCTATTGACAGTTCTGTTCCAACCAATTTATACGATTTTTCTACTCTCAAACTATTCATTGCTCTAATACCATATGGCTTTAGTCCAAGATCTTGTCCTGCTTCCATAAGTTTATCAAAAATGTGATTTTGATATTCAATTGGATGATGGAGTTCCCATCCTAATTCACCAACAAAATTAACTCTCATAGCATTTACTGGTGCGTACCCTACATCAACCATTTTTGCACTTAGCCATTTAAAGTTTTCATTTGAAAAATCATCTTTTGAAACTCTTTGCATTAACTCTCTTGCTTTTGGACCTGAAACAACCAAAACTCCATTACTATTAGTTAAATTTTCAAACTGTACTGAACCATCTGAAGGCATCCATTTTAAAATCCAATCATGATCTAATCTTTGGAAAGCTCCTGCTGATACTAAATAAAAGCTATCATGTGACTCTCTCATAATAGTAAATTCAGAATGAACTCCGCCTTTAGTATTTAAAGCGTGACATAAATTAATTCTTCCAACTTTTTTTGGTAATTTGTTTGCAACTAAATTATCTAAAAATTCCTCAGCACCAGGTCCTTTAATTCTACATTTTGCAAATGCAGTCATATCCAAAAGACCAACATTTTCTTTTACGTTTTTGCATTCTTTTTCCATTGCATTGAACCATTTTGATCTTCTAAATGACCAATCATCTTTTTGCTCCATTCCATCAGTTGCAAAAAAATTAGGTCTTTCCCATCCAAATTTTTGACCAAACACTGCTCCTAAATTTTTCATTCTGTCATAACACGGTGCAGTCCTTAATGGTCTTGCTGCTGGTCTTTCTTCATCAGGAAAGTGAGTTATAAAAACGTGACTGTAGGCTTCTTCATTTTTAGCTTTTAAATATGATTTAGAGCAATAATCTCCATACCTTCTTGGTTCAACACCAAGCATATCAATTGTGGGTTCACCATCTACGATCCATTCAGCAAGTTGCCATCCTGCTCCACCTGCTGCAGTGATACCAAAACTATGACCTTCATTTATCCAAAAATTTTTTAATCCCCAAGCTGGACCAACAATTGGGTTACCATCTGGAGTGTAACAAATTGCACCATTATAAACTTTCTTAACTCCTACTTCTCCAAATGCAGGTACTCTATGTATTGCACCTTCAATGTGTGGAGCCAATCTATCCAAATCTTCCTGAAATAATTCATATTCAGAATCTTTTGAAGGTCCATCTACATAACAAGCTGGTGCTCCATCTTCATATGGTCCTAAAATTAATCCACCTGCTTCTTCTCTCATGTACCATCTGCTATCACTATCTCTTAAAACTCCCATCTCTGGTAATCCATCTTTTTTTCTTTTTTGAATTTCTGGATGAGGTTCAGTAACAATGTATTGATGTTCTACTGGGATTACTGGAATATCTAAACCAACCATCTTTCCAGTTTGTCTTGCAAAATTTCCTGAACAAGAAATAATATGTTCACACTCTATAGATCCTTTATCTGTTTCAACAACCCAACCATCTTTGGTTTGTTTCATTCCAACAACATTTGTATTTCTATAAATTTCTGCTCCTCTATTTCTTGCACCTGTAGCAAGAGCTTGTGTTAAATCTGCTGGTTGAATATATCCATCTTCAGGGTGTTGTATTGCACCTACTAAATCTGATGTATTACATAATGGCCAGATTTCCTTAACTTGGTCTGGAGTTAAAAATTTTACATCAACACCTATTGTTTGAGCAACACCGGCGTATTGAAAGTATTCATCCATTCTATCTTTAGTGCTTGCTAATCTAATATTTGATACAACGCTGAAACCTACATTTTTACCTGTCTCTTCCTCTAAAGTTTTATATAAATTGACAGCATACTTATGAAGTTGTCCTACAGAATAACTCATATTAAATAGTGGTAATAAGCCCGCTGCATGCCAAGTTGAGCCTGATGTTAGTTCTTTTCTTTCAATTAAAGCAACATCTGACCAACCTTTTTTTGCTAAGTGATAGAGTGCGCTAACCCCTACTACTCCACCACCAACTACAACAACTTTTGCTTTGGATTTCATTCTCAGATTCCTACTAAATTTTAATTACTAACGAAACAAAATTCTATTATTCATCATCTGCGTCACGCCAGCCCATTCTGAACATTAAATAAGCGGCAACTATAACGGAAATTGTACCTACTACCATGCCAATATTAATCCCAACTTCACTTCCCCAAAAATACCACCCAAGTTGAGTGGATGAAATTGTTGGAAAGCATAATATAAACATTAGAATTGCATACCTAATATACATTGGAGGCTTTTTCATTATATTGATGATCCCATTGGTATTGGTTGTGAAACCGCTGTTGTTAGCCAGCAATCTAAAAGATTGCCTTCTTTATTATTCTTTTCAACTTTCCATTTAAATTTAAAATATTGTTTGTCCTTATCCAAGACAACAACTTCATAAGTTGCCATTGTACTTGATTTGTAAATTTCAGTTACTGTATTTTCTTTGTGATCAATCAGCATCGAGTATGAAGCCCCTTTTAACATTCTTTTAAATCTATCTAATGGACCTGTCATCCTTTGATTATTTGGATGTGCAAATTCCCATGTTTGCTCAATCCCTCTATCTTTATATGGACTGTCATTTTTCATTAACGCCTTTAATTGAATTAAAACAACTTGTTTTGGATCTATATTCACACTTGGTTTTAAAACATCGGCAAATGAAGAATTAAAATAAAAAAATGTAATTAAAAAAAATAAAATTTTGAATTTCATATTTTAAATTTATCTTAAATTTAAAATGAAATAAAAGGTCTTAATATCACACTTAATAATTTGATATTATATAGTTTTGAATAATCTATCGTATTCGTTTTTAATACATTTATTAGAGATATAATAAATTTTATTTTGAGATACTAATTTAGCTGCATTTTCGTTGTGAATTCCTAATTGCAACCATAATACATTTGCACCAATTTCTATTGTTTGTTTTGCTATTTCCTCAGCCTCTTCACTAGGTCTAAAAACATTAACAATTCCAACATGATCTTTTATATCAGTTAGTTTTTTATAAACTGGTTCTCCATGTATAATTTTATTATCTGTTACTGGATTAACAGGAAAAACTTTGTAACCTGTATTTCTTAAATATTTCATTATTATATTGGAAGTTTTTTTTGAGTCTGGGCTTGCTCCAACAATGGCTATCGTCCGATAACTTAAATAAAGTTCTTTTATCTTTTCATCTACAAGTGTTGTGTCCATAATTTAATTTAAATTTTTAGATCTAGTCGCGGTTTCCAAAATGGTCTGAAGAGTTCAATTTTTGGACATCTATTCATAACTACTTTTAAACCTGCATCTTCAGCAATTTTTGCTGCATCATGATTAATTACACCAATTTGTCCCCATAATACTTTTGCTCCAATTGATATTGCCTCTTCTGCAATACCATAGAGGTCCTCGGATTTTCTAAATACTTCGACCATATCAACAGGTCTATCTATTGCAGATAAATTTGGATAAACTTTTAAATTTCTAATTTCTTTTATACCTGGTTTAGGATTTACAGGTATCATGTCATAACCAGTTTCATGCAAAACTCGTAATACACCATAACTAAATTTAGTTTTATCTGGGCTAGCACCAACCATAGCAATTGTCTTAACTGAACTTAAAATATCTTTTAAATATTCAGCGCTATAAGGTTCGTTGTGGTTCATCTTTATTTTTTTTCTTGCTTTTTACTTGCGATATCTGCTTTTAATTCATGAGGTTCTAAAGGGTCAAGGAAAGGATTTCGGTACAATTTATCATGACTTTCAACTCCTATCTCAATTGTGCAATCTGTTTTTGCTTTAGCAACACATAAAATAATATATCCATCATTTATTTGTCTATTATTTAAAGCAACTTGAGAACGTTGATCTACTTCTCCATTAATTAGTTTAGCTGCACATGTAATACATCCTCCATACTGACATCCGTATGGAAGATCGACACCTTGATCTCTTAATTCATTTAATAAAGGTTTTTTTCCACTGACTTCAAATGCACTGTTATTTCTGTTTGAGATTGTAATTTTTGTCATAGCCAGATGTCGCTTGTGCAATCTCCACCTGGATATCTACTTTCATGGCACCTACTAGGTCCATTTGGCTCTTTACCAAAATCAACAATAAAATCTTTATTAATTTTCATCCCACCATTTTCAACATCACAATCAATCATAATCATTGCTCCACCCTGCTTTCTAATTTCAGGATAAAATTGATTATCCCATGTAGAAAATAATGATGTTGTTACATACATTCTTTTACCATCTAAGGATAATTGATACATTTGAGGTCCACCAGCAATTTTAACACCATTTACTTCTGGAGCCTTTCCTAACAATCCACCCATCCAAACTTGACCTGTTAATTTAGGTTTGTGCGGATCTGAAATATCATATTGCCTCATATCTCCATGAAGCCAATTATTTATATAGAGATATTTATCATCCATTGAAACTAATATCGCTGACATAACTCCAGGTACAGGGATTGGCCAATCAGGATGTGGTTCATTTTCAACATCAATTATTTTTTCCCATTCCCATTTTCCCTCTTTTGATTTCCAAAAATGAATTACATTTGCGCTTAGCGCTGCACCGCAAAATCCATGACTACTGTCAGGATTATGCATAAATTTAACTTCTAATGGTATTAAACCATCTTCACCTAAATACATTGTTTGAACTGGCTCTTTTTTTTTAAAATCCCAAACATGAAGCCGTCTACCATATTTCAAATGACCAACTTCCTCTAAATCAAATCCAGGCATGAAAGTATTTGGTGCAGCCCATTCAGAACTAACCATCACATTATGTCTTGGTTGGTACCAGAAGTCATAACTAAAAGGTATGTCCCCCATTGAATTTTCCCATCTACCGACAATTTCAAAATCCTTATTTAAATGTAAATACCCTCCTGGCGCTTCTCCTCGAGCGTCTCCAAGAAAAGAAATGATAATTTCAGAACCTAGGCAATGAACTGTGTGTGGTCCTGATAAATTAGTTTTTTTCTTGATTTCAGATCCATCTACTACTTTATGTATTTTTGGAGATCTAGGATCAGATGCAGTATCAACAACATAAATATTATTTGATCTAACACCTGGAACTAATAAATATTTTCTGCTCATGTTTGAGTCACCATGACAAGAAGAGCATGCATTCCATCCCATATGGTGCAATTCATCACCAATACCTGGCATTTCAAGTCTGTGAATCACTTTAGAATATGTAGGGCTTTTAGGATCAACATCAACAGTTGCTAAATAATCTGGTTTTTGTATTCCTGTCCCTGTGTAAATAGCTATAGTATATAAAAGCTTTTCTTTTGGTGCTTTTATTGCTTCTGCAGGACTAGCATATCCAGGGCCACAGCATCCATCCATGATTGATTTTCTCCTTTGATTACAACTTAATCTTTTTTTTAAGTGACTTCAACTTAATGGTTATTTGTTTTTCCAACTTGGATTTCTTTTTTCGATAAATGCGCTTATACCCTCTTTGGCATCATAAGATGACATATTAAGTGTCATCATCTTACTTGTATAATCATAAGCTTTGTTAAGGGGCATTTCTAATTGTTTATAAAAACCCTTTTTACCTATTTTGATAGTTAAATTTGATTTTGAAGATATTTTTTTTGCAATATCTAAAACTTTTTTATTCAAAGTTTTTGGGCTGTAATGATCATTAATTAATCCAATTTCCTTTGCATATTTTGCACTAATTGGATCTCCAGTAAGTAGCATTTCCATCATTCTTTTTCTGCTTATTTTTCGGCTGACAGCTACCATTGGAGTACTACAAAATAAACCAATTTTTACTCCAGGTGTAGCAAATGTTGCTGAGTTTGTACTATATGCAAGATCACAACTGGCTGCTAATTGACATCCTGCTGCATAAGCTGCTCCATGTACTTTTGCTATCACTGGTTTGTTTCCCTCCACAATTTGCATCATAAGTTTTGAACAAAGTTTAAAAAGTTTTAGATGATTAGATCCATTTTTTATACCTCTCACCTCTTTTAAATTATGACCTGCACTAAATCCTTTGCCAGCCCCTTCTAAAATAATAACTCTAGTCTCTTTGTCGTTATCTAATTTTTTGAATGCCTTTAATAAAGATGAAAGAGTTTTGTAGGATAATGAATTATAAGTTTTTGGATCATTAATTAAAACTCTTTTAACGCCTGGTGATACTTTATTTATTTTTACAGTCACTTATTTTAATTTACCTTCTTCTCTCATCTTGGCTCTAATTTTAGTTGCTGAAATTTTTTGAATTTCTTCAGACAAAACTATTTCTTCAATTTTATATCCAACACCTCTTCCATAACAAATATTTGTAATATTAGGGACAAGCATAATTTTGAACCTGCCCTCAAACTCTGGATTAAGTTTTTCTTCAATATTTTTCTTAACTGTTTCAAAATCAAATGGATTATCATCAACACCTTGTACATCTCTAATTTGAATACATACTTGTCCTGTTTTTTTTATAATTTCCTTAAATAGAGTATAGTGACCATCATGAAATGGTTGCCATCTTCCTAACATTTGAGCTGTTGGTTTTTTGTTATCCCATTGATACGTCATTTTTTTATCTCCTTTAAAATCTTTGGTGCCCAAGACTTAGCATCTTGTGTGGTAACATGAAAATTATATTTTTCTGGTTTAACAAACATTTTATTAGTGTCATCAAATCTACCTTCTTTTATTGTATCTACCCAAACTACATAATCTGCAGGAAATAAACTTCTTGCCTTTGGAGTTGGACAAATAAAATCTGCAATTACATAATTTCCTTCATCTTTTAATTTTAATGCAAAGTCAGCCATTCTTTTTGCTTGTCTTGTTCTTCCCTCTTCTGAAAAATCCCAATCGTTTGCAGCTTTTCTTACTTCATCTGCATTTAATCTTTTTGCATTTAATAGTGGTGCTAATTCTTCAGCTAATGTAGTTTTTCCAGCACCTGGAAGTCCCATGATTAATATAATTTTCATATTTAGGTTTTAACTTTAAATTAAATTACCAGCAACCCACTTATGAAAATGATGTGTTGGATTGTCCATGTTTGGTGAAAAATTACCACCATTATAAGCTGGAGAATTTCTTCCTATTTGCATACTTTGAATTATATCTACATCTTCTTTTTGAATATCTTCCCATTGTTTGTGATTTTTTTGTCTTAGAGATTTATATTTTGTTGAAGTTGCCGCCTCATCTCCTACATAATAAATTTCCATATGTTCTATTGTAAACTCATGATTGATTGGCTCTAACCAATAAGCATAATAATGATCTTTGTGAATTCCCAACATTACGTTTGGGAATAACGCTACATACTCAGCTATATTTTCTTTTTCTTTAGGCCAATTAGGAAAGCAAGGAAACTTTTCTTTTCCTTCAAAACTTGGATTATAAACCACAGTTCCTTGTCCAGCGAAACGATTTGGCAGTCCTTGTATATGATAGTGATCTTCTAACTTTGAATAAGAATTTAATCCTGGATGAACCCAAGGCAAATGATAGCTTTCACAATAATTTTCAATTGCAAATTTCCAATTACATTTTGCATCTAATTTAAAATAACCATAGTCATTTGCATGATAAATTAATTCTCTATCTTTCAATGGCCAAAATTTTTCCCATCTTTCACTTAAAGGACTAATGTAATCCTCAAATGACATTTCATTGTTGTTAATATTAATCATAATTAGATCTAACCAAATATATGATCTTATCTCTTTTAAATTACTTTTTGATTTATCAAATCCAGGTATTTGATGAATATTCATGCCTCCTATATGAGGTGTAGCAATTAATTTTCCCTCTAAGTCATAAGACCATGAATGATATGAGCACCTCATAACATTTCTAATTTTGCCAGCTTCTTTTACTAATTTGACTCCTCTATGACTGCAAATATTATGAAAAACTTTTATTTCTTTATTTTTCGTTCTAACAATAAGTAAGGGTATTCCAAGTAAATCAATTGGTTTCACATCGCCTTCATCTGGAATAGAACTTCCAACTCCAATGACGATCCACTTATCTTCAAATAATTTTTTTCTTTCAATTAAAGTATATTCTTTACTGATGTAACATTCATTTGGTAAACCATGAGCTTCGCTAATTGGTTTAGATACAATATCTAACTTTTGTTTATCTATAATATTGTAAATTTCTGACATGGTTTATTTTATCACTTGATATAACCCTAACCAAGCATTTACGTCTTTGCTCGCAATGTAATCTGATTTAAAAAATTTTATTTCTTTCCATTTATTTTGCTCTTTAAGTTGTTCAATTTTTTTATCAAAACCATATTCTTCATGTATTCCCTCATTAATAGTAAAACAGATAAATCCATCATTCTTTGTAATCCTGATAAATTCCTCCAAAGCTGGTGGCTTTACATGTCCAAAAGTAAATGTACCAACACACATAACAGAGTCATATTCATCATCTTTTTTATTAATGGGTTGATTCAAGTCTACTTGTTCAAGCTTTTTATAAAGATCATTTGGTACTAATTCTAATAACTTTTTTGAAAGATCTGCCCCATGAAAATTTTTAAAACCATATTTTTTTAATTCAACACCCACCAATCCAGTTCCACAACCAGCATCATAAATTTTTGCATCTTTGTTTTTTTGGAATTCTGAAAATACTTTTGTTGTTTCTTTTGGTCCTGTGTAATTCCAATCAACCATATCTTTGTCATATTTATTACCATCTCCCCACTCATCATAATATTTCATTACTTCATCAGTGTCTTTTAGCTTATAGATGGGAATTTTGTTACCTACGTCTTTTTGAGCCATAATAAAACTTACTTCACTTTTAATAAAAAAACTCCAAAATAATTTTTTTTATCTGTAAAATATTTTAAGACTTTAAAGCCTGATTTATTAACTAATTTAACAAAGTTATTTTTTGAATATTTGTGAGAATTTTCAGTATGAATGCTTTCGTCTTTAATAAATTTTATATTTTTTTTATTAATTTTTAACGTTAAATTTTTTTTTGAAATAAGATGCATTTCAATTCTATTTTTTTTTAAATTGTAAAATGCTTTATGATCAAAATTCTTAGTTTGAAAATTTGAATTACAAATTTTGTTTACTACATTTAATATATTTTTATTAAATTTAGCTGTAACTCCCGATTTATCATTGTAAGCATTTTCAAGGGTCTTCTTATTTTTGATTAAATCAACCCCAATTACTAAATAAGAATTTTTGCCTATAATTTTTGAAAAATTTTTTAGTATTTTTTTTGCATTTTTAGGTAAATAATTTCCTATGGTCGATCCTGGAAAAAAACTGACTATTTTTTTTTTATTTTTTAAAATTTTATTTAATCTGTTTGTCTGACTAAAGTCTGCACATATTGCCGTTACTTTTAAATCTGAGAATTTTTTTGCAATTATTGATGCATTTTTAAACAAATATTCCTTGCTAATATCTATAGGAATGTATTCTTTAGGTTCACTTAATAATTTTATAAATTTATTAATTTTTTTATTCGAGCCACTACCAAATTCTACAATTGTTGAATTAATTGGTAATTTCTTTCTTATTTCTTTTTCTAAGTTATCTAGTATTCCTAACTCTTTATTTGTTGGGTAATATTCTTTGAGGTTTGTAATTTTATTAAATAACTTCGAACCTTTTTCATCATAAAAATATTTAGGTAGTAAATATTTTTGTTTTTTATTTAATAATCCTTGTAAGATTAATTTTTTATCATCTTGAATTTGATTGTTTATGTTTATTAATTTTAAATTAGTCACTAGATGTCGTCAGCTAGTCTGACACCACAAAACTGCCAAGTATCACTTGGGTAAAAGAAATTTCTATAAGATGCTCTGACATGATTAATAGATGTAGAATGTGAGCCACCTTTTAAAACAAACTGATTACACATGAACTTGTTATTATATTCTCCTAGATTTCCTTCATAAGGTTTGTATTTTTTGTAAGGTGTGTAGTTACTACTTGTCCAAGCCCATAAATTTCCATAAACATCGTCTGCCTTTTCCTCTACTTCATGAAAAATTTTATTTTCTAAAAAATTACCTTTTTTTTCAGATTGTTTTAAAAAATACTCTAGTTCAAATTCAGTCGGTAATCTTTTGTTTTTGTATCTTGCAAAAGCATCTGCTTCATAGAAACTTATATGAGAAACTGGCTTTTCATTATCAATTTTTTTTACACCGTTTAATGTAAAATAATTATTATTATCTATCCAATACATTGGTTTTTCTAATTTGTTATTATTTACAAAATCCCATCCATCAGATAACCAATACTCGTGGTTTTTGTATCCTCCATCATTAATAAATTCTTTCCACTCTCCATTAGTAACAAATGAATATATTTTAAAAGGATCTAATTGTGTTTCTGATACTGGTAATTCGTTATCGTAACAAAAAATATCCTCGTTATTTCCGTATTTAAATTTTTTAGTAGTTTCTAGTGTCAATTCATTTTCTTCTTTTGCAGTTGGTTTTTCGTCGTTTGAATTATAAGTCGGCATCAATGGATTGTTGTAAAAAATATTTTTAATATCCATTAACATTAATTCTTGATGCTGTTGTTCGTGATTTGAACCTAGTTCAACTAAAAATGATGTTCTGTTATTTTTTGTTCTTTTTAAAAAATCAATAATATTTTCAGTTACATAATGTCTATATTTTACAACATCTTTTAAGATGGGTCTATTTAGTGAACCTCTCTTATTTCGAGGATTGTACTCACCTACAGAATTATAATACGAATTAAATATGTAATTATAATCTTTGTTAAAAGGTTTGTAACTTTCATCCAATTCTGACAAGATGAATTTTTCAAAGAACCATGTGGTGTGACCAAGATGCCACTTAAGAGGACTAACATTTTTGCTGGGCTGTATGACCATATCCTCAGCCTCTAAATTCTCACACAGGGATAGAGTTTGTTGTCTTGTTTTGGAGAATAATTCTGTGATTTGAGATAATTTATTTTCCATGACTAAATTTAATTAAATTTTCAGATCATGACAATGGGTTACAATGTGTTCATCTGTTTAATATTTTTATAGACACGGAATATAAAATAATTAAGAATTTACTTATGAATTTTTCTTTAGAAATAGGTCCTAAAACTGATTTAAGCACGTTACCGAAGGTAAAAGATGTTTATGTTACAATGCTACCTGGGGGTGATTATAAAGAGACCGCTCAACAGTCTGGAGAGTTAGTTAAAGAGGGATTTAATCCAGTTCCTCACTTCCCAGCAAGGTCAATAAATGATGAAAATCAGCTGAAAGATTATGTTTCTAGATGTAAAGATTTGGGTGTTAAGCAGGTCTTGGTGATAGGTGGAAGTCGTGACCCGATCGGAAAATTTGATAGCTCATATCAAATGCTAGAGACAGGGTTTTTTGATGGTATCAAGATTGGAATTGCTGGACATCCCGAGGGGAGTCCTGATATATCCGACTCTGATTTAGAAAAAGCTATGATAGATAAAAAGCCTTATGCTGATTATATAGTTACACAGTGGCTAATGGATACTCAGCCTATTATAGATTTTATCTCAAAACAAACAATACCAGTTCATGTTGGAATAACTGGGCCAATGAAAATATCTAGCTTAATTAAATTTGCTAATATTGTAGGGGCAAAAAATTCCATTAACTTTCTTAAATCTAATTTTAGTAAGGCGTTAGATTTATTGAAACCTAAAGACCCTAATGATTTAATTGGGAAAGTTAAATCGCATACTGATTATTTCCACATTTATACATTCGGCGGCTTGAAGGAAACTAACAAGTGGTTGAAGGAGAATAACTATGTCTAATGAATTTGACTATAGTAAACTAAGACATACAACATCAGTAGATCAGTCTGATAGAAAAGTACCATACAATTTAAGACAAAGCGGACCTACTAAAGTTGAGATGCTAATATCAACAAGAGTAAGGAAATCTCCATACTGGCATTTATCTATGAAAGCAGGATGTTGGAGAGCAACTGTTTATAACAGAATTTATCATCCAAGAGGTTATGTTAAACCTGAAGATGGTGGTGCAATGGTTGAGTACGAGGCAATTAAAAACCATGTAACAATGTGGAATGTTGCAGTTGAAAGACAAATACAAGTTAAAGGACCAGATGCAGAAAAATTTGTTGATTATGTAATTACAAGAGATGCTACAAAAATTTCTCCAATGAGAGGAAGATATGTAATTTTGTGTAATGCATACGGAGGAGTATTAAATGATCCTATTCTTTTAAGAATATCTAAAGATGAATTTTGGTTCAGTTTATCAGATAGTGATATTGGATTGTATCTGCAAGGAGTAAATGCGGATGAAAGGTTTAATGTTCAAATTAATGAAATAGATGCTTGTCCTGTACAAATTCAAGGTCCTAAAGCAAAAGCTTTAATGAAAGATCTTTGTGGAAGTGAAGTTGACATAGACAACATGCCTTTTTATGGATTGGCATCTGCAAAAGTTGGTGGAAGAAGTTGTATTATTTCTCAAACAGGTTTTTCTGGCGAGTCTGGATTTGAAATATATTTAAGAGAAGCAACTTTATATGCCGAAGATATGTGGAATGCTGTTCTTGAAGCAGGTAAAAAACATAACTTAATGGTCATTGCTCCTGCTCACCACAGAAGGATACAAGCTGGAATTCTTTCATGGGGACAAGATATGGATCATGAACATAATCCATTTCAATGTAATCTTGGTTATCAAGTTTCTTTATCTGGCAAAGGTGAATGGAACAAAAAAGGTGATTATGTTGGAAAAAAAGCTCTCGAGAAAATGAAAGCTGATTTAAAAGCAGGTCATAAACCTTACAAACTTCAATTAGTTGGACTTGAATTAGGAGGAAAACCTATTGAAGAATATGCTCCAGATTTTTGGTTAATTTCAGAAAACGGCAGTGAGCCTGTGGGATTTATAACTTCTCCTTGGTATCACCCAGAAAAAGGGAAAAATATTGCTATGGGATACGTTCCATTTGATGGCACGCTAAATGCAAATGGTTTTCCAAGAGGTAAGGTTGGATCGAAATTTAAAGTCCATCTACCCGAAAAATATTCTAATAAACCTGGAGAACCGGTTGATGCAGTTGTAGTTGATATTCCATTTACAGAATCTTACAACGCAAATACAAGAGAAGTAGTCAGTAAGTGATAAAAATTTTTTTAGGGGGAATTTAATTCCCCCTAAATATGACGAAAACCTTTTTCATAGTTGTTTGCATTATAATCGCTATTGCTCTAATAATATTCCCATTAATCGTTTCGTATAAGGCGCAAAAAAAAAATAAAGATAATTAATGTTTGCTCAGTTTTTAGATATTGTTTTTAAATCTTTAAAGCTTGATAAAACTCTTTATAGAACTCCAAGATATTATGGAGAAGCTGGAATTTATTTTGCAATTCTAATTATGATTTTAGATGGGGTTGCTGGAGCAGTTGCGGCTAATACGATTGTAAAAACATCTGTTGGTATATCTGGTTTAACAGCATTATTAACTTGGTTGGTGTGGGCAATTTTTATCTTTGTAATTGGAGTTAAAATTTTTCCTGATAAAGATAGAAAAATTCCATTTAAAAGAGTTCTTATAGCCGTTGGGTACGCACACGCTCCAGGACTGATAAGATTTTTTGCTGTCACACCAGAATTAGTACTTTTAATTATTTTTCTTACTCAATTTTGGATTTTTGCTTCATTAATTATAGCAACAAGACATATTTTAAATTTAAAATCAAATCTAAAAGCATTTGGAATTATATTTTTATCTTTTTTAATTATTTCTTTTTTGACAATTTCATTTGTAATGACAAAAATTAATTCATTACCTATAAGTACAAATATTTAAAGCGGAAATAAAGTTTTAGATGTTCTGCAGGAGTTACAAAGTTTATATCCTGTGAGTATTAAATTTTGAGTTACTGTCTCATCTTCTTTTTTGCATTCATCACAAATATCATTTAATTCATTATTATCTGACTTGTCTGATTTATATTCAAAGTTATCAGTCATTATCTGTTAATCCTGCGCCTGCAGTTTTTTGTTTTAACTCATCAGTTTCTTCTACAAATGTGTTTTCTGATAATTTTGTTAATTCTTTCCAATCTTCTTCAGAAAAATTATTCTTATTTTCTAAGAATTGAATTTTAATTACATCAGCTTTTTCTACAATCTCACTACTTAAGTAATTCGAATAAATTGATTGATTGAAATTTAATAAAAATTCTTTTTGATCTATCTTTAAAAAAATTCTCTTTCCCGTTATTTCCGAAGATCTGCTGACAAACGGCAAAAATATCAATGGATAAGCCATTTTTTCAATTTCTATATCATTTAGTTCTTGGATAGAGATTGATTGATCAAAAAAACTTAATCCAAGTTTAATCGGACAGTAAAAGTTTTGAGGTCTGTTGCTTTTTTTAAAAGATTGGCAATTTTCAAACTTCTCATTATTAAAAATCTTAAAATATTGGTTTATGTTTTTTATTCCTGGTAAACCAAATAACTCAAGTTGTTTAATGTTCTTTCCTATTTCTTCGGCAACACCCCAAGAGAAACCTTTTGCTTTAGTTGAACGTTTAACAATTGTATCGATTTCACTATAACTTCTCATTAATTACTTTAGTTATATATCCAATATTGATTAAATGAATTAAGTTCATTTGGTAATGGAGCTCCTTGAAACATACAAATCCTTAACCATTTGTCAGATCTTGGATCAAACTTTACTGCCCCAAAAAAAGATAGTTTAAGTCTTAACATATCAATAGGAACTAATTTTGAGCCGATGGTGTTATCTTGAATTTCAGAATATGGATATTTCTCTGTTATAAACACTCTTCTTACAATATGTCTTAAATCATTGTTCTGTAACAGAAATTTACCAATCTTTAAGCTGTTTTTTAATGTAAAAATAGTTTCATAAAGTTTTTTTATATCTCTAGCAATAGCTGTAGGCTGCTCAAGTTCTGAACCATTATCTTCAAAACGATCTCCAATCCTAGGTTCTTCTTTATTTTTTGATATGAACCAAAATTTTTTATTATTTTCATTTTTTGAAAAATCAATTTTTAAAATATCTGAATAATTTTTTTCAATTATTTCCCTTAGGTCATTTATAGTTCTATCTACAGGTATATTAAAACTACTATCCTCGTCTGAACTCATTTTAGAAATTAAAGGATCAGTTATTTCATTATATGGCTCCATCATTATAGAAACCAAATACTCAACTCCTTCTTCAGATAAATTTTCCTCTGCCCAGTTATATAATTTATCAAATATATAAAAATTTGATTTATCAATATTATCTTTCAAATAATTGATTAAATGTTGTAAATCATTAATTAAATTGTTTATTTTTTTCTTTTGGTATTCGCTTTCAGTATTCCATGAAGTTACATTTTTTAAAGATTTTATTAAACAATTGTAAAAAATTTTAAACTCTTCTTCTGATACTTTTTCTATTTCTCTGATTTTTTTTAAAGCTGTCTCTTTAGCGAGAATCCAATTATTTAATAATGAAGGGTGGTTAATAATAAATGGTGCCATTCCTAATCCAGTTGAATTTCCAATTCCTAAATTTCTGCAAATATCCAAGTCTAATTCTACAGCATCTTTAGGATTTTTATGTTTTGCTATATGATTGACTTGATCGAAAGTGAATTGTCTTACAAGGTAAACTAACATCATTTCCAATCTAAAAGGACCATTTATTTCATCTCTATTTTTAATTCTAAACCTGTCTGCTAATCCAAATTTTCCTGAGCCATATACTGCAGTTGTTCTGTACAAATATCCAACTTTTGAAAGCTCATTAGTATTGGGCTGGATGCCTTTTGATAAACATTCAACCACATAATTAAAAGCTCTAACTGATCTATTTGCTCTTGAGAGAGTTAGTTCTTTATAAGAAAGTCTCCCTACTTCTTGTTTAGGAACATTTTGTGAAAGTCTATCAATATCAATTTTTGAAGGAATGCCATCATACAATGCAAATGCAGCATCCCATTTAGTTGCTATTACTCTATCAGATCTTTCCTCATCTTTAAGTTCATTAGCAAAACAAACTAAAGAATATGTTTTTTTATCTTTTGAAAATGAATAAATAGCGACTCCATATCCCCTATCATTCAAGTCAAACAAATCTCTGTTATATTTCCAATCTTTGAACTCATTTAAAAATGATCTTAGAAAAGATAATTTAGATTGATGAAATGATCCAAGTCTAGAAAGTTTCATTACAATTTTAGGATCTCTTAGTGGAACTTGCATTAATTAATTCCTTTATAAAAATTAAACCAGTTATTACCAAGTATCTTATTTATCTCTTCTTTCTGAAAACCTTTATTTTTTAGTTCTGTACTTAAATTATTAAATCCTCTTGCATCCAAAAACCAATCTGGTTGTTTTGGAAAACCAGGTTTATCTTTACTGCCTTCTCCAAAATTTTTTGATTTTGACCAAGTTCCATTTCTCATCCACTCAACTACACTGTCTGGTTGGTTCAAACATAAGTCTGATCCTATACCAACATTATTAATACCCATAATTTCAACTGTTCTTGCAACCATTTCACAAAAACTTTCTATTTTACACTTCGTTCCATCTTTTAAATGATGAGCATACAATGATAACCCTAACATTCCTCCACTATCGGATAAAACTTTTAATAATTCTGTAGATTTATTTCTTTTCGCTTCAAACCAAAAAGTTGGATTTGCATGAGTGATCGCAATTGGTTTTTGACTAATTTCAATTGCATCAAGTGTACTTTTTTCTGCTGAATGAGACATGTCAACAACGATACCTACTCTGTTCATTTCTTTAATAGCCTCTTTTCCAAAATTAGTAACTCCACTATCATTTTTTTCATAACATCCAGTGGCTAATAATGATTGGTTGTTATAAGTTAATTGCATAAATCGACAACCTTGTGAGTGTACTTTTTCTATAAGGCCTATGTCATCTTCAATTGGTGAACAATTTTGAAATCCAAAAAAAATTGCAGTTTTGTTTTCTTCTTTTGCTTTTGTAATATCATTGTAGTTATTGCCTAGAAATATAAGATCTTCATTTTCTTCAAAATGTTTATTCCACTCTTGTATTCTTTGTTGTAATTCATCATAGTCTTCATGATAAACTAACGTTACGTGAACCGCATTTAATCCAGCTTTATTATTTATTTCAAAGATTTCTCTAGACCATTTACAATACTGAAGATTATCAATTCGATAATTCATATTTGGTATACACTATTATTATTATTGTGATTGTCACTAACTTAAACTGTCCTTAGCTAAAAATTGCAATTTAAGGGAAATATCTGTAAATTGATATTGGTTTCATGAAATACAAAAAAAAATCACATAAAGTATCAATTGTAATGGGCAGTCAGTCTGATTACAAAACAATGAAAAATTGTGAAAAAGTTCTTAAGATTTTAAAAGTTAATTATGAGACAAGTATCGTCTCTGCTCACAGAACGCCTGATAGACTTTATACCTATGCAAAGAAAGCAGAAAATAATAATATTTCTATTATTATTGCTGGAGCCGGAGGATCAGCACATTTACCTGGTATGATTGCTGCAATAACTAGAATTCCAGTAATAGGTGTTCCCATTGAAAGTAAAAAGTTAAAAGGTTTAGATAGCCTACTATCAATTGCTCAAATGCCAAAAGGAATTCCTGTTGGTACAGTTGCTATTGGAGAAGATGGTGCAATCAATGCTGGTTTATATGCTGCTTCAATTATAGCTACGTATGATAACAATGTAAAAAAAACACTTTTAAATTGGCGAAAAAAACAAACATCAAAAGTAAAAAAAAAACCAAAGTAATTAATGTCTAAACCTGATCTAGGAATAATAGGTGGTGGACAATTAGGAAGTCTATTAGCATCTGCTGCAAAAAAACTTAATATTAAAACAGTTATTTTATCAGATGATAAAGATGCACCCGCAATTAATTTTGCAGATGAATTTATTTATGGAGATTACCAAGACATAAATATCATCAATAACTTTTTAGAAAAAGTTGATCTTGTTACTTATGAGTTTGAAAATATCCCATATGATATATTGAAAAAAATTAATGAAACCAAATCTGTATTACCAAGCCCCGAAATAAATAAATTAATTCAAAATAGAATGACTGAAAAAGAGTTTTTGAATAAAAACAATATAACTACAACACAGTTTGTAAGTATTAACGATTTAGATGATATAAAAATAAACGATAGATTAATACCTGGTTTATTGAAAACTTGTACACTTGGTTATGATGGAAAGGGCCAATATAAAATAAATAATGCAAATGATTTAAATGAAGATTTTGATTTTTCAAAAGGCTACATCTTGGAAAAGATAGTAAATTTAAAAAAAGAAATCTCAGTGGTGGTTACAAGATTTGGTCATCAAAAATATGAAATTTATGATCCAATTGAAAATTATCATGAAGACCAGATTTTAAAACACTCCAAAATTCCCGCTGATATAAGTGATGAAATTAAAAATAAAGCATTGGACTGGGCAAAAACAGTGGCTGAAGAGCTTGATTATATTGGTACTATGTGCGTTGAATTCTTTATAGATAAAAATAATAATTTATATGCTAATGAAGTTGCGCCGAGAGTACATAATTCTGGACACCTAACTATAAATTCACACAACATTAGCCAATTTGAAAATCATATCAGAGCTGTATGTGGACTTGAAAAATTAGAAACAAAAAAAATTTATAATGCAAAAATGCTTAATTTGATTGGTGAGGATATATTAGATTATAAAAATAAAAAATTTAAAGAAAATGAATTTTTTTATGATTATTTAAAAAAAGAAGTTAAAGCTAAAAGAAAAATGGGACATTTAACAACTATAGAAAAATAGTTTTAAGATATAGTTTGTATCAAAGAAATATTATTGTTTGTAGGTTTATTAACTTCCTTTGAAACTTCATGAAAGTTTAATTTTGTTTTTTTACACTCTTTAAGAAAACTCGATCCTGTTAATTCAAGATTTAAATATCTATTAACATCATTTTCATTAATTATAACAGGTTGTCTATGGTGTATTTCTTTAATATTTTCATCTGCGTCCTCGGTTATTAAACAAAATTGATCATTGTCATAAATAGCCGCTAAATACATAAGCTTTTTATCCTCTCTTAAAAAATAATAAGGTGTTTTATTTTCTTTTTCTCTTTTCCACTCATAAAAACCATCTGCTACAGCTACACATCTATGTAGTCGAATTAATTTTTTGAAAGAAACTTTTTCATCTATAGTTTCTAGTCTTGCATTTATTAAAGGTTTAAAATCTTTTTGCTTAGCCCAGCTAGGTACTACTCCCCACTTTAAATTTTCTAGAGTATTTCCATTATTATATTTTTTAATTACAGGTAATTTTTGAAATGGATGTGCATTATAATTTTCAGTATCTTCAACTTGTATAGCTGACTTAACAAGTTTTTTTGTTTTTGTAACAGGGCTAGTTATTACGTATCTTCCACACATATTTAATTTTCTTGGTTTAATCTAAATTTAGATTATATGTTTTTCAAAACTATGAAATCAATAGAAAATAATTTTGATGATCCGCAGGTAAATGAGTTGCTAACTAAGCATTTTATTGAATTGAGATCAGTTTCTCCTGAGGGGAGTTCTCATGTATTAGATATTCCTGGATTAAAGGATCCAAGTATAAAATTCTGGAGTTTATGGGAAAATAATGAATTAATTGGTTGTGGAGCTTTAAAATTATTTGATGAAACGCATGGAGAATTTAAATCTATAAGAGTTTCAGATAAATTTAGAAATAAAAAATATGGTGGAAAAATAATTTCACATCTTATTGAAAAATCTAAACAAATAGGAATTACTAAACTAAGTGTCGAAACTGGTGCAGGTGATTTTTTTGCACCCGCTAGAAAACTTTTTAAAAGTTTTGGTTTTAAAGAGTGTGGGCCTTTTGCGCACTATAAAGATGATCCTAATTCATGCTATTATTCAGTAGATATTTGAGGAGTTTAGTTTGGAAACTGATAAATCGAGACCATTTGTATTATATGTTGCCGAAATCATTTATCAAAAGATATATGAAATCAAAATTAAGAACCCTAATTTAACTAATATTCAAGCTTTTGAAATATTTATTGCATCAGATGATTATAATGAAATTAGTTCAGGAAATTTTCATGATAAATGGTTTAAAGAACTTGAGAGCAATGACTACGTAGATAAATCTACAAAAAAAAAGATTAATCAAGAAACTATAAGACTTTTACAAATACAAAAAGATACTATGATTAAACAATTAATGAAAATCCCAAAATTATATTATGCAAAAAGTCACTTTCCTTTGGAATTATCTCAAAGAGCATTTGATCATTTGTGGAGAGTTTGTGAAAATTATGAACTTTGGTGTAAAGAAACTAAACAAAATGGATTAATATTATTAAATTTAACAGAATAATTTATGAGTGATAAAATTTTGAGATTTATAGATAGTACTTTAATAGATTTAGGAAGACAGTTTAAGTGGACCTATCTACCACCATTGATGATTTATCTTGCTGCTGGTATTTCAGGACTAACAGGTATTGTTGGAACTTTTTTTGTTAAAGACTATCTAAACTTATCTGCTGCTTTTCTTGCTGGACTGGGTTTTTGGGCTGGAATTCCATGGGCATTGAAGATGCCTTTAGGTCATCTTGTTGATCTAATCTGGAATAAAAAAAATTACATGGTTTTTGTTGGAGCATCCTTAATCTCATTAAGTTTAATTATAATGTACGGTTTAATAATTCATACTGAGTGGATGTCATCAATTCTTTCAGTAGAAACATGGTTTGTGATCAGTGTTTTACTTGCTCCGATTGGTTATGTTGTTCAAGATGTTGTGGCTGATGCTATGACTGTAGAGGCTGTTCCTTTAGTTGATGACAGTGGAAATAAATTTTCAAGAGATGAAATCAAGCTTATGCATACAACAATGCAAACTCTTGGAAGATTTGCAATAATTGGTGGAACTGTTTTAGTTGCTTTAGCTAACGTTATTCTCTTTAAAGGAGTAGACGAACTTGAACAGGCAGATAAGATAAGTTTATACGGTTCAATTTATATATATGCTTTAATTATTCCAATTGTATCTGTACTAGGAATATTTCTTGCCTCATATCTAAAAAATCAAAAGAAAAGAAAACTTATTGAACAAGGTTTAGAGGGTGACCAAGATTATGCCCCTTCAGAAAAAACTGAAGTAAACTGGTGGATATTAGGTGGAAGCTTGGTTTTTGTTATTTTCACTTTAGGTATTGGATCATTCAAAGTGCCTTTTGCTCAAGAAATTGTTTTCGTAGGTTCAATGGCAATTATTCTATTTTTAATGAATAAATTAGTTAAAGAACTTCCTCAAGATTTAAGACTTACTGTTGTAGGAACAGCAATAATAATTTTTATTTTTAGAGCAATGCCAGGACCTGGTCCAGGTTTATCTTGGTTTGAAATTGATGTTCTTGAATTCAATGAACAATTTTTTTCTGTATTATCTCTTATAGCCTCTGTTTTAACGCTTGTGGGTATTATCTTATTAAGACCATTTATGGCAAACAACTCAATAGCTAGAATAATTGTGATTTTATCTGTTGCAGGTGCAATTTTATTTTTACCAAGTGTAGGAATGTATTATGGATTTCACAATTGGACATCATCAATTACTAATGGAGTTGTTGATGCCAAGTTTATTGCAATATTAAATACTGCACTCGAGTCACCTTTGGGACAAGTCTCAATGATACCTTTACTTGCATGGATTGCTAAAAATGCGCCTTCGCACTTAAAAGCAACTTTCTTTGCAGTATTCGCATCTTTTACAAATCTTGCTTTATCAGCAAGTGCTTTGGGGACTAAATATTTAAATGAAATTTATATTATTACTAGAGAGGTAAAAGATAAGGTAACAAACGCTATTCTTACTACCGCTGATTATTCAGATCTAGGTATTTTGCTGATAACAGTAACACTAATAACTTTAATAATTCCAATTGTGTTTGTTGTTATTATTCAAAAAACTAAATTTAAAACTTCAGAATAATTTTTATTCAGCTTTATAGCCAAATTCTAAACAAGCATCAGTTACTGAATGATAAAGAGATTCACCAAAACTTCTTAAAGCAAATATTCTTACTTTTCTTGGATTTGAACTAATAAAATCAATAGTTATTGTAATTGCATGAAAAGCAGAATTAGAACATTTTCCTTCATCAAGACCATCTAAATTTAATGGACAACCTTTTTTCAATACTTCATCTACCAAAGAACCTTCTAATTCAAGTATTGTTCTTGAATGAGATAGATCAGTTAATGCAAAATCATCATGACTTAGGTTTTCTAAAATAGATTTTTCTATTTCTTTATTCGTAGAAACGACTAACCAATTATCAGGTCCCATCCATAAAATTCTTGTATTATGATTTGAAGATACCAAAAGAGTCTGAGGTAAATTTAAATTATCTATTTTTATTTTATCGATACTAATTGAAGATTTTTTATATTTAACAATTTGATAAATCAAAACATCTTTGATTTCTCTAATATTTATTAGCTCATCTTTGCTATCGTGATTACCAAACAATCCATGTTTATGAATATTTTCTAGTGCAGAAACATTTTTCATGATCTAACTCTTTTTCCCTCTGGGTCAACATAGTGTGAAGATATAACTTCTACTTCAATTGATTTATTTTTTAATGGTGATACCGCAAAAAACTTTTTGCCAATCATATTTTTTCCATCTTTCATAATTGCTAGAGAAAATGGATTATTATTTTCTACACTCCAACAAGAAGAAGAAACGTGACCAAGCTTAGGATTAGGTAATTTTGCATTCTGATCTTGGACGATATGAGATCCTTCAGGAATACTAGACTTTCTATCAATTGGAATAAGTCCAACAATTTTTTGTCTGCTTTCAACGTTAAATGCTTCTCTTCCTAAAGAATTTTTACCAATAAAATCTTTTTTCTTTGAAACTAATCCATTTAGTGAAACATCTGATGGGATTGTTCGGCCATCTAATTCTGGTCCTGCAACGTGTCCCATTTCTATTCTTAATGTTGATAAAGCTTCAGTACCATAAGGCTGATTTCCAAATTCTTTTCCTACTTCCATCATTTTCTCCCACATAAACATGCCATGATCTGATTTGACATTAATCTCATATGCAAGCTCACCAGAAAATGAAATTCTAAAAATTCTTGATGGAACACCAAAAAATTCTGCTTCTTTATAGCCCATAAAAGGCAAAGCATCATTTGAAACATCTAACTCTGGATATAATTTTGACAACATGTCTCTAGATTTAGGTCCAGCAATTGCAGCTCCTGCCCATTGCTCAGTTGTAGAAACAACATTTACGTTTAATTCTGGCCAAACAATTTGAAGATAATATTCTAAGTGAGATAAAACATTTGCGGCTTGTGCTGTTGTAGTAGTCATATGATAATGATTTTCTGAAATTCTTGTTGTTGTTCCATCGTCCATGACAATTCCATCTTCTCTGAGCATTAATCCATATCTTGCTTTTCCAACAGGTAATTTCATCCAAGCATTTGTATAAACTCTATTTAAAAATTCTGCTGCGTCTGGACCTTTAATATCAATTTTTCCTAATGTTGTTACATCGCATATACCAACATTTTCTCTAACATTTTTTGCCTCTCTCTTTGAAGCTTCAAATAAAGTTTCACTTCCTTGCTTATAATATCGAGGTCTTTTCCAAGCACCTGCATCAACAAATACAGCATTATTTTTCTCATGCCATTCATGCATTGGAGTTTTTCTAGTCGGCATATATTCCATACCAACTTCTCGACCAACTATTGTCCCGATTGTAATTGGTGTGAAAGGTGGTCTAAATGTTGTGTGTCCCACTTCAGGAACTATTTTATTTTCTATATTAGATACCAACTGAAGACCATTTAAATTACTTGTACGGCCTTGATCTGTTGCCATTCCAAGAGTTGTATATCTTTTGACGTGCTCTATTGATCTATAACCTTCTCTTAGTGCGATTTCTATATCAGAGACAGATACATCATTTTGAAAGTCAACAAATCTTTTTGGATTTTCATTTTTAGGTAACGGCATACACCAAAATTTATCATGAGCTCCATATTTCTTTTCATTTACATTTGGAATTGAGATTTCTGTTTTAGTCTCTGTTATTTTTGCGGAAAGATTTGAACCATTTTCAAAACCATGTTTTAAACTTTCTTCTAATGTAAATGATCCATTTGCTGCACCGACTGATGTCTCATGTTGTTTTTTCTTATCGGGAATAAATGCATCAATTTTTTCTTCATACTTAAGTTTATTTCCTGATTGTGATGCTAAATGAACAGATGGTGTCCAAAATCCAGATACACAAATACAATCACAATCTACAGTTTCTATTTTCTCAAAAGAATTTTTATCTTTATTCAGTTTGCCAATTTTTGCAGATTTAACTTTTTTGTATCCATTAGCGACAATAACACCATGTGAAAATCTTATATCAATTCCCTTTGATTTAGCTTCATCGATTAATTCTGATGAATGTTCTTCTCTTGTATCTAATATAATTGGTTCAACGTTATTTTTTTTGAATTCTAAAGCTGTTTCATATGCACTATCGTTATTTGTAAATATTAAAGGTTTCTTTCCAACTAATACTCCGTAGACTTTCATATATTCTTTTGCAGCTGCTGATAAAAAAATTCCTGGAGTATCATTGTTGCCAAACACAATTGGTCTTTCAATTGAACCCGTTGATAAAATTGTTTCTTTGGCTCTAATATACCAAAGTCTTTGTCTTGGAGTAAATTTTGATTTTTTCTCTAAATGATCACTGACTCTCTCAAACATGACCAGCATATTATGATCATAGTAACCAAAAACTTGAGATCTATTTTTTACAGTGACATTAGGCATAGATTTTAATTCAGTAATTATTTTTTCTGCCCAATCTTTTCCTGATAAATTATCGATGCTTACGTCATCAGTTAAAAGTGTTCCTCCAAATCTTGGTTTATCCTCAGCTAAAATTACTTTTGCTCCATTTTTTGCAGCAGCATAAGCGCTTGCTAATCCTGAGGGTCCGGATCCAGTAACTAACAAATCGCAATACTCAAATTTATGTTCATATCTTTCTTTATCTTTTTCTATTGAAGCAACCCCTAAACCTGCGGCTTTTCTAATGAAAGGTTCGTAAATTTTATACCAGAAACTTTTAGGCCACATGAATGTTTTGTAATAAAACCCAGCAGGGAAAAACATTTTTAAAAAATTATTAATTGCACCAATATCAAAATTAACTGATGGCCAACAATTTTGGCTCGTTGCAGACAAACCTTCGACGAGTTCCATTTCTGTTGCATTAACATTTGGCTCTGAATGACCGTTGAATTCTACTTGTAGTTTTGCATTTGGCTCCTCTACTCCTGCACCAAAAAAACCTCTTGGTCTATGATACTTAAAACTTCTACCAACTAAGTGTATTCCATTTGCTATTAAAGCAGATGCAATTGTATCACCCTCATATCCAAATAATTTTTTACCATTAAATGTAAAAGATATTTTTTTTTTTCGATTAATTAATCCCTCTTTATTTAATCTAAATGGTTGGCTCATCTTATTTCTTCTGTGACTTTTGCTGTTTGGAAAATTTCATGCGTAGCGGTGTCTCTTTGCACCTTAATCCATTGTCTACATCCAGCTATATGTTGCCATAACTCTATATGTTTCCCTCTTGGACTTTTTCTCATATAAACAAAATTATCCCAATCCTCGCTTGATACTTCTTCATTTATATTAGGTCTTTTTACAGTTGCATCACCTCCATATGAAAATTCTTTTTGTGCTCTTAAACCGCAATAAGGACATTTGATGTATAACATTTTTTAACCAATCCAGGTTTTGGTTCCTAAACCTTTTTCATCTAAAAGATGGCCTGTAGAAAATCTATTTAATCTTAATTCTGAATTTAATTCATGAACTTGATCTTGTGCAATTGTATGAGCAAATGTCCAACCTGAGACAGGGGTTGATTTAAAACCCCCATAACACCATCCGCAGTTTAAATATAAACCTTCAATATGAGTTTTATCAATTATTGGAGAACCATCCATAGACATATCCATAATCCCTCCCCATGTCCTTAACATTTTTAATCTACTTAAAAATGGAAACAAAGCTAAGCCACCTGTCAATACATGTTGTATGGTTGGCAAGTTACCTCTTTGAGCATAACTATTATATCCATCAAGATCACCTCCCATTACCATCTCACCTTTATCTGATTGACTTATATAAAAGTGGCCTGCTCCAAAAGTTACTACTCCGTCTAATAATGGTTTTACAGGTTCTGAAACACAAGCTTGCAGTACATGAGTTTCTATTGGCAGTGTCATATTTAATTTTTCAGCTAGTATATTTGTGCTACCTGCAACACATAATCCAACTTTTTTTGCTTTGATATCTCCTCTTGACGTTCTAATTCCTTTTATCTTTCCATTAACAACATCAAAACCAGTGACCTCACAATGTTGAATTATATCTACGCCCATATCATCTGCTTGACGTGCATAACCCCAAGCAACAGCATCATGTCTTGCGGTACCAGCACTTGGTTGCATTAAGCCTCCAAAAATTGGGAAACGCACTTCATCACTAAAGTCAGCCATTGGAATTAATTTTTTAACATCGTCTCTATCCAATAACTTTGCATCTATTCCATTCAATCTCATAGAGTTTCCTCTACGAGCATATGCGTTCATTTGAGCATCTGAGTGGGCTAAGTTTATTATTCCCCTTGGAGAAAACATTACATTAAAGTTCAGTTCTTGACTTAAGTTTCTCCATAAATCCATTCCAAATTCATTAAATCTTGCATTAGCATCGTACATAAAATTTGATCTTATAATCGTTGTATTTCGACCAACATTTCCACCACCAATCCAGCCTTTCTCAATGATAGCTACATTTCTAATATTATGTTCTTTTGCTAAATAATATGCAGTAGCAAGACCGTGTCCTCCGCCTCCAATGATGACTACATCATATTCACTTTTTGGAGTTGGATCTTTCCAAGCAACTTCCCAATTTTGGTGATTGGAGAAAGCATTTTTGATTAGACTAAATACTGAATATTTCTGCATCCGTAAGTTTTATAAAATTAAATATAAGTTTTTGCTAATTTTTTTTATATATATTTTTTAGATGTTTAAATACGTGACAAAAAAGGATAGTAATTCTGCTCATTAATAAGTAATTAGATTTATGTCAAAATCAGATATCCAAATTGCACGAGAAGCAAAAATGAAACCCATAAATGAGATTTTGGGTAAAATTAATGTTCCAGACGAACCAAGTGCTTTTAGCCCTATGGGACGTCATATTGCTAAAATAAATTTAGAATATTTAGATAGTTTAAAAGATAAACAAAATGGAAAATTAATTTTAGTTACTGCTATTACACCAACTCCTGCAGGTGAGGGAAAGACAACTACGTCAGTTGGTTTAAATGATGGATTAAATAAAATTGGTAAAAATTCTATAGTATGTTTACGTGAACCTAGTTTAGGTCCATCATTTGGAATGAAAGGCGGAGCAGCAGGTGGAGGATATGCTCAGGTTGTTCCAATGGAACAAATCAATTTACATTTTACGGGCGATTTCCATGCAATTACATCTGCTCACAATTTATTATCAGCGTTAATTGATAATCATATTTATTGGGGAAATAAATTAAACATAGATGTAAGAAGAGTGGTTTGGAGAAGAGTTATGGATATGAATGATAGATCTTTAAGATCTATCAATATTAATTTAGGTGGAGTTGCTAATGGTTTTCCAAGAGAAGACGGTTTTGATATTACAGTAGCATCTGAGATAATGGCTATCTTTTGTTTAGCAAATGATCTTGAAGATTTGGAAAAGAGAATAGGTAATATTACAGTTGCTTATACTAGAGATAGAAAGCCTATTTTTGCAAAAGATTTAAATGCTCACGGACCAATGACTGTTTTGTTAAAGGAAGCAATCAGGCCTAATGTAACTCAAACGTTAGAAAATAATCCTGCCATTATTCATGGTGGTCCTTTTGCAAACATTGCGCACGGTTGTAACTCTGTAATAGCAACTAAAGCAGGTTTAAAACTAGCTGATTATGTTGTAACTGAAGCTGGATTTGGAGCAGACTTAGGAGCAGAAAAATTTCTAGATATTAAATGTAGAAAATCAAATTTAAAACCTGAGTGTGTAGTTATTGTTGCAACAATTAGAGCATTAAAAATGCACGGTGGCGTAGCTAAAGATGATTTAAAAAATGAAAATGTAGACGCGTTAAAAAAAGGTTTAGTAAATTTAGAAAGACACATTGAAAATGTAAAAAAATTTGGTTTACCGGTAGCGGTTGCTGTTAATCATTTTGTTGCTGATACTGATAATGAAGTAAAAGAGTTAATAAATGCTTGTGATAATATGGGAGTTAAAGCTACTTTATGCACTCATTGGTCAAATGGTGGCGAAGGGACAAAAGAACTTGCTTCACATGTTGTAGATTTAATTGATCAAAAACAAGCAAATTTTAAATTTTTATATGATGAAAAAACACCTTTGTTAAAGAAAGTTGAAACTGTTGCAAAAGAAATATATCGAGCAAACGAAGTTGTTGCTGACAGTAAAATAAAAGATCAATTAAAATCTTTTGAAGAAGCAGGTTATGGAAATTTACCGATATGCGTAGCGAAAACACAATATAGTTTTTCTACTGATCCAAACGCAAAAGGTGCTCCAACAGGCCATTCATTACCAATTAGAGAAGTAAGATTATCTTCAGGTGCAGAATTTATTGTTGTTATATGTGGAGCCATCATGACAATGCCTGGACTCCCAAGGGTTCCTGCAGCAGACTCTATCAAGCTTAATGAAAAAGGTGAAATAGAAGGCTTGTTCTAATTTAAATTATTTAGCCAATTTTCTAATTCTCTCATCCTTGCATCTTTATTAGAAATTTTATTTTCTTCTTCTATAATTTTTACATGAGAGTCTATTTCTATTTGGTCAATAAAGGCTTTTTTTTCTAACAGTCGATCTTTCCTAAAATGAATTAAGCTTATCATTTTGGCATAAGTTATCTCTGGGTGATATTGAATTCCCCATACATTGGTTTGACCAACGTTAAAATTTATACCCATGACTTTATTTATTGGGTTTGATGAAAGTAATGTAGAGCCCTCAGGTAATTTTACAACCTCATCAAAATTAAACGCAGGGGTATTAAATTTTTTATTTTTATTTTTATAAAGCGGATGTTTAAGGCCGTTTTCGTTTATTTCTATGTCATGAGCTATTCCTCTATGAGCACCATTAGGGCATTTCTTTACTTCACCACCAGCAACAGTTACAGCAACTTGCATTCCCCAACATATTGCAAATATATTTTTTATATTCTTTTGACATTCCCTCATAAAGTTTATTTGTCTTCTTATTTCTGGAGTATCATTGTAAATATTTAAACTACTACCGCCCCATATCATTCCATGATATTTAGTTAAATCTTTAGCTACTTCACTAATATTTTCATCAGATGAAGGATTTACAACATCAATATCTAATTGATCTGTAAAATAACTAATACTATCTTTTAAACTTTCAGTATGTGTTTTAATTCCACCATCAGTAAAGCTTTGATTTTCTTCTCTAAGGTTACCTTCAACTATCAGAATTCTTTTCATTAAAATAATTTACCTGAAATACTATGTTCATAAAGTGCTTTCATGTCATCCTTACTCATTGTTCTTGGATTGGTAGAAGTTGAAGGATCTTCTAATGCCATAACTGATAACTGGTCTAAATTTATTTTATTTACATCAACAATTTCTGATAATTTATGCGGTATATTTAATTCTTTTCTTAGTTCTAAAATCCAGTGTAAAAAACTATCAAAACTTTTATCGAGTTCGAGATAATCACATATAGAAATTATCCTTTTTTCAATCATTTCTTTGTTAAAAGTTAATACATAAGGCATAAAGATAGCATTTGATAAACCGTGGTGAACATTAAATTGGGCATTAATAGGGTGGCTCAGAGAATGAATGGCTCCAAGCCCTTTTTGAAAAGCAGTAGAGCCCATGCTAGCTGAAGCTAATAATTCTGCTCTAGCATTTAAATCTTTACCGTTTTTAACTGCTTTAATTAACGAGTTTTTAATTAATTTCATTCCCTCAATCGCAATTCCATCAGCCATCGGATGAAATCCAGGTGCACAAAAAGCTTCTAAATTGTGTGCCAAAGCATCCATACCTGTAGCCGCAGTCAATCTTGGAGAAAGATCTAAAGTTAAATTAGGATCTAAAATTACTATTGAGGGTAAAAATTTCGGGTGGAAAATAATTTTTTTTATACTTGTTTGTTTATTGATTATAGCTGATGCTCTGCCAGTTTCTGATCCTGTTCCTGCTGTAGTGGGTACAGCGATGATAGGTGCAATGTTAGTTTCATCTGCTCTTTTCCAATAATCACCAATATCTTCAAAATCCCATATTGGTCTAGACTGTCCTGACATAAAAGCAATGGCTTTACCTACATCAAGACCACTACCACCACCAAATGCAATAACTCCATCACAACCTAATTTTTTAAACTGCCCTACTCCCTCATCTACATTCTCACCTACTGGATTTCCTGAAAAATTTGAAAAAACCTGAAGATGATTATAGATTTTTTTTAAATCTATAATTATATCTTTAACCATTTTTAGATTAATTAAATCCTTATCTGTGACAAATAATGGTTTATTAATTTTAAGATTTTTACAAGCTAAGCCTAAATCTTGAATTCTGTTCTCTCCAACCCAAATTGTAGTAGGATAATTCCAATTAATTTTCATTTTTTTGCATCACTAGATCTAGGTATAAAGCAGCACTCCAAGAAAAATTGTTTGCGCCCATAACTGAACCATCATTACAGCTATAGTATTCATGAAAACCTTTATTTTCAATTAAAGATATTGTTTCATTTTTAATTTTAATTGAATACTCTTTGTCTTTGTTTTTTATCCCTTCATAAATTAACCAGTTGCAATTTATCCAAACTGGACCTCGCCAATATCTTTTTTCTTCAAAAGTTTGATGATCAGGTTTTATGGTGGAAAAAATATATTTCTTATTTAAATTATGATTTTTTAAATTATTTATTATTTTTTTATTTAATTTATCGTTTTTTAAATCAGCAATTAAAATAAAGTAGTTAGTAATCGAAGGTATTATAATATCTTTATTAGTATTTAAATCTTTAGATACAAATTCGTCACTATCATAATTATATAATTTAATTATTTCACTTTCACTTTTTGAAATAAAGAAATCTAATTCATCATAATTTAATTTAAATTTTTTCAACAATTTAACTAAATCTTTGTTTGCTTTTAAAAAAAGTGAATTAAATCCAACATCAACTACATTAAATATTGATAGTTCATATAATTTATTAGGGTTATAATTAACATCTCTAAATTGATCCCTGATAGTAACATATCTGTCATAATCTTTTTTAAGAGGTCTCTCGTCTGAATTAGATACCTCTAAATCTCTTCTTTGATAATTTAGGTCTTTATCAACTAAAATATTACTCATAGGTTCGTCCCAAATTGGTGAATTGTCATAACCGCTTTCCCATGGATGTAAAATAGATACTAATCCAGTTTTATTTGGATCTCTGAATTTTATAAACCATTCATGATATTTTTTTATTTTTATTAAAATTTTTAAAATTCGTAAATTTTGATCATCATTTAATTTATTATTTTCAATAATTTTCTTTAATATAATGGCTAGCACAGGTGGCTGAGTAATTCCTGATGATGGTATGTTTTTTCCACATTTCCAAGTGGTATGATTTGGAAAATAAGATGTATCTTTTTCATGGAAAAGAATATGTGGCACCATTCCGTCGTCCCACTGACCATCAAGCAATGTTTCAATTTCTGTGATTGAAAAATCTAAATTAAAATGTGAGTAACCAAGCGCAATAAAAGCTGAGTCCCAATTCCATTGAGCGGGATATAATTTGTTATTTGTGGGAAGTGTGTAACCATCTTTTCTGTTGCCTAATAATAATTTTTTTGCCTCTTCTACTTTATTTTGCATTATCCTTTAACACTTCCAGCTGTAAGACCGCTAACTAAATATTTTTCAAAATAAACAAAAATTATTAAAATTGGTAAAGTGACTACAACAGACCCTGCCATCAAGTATTGTCTTGGAGTTTCAGCTCCTACATTTAAAAACTGAATTGCTCTTGATAACGTAAATGTATTAGGTCTGTCCAAAAACATTAATGAAAATAAAAATTCATTCCAAGCTATCATAAATACATACAAGGCTACTGATGAAATTGCAGGCAAACTTAATGGAAGTATAATTTTAAATATAATACCAAGCCAATTTTGACCGTCTATTATTCCAGCCTCTTCGAGTTCTTTTGGTATGCTTTTAAAGTAACCTTGCAACATATAAATTGCTACAGGTAAGGTCGTAGCTGTGTAAACTATTAGCAAACCCTCAATAGAATTTCTTAAACCAAGTTGACTAAAAATTGTATATAAAGGTATTACTAAAACTATTGCTGGAAACAAATAAATTATCAATATGGATGTTGATAAAAAATTTTTTCCAAAGAAATTAAGTCGAGCAACTGCATAAGCTGCTGGTATTGCAAAAATTAATGTTATAATGACAGTTCCTAGAGAGACTATTGTGCTAGTAAGCATATATCTTCCAAAATTATAATCTTTGAATACTATAAAATAAGATTTGAACAACTCTGGTAAACCCTTTGTAAAGTTAATACTAAAGTCTAATGGATTTAATAATAATAATGCTTGAGTTTTAAAGCTTGTAACTAACATCATGTAGAAAGGGAAAAGAATTACAAAAGAAAACAGTGTAATTCCAAACAATGTTAAAAAATTAAAGAATAATTTTTGAGATGAATGATTTTTTGACAAAAAACTCCTGTCGTAGTTTTTTATATTATTGAAAAAAAATAAAGAAATTAAGAATATGCCAATACTATACCAAATAGGTAAATTTATTGAGATAAAATAATCAAAGATAGAAAATAAAAGTGCAAGTATAGTAATTTTAATATTTAAATTTAATTTTTTCCCAATAAGAAGATTTATTGCACAAAGAATTATTCCAAATATAAATAATTTATTAAAATTAAAATTTGTTAATTCAATTCCTTGTAATGTAACTAAAATTTTCCAAATACAAATTAATGAAAACAAAAATAATGATGAGATAAAACAATAAGTAAATATATTTTTAATTTTCATCAGCTCTTTTTCCTAAAAGTTTAAAATAGATAAACATAAAAATTAATAGAAATACTACAATCACAATAGAGACTGCAGAACCCATACCAATATCCCCGATCGAAAAACCTTGTTGATATACATTGATTGGCAATGTTCTTGTGCCTGATGCCCCACCAGTGAGTAAGAAGATGTCTTCAAACTTATTAAAATTCCAAATAAATCTGATCATAAATAGGATTGAAATCACTGCTAATATCTGGGGTAAAGTTATATTAAGAAATTTTTGGATAGGATTTGCGCCATCAACATCAGCTGCTTCATAAAGTTCTTTTGGCACTGCTTGAAGACGAGCAAGAATAAATAAAAATGCTAGAGGAAAATATCTCCAAATTTCAAAAATAATTACAGTTGTTAATGCTAACCTTAATTTAAAATCAAAACCAAGTATATTTAAAGTTACGTATTTTTGTCCTAATAAATTTATTGGTCCATCAATAATTTGATAGTTAATTAACAAATTATTTAAAGTTCCACTTGTTGGATCAAGTAAAAGTTCCCAAGTATAAGCAAGAGCAACAACTGGCGCAACATAAGGAAATAAAAGAACACTTCTCATAAATGTTCTTCCAAAAAAATTTTGATTTACCATTTGTGCAGCCAAAATTCCAAAAACTATTGCACCTATGGTTCCAAAAAAAGTGTAATAAAAAGTTGTTGATAATAGATCTATGAAAGCTTTATCTTTGATTACTTTTTTAAAATTATTTAAAGTAAATTCATAAGTTAGTAATATATTTTGTGACTTACCTGATAGTTTAGGTTTATAAGATTTTAGTTCCTTCTTGGAAATTTCTTGATTATTATTATTTTGAAATACTATTTCTAAATTTTCTCGGTATTTTTTTGGCCAATTACCTAACTCACACTTAAGTAAATTTGATTTAAATTGACATTTGTTATTTAAATTTATTGGTTCAATATTGTCAGGATATTTATCTTTAAATTTTACACTAGTAATTTCTTGTGTAAGAGAACTATTTCTTAATTTATAAATTATTTTTATTTGATTAGGATTATCTTTAATTGATTTTACTAATTTTTTTGCTCTTGGCTCAGGAATTCTTAAATCTTTAAGTTCTACGTTTTTAAAGCTGATCCAAATGTTGGAAAATATTGGAAATAAAATAATAGAAAATACTAAAAGAACCGATGGTAATATTAATAGATAAGCTGTTCTTTTTTCAATTTTTGCAAGTTTTGTACTCATAAAAAAAAGCGGATAATTAATATTACCCGCTTTTTTTAATTTTTTAAATTACTAGAAACTAGCTAGCACAGTATTAATTTCATCTACTGCTTCATCTAGCGTCAATTGATCGTCTATATATTGTCTAGTGATTCTATTTATAAATTTATTGTTGATAATTTTAGATGCTCTCGATAATTCACCTTCTTTAACACCCCATCTATTAGCAGTATCTAATCCAGCAACAATATTATTTATTACATCTGCTGAATATAGATCTGTTAAAGGAGCTTTTCTATCAACTCCAACAGGCAGTTTACTCCAAGCTGTTGTAAATGCATTTGGATCACTTGCATTACCTCTTCTTACAGGGAACTTACCCTCTGGCGCTATAGATAAAGTGCTAGTGTATCCTTCATCCATTGAATAAAGAATAAACTGTTTAGCTTCATCGGTATCTGCATCTGCAGTTACACCAAAGTATCTAACATCCGCCCAAGCTGCACCTTTTACATTATTTGGTCCACTAAAATTAGTTATAAAACCAGTTTTAGATGCCAACTCTGGTGAAGTAGGATCGCTGTTAATTGTTGGTGGAGCTGAATCTCTTAAACCAGCTAATTCATCCATAATAAATGGTGACCATATTATCATTGGTGTTTTACCAGCAAAATAAAGTTCTCTTGATTGTTTCCAATAAAGTTCTCCTGGAGGACTAGCCTTAGCTAATTTTTTATAAAACTGTAAAGAATTTTTTAAAGCTCTACCTTGTTTTTTTGTTCCACCTTTTTTTACAATATTTACACCGTTTGCAAGCAGAACATGTTCCAAAACCTGACTCATAAAGTTTTCATCAGTTTTAGTTGCAGCAACAAATCCAAACATATCATTGCTAGATAAAGCATCAATTGCTTTTTCAATATTTGCATAAGTTGTTGGTGGCTCTAAACCAGCAGCTTTAAATAAATCTTTTCTGTATACGACCATTTGCGTCCAGCCATCTACTGGAACGGCTGCAATTTTGCCACCTTTTTTAGCCATCTTTAAAGCGCCTGGAGCAAAAGTATCTTTTCCAAGTGTTTTAATTATATCATTATTTGCATCAACGTCTAAAATTCCCGCTTCAGCCCATGGCAATACATATTGCAATGTATGATAAATTACATCAGGAAGATCTCCTGCTGCAGCTGCTGCAGTAGCTCTTGTTCCTAAATCTTTTTCATCAATCGGGATAACTTCAACTCCAATTCCAGTTTTAGCTTCAAATGCTTTAGCCATCTCTTCTTGCTTAGCCATCCTTGCTGGTTGAGTTTCTGTTGTCCAGAATTTGATATCTGCAAATGCAATTGAATTAAAAACAAAAGCTATTGCAGAGATTGTTATTAATATATTTTTAAACATATATTCCCCTCTTTTTTCGTGTTTTCTAAAGTTATTTAAAAATTAACACATAATGAACATTTAAAAGAAGAATAACAAGTATGTAAATTACACAATACTACCTGAGATTGATTTAGGAATTTTCAAAAGAAATGCCTTTATTATCAAATAAATGGCAACGAAATGGATCAAAACCAATTTTAACAGTGTCACCTACTTTAATATCTGTGTCCCCATCAGTTTGTACAACAAGAGGATCTCCCTCTTTCTCTAAATATAAATATGTTCCTGATCCTAATTTTTCTACTACGAAAACCTTACTTTCCCACAATGAATCTGTTTTTGCATTTAATATCAAGTGCTCTGGTCTTATACCAATTTTTATACTATCCCCTTCTTGAATATTTTCAGAAATTTTTGGTACATTTAACTTTCCAGTCCCCATTATATCTACTTCAGAACTCTTTGAACTTTTACTTAAAATTTTACTATCTATAAAATTCATTTTTGGAGATCCAATAAAACCAGCAACAAATAAATTATCTGGGTTATTATATAAGTTCATGGGTGATCCCTTTTGTGAAACTATCCCTTGATCCAAAACAACAATATCGTTTGCAAGGGTCATGGCTTCAGTCTGATCATGAGTTACATAGATCATTGTTGCATTAAGTTGATCATGTAATTTTGCTAATTCTACTCTCATTTGTACTCTTAATGCTGCATCTAAGTTAGATAATGGTTCATCGAATAAAAAAACTTTTGGTTTTCTTGTAATAGCTCTACCTATAGCTACTCTTTGACGTTGTCCTCCAGATAGTTGTTTGGGTTTTCGTTCAAGATACTCTTCTATTTGTAGAATTTTAGCAGCCTCCATTACTCTTTGCTCTATCTCTTCTTTTGATTTTTTTTCAATCTTTAAACCAAAAGCCATATTGTCAAATACTGTCATATGCGGGTAAAGGGCATAAGATTGAAATACCATTGCAATATTTCTTTCTTTAGGTGGTAGATCGTTAACAACTTTATCATCAATAGATATTGTGCCAGAGTTGATTTCTTCTAAACCAGCAATCATTCTTAAAATTGTAGATTTACCACAACCACTTGGTCCTACTAGAACAGTAAAAGACTCGCTCTTTATATCAAGAGAAACATCTTTGATAACATGTGTGCTTCCAAAATACTTATTTACTTTATCTATTTTAATACTCGCCATTTTTAATTTAATATTAATTTTTTATTGTTAATTATAGATTTAATTAATTTTGTCATCAAAGGGATTTTTTTTTGTTGGATTTTTTTTAATATAAATGGAGCAATTTCTCTTGCAAGTTGCTCTCCCTCTACAGTTTCATTTGCCATAAATTTTCTTTTAGCATTATTAAATGTATAGCCTTGCCCCAAGTATCCTCCCATTTTACTATTTCTACCTCCAGCAGCACTGACGTATAGATCTCCAACTCCAGCTAATCCAAGAGCGGTTTCAATTTTTCCTTTAAAATATTTAGTAATATATATCATCTCATTAATAGATTTTTTGAATAAACTTGATGACATATTCAAACTATCACCAGCTCCAATTATCATAGAATAAATATTTTTTATTGCTGAACAAATTTCTATTCCAATAATATCTTTTGAAGTTTCTGTTATGTAATATTTTGTAGAAATCATTTTGCATATATTCTTTGCAGTTTTTATATTTTTATTAGCAACAACAACACTTGTTTGTTTTTTATTAGAAAGTTCTTTTGCTAAACAAGGTCCTTTTAAGACAGATATATTTATATTTTTATTATTTTTTTTTATATCTTCAGAAATAGTATAAATTTTTTCCTTTTTTCTATCATACTTTAAGCCTTTAGTAAGAATTAGAACTGGACTTTTGGTTTTTGATTGTTTGAATTCTTCACTTATAAATTTTATTCCCGATAAACTTAAAGCAACAACAATTAAATCATATTTTTTTTTTAGTAAGTTTGTTGAATATTTTTTATATTTTAGCTTGCTAGGTAAATTTTTTTTCAAACTTGAATGATATTTATTATTTGTGGATAAATCTTTAATAAAAACTTTATTATATGGCTCTGTTATTATTACTTTGTTTTTATTATCAATACATGGAAAAGTAAAAGCTGATCCCATTGCTCCTCCACCTATTATTAATATTTCTTTCACTAATTGATAAATCCTAATTTTTTCTTCATTTGATTTGACCATTCAACTAACAATCTATCTGCAGTCAAACCTATAAATGCAACACATAATCCTATTATTAAACCTTTGCCCCCATCACTAAAAGACAATGCCCTAAATATTTCTTGTGACAAGTCAACAGTTCCAATAAATCCAGCTATCATTACCATAAATAAAGCAAACATTAATGTTTGATTTGCGCCTAGTATAATTTCTGGAAAGGCTAAAGGCATTTTTACTTTCCATAATAATTGTCTTTCTGTACATCCAGAAGTTATAGACGCTTCTATAATTTGTTGTGGAACATTTCTTAATCCAAAAACAGTATATCTTATCATTGGTATTGAGGAATATATAACTATTGCAAATATTGCTGATACATCACTTATTTGAAATAGCATTATTGCTGGAAGTAGGTAAATAAATGATGGAAATGTTTGGAAAATATCACAAATATTTAAAACTAACTTTGTTCTGCTCTCTTTCTTTGATGCCCATATCCCTAAAGGAATTCCAATAAGCGCACATATTACTAATGATGCAAATACCATGTATAAAGTAATCATTGCTCTTACCCAATAACCAGATGATGCTATAAAAAATACGAATAACATTACTGTTAACGCTAATCTCATTTTACCAAGTTTCCACCCAATTGCTCCGACAAATAAAATTACTCCAGTCCATGGCATAGATTGAAATACAGCTTTAAGAGGCATCAAAAAATATATTAACATCCAATCTCTAAAGGCTCCCAATGGTACAAATAAAGATCTTGTAAATGATTTAATGGCATTATCTAAATATACAGATGCTGAAACTGTTAACTCTTTTGGATATTCATTAAAAAATGGAAAAAGAAAAACTAAGATAGAGCAAATTATAATTGCAAAAAAAGTTGCGCAAAAATATGGATTTCTCTTTACAAAATTTCCCTCTCTTCGCTCTGGTTCTTTTAATGCTAAAGCTTGACTATACCTATCAAGTGTAATTGCGATCAAAACAACTGCAACACCAATTTCAAAAGCCTCACCTAGCCTTAAGCCTTGTAATCTAATTAACAAATCGTGACCTAAACCAGGTTGTCCAATAAATGCTGCTATAACTATCATTGCAAGACATTGCATTATAACTTGATTTATTCCCAGCATAATTGGAGATCTAGCTGCCGGAATTTCAACTTTAAATAACATTTGCCATTTTGTGCAACCAGCCATCACACCAGCTTCTTTTATTTCTTGTGATATATTTTGTAATCCTAAAATAGTTAATCTGGCCATTGGTGGAAAAGCAAATATTACAGTAGCAATTACTCCAGCCTTAGTCCCTATTCCAACAAATATAACTACTAGTATTAAATAAGAGAAATGAGGCAAAGATTGTAAAATATTTAACATTGGCCATAAAAAGTTTGCAAATTTTTTTCTTTTGACCGCAAGTATACCCAAACACAATCCTATTAATGCAGCCAAAGGTGCGGAGACAGAAATAGCTGCTAAAGATTTCATTGATAGCTCCCATATTCCCCGTTTACTAAACAATATTAAGTACGCAAAACATGTTCCCCCCAACAATGCCAATCTCCAACCTCTCAAATAAAAACCTAAAATCACTGTAAGAGTTATTATAAATATCCACGGCAAAGGTCCTATTTCGTAGCTTGGAAAACCTTTGTGCAAGACTGCTTCTGTAAAATCTAAAAATTTATCGACGTAGTTTGCTATACCTCTTGTGAAATCTCTAAAAGTAAACAAACCGAAAATTTCATACTTTCTTAGAAATTGAATTAATGCATTTGTCCAATCTACAAAAGGTATAAATCCATCTATTGATCCACATCCTCCCAAGCAACTTTTTGGAGGTATATAGGCCCAATGTGGTGTTTTGGATGAAATCGTATAATTAGGAACAACATAACGAAGTAACCATAACAAAAAGAATGGTCCAAAAATAAATAAAAATTTTCCTTTAAAAATGGTTTTAATTTTATTCATTCTTATCTTCTGCAAATAAAGCTTTGATTATTTCTTTTTTGCTTAATGAACCAATAACTTTTTTATTTTCATCAATAACTGAGTAAGATCCTTCAGATTTTAAAACTTTCGATGCAATTTTTTCAATCTTTTCGTTATAGTTAACAGTATTATCATAGAGTTTTTTATCCTCATTATTCATAACACTTTCAGCGTTTAATAACTTAGACCTAGGAATATCTTTTGTAAATTCTGCAACATAATCAGTAGCTGGTTTTGTGATTAATTCTTCAGGAGTGCCTACTTGCACTATTAATCCTTCATACATTATTGCTATTCTATCTGCCAATCGTATAGCTTCATCAAAATCATGGGTTATAAAAACAATTGTCTTTTTAAGCATACTTTGAAGTCTCAAAAACTCGTTTTGCATCTCTTTTCTAATCAATGGATCTAAAGCTGAGAAAGGTTCATCTAAAAACCAAACATCTGGTTCAACCGCTAAAGACCTTGCTAGTCCAACTCTTTGTTGTTGACCACCCGAAAGTTCTCTAGGATAATATTTTTCTCTACCTTCAAGACCAACTAATTTAATGACCTCTTTTGCTCTTTCTTCTCTTTTAAGAGGCTCTATTCCTTGCACCTCTAAAGGAAATGCAACATTTTGTAAAACTGTTCTGTGAGGTAATAAAGCAAAATGCTGAAATACCATTCCCATTTTATGTCTTCTTATTTCGATTAACTCTTTATCGCTAGCTTTTAATAAATCTTTACCCTCAAAAAAAACTTGACCATCAGTTGGTTGAATAAGTTTAGACATACATCTTAATAATGTTGACTTACCAGATCCACTCAATCCCATAATAACCAATATTTCTCCAGTTTTTACATCGATTGATGCATCTCTAACCGCAGGTATATATTTATTTGATTTTAGTTGTTCGGTTGATGGATTATTATTATTTTCTTTTAAAAACTTTTCTGGATTTTCTCCATATAATTTCCAAATATTTGAACATGAAATTTTGATTTGATCGTCCATAATAAAAAAAGTTAAGAGAACTTAACATAAAATAAAAAAAAAACGAACCGACTTAAGATTATGTCGGTTCGTTTCTAAATAGACTAAAAATTACTTAATCCAATTGCTCCATTTAGATTTGTGTTCATCTAACCATTTTTGAGCAGCTGCTGATACTTCTAAACCATCCGTGTCCTTGTAGTTAGCCATTTTATCAATGTCTGGACCAGAAAAATTCATCTGTTTTAACAACTTATATCCCGCAGGATGATTTTTTTTGAAATCAGCATTAACTGCTAATTTTAAATAACCACTTGCTGGGTTTCCACAATCATAAAGTGCGGTTTTATTGATTCCCCATGAAGGATCCTTTGTACAAGCCGGATCATGTTTAGGGAACTCTACAAACTTACCTGGATATTTTGCACCGATGAAATTTGGTGACCAGTTAAACACAACTACAGCTTTTCCTTGCGCTACACCTGCATCTAACTCAGCCCAAATTGCATCTGCAGAACCTGCATTTCTAACCATGAAGTTCATTCCTAGAGCCTCAACTTTTTCAGCATCATGTTTTAACCAATCAACAGGACCACCGATAAATACTCCTTTACCTCCAGAGTCTGCTCTTGCAAAAAGATCTGCACATTTATTTAGAGCTTTCCAATCTGGTAGACCAGGACAAAGTTTTTCAACATGGTTTGGATACCACCAGTCCTCTCTAGTTACTGCATCGTGAGTAAGAATTTCTTCAATTCCACCACCAGCTTTTGCTTTTTCATAAGATGCTCCAAACGCACCTTCCCAAATTTCATGAACTAGATCAATATCACCATCTGCCATTGCTTGGTATACTGCTTGTGAGTCCATATTAATATACTCTACTTTCTCACCTACCATTTTTAGTAATTCACCAACAACTTCAGCTCCAACTAATTGACTTGACCAATTGTGTGTTGGGATTTTAACAACTCCGCTTTTATCTGCATTCGCACCTGTAAAACTTAGAGCAAATGTAATCAAAAAAGCAGAAATTATTGATAAAAGTTTCTTCATTTATTTCTCCTCTCTTAATATATTAAGTATTTAATTATCCTTAAATTTAATCTTACAGTCAACAGAAGTTGGTACTAAAATTTATATATACAATTAATCAGTACTGATTTATTCTCAAACATAAGTAATCATTGATTTAAAATGTTAGATGAAAATTTAAGAATAAATGAACCTGGTTTAAATGTTTTGCCACCTGGGGTTGAAAGATATATAATTAATGGTGGTGGACTTACAGGAGTTCAGATTTTCCCAGATGATGAAATTGAAATTATTAATAATGAAGGAAATCAAATTTGCGAAATAGTTGTTTTTAATTCTGATGGAAATTCAGATCCATCGATTTTAAATTTAAAATCTTCTAAATCAGAAAATGATATAATTAAAATTTTAAACAGAAATGAAGAAAGTTCAAAAATTGCATTGCGTCAATTAGAGAAAAGAAATCTTAAAATTGCAAATTCTAAATCTTCAATCCTTTTTGATAAAGACACTCCACCAGGAGAAAAAATTAAAATATGTTCAAAAGATAAATGTTATTGTATTTTTGCTGCACCTGGCAATGATATGTTAGTTCATGAACAAAACCCTCCTACTGAACTAACTTTATTTATTAAAAGAAATAATATTGTTGACTATAAAGAACATAGAATAATTCCAGATCCAATTTTTGATCCTCTAGACGAAAAAAATATTGCAAAACAATCAGCGATTTCTTTTGAAGTTAAAGAGGGAGATTATATTCAAATAATTTGTCCAACTGGTAGACAATGTTCAGATTTTGTTGCTTTCGATACAGCTAAATTAGGTAAAGGTGTAGAGAAAGGTTTGGATTGGCAAACAACCAGGACCTTTATGGGTAATACTTTTCCAGGACCAGGATTGTATTCAAAATTTTATGATACAGATCATGAACCTTTAGTAGAGGTAATAAGAGATACTGTTGGTAGACATGACACTTTTAATCTTGCTTGTACATCAAAGTATTACGAAGATGCTGGTTATTTTGGGCATCCAAATTGCTCAGATAACTTAAGTGGTGCTATGGAAATTTTTGGGGTTAATAGACAAAAAGGATGGCACGCTATAAATTTATTTTTTAACACTTCGGCAGGAGGTTTAAATACTGTGCTTTCTGATGAGTCATTTGCTAGACCTGGAGATTATGTAATATTAAGAGCTTTAAAAGATTTAACTTGTGGAACATCAGCCTGTCCAAGTGATATAGATCCATGTAATTCATGGAACCCTACAGATATTTTTGTTAGAACTTATGAAAAAAAAAGAGAATTTACAAAATCTTTTGCATTTAGAATGAAACCAGACTCAGAACTAAAACTAACAAAAAATACAGGATTTCATGAAAGAACTTCTAAGTTAACAAGAAACTTTGTTGATGCTAGAGGATATTGGTTGCCCAATGATTACACTAAACACGGAGTAATAAATGAATATACAGCTTGTAGAGAAAAAGCAGTTTTAATTGATTTATCTTCCTTAAGAAAATTTGAAATATTAGGTCCGGATGCAGAAGAATTAATGGACTATACTTTAACTAGAAATATTAAAAAATTGTCAGTTGGACAGATTGTTTATTCATCGATGTGTTATGAAAATGGTTCTATGTTTGATGATGGAACATTGCTAAAAATGAGTGATCATGGATTTAGATGGGTATGTGGTGATGAATACGCAGGTGAATGGTTAAAAGAACAAGCAAAAAAGAAAAGGTTTAATGTTTTAGTTAAAAACTCTACTGATCAAATAAATAATATTTCTCTACAAGGACCAAATAGTAGAAAAATTTTAGAAAAGTTTATTTTTACTCCACCAACACAACCTTCTATTTCAGAATTACAATGGTTTAGGTTTACAATCTGTAGAGTAAAAGAACTTAGTGGAATTCCATTAATGGTTTCTAGAACTGGGTACACAGGAGAGTTAGGATATGAAATATGGTGTCACCCTTCTGATGCGCCAGCGGTTTGGGATGTGCTTATGGAAGCTGGCAAAGATGAAGGATTAATACCTGCTGGTTTTGGAGCATTAGATTTATTAAGAATTGAAGCTGGACTAATATTATTTGGTAATGAATTTGACGGCCAAGTTGACCCCTTTGAAGCTGGTGTTGGATTTACAGTTCCTTTAAAAACAAAAATAGCAGATTTCATTGGTAAAGAAGCATTAATAAAGAGAAAAGAAAATCCCCAAAAGAAATTAGTTGGATTAGAACTTGTAGGCAAAGAAAAAGCTAATCACGGTGATTGCGTTCACATTGGAAGATCCCAAGTTGGCGTAGTTACAAGCGGATGTCTATCTCCTACTTTGAATAAAAATATTGCTTTGTGCAGAATTGATGTAGGTCATTCAGAAATGGGTATAAATGTTGAAGTAGGTAAAATTGATGGACATCAAAAAAGAATACCTGCCAAAGTTGTTGGTTTTCCACATTACGATCCACAAAAAACTCGTGTAAAATCATAATGTCAAAATCATCAAAGGATTTACTTGAATTTTGGGAAGATCAAATGAAACTATCCCATACATCCAGTAATTACTTTTTCAGAAAATCTCCTTCACATTATCACATGATGTTGATTGTGATGAATTCTTATAAATTAAATGAAAACTTATCTGTCGAAGAACTTAAGACTAGACTCTTTAAAACCTCAAGACCTAAATCTGCACTTATGATCAAGGAAGCTTGTGATAAAGAATTTTTTTACCTCGAGAAAACAGGAAATGACCATAGAAAAAAGTACGTTTTACCCACACAGAATTTTGTTAATGAATTTAACGAATATTTGAAAACTCTCAAAAATTTAAGTTTTTAAATAAAATTCTCAGTAATATTTAGAATTTATATAAATTATATATAAAAATTATTATATTCTTTCCTCTGTTAAAAAATTAAAATTCGTTCATGTCGTTACCGACAAAAGCAAAAGTAGTAATAATTGGTGGAGGAATTCACGGGTTAAGTACCGCTTGGAAACTTTCTGAAAAATATAAAAATCCAAACGATGTAGTTGTCCTAGAAAAGAAGGACACAGCCGCAGGTGCAAGCGGAATTGCATGTGGAGTTGTTAGAAATAATTATTTTCAACCAGCAATGAGAGAATTAATGGCTCATTCAGTTAGTGTTTGGGAGAGTGATCCAGAGGCATTCAAATATAATGCTGTTGGTTATATGCAAATTTCTCCAGAAGTAATGCATAAAGATGTTGCAAGTATCTACGAACAACAAAAAGCTATTGGATATGAGTCAGAATTTATAGAAGGTGAAAAAGATTGCATGAAATATATGCAAGGAATTTTTAGTGATTGGCAAGCAAAAGGTATTACTTCAGTTTTACATGAAAAAAAAGGTGGATACGCATTTAATAAAGACTCAATTAAAGCATTGGAAAAAAAAGCAAATTCAAACGGTGTAAATGTTCATAAAGGTGTGAAGGTTACAGGTTTCAAAAGAGGAAGTAACAGCAATGCAATTACTGGCGTGGTTACAGATAAAGGAACAATTGATTGTGATCAGGTAGTTATTGGAGCAGGACCATGGGTAAGAGATTTTTGGAACATGTTGGAGTTACCAAAAACGACAAACATAAAAGATGCTAAAAATGGGAAAATGCATGAAGTTGAAATGTGGAAGTATTGGTTTTTACAAGAAGGTGTATTAGGTGTAGACGCAGACTATTTAAAAACAAATGAAGGTAAAGCACCTCCAGTAATCCATGTTGATACAGATGCTCCACTTTATTCTGATAAAGATGGTAAAATAATTACAGAAGACTTATGGGGTATTTATTATAAACCTGATATTGAGGGATTGGGAGTTCAAGGCGGAACATCACCCTATATTGTTCAAAAACATTTTGATGAAGTTAATGTTGATCCATATGGAATAGATTCTCCAGAATATCAAACTACCGATAAATTTTCTGACATGTGGACTTCAGCACTTGCACATATTCAGAAACGTTTTGTCGGTAAATCTCATTTGTATAGAAAAGGACCATCAGGAGGATTGGGTTGTTTAACTCCAGATTCATTCCCAATATTCGATAGATTTTTTGAAAATGTTTACATGATTGCAGATGCAAATCATGGTTATAAAATGATAGGTGTTGGGCACCTTGTTGCGCAAGAAATTTTAGGTCAAGAAAGTGAATTATTAAAACCGTTCAGGTTCGATAGATATGAAAAAGGTAAACTTCATCCGACATCGAACAGTCCGTTTCCTTGGAGCTAATTTATCTAAGTAGACAAACGTTTTTTTTTCAGTTACCTTTTGATCTGAAAATTCAAAGGGGGAAGAATGACGGATCTTGAAAAACACGTAAACCAATCAGGTAGAGCTAAACTCGTCAAAAAAGTTAGAGAAAAAATAAACGAATTAGGAATTACTTATATCTATTATCAATTTATTTCAGTAACTGGAAGAGTTGTTGGAAAAGGAATACCAGCAGATCACTGGGAAAGAACTGCAGAAAAAGGTTTTCAATTAGTTTATGGAGCAACTGCAAATTTATTTTTAGATCGTCATAATAATTATATTGGCTACGGCCCGGAAGCTATGGAATTGGTAGGAATACCTGATCCAGAAACTTTTGTTCAGTTACCTTGGGATAAGAGAGTTGGAAGAGTTTTTGTTACGTGCTTTAGAAACAGAGAAGAAAGAAAAAATCCAGGTGGTCATTTAACAAGTGACTGCAGAGGTAATCTTAGAATTTTCATGAATGAATTCAAAAAGAAACATGGATTAGAATTAAGAGTTGGAACAGAGCCTGAAATGATGTGGTTAACAAAAAATCCTGACGGAACTCCAACTGGACAAGGTTTCTCAAAACCGTTCTGTTATCATATTGATCAATTTGAATCTTTAAGACCTGTGTTTATGAAGGTTATTGAATACGCAAAAGCGATGGGTCTTGATATGATTCAAGGTGACCATGAAGATGCTCCTGGTCAATTAGAACTTAACTGGACATTTGATAATGTTTTAAGAAACGCAGACAGACTATCTACATATCGACAAATTTGTGCTCAAGTAGCAAGAGAACACAATCTTATTGCTTGTTTCATGACCAAGCCATTTATGGGGGTTTCAGCGAGTGGATGTCACACAAACATGTCTTTATGGAAAGGTGGTAAAGTATCTGTAAATAAATTAGGTAACAAAAAACTTCCAGGTGTAGAAGAAGTCTTTAGCTATGTATCTGGTGGAACTAATACTTTCATGCCAGATACTAAAGATATGCAATTGCCTGGAAAAATTGGATTACAATCAATTGCAGGAATAATGAAACACTTGCCAGCTTTAACAGCAATTGGTTCTTCGACAGTGAACTCATATAGAAGATTATGGGATCAAGGTTTCTGGGCACCAGTATATGCTGACTGGGGTTATCAAAATAGAACTTGTGGTTTAAGAGTATCAGCTCCGGGTAGATTTGAGTACAGATCAGTTGATTCTATGCATAATCCATATTTATTAGGTGCAGCATTGCTTAAAGCTTGTGATGAGGGAATATCTAAAAAAATGAAACCAGCTAAACCAGAGTCTAGAAATATATATGAAGCTCAAAAAGCCGGTAAAGATGTTAAAAAACTTCCACTAAGTTTAGGTGAGGCTTTAGATAGATTGGCGGAAGATGAAGTAATAAAATCATCAATGCCAGATGAAATGTATAAAGTATTTAATTGGTACAAACGAGATGAGTGGGAAAAATTCCTTGGTGCAACAACACAATGGGATCTTGATACTTATTTAGATTGTTTACCGTAATAGGATAAAATATGTGTGGGATTGCAGGATTAATTCATAGAGGAAATACTTCAAACGTTGGTTTTGAACTTCAAGGTATGCTTCAAGCATTAAAGCATAGAGGAGAAGATTCAACTGGATACGCTTTATATGGAAAAACTGACGGTCAAAATTTTATCATGAGATTTAAAGTTGGAGAAAATGTCGGTGAAGGCAGCACTTCAGTCATGGAAGATGTCTCTGTATATGATGAAAGAAAAAAAATAGTTGATGGATATTTATCTGATTTGGGAGCAAAGATAATTAAAGAGGAAAGAATACTTCCTTATTCGTTAAGATATGAAATTGAGTACAATAAAGATCTTATGGAGTTTTCGCAAAAAATAGAAAGCGTGCCTGGTGTTGAAATTCTGTCAATGGGTAAGTCTTTAGAAGTAATTAAAGATTTAGGAAATGCTGAAGCTGTATGCAAGAGATATAACCTTGATAAATTAGTTGGTACTCATGCAATTGGACATGCAAGAATGGCAACAGAGTCAGGCGTTGATATTAAGTCAGCCCATCCATTCTGGGGATATCCTTTCAGTGATGTATCTGTTGTTCATAACGGTCAATTAACTAATTATTGGAATAATAGAAGAGTATTAGAGAATAAAGGAATGAGATTTATGTCAGAGTGTGACTCTGAATTAATTGCAGTTTATTTGGCTGAAAAAATGAGAAATGGAGCAACACTAGAAGAAGGAATGAAAGAGTCTTTAGCGGGCTTAGATGGAGTTTTCACTTACTTCGTTGCTACCAAAGACTCTTTGGGAATGGCTAAAGATACTATGGCTGCAAAACCACTGGTATTATATGAGTCTGATGATCTTGTAGCTATGGGTTCTGAAGAAATAGCAATTAGATCAGTACTACCACAAGAAATAGAAACATATGATCCTTTTGATGGAGAAGTTAAAGTATGGCAAATTTAAAAACTTCAGAAAAAAAAACTAAAGCACAATCAATGGGACTTCATTCAGAGGTCTTAACTGGAAAAACACAACAAAAATTTTTTAATCCTGATGAAGCAGAAAATTTTTATTATTTTGGAACATATGATGTTGATTTCAACAAAAGAACAGAAATCGATGTAAAAAATATGGAATGCAGAGAAGCCAATAAAAAAATTGATGAATTAATGAAAGATGGATATGGAACAATAGTTATAAAAAATCCTCAAGGAAAACATAGTTTAGGTGTAGGAATTTTGAATAAATTAAATTTAATATTTGAGGGAAGTTTAGGTTATTTTGGATGTGGATCAATGGATGGTCCAATAGTTAGAATTAATGGTAGAGTTGGTTGGTCTTGTGCTGAAAATATGATGGCTGGCAAAGTTGTCATAGAAAAAAATGCGGGGTCTTGCTTTGGGGCAGCTATAAGAGGTGGCGATCTGATATGCAAAGGAAGCGTAGGTGCAAGAACTGGTATTGATCAAAAAGGTGGAACTATAATAGTTGGTGGAGATGCTGGTGCTTTTACAGGTTTTATGATGCAAAGAGGTAGAATAATAATCTTGGGTGACGTAGGTATAAACTTAGGAGACTCTATGTATGATGGGACAATTTTTGTAGGTGGAAAAATTGGATCATTTGGTAGTGATGCTGTCGAAACTGAATTGACTGATTCAGATCAAGATTGGTTAAAAAGAAAATTAAAGGTTGCGGAGATCGGGGAAAACTTCGATGTTTCTAAAATGACCAAAGTTGTTGCAGGAAAAAAACTTTGGAATTACGATGCTCTTGAACCTACAGAGAAAAAAGGAGCAATTTAAATGGCAAAGAAAAAAAACGGTAATGGAAAGTCAAATGGTCATTCCAACGGAAATGGAGTAGCGTCTAGAAATAAAAGTTTGCTAGGACACAATGCAATCTTCACTCCTGAAGTAATGGATGACATCCATATTAAATCAGAATTAGGTAGATACAGAATGCGTGGTATGGCTTTGATGAAGAAAATACCAACTTTTGATGATCTAGTTTTCTTGCCAGGTACATTAACAAGATTTGTAATTGAAGGTTATAGAGAAAAATGTGAAACTAAAACTATCATTGGTCCAAGATGTGAAAATCCAATTGAACTTGATATACCAGTTTATATTACTGGAATGAGTTTTGGAGCATTATCTTATGAGGCTAAAACAGCATTAGCGAGAGGTGCTACTATGGCTGGTAGTGCAACATGTTCTGGTGAAGGTGGAATGATACCAGATGAAAGAAGATATTCAGAAAAATGGTTTTATCAGTGCATACAATCAAGATACGGTTTTAATCCACATCACGCACAACTAGCTGATGGAATTGAAGTTTTTATTGGACAAGGTCAAAAAGTTGGAATGGGAGGTCATTTAATGGGTCAAAAAGTTACTGACCAAGTTGCAGAAATGAGATCACTACCCGCAGGTATAGATCAAAGATCTCCAGCAAGACACCCAGATTGGTTAGGTCCAGATGATTTAGCTTTAAAAGTTCAAGAGCTTAGAGAATTAACAAAAAACAAAGTGCCAATTCAGTTAAAGCTTGGTGCAGCAAAAGTTTATGATGATGTTAGGATGGCAGCAAAATGTGATCCAGATTCAATTTATCTTGATGGAATGGAAGGTTCAACGGGTGCTGGACCACATATTGCAGCTGCTAATACAGGAATTCCAGGAATAGCAGGAATTAGAGAAGCTAGAAGAGCATTGGATGATGTTGGCAAAACTGGAAAAGTAACTTTAATTTATGCAGGTGGTGTTAGAGATGGTGCAGACATGGCTAAAGCTTTAGCGCTTGGTGCAGACGCAATTGCAATTGGAACTGGCGCAATGGTGGCTTTGAATTGCAATAAAGAAATACCAGAGTCTAACTTTGAAAAAGAAATGGGTGTACCTGCAGGTCATTGCTATCACTGTCACACAGGTAGATGTCCGGTAGGAGTAGCTACTCAAGATCCTAAATTAAGAAAAAGATTAAATCCTGATGACGCAGCATTAAGAGTATACAATTATTTGCATGCAATGACATTAGAGGCTCAATTGTTGGCTAGAGCATGTGGAAAAACAAATATTCACTCGCTAGAACCAGAAGATATGGCTGCATTGACTATGGAGGCTTCTGCATTAGCTAAAGTACCACTTGCAGGAACAAATCATACAGTAGGAGTTAAAGATTTCCATAAAATCTAATAGCAAATATGCCAAAGAAAAAAGGTAAGAAAAAAGTCAAATCGAAAGAGATCAAAGGTCAATTAGGTAAGAAAAAAGAGACTGCTAGAGAAAAAATGATTGGCCAAACAATTGGCTATCGATATGACGTAAATCTTTTGCCTGACTATAGTCGACTAACTCCATTTTTAAAAAAATATATAGAAGCTATGGGTTGGGACGATCTTAATTGGTTAGAAGATGTTCATATGGGTTATGAAGAAAATAGACCTGCTGTTTTTGATAGAAATGCTAATGGTTGGGTAACGATACCAAGTAAAATAAAATTACCTAATAATCAGCAGGATAGAGATATGATAGCTAGAGAATTATTAGTAAAGTTTCAAATGTCGCCGAATCATCCGTTGGTTGATCTTAAAAAAGCATATTTAAAATTCTAATTTTCAATTTCAAGTTGATAAAATAATTATTAACTTCTACTTTTTATAAATAAATTAAAATTGTCAGCATAAAAAAAATTTCATAGAGTCAATCAACTATTAATAGGAGAGAGAAATATGACTGATCAATTAGGTGCTCTCACATCGATATTTACAGAATTTTACTATTGGGTAACTGTGGTTCTTATGTTTTTGATCCACGTAGGTTTCTGTATGTACGAAGTTGGGGCATCTCGTTACAAACATCACCAACATACTCTTATGAAAAATACAATGCTGATACCTCTGGTAACAGTTACATGGTTTTTCTTTGGTTGGTGGATATACTGGGCATTTCCAACAGGACCCGGATTAGCTCCTTCGATTATGACCGAAAGTACTGGTCTAGTTCTTGGAGGTGGATTTGGTGGAAATGATCTTGCTAACCCTACAAATGCATTGATGGCAGTAAATCTGAATGATCATATAATGGGTGTCTTCTGGGCAGCCTTCTTATTATTTTCATGGACTGCAGCCTCAATTGTATCTGGGGCTGTTATTGAAAGGATAACTACTTTTGCATTTGGGATACTTGCAATTGCAATTGGATCTGTTTTCTGGACAATAGATGCTTCATGGGGATGGCATTTTGATGGATGGATGTTAAAAATATTAGGATATCACGATGCTTATGCTTCTGGAGTAATTCACGCAATTGCTGGGGGTTTTGCTTTAGGTGTTCTAATTGTTTTAGGACCAAGAATTGGAAAATTTTCATCTAGCGGAGAACCAAGAAACATTGGACCAAGAAATCCTTGGTTAGTGACAGTTGGATTATTTTTAATCTATACTGGTTTTTGGGGTTTTTACGCAGCATGTAATGTGCCAATATATGATCTTGGACCAGAGTATGGTATGGAAGGTGTAACTTTCTTTACTGCAACTAACATCTACCTGACGCCTACAACACTCAGTGGAATAACGATGAACTTTTTAATGTCGTTGTCTGGAGGTTTGTTGGCTGGATATGTAATATCAAAGGGAGATCCTTTCTGGACTTATTCATCAGGACTTGCGGGTATAATATGTGCATCTGCAGGAAATGATTTATATCATCCAATACAATCAATGATAATCGGTATGATCGGAGTGGTTATAGCTTACAAAATGCATTACTGGGTCGAGAAAAAATATAAAATCGACGATGCAGTTGGAGCAGTAGCTGTTCATGGTTACGCTGGATTTGTTGGTCTTGTAATATGTGGTTTTGTTTTAAATGGTTATCCTTCATCTGGATACAGTGTTGGAGCTATGTGGGACGGAACTAATTATGCAGCAATTAATCCACTAGGAATGTTTATCGGAGCAATAATAATGTTTTTTGTTTTAGGTATGCTTCCTGGATATATAATTGCAAAAGTTCTCAATGGAATGGGTAAATTAAGAATACCTAGAGAAGTAGAGCTTGCAGGACTTGACTATACAATAATGGAGGAGGCTAAAGAAGACGAAAAAGCTGTAGCCTCGGCCAGTAGATAAAGGAGGTATGTAAATGGCAACAGTAACAAATTGGATAGATCATTTAAGTGCCTCTGAGGTACAAGGATCTGTCTATCCAGGAGTTGGTTCAGAAGGAGTGCTTGTAATAATAGCAATTCTTATTTGGGTTGGTTGGCATGTAATTTCATCTAAACAAGAAGATGGGAAGATGAATGAGATTGTCAGAAAAAGACCTAGTTCTAACGACTGGAAGAGTAATATAACAGACGGTTAAAACTTTGAAGAGGGCACATGAAATATTGTGCCCTCTTTTTTCAAATGGAAAATTCAGAAAATAAAAATCAAGACGAAAATAGAACTCCTAGTAAAATGGCAAGACTTGCTTGGCCAAAAGCTAAGTATGGTGTCTATGCCGCAATCATCATTATTGTATTAGTAAATCTCCTTTACTATAAAGATTTTTTGTTATCTTTAATTTAATTAATTTTTATGTGTGGAATTGTTGGAATATACCTAAAATCAAAAAAGTTTGAAAAAGATTTAGGTAAAATGTTATCTGGAATGTTGATAAATATGGAGTCCAGAGGACCTGATAGCGCTGGTTTTGCTATTTATAAGAAAGAAAAAAAAGAGGAAATTAAATATTCAATATGTATTAACAATTTAGCTTTCGAAAAATTTAAGAAAGGAATCACAGGAAAAATTAAATTTACTAAAATATTAAAAAACTCAGACCACGTAATTTTAAGCTCCAAAGAAAAACCAAAAAAAGTTTTGGATATTTTAAATGAATTTAAGGGAGTTTCCTTGGTTGGTTATGGTAAATCTATTGAAATATTTAAGCAAATCGGAAATCCTAAAGATGTAGTAAAAAAGTTTAATTTAGAAAACTTTAGTGGAACACATGGAATAGGTCATACTAGAATGGCTACTGAAAGTGCTATAACAACTGATGGATCTCATCCCTACTCTACAGGCTCTGATGAATGCCTGGTCCATAATGGATCTTTATCAAATCACAATAACCTAAGGAGAGATTTAACTAAAAAAGGGATAAATTTTAAATCTGAAAACGATACTGAGGTAGCAGCAGGATATATTTCAAATCATTTATCAAGTAAAAAAAATTTAAAAGAGACTCTTATGAGTGGCTTGGGTGACTTAGATGGATTTTACACTTTTATAACAGGCACAAGAAAAGGATTTGCTATAGTTAGAGATGAAATTGCATGCAAACCTGCTGTTGTTGCTGAAACTAAAGACTATGTTGCAATCGCATCTGAATTTCAAGCAATGGCACATTTGCCTAATGTTAACATGGCTAAAATTTTTGAGCCTGAACCTGGTATTGTATATTCTTGGGGCAATTAATGAAATTAGATTTGAGAAAATTGAAACTTAGAAAAGTAAATGAGACATTGCAAACTGTAGATCCAAAAAGAAATAATAAAAATTATACAATTTTAAATCCAGAGGGAAATCATGCTATCTGCGCAGGTTTGACGGATGACATAGATGTGACTGTAAAAGGTCATGTTGGATATTATTGCGGTGGAATGAACCAAAACGCAAATATAACAGTTGAAGGAAATGTTGGAACGGGCGTAGCTGAAAACATGATGTCTGGTAAAATTCACGTAAAAGGAAACGCCTCTCAGTCTGCTGGAGCTACGGCACATGGAGGATTTTTAGTAATTGATGGAGATGCAAGTTCCAGATGTGGAATTTCAATGAAAGGAATTGATATTGTTGTCAAAGGTTCTGTAGGTCACATGTCAGCTTTTATGGCACAGTCTGGTAATTTAGTAGTTTGTGGTGACGCGGGTGAGGCATTAGGTGATAGTTTATATGAAACAGATATCTATATTAAAGGTAGGGTCAAGTCTTTAGGAGCTGATTGCGTAGAAAAAAAAATGGATAATAAACATTTAAAAAAATTAGATAAACTTTTAAAAAAAGCGAAGTTAGATAAATTAAAATCTAAAGATTTTAAAAGATATGGTTCAGCAAGAAAACTTTATAATTTTAAAATAGACAATGTATCAAATTATTAAATATGAAAAAAAATAATAAGACATTTCCAAGACAATCTTGGACTTTCGACGAGTATACAAATTCTGAAATAAGAAGAGCAGCTGAAACAGGAATTTATGATATAAGAGGAGGTGGATCTAAAAGAAGACTTCCTCATTTTGATGATCTTTTATTTTTAGGTGCATCAATGTCCAGATATCCTTTGGAGGGCTATCGAGAAAAATGCACGACTAATGTAACCTTGGGAACGAGGTATGCAAAAAAACCTTTAGAACTTGATATACCAATAACAATTGCGGGAATGAGTTTTGGCGCATTATCTGGATCTGCTAAAGAAGCATTGGGTAGAGGAGCTAGTATTGCAGGTACATCAACAACAACAGGTGATGGAGGTATGACACCTGAAGAAAGAGGACAATCAAAAAATTTAGTTTACCAACTTTTACCTTCTCGATATGGAATGAATCCTAATGATTTAAGAAAAGCAGATGCAATAGAAGTTGTTATTGGACAAGGTGCAAAGCCTGGTGGAGGTGGAATGCTTCTAGGTCAAAAAATTAGTGATCGTGTTGCAGAAATGAGAACTTTACCAAAAGGAGTTGATCAACGTTCTGCATGCAGACATCCAGACTGGACTGGACCTGATGATTTGAAGATCAAAATATTGGAATTAAGAGAAATTACTAAGTGGAAAGTCCCAATATTTGTGAAAATTGCGGGAGCAAGACCTTATTATGATACCGCATTAGCAATTAAAGCTGGTGCAGATGTAGTTGTTTTAGATGGTATGCAAGGAGGAACTGCAGCGACACAAGAAGTATTTATTGAAAATGTAGGTCAACCAACATTAGGATGTATAAGACCAGCCGTTGATGCTCTACAAGATCTAGATATGCATAGAAAAGTTCAATTAATTATTTCTGGTGGGATCAGAAATGGAGCAGATGTAGCTAAAGCTTTGGCCCTTGGAGCCGATGCAGTTTCAATAGGTAGTGCAGCAATGATTGCTATCGGAGATAATGATCCTAAATGGGAAAAAGATTACAATAAACTTGGAACTACTGCTGGCGCATACGATGATTGGCATGAAGGAAATGATCCCGCAGGTATTTCAACCCAAGATCCAAAATTAATGAAAAGATTAGATCCAATGAAAGCTGGAAAAAAACTTTCAAACTATTTAAAGGTAATGACATTAGAAGCTCAAACACTTGCAAGAGCATGTGGTAAAAATAGCTTACATAATTTAGAACCAGAGGATATGTGTGCTTTAACAGTTGAAGCTGCCGCGATGGCTAGAGTTCCTTTAGCTGGTACTACGTGGATACCAGGTATAAATAACAAATAAATATTGATACTAAGTAATTTAACTCATATTATAGATAATGCCTAAAAATTTATCTCAAATAGCTAGATCTAAAAAAATTAAATATTTTTTAATCAGTTTTGTTGATTTGTTTGGAGTATTGAGATCAAAATTAGTTCCAGCACAAGCAATTGCTGAAATGCAAAAAAATGGAGCAGGTTTTGCAGGATTTGCAACATGGCTAGATATGTCACCTGCAGATAGTGACATGTTCGCAATACCAGATCCAAATAGTTTAATTCAATTACCATGGAATAAAGAGATTGGTTGGTTAGCTTCAGATTTATATATGGATGGTGGACCTGTAGATGCATCTCCAAGAGTAATGTTGAAAAATCAGATAAAAAAATTAAGTGAAAAAAAACTTCAAATGAAGTCTGGTGTTGAGTGTGAATATTTTTTAATTTCTGAGGATGGTTCGTCTATTGCAGATCCTAGAGATATCCAATCAAAACCTTGTTATGATCAATCAGCTCTCATGAGAAGATATGATTTAATTAAAGAGATATGTGACAGCATGATTGAGTTAGGATGGAAACCATATCAAAATGACCATGAAGATGCTAATGGCCAATTTGAAATGAATTGGGATTATTCTGACAGTTTAATAACTGCAGATAGGCATGTTTTTTTCAAATTTATGGTAAAAAATTTAGCTGAAAAACATGGTCTTAGAGCTACATTTATGCCAAAACCATTCAATAATCTAACTGGTAATGGTTGCCATGCGCATGTTTCTGTTTGGGGGAAAGGAAAAAATCAATTTTTAGACAAAAAAGATAGATTGGGTTTAAGCAAAATGGCTTACAATTTCCTAGGCGGGGTTATAAGGAATGCTCAACCTCTATCAGCTTTCTTTAATCCGACTATTAACAGTTACAGAAGAATAAATGCTCCACCAACAAAATCAGGAGCTACTTGGTCTCCTAGCAGCATATCTTATACAGGAAATAATAGAACACATATGATTAGAATTCCCGACCCAGGAAGATTTGAACTTAGATTAATGGATGGATCAGCTAATCCATATTTATTACAAGCTGGAGTTCTTGCAGCTGGTTTGGAAGGTATAAATAAAAAAATAAATCCAGGTAAACCTTTATTCTGCAATATGTATACAGATTATAAAAAATACCCAAACTTGCCTAAACTTCCTAATAACGTTTCTGAGGCATTAAATATGTTAAGTGGTAGCAAAGTCCTTAATAAAGCATTTGGAAAAAAAGTTATTGATAGTTATATAAAATTAAAAAGTAACGAAATAGATAATTTCAATAAACAAGAAGTCTTTGATAAGAAAAAATCAGTTACTAAATGGGAAAAAGATAACACCTTAGATTGTTAGAAATGAGTTTAAATAATATTTCTAAATGGAAATATTCTAATTTTCTAATTAATAAATCTTATAACTTTGATCGTAAAAGAATTCTAAAACTTATACCTTCTAACTTGCTATTGAATTCAAATAAAACTATTTCGAACTGGAAAAATTACAAGAAAACACCTCTATTAAAATTAGAAAAACTAAACCGAAATTTAAAACTTAATAATATTTTTTACAAAGATGAGTCAAAAAGATTTCATTTAAAATCATTTAAAGCTTTAGGTGGAGCATATGCTGTAGAAAAAATATCTAAAGGGAAAAAAAATATTATAATATCATCTGCAACAGCTGGAAATCATGGTAGATCAGTTGCTTGGGGCGCTCAAAGATTGGGTCTGCAATGTAAAATTTTTGTTAGTCAATATGTAAGTGAAACTAGAGTAAAAGAAATTAAAAAATTTGGAGCTGATGTAATTAGAGTTAGAGGTAACTACGAAAATTCATTAAATGAATGTAAAAAATTATCAAAAAAGAATAATTGGATTATTGTTCAAGATGTATCTACTAAGAATTATAGTCATGTCCCCTTGTTAACTATGGCTGGATATTCAATTATGATTAAAGAAATTTCAAAACAAACTACCCATTATATTACACATATATTCCTTCAAGCTGGCGTTGGTGGAATGGCAGCAGGTGTAGTAGCAGGAGTAGCAAAATATTTTAAGAGAATTCCTAAAATAATAATAGTTGAGCCGGATGGAGCTGATTGCGTACTGCAAAGCATAAAAAGTAAAAAATTAAAAAAAATTAAAATAAAAAAAGAAAGTATAATGGGCGGAATGTCATGTAATGAAATGTCTTTAATACCTTGGCATGTATTAAAGAAAGCTAGCGATTGTTGTGTTACTGTAAATGACTCAAAAGTTCCTAAAACTGTTGCAATGCTAAAAGACAAGAAACTTAGTAAAAGAACAATAGTAGGTGGTGAATGTGCTACACCAGGAATTATCAGTCTTGTTAGTCTCTGTAATAATCCTAAAACAAAGAAATTAATAAATCTTAACGAAAAATCTAATGTTTTAGTTATTGGATGCGAAGGTAATGCAGATGTAAAACTTTACAAACAATTGCTATCTAAAGGCAGAAAGTAAATTATATGTCAAAAAAAGCTGTTGTTTGGATAAGAGACGATTTTAGAATAAAAAATAATTCTGCGTTATCTTATGCAACAAATAATTACGATACTGTCACGGCATTATATATTTATAACAAGAAAAATTTTGATGATGTTAGAGAAGCACAAAAATGGTGGATAAATAAATCATTAATAAATTTTAAAGATGAATTAATTAAATATAATATTGAATTAGAGTTAGTATTTTCTGATGAGATAACTTTCTTTAGCAAAATCAAAGACAAACAGGAAATTTCTATTTTTTGGAATAAAATATATGAGCCATCTCAATTAAAGTTAGATGATGATCTCATTAAAATTTTTGAAAAAAACAAAATACTCTCAAAATGCTTTAAAGGAAATGTTCTTAATGAATATAACAATGTTACAAAAGATGATGGAAGCCCTTATAAAGTTTATAGTCCATTTTGGAGAGTGGGAGAACAAATTTACTTAGATAGTATCCCAAGCAAATCATTAAACGTAAAAAGAGCTAAGAGCAAAATAAAATTATTCAAAAATAATAATAATCCAGATCAAATTTTACCAAAGAAAAATTGGTATAAAAAATTTGAAAAATATTGGGTTCCATCTGAAAAACAATCCGAAAAATATTTAAAAGAGTTTGTTGAAAATAGAATGTTGAAATATGGAGTTGATAGAGATTATCCAGCTATAAATGGTTCTTCAAAACTTTCGCCATTCATTAGAAACGGACAAATACACGTAAGTAATATTTGGGACAAATGTTATAAATATAAATCAAAAAATATTAGTGTTAAAAAGTATCTAAATGAATTAGGCTGGAGAGAATTTTCACATAGTTTAATTAATCATTTCCCTGAAATGCTAAAAGGTAATTTAAGAAAAGAATTTGACAAATTTCCATGGGATAAAAATGCAAAAAATTTGAAAGCTTGGAAAAATGGTATGACTGGATATCCAATTGTTGATGCTGGGATGAGACAACTTTATGAAACAGGTTGGATGCATAATAGAATTAGAATGGTAGTTGGTTCTTTTCTTGTAAAACATTTAAGAATTAATTGGAAAGACGGTGAAAAACATTTTAGAAATTGTTTGTTAGATTTTAACGAAGCAAACAATGTTGCTCAATGGCAATGGGTTGCTGGCTGTGGTGCAGATGCGGCCCCTTATTTTAGAATTTTTAATCCTATATTGCAGGGTGAAAAATTTGATAAACAAGGTCTGTATGTAAAAAAATGGGTACCTGAATTAGAGAGAGTTCCAAATAAATTTATTCATAAACCGTGGGAAATGGAAACTAAATATCAAGAAGATATAAAAACTAAAATTGGTTCTGATTACCCTTTCCCAATAGTCGTGCATGAAGAAGCTAGAAACGCAGCTCTAAAAGCATTTCAAACATTAAAAAATTAATTAATCTCCAATAAAATGATGAATAATAAGCCTTTTCGTAGAGGCTAACCTATGTTCAAAAAGGTAAATTCCTTGCCAAGTTCCTAACAAAAGTTGTTTGTTTTTTATACTGAGGGATATTTGATTGTTAGTTAAAGCTGACTTTATATGAGCTGGCATATCGTCCTTACCTTCTATTGTATGAACATATAATTTATTATCCATTGGAGCAATTTTATCAAAATAATTAATTAAATCTGATTGAACATCTGGATCAGCATTTTCTTGAACAATTAAAGATGCACTGGTGTGCTGTATACTTAAATTTAAAATACCATTATTAAAATTATTTTTATTTATCCAGTCTATCGTTTGATCTGTAAATTCATATAATTTTTGACCATTTGTTTTAAGTTCAAGATTAAAAAATTCTTGTCTCATAAATACTTATTAGATGTTAGTTCATATAATCGGCTAATGGTTCGCTTAAATGGTTTTTCCAATAATCTTGATGATGTGAGTTTATCAATATTTTGTTCTGCACTAATGGCCATAGGTATATTTTGATCATATACGATATCTAAAAAAGTAATAAATCTTTGTTGTTGATTCGAATTTAAATCATTAAATGCTGGCAAATTTTCCATAACTATAAAAAAACAATTTTTTACTATTTTAATATAATCTTCCGATCCTAAATTTTTATCACATACTTCTTTAAAAGTTAATCGAACAATACCATCATAAAAATTTTTTAAAATAAATTTTCTCCCTTTGATGTTTAAAATCTTTTCTTTTAAAATCTTATCTTTAGTCATCACTCTAAATAATTTGTTTATTTTAAAATTGTTTTCTTGATTTAAAGGTGAGTAATATCTTTGAGTTTTATTGCCTTTTGACTTTCTATAATCATCATCTATATTTAATTGATATTCAAATGATTGGTTTTGCATTATTTTTATAAAAGGTTTGAATTGGTCTCTTTGCAACCCATCTTTATACAAATTTTCAATTTTTATATTAGAGGTTACAATAATATTTAAATCTTCTTTAAATATTTCATCAAATAATTTTCCAAGTATCATTGCATCTACTATATTTGTAACTTGAAACTCATCAAAATATATTAATTTTGCTTTCGATTTTAATTTTTTAACAAATTTACTTATTTTATTTTCATCATTTTTATCTTTGGATTGGTGTACAAAATCATGAAAGCTAAGCATAAATTCATTAAAGTGAAGTTTTAATTTTTTACCCTCAACTAAGTTGAAAAAAAAATCAAATATCATGGTTTTACCCACACCAACATCTCCATAAAGATAAAAGCCTTTTTTATAATTTTTTTTTGATAAAATTTTTGAGATAAATGATTTGTAGTTTAATTTATAATATTCTTCTAATATTTTTATGAGTTTTATCTGATGCGAATTAACATCTAAATTTTTCTTTTTGCAGTAAAGTTTAAAATCTTTAACAAAACTTTTTTGCATTAATTCTTTTTTGAATTAAAATCGATGCCATATTCTGATCTTGGTCCTTTTCTTAATCCAAAAGGTCCAGAGATAAAAATTGTCATTGGCCTTGTTCCTGGCTCAAGGTCTACTCTATGATATGCATTGGCTGATCTAAATCCAATATATCCAGGTTTTCTCCAGAACTTGCCTTTTTTAGTAGTTTCCCAATAACCGTCTCTCAAAATTATTGTAACATAAGGGAATAGATGATTATGAACTCCATCCCCATGATCATCATCCAACATTTCATGAATTAATATATTAAATGGGAACCATTTTGGTCTATTCCTGAATAATAAATAATATCTATTCATCCATGGCTTGGCTTCATTAAATTTTGGATGAGACGGCCCCCTATCTAAAACTATTTTTTTTCTTCCAATTTTTTCCAAAAATTTTAATAACATTAATTTGATCTTATAATTCCGTTATTTTTAATTAAAAAAATATTGGCATTATTAATAAATGGCCTCGATATTTTTTCATTATTAAATTTAATTACTTTCTCTATTTCAGAATTAGTTAAATTAATAATCAAAATTCGTCCATTATCGGTAGACAAATAAATTTTATTTTTAGCAATAACAAAACCTACTGGTGTAATTTTCTCTCTTTTTTTAAATGTTGAGAAAACATCAGTGACTCTGATTATATTTCCAGTCTCAGTATCAATTACAAATAAATATCCTTCCTCAGAAATATTAAAAATATAATTTTCAGAAATCGTAGGCTTTAAACTGGAATTTACAGTTTGTTTCCATTTTACTATGCCAGTTCTTGTGTCAATTGAGAATAACTCATTTTTATTATTTGAAAAATATATTGTTTCATTATTTAAAATCATTTCTGAATTTTTTAGACTAAATGCATTTAAGAATATTTCGTTGCTCTGAGTAGGTGTTTGCCAAACTAAACTCCCATCATTAATATTCAATGCCGTAAGATCACCTAAATTATTAAGTGAATAAACAATGTCATCTTTAATAATAACAGATAATTTTTTTTGAGATTTAATGAATGTGTTTTCTGTTTTAAAATTCCATAATTCATTTCCATCTACTATTGAGAAACATCTAATAACATTATCAAAATCAACAGTGATAAATTTATCATTTTTTATAGCAATATTTGAATTAAATGGAGATAGACTGTCCTTCTTCCAGTTTAGTTCCCCATTATCTAAATTTAATGAAAAAATATTTGAAAGAGTATCAGCAGCAATAATTTTATTATTTATATAATTAAAATATAATATCGGATTAAGTTTTTTCTCTTTCTTTGAGTAATGATTTGCTTTCCACAAAGTTTCAAATTTTTCATTAATTCTTAATATCGTACCTTTATTATCAAAATAAATTAGATCATTATTTTCGATAAATAAAATATCTGTATCGATTGAATTAAACTGTTTAATCTTTGAAAATTTAAATGTTTTCTTTTTTTCAAATGTTGGCTCAAAGTTTATATGTCCATTATTATTTGTATTATTATTTATAAAACTATTATCTTTAACTAATTTAGAAAGATTTATTTGTATATTTGGATTCAATTGTTGTTGAATTGGTTTAATTTCTTCAAATAAAATTTTAGAATTATTATTTTCTACAGATTTATCACTTTGACCACAACTTGATAATAAAAGTAAAAAGACGAAATATAATACTATCCTACTCACTGAAACTAGATCTTAGCCTTTTTTGAGCTTTAGTTTTTATTTTTGAGTTATTATTTTCAAGACTAACTATTTGCTCAAAAAATTCTTTTGATTTTTGCATTTGATTTTTTGATAAATAATATTCTGCCATAATATAAAGACTGTGTGGTTTCCATATACTATCTGCTTTAATTAAAGGATTAAAAATAGCTAACAATTGATTTTCATCTGAAAAATCTGAATTATATAGGCCTTTTTTAAAGATTGTTAGTTCTTTAAACTTTTTATCCAAACCAATATCATTAATTAAAATATCAAAATAATTGTTAATTTCATCTTTTGAATTTATCAAATCGTTATCTAGCAAAAAATAAAAGGCTAGAGGAGAATATGTTTTGTCTTTAGCATTAATCACCTCTTTAAGATCTGGGATCACATTATATTTATTATCTGCTTCATACCTTATTACAGCTAAGTCGTATTTATCAGCTAATTTTTCTCTTTTGCTAGATTGATATTCTTCAAAAGAAAAGTAGCCGATTAAAGCCAAAATAATTATTACTAATATCGAAATTAAAGAATTTTTATTATTTATGAAAAAGTTTTTAATTTTTTCATTACGTGTTTGGGTATTTATTATTTCAATATCTTCATCCATTAAATCATGTTCCTAAGTACATATTGTAAAATTCCACCATTTTTGTAATACTCTAATTCGTTCTTAGTATCTATTCTACTTAACATTTTAATTCTCTTGATATCTCCAGAGACATATTTGATTTCAACATCAACTTCATCTCTAGGATCTATACCTTTTTCTAAGTCAATAATAGAAAATAGTTCTGAGCCATCTAATTTTAGTTTAGTTCTATTTATTCCATCTTTAAACTGTAATGGCAGTATACCCATTCCTATAAGATTTGATCTATGAATTCTCTCAAAACTTTCTGCAAAAACAGCTTTTACACCTAAAAGTTTAGTTCCTTTGGCCGCCCAATCTCTTGAAGAACCAGTTCCATACTCTTTACCACCAATTACAACTAAATCTGTACCTCTTTTTTTATATTCAACAACCGCATCATAAACTGGCATTACTTTTTCCTCAGGGTACAACTTTGTAAAACCACCTTCAGTACCAGGAGCCATTTCATTTCTAATTCTTATATTAGCAAAAGTCCCTCTCATCATAACCTCATGATTGCCTCTTCTTGCTCCATAGGAATTATAGTCTTTAGGAAGAATTTGATGTTTCATAAAATATTCTCCAGTCGGACTATCTTTTTGAATTGATCCAGCAGGTGAAATATGATCAGTGGTAATACTATCACCTAATATTAATAGTGGTCTTGCATCCTTAATTTCTTTAAATCCTTCTGGTTTATCAGGAAGATTGTCGAAAAATGGAGGTTTTTTTACATATGTTGAATTATCTTCCCAATTATAAATATTGGTTTCATCTGTTTTAATTTTTTGCCATTGTTCTGGTCCTTGGGAAACATTTGAGTATCTTTTTATAAACATTTCTGCATTTAACGAATTTCTTAATGTTTCTTCTATTTCTTTGTTAGATGGCCATATATCTTTTAAAAAAACATCTTTACCATCTTTATCTATGCCTAACGGATCCTTATACATATCAAATCTCATAGTTCCTGCTATTGCATAAGCAACAACTAATGGCGGAGATGCTAAATAGTTTGCTTTTATTAGAGGTGAAATTCTTCCTTCAAAGTTTCTGTTTCCAGATAAAACTGAAACAGCATAAATATTATTATTTTTTATTGAGTCTGATATGTTATCAGCTAATGGACCTGAATTACCAATACAAGTAGTGCATCCATAACCAACTAAATTAAATCCTAACTTATCTAAATAAATATTCAGCCCAGCTTTTTCTAAATAATCTGTAACTACTTGAGATCCAGGTGCTAAAGATGTTTTCACCCAGGGCTTAGTCATTAAACCTTTTTCAATTGCATTTTTTGCAAGTAAACCTGCTCCAATTAGTACACTTGGATTAGAGGTATTAGTGCAAGAAGTGATTGCAGCAATTAAAACATCACCATCAGTTATTTTAAATTCTTCTTTTTCAACATTATAAATATTTGGTTCTTCTTTTTTAGTAACTTCTGAAAACACTTTTTTAAAATTTGATGATGCATTAGTTAGCAAAACTTTATCTTGGGGACGTTTTGGTCCTGAAATAGTCGGCACTATAGTTGACATATCTAAAGATAGAGTGTCTGTAAATTCTACATCTAAACTTGCCCAAAGTCCTTGTTCTTGAGCATACTGTTTTACAATTTCAACATTTTGATCATCTCTTCCTGAGAATTTTAAATATTTTAAAGTCTCGTCATCTATTGGGAAAAAACCACAAGTTGCACCATACTCAGGTGCCATATTTGCTATGGTAGCCCTATCTGCTAAAGTCAGATTTTTTAGTCCTTCACCATAGAATTCGACAAACTTTCCCACAACTCCTTTGTCTCTTAACATTTTAACTACAGTTAAAACAAGATCAGTTGCTGTTGTACCTTCTGGCATTTTTGATTTCATTTCAAACCCAATAACTTCAGGTATCAACATCGAAATAGGTTGACCTAACATTCCAGCTTCTGCTTCAATTCCTCCTACGCCCCACCCCAAAACCGATAGGCCGTTTACCATAGTTGTATGACTGTCTGTTCCAACTAAAGTATCTGGAAATATATATTCTTCACCTTTATATTTTTCATTCCAAACAACTTTTGAAAGGTATTCCAGGTTGACTTGATGACATATTCCAGTTCCCGGTGGTACTATTCTAAAATTATTGAATGCTTGTTGCCCCCATTTAAGAAAAGAATATCTTTCAGCATTCCGATTAAATTCAATATCAACATTTTCTTTTAATGAATTTTTATTTGCAAATTTATCTACTTGTACAGAGTGATCAATTACCAAATCAACCGATGATAATGGATTGATAGTGCTTGGATCTTTATTTTTTTCTTTTACAGCCTCTCTCATTGCAGCTAAATCTGCAACCGCAGGAATTCCAGTATAATCTTGAAGTAAAACTCTCGCAGGCCTATATGCAATTTCTGTATTAGAACTTTTAGATTTTAACCAATCTTTAATAGCTTCAATTTGATTTTTATTAACCGTTATATCGTCCTCAAATCTTAACAAATTCTCAAGTAAGACCTTCAATGATTTTGGAAGCTTTGATATACCTGCTAAACCATTTTTCTCAGCCTCTTTCAGTGAGTAAAAATTATAACTTTTGCCGTTAACTGAAATTTTAGTTAACGAATTGAACGAGTTTTTGTCTCCTGGTTTCATATTTAATAATAAAATGTAGCTATGCAGCCTAATAAAAGCGCTGACATAACATAATTGAACCATTTAATAAATTTCTCATTTGTCGCGAATTTTCTCATAAATTTACCAATTAAAGTCCAAAATAAGATGCTAAATATAGCAAAAAAAAAGGCAGAAGTTAGGAGCCAGAAGGAATAAATAAAAAAGTTATCTCCAGATTCGATATAAGTTGATACTGCAATAATTGCAACGATTACTCCTTTAGGATTTAAGAATTGAAAAAGAAATGTTTCTATAAATTTTACAGGTTCAAGTTTTTCTTTTTGATTTGATGATTTAGAAAATGAAATTCTGTAAGCCAAGTAAACTAGAAATGCAGAGCCTGTAAAAACTAAAATTTTTTGAATTATTGGATATAATTTAAAAATATTAATTAGCCCAAAATTGACTAAAGATAACATTGAAGTAAAACCAAATATAACACCTAACATTAGAGGTATAGTTTTTTTTACTCCATGATTAAAACCTGAATGAGATGCAACAATATTATTTGGGCCAGGTGAGCAACTGGTAACAAAAAAAAATAAACTTAACGATAAAAATTCTGGATGCATTTAAGCAATCGGTAATCCATTCTCTGCTTCTTGAGATGGATGAACTAAAGTTACTCTACCCTCTGCATCTATAGCTCCAAGAATTAATACTTGCGAAACAACTCCTGCAATATTTTTTTCTGCAAAATTACAAACACCGATTACTTGTTTTCCTTTAAGATTCTCTTCATTATAATAATGAGTAATTTGAGCTGAAGATTGTTTTATCCCTATCTTTTCTCCAAAATCAACTTCTACAACTAATGAAGGTTTTCTTGCTTTTTCATTTTTTCTTACAGAAATAATTGTTCCCAATCTAATATCTACTTTATCAAAATCTTCATACGTAATTTGTTCTTTCATAAATTTAATATATAATGATTTGTAAATGAGTACAGAAAATAATCCTGATAAAATTTATAAAGATTCGATACGAATATTGACAGATTTGATTGCTTTCAAAACTATTTCTGGAAACGATAATAATAGTCTCATTAATTATTGTGATGATATTTTAAAAAATTTAGGAGCAACTTCATTTAGAATTTTTGATGGTGATAAAAAAAGAGTTAATCTTTTTGCTTCTTTAAAATCTAAAAATGGAAATGGTAAAAAACCTATTATTCTTTCAGGTCATACAGATGTAGTCCCGGTTTCAAAAGGCTGGTCTACCGATCCATTTGTTGCAACTATAAAAAATGAGAAATTATTTGGGAGAGGTTCTTGTGATATGAAAGGTTTTATTGCATGTGCTCTAGCATATGCTCCTGTATTTAAAGAAAATAATTTAGATAGAGACATTCACTTTTCATTTACATTCGATGAAGAAACTGCATGCATTGGTGCACCATTATTAATAAAAGAATTAAAAAAAAGAGATATTAAAGATGGAATTTGCATTATTGGTGAACCAACCAATATGAAAATCATTGATGCCCATAAAGGTATGAATGAATATACAGTTCACTTTGGAGGTTTAGCTGGTCATAGTTCTAAACCAGGCCAGGGTGTTAATGCAGTTGAATATGCATCGAGATATGTAAATAAATTATTAGAAATTAGATCAAAGCTAAAAGAAAGAGCTCCTAAAGATTGTATATTTAATCCACCATATTCTACATTATCAGTTGGTGGAGTTTCAGGTGGTATAGCTCATAATGTTATCGCTGATAAATGTAAAGTTGAATGGGAAACTAGACCAGTGGTAAGAGAAGATGGAGATTTTGTAAATCAAATAATAGACGATTATGTTGATAAAGAATTATTGCCAGAAATGAAAAAAGTTTTTTCAGATGCTTATATTAAAAAAGAAATTATAGGCGAAGTAGTTGGATTTAATAGATTGAACGATTCTGAGGCTTGTGAATTTGTTTCTAGTATAACTGGTGACAATTCAAGAGAAGCTGTTTCATTTGGAACAGAGGCTGGACTCTTTCAAGAAGTTGGTATTAGCACTGTAGTTTGCGGACCAGGCTCGATTGAACAGGCTCATAAAATTGATGAATATATAGAACTTAATGAATTAAAGAAATGTCTAGACTTTTTAAAAGGTGTAAAAGATAAATCTATAAATTAATTCCAACCACCTACAGATTTGACTTCTAAAAATTCAAGCAATCCCTCTTTACCTGCTTCCCTTCCAATTCCAGAGTGTTTGAAACCTCCAAAAGGTGCATCAACTGCAATACCAGCACCATTTACATCAACCATTCCAGATCTAAGTTTTCTGGCAACTCTTTGTACTTTTTCCTTATCTTGAGTTTGAATATAGTTTGTTAATCCATAATCAGTATCATTTGCGATTTTAATAGCCTCTTCTTCAGTTTCAAATGGAATAACAGATAAAACAGGACCAAATATTTCTGTTCTTGCAATTTCCATTTCATTTTTTACATCTGCAAAAACTGTTGGTTTTACATAATAACCATCATTTAATCCGTTTGGTTTTCCAATTCCACCTGCAACTAATTTTGCTCCTTCATCTATTCCTTTTTGAATTAAGCCTTGAATTTTATTGAATTGAGTTTCAGAAATTACAGGACCAATATGCTCTCCATTTTTATTTGGATCATCTACTTTAAATTCATTTGCGTATTTTCTCAGTCTTTCTATCGCTTCATTATATATTGATTTTTCAACAAGCATTCTTGTAGGAGCATTACATGATTGTCCTGAATTTCTAAAACATCTAAATGCACCTCTTTCAATTGCTTCAGCATCAGCATCTTCAAATATAATATTTGCACCTTTTCCTCCTAGTTCCAAACTTACTCTTTTGAAGTCCTTTGCAGCATTTTGAGAAATTAAAGCCCCTGCTCTTGTAGAGCCAGTGAATGAAATCATATTAACATCTGGGTGACTTGTTAATGCATCTCCAGTTATTGCCCCATCTCCATTTACTAAATTAAAAACACCTTTTGGAAATTTTGCTTCATCTATTAACTCAGCTATAATCATTGCCGATAAGGGTGCTAGTTCTGAAGGTTTTAAAATCATAGTACAACCAGAGGCCAATGCAGGAATGACTTTTAAAGTAACTTGATTTATTGGCCAGTTCCACGGTGTTATCAATGCACACACACCTTTAGGCTCGTATATTATTCTTTGATTTTTTGCATGATCTCCCAAAGGTTTTTCGAATTCAAATTCTTTTAGATAACGAATAAATGATTTTGTATGACTTGCGCCAGTTCCTGTTTGTAGTTTTGAAGCAAAGTCCTTTGGTGCTCCCATCTCTTGAATAATTGCATCTGTAATATCATTCCATCTTTTTTTATATAATGAATAAAATACTTCTAATAATGACAATCTTTCTTCTTTAGAGGTAAATCCCCAAGTTTTAAATGCTTCTTTAGCTGCTAAAACTGCATCATTAATGTCTTCCTTGCTGCCTAAAGAAATTACTGCACAATTTTTTTCTGTTGCTGGATTTATGACCTCAATATCTTTTGGGTTTTTTGGAGGAACCCATGAACCATTAATATAAAAATTTCTCTTTTCAATCATGCGCGCAAATTATCCTTTCTTCATGATTTTGCAAATAAATTTGTTAATTCATAAACAATTGTTGCTGCAGCTAGAGAGGTGACTTCTGCATGGTCATAAGCAGGCGCAACTTCTACTACATCTGCAGAAATCAAATTTAAACCTGATAAACCCCTAAGGACATTTACCATTTCTCTTGTGGTCATTCCTGCAATTTCAGGTGTTCCTGTGCCTGGCGCAAATGCTGGATCTAATACATCAATATCAATGGACAGATATAATGCATTATCACCTACTCTATTTTTTATTCTTTCAACAATTTTATCAATTCCTTCTGTTTGAAATTCATCACAATGAATAATTTTAAATCCAAAGCTTTCATCATTTTTTATATCATCTCTGCTATAAAGTGGACCTCTTATACCTACATGCATAGAAGCGTCATCTAAAAATAAATTTTCCTCACGAGCTCTTCTAAATGGAGTGCCGTGGGTATATGGTGCTCCAAAGTAGGTATCCCAGGTATCTAAATGGGCATCAAAATGAACAAGTGATACAGGTCCATTATTCTTTTTATTGGCTGCCCTAAGTAAAGGCACAGCAATTGTGTGATCTCCCCCAAGGCTTATTATTCCTCCAACTTTATTTAATAAATTGGTTGCTCCTACTTCAATTTGTTTGATGGCTTCATCAATATTAAATGGATTGCAAGTAACGTCACCTGCATCTGCAACTTGTTGTACTTTGAATGGTTCTACATCATAATTAGGATGATAATTAGTCCTTAAATGTCTAGATGCTTGTCTAATACTTTGTGGGCCAAATCTTGCACCTGGTCTATAACTTGTTCCTGAATCAAATGGAACTCCGACAATAGCAACATCACAACTTTCTACATCTCTTAGCTCAGGTAATCTTGCAAATGTAGAAGGGCCCGCATATCTTGGTACTTCTGTGCCACTAACAGGCTGAATAGGTTTTTTAGACTTTGTCATTTTAGTAATAAGAATATTATTAGAATGATCCAGAAAAAGGGATAATAGAAATATATGTATTTTTTTGCAAACATCTTAGGCACTGACTCATGATCTCTATTAATTTTTTTTTTTCTTTTTCTTTTTTTCATTAAATAAATCCTATCACATTCATATTATATCTAATATCATCAAATTATTAAAATGAGATACATTATATTAATTTTTCTATTATTTTTTAATTTTTCTTATGTAAATGCAGATGCAATATATAATTTGATTAAAATTCCTAATTTAGAAGTTCATAAGGTTGATAATTTAAATGGTATCAAATATTTGGTATCGAAAAAAGGTTTTGTAATAGGTGATACAAATAATATTAAATGTAACGGTATAAATAATAGTGATTTGGATCGTGAATTTAATACAATTCAAAATAATCTGAGGGATTATAACTCAAATTTCTTAAGGAAAATAAATTTGAGATTTGTAGTTCTATGCAAAAACTTAGAAATTTCAGGCATTAATACAGGAGGTATACCAGATAATAAATTCAGGACTTTAATCTTAGACTTAACTTTTAACCAAAATTATTTCGAAAGAATGATCCATCATGAAATATTTCATATGATTGATAACAGTTTTCCCGAGCTTTTTGAAAAAAATAAGTGGAGCGAACTCAATAATAAAGATTTTTCATACGCAGAATGTTCTACATGTACTGACTTATTAGGTTTAGATTTAGATATTACAAAAGGATTTTTAACAAAATATTCAATGAGCACAGCTGAAGAAGATATGGCTGAAATTTATTCATTATTAAAAACTAATTTTAGAGAAATAGATTTATTAATTAAAAAAGATAATATTTTAACTAAGAAGAAAAATTTCTTAATTAATGGCCTTAAAGAAATAGATGAAAAGTTTATTTTTTGAATGATAAAAAAAATTAAACCATCGCTATCTGAAAAAATATTATTTATTTTTCTAATTCTGCTTATTATTTTAACTTTAGGCTCATTTTATCTATTAAATAATAAATGTCTTTTTGTAAAAAAAATTGATTTAAATAACTTTAAATTTAAAGATAAACAAAATATTGCAATTATGGAAGTTGAATGCGGTAAAGTTCTGATAGAGTTAGACCCAAACATTTCACCAAAAGCTGTAAATCGATTTAAGAAGTTAGTAAATAAAGGTTCCTATAATGGTTCAGCTTTTTATCGAGTAATAGAAAATACTTTAATACAAGCTGGAGATATTGAATATGGAAATATATCTAATATAAATTATTCTAAAGTAGGAACTGGTAAGTCTGGTTTAGGAACAATTAAATCTGAGCTCAGTGATAATTTTTTATTTAATGCTGGTTCTGTTGCTTTTGCTAGAAAAGAAAAGTTCGATACAGAAGACAGTGAATTTTTTATCACTTTAATTGATATTCCAATATATCAAGGTGAATATACTCCAATTGGAAGGGTGATTGCTGGGATAGACTCTTTAAAAAAAATTAAAGTAGGAAATAAATCAACTTATGTATTAAAACCTGATTATATTAAAAGTCTGAAGTTATTAGTTAACTAGTGGTTTTCCGGTAGATAATGTGTGTTTAATTCTATCTTGAGTTTTACTTGTCTCAATTAATTTCATGAAAGCATCTAACTCTAATTTAAACAACTGATCTTCTGTAAGAGTTTTATCTATAGTTGTATCACCACCACTTAAAACATTTGCTAGCTCTGTTCCAACCATCATTCCATGATCTAATATAATTTTATCATTATAAAGTTTTTCTAACATGCCGACCATTTTGTCTTTTAAAGATTTACCAGATAAATTAAATGTGCATTCTTTAGGAGGAGTAAATTCTTTGTTTTGATCCAAAATTTTTCTTGCTTCATTTAATAAACTATTTCTGCTCATTATTTTTTTATTTTCAGGGATTAAGTACTTTAGAGGTTCAGCTTCGACTGGAGAAGTTGCAGTTTTTGCATAACCAATGATATCAAAAACTTTCAAAGGCGCAAAATCTGGATCATTTTTTGCCTCTTCTGTTTGAGACCATCTCCATAACATTTCTTTACATCCTCCTCCGGCTGGAACTAAACCAACCAATGTTTCAACTAATCCAACAACAATATTTGTATGCGAAGCAACAAAGTTACTTTGAACTAAAACTTCAAAACCCCCTCCAAGGGTAAGACCTGATGGTGCTGAAACTACTGGAAATTTTGAGTATTTTAAATGTTTGCATGTTTCTTGAAAATAACCGACAAATTTTTCTATTGATTTAAAGTCACCTTTATCTGCAAAATTCATAGTATATGTTAAATTAACACCAGCAGAAAACTGCATACTTTCATTAATAATTATCAATGGTTTGTCTGTAGCGTTTTTTAAAGAGTCCATTGAGTCGTAATCCAAAGCGTTTGCTTTAGTTGTAAATTCGACAATGTTAAATTCAGGAAATCTGTAAATTTCGGCAGAATTATTTTTATCAAGTTTAAGGGCTCTTGGTTTAATTTTTCCTAAAGTTTCAATTTCAGTATATTGTTGTCTCTCTCCATAAAAATTTTCATCTTTAGATTTTGATAAATTTTCTAAAAATTTATTTCCTTCAAAATTATCAATTTTTTGAAAAAAATTATTTACTCCAATTTCTTTTAACATTTCAAAAGGCCCTCTGGACCAATTGAAGCCAAGTCTCATTGCTTCATCAATGTCGTTAAACTTATCTGTAATACCTGGAACTAATGAAGAAGAATATTTTATTATTTTAGAAATTACTGACCAAGCATAATCTCCATATTTATCTCCACGATTAATTAATTTTTTTAAATCAACTTTTTCAGATTTAATATCTATTTTTTTTGAGGGTGAATATTCCCCAGTTTCAAGATTGATGGCCTCTAAAATTTTCTTACCACCCTCCTTATTCATTCTATAAAATCCACCTTTTCCTTTTCTACCAGTATATCCAGTTTCTATTAATTTTTTTACAAGTGGCATTTCTCTTGCTACAGGTTGAAATGGATCGTTTTCAGGTAATTCTTTAATAAAACTTTTTAACACATCTGCCATTAAATCAATACCAATTAGGTCATACAATCCAAATACTCCAGTTTTAGGTATTCCCATTGGTCTGCCAAAGACAGCGTCAGCCTCTTCTACACTGAGTTTCATTTTAAATGCTTCTGTCATTGCAATTTGCATTGCATAAACTCCAATTCTATTACCTAAAAATCCTGGAGTGTCATTACAGATAATTGCACCTTTACCTAAGTCTATTTCACAAAAGTCTTTTAAAAGTTTAACTTTATCTAAATCACTTTCATTACTTTTTACTATTTCCAGTAAATCCATGTATCTAACAGGATTAAAGAAGTGAGTTATGCAGAAATCCTTTTTGTCTTGATCAGATAATTTTTCTGATAGAACACTTATTGGGATAGATGAAGTATTAGATGAAACAACAGACTCTTTTTTTCTATGTTTAAAAATTTTTTCATAAATATTATGTTTTATATCTATTCGTTCTACAACAGCTTCTACAATCCAATCTGCATTCGAAACCACATCAAAGTTTTCTTCAATGTTTCCTACGTGGATATTATCTAATTTTGATTTATCTATTAATAAAGGAGGTCTAGATTTTCCTATTCTCTCTTTAGCCTTTTGACTAATTTCTGTAGTTAAATCCAACAAAGTGACAGGAACATTTGCGTTACACAAATGTGCAGCTATTCCGCTCCCCATTGTTCCAGAACCAATTACAACTACATTATTTATTTTCATAAAGAAGGTTTCTTATATTAAATTGAGACTGAGTAGGAAATAAAATAAATGTCATAACTACTGCTGTAAACTTGCTAATTCTTCAATATTAATATGACATCTAATAGCGTTACCATTTTCACCTATTTGCCATGGTGGAACCTTTGAATTACAAATATCACCTATTTTCCTAGGGCATCTTCCTTGAAAGGAACAGCCTTTTTCAGGTGGTTTTTCCTCTACAATATCCTCGGCTACTAATTTTGGTTTTATATCTGGATCTGGTTCCAAAACAGCACCTAATAATACTTCAGTATAAGGATGTGATGGAAATTTATAAACATTTTGAGAAGGACCAATTTCACATAACCTTCCTTGATATAAAACTGCAACTCTATCACTAATTGCTCTAACAACAGCCAGATCATGAGAAACAAATACGTAGGTTGTTCCTAGATCTTCTTTTAATTGTTGTAATAAGTTTAAAACAGCTGCTTGAACCGAAACATCTAAAGCTGATGTAACCTCATCACATAAAATTATATCTGGCTTAGCGGCAAATGCTCTTGCAACTGCAACTCTTTGTTTCTCACCACCTGATAATTGTCTAGGATATCTTGACATATAAAATTCTCCTAACCTTACTTTTTTTAGTAAATCGATTATATTTTTTTTTAATTCTTCTCCTGATAAATTAAAATACAACTTTAGAGGTTGAGAAAGTATTTGCTCAACTGTGTGGTTTGGATTTAATGACTCGTCTGGATTTTGAAATATAAGTTGTATTGCTCGCAGATCATTCGGATTTCTCATTTTTAAATCAGAAGATAAAATACGATCATTTTCAAATTTAATTTGACCATCTTTTGTTTTGAGTAAGCCAGCAATTGATTTTAAGATAGTAGACTTGCCACTTCCAGACTCACCAACCAGGGCAATAGTCTCTCCTTTTTTTATATCTATATTTATATCTTTAACTGTTGGGTTTTGATCAGAAATTTTATTTAATAATTGATCAAAAAATTTCTGCTTTGCATAACTAATTGAAACATCCTTTAATTTTAAAACTTCATTTGCTTCACTATTATTTGATTTTTTTGTTATTGAAGTTTGTAAGTTATTATTTTGGTTTATTAATTCTTTATAATTAAAACATCTAACATTGGTATCTAATTCTTTAATATGTTCTAGATCTGGTGAATTTTTTTTACAATTATCAGTTGCTAAGTTACATCTATCATAAAAACTGCAACCTTCATTTATGCTTCCAGGCTGAGGTTGGCTTCCTGGCATAGAAGCTGGAAGTCCAGCTAGTGAAAGTTTAGGTATCGATTTTAACAATCCATAAGTATAAGGATGAATAGGTTCTTTTAATATTTTTCTTGCTGGTCCTTCTAAAACAATTTCTCCCGCATACATTACAACTATTCTATCACTAACTTGTGCTATGGCTCCAAGATCATGACTAACATAGATCATAGATGTTCCAGTATCTTTTGCTATAAATCTTAATAGTTCTAAGACATGCGCTTGTGTTGTAACGTCTAATCCAGTAGTTGGCTCATCTAATAATAGTAAATCTGGTTTGCCAGCCAATGCCATTGCAACAGCCACTCTTTGTTGCTGCCCTCCAGAAAGCTCGTGTGGATAACGAAAAGCCATAGTTTCTGGTGAAGGAAGTCTAACTTTATTTAGTAATTCTGAAATTTTTTTATCTCTCTCTCTTTTGTTTAGATCTGTATGTAATTTTAATGCTTCATCAATTTGGTATCCAATTTTTAAATTCGGTGTTAATGCTTGTCCTGCATTTTGAGGTATCATGGCTATTTTTCTACCTCTAATTTTTTCTAGCTGTCTACTGCTCATCTTCAATAAATCCTCGGATTTAAAGAGGCATTCACCCTTAAGAGGAAATAAGCCTTGTTTTATATAGCCCATCATTGCAAGTGCTAATGTGCTTTTTCCAGAACCTGACTCCCCTACGATCCCTACAGTCTCTCCTTTTTTTATATTGGTTGAAACATTTCTTAGTATTGAAATTTGTTTTCCCTTCTGACTGTTAAATCCAATTGATAAATTTTTAACACTTTCAATTATTTCACTCATTTAAACAGGTGCCTTTGTTGAACGATCAATTCCTAAAGCTTTTGCAAATGCATCAGCAGTTAAATTTATTCCAATAATTAACGAACTTAATCCTACTATTGGAGCAATTACAGACCAGTATGCAAACGACATCAATCCTCTAGCATTGGATATCATCAAACCCCAATCAGGTGTTGGGGGGCTTACACCAAAACCTAAGAATGACAATGAGCTAAATCCTAATAACATCCAAGACCATCTCATTGCTCCTTCTACTAATATAGCATCTCTAACATTTGGAATTATTTCATTCCAAATAATAGACATGTTACTATGACCTCTTGCTCTGGCTGAAACTATAAAGTCTTTAGCAATAACATCATGAGTAGCAGCTCTAGCAACTCTTACTATTCCTTTGCCATAAAAAAAACCTAGCGCAGGAATTAAAACCTCTGTTGATGTTCCTAAAAGAGAAACAATTAATAACATTGCAAGTATCCAAGGGATAGAAAGAAACGCATCAACAACTCTCATTACAACATCGTCAATTTTACCTCCAACTAAACCACAAAAAATTCCGAGTAAACCTCCCCACAGAAGAGCTATAAGAGATCCAAAGAAAGTTACTGTAAGAGCTGTTCGTCCTCCAAGTATTGTTCTTGTAAAAACATCTCTACCCAAGCTATCTGTTCCAAACCAATGTTCAGCTGAAGGTGCAAGCAACATAGTATTTGGGCTAATTGCTTTATAATCGTATGGTGCAATGTAAGGGCTTATTAATGCTAAGACTATATGAAATAATACAATTGAAAGTCCAATTAATCCAGAAGGCCTGGAGGCCATAGTTTTTAAAATCTCAAAAACCTTTTCTAGCTTGTTTTTTTGTTTATCCTCTGTAATTAAATTACTCTCCATTTATTTTCTTATCTGTAAACTTTTTAATCTTGGGTTAAGCATGAGCGTCATTAAATCTGCTATTAAATTTATTCCAACATAGATTGATGCCAATATTATTGCTAATGCTTGAACAACAGGTAAATCTCTATTTGATATAGACTCAATTACTAGTCTGCCTAAACCTGGATAATTAAAAACAACTTCTGTAACAACTACACCACCTAGTAACCAAGCAATTGTTAATGCTACTACATTTATTGCTGGTAATAATGCATTTGGCAATACATGTCTAAATACCATTTTCCAATAAGGAACACCTTTTAAAATTGCCATTTGCACATAATCACTTGCCATAACTTGAATTACACTTGAGCGGACCATTCTTGCCATGTGTGCAGTCATAATCATTGAAATTGCTACGACAGGTAAAATTATATTTGAGAGTAATTCATAAAAAGTTGCATCCGATGGTATAATCACAATTCCTGGTAGCCAACCAAGCCAAATTGCAACTATTAAAATAAGCAAAGTAGCACTAATAAACTCAGGAATAGTCATTGAAAAAATTGTGATTGTTGAGATCATAATATCTGGAAGCTTATCTCTCCAAAGAGCAGTTATTATTCCTAATACGATTGCTAAAGGAATTCCTATAAGTATTGAAACAGAGGCTAAAACTAAAGAATTTTTAACTCTTGGGCCTAATACTTCATTAATTGGCATTTCTCCACTTAAAGAGTAACCAAAATCACCTCTTATAACATTTGATGCCCAGTCCAAGTATCTTTCATATGCAGGAACATCAAGGCCAAGTCTTTTTATGCAAGTATCAAGAGCTGCTCCATAAGCTTCTCTCTCTAAATATGTTGTGCATGCATCCCCGGGTAAAACTTCAACTCCTACAAATGTAATCAATGAGACTATAAATAAAGTGATAAGCCCTAGTCCAATTCTTTTTAAAATTAATAAAAGCATAAGATTAACTAGAAATTTTTAACAAAAATAAATTAAATAGAAATAAAATAAAGGCCGCTAGTGTGCGGCCTTTATCTAAATACTTTTAGTCAACTTTAACTTTATGCCACTGTATAGAAAAGTGGTCTACAGCATCAAGGTTTTTAACTTTTGATGAAGTAACCACAAGTCTAGATACGTGGTATGGGATCATTGTTCCACTTTGCTCCCATAAAGTCATTTGAGCATTTTGATATGCTTTTTTTCTTTTATTGAAATCCAACTCACTTCTAGCATCAGCTAAATTTTTATCAAAGTCAGCATTTTTGAAATAGGACTCATTCCATTTTGCTCCACTATGATATGCTTCGTGCAAGATTGTGTCTGCTGGTCTTTGGTTCCAACGTGTCATTGAAACTGGTTTTTTCATCCAGACTTCATTCCAATAACCTTTAGATGGTACCATTTCAATGTTAACTTTAATTCCAGCTTTTGCAACTTGCTGCTGAACGACTTCTGCAATAGTTGGCCAAGTTGGTTCTAAAGTTGCTGGGTAAACAGTCAATTCAATTCCATTTGGATATCCCGCTTCTCTTAGTAAATTTTTTGCTTTACTAATATTTTGAGGGCAATCCATTTGTAAACGATATTGATCAGATGGCATTACAGGTGTATCACAAGATACAGTTGCTGCACCACCCATCACTAGATCTACAAGTTCTTTTCTATCAACTGCTAACCTAAAAGCTTTTCTCACTTTAGGATTATCAAATGGAGCAGTATCCGTTCTCATAACCACACCTCTCCAGTTTCCAGTTGGAATTACAGTTGTTGTAAATTTAGAATTACTGTCAAATATCTTTTTTTGATTGAAAGGAACGTATCTATTCATATCAATTTGACCAGTTAAAAGAGCTTGAATTCTTGCTTGAGCATCTGGGATCGCGATAACATGAACTTCTGCAACACCTGGAGCACCTTCCCAATATTCTGGATTAGCTTTAAGAATTGTTGTTCCTTCTGGATCAAATTTATCAACCATGAATGGTCCAGTACCAACACCGGTTTGACCTATAGTATCTCCTGATCCTTCAGGAATCATTCTTAATCTGTAGTCAGTTAATAATAATGGAAAGTCAGCAAATGAAGTTGATAACTTCATTTTAACAGTATGCTGATCAACTACCTCAATATCTTCAACTACATTTAAACTTTTTCTAACTGGAGATCCGATATCAGGATCTTTAGCTCGCATTAGAGAATATTTTACATCTGGAGCATCAAATGCTGATCCATCATGGAAATATATTCCTTTTCTTAAATTAAATGTCCATTCAGTTGCATCAGAATTAGCACTCCAATCTGTTGATAATGAAGGTGATGGAACACCGTTCATATCAGGTCTTACTAATCTATTTTGTGTTTTGATGACAACTTGAAATAAACGCCCTTTTGTTATGGCATCTAAGTTAGTATCTTTTCCAAATCCAAGATCATGTGATACTTTAAATACTCCACTTGATGCATTGGCAATAGAAAAAGATAATATCAGAGACATAAAAGTCGCTGAAAAAACTTTAAGTATGTATTTCATAAGTTCCCTCTTTTTCTTTAGTTGTTTAAATAATCAAAAAGATAACAATTCCAGAACTAGATAACAACATGCAAAATGTAGTGATTCATCTACTAATTGAATAGATATTTTAATTAATATACACTTTTTCTAAATTTATAAATGCAAAACGAATTAAACAAAGTCAGATTTTCAGTAAAACCTTTAAAATCCAATGATAATAAAGTTGTTGAACTAGCACGAACTATCGGAATACATCCTCTAGCATATCAAGAACTTCCCTACGACCCTGAGTATTCATTTTATGCAGGAAGATTAAATCCAGAAATTCTTTCACATGCAACAGCTGATGAAATGTATTGGAAAGTAAGACGTGAAGTGATTTTTCGTCATACTGGTGAACATCCATATGAAATATCAGGTCCCGATGCAGAAAAACTTTTACAAAAAATATTCACAAGAGATATCTCAAAAGTAAAAGTAGGAAGATGCTCCTACCAATTTGCTTGTTACAATGATGGAGGTATGTTGACAGATGGGGTTTTACTAAAACTTGAAGAAAATAAATTTTGGTTTGTTCAAGCTGATGGTGATCTTTTTTCATGGTATAAAGCTCACACTGATAATCTTAATGTAAAAATTTCTGATCCAGACGTTTGGGTAAGCCAAATTCAAGGACCGAAATCTATGGATCTTTTAAAGGTTTTAAGTAAAGAGACTTATCCTGAGAATTGGAAATATTTTGATTGGAAAGAAATTACTATACTAAATGAAAAGGTAATCATAAGTAGATCAGGTTTTAGTAATGAACTTGGTTGGGAAATTTATTTTAGAAAAAATAATAATACTGAAAAAATTGGGGATTACATTCTTGAAGAAGGAAAAAAAATGGGAATGATACTCACAGGTACTCCTGGTTTCAGATGTAAAAGAATAGAATCTGGATTATTATCAGCTGGGCAAGACTTTAACCATGAAACAAATCCATATGATGTCGGGTTAGGTAAGTATGTCGATTTAAAAAAAAATTATTTTATTGGAAAATCAGCATTGATGACTGCCGATAAAGAAAAAAGATGTTGGGGAATACGAGTAGAAAATGGAACAGGTTTAAAAGGAACTTACATAAAATTTAATAATGAAGTAATTGGAAAAATTACATCAAGTACTTGGTCTCCTTTTCAAAAATGTGGTGTTGGAATAGTTTTAATGAATTCTACAAAACATAAACCAGGATTAATAGTGGATGTTAGTTGCAATGATAATAAAATTCATAAAGGTGAGATATGTGCCTTACCAATGTATGACTTTAAAAATGAAATTGTAAGAGGTTTAAAAATCGATATTCCAACAGGTCCTTCTCCGTGGTCAGGAATAAAAAAATAATAATAGCAATTGGTGGTGGTGGATTTACACATTCTTCTGATGAAGACTTGGATGAATATGTTATAAATCAAGTTAATAAATCAAACATTAATATTGGTTTTTTACCTACAGCTAGCAATGATAATCAAGAAAAGACTGATCTTTTTTATAAAAGATTTAAATCACAAAAATTTAAATTATCTCATTTTAATCTCTGTTCAAGTGTAGATGGTTTTAATGAATGGATGTTAAACAAAGATATAATTTATGTAGGAGGTGGCAATACCTCTGAAATGATTAATATTTGGAAGAGACATGATCTTATCAAAATATTTAAAGATGCATATGAAAAAGGAATAATTCTGAGTGGAATAAGTGCAGGTGCTGTCTGTTGGTTTGATTGGATATTGTCAGACTCAGTCAATGAAGAGCTAAGTCCGTTAAAAGGAATAAATTTTTTAGATGGGAGTTGTACACCGCATTCCTCTGATAATAATCGACTTCGACAATTTATTTCAGAAATTCAAGATGGAAATTTGCCAGATGGAATAGCTATTGATGATGGTGTAGCTGTGCTTTTTATTGACGGAGTTCCTTCAGAGGTTTATTCTTCGAGAATTAATCATGATGCTTATTATGTGACTAAACATGATAAGATTAGTTTAAAAACATATATAAAGAAATTAAATGGATAATATTAAAGCCAGTAACAAAATTTTTAGTATTGAAGACGCAAAAAAACTATCGAAGAAAAGATTACCAAAGCTAGTTTATGATTTTATTGATGGCGCATCAGGAGATGAAAAATTATCAGAAATTAATAGTTTTGCTTTAGATCAAATACGTCTTGAGCCAAGAGTTCTAAGAAATGTAGAGGAAAGAAAACTAAAAAAAAATATTCTTGGATTTAACTATGATTATCCTTTTGGTTTTGCCCCAATGGGCATGACAAATCTTTCATGGCCAGGCGCTGACTCAATGCTGGCAAAAGAAAGTGCAAGAAATAATATACCAACTTGTGTATCGATGGCTTCAACAACTACCTTAGAAAAAATGTATGAGCTTTCAGAAGGTCATTCATGGATTCAACTTTATATTTTTCAAGATGAAGCTTTTGTCATGGAATTGCTCGATAGAGCAGAAAAAACTGGTTATGAAGTAGCTATACTTACTGTTGATGTTCCAGTTTTATCTAGGAGAACTAGAGATGATAAAAATGGATTTTCATATCCATTTAAAATTGGACCTAAACAATTTTTTGATTTTGCAACTCATCCGGTTTGGTCAATATCTACATTGCTTAATGGAATACCGAAGCCAATGAATTACGAAACTTCAAAAAGTGGAAAGAGTATTTTTAAAAGAAAAGAAAGTAGAGGAAAAACAGATTGGGAAACTCTAAAAAGAGTAAGAAATAAATGGAAAGGTAAATTAATTGTAAAAGGTGTCATGTCATCTGATGATGCAGTTAAAATTAAAGAAATGGGTGCTGATGCCATACAAGTTTCAAATCATGGAGGTAGACAATTAGATAGTGCCGCAGCAGCAATAAATATTTTACCTTTTATTAGAGAAGCAGTAGGAAATAATTTTCCAATTATATTTGATAGTGGAATAAGAAGTGGTAGTGATATTGTAAGATCATTAGCTTTAGGAGCAGATTTTTCAATGATTGGAAGACCTGTAATGTATGCAATGGGAGCTGATGGAGCTAGCGGGCTAAGAAGAATTGTAGATATAATTAAAGAAGAAACTAGCACAACGCTAGGTTTGGTTGGATTAAATGATATTAATGAAGTTTCTTCTGATATAATTGAACAGAAACTATTTATGAATACAACTTACTAATATGGAAAAAAAAATAAGAGGTGGAGCATTAATTGCAAGAGCATTAAAAGATAAAGGTATTAATAAAGTTTTTACTCTATCTGGTGGATTTTGTAATCCTGCAATTGAAGGTTTCATGGAATGTCAAATTGATGTAGTTAATTGTCCCCATGAACAAATAGCTGGACATTTAGCAGATGGACACACAAGAATTACAAGAAAACCATCTGTATGTTTAGTTGGACCTGAAGGTTTTGCAAATGCCGTACCATCAATGATGGAAGCATGGGGAGAAAGAACACCGATAATTTATATAACTGGATCAAGTAGTTTAAAAAGACAAGGGTCAGGTGGCTTTAAAGAAATTGATGATGTTTCAATAGCTGCTCCTCTTACAAAATATAGCGCAAGCATTACAGATGGAACAAGAATTAGAGAATTTGTTGATAAAGCTTATAGAATTGCAACGAATGGATATCCTGGGGCTGTTCATCTAAGCTTACCAGTAGATATAATGTTTTCTTCATTTAATGAAAATGTTGGACTTGAAGAAAGACCATTTTCACATAAAGCAAAACCAGTTGCTAAAGCATGGCCAGATCCAAATGCTCTATCAAAAATACTTGAGCTAGCATGTAATGCAAAAAAACCTGTCATAATTGGAGGGCATGGTGTTTGGTGGTCAAACTCAGAAAAAAATTTAGAGACTGCGGGTGAAAGTTTAAATATTCCAGTTTTTAATGTGCCATACCATCAAAAACTTTTGGGAGAAGAGGCAAATGCATATATGGGTTTGGCAGATATTCACCAATATCCACCCTCAGAATTTGCATTACATAACTCAGACTTAGTTTTAATGATTGGTGCAAGGTTAGATAACCAAATGAATTTTGGTAACCCTCCTTTCATTCCAAAAACAACAACTTTAGTATGTATTAACGGTTCCCATGAAGAAATTGAGTTTAATAGAGCAGCTGATCATAACCTTTTATGTGATCCAGGAGTATTTTTAGATACTCTATGTAATTTAAAGAAAAATAATAAATGGAATTTAGGAAATAATTGGTTTCAAGATAATAAAAATAAAAAAAAAGATTGGGTGGATAAATCTTTAAATGAATTAAAAATTGAAGCAGATAAAGCTAAAAAAAATGGTGGAAAAATTCATCCGCTGCAATTAGCGTTAGATGTTCAAGATGCAATGGATGAGAAAGATTGGCTTGTGATTGATGGAGGAAATACTCATTTCTGGTCGGAGATCGCAATAAATTTAGCTGGAGCGCAAGGAAAAAAATTGGGTGGAATTTTACATCCAGGCACATTTAGTATGCTGGGTGTTGGTGTATCATTTGCATTATCTGCAAAAAATAATAACCCTAAATCGAATGTAATTTTAATTAGTGGAGATGGTGCCTTTTTATCTGGAGGTATGTCTATAGAAACTGCATTTTTTGAAAAAAAACCAATAGTTGTTGTTATTGATAATAATGGTGGCTTAGCATCAATTGGTCAACAACAAGAAAGGTTATTTGAGAGTGGAAAAAGAGTAGCAACAGACTTTAGAGATATACCTTTTCACAGTATATTTGAAGGCTTTGGTGGTCATGGAGAATTAGTAACAAAAAGAGAACAATTGGGACCAGCACTAAAAAGAGCTATTGCAAGCGGTAAGACTGCATGTGTAAATGTAAAAGCTAAACCAGTATTAAGTCCAATTGTTGCTGCTGTGGCCAGCAAGAGAGAGAAATCGTCAATAGAGTAAAATGGCAAAATTTAGCTCACATTTATTGAATGGTTCTGATGGAACTCATGCAGGTAACGTCAAAGTAAAGATTTATCAAATACAATCCTCAAAATTAAAAAAGCTTTTTTTGAATACAAAGACTGATGGAAATGGTAGGATTAATCAGCATTTCAATCTTAGCAAAAAAGATTGTAAATGCGATTATGAAATGATTTGTGATATTAAAAAATACTTTAAAAAGAAAAAAATTGTGGGTGAAATAGTCGTAAAATTTAAAATGACTGATAATAAAAAAAATTATCACTTGCCAATAATAATTTCTCCTAACAGCTATACAGTTTGGTGGTCAAAATAATATATGGCTTCGTTGATACAAAGCAAAATTAGCACAAAACTAAATATGTCTAGGAGAATAAGAAGAACTCCTTACACCAAGAGAGTTGAAGAATGTGGTGTAACTGATTTTACTGTTGTAAATCATATGCTCTTACCAAAAAGATTTCAGAAATCTGTTGAGGATGATTATTGGCATTTAAATGAGCATGTTCAGCTATGGGATGTTTCTTGTCAAAGACAAGTTCAGATATCAGGTCCAGACGCTAGTTTATTAGTACAAAAAATGACGCCAAGATCATTAAAAAATATGGAGACTGGAAAATGTTTTTATATTCCTATGATAGATGAAAATGCTGGAATGATAAATGATCCAGTGTTGTTAAAGTTAGATGATGATATGTTTTGGATTTCAATAGCAGATTCTGATGTATTGCTTTGGGCAAAAGGTATTGCAGTTGGTTTAAATCTAAATGTGAACATAACAGAACCAGATGTATATCCTCTTGCAGTACAAGGTCCAAAGTCTGAAGATTTGATGGCATCGATATTCGGAGAAGATATTAGAAAAATAAAATTTTTTAATTTTAGAATATTTGATTTCTTAGGAACTAAACAAATTATTGCGAGATCTGGATATAGCAATCAAGATGGATTTGAGATTTATTTTAAATGCTTTGAAGATTACTTCGACAAAAATGAAATGGGAGAAAAAATTTGGGATATAATATGGAAAGCGGGGAAAGAATTTAACATTGCTCCAGGATGCCCAAATTTAATTGACAGAATTGAAGCAGGATTAATGTCATATGGAAATGATTTCACAAAAGAAAACAATCCAATTGAATGTAACTTAGAAAAATATTGTAGTGACAAAAGCGATCATGATTTCATTGGAAAAAATGCTTTAGATAATATTAAGAAACAAGGTGTAATACAAAAATTAAAAGGAGTAATATTTGATGGTGTAGATTGTCCTCCATGTTCAATTCCTTTTCCACTTTATTCAAAAGATAAGAAATTAATTGGTAAAATTACTTCAGGGATTTACTCTCCAAAATTCAAAAAAAATATTGGTTTATCCATGATTTTAAATGAATTTTGTAAAATAGGATCAGAAGTTTTAGTACACACTCCAGATAATAAATTAAGAAAAGGAATTGTGTCCTCTTTACCATTTTCAAAATAATAATTAGTAGGTATAAGTCTTATATGAAAAGAGCAGTTATAGCAGGATACTCAAGATCACCTTTTACAATGGCAAGAAAAGGTGAATTAATTGACGTTAAGCCCGTAAATATGTTTGCAGAAGTTGTTAAAAATCTTGTATCTAAAGCTAAAGTAAATCCTGCTGATATAGAGGATATTGTTGTTGGATGTGCTTTCCAGGTTGGAGAACAGAGTTTTAATATTGGGAAACTCACAACATTTTTATCTGGAATGGAAATACATACATCTGGAATGACAGTTGATAGATGGTGCGGCTCATCTATGGAGGCTATTCATGTTGCGGCTGGTAAGATAGCAATGGGCGCAGGTCAAGTTTTTGTTTGCGGAGGTGTTGAAAGTATGACTAGAGTTACAACTGGCTTTGAACCAATACCTTATCCTTACACAGATAAAGAAAATCCAAATGTTTATTTTTCAATGGGTATAACTGCTGAAAATGTTGCCAAGAGATATAAAATTTCAAGAACTGAACAACAAGAGTTTGCAATTCAAAGTCATCAAAAAGCTAATGAAGCCGAAGTTAATGGTAAATTTAAAAATGAAATAGTTGAAATCGCTGGCTGCACAAAAGATGGAAACATACGTCCAAAAAGCAATCAAGAAACTTTAGATGGTTTAAAACTTGCATTTGATCAAGAAGGAACTGTAACTGCAGCAACATCATCACCTCTTACAGATGGAGCAGCAGCAACATTAATATGTGAAGAAAGCTATGCAAAAGAAAATGGATTAGAAATTTTGGGTAGAATTGTTGCAACTGGGGTTAAAGGATGTGAGCCTGATGTAATGGGACTAGGACCTATAGGAGCAACTAAAAAAGCATTAGCGAGAGCAAATTTATCAATTAATGATATTGATATTGTAGAAATTAATGAAGCTTTTGCATCTCAATCAATAGCATGTTTAAAAGATCTTGGTATCGATCAGAAGAAAGCTAATTTAGACGGTGGAGCCTTAGCACTTGGTCATCCTCTAGGAGCAACAGGAGCTAGAATTACTGGCAAAGCTGCGGATTTGCTTAGACGTGAAAATAAGAAATATGCTTTATCTACTCAATGTATTGGTTTGGGTATGGGTATTGCGACAGTAATCGAGTCGGTAAATTAATTATCTATTAATTCCTCTTAAACGCTCCGATCTCCTCCTCAATAATTCTGCACTAATCAATATTAAGGTTGATAAAACAATTAAACATGTAGCTACCGCTAGAATTGTTGGGCTTAATTGTTCTCTAAGACCTGTCCACATTTGAATTGGAATAGTTGTATTTTCAAGACCCGCTAAAAATAGCACTACTACAACTTCGTCAAAAGAAGTTACAAAAGCAAACAATCCTCCTGAAATTACACCAGGTAAAATTAAGGGAAGTGTTACTTTCATAAATGTGTTTACTGGATTGCTACCTAAGCTAGCTGCTGCTCTCGTTACACTATGATCGAAGCCTGATAATGTTGCAGTAACAGTAATTACAACAAAAGGTGTTCCTAAAATTATATGAGCGAGAACTATTCCTGTATGGGTTGCTGCTAATCCTGCCTTTGCCATAAAAAAGAATATCGCAACTCCAGATATAATAAGTGGAACTATCATTGGTGAAATCAAAGTTGCCATTATTATTCCTTTAAAAGGCATGTGTCTGCTACTCAATCCTAATGCAGCAACCGTTCCTAAAATTACTGAGCCTAAGGTTGCAAATATAGCAATAATAAAACTATTTTTTGCAGCTAAGCCCCATGGATTTTTTGTGCCGTAAACCATGTCTTTGTACCATCTTAAGGAAAAAGCATCTGGATCTAAATTCTTCATTCCTTCTGAAAAAACAAGAAACTCTTCTGCATTAAATGATAATGGAAATATTACAAACAAAGGTGCTATTAAAAAAATAAAAACAAAAGTACATATAGCAATGTAAAAGTAGTGCCAAATTCTATATCTAGTTTCTGTATACTTTGGTAATGCCATACTAACCTAACTTAATATTATCAACTCCAACTAATTTATTATAAAGCCAATAGATAACCAAAACTCCTCCAAGTAACATTAGTCCCATCGCTGAAGCAAAACTCCAATCTAAAGTGGTCTTCATATGATAAGCAATTTGGTTACTAATTAAAGTTCCTGATGCTCCCCCAACTAATGCAGGTGTAATGTAATATCCAATTGCTAAAATAAAAACTAAAAGACAGCCTGCACCAATTCCCGGTATTGTTAATGGAAAATATACTTTCCAAAAAGCTACAAAAGGTGTTCCGCCAAGAGATTTACCTGCTCTCATTAAACTTGGCGAGATAGTTTTCATTACACTATAGAGTGGTAAAACCATAAATGGTAATAGAATTTGTGTCATTGCAACATAAGTTCCAACTTTATTGTACATCATTTCTGGCCTATTATCGTCTGACACAAGGCCAATCAATACAAAGAAATCATTAACAACTCCTTGCTGTTGAAGCAAAATCATCCAGCTAGCTGTTCTAACTAATAACGATGTCCAAAATGGAAGAAGAACACAAATCATTAATAAATTACTATACTTCATTGGAAGTGTTGCTAGTAAATGGGCTATTGGGTAACCCATTAAGAAACAGAATACAGTAACAAAGAAAGCAACCTCTACAGTTCTCAACCATAAAATTCTATGTATTCTTCTATCTTCACTAACTTGAGTAATTTTGTTATCTTCATTCAAATACATATCCATAGCTTTTAAATATTTAGCTGAAGTGTAAGGAGGTGCGGTTCTTTTAATAGCTTGCCAGTATTCTACATTTCTCCATCGTTTGTGAACTTTCATTATTTGTTCTTTAATACTTCGTGTCTCGTCAATTTTGTTTCTTTTAACTTGTCTAAATAATTTTTTTGTAATTGTGTTGAACCCATTTTTTTCTTTATTAAGTCTTTGGGCTAATTTTCCATGTTCTTTTTTATCTACTAGAACTTTAAAGTCAGATAAAAATGAAGCAAATACTTCTTCAGATGGAAGTTCTTTACCGTCCCATGTCTCCATAGACTTAAATGTTTTTGGAAGCATGTTTGTAATCATTTTATCATCAATACTTCTTGTAAACATTTCTCCGATTGGAAAAATATATGTAATAATCAAAAAAAGTAGCAGTGGAGCAACAAGTAAAAATGCTTTAATTTTATTTTTCCTTTCAGCTTTTTTTAAGCTTATCTCTAAGGGAATTCCGTCGGTTGTAAGTATTTGTTTTGTTTCGCTGCTCATAAATAAAAAGGGCGACTTAAAAAGTCGCCCTATATATATTATATTATATTAGTCTTTTATACTCTTTTATAGACCAGCTTTCATAGCTTCCCACTTCTCACCAAGTTCTGTACCGTTATCAGCCCAGAAAAATGGATCAACTAAAAAGTATTTTTTAGTATTTGCAGGAGCAGTTGGCATTTGTGGCATCATTTCAGTTTTACCATCTTTATACCAAGGCTCATTTGCTTTGATAATTTCTAAAGATGATAATCTGTATGGAGCATATGCAATATATTTAGCACTTCCAGCTAACATTTCAGTGTTAGTCATCATTGCTAGAGCTTTTTTAGCATTTGCTTCATCTGGTCCACCTTTAACAAGAGCGAAGTATTCATAGTCAAGACCTTGTCCATCCCATACTTGCGCAATTGGAGCACCTTCGCCAACTTCAGCATTGAAGAATCTTCCATTCCAGCCTGTTGCCATCACAACTTCACCAGCAACTAATAATTCTGGTGGTTGAGCACCAGCTGACCAGAATACACATCCACCATTTGGATCTGTGCAAAGCTCTTTGATTTTGTTCATAGCTCTGTTAACACCAGCTTCAGTTTCAAGTAATTTGTAGATCTCAGATCCACCTTTACCCATGTAAACACCGTCACCAGCTAAAGCGATTTCAAGGTTTGTAAGAGCAGATTTATAAATCGCTCTTTTTCCTGGAAATCTTTTAGTGTTGAAAAAGTCCTTTATAGTTTTTGGAGCTTTTCCATCAAATGCTCTTGTATCATATGCGTAGTTCCATGAATATAGAATGTTTCCTACAGCACATTTACTTGGCATTGGAGCAAAGAAATCTTCACTTGCAGGTGTTCCATCTGGAGCTGCAGGGAAGTCTTTGTCAAAATCGAATTCAACGAAAATTCCTTCGTCACATCCGTTGATAGTATCAAATGCGAATACATCGATAATATCCCAAGTAATTGCACCTGCTTCTTTTTGAGCTTTGATCTCAGATAATCCACCTGAATAGTCTACCCAGTTGATATCAACGCCAAGAGCTTTTGCAGTTGGATCACCATACCCTAGCTTTTGAGACTCTGTATAAGCTCCACCCCAAGATGCTACTGTAACCGCAAATGCAGATGAAGTTATTGAAAGAGCAAAAGAAAGAGCAAGTAATAATTTACTTAATTTTTTCATTTATCCTCCGTTTAAACGTTTAATATAAATTAATTTATATAAGCGAAGTACAACAAAAACGATATTCAGAGTCAACAGGCCATTTTGTTATAGGAATACTAGGCTATTTGAGAAATTATTTAGGATCTAAAGCTCTAGCATCTTGACTGTTCCATCCTACTTTAATCTCATTGCCTAATTTTAAATCTAGCTCGTTTGAGCTATTTGGAACTTTTAAAATAAATTCTTTATTACCCAAAAGATCTAATCTTACTCTAGTATGATCACCATGGTAGATAACTTCTTCGATTTTTCCAGTTTGATTATTATCCATTTTGTCTTTTGGATTTATTAATGCTCTCTCTGGTCTTATTGAAACTGTTGTTTTATCCCCTTTGGAATTTACTGAAATTGGATTTGCTAAAATTTCTCCATTTTGAAGTTTAACCTTACAAATATCTTTTGAAATATCCGTTACTTCTCCACCAAAAGTATTATTTTCACCTATAAACTCTGCAACGAACGAATTAACTGGCTCTTCATATAATTTATCAGGACTTGATAATTGTTGTACTTTACCATCATTAAAAACTGCAATCCTATTTGACATTGTTAGTGCTTCTCCTTGATCGTGTGTAACGTAAACTACAGTAACACCAATATTTTCATGAATATGTTTAATTTCGTATTGCATACTTTCTCTTAAGTTTTTATCTAAAGCTCCAAGGGGTTCATCCATTAAAACTACTGCTGGATCAAATACGAGAGCTCTTGCAACAGCCACTCTTTGTTGTTGTCCACCTGATAATTGCGCTGGCATTCTACTTTCAAATCCTGATAGAGAAACCATTGACAAAGCTTTATCTACTTTTTTATCAATCTCATCTTTTTTAACTTTTCTTACTCTTAAGGGAAATGCTAAGTTTTCATAAACTGTCATATGAGGAAACAATGCATAATTTTGAAAAACCATTCCAATTCCTCTCTTGTGAGGTGGAATATTTGAAATAGGATTAGAGTCTAAATAGATTTCACCATTGGTTGGTGTTTCAAATCCAGCTAACATCATTAGACAAGTTGTTTTTCCTGAACCAGATGGGCCAAGCATAGTAATAAACTCACCCTCTGAGATATTAAGATTTAAATCTTTTACTACTAAGACTTTACCGTCGTAACTTTTATCAACTTTATCGAATTTAACGAATTCCGTATTTTTAGACATTCTGTGTTAAAACATTTAAGAAGTTAATTATCAATAGTTAATAGTTCTTTATATGTAGCTCTTTTGGATAATTACAGAATAATTCACAACCTTTGTCTGTAACTCGGATTGCTTCAGATGCTTCTACTCCCCAATCACCAAACTGCATTACTGCAATCATATGAAAACAAACATTTGGTTCAAGTACTGTCATATCACCTTTATAAATATTTAACGTATGCTCTCCCCAATCTGGTGGATATCCGATGCCTATTGAGTAACCCGTTCTTGATTTCTTCTCGATGCCATATTTATCTAAAATTTTCCAAAAAGCTTGGGCTACATCATTTGCTGTGTTTCCAGGTTTTGTAGCATCAATTCCAGCTTGTAAAGCTTCAATAGTTTTATTCATGGTATCAATTTTTAATTGATCAGGTTTACCTAATAAAATTGTTCGAGCCATAGGTGCGTGATATCTTTTATATACACCTGAAAGTTCAATTATAGTTGCTTCACCCTCAACAAATTTATCTTGAGTTGCTGTTAAATGTGAAGCAGATGTACCTTTTCCAGTTGGAAGAAGCGTTGCGATACTAGAATATTCACCTCCAAATTCTTTTGTACCATAAAACAAAGACTTTTGAATTTCTCCAACAGCATCGCATTGTCTTGTACCAGGTTTAATTACTTCCATTGCTGTTTGCATGCCTTTTTGAGAAATTAAAGCTGCAGACTTCATATAATTTATCTCTGCATTGGATTTAATTAATCTAGCCCAATTAACTAGTCGATCAGAATCGATAATGTTTGCATCTGGCAATCCCTGCTTAATCTTTTCATAACAAAAAGCTGTAAAATAATGAGCATCCATTTCAACTCCAATGGACAGTTTATCCCATTTTTTTTCTCTAATTACTTTGGTCAAGTAATCATAGGGATGTTTTGGCCAAGTATGAATATAACTTTCATCATAAACTATAATATTATCTTTATTTAAATAGGTCTTTATGTATGCCCCACCCGCATCTTGATCTCTTACAAAGCAAATTGGTTCTTTTGAATCAACATGCACTAAGACACATTGAGCATAATAAAAAGACCAAGCATCGTAGCCTGTAAGATAATTCATGTTATTTGTGTCGTGAGAAATAATTAAATCAATTTTTTTCTCTTTCATCAGAGATTGAACTTTTAATAATCTTTGTTTGTATTCATCTTTTGAAAAAGACATAAATTAATCAAACAGTCTTCCAAATCCTTTTACAGATTTATTTTCACCGATGTTTTCCAAAGATTCCCAGATTAAAGCTTGGTTGCTTGAAAGAACTGGTATTCCTAGTTTATCTTCTAATTTTTGTATTAGAGGAAGAACTGGTAAAGCGGTACAAGATACAAATAAAGCGTCTGCTTCACTTACATCCAAATTTATAAGAACATCAAACAGATAATTTTGATCAACTTTACCAATCTCCATATCAGAATGAATATCAAAGTATGCATTTGAAGTAATTTCAAAATCAGATGATTTAAAGTAATCAACAACATCATCATTAACTTTTTTACTATAAGGAGTAAAGATAGAAAGTTTTTTAATATTTAATTTTTTCAACGCTTTCAAGGCTGCTGTGCTTGGTGTTGAAAGTTTTGCCTCAGGTTTTGCTATTTGTATTTTATTTTTAATATTATCGTATCCTGCTGCTATAGTACCTGATGTACAAGCATATACAACACAGTCTAATTTTTGTTCTGGCAAGATATCTTTTGTTACTTGAGTAATATTCTCTGACATTTTGATCAAATTCTCTTTGGTTAAGGGGTTGTAACATTCTATTCTATTTACAAAAAAATCTATTTTTTTATCTTTAATTACACTTATAAAATCTTTTTCAATCACTAGATCGGTTGCTAAAGCGATGAGCCCAATACGTGGATTTTGGTTATTTTCAAACTTTGGTTCTATTTTTTGTGATTTCATAAATATAATATACCACCACTTATTGATTAATCATTAAAATTTAAAAAGTGCATCTAATTTCTTGAATGGTAAGAGCAAATAAACGTATAATAAGAAAAATTAATTTTGAATATATAAATGCTCGATAAAAAAAAATTTTACATCAATGGCAAATGGGTTGAGCCAGTAAAGAAGAATGAATGTGAGGTTATTAATCCATCGACAGAAGAAGTTTGTGCAATTATAAGTCTTGGAAGTTCTGATGATACAAATGCTGCAGTCAGAGCAGCAAAATCTGCATTTGAGACTTGGAAAGAAACCTCAAAAGAAGAAAGGTTGAATTTATTAGAGAAATTATTAAAAATTTATAATTCTAGATGGGATGATATGACTGATGCTATCACTACAGAGCTTGGTTGTCCTAAAGATTGGTGTTCAGCTAATCAAACATCTTCTGGTGCAGGTCATATTGAAGACTTTATAAAAAGATTAAAAAATTTCGAATTCGAACCTGGTTTTGATAAGGGATCTACTAATCATATTTTATATGAGCCAATTGGAGTTTGTGGATTAATTACACCTTGGAATTGGCCTATAAATCAAATTGCTTTAAAAGTAATTCCAGCTTTTGCTACTGGATGCACAATGGTGCTTAAGCCATCTGAAATTGCACCATTGTCAGGAATGTTATTTTCAGAGATGATAGATGAGGCTGGGTTTCCAGCTGGAGTATTTAATCTAGTGAATGGTGATGGGCCTGGTGTTGGAACTGACCTGTCAGGACATCCTGATGTTGATATGGTCTCATTTACAGGATCTACTAGAGCTGGAAAATTAATTACAAAGAATGCTGCTGAAACTATAAAAAGAGTTTGTCTTGAACTTGGTGGCAAAGGTGGAAATATTGTTTTTGCTGATGCATATCCTGATGCAGTTAGAGATGGCATCAGAAACGTAATGAGTAATTCAGGTCAATCATGTGATGCTCCAACTAGAATGCTTGTTGAAAAATCAATTTATAAAAGAGCTGTTGAAGAAGCCGCAGACGAAGCTAATAAAATTAAAGTTGATCTTGCTTCAAAAGCTGGTGATCACATAGGACCTGTAATTTCAAAAACACAATTTGATAAAATTCAGAGTTTAATAAATAGTGGAATTGAAGAAGGTGCTACTTTAGTAGCGGGTGGTCCTGATAAACCTGAAGACTTAAAAAAAGGTTATTTTATTAAGCCGACGGTATTCACTGATGTTAATAATAATATGAGAATTGCTAAAGAGGAAATATTTGGACCAGTATTGTCAATCATTCCTTTTGAAAATGAAGAGGAAGCTATCCAAATTACAAATGACACAGAATATGGATTAGGAAACTATTTACAAACAGAGGATAAAGAAAAGGCAAAAAGAGTCTCAAAAAAATTAAGATCTGGAATTGTTTATGTAAATCATAAAGCAGCAGACTCTGGAACTCCTTTTGGTGGATATAGACAATCCGGAAATGGACGTGAGGGTGGAACCTGGGGATTGCATGAATATCTAGAGGTAAAAACTATTACTGAATGGAAAAATTAAAATGCTTGGTTATGTAATGGTAGGAACCAATAACTTAGAAAAAGCAATAATTTTTTATGATGAAGTCTTAAAAGTTTTAAATCTAGAAAGAAATTATAAAGATGAAGTTTGCGCTGGTTACACAGAAAAAAATGGCGATGGAACTATAGAGTTTTATGTGACCAAACCTGTCAATATGAAAGAGGCAACAAATGGAAATGGAACGCAAGTTTCATTTATTACTTCATCTAGAGATATAGTTGATAAGTTTCATGAGATTGGACTTAAGGCAGGTGGAAAAAGTGAAGGAGCTGGAGGTGAAAGACCAGAAGGTTCTGGAGTTTACTATTCTTATATTCGAGATCTTGATAATAATAAAATTTGTGCTTTCACAAACAATTAATGTCTTACAATTTAATTCAAGAAAAAATCGATCAAGGAAAAATTATTTTGCTTGATGGAGGTATAGGTGCCGAACTTGAAAAAAAAGGAGCTAAAATGGATCAAAACCTCTGGTGCGGAAAATGTTCGGTAGATAGCCCAGAATATCTAAAGGAAGTACATAAAAATTATATTGATGCAGGTGCTGATGTTATTACAACAAATACTTATGCTACAACTCCAATTTCTCTTAGAAAACATGGATATGAAGACTCAATTGAATTATTTAATAAACAAGCAGTTCAAATTGCAAAACAAGCAATTCATAATTCAAAAAAGAGCGTCTGTTTAGCAGGAAGTGTTTCGAGTTATGGAAGCTTTCTTAAACTTGGAACAAAGAATATGAAGCCAAGTTTTAATGAACAGATTAAAATTTTATCAAATGAGGGTGTTGATTTAATAATTTTAGAAGCAATGACATCTCAAGCAGAAATTGTGGAGACTATGCTTGAGTGTTCTTCAAATATAAAGTTACCTGTTTGGCTTTCTATTTCCTGTGTAATAGATCAGAATACAAAAAATATTACACTTGGCTATGATGATGTGAAGAATAGAACTGAAATTTACGAGGATTTAGAAGAATCGTTGAAAAATTTTAGCAAATTACATAAGGGGCCAATTTTAATTGCTCACTCAGATATTAAAACAACGAGTGCAGCTTTAGACACTGCATTAAAAAATTACAATGGAGTTATTGGTGCTTACCCTAATAAAGGCTATTACGAAAAACCAAATTGGAAGTTTGTAGATAATTTTTCACCCAATGATTATTTGGAAGTTGCAAAAAAATGGGTTAGCAAAGGTGTAAAAATTGTTGGTGGTTGTTGTGGTATAGGAGTTGAAGAGATAAAAGCTGTTTCAATTTTGAAGTAATAATATATTGTAAAATTATGAAAACGTTTATTGGTGGTATTGGTTGTTTTTGGGACGAAACTAAATACGATGGTATAAAAGGAATATTATCTACAGAATGTGGTTACTGCGGAGGTGATGATCCTAATGTTACTTACAAAGCAGTCTGTGGTGGAGATACAGGTCATATAGAAGTAGTTAAAGTTCAATATGATGAAAATATTTTAAGCTATGAAGATATGGTCAGATTATTTTTTAAACTCCATGACTCAACTCAAAAAAATAGGCAAGGAACTTATGTAGGAATTCAATATCGCTCTGAGATATTTTATAATAATGATAATGAAAAAAATACAGCAGAGAAAATTTTAAAAGAAATGAATGAGAAGTTAGATGGAAAAGTTACTACAAAGATTTCCAAAGAAAAAAACTATTGTAAAGCAGAAGGCTATCATCAAAAGTACGAGAAAAATAAATCTCTAAAGTTTGGATAAAAAATACTAATTTGAAAAAAATTATTTCAGAAAAAAATCCAGAATTAGTTACAAGAAAAGATAATAAAGCTCAATGGAATCTCCCAAATAAAAGAAGGTTGGGTTTTAGAAATTTATATAAAATTAATAGATATGGAATTTACCTTAGATCAGATTTTGTTCTAAAATTAAAAAAAAAAATTAATAAGAGAATTGGCAGATTATCTTCTGTAAAAAAGGTAACTAAAAATAAAGCTTTTTGCTCTCTGATAGTTGGTAAAGATCAGGATATTTTATTCGAGCAGTACGCAAAGGACTTTTCTACAAATCAGCCTCAAACAATTATGTCAATTACAAAAATGTTTATACATTTATTTGTGGGAGAGCTGATAGACAGAAAACTAATTAACTTGAATAAGAAAATTTCATTTTACTTGCCAAAAATTGGCAGTGGTTATGCAAATGCAAAAGTAAAAGATGTTTTAGACATGAACATTGTAAATCTATACAGCGAAGATTATACAAAAGCTTATTCGTCTTCATTTTTACATGAGCCTGTAGGAGGATGGAGACTGCCGATTAAAGGTAAAAACATTCAAAGCCAGGAACAATATTTAAATTCAATTAAATCTTTAAAAAGCAGAGATTTAAAAAATTATACCGATCTTGCGCATTATAAATCAGCTAATACCGATGTTATTGGTCTAATTGTCGAAAAAGTAAGTAAAAAAAGTTTAAGACAATGGCTGTTGGAAACTGTTGAAGCAACAGGATTTGAAGAAGGATTGTATATAGGTACAGATAGATTTGGAACGCCGTGGATGTCTGGAGGTGGAAGTTTAATTACAAGAGATTTTTTAAGAATGGGTTTACTTTTTTCCAGGTTTGGAAAAGGTATAAATGGAAAAAATATTGGTTCTAAAACTTTTTTGAGTAAAACTATTAATAGTGAGGGACCCAAATACATTCAATTATCTAAGAATAAATTTGTCTGTTATGTTAATTCATTAATGAAATGTGGTAACTGGATTGGTCACTCTGGGTATGGGGGCCAATTTTTAGGAATAAATTTGAAAACAAAAGTTGTTGCTGCTTTTTTTTCTGTCTTAGAGACTAAATCTGCAACAAATGAAAAATATAAAAAAGATATGGTAAATATGATAGACCAAATAATTAGTAAAGATTACTAAATTAAGAAAATTTTGTTATCAAAGATTTTAAATGTTTATCTGTGACGCCACAACAACCCCCAATAATTTTTACCTGATCGTCTATTAGCTCAGAACACTTATCAACAAATTCAATTTCATTTTCAGTTATTAATGCCTGCATAGTACTAGTGTCAAATTTATGAATCTCTGGATAGAACATAATTGGCCCATTCCAATTTGATTTTAAAACTTTCATTCCCTTTTTCGTATCAACAAACCAACTATGCATTATGCCATAAACATCTCCACCGATAGATTTGAGTGAATTAATTATTTCAGCAAAATTTATAATTTTATCTTCAGGAAGGAATTTTGGCTCATCAGGATATTTTAAAGGGTCATATATAATAGATCTCTCTTTTTCTGCTCTAAAATTTCTACCTACTACGGTTTCATCAAATTTACTTATGCAGCAACTTAATCCAACCCATACAGGCAAACCTGTTTCTAAAGCAGCATTTAACAAAATTTTAGCGTGATCAATATCTAAAAGCATTTCAAGAATAAGCACTTCGACTCCCTCTTCTTTTAATACTTTCGCTTGTTCTTTATAATTTTTTTCTTCTTTTGCAAATGATGGTACAAATTTTGTGTCAGGTCTAAATTCATTTTCAGCCAAAGCTAAATATGTTGACATGCTTCCAGCAATTTTAATTTTTTTTCCAGAATTTTTAACTGCTTGTCTTGCTAACTTAACAGTATCAATGTTAATTTTTATTGTCTGATCTCCTAAATTTGAAGGCTCAAGACAATGCCTTGCAGTTCCAAAAGTATTGGTTGTTATCATATCACATCCGGCGTTTATATGACTTTCGTGTACTTTAATTACTATTTCGGGTGAGAAAACATTTGCTAAACCAGAAAAAGCTGGTCCCATTGTTCCACCAAGTCTCTGAATTTCTGAGCCTGTTCCACCATCTAAGAAGACTTTTTTTTTTGATTTCAATAATTCATTAATATCCATTATGCTAATTTCTTCTCTGATTTTGGAACATATACAACTTCAATTACACCACCAAGAATTATTAGAACACTTCCTAGTGTTTCTCTCCAACCAAAAGGTTCATTTGTTAAAATACTAGCACTAACAACACCAACAATTATTTCAGCTAAAAATAAAATAGATGATAAACCGGCTCCTAATTTACTTGGAGCCCAAAAGATTATTACCCCTGTAGGAATAAAATAAAATATCGAAATAAGTAATAAAAAAGTGGACATTGACATGACAACCTCCACTGATGGAACTGGTCCTAAATAATCTACTAAGAATAACCCAATAGGTATACTGGCTAAACCTCCATAGAAAAAGAATGTGAATATAATTGGAAAGACGCCATCTGTTTTAATTATTTCCATTCTAATTAAACCAGCACCAAATAGTGCACCTCCAGCAAGGGCCAACCAATCCCCTGCATTTTGAGGTAAAGGAATTATATTCTCTTGACTGAATACAATCCACAAACCTCCTAGTGCTAAACCTAATGTGATTACCCTTTTCCAACCAAATTTCTTTTTTAAAAATATAATTTCAAATATTGTTGTCCAAACAGGTATCATGTAAAACATGATTAATGCTTTAACTACATCAGTAAGAAGAAAGCTAAGAGCATAACAAACAAATCCACTTCCAACAAAAAAACCAGTGAGAGGAAATTCCAATCCAATAGACTTTCCTTTTATAACTCTCCAAATTGCGACTGGTGATAATATTAATATTCCAACTGCCATTTGGGATATTGTTCCCCAGCCACCAGTCAAACCTCCATCTTCTAGTATTCTTTGAGGTAACCAATAAATTCCCCATGAACCGGCAGCAATAGCTAATGCACATGAAATTTTAAAATGATGAGGGTGTCTGGTCATTATTGTTGCATTAATTTTGGTTTAAATTTTGAAAAGTTAAAAATTTCTTCATAAGATTTGGCAAAGTTAATTACTTTATTATCTTCTTTAACATTTGCTATAATCTGTATTCCCATCGGTAGCCCTTTATTATTAAAGCCTACTGGAATAGATATAGTTGGCAAACCAAGCAAACTTGATAATGTATAGACTTCCATATATCTATGATAAGTGTCAATTTTATTATTATTGATAAATTCTGGATTATTTAGGTTCTTTTCAAACGGAAATAATTGAGCCGAAGGTAATGCTAAAAAATCATAATGTTTAAATAGGTTTTGAATTTTATCCATATATTTATTTCTTATTTCTATTGCTTTTAAAACATCGTTTGTTTCGACGCTTTTCCCTTTTTCATATTCCCAATATGCTTGAGAAGGTAATTCATTTAAATTTTTTAAATTATATAACAAAAAGTTTTCATATAATGTTTTGGCTCTTAATGTTATCCAAGAATACCATAATTCTCCTGAGTTAATTTCAGTTTTTAAATTTTCAACATTTAAACTATTTGATTGTAATTTTTTTAAAATATTTTCACATAAGTCTATAATTCCATCTTCATAATTATATTGTTCGTTTAGATCAATACACCATCCAATTTTTAAATCTGAAAGTTTTTTATTATTTATATCTTTAATATCGAAAGATAATTTATCTTTTACATTTTTCCCTTTTATATAGTTAAATAAAAATTCCATGTCATTGGGAGTCCTAGCAAAACATCCGGTTGTAGACATTAAAGGAAAATCTTTTAAATTTTTAATTTCAAATCTATCTTCTGCAATCGCACCAGGTGTTGGTCTTAATCCATAAATATTTGCAAATGCTGCTGGGTTTCTACAAGATCCCATCATATCTGTGCCATCTGCAAAAGGAATTAAATTTGCCGCAACAGCTGCTGCTGCACCACCTGATGACCCTCCTGCTGACTTACTATAATCATAAACATTGGAGGTGGCTCCATAAACTCTGTTAGTAGTATGACAACCAACAGCAAATTCAGAGAGATTTGTTTTACCAATTAAAATTGTGTTTTTTCTATAATTATCTACTAATAAAGAGTTCTGTTTTGGGATATTTTTTAATAACTCTTTGTGTCCATAGCATGTTACCTCATTTTTAATATCAAATAATTCTTTAACAGCAATTGGAAGACCGTAAATATCATCTTTGTCATTATTACTATTAAAATTTTCATCTTTTAATTTTGCTTCTTCAGTAATTTTTGTTTCATCTATATGTGAAATAATAGCATTTAATTTTGGATTGAATTTTTTTATTCTATCTAAATAGAAATTTACTACCTCTACTATTTTAATTTCTCTTTTTTTTATTTTTGAAATTATTTGATGGACAGAAAAATTCTCAAGCACTTAATTAAACCTATCTTGCTTGTCTAATACTCTCTAAAACTAAAGTCTTGACTTCATCTAATGATGCCTTTTTAGGATTTTGTCCATAAGCTTGATCTAACATTGATTTCTTTGCTATTCTCTCTTGGCAATCTTCAGGCACTCCTAATTCATTTAATCCTTTAGGGATCTTTAATCTATCTAGAATTATATTTAAGTTGTCTTGAAAACTTTCAATTGAATGGTTTTCAAATTGCATAGCCTCTGACATTCTTTTTACTTTTTCTTCTAATCCAGGCAAATTATATTTCATGACTGCAGGAAGTATAATTGCATTGGTCAATCCATGATGAGTATTATATTCAGCGCCAACCATGTGCGAAATTGCATGAACTAAACCTAAGCCTTTTAAGAAAGCTATTCCACCCAAATAAGATCCAATAATCATTCCTCCTCTAGCTAAGAGATTATCAGGTTCTTCGACAGCTGCATAAAGTGATTTTGAAATTAAATTTAAACTTTCTAAAGCGGAACCATCACAAAGTGGATGAAACATAGGAACACTATAACCTTCAATTGAATGTATCATTGCATCTATGCCTGTCCAGGCAGTAAGATTTGCTGGTAATTTTAAAGTTAACTCTGGATCTACTAAAGCTAAACATGGTCGGGCGTCTGGATGCCATAAACAAAACTTCATTCCTTTTTCAAGATGAGTGACCATGGCAGTAACTTCTGTTTCAGCGCCTGTTCCAGCTGTAGTTGGAATAGTAATTATTTTTGGAAAAGGATTTTCCATGGTTAATTTTGGTGGCTCTTTTTCAAATTCAAAATCCCATAACGGTACACCACTATCAACTGTAAGAGAAATTGCTTTTCCTCCATCCATTGCACTTCCGCCGCCTATTGCAATTATTGCATCATGATTACCTTCACGAAATTTTTTACATCCAGAATCTATTTCATCATCTCTGGGGTTTGGTGATATATTTGAATAAATATCTGATTTGATTTTTGAATCATTAAGTAAATTTTGTAAATCACTTATAAATGGTAAATTTACACTACCACTATCAGTAACAATTAATGCATTGTTTATTTTAAAATTTTTGCAAAACATTCCAATTTCTTTAAATCTTCCAGGTCCATAAGCTGTAAATGTTGGGAATGTCCAATCCTGATTATTTAATAAAAATTCTTCATTAAGCTTAAAATTTTGCATAATATTTTAAAAACTTATACTAATTTCAATATTATTAAATGAAAATTTCATCCGAAAAAACAGATTTAAAAAAAACATATTTAGCTATTGCTACGATGCTCTTAGCAATTTTGTGTATAGATCTTTACATGGTTATTATTAAATTTTTAGGTGATGAATACTCAATAATTCAATTAACTTTATTTAGAAATGTAGCAGCAATTATACCTTTACTATTATTGATCTTATTCACAAATGAATTTTCAACAATATTTAAAAACATAGGAAATAAGTTTTTGATATTGAGTTGCTTGAGAGGAATATGTTTTCTTTCTATGAATGTGTTCATTTTCATCTCAGTAGTAAATCTGGAATTTGCAACAGCTATGACGTTAACCTTCTCATCTCCTTTCTTCATAGTAATACTATCAATAATTTTATTGAGTGAAAAAATTGGTATTTATAGATGGTCAGCAGTTATAATTGGTTTTGTTGGTGTAGTTATGATAATGAAACCAACAAGTGAAATTTTTAGTTTGTACTCAATTTTTCCAATTCTAACAGCTATAGCATGGGCTTTCACTGTCATTATTTTAAAATTCATTCAAGGCAATCATTCAACTGCTAAAATTCAGTTATACACATTAATATTTAATGTCATTGGTGGTTTAATATTATTTTTTGTAACTACAGGACATGTTGAAATTAAAAATTTTAAAGATTTTATTTTGATGACAATGACTGGAGTTTTGGGTGGTACAGCAGCAATATTGTTTATTTATTCTTATCGTTTAATTTCAGCAAGTAAAATAGCTTCATTTGAGTATCTTGGTATACCGTCATCTTTTATTCTTGGTTGGATTTTCTTTAATGAAGCTCCATGGAGTCAATTATTTCCTGGGGTAATAGTAATTATTTTTGCTGGTATGATTATTATATGGAGAGATAATATTAAGAATAAATCAATAGAAGGTAATAAGCAAATTTATTGATTTGATCTCATAGATTTCATGACTATTACTCTATCTATTTCACCTAATAGCTTTCCACTTTCGTTACAAACTACTGGATAAGTTTTATCATTATCAATAAGCCTATCTATTAAATTTTCAATTTTAGAATTATCTAAAATATTATCTTTTCCATTCTCAAATAAATTTTTTGTTTCATTGCAACATTCTGTTCTCATGACTTTGCCAGCACTCAATACTTTATATTTAGGAACATCTTCGCAAAAATCTTTAACATATTGATCTTTTGGATTAGATACAATTTCTTCAGGTGTACCAACTTGTGAAACCTCTCCATCTTTCATGATTGCAATGTGGTCTCCCATTTTAATTGCCTCTAAAAAGTCGTGAGTTATAAATACCATGGTTTTTTGAAGCTTTTCTTGGATCTTTAAAAGCTCATCTTGCATTTCTCTTCTAATCAAAGGATCTAAAGCTGAAAAAGGTTCATCAAAGATTAATATTTCAGGATCCACAGCTAACGCTCTTGCAAGTCCTACCCTTTGCTGCATACCTCCAGATAATTCTCTTGGATAATTATTATGCCAACCATCTAAGCCAACCATTTTTAAAACTTCCATTGACTTTTCTGTTCTTATATCTTTTTTTGTTCCTCTTACTTCTAATCCATAACCAATATTTTCTAGGACTGTTCTATGAGGAAATAAACCAAAATGTTGGAAAACCATGCTCATTTTATTTCTTCTTAATTCTAATAATTCACTTGCGCTCATTTTTGTAACTTCAACATCGTCCATTTTCACAATGCCAGCTGTTGGTTCAATCAATCTCGAAATACATCTCACTAGTGTTGATTTTCCACTACCAGATAATCCCATTACTACAAATGTTTCACCTTTTTGAATTGAGAAACTGACATCTTTAACAGCAACAACATGTCCGGTCTTTTCTTGAACTTCCTTAATACTTAAATTTTTATCAAGGTTTTTAATAATTCTTTTTTCGTCTGGTCCAAATAACTTCCATATATTTGTACAAGTGATTTTTTGTTCTACAGCCATTTTTAATAAATAATATTACCTCAAAAATAGACAATATTTTACTTTAAATGTAAAATTATTTATTTTAACTTGCTAACATGGCTACTAGAACTGATTTAATAGATAAATCAAATCAATCAAAAAACATAATAACTTATGTAATTATTGGAGTTGTTTTTTTGGTAGCACTTTGGCTATCTACTCAAAGTGAAGGGCCTTCAAAATTTCCTAAAGAAGTCACTGATAAATTTACATTTACAGCTTGGGTGAATGACGGAGAAGATTATTTAAAAAAAAATTATAGATGGGTCACTAAAATTATAGCAAGCTATATAAAAGAAACTTATTATTTTTTAGAAGACTTTTTGCTTGAATCTCCTTGGATTTTAATTGCAGCAATAATTGTTATACCATGCATAATTGCAGGTGGTTTGCGATTGGGAATTTACTCATCTTTTGTAGTTTATTTTTGGGGAGCAACAGGAATGTGGGAACCATCTTTACAAACAGTGGCATTGATGGGTTTGTCAGTTTTATTATGCGTATTTTTTGGATTTATACTGGGTGTCTTGTGTTCACAAAGTAATAGATTTGAAAATTTCATGAAGCCAGTCTTAGATACTATGCAAGTCATGCCAGCATTTGTGTATTTGTTCCCAGCATTATTTTTTTTTGGGATCGGGGGTGCGCCAGCAATATTAGCTACCATGATATATGCTATGCCTCCAATAATAAGATTGACGAATACTGGCATAAGGCAAGTGCCAGCTCAAACTATAGAGTCTGCCACTTCCTTTGGTTCAAGTAAACTTCAGTTGTTATTTAAAATTAAAATTCCATTATCTTTACCAAGTATAATGATGGGTATTAACCAAGTAATAATGATGGCATTGGCATTAGTGGTTCTTGCATGTTTTATAGGTGCTGAAGGTATTGGTGGTCAAGTTTGGCAAGCAATAAGAAGATTGGATGTTGGCTGGGCAATGGAAGGTGGGCTATGTATTTTATTCATGGCGATAATGTTTGATAGATTTAGTTTAGCGTTTAGTAAAGATAAAGAAAGACTTCCTTCAGATGTTCAAAGATTTTATTTACTTCCTCAAAGTTGGGAAAAATATCAAATCGCAAAAATTTTAGAAACTCCATTAAGTTTTGGAAATAAGATTTTAAAAATCATATGTCAAACAGTTACATCTGCTATAGCAACAGTATTTAAAGTCTTTGTTTCAATTTTTAATAAATCTACTGGAGAAAACATTGGTGAATTTATTAGCAAAAGATATTATGTTATTCCTTATTTTTTAGTTTTATTTCTAATTGCATTTATAGATAATTACTTTTTAGAAATAGGAACATTTCCAAAGGAATGGAAATTATCAATAAGACAACCAATTAGTAACGCAGTGGAAAGCTTGACTGTAAATCCTGGATTTATTTCTTTTGCAAAAGGTTTAAGAGCTTTTGTTTATTTAAATTTGTTAAGACCTTTAGATGTTTTTCTAACTCAAATACCTTGGTGGTATACATTAGCAGTATTTTCAGCTTTAGGTTATGTAACTGTTGGAATAAGATTTGCAATAATTACTGCAGTTCTTCTTCTATTTATTGGTGCATGTGGAATATGGACTCAATCAATGATAACTTTATCATCAGTGCTTGTGTCTGTTGTGCTGTGTTTTGTTATAGGAGTTCCTCTTGGAATAATTGCATCTTATAATGAAAGATTTAGAAATATTCAGAACGTAGTGTTGGATGCAATGCAAACACTTCCTTATTTCTGTTATTTAATTCCTGTTTTAATGTTTTTTGGTGGTGGAACAGTGTCAGCTGTTATTGCTACAGTAATATATTCTATTCCACCAATAATTCGATTAACATCATTAGGCTTAACTCAAGTTTCTGGTACTTATTCTGAAGTATCAAGATCATTTGGTGGTACACTTATTCAAACATTAAATAAAATTAAATTTCCATTAGCGATACCTAGTTTAGTAATTGGATTTAATCAGACTGTAATTATGGCGTTTGCTATGCAAATAGTTACACCGCTCATTGGTGGTAAGGGCTTGGGTTTAGAAGTATTTAATGGTCTTGCGAGATCCGATACTGGAAGAGGATTAGCAGCTGGAGTTGGAATTGTATTGTTAGCTATTATTATTGATAGAATTACACTTGCGTGGACTAAAAAACAAAGAGAAGCTTTAGGCTTAATAAGTTAAGACAAATAGTACTATTTGCGTGGTTTACATACTTATACATTTTGATCTAAAATGTATTTTTAATTAATTAAAAAGAGAGGAAATAAATGAAGTTATCAAAAAAGATATCAGCACTAATTCTTTCTGTAGCTCTGTTAATTGGAAGCTTTGGTCAAGCCAATGCAGCCAAAAGACTTCATGCAGCTATAGCAGATTGGACTGGTGGGATAATTACTTGCGAAGTTGCCGTAGCAATTCTTGAAAGAGAAATGGGATACAAAATTAAACAAACTGTATTTCCTTCAGGAACTGGTTTATGGGAAGCAATCGCTGCAGGTGAGCTAGACTTCGCTTGCGAAAGTTGGCCAAGTTACGCTGAAGCTGACACTGTTATGTTAAATGAGGATCTAATATACGAAGGTAAAGTCGTTGGTACATACAGTGGTGATGGAAGTGTAGACTTACTTGGAACAGCAGGAATAATCGGTATGTCAGACTACTGGATACCAAGATACGCTGCTGAAGAACTAGGTATTAAAACTTGGAAAGACTTAAATAAACACAAAGCAAAATTTGCAACTATTGAAAGTGGTGAGAGAGGTAGACTTATTGGATGTCCGGTTCCAGGTTGGAACTGTCATGATCAAAAAAGACTTGATCTTTTAGGAATAGACTTCCAAGCTGATGAACTCGGAACAGAAGCTGCTGCTATTGCAGAAGCAAAAGCTGCTTACATGCGAAAAGAACCATTTTTACTTTATCTATGGTCGCCACATTGGTTCTTTGGTGCTTATGATATGGTTGGTGTACAACTTCCAGATCACAAAGTTTGTGACAGCTTCACTGAAGCAAATAACTGGAAAGATTGTGGAACTGCTGCATGGCCAGCAACTGGTTGGGCTAAAGATTACACGATGAACTATGGAAACCCAGCTACTTTTGCTAGCGCTGAACATGCTGATGCTAAGAAGTTCTTTGAAAAAATGTCTTTACAAAATATCGACCAAGCTAAAATGTTAGTTGAAGTTGATCAAAATGGAAGAGATGTTAAAGAAGTTGTTAATGAGTGGTTAGACAATAATCCAGATAAATGGAAAAGTTGGCTTCCATAATAACTTTAAAATAAACTAGATAAAAAGGGCTTTGATTTTCAAAGCCCTTTTTTTTATTTCTTAAGATAATTTAATCTACCCACAATTTCATCTCTATCCATGTAATAACCTTGTAGGTGTCTGTGTCCAGAATTTGGGTCAAACTCAGTTCTTCCATGAAGCACTCTTCTATTATTAAATGTATATATATCTCCTGGTCTTAGCCTAAATTTTATTTGAAATTTGTCATCGTGTAAAAGTTTTCCAAATTTATGATGAGATTTATAAACTTTATCCATTTGATCTGGATGACAATCTAAGGCGTCCATGGTTGCAGTACTAAATCTAACATCATTATAATCACCATCTTTTGTTAGACTTATTGCAGTGCCATAAAAGCTTCTATGAGCTTCTTGTGTGTAATCTTTGTCTCTAAACTTTAAAGGAATTTTAGTTAGCGTATCAAATGTATCTCTGTCGTTATTCTTTAAATATTCTGCAACAGCGAATGCGTCTACTGCTGATGAGTCACCACCTTTTGCTGAATTAACTAAACAATGTAAAAATTGATACCCAGGAGGATTTTCAAACCATGGTAAATCCATATGATTTTGAAGTGCATGAGCTGTATAAGCTGAGTTATTCGGTTTTGGTATATTTATAACTTCAAAAGGTGTTTTAAAAAATGTCTCTCTTGTGTGGCTAATTCTATTTAAAACAGGAAACGCAGAATTTTTTTCTTCTGGGGCATTATAAACTATGGCTATTCCTTTATAATGAAGAAGTTCTAACCATTTTATTAATCCCTGTTCAGAAGATATTATTTCATTATGATCTATGTATATACTATCAATATTACTTTCTAAACTGCCATCCCACAATTGATAAGGTGATTTGTATTCTTCGTTATTTTTTATTGTGTAGCAATTTTCTCTAAGCCAATTAATATCATAATGGCTTATATGATTTCCCTCACTCCACTCTATTTCTAATTTGCCATCACTATTAAGATTATATTTTTTTGGGTTTATATTTTCTGATACATCTAAAATATTAAACATTCGATGCCTAGAATCTTTATCGTGTGCTGTTGGACAATTATCTCTCAGCCACATATAATTAAATTTACTTTCTTTCCCGTCATCCCAAATTACTTGGAGATAAGTCCCATTTTTTGAGATTTTTGAAATTGAGTGCATAAATAATGATTATATAAAATAATTCACATTTCAATTCAATTAATAGTTGACTTAATATTTTTTGAGAGATTTATTAGCGTTAAGTAATTTGTTAAGATAACAAATAAGATTGCTTGAATGTCTAAAATTGAAATAAATAATGTATTTAAAATATTTGGTCCAAAACCATCCAGTGTTTTGCAGATGGTTAAAGATGGTTCAAGTAAAGAAGAAATTTTAGAAAAAACAGGTCATACAGTTGGACTAGACAATGTAACTCTAAAAATTAATGAGGGTGAAACATTTGTTTGTATGGGTTTATCGGGATCAGGTAAATCAACTCTCATAAGACATTTAAATAGATTAATAGACCCAACTGATGGAGAAATCCTAATTGAAGGAACTAATGTAATGAGCCTTAAAAAAGAAGAGCTAATTGATTTTAGACGACATAAAATGAGTATGGTTTTTCAAAGGTTCGGTTTGTTTCCTCACAAAACAGTATTACAAAATGTTGGATATGGACTTGAAATGCAAGGTGTAGAGCTTGAAAAGAGAAACAATGTTTCTATGGAAAAAATTGAGTCTGTTGGATTAACAGGTTTTGAAAATCAATTTCCAAATCAATTATCTGGAGGTATGCAACAACGAGTTGGACTAGCAAGAGCATTGGCAACTGATACAGATATAATGTTAATGGATGAAGCTTTTTCTGCTTTAGATCCTTTAATTAGAAGTGATATGCAAAAACAGTTGCTAGCACTTCAATCAGAACTTAAAAAAACTATTGTGTTTATCACTCATGACTTGGATGAGTCTTTAAAGCTTGGTGATCACATTGGTATTCTTAATGCTGGCAAACTAGTTCAAGTTGGAACTCCCGTGGATATTATTATGAATCCAGCTGATGATTATGTTGAAGCTTTTGTCAAAGATGTAAATAGAGCAAAAGTGATTAAAGCTAAAATCATAATGAAATCTATAAATGAAACTACTAATGAAGAGAAAAATAATCTTATTAAAATACATGAAGACCAATTTATTGAGGAGTTTTTGCCACAAGTTGTTTGTAATAATGCCAATTGTGAGGTGGTTGATAAACAAGGAAATGTAAAAGGATATATCACTAATAAAGAGCTGCAACACTCTTTGAGTAAATCTTAAAATTATGAGTATTAATTTAAAAAACAAAAGAATAGTTATTTCTGCAGGAGGTTCAGGGATAGGCTGGAGTTCAGCAAAAATATTTTTAGAGAAAGGTGCAACAGTATATCTATGTGATATCAATGCCACTTTTCTTAGCAAATGTAAAAAGCATAAACTAAATAATAAAAAATTATTTGTTTTTCAATGCGATGCCTCAGACGAGAACCAGGTAAAGAATTTTTTTACCAAAGTATTAAAAAAAACAAAAAAAATTGATGCTCTTATTAATAATGTTGGAATTGCCGGGCCAACTGGAACACTCGAAAAATTAAAAAGTAAAGATTGGGAAAATACTTTAAAGGTAAATGTTATAAGCCATTTTTATTTTTCAAAGTATTCAATTCCAATGCTTAAAAAAAATAAAGGTGGAGCTATAATAAATTTATCATCAACCGCAGGTATATTTGGATTTCCGTTAAGATCTCCTTACTGTGCAAGTAAGTGGGCGGTTGTTGGTATAACCAAAACATTAGCAATGGAACTAGGAAAATTTAAAATTAGAGTAAATGCTATATGTCCAGGTACAATTAAAGGAGATAGAATGGGAAGAGTCATAAGAGATAAATCTAAATTTTTAAATGTTTCAAAAAAATTAATAGAAAAAGAATTTGTTTCAATGACATCGATGAATACTTGGGTATACGAAGACGACATTGGAAAAATTTGTAGCTTTCTAATTTCTAATGATGCTCCAAGAATATCTGGGCAAGTAATTGCCGTAGATGGCAATACCTTAAGAATGCACTAACAATTAAACTTTTATATTTTTTTCATTTATTTCCATAAATGGAAAATGAGACTCTTTAAAATGTATATTTTCTGCTTTTTTTAAAAAACTGATATCATCGAGTAAACCTGCATATAAATAGTATTTCTTGTATTTTTCCACATAAGTTAAAATTGGTGCTGCGCACTTTTCA
>CACFZE010000002.1 GCA_902570695.1 uncultured Pelagibacteraceae bacterium
ATTTTGTGGTCCTATTGCAAAAATTAATGTTAAACCCGTCAAAAAACCTAAAAAAAGAAAAGACATGTTTAAGAAACTGATTTTTTATCAGCCATAAAACTTACTAAAATAATTAATACTAAAAAAGGTATGCAAATAAGATTCATCATTTTCCATCCAATAGAATTTAGTAAAATTCCAGCAGATAAACTGGCCAAAGCCATAGTTGAAAAAACAATTAAGTCATTTATCCCTTGTACTTTAAATTTTTCTTCTTTGTTGTAAGTCAAAACCACTAAGCTGGTACCTGATATAAATAAAAAATTCCAACCGAGACCTAAAAAAATTAATGAGATCATATAATTGAGATATGTCTGTTCAAATAAACTTAAAAGAACTGTAATAAAAAAAAATAAAACTCCACCATAAATAATTGTACTGTGTCCATATTTTTTTATTAAATTACCTGTTATTAGCGAAGGTAAAAACATTGCAACCACATGAAATTGTAATACTAACCCAGTTTCTTTTAAGCTCATATTTTCCATAACATGCATACTTAAGGGAGTTGCTGTCATTAAAAATGACATTACAGCATAAGCAAAAGCAGCTGCAGTAATTGCTTGTAAAAATCTTGGTTGTAATACTATAGATTTTAGATTTCTTATATTTCCTTCCTTTAGACTATCCTCCTGCACATTTTCTACATTTTTAAAAAAAAATAAAAAAACTCCAGGCATGAAAGAAAGTAAAGATAGCAAAAGATAAGAACCTACATACAATTGATCTTGGATTAAATCTTTAGTGTAATTTGCAAGACTTATGCCTAAAAATGCTGACACAATCCCTGCCAATAGAAGAGTAGAAATTGCTTTTGGTATTTTGTCTTTTTCAACACTTTCAGCTGCTGCAAATCTATATTGATGATTAAATGCAGCTCCCATTCCAAGAATTAAGCAAGATAGACAAAATAAATTAAAACTTTTCTGACTGATTGCAAAAGCAGCAAGTAGTGCAGAACATGAACTTCCTATAGCCGCAATTACAAAACCATTTCTCCTTCCAATTTTACTCATAATATTTGCCGCTAAAACAGTAAAGCTTGCTGTTCCAACTACGAATAAAGCGGTTGGTAAGGTTGACAAAGATTGATTTGAGCTAATTTGAGAACCAACTATTCCGCTAAGAAATACTGTTATTGTTGCAGTGGTAAAACCAAATATCTGACTTAACGTAAGTAAGGATAAATTTCTGTTCATATTTAGCGATAATATATTTCTGCTGTTATTTAAATATCTATATAGATGTTTTGAATTTTAATATAGAAGATATTATTATAATTATGATTGGAATATTAGGTGGCATGGGAACTCAAGCAGGCTTAGACTTTTGTGATAAGCTTGCAAAATTAAACAGAGGAAAATTAGATCAAAAATATCCGATGTTTGTACTCTATAATAAATCAAATACACCACGTAGAGCAGAGAATTTAAAGCAATACAAAAATGTTTTAAAAGAATTAATTGCTGGTTGTCGAATGCTGGAAAAAAATAAATGCAAGTTTATTGTAATGCCTTGTAACACAGCACATTACTGGCATGAAGATATTCAAAAAAAAATATCAGTACCATTTCTTAGTATGCCAAAAGAGGTATATTTAAACACAAAAAAAAAATTTAAGAAAAATTCAACTATAGGATTATTATGTACTGAAGCTACTTTAGACACAAAAATCTACCATAAGTATTTTGAAAAAAATTATAATTTGATAAGTCCGAGTGAAAGGTTACAAAAGAGTTCAGTAAATACTGCAATTAAATATGTGAAAAAAGGTAAAGTAAAAGATGCTGAAAAAGCTTTAAGACCAGCAGTTAAATTTTTAATGAAAAAAAAATGTAAAAAAATAATTCTTGGTTGTACAGAACTACCAATAGCTATTTTTTCATACAAATCTTTTAAAAAAGCAAAAGATTCAAAATTATTTATAGACCCAAATCTTTTGTTAGCTCAAGTTTGCATGAAAAAATACAAAAATTTAAAGTAAATTCAATTTTTTTTATTACAAATAAAATATAATTTTCTTGGAAACGATCCTTCTTCAAAATAGTCAATACTTATGTTTTTAAATCCACTTGTTAAATTAAGTATTTTATCTTTTGAAAAAAAATGGATAATAAACCCATCTATTTCATATAGATCTTCTCCTCTATGAATTCCTTTTTTATAGTCCCCATCATCAGTATTTCTGACTGTGTAAATATTTATTCCACCTGGTTTTAAAATTCTATGAATCTCGCTATTAAGTTTGTCCAAATCTTTCTGAGTTAAAGCCATGCAATAAAGCATATGTGAATAACAAGCATCGACTGAATTACTCTCAAATGGCAAGTCCTCTCTTATATCAAATTTTAATGCAGAAATTGAAGATATTAGATTTTCTTTTTTTATTTTTTCATTGATAACTTTAATTCCATTTTTACTATAATCTAATGCAGTAACATTTATCGAATTTTTTCCAAAGTAAATGCTATCTCTTCCTAGGCCTGCTCCTAACTCAACAATTTTAGAACAATTGTTTTCTTTGAAAATATTTAAAGCTTTTTTTGCAGGTAAACTTGGTTCTAAACCAAACATCTCAGGCTTATTTGAGAAATTAGTTTCCCAATGCTGAGATTGTCGGTTTAAAATATTTTTATCCAATTTACTTAGAGGGATCTGGGACCTTTCTTAGATAAGGTTTTACAGTTTCCCATCCATCTGGATATATTTTTTTAGCTTCGTCATCTTTAATCGCTGGCAAAATAACAACATCCTCTCCCTTTTTCCAATTTGCAGGAGTAGCTACTTTATGTTTGGCTGTTAGCTGCATAGAGTCTATTGCACGCAAAATCTCTAAAAAGTTTCTTCCAGTTGCCATAGGATATGTAAGATATAATCCAATTCTCTTATCAGGTCTGATTACAAAAATAGTTCTTACAGTTTCATTATCAACTGCAGTTCTACCCATTGATGTTGTGCCAGCATCTGCTTCCAACATATTAAATAATTTTGCTACTTTTAAATCTTCATCAGCAATAATTGGATAATTTGGTTTTGTACCAGATACATCTTTAATATCATCTAACCATTTTTTATGATCCTCTACCCCGTCAACGCTTAAACCAATTACTTTGACATTTCTTTTATCGAACTCATCTTTCATTAAACCTAAAGCACCAAGTTCTGTAGTACAAACTGGTGTAAAATCTTTAGGGTGTGAAAAAATAACTCCCCAACTATCGCCTAACCATTCGTGGAAAGAAATATCTCCTTCAGTTGTTTTAGCTTGAAAATCAGGACACATACTATTTATTTTTAACATTGTCTCCTCCTTATAAAAAAAATATTATATGAAAGATTGTTTTACTAAGCAAACTTTTATAAAGTTAGGTATTTATGATATTTGAACAACTTTTCGATCAAAAATCTTCTACGTACACTTATATAATTGCAAGTGGGGAAGGTAGAGAAGCATTAATAATTGATCCAGTCATTGAACATTCTGATGAGTATTCAACTATATTAAATAATTTAGATCTTAATCTTGTAAAAGTAATTGATACTCACATTCATGCTGATCATATCTCAGCATTAAATGAATTAAATAAAAGAACAAACTGTATAAGAGTTATGGGAGAAAAGTCTAAATCAGAAGTGATAGATCTAAGAATTAAAGATGGTGAAAAAATTAAAGTTGAAGAAGTTGAACTTCAAGCAATTTATACTCCTGGTCATACTGATTGCTCTTATAGTTTTTTGATGAATGACAGAGTTTTTACTGGAGATACACTTTTAATAAATGGAAGTGGTAGAACAGATTTTCAAAATGGTAATGCTTACGATGCTTACGACTCTATATTTAATAAATTATTAAAATTACCCGAAAAAACTCTCGTATTTCCAGCTCATGATTATAATGGCAAGAAATTTTCCACTATCGAAAATGAAAAAAATAATAATCCAAGATTACAAGTAAGTTCAAAAGAAGAATACGCAGACATAATGAATAATCTAAATCTTGCAAATCCAAAAATGATGGATGTCGCAGTGCCTGCTAATGTAAAAGGGCTTACTTTAGACAATATTAATTAACTTTAAATTTCAACATTAATAACTATATAGGCAGTTCATGAATGACTATTTGCAATCAATTATTGATAGGGATCCAGCAGCAAGATCAAAGCTAAGTGTAATTTTAACATACCCTGGCGTTAAGGCTGTATTTTTTCACAGAATTGCAAATTTTTTTGCTACTGCAAAATTTGATCTTATTGCAAGAATAATTTCTCAATTTTCAAGATTTTTAACTGGTATTGAAATCCATCCAAGAGCTAAGATAGGTAAAAATTTATTTATTGATCACGGTATGGGCGTTGTTATAGGTGAAACATCTGACATTGCAGATAACGTAACAATTTATCATATGGTTACTTTAGGTGGAATATCTCCAAGCATAAACTCCAATGATCAAAGAGAAATTAAAAGACACCCTACTCTTCATGATAATGTTGTTGTTGGTTCAGGAGCGCAGATTTTGGGGCCTGTAGTTATAGGGAAAAATGCAAGAATTGGAGCTAATGCAGTTGTAACAAAAAATGTTCCTGAAAATGCTGTTATGGTAGGAATACCTGCTAAGAATGTTGGTACAGCAACTGAAGAATTTAAACCTTATGCTGTTACTAATGGCAGTGAGGAAAAAGAATAATGAAAAATTACAAGGATGATTTTATCCAATCAATTGGAAATACTCCTTTAGTAAAACTAAAAGCTGCATCTGAAATAACTGGTTGTAATATTTATGGTAAAGCCGAATATTTAAATCCAGGAGGATCTGTAAAAGACAGAGCAGCTCTTGCTCTTATAAAAGACGCTGAGGAAAAAAAATTAATATCTAAAGGTGGAACAATTGTTGAAGGTACAGCTGGAAATACTGGGATTGGATTATGTTTATTAGGAAATTCACTAGGTTACAAAACTATTATTGTAATGAACGATAATCAAACTCAAGAAAAAAAAGATACATTAAGAAATATTGGTGCAGATCTAAAATTAGTTCCACCAAAACCTTATAAAGATGAAAATAACTTTGTTAAAGTTGCTGCTAGAATGGCTGAAGACCTAAAAAGTTCAAATAATCACGGAGTTGTTTGGGCAAATCAATTTGATAATACAGCAAACTCAAAAGGTCACTATAATACAACGGGTCCTGAGATATGGGAACAAACGGAGGGAAAAGTTGATGGATTTGTATGTTCTTCTGGAACTGGGGGAACAATTGGTGGAGTAAGTAGTTTTTTAAAAGAAAAAAATAAAGATATAAAAATTTATCTATCAGATCCAAAGGGATCCTCTCTTTACAATCACATTGAAAACGGTGAGTTAAAAGCTGAAGGTGGATCAATAACTGAAGGCATTGGATCCAGCAGAGTAACTGCTAATTTTGCAGAAGCAAAAATAGATGGAGCCTTTTCAATTGAAGATAAAGAGTCTTTGCCAATACTATATGATTTAATCAAAAATGAAGGTTTAAGTCTTGGAACAAGTTGTGGAGTAAATATTGCAGGCGCAATAAGATTGGGTAAAAAATTAGGACCAGGAAAAACTATTGTCACTATTCTTTGCGACAAATCAGACAGATACAACTCAAAGATGTTTAATAAACCTTTTTTAATTGAAAAAGGTTTACCTTATCCCGATTGGATATAATAACGCATATCAGCACTGTAATAAAACCATTACATTTTTAACTTACAATAAATAATAATAATTAAAAAATTAAGGAAATTTTATGGACGCAAAAGAAGTAGTTAAAAAAGGATATGAACTTTTTGGCAAAGGAGATATGGAGGGATTTATGGAAATGGTACATGATGATATCACTTGGATTTATCCTGGGGATAAGCATCCAATGTCAGGAACTCATAAAGGCAAAGAGGCATATATGAAAACCATGATGCAAGTTCCAAATCTTTGGAGTAATTTTTCAGTAACCCCTGATATGATGATTAGTGAGGGGAATAAAGTGTTTGTTAAAGCAACTGCTAAGGCAGATGGCATGGATACTATTTTCGGTCATTATTTTGAAGTAGGCGATGATGGTAAACTGACATTATTTATTGCGTTTGATGACACACTAAGCATGTTCAATGCAATTAAGAAGTAAGAGTTTATGAAAAAATTATATTTTATTTTAATTTTAAGTTTATTTACAGCTAATGTTTACGCAGATAGCCATGTAAAGAGAATTATATCAACAAGTCAAACAGGAATGGGAAATGATATTGTATACCCTACTGGAAAAGCAAAGATAACAGCTTTTGAATTTACTGTACCTGTAGGAGCTCCAGTAACTCCTCATACGCACTCATTTCCAGTTCTAATAATGATTCAGCAAGGTGAAATTGAATTAATTCATGAAGGAAAAACCCAAGTATTCAAAGCTGGTGATGCATTTGTTGAAGATGTTGGAATTGTACACGAGTCGAAAAATATTGGAAATGTTCCAGTTAAAGCGATTGTAGTTGCAATTGGTGTCGAAGGACAGAAAATTATGACACCGGTAAAATAAAAAGGAAAAAGAAATGATCATAAAAATAGAAGAAAATATAAAATCATTTTCATCTTGGATGAATATGGTAAAGGCGAATGCTGAAAAAATTAAAGGATTTGGTGCTACTATTATTTTTGCGGGTGTATCTAAAGAAGACCCTTCAAAATTTACTGTAATCGTTAAGTATGCAACCATGCAAGGTTTTGAAGCATTTAAAAATGACAAAGAACTTCATGCAGCAAGAGCTGAAGCAGGTGTGGATTTAGATTCAGCAAAGGTTACACCAATGCATGAAGATTTTATGGAAAATTTTAGTGGATAAACAATTAATATAAAGAAAGGATAAATTATGGAAACAGAAACATTAGTCGTAGCTCACCTTAAAGAAGGGATGTTAGAAAAGTTTATGGGCTTTATGCAATCAGATGCTGGTATGGCAGAAAGATCGAAAGTTGCAAATGTATCAAAAACAATTGGAACAGTTGCACCTGACAAAAAAACAGTAATGTTTAAAATTTTTGTGACCGATAAAGCTGCCCTTAAAGCTTTTATAGATGGAAGTAACCCAGTATCAGGTCCAGTTATGAAAGAAGTTATGGAAAGTTATAGTGTCTACGAATTAAATAAAGTAGATATGTAATAATTTTTGTAATAAGGTTTGTAATGCCTTCAGGATATATCATATTAAATATTAATGTGTTAAATCCTGAAAATTACAAAGAGTATTTGGAAAAAGCTCCTCCAACTGCTCAAATGTTTGGTGGCGAATACATTATAAGAGGTGGCGAAAATGAAGTCATTGAAGGTGAGTGGAAATATCCAAGAACTGTTGTAATTAAATTCCCATCTTATGAAAAAGTTTTTGAGTGGTACAATTCAGAAATATATAAACCTATCAGACAAATTAGATTAGATAATACAGTATCAAATACATTAATAATTAAAGGAGCATAAAGGAGAAAAAAATGTCAATATTAGAAAAATATAGTGCTGCAATTAAAAATAAAGATGAAGCAGCAATGAACGAACTTTTGCATGATGATTTTAAATTCACAATGCATAAATCAGGGAGTGTTTTAACTAAAGGTGATGTTATCAAATGGGCAATGAGTGGTGATATCAAGCAAGATAAAACTAGAATTGTTTATGAAAATGATGAAGTTGGTGTTCACCATGCGTTCGTAACATTTGATGATGGTAATGTAGAAGCAGTTATGGCAGTCTACAAATACAAAGATGGCAAAATGATTAGTTTAGAAACTGGCGCAACGCCAATGTCAAAATAAGTGAACATTATAGATTTTTATTTTTCTATTGGAAGTACTTATACTTATCTTTCGGTTACTCGAGCACTAGAAGCAGAAAAACAACATCAAATTAAGTTTAACTGGACTCCTTTTAGTGTGAGAGCAATAATGAAAGAAATGAACAATGTTCCCTTTCCTAAAGAAAAAAAAAATAAAGTAGATTACATGTGGAGAGACATAGAAAGACGAGCAAAAAATTATGGATTTTTTGCCAAAACACCAGTCCCTTACCCTTTAACAGAATTTGATTTAGCTAATAAAATTGCAATATTAGGTTTAAAAAATAACTGGGGTGTAGATTACGTTCAGCTTACGTATAAACGATGGTTTCAAGAAGGAAAAGAGCCTGCTGTTGAACCCAACTTGAGTGAAATCTGCGAAAAACTAAGCTTAGATAAAGAAAAGATTGTTTCAGAGGCAAGCTCTGAGGAAGTTAATAATATTTATTTATCAAATACAGAAAAGGCTAGAAAAAATAAAATATTTGGAAGTCCGTCATTTATTGTAAAAAATGAAATATTCTGGGGAGATGATAGAATGGAAGATGCAATCAAATGGTCGAAGGCAAATGAATAATATAACTGCTTATATAATTTTATTAATCGCAGTAATTCTTGGAACAGCTTCAAATAGTTTTGCTAAAAGTGCTCAAGGTTTTACATTATTAATACCTAGCATAATTACAGCAGTAACAATTGTTGGATGCATGTATACTTTGTCTTTAGTTATGAAAAGTATACCAGTTGGAATAACATATGCCTCTTTTGCAGGCTTATGTATAATTGCAACAGCTGCTGTTGGTGTTATAAAATTTAATCAAGTACCAAATTTTTATACAATAATTGGATTGATTTTAATTATATCGGGTGTCTTAATAGTTAACTTATTAGGAACAAATAAATGAAACCATTATCTGGTTATATTTATTTGGTATTAGCTATATCAACAGGAATTGCTGCAAATAGTTTTGCTAAAATTTCAGATGGATTTTCAAAATTAACACCAACGATATTATCAATAGCTTTTATGTGTATAACTATGTATGGACTTGCAAAAGCTATGTCTATGATACCAGTAGGTTTTACTTATGCCACTTATAGTGGGATAACAGTGGCTGCTATTTTAGTCTTCGGTATGATTAAATATAACCAGATACCAAATATGTATGGGTTAATTGGGATTTTTTTAATTATTATTGGTGTTGTAATGGTTAATTATCTTGGAAGAATTAATTAGCTCTTATTTAATAATAAAATTAGTACTCCTACAACAAATATAATTATCCCTAAAATTTCTGTAATTTTAACTTTTTCTTTAAACATATACTTTGAAGACACATAGCTAAATAATAATTCTATTTGGCCGATAGCTCTTACGAATGAAGACTGTATTAAGGTAAAAGCATAAAACCAAGATAATGTTGCGAGAAATCCAGCTAACCCAGCTGTCAAGCATTCATACTTGTTTTCATATAATTTTTTAAACTGTGACTTTTCAAATATAATTAAATAAATAGTAACTAATGTTGTTTGTATAACTAGACCAAAAAATAGTGTTGCTATAGCTTTTTCAAAGTTATTACTAAAATTTTCCAATGTTAATGCTGCTGCTCTAAAATATACAACGCTTAAACCTAGGAATAGTCCTGCGGATAAACCAATTAAAGTTGTTTTTGAAAATAAGTTTTTTAGAAATAAACTTAAATCTTTAATCGATAGTATAATTACTCCAATTGTAGATACAATAATTCCTGTTATTCCAAATTTATTTAATTTGTCCCCTATTATCAAATATTCAAAAATCGCAACCTGAATAACTTCAGTCTTACTTAATGAAGTTCCAACTACAAAATTAGCAAATCTAAATAAATAGAGTAAAACAAATGTAAAAATTATTTGGAAAATTGAACCTAATAATACGTTAAATATAAATTTTTTTTGACTAAGGATTTCAGGAATTACATTTAAGTCTTGAAAATACAAAAAAAATAAAATTGTCCCAAATGGTAATGCAAAAGCAAATCTTACATAGGTAGATGCAATAGTTGATACTTTTTGATTAAGTTTTTTCTGTAAAGTTGATCTAAGATTTTGAAAAAAAGCCCCAGAAATAGCTACAATTATCCAATTCATTGATGATTATTAATATTGTATTTAATTTTAAAGTCGACTTAAATAGTCTCATTTAACAAAAAAGAGGGAAATAACATGAAAATCTTTAAAAGAATAATATTTTCTCTAATTTTCGTTTCTTTTGCCAGTGCAAGTTTGGCAGAAACAAAAATGAGAATTACACTTCAATTACCATTAAAGGCTCACTTAGGTCAGAACCTTTTGGTGTTTAAAAAAGAATTAGAATCAAGATCAGACATTAAAGTAGAGATTTACGACTCTGCACAACTTTACAAAGATAAAGAGGTACCACAAGCTGTAGGTTCAGGAGCGATCGAAGCTGGTGTTGCATCTATAACAAGATTTGCAGGAACTAATCCTGAAGTTGATGTTTTCTATCTTCCATTCTTATTTGACTCAGAACAAAAAGTAAGAAAAGCAACTCAAGCTGGATCTGAGATAAGAGCTATCCTTGATCCTGCAATAGCAAAGACTGGAGCAGTTCCACTTTATTATCAAGCTTATGGATCAGCAATTATGTTATCTAATGGTGGTCCGATGAAAACTCCGGCTGACTTTAAAGATAAAAAAATTAGAGTATTTGGAAAAACACTTGGAGCTTTTGTAAGTTCTTTAGGTGGTAAACCAGCATTAATATCTGGATCTGAGCAATATTTAGCTTACCAAAGAAATACAGTTGATGCAGGTATGACTGGTGTATCTGGTGTAAAATCTAGAAAATTATATCAAGTAATGGATACTTTAACGGTTACAAACCATGGCGATATCGAATTCGTTGTTGTTGCTAATGATAAATGGCTAAGCTCATTAACTCAAAAACAAAGAGACGCTATAGCTGAAGCATCAAAAGTAGCTGAAAAAGCTGTTAGAGATGACATGGCTAACATCGAAGCTGGCGCTTACAAAGAAGCAAAAGAAAATGGAATGAACATTGTAAACCTAAGTAGTTCTGAAGTTTCTGCTCTTAAAAAAGCATCGTCATCTGTTATTGATGATTACATTTCTAGAACAGGTGGAGCTGGTGGAGTTGGTGATCAACTTGTAAAAGCTGCAAACAAACTTTAAATCGTATAAATACCCCGCACGTAAGTGCGGGGTTTTCAAATGAATACCTACGACAAAATTGTAAAATATTCTGGCTATTTAGCTTCAGCGTTATTTATTATGATAGGCTTTATAGTTTCTTATGAAGTTATCATGAGATACATATTTAATTCACCTACTATTTGGGTAAATGAAATTTCTCGATTTTTACAAATTTGGGCTACTTATTTAGCCTTAACTTATACTTTTCATAAAAATGATTTTATCAGAATAACAGTTATATATGACAAAGTAGGAGATAAAGGAAAAAAGATATTAGATTTAATAAGTGCAATATTCATTTTAATTTTTAGTGGATTTGTACTTTATTATGGATGGTTAATTGCTTACGACTCTCTTAAAGTTGGGAGAACAAGCTCCACAATTTTAGATGTTCCATCCTTTCTTACAGAATTTGCAATACCATTATGTTTTGCATTTTTGGTATTAAGAGTGCTTTTTGAAGTACCTAAATACATAAAAGATATAATTAAATGACAGTAGCAATAATCTTATTTTTGTTATTTTTTGTACTTTTTTTAGGAGTGCCAATAGCATTTGGTTTAGGCTCTATAGGATTGGGTTTAATGTTATTTGGAGATATTTCTCCTTTAATGATCCCACAAACTTTTTACAGTGTGGCAGATAACTTTATTTTATTAGCTGTTCCGATGTTTTTGATGATGTCTAATATATTGTTAAAAGCAGGTGTTGGAGAAGATCTATTTAATTTTGCTCAAAGCTGGGTTGGAAATTTTCCAGGAGGTTTAGCAATAGCAACTATAGTTTCTTGCAGTATTTTTGCTGCTATATCTGGATCATCAGTGGCTACTGCTGCAACAATCTCAACTGTAGCATTTCCTGCAATGATTAATAGAGGTTATCACAGAAATTTTACTTTAGGTATTTTGGCAGCGGGTGGCACTTTAGGGATTTTAATTCCTCCATCAATTCCAATGATTGTTTATGCATTTGTTGTTGAAGAGTCTGTACTAAGTATGTTTCTTGCAGGAATTGGGCCAGGAATAGTTTTAGCATTATTTTTTATTATCTTTTCAGTTTTTTACGTAAAATTTTTTAATAAAGAAGTTCAAAATGTATCCAGTACTTTAGAAGAAAAAATTAAGTACACAAAAAGAGGTTTGCCAATATTATTAATGGCCTTCATCATGCTAGGTGGAATTTATGCTGGAATTTATACACCAACAGAGGCAGGTGGTATTGGTTTTTTAATATCATTTATCTATGTTGTGGCTAAAAAAAGATTAGATTTTAAAGGTTTTATCGAAGCTGGTTTGGAGACAATGAAAACTACAGTTACTATATTTATAATTATTGCAGGAGCTAAAGTTTTTGGTAAAGCAATTTCTCTTTATAGAATTCCTCAAGATTTATCATCTTTCATAGTTACTAATATTAATGAGACTGGTTTATTTATACTAGTTGTTTGTATTACTTTGTTAATCCTAGGATTTATAATGGAAACTCTTTCATTAATTTTAATCATGATGCCTATATTTTCGATTTCAATCGCTGCAATGAATATTGATTTAATTTGGTTTGGAATAATTTTTACACTAATGATTGAGTGTGCATTAATTACACCACCCGTTGGACTAAATATTTATGTTCTCCAAGCAATTGGTAAAGCAAAAATGTCAGAAATAGCTAAAGGTGTGATACCTTTTGTCATTATAATGTTATTTACAGTATTTGTTATTTACTTATTCCCTGACCTAGCATTATATATACCTTTTAAATTATAAATATGTTTTCAAAAATAAAATCAAAAGATAAAGCAGAACAATTAAGACAATTATTAAATGGACCAGAAATAATTGTAATGCCTGGATGCTTTGATGCATTATCAGCAAAATTAATTGAAAGAGAAGGTTTGAAAGTTGGGTTTATGTCTGGCTTCAGTGTTTCATCAACAAAACTTGGTATGCCGGACACAGGTTTAATTTCTTTTTCTGAAATGGCAGAACAAGTAAGAAATATATGTAATGCTACATCAATTCCAATAATATTTGATGGGGATACTGGATATGGAAATTCAGTGAACGTATTTAGAACTGTAAGAGGATATGCGGATGCAGGAGCAGCTGGTGTGATGATTGAAGACCAAAAGTGGCCAAAAAAATGTGGTCACACAAAGGGTAAAGATGTTGTCGAACTTGATGAGGCAAACTCAAGAATTAAAGCTGCGGTGGATGCAAGAGAATATGGAAATAAAGATATCTTAATAATGGCAAGAACTGATGCCATAGCAACTAGAGGATTAGATGATGCAATTAAAAGAATGCAATCTTTTTCAAAACTTGGTGTTGATATTTTATTTATTGAAGCTGTTAAAAATAAAGAAGATATGAAAAGAATTATTAAAGAAGTTCCAGGTCATCATATGTTAAATTTGATCGAAGATGGTGAAACCCCATTATTGGAAATTAATGAAATAGAGGAAATTGGTTATAAAATTGCTGTAATGCCTCTAACCCTAATGAGTGCATCAGTAAAAACGATGCAAGAATGTTTGAATAATATGAAAAATAAAGTTTATAATAAAAATGTTTCTAAATTTTCAGACTTAAGAGATATAGTTGGCTTCAACGAATATTACGATATTGAAGACAAATATAAATAATGTTTCCAAAAAAATTTTCTAAAATTCTTTTCGTTTTTTTTATGGGTTTAGGAATGAGTTTGTTAATGACCCTAATTATTACATTTATAAATACAGGTTATGATGAATTTTATTATAAAAGATTTTTCAAAGCTTGGTCTATTAGTTTGCCAGTTGCATTAGTTGCAACGACTTTTGTTGCACCATTGGTTAATAAATTAGTGGAAAAAATTACTAAATAGAGAGGATGTCATATGAGTGAAAATATAGCTTTTATAGGAGTTGGTAATATGGGAAACCCAATGGCCTGTAATTTAAAAAATGCTGGGAAAAAAGTTAAGGTTTTTGATGTTTCTAAAGAGATGATTGATAAAGCTATTGAAAATAATCTTGATGTTGAGAAGGATTTTGGAAAGCTAATCAATAGTGAAACGTCTATTGTAATCACTATGCTGCCTGAAGGCAAACATTCTAAAGAAGTTTATTTAAAAGAAAATGGTGTTCTAGATAAAGTTTCTAAAAATTGTCTACTAATAGATTGTTCAACAATCGATATAGATACTTCTAAAGAAATAGGAAAAAAAGCAAATGAAAAAGGTATTAAGATGATTGATGCACCAGTAAGTGGTGGAGTGATGGGTGCACAAAAAGCAACATTAAATATTATGGTCGGTGGATCAAATGATGCATTTAATCAAGCTTTACCTATTTTAAAATTAATGGGTAAAAACATATACCATGCTGGAGAAATAGGAAGCGGAAACGGTGCAAAGATTTGTAACAACATGTCTCTTGGAATAACAATGATTGCTGCTTCAGAGTCGTTAATGTTAGCAAGAAGATTGAATATAGATATAAAGAAAGTTCATGAAATTATGAAAAATGCCTCTGGAAATAGCTGGCCTATTTCAGTTTATCCACCCTTGCCTGGATTAATTGAAGGAACTCCATCTAACAACAAATATAAGCCTGGCTTTTCTGCAGGTATGATGAACAAAGATTTAAAACTTGCAAATGAATGTGCTAAAAATGCAAATGCATCTACTCCATTAGGGGAGATGGCATTAGAAATATATTCAAAGTTTTGTGAAGATGGAAATGGTTCGAAAGATTTTTCCGCTATATCAAAAGTTATTGGTGGAGATGCTTGGGATTATCCAATAGAATAATTACCACGAGGAATTTGGACTTTCCAAAAATTTTAACTCATCTGGTGTAGATTTTCTTCCCATAACTTTATTTCGATGAGGATATCTATGAAATCTTTTAATTGCAGCTGTATGATCTTTCCAAAATTTTTTTATCTCATTATAGTTTGGATGGTTAGATAAATAGTTATCCAACAATTTATATGCTCTATCATGATCTATAACTTCTTCGCTGTGAATGTATGGCAGTAGCATGAAAAAACGTTGATATTCATCCATTTGATCAAGATACCCGTTATAAACTGCATCATTTACTATCAGTCTTGCTTTATGGTCAAACTCGAAAGCTTTTTTATCGTCTCTATATAAATTTCTTGAAAATTGATCCAATAAAATAACTAAAGCTAGAGTGCTTAATGGTTCATCTTGCCAATCATCATATTCATTCAAAGTAGCTTTTTCATGATCATCTTTGAATTTGTCTTTAATCAATTGATCAAAATTATCATCTCTTTTAAATCGCTTTTCAACAACCATATCATCAAACCAAAAATCTAATATTGCTTTGGCTCTATCATTCATAAACTTTATCAACTTTTACCTGATATGACTCAACAAGTCTGTTGGTTTCATTTGCCATTGCAACGACTGCTATAAGTTCACTTAACATCTCAGTAGTAGCACCTTTAGATTTAGCAGCGATACTGTGAGATTTAATGCAATACTCACAACTATTTGTCATTGAAACTGCAACATAAATAAGCTCTTTTGTCATTTCATCCAAAGCACCTTTTTTCATCACTTGCTGTATAGAAGTCCAAGTTCTCTCTAAAGTTTCTGGGTTGTTGGCTAACATTTTCCAAAAATTGTTTATGTAATCTGTGTTTCTTTTCTTTTTTATATCTTCAAATACCTCTTTCACCTTTCCTGTAGCATCAGCTTCTTCAATCATATTAAAAACTGCCATTTCACCTCCTTAATTGTAAATTGTTTCTATTTTAGGCATTAATCTTAATAATTCCTTAGTATATTCATGATTTGGATTTTTAAACAACTCTTCTGTCTCAGACACTTCGCATAGTTTTCCATTCCTTAAAACTCCAATGTCATCACACATTTGTCGTACAACTGGTAGATCATGACTTATAAAAAGTATAGTTAAATTAAGTTGTTCTTGTAAATCTTTAAGTAAATTTAGTATTTGAGCCTGAATACTCACATCCAAAGCAGATGTTGGTTCATCACAAACTAATAATCTTGGTTTTGTTGCTAACGCTCTTGCAATAGAAATTCTTTGTCTTTGTCCTCCCGAAAACTCATGCGGATATCTTTCAGCTGAAGACTTAGATAACTCCACAGAGTCTAAGAGATCATTTATATATTCATTTAATTCATTAGAGTTAATATTTGCATCATGTAACTTTATAGGTTCAGCAATGATATCTTTAACCTTAAGCCTACCATTCAACGAAGAGTATGGATCTTGAAATATCATTTGAATTTGTTTTCTGAATTTAAGTAATTCTTTGTTACTTTTTATATTATTAATACATACATCATCGAAATAAATTTCACCTGAGGTGGGTTTAAATAAATTAACAATCATTTTTGCGATTGTAGTCTTTCCACTGCCACTTTCACCAACAAGTCCAAAAGATTTTCCTTCTTGTATATTAAATGAAACAGTATCAACTGCTAATACATTATTTTGAGATTTTTCTGTAAAAAAACCTTCATTAAAAGTTTTAGAAAGATTTTTTATTTGAACTAAATCTTTTTTTGAAATTTCTCTTTTATTCCATCTGTTTAAAATTTTTAAATTAATATTTTCCTGGTTATTATTTTCTTTCTCTATAATTTTAAATCTGGATATCTTTTTATTTGTGGGAGGAACAGAACTAACTAAACTTTTTGTATAAGTTTCTTTTGGTTCTGTTAATATTTGCTTTGTTGTTCCCAATTCTACCAAATTACCATTTTTCATGACAGCAACTCTATTGGTAGTCTCTGCTATAACTCCCATATCATGTGTAATTAATATAACTGCTAAATTTCTTTCTTTAGTCAGTTTTTTGATAAGTTCTAATATTTGTGATTGTATTGATACATCAAGTGCAGTTGTGGGCTCATCTGCAATTAACAACTCTGGTTCACAACACAGAGAAAGAGATATAACTACTCTTTGTCTCATACCTCCTGAAAATTGATGAGGATAATCATTAAATCTTTTTTCAGCATCTTTTATGCCTACTTCTTTTAAAAGATTTATTGATTTTTCTTTTGCTTCTGAGTTACTGAGGTTTAAATGAGTTTGAATTGTTTCAATAAGTTGTTGTCCAATTGTTAAGATAGGATTTAAAGATGTCTGGGGATCTTGAAAAATAAATCCAATTTTTTTTCCTCTTAAACTTAGAATATTTTTTTTATTTTCATGAATATTTATGTCACTTAAATAAATTGATCCTTCAGATACTTTCCCTGGTTCGTCAATTAAATCAATTATTGCATTTGCTACGGTACTTTTTCCAGACCCAGATTCCCCAACTAATCCTACAATTTCTCCTCTTTTTATCTCAATATTAATGTCTTTTGCAGCATGAACCGTCTCTTTTCTCAATTTATAATCCACGCTTAAATTTTGTATTTTTAAAAAACTCATTTTTTTAATTTAGGATTAAGTGTGTCTCTCATCCAATCTCCTAATAGATTAATGGAAAAAGCTAGAACAACTAAGAATATTGCTGGAAAAAAGGTAATCCACCATTCACCGGAAAATAAAAAATCATTTCCAAGTCTAATTAAAGTTCCTAAAGAAGGAGTAGTTGGAGGAACACCAACACCCAGAAAACTCAATGTGGCTTCCGCAATGATTGCTAATGCAAGACCTATAGTCCCTATAACAAGTACGGGTCTCATAATGTTTGGAAGAATATGTTTAAACATTACTATAAAATTAGAAACACCAATAATTGTTGAAGCTGAAACATAATCTTTATTTTTTTCAACTAAAGTTGCTGCTCTTGATACTCTTGCAAACTGTGGCCACTCTGAAATACCAATTGCAAAAATTAAAACATATATTGCCATTTCGTCGTGAAGTTCACGAGAAATTATACCTCGCGCAATACCATCAACAAGGAGCGCCATCAAAATACTTGGAACTGTTAACTGAACATCTGTTAATCTCATAACAATCATTTCATACTTGCCACCAAAAAAACCAGCTGTAAGACCTAATCCAACTCCTAAAATTAAACTAAATAAAATTGCTGAGAAACCAACTATTAAAGATATTCTAGATCCATAAAGAATAGTAGATAACATATCTCTTCCTTGTCCATCAGTACCAAGTAAAAATTCTACTTTTCCTTCGCTAGTCCAAGATGGTGGGGTGAATGCGTCCATTAAAGATAAAGATGATGGATCGAATGGATTATAAGGTGTGATAAATTCTACAAAAAATGAACAGAAAAATATTATTACTAATAAAATAGATGAAACTATTGCTGTAGGAGATTTTATAAAACTAAAATAAATTTCACTATCTTTTATTTTGTCCCAAGTTGTTAAAGCTTTATTATCCACTAGCTGTGTCTCCTTTAACTCTAATTCTTGGATCTATAAAGTAATACAAGATATCGACTATAAAATTTATCATTACAAAAACGAATGCTATAAATACTAAATATGCTGACATAATTGGAATATCTACAAACTGAACAGCTTGAATGAAAAGAAATCCCATCCCTGGCCATTGAAATACTGTTTCCGTAATAATTGAAAATGCAATTAATGTTCCAATATTTATACCAGCAATAGTTATTACTGGAATTAGTCCATTTTTAAGTGCGTGCTTATAATTAATGCTTTTTTCATTAATGCCTCTGGCTCTTGCAAACTTTATGTAATCAGTCTGAAGTATTTCCATCATTTCAGCTCTGACGAGTCTTATTATATAGGTCATTTGAAAAAGACTTAAAGTAACTGATGGCAATATAATTGCTTTTAAACCTGATATGGTTAAAAAGCCTGTTGACCAAAATCCTAGATCTACCACCTCACCTCTTCCAAACGATGGTAGAACGCCCAATATAACTGCAAAAAGATAAATAAATAAAATACCAATTACAAAAGTTGGAAGAGAAACACCTAATAAAGAAACTGCTAAGATAAAATCACTCAAAAAACCTTTTCTTTTTATGCCTGTATATACTCCCAATAAAGTACCTGAAACCAATGCAATTAAAGCAGATATTAAAACCAATTCAATTGTTGCCGGTAATCTTTCAATGATTAATTCTGATACAGGTCTTCTTAATTGATAAGATATTCCAAATTCTCCTTTTGAGGCATTAATTATAAACCTAGCAAATTGTACATGAATTGGGTCCATTAAACCCAAAGTTTCTCTTAACTCAGCTCTTTCTTCATCTGATGTTTCCTCACCTACCATGTTATTTATTGGGTCTCCTACAAAATTAAAAAGAGAGAATGATACAAAAGCTACGACAAGCATAACCATTGCAGATTGAAACAATCGTTTGAAAAAATACTTTATCAATTTATGAAATTTTATTTTTATGCAAGCCCTTTAATTAAAAAGGGCTTGTAATAAATTATTTAGTCAAAGCTCGCAAAACGGAATAACGGTTCGTTATTCGGTCTTATCGGAACATTGACATCTTTTTTTGCAGCCCAAGATATAACTTGGTGATGTAAAGGAAGATAAGAAATATCATCTTTTACTATTTTCCAAGCTTTAGCTATCGCAGCATTTCTCTTATCTAGGTTAACCTCACCTTCCATAACTCTTATCGCGGCATCTACATCAGAGTTACTAAAGTTAACTCTATTCCAGCTTGCTCCACTTTCATATAGGTAATGGAAAACATAATGACTATCTAAAGTCGGAACTCCCCAACCCAACATATAAAAGTCACCTTGATTATCTTTTAGTTCTTTAAAGTGCTTACTTTTTGTTTGGGCAAATAGATTTACTTTAACACCGATTTTACCTAACATACCAACAACAGCTGTACATATAGCTTCATCATTTACATACCTGTCATTTGGACATCTAAGCTCAACTTCAAATCCATTTGGATATCCAGCATCAGCTAAAAGTTTTTTTGCAGCAGCTACATCATAAGGAAGTCTCTTATCAAGTTCTTCTGTGTATCCATTAACACCTGGAAAAGTAATTATTCCAGCAGGTTCGCTTAAACCTCTCATTACTTTTTTCTTAATAGCCTCAATATCTATAGCTTGATAAAGAGCTTGTCTAACTGCTTTCTTTTTAAATGGGTTATCACCTGTATTACCTGTTCTAAGTTTATCTGCTCCCTGATCCATTCCTAGGAATATAGTTCTCATTTGAGCAGTGCTTTCAACTTTGTGAGCAGGTGAATTTTTAATTCTAGCCAAATCCTGCACAGGTGCATCAGTAACAACATCAATTTCACCAGATAAAAGAGCTGCAACTCTAGTAGCTGCATTTTTTATAGGTAGTAGATGAATTTCTGTTACTTTATTATCTTTCATTGTTCCCCACCATTTTTTATTACGTTTGAAAACTGTTTTAGTGTTTGGTTCTCTTAATGTAATTTTAAATGGTCCAGTTCCCATAGCATTTGTGGCTGAAAATGTTTCTTGTCCAGCATCCCAGTTCTGCGCCATAACTGCAAAATTCTTTTCACTCCATTTTTTTGACATTATAAAAATGTTTGAAAGTTGGTTTAAAAGAATTGGATTTGGTTTACTTGTTGTAATTTCTACCGTGTAGTCATTAACTGCTTTTACACCTGATACTGTACTAATATATTCTTTAAAATCAGATGTTCTTTGTTTTGCTCTTAAAATACTAAATACAACGTCTTCAGATGTAAATGGAGTTCCATCAGAAAATTTAACATCTTCTCTTAATTTAAAGATCCAAGTATTAGGACCTTGAGTTCTCCACTCTGTTGCTAGCTGAGGTCCAATTTTCATATCTAATCCTCTGGTAACTAGAGCTTCGTATACTTGTCTAGATACTTGAGTGGTAGGACCTTCGTTTTGAGCATGAGGATCAAGTGTTAAACTATCACCCTGCATTGACCATTTAATAGTTTTTGCAAACGCTTGTGTTGGAACAAAAGCTAGAAAAAAAGCCAATAAAATTTTTATAAAATACCCATACTTCATTTCTCTCTCCTATATTATTAAAATAAAAATCTAACTTATTAATTATGTAAACTAAAGTGATTTAATTCACTATTTTTTTGAAGTTTTCGTAAAGAATTTTAGAATATTTGTTCATAGATTGAATGTTGTCTTTCGCATCACTATCAAATTTATCAAGAGCTCCTTGTCCTAACTGACTCTCTAAAGCAGACTTATATTCAGGCACACATCCCCATTCTCCTACAGTGGTATCTTTTATCTCTATATGAAATTGAATACCGTAAGCATGTTTTTTGTATTTAAAAATTTGGTATTTCGTTTCAGGAGATGACGCTAAAAGAGTTATATCATTATTATTTTCTAGATTTTGAACTTCATATGAATGCCATTGGAGTGATTTAATAATATCAGGATATTCTTTAAATAATAAATCGTCCTTTTTACTATTTAAAAAATTAATGTCTAAAATACCTATCTCTGGATTTTTTGATTTAACTACTTTACCTCCAACTACCTCTCCTAATAATTGACAACCTAAACAAAAACCTAAATATGGTTTATTTAAGTCTACTACAAATTCTTTGATTTTTTTTTTCTCTTCTATTAACCAAGGGTAATCTTTTTCCATCCAAGTATCCATTGGTCCGCCCATACAAAACATTGCATCAAATCCAGTTAAATCATCAGGTATTTTTTCTCCTTCGTCAAGTTCTACAGTTTTAATATGAACTTTATCCTTTAACATTAAATCTTTAATATAACCTGGATCCTCAATTTTAATGTGTTGAAGAACAATTATATTTTTCATGTAGCTGGCTTGAGTAATTTTAAAATTTTTTTATGATTTGATAAATTATTTGAAACAATTATGTTTCCACCTAATGAAGCATCTTTATTATCCCATGTAGTAATTATTCCACCTGATGCTTTAATAATTGGTATTATCGGATGTATATCCCAAATTTTGTTTGCACATTGAGCTACTATATCTAGTCTTCCCTCTGCTAATTGGCAATATGTTAGTGCATCGAAACATGGAAACTGCATTCTATTGATAAATTTCATTATTTTTTTTTGTTTTTTAAAAGATAAAGTTCCGTGAAAAGCAGCAGCTACTTTCAAATAATCAAATTTTATTTTTTTGTTTACTTTTAATTTTCTTTTTTTTCCATTTTCAAACACAAAAGCAGATTTATCATCTTGATTTAAATAGTATCTTTTCATTCTTGGAAAATTTGCTAAACCAACTATAGGGGCGTCGTTATAATTTAGAGATATTAAATTGCTCCATGTAGGATTTCCAGCGACAAATGATCTTGTCCCATCAATTGGGTCAATTATCCATGAAAATAGACTTTTTGTTTTTTTTGCTCCAAACTCTTCACCGATAATTTGATGATCTGGGAACTTATCATTAATCTTTTTTCTTATAAATTTTTCAAAAGCTTTATCAGCACTTGTAACGGGATCATAACCTTTACCTTTTAACTTGTTATTAATTATAAAAGTTTTGTTAAGTTTAGTGTAATAAAAATTAGTTAAATCCTTAGCAAGCTTATTCAAAAAGGTGTTATAAATCTTGAAATCTTTTGTTTTTTTGAAGGTCATTTATCTGATGAGTAATAGTTAAAATATACAACTAGTTCAAATAAAATATCTTGAAAATTTTACAATTTGATAGAAGAATCCAGATAGATGAAAATAGAAATCGTTTCTAAAAAAGTATTTATAAATAGTGGAAATAATAAAGAAGAAATACATCCATTTTGGCTTAGAGAAAGAATAAATAACGAAGATGCTCTGGATAAAGGAAATCAACAAAGATTATTTGATCCAAATTCTATAAATACTAACATTGATATAGAAAAAATTGAGAATGAAGATGGATTACTTAATTTATTTTTCAATGATGGAACCAATTATAAAATAAAAGAAGATCAAATATTAAATGAGTATAAATCACAAAATCTTGATCCTATTTCAATTGATAAAATTAAATGGGATTCAAATTTTAATAATTTTCAAAAATTTAAATTTGAAAATGATATTTTTGAAAAAAAAATCATGTATGATTTATTAGTATCATTCTATAAATATGGCTTTGTAGTTTTAACTAATGTTACAACTGAAGATAATTTTATTATTAAATTTGCAAATTCAATTGGCAGTGTCAGAAGAACTAATTTTGGGGAATTTTTTAATGTAAGATCTGTGCCTAATCCAAATGATTTGGCTTATACATCATTAGCATTATCTCCACATACAGATAATCCGTATAGAAAACCAGTTCCTTGTGTTCAATTATTGCATTGTATTACAAATAATGTGAGTGGAGGAAATTCTACCTTGGTTGATGGTTACACAGTAAGTGAAAAAATCAAAGAGGATTATCCAGAATATTATGAAATTTTATCTTCAGTTAAAGTAAAATTTAAATTTATAGACAATACAGTTGTTCTAGAAGATATGTCTGAGTTAATTAAATTGGATGAAAAAAATAATTTTAAACAAGTTAGATTTAGTCCAAGATTAGATTATGCTCCGATATTAGAAAAATCAAAATTGGATTTATTCTATAAAGCTAGAAATAAAATTTCTGAATTATATAACTCTGATAAATATAAAGTTGAATTTAAATTAGAAACTGGAGATTTATTAATGATGGACAATCATAGATTACTTCATGGAAGAACAAAGTATGATGTTAACGAAGGTGATAGATATTTACAAGGATGCTACATTGATTTCGACAGTACAGAAGGTAAACTTAGACATTTAAAAAGAAAATTTAATCTTTAAATAATTCTTTTATTTTTTCTTCAGCGTTTTTTATCGACTTTTCATAATCTAAAGCCATTTGATCTGCTGCAACTATATCGATTTTTTTAATACCAAAAAAATTTAACATATGTATCAACCACGGAGTTAAAAAGTCTTCTTCACCTTGTATTTTTGTTCCGCCAGAAGTAATTACTAAATATACCTGCTTATCTTCTAATAAACCTTTTCTTCTTCCGTCATCCCCATATTTAAATGTCAATTTTACTCTGGCTGCAAGATCAGCCCAAGCTTTAAGGGTTGCTGGTGGGCCAAAATTATAAATTGGCACTGATATAATAATTACATCACATTCTTTTAACTCAGATACTAACTTATCAGATAATTCAAACATTTTTTTATGTTCATCTGTTTGCTCATTCTCTGGAATTTTCATTCCAGACTCAGTTAAGCCAGATATAAAAAGCATTTCGTCATCTAGGTCTCTATAAATGACCTCATCATTATCTTTTTTAACTTTATCAAGTATTTTTTTTGCAAGCATCCTTGAGGTAGAACCTTCTTTTCTAGCACTGCAATCGATTTGATATATTTTCATTTTTATCCAAGTTTTTGAAGTATAGGAAAATACTTTAATATGTAAAATCCTAAAGCTTGCAACTGGTTTGTAATCATTAATATTCCTGTTATCAATAATAATCCTCCACCAACTCTTGAAATAGTTATCATTTTTGATTTTAGATTTTTTGTAACAGCCATAAAACGTTGAATCAAATAACCTGATGCAATAAAAGGCAGTGCTAAACCAAGTGAATAGAACACAAGTAACAATATACCTCGGTTCAAACTTTGCTCAGTTGAAGCTAGAGCTAATATTGATCCTAAAATAGGTCCAATACATGGAGTCCATCCAAATCCAAATGCCATACCAACTAATATTGAGCTAAAATTTCCTGATTTAATCTCAGTATTAATTCTTTTTTCATAATTTAAAAACTTAATATTAATTAATCCCATAATATGAAGGGAGAAAATAATTATAATACTTCCTGCAATAATTCTTAGTTCAAAAGAGTTACTTAAAATTAAAGAACCTAAAAAAGTTGCGGTAGCTCCAAAGCTTATAAAAACAATTGAAAAACCAAAAGTAAATAAAACTATAGGGAATATATTAATCGTTTTTTTTTCTAATAATTCATTTAAAGAGCTTCCAGAAATATAAGATATATATCCAGGTATTAATGGAAGTACACATGGAGACAAAAAGCTTATCAATCCAGCTCCAAATGCAACAAATAATTCTATCATTTAACCAGTATTTTTCATTGCAGCTGAAATACCTGCAATAGATGTTAATAATGCATCATTAAGATCATTTTTTTTATCTGAATTTAATTTTTTGTTTTTAATTTTATTCATAACTACTGCTTGAATTATATTTAAAACTTCTGTGTAAATATTCCTTACAATAACTCCTGATCTAAATTTTTTTCTTTCATTTATAATTTCTTTTGGCGTAATCTTTTTATTTAATTTCTTAATAACTTCGAATTGGAACCTAAGTTTTTTTCCAACTCTTTTTAAATCTTTGTCTGCTAAATACTCCTCATATATTTTTGAAATATCTGGGTCCACTTTTGAAATTACCATATCCAAGATATCCATCATTGAATTGAAGAAAGGCCAATTTTTTTCCATATCTATTAAAGTTTTCTCAAATTTTTCTATCGATGAATATCTTAAAGCTTCTGCACTTCCAAGCCATGCTGGGAGCATTAGTCTTATTTGTGTCCATGCAAATACCCAGGGTATTGCTCTTAAACCTTTGATATTATCAATATTCTTTCTTTTAGACGGTCTTGATCCAATTGAAAGTTTTCCTAAAGACACATGTGGCGTAACGGTTTTGAAATATTTAATAAAATCCGAACTTTGATTAATATTTTTTCTATATGAACTTTTTGAAATATCAGACATTTTTTCAATTAGATTTCTCCATTCTTTTTTAGGGACTGGCGGTGGGTTTAATGTTGCCTCCATTACCGCTCCTATATAGCTACATAAATTGTAAATTGCTAAAGGTTGATATCCATATTTCTGTTGAATTACTTCTCCTTGATCGGTTATTCTAATTTTTCCATTAACTGTATTTGGCGGCTGAGATTTTAAAGTAGCTTGAATTGGGCCTCCACCTCTACCTGCTGAACCACCTCTTCCATGAAAGAAGGTAACATCTATTTTATATTTTTTAGCAATTTTAATAATTTCTTCTTGAGCCTTATATTGATGCCAACTTGCGCAAATTTTTCCAGCATCTTTGCTTGAGTCTGAATATCCAATCATGACTTCTTGTTTATTTTTTATTAAATCTCTGTACCACTTTAATGAAAACAAGCTGGCCATTATTGATTTTGCGTTAATTAAGTCATCTAATGTTTCAAATAAAGGGACAACTCTTAATTTGTTTTTAATATTTGCTTCTTTTTGCAAATATAAAACGGAGAGAATGTCAGATGCAGATGATGTCATTGAAATAACATAAGCCCCTAAACATTCAGGCGGCTCTTCAGATAAAATTTTAAATGTTGACCAAACTTCTTTATTTTCTTTATTTTTAAAATTAAAATTTTTTATGAAATTTGATTTTTTTTTCATCTTAGATGATAAAAATTTAATTTTTTCCTCCTCACTCCATTTTAAATAATTAAGTTTATTTTTTTTCTTAATAAGTTCATTAATTAACTGTGAGTGTCTAGATGACTCTTGTCTAATATCTAGTTTTGCCAGATTAATTCCAAAACATTTTGCTCTTCTCATTAAATCTAATAATTCACCACTTGATATATTTTCACTTTGATTTTCTTCTAAGGACTCACGGATAATTCTAAGAGGTTTTAAAATTTCCTCTTTTGAGTTTAGCAATTTTTTGTAGTCCAAAGGTTTTTTATTCACTATGAACTGTTCAATTGCTCGGTGAGTAAATCGCATTTTATCCCTTAGAGGTCTTAAGAAAACTCTGTAAGGCTCAAATGATTTTCCTGTTAGTTTTTGAATTTTTTTTGAACATTTTCTCATTGAATACGATCTAATTAATTTAGTGAGTTCTTTTTCATACAATTTTGCTGCTTCCCATCTTGATAATAACAAAACTTCTTTAGTTACTTTTGAAGTTACATTTGGATTTCCATCTCTATCACCACCCATCCATGATCCAAACTCAATAGGATTAAAATTTTTTGGCAAACCTTTACCCATATTTTTCAAAAATATCTCATTAAGTCTCCTGTAGACTTTTGGAATAGTCTCCCAAAGACTATCCTCTATTATTGCAAGACCCCACCGCGCTTCATCGGTCGGAGAAGGTTTTGATCTTTTTAAGTCATCTGTATTCCAGATAATGGTAAATTCATCGTGGATTTTTTTATTTAAAGATTTTATTTTTGAAGAGTGATCTTTAAATAACTCTCTATCTTCAAGTATTTCTGTAATTTTATGATATTTTTGAATTAAAGTTCTTCTTTTGACCTCTGTTGGATGAGCTGTCAAAACTATTCCAATATTTAGATTTTTTGCAAAACTATATATTTTATTATTATTTATTTTTTTATTTTTAAATAATTTCTCAAAAATTTCCTCTATAAAAATATTTTTTTGATTTTTACCGTCTCTTTTATTTTCATATTGATTGAGTTGTCTAGATGCATCAATAGATTCAGCCAGATTTATAAAATTCATAAAATGATTAAATGCTCTTGCAAGCTTATAAGTATTTTTAGGATTAATACTTTTTATTTCACTAGAAATTTTTTTATATGATCTTTTTTGGATTTTATTTGCTTTTGATAACTTTCTAATTTTCTCAACAAGATTATAAAAACTTTTCCCTTCTTGTTCTTTGATTACATTTCCTAATGAATTTCCTAAAAACCTAACATCCTCTCTTAAAGATTTTGTGGGAATTCTTTCATAATATAAGTCTCTTTTGATCACAATTTATTATATCAAAAAAGAGATTATATTTGGATTAAATTGCGACTACTTTTGATTTTTGTTCACCAAGAAGTTCAATTGAAAGCCTCATTTCATCACCTGCTTTTAAAAATTTTTGTGGCTTCATTCCCATTCCAACTCCTGGAGGTGTTCCTGTGGTAATAATATCTCCTGGCTGAAGAGACATGTATCGACTAACATATGAAACAATATGATCTACATTAAAAATCATTGTTTTTGTATTGCCTGTTTGCATTCGATCACCATTTAAATCTAATTCCATATTTAGGTTGTTTACATCATTAATCTCATCTTTGGTTACAAGATATGGGCCAACAGGACCAAATGTATCGTGCGACTTTCCTTTTACCCACTGTCCCATTTTTTCTATTTGCCACTCCCTCTCACTTACATCATTCACTAAACAATAGCCTAAGATATAATCTTGTGAATTTTTTTCTGGAATATTTTTAGCATTTTTTCCAATAACTAAACCTAGCTCAACTTCCCAATCTAGTTTGTTTGAATAGTTTGTAATTTCAATATCATCATTTGGTCCATTGATTGAACTAGTGGCTTTCATAAATATAATTGGTTCTGTTGGTGGTTTTGCTCCAGTTTCTGCAGCATGATCAGAGAAATTTAATCCGATTGCAATAAATTTTCCTGGTTTAGTTATGCATGAACCAATCCTTGTATTATTTGAAATCTCAGGTTGTGATGATAAATCAATTTGTTTAATTTTTTCAAATGTTTCAAAATTTAAATGAGTTGGATCTAAATCATTTATATGTTTGGATATATCTCTGAACTTTCCATCTTTATCTAATATAGCTGGCTTTTCTTGATTTTTTTCTCCCACTCTTAGTAATTTCATTTCATCTCCAAGAATTATTTATAACTTTTGTATAAAGAACTATGATCATAATCACCCAATCCATTTTTAACTAGATTATTATACATTTTTTTTACTATTTTAGACAAAGGTAATTCTAACTTTTTATTTTTCGCACAATCTAGAATGTTGTTCATATCTTTTAATTGCGAAAAATTTTTTCCTCTTGGTTTAAAATCTTTTTTGATCATTCTTAATCCATGAGTTTGTAAAACTTTACTGTCAGCCCATCCACCTTTTAAAGCGTTGAGAATATTTATTGGATTTATATTGTTTTTTTGTGAAAATTTTATAGCCTCTGCGACAGATCCAATTGTAATTCCTACTATTATTTGATTAGCTAATTTTGCTATTTGACCTGCAGAATTTTTTCCAACTAAAACAGGATTGCCTAATTTCTTAAGTATATTTAAATTTTTAGAAAAAACTTTCTTTTCTCCACCAACCATTATGGCTAGCTCTGCATTCTCTGCGCCATTGGTGCCTCCAGAAACTGGTGCGTCTAAAAAATTAATTTTATATTTTTTTAATAATTTTGATAAATTAATTGCTGTTCTAGGATTTGCAGAACTCATATCAATGACTGTAGATCCTTTTTTTAAATTTTTTAAAAATTCTGAATTAAAATAAATTTTTTTTATAGCCTTATCATCAGACAACATGGTAATTATTAGATCCTGGTCAGTAACAACTTCCTTCAGAGAATTACATACTTTCGCACCAAATTTTTTTAGTCTAATGGCTTTATTTTTAGTTCTATTAAAAACTTTAACTTCATATTTTGATTTTAGAAGATTTTTAGCCATTGGAAATCCCATTAAACCTATTCCAATAAAACCAATTTTACATTTTTTCATTATTTAAATTTATATTGTGTCGTTTGATCTTCCTAAATCTGCAGCTCCTCTTACGCCACTAGAATCACCATGAATATTTTTCAAAACTTTAGTATTTACAGTGTCACTAAATACGTATTTTTTTAATTTTGAATTTATATTTCCATAAATCTGCTTCATATTGGAAACACCTCCACCCATAACAATTGCACCAGGATCAACAATATTAATTACAGTGGATAAGCCTCGTGCTAAGTAATCTAAGTATTGAAATACAAATTCTAAAGATTTTTCATCTCCTTTGTTTGCATTTTCTTGAATTATTTTAGCATCTAGATCTATTTTATGAATGTCATAAAAATGTTTTGAAAACCCTGGACCAGATAGAAATGTTTCAATGCATCCTTTTTTACCACAATAACAATCGTGCCTTTTCCACTTATCATTTGTTCCTATTGGCATTTGATTATGTCCCCATTCTCCAGTTATGTTATTAAATCCATTGACAATTTTATTATTAATAATTAATCCTCCGCCAACACCTGTTCCAATTATAACCCCAAATACTATTTCATGATTAAGACCAGCTCCATCAATTGATTCAGATAAAGCAAAGCAATTAGCATCATTTTCAAGAAATATTTTTCTATTTAACCTAAGCTCAATATCTTTTTTTAAAGGTCTGTCATTTAACCAGGTTGAATTTCCACCTTTTATACAATTTGTTTCTTTAGATAAAGCTCCAGGTGAGCCAACACCAACACTGCAACTTTTTTTGTATTTATCTTCTAAATAATTTACAAGCTCACATACTGTATCTAAAGTTCCATTATAATTTTTTGGTGTTGTTCTCCTAATTCTCTCGAGCTCTTTTCCATGTTCATCAATAATGATTGACTCTGTTTTGGTTCCACCTAAATCAATACCAATATGCATTTTAATATGAACTTGATTGCTTCCAGATGTTAATATTACCATCTTTTGCAGTTTTATTAATTATTTTCATTTCAGAAGTTGTAAATTTAAGTTTGTTTAGACTTTCTAAATTTTCTTTTAATTGATTAATATTTCTTACTCCTATTAGAGCGGATGTTACATAATTATTTGATAGAACCCAAGAGATTGCCATTTGAGATAAAGATTGACCTCTTTTATTTGCAATCTTATTTAAATCTGAAACTATCTTTAAGTTTTTTTTTGTTATTAAAGATTTATCTAAATACGATGTAGCATCACTCGCTCTTGAAACTTTAGGTATCTTTTTTAAATATTTATCTGATAGCATACCTTGAGCAAGAGGCGAAAAGGCAATACATCCAATTTTAAGTTTTTTTATAGTTTTAGTTAAATCTTTTTCAATCCATCTATTAATTAAAGAATATGAAGGCTGATGAATAAATAATTTAATATTTCTTGATTTTAGAATTTTGTAAATTTGGTTCGTCTTTTTGGAAGAATAAGATGATATACCGACATATAGAGCTTTTCCTGATTTATAAATACTCTCTAATGCATCTGCTGTTTCTTCTAAAGGTGTTTTTGGATCAAATCTATGTGAATAAAATATATCAAAGTAATCAATTTTCATTCTTTTTAAACTTTGATCACAACTTGCGATAATATGTTTTTTTGAACCCCATTCTCCATAAGGCCCTTCCCACATATCATAACCAGCTTTTGATGATATAATCAGTTCATCTCTGTATTTTTTTAAATCTTTGCTTATTATTTTTCCAAAATTACTTTCTGTGCTACCGTAAGGTGGGCCATAATTATTTGCCAAATCAAAATGAGTAATGCCTTTATCAAAAGCATAAAATAATATTTTTTTAATGTTATAAAGTGGTACTTTGCCTCCAAAGTTATGCCAAAGCCCAAGGCTTATTAGTGGTAATTTAACTCCACTATCGCCACAAGTTCTATATAACATCTCTGAATATCTTTTATTATAAGCTTTATATTTCATATTTAGTAAACCTCGACCTCTTCATATGTTGGCATTGAATTTGCTGCTCCTTCTTTAGTTGTAGAAATACCAGCAACTTTATTTGAAAATTCTAATGCATCAACAATTTTTAATGATTTAGCTAATGCTACACTAAAAGCTCCATTAAAAGCATCACCTGCTCCAGTAGTATCTTTTACATCCTCTTTTAATTCATGGGCCTCTACAAAATGGCTTTCAGTTCCATTTGAAAAATAAACTCCTTTAGAACCTAGAGTTATTAAGATATTTTTTACTCCTTTTTTTAAAAAATCTTTAGCTGCATTCTCTATTTCAGATTTTGTTTCTATTTTTTTTTCTAAATAAAAACTAGCTTCAGTTTCATTTGGTGTAAAATAGTCTATATTTTTAAAGTCATTCTCAGATATTTTCGAAGCCGGAGCTGGATTTAATATTGTAATTGAACCAGTATCTTTAGCTTTTTGTAAAGCATAGCTTGTAACATCATATGGTGTTTCTAATTGTGTTAAGAATATATCTGACTTCTCGATTGCTTTTAAATTATTGTCGATATCTGAATTATTTAAAGTGCCAGCAGCGCCTGGTATGATGTTTATTGCATTATCACCTGTATTAGTATTAATCATAATACCAGCAACGCCAGTTGATTGATTTTTATCTTTGATAATATAATCGGTATTTACTCCAGAGGATTTATATAAATTTAGTGCCATTTCAGCATTATTATCATCACCTATTTTTGTAATAAAACTTATGTTTCCACCAAGTCTTGCTGCAGCAATGGCTTGGTTAGATCCTTTTCCACCAGGTCCTATTAAGTGTTTTGTTCCTAAAATAGTTTGCCCCACTTCAGGAATTTTTTCACCAATAAAACATAAGTCTGCAACAAATACTCCAAATACACATATAGATTTCATTTAATTAAGACCAGACTTTACCGTCAGGAAGAATAACTCCTTTAGTAATAATAAAACATCCAAAAGGTCGAGCATCTGTAGTGGTTACAATACAATATGCTTTTTTTGCTTCTTCATAAAAATTTTGTCTTGAAATTGATCCAACTTTCCATTGGGGACCAGAATTATTTTTTACTGCATCAATAAATTCTTTATGAGTTTCAGTTAGTTCCTCTGGTTTATCATCTACTTCCATTCTAAGTGCAGGTGAGCCCCCTTGTGATAAGATAAAACTATCTAATGGAAAAACAGATAAAATTGCATTTGCTGCACTTTTAATATCTACCCCATCTAATCGAATTACATTTTTGTTCATAGAGTTTGCAGGAAAATTAGCATCAGCAAGAATAATTTTCTCGCCATGACCCATGGATCTTAAATTAAAAAGTAAATCAGGGCTTAAAACAGGGTTAATATTTATTAACATTAAAAGATTATATTACATAAAAAAAAAGGGTGGAATAAAAATTCCACCCTTTTTAAATGTTATATACTAATGATTATTTAAAATCGTTAGCGTTTTCTTTTGTTACTAGTTGTGTTCCAGTATCAATGTTTGGATCAATACTTCCACCATTAGCTAGCTCAAGAGCATATTTAACACCGTAAGCACCCATGTTATATGAGAACTGAGCAATAGTTGCAGTCATTTCACCTTTTAAGATACTTGTAGCAGCATCTGGAGTTGCATCAAAACCAACAACAACAACATCATTCATATCTGCATCTTTAAGAGCTTGCATAGCACCTAAGCCCATATTGTCATTTGAAGCAAATATTGCTTTGATGTTAGGATTTTTCAAAATAATAGACTCAGTAACTGATCTACCTTTTGCAGTATCCCACTCAGCTGTTTGAGTAGCAACTATATTTAAACCGCAATTTTTAAATCCTTTTATTGCACCGTCTCTTCTTAGTAAAGCTGTTGATTGAGACTCTATTCCAGTCAAAATTGCAACATCTGAACCTTTTGGAGTTTTGTCACAAATGAATTTAGCAGCTAATTCTGCTCCATTCATATTGTTAGTTCCAATAAAAGTAACACCTTCATTGATCCCTTTTGTATCTACGAATACAACTGGAACACCACTTTTGATAGCGTCATCTACAATTGGAGCAAATGCATTTGGATCTCCTGGTGCAAGAGCTAAAGCATCAACACCTTTAGCAAGTTGGTCTTCCACTTGGTTAATTTGTGCTTGAACATCACCTTCCTGAGGTGGCGCAACCAAGATTAACTTAACACCTAATTTTTTAGCTTCTTCTTCAGCACCTTTTGTAACTGAAGCCCAGAAAGGATTTCCAGACCCAGGACCTTTAATACTGAACAAGATTTTTTTACCATGACCATCAGCAAAAGAAGCTGAAATCATGCTTATCGATAAAAAAATTGCTGAAACGAAAACAACAATTTTTCTTGATAGTTCTCTCATAAATTTCCCCTTTAATAATTAATAAAGATTAATTTAATAAAATTTTTAAAAAAAATTCAACTGTTTACAGAGTCTCTTATGATAGCATCTATTCAACTTTAACGTGTTTATTTTCTCGTGCCAAAATCCCTTCTTAAAACATCCACGTAAACTGCTAATACAATGATCGAGCCAATCAATACTTGTTGCCAGAAAGAACTTACATCCATCAAATTAAGTCCATTTCTTAAAATTCCCATAATCATTACACCGGCAAAAACTCCAAGAACAGTTCCTCTACCACCAAAGAAACTAGCTCCGCCAATTATACATGCTGCTATAGCATCCAATTCAGATTGTAATCCTGCGTTAGGATAACCGGAGTCTGTTCTTCCTGCTAAAATTAATGCTCCAATACCTGATAAAAATCCACAAAGTGAATAAACAATTATTAAAATTTTATTAACATTAATTCCTGAAGCTCTTGCTGCACTTGGGTTACCACCAATTGCATAAATCCACTTTCCTGTTCGACTATGATTTAAGAAAACCCAAAAAACAAAATATACAACAGCAATTAAAACTAAGCTTACGGGGAGATATTGAGATTTTTCTAATCCTAACCAAGTAAGATCTATTCTACCATGACCTAAGTACCTAACTTCATCGGTAAATCCGCTTATGGGTGTTCCACCTGATATTAAGTTTCCTGTTCCTCTAAAAATATAAAGAGTTCCTAAAGTCATTATAAAAGGATGAGGCATTCTTAAAAGTGTTATCCCCAAGCCATTTATCAACCCACATAAAAATCCAGCAAATAAAGGTACTAGAACAACTACAAACCAAGGTGCTCCAGCTTTAGCTACTATTGCTAAAATCATCAACGATAGCATCATTATTGAGCCAACTGATAGATCTATACCCGCAGTCACAATCACCATAAAAACACCTAAAGCTAACATTGATTGCCAAGATATTTGTTTAAATACGTTTGTTACATTTCTCCAAGACAAGAAGACATCTGGTTGCAAAATATGCATTACCAAGATCATGATAACTAATAATAGTAAAATCCCATATTTTTCAAAATATGGAATAAGTTTTACGTATAAGGTATCTTGTTTTTTTTCTTTATCGTCCATATTTATTTTTTTCCCATAATCCAACCAATGACTTCATCTCTTGAAGTTTTATCTAATTGGGACTCAGCAAAGTTTGTTCCTTGAAAAAGTGCCATTACTCTGTCACAAACAGTAAAAATATCATCCATTCTATGACTTATTACTATAACACCTACGCCAGTACTTTTTAATTTATTAATTAAGTCTAATACTTTTCCAACTTCTTTTATTGCTAAAGCAGCAGTTGGTTCATCCATTATAACAACTTTAGCATTAAATGCAGTTGACCTAGCTATTGCAACCGCTTGTCTTTGTCCTCCTGATAATTCCTCTACTTTCTGGTCAGCACTTTTAACATTTATTTTTAGTTTCTCTAAGTGTGCGCTCGTCATTTCTTGAATTTTTTTAAAATCTAGAAATTTTAATAAGCCAATATTTTTTGTAGGCTCTCTTCCTAAGAATATATTTTCTCCAATGGGTAAATTACCTGCCAATGCAAGATCTTGATAAACCATTTCTAAACCTAAATTTTGAGAATCTTTTGGGCTATCTAACACGTGTTCTTTGCCCTCAAAAAATAAAGCACCTGCACTTGGTTTATACAGACCAGATAAAACTTTCATTAGTGTAGATTTACCTGCACCATTATCTCCCACAACACCTAAACATTCACCTTCGTGTACTTTCAAATTTACATTTTCTAGAGCAGTTATTGTTCCAAAATACTTTGTGATACCTTTGGCCTCTAAGAGTAATTTATTTGTTGAAGTCATTTAATTTAAATTAAAAAAAAAATTAATTAATTGCAACAGGTTTTGACCTTAAAAGATGAACAGTTTTTCTTTGAGCCTTTTTACAAAATCTTGGATTAAGATTTTTTGAAATTAACTTCATATCTTCAAAAACAATATTGCCCATTTCCTTGAATGCTTCGTCTAATGCACCCGCTCTGTGTGCTGAAAATAAAACATTTTTTAATTTTCTTATTGGATCATTTATTTTAACTGGTTCTTCTGGAAAAACATCAAGCGCTGCATAAATATCACCTTTTTTTAGTCTATTTTTTAAATCTTTAAAATTAACGACTGCAGATCTACTCATTAGTATAAAAAGTGAGTTTGATTTCATAAGATTGAGTAATTTTTTATTAATTAATCCTTTGTTTTTTGTAGTAATTGCAGCAAGTACATAAATAACCTCACATTCTTTAAACATTTTTTTTAAAGTAATTGTTTTAAATCCTTGATTAATAATTTTTTTCTTTGGTATCCAGGGATCATAGATATTTATTTTGCTCGAAAATGGTTTCAATAATGGAACCAAAGCTTTCCCTAGGTCTCCAAATCCCAATAATCCAATTTTTTTGTCTGTTAACAATGAAGCCTTAAGATTTCCATCTAATCCATACTTTTCTTTTTTATTAATGAAATCCTGATGTGCTCCATGGATATTTCTAAGAAGAGAAAGTGTAAATCCAAGAGCAATTTCTGCGACTGGTTTTGAGAAAACGGGCGATGTTGCAATGACGTAAATACCTTTATCAAAGCAATAATTATAATCCATATTATCCAGAAAGTTACTTTCAACATTTATTACTGCTTTCAATTTTTTTGCTTTTATTAATAAAAATTTAGGAAGATCAGGCTGTCCAATTATAAATTTCGCTTTATGAATATTATTAATATAAAATTTCTGTTTATGTATTTTTGGTGCAAAAATAAGCTTAAATTTATTTTTTAATTCATTAAATTTTGATTTTGAAAAAATTAGCTCCATAGTTCTTGGGTACGGATCAACAATTACAATATCTTTCATTATCTATAAGAGAATTTTTTTTACTTCTTCTTCTGTAAATTTTTTTGGCTTTTCACATTTTGTTTTTATTTTTTGAGGAACTCCAGTTGTTGATGCTCTCATGGTTGACTCAATTATATCTAAAACATGAAGGGATAACTCTCCTGAACAACGATGTTTTTTCTTTTTTTCTATTGAATATAACATCTCTGACATTCCAACACTTCTATAGTTTGCATTTGTTGACGTCTCGTTGGATCTACCGCTTGCAGATGTAATATTTATTTTTCCTAAATGCATTTTATCAGTTTTATGCTCACCCCAACGACCACCTTCTGTAACAGAAATATAAACAGATCCACCAAACATATTTGGATCTGGAACAATTATAGATCCTTTTGTTCCATAAAGCTCCATATGATTTCTTTGATGATTAATAACATCAAATGATAAAGTGACTTGAATTATTGCTTCATTATGAAATTGAATTGTTGCTAAATAAGTAGTTGGTGTTTCAACCTTAAATGTTTTTCCTTTATTTGGACCTGCTCTATAACTTCGTCTTTTAAACGCTGTTAATGTTCTTCCTTGCACCTGTTTGGCTGGCCCTAAAAGATTAACAAGTGTTGTAAAAAAATAGGGACCCATATCTATTACTGGTCCTCCTTCTTTTTTATACCAAGATTCTGGTTTTGGATGAAAATTTTCAACGCCGGGAAACGCAAAGATTGCATTTCCAAGTTTGATTTGTCCAATTAGATCAGAGTCAATTAATTCTTTTGCTTTCTGTCCACCTCCACCAAGAAAAGTATCTGGTGCGTTACCTATGTATAGCTTCTTTTTTTTTGCTAAAGCTACTAGCTCTTTACCTTTTTGAAAGTATGTTGCTAATGGCTTTTCTGAATAAACATGCTTGCCTGCATTTAATACTTTTTTTGATACAGAATAATGTGATTGAGGAATTGTTAAATTTAAAATAACCTCGATATTTTTATCTTTTAGTATTTCATTAACTGTCATTGGTTTGATGTTGTATAATTTTGCACATTTTTCAGCTGCTTTTTGATTTTTATCTGCACAAGCAACGATTTTGAAGTTATTAAAATATTGGTGTCCTCTAAAATATGTTTCTGCGATATGGCCACATCCTATGAGACCAACCTTAAAAACTTTATTCATGGATTTTAGACACCTTGTCTTTGCTTTGATTTTCCTTCTTTATGAAGTTTTAATGCCTCTTCATTTTCTTTTGTTCTAGGCATTTCTAAAGTAGGACTTTCCCAGTAAGCAGAACCTTCTAGCCACTCATAAGAATGGGTTTTTATTGAAATTAAATAAGTCACATCAGATTTTTTAGCTCTTTTAAATGCTTCTTCTAATTCAGAAATAGATGATACCTCCTCAGATTTTGCACCCATACTCTCTGCATGTTTGGCAAAATTAACAGGTACTAGATTTGGAGCTTTTGAACTATTAAATAGACAATTAAATTCTTTCCCACCTTTAAATAATTGTAGCCTGTTGATAACGGCATGGCCTCCATTGTCACATAAAACTATTATTAATTTATTATTTGTTATAACTGATGAATAAATATCTGAATTAAAAAGTAAATAAGATCCATCTCCTACAAAAGCTATTACTTCTTTATCAGGGTTTGCCATTTTAACTCCTAATGCACCTGAAATTTCATAACTCATACAGCTAAAACCCCATTCGGTTTCATGTGTATTTAATTCTTTTGGCCTCCAAATTTGAACAACTTCTCCAACCAATCCTCCTGCTGCAGTTACAGCGATGTCTGTTGGATCTGAATTACGATATATTGCTCCTACTGCATGAGCGTAACTTGGTAGTTCTTGATTAGTTGGTCCACTTTCTTTGTCAACATAATCATTCCAATTTTTTAATTCATCTCTTGATTTTTTATGCCATTCATCAGGTGCTTTCCAATCTCCTAAAGCATTTGATAGATCTTGTAAGCTTACTTTTGCATCACCTATTACTGATTTCGCCAAATGTTTGCTAGCATCAAATCTAGAGACATTAACACTAACAAGTGAAAAGTCTGGGTTCTCAAAATTTGCCCATGACCCAGTTGTAAAATCAGCTAACCTTGTTCCAACAGCAATAGCTAGGTCAGTTTGTTTTGCTAAATTATTTGCTGCTTTGCCACCAAGACCACCTATGGGACCCAAAAAATGAGAATGGTCTCTCTTCATTGTTGAGTAGCCCATAACTGTTTGTGTTACTGGTATATTGTGTTTAATTGCAAAATTACTTAGATCTTCCATTGCGTCTGAGTAAAAAACTCCTCCACCTGAAATCAATAAAGGATTTTTAGATTTTTTTATTTGCTCTGCTGCTTGTTTTATTTGAAAATCATCAGGTCTTGGTCGTCTAATATTATGAACCCTCTCTTTAAAAAATTCCTCAGGATATTCATAAATTTCTCCTTGAACATCTTGAGATAATGATAAGCAAGCTGGTCCACAATCTGCTGGATCTAACATTGTTTGGATTGCTTGAGGTAATGTTTGTAAAATTTGTTCTGGTCTTGTAATTCTATCAAAATATTTTGTTACCGGTTTGAAAGCATCATTCTGAGTAATGCCAGGATTATTAAAATGCTCAACTTGTTGAAGAACTGGGTCAGGCATTCTGTTTGCATAAGTATCTCCAGGTAAAAATAAAATTGGAATTCTATTACTCATAGCAACAGCCGAGGCTGTAACCATATTTGTAGATCCTGGTCCAACTGAACTAGTTGCAACAAAAAATTGTTTTCTTCTTTTAGCTCTAGCATATGCTATTCCAGTCAGAGCCATATTTTGTTCATGATGCCCTCTATAAGTTGGTAATTTATCTTGATTTTCTTGTAAAGCTTGTCCTAAACAAGCAACATTGCCATGTCCAAAAATACCAAAAGCTCCAGCAAATAACTGCTCTTTTTTACCATCTATTAAAATTTTTTGAGAAATAAGATGTTTTATTATTGCATGTGCACAAGTGAGCTTTATTTTTTTCATTATTCTATATATAAATCTTTAACTTTTAACAATTAAACATAATTTAAAAAATATGTATAGCAATTTTGGTCAATTCATTGATGGTCAGTGGCAACAAGCAGAAAAAAAAGAAACTTATAAAGTTATCAATCCAGCTACAGAAGAAGTTTTAGGAGAAGCATCAAAAGCGTCGTCTGTTGACGTTCAAAAAGCATTAAAATCAGCAGAGAAAGGACTCGAAATTTGGAAAAATACTACTCCATGGCAGAGGTCTTATGTAATAAGAAAAATTGCAGATTTGATGCGTGAAAGAAAAGATGTATTGGCTAAATGGCTTACACTTGAAGTTGGAAAACCTCTTAAAGAAGCAATTGGAGAAGTTGGTGGTGGAGCAGATATATTTGAGTGGAATGCAGAAGAAACTAAGAGAATTTATGGTGAAACGTTACAAAGTAGATTTCCAGAAACAAGAGTTCATGTTTACTATCAGCCAGTAGGTGTTGTAGCAGCACTTGTGCCATGGAATTTTCCTATAGTTTTAGCATCTAGAAAAATTTCAACTGCACTGGCTGCTGGTTGTTCAGTTATTTGTAAACCAGATGTAATTACGCCTGGAGCAGTTATGGAACTTGTAAATATTTGTAAAGATGCTGGAGTTCCTGATGGAGTAGTCAATTTATTATCTGGAGACCCAGCTGAAATATCAAATGAATTACTTGAATCAGATATAATTAAAAAAGTTTCTATAACTGGCTCAACACGTGTTGGAAAATTAATACTTAAAAAAGCTGCAGATAAAGTTCAAAGAGTTACAATGGAATTAAGTGGTCATTCTCCATTTATAGTATTTGACGATGTTGACATGAATAAAGTTGCAGATATGGCAATAACAGCAAAATTTCGTAACAATGGTCAAGTTTGTATATCCCCAAATAGGTTTTACATTCAAGAAACAAGAAAAGAAGAATTTGTAAATGCTTTCGTAGATAGAGCAAAAAAATTAAAAATTGGAAATGGTATGGATGAAGGTACTGACTTAGGACCTTTAACAACAGCAAAACGTTTGGAGGAAATTGAAAAATTAGTTGAAACGACAAAGAGTGAAGGAGCGAAAGTTGTTTTAGGTGGAGGTAGACCTTCAGGATTTAATAAAGGTTATTATTTTGAACCAACTGTATTTGATGAAGTGCAGGACAATTTTACAATTATGAAAGAAGAACCTTTTGGTCCCTTAGTGCCCGTTTTAACTTTCAAGGATTTTGACGAAGTAGTAGAGAGAGCAAATAATAATGACCTGGGACTTTGTAGCTATTTATATACAAACTCAATGGACAAAGCTAATAGAGCATCAGAGATGATGGAAACCGGTTGTGTAGCAGTAAATACAGCTGCAGTCGCAGTTGCTGAAGCTCCATTTGGTGGGATAAAACAAACTGGTTATGGTCGTGAAGGAGGATCCATGGCGATAAAAGATTATTTAAATATAAAATATACACACATGGGTTTGAAAACGTAAATAGATGAGAAAAAATAAAGCTAAAGAAATTATTAGTTCTGGTAACGCTGTAATCAACGGTTGGTTACAAATACCAAGTTCAGTCTCAGCAGAAACTATGTCTCAGCAGGGTTGGGATACATTAACAATTGATATGCAACATGGGCTCATAGATTACACAAATGCTTTACCAATTTTACAAACAATTTCTTCAACTAATGTTATGCCTTTTGCCAGGGTTAATTGGAATGAGCCTGGCCAAATAATGAAAATTTTAGACGCTGGTTGCTATGGAGTTATTTGTCCTATGGTCAGTAATCGAGATGAAGCAGAAAAATTTGTTCAAGCCTGCAAGTATCCTCCAGAAGGATATAGAAGTTTTGGTCCAATGAGAGGGTTAATCTATGGAGGACCTGATTATGGAGATCATGCAAACGATGAAATATTAAAAATGGCTATGATTGAAACTAAAGAAGCTTTAGAAAATCTTGATAAAATAATGAGTACTCCAGGTCTTGATGGAATTTATATTGGGCCAGCAGATTTAAGTTTAGCAATCGGTGAGAAGCCTGGATTTGATAAAGGAGAAGGTACTAAGGCCTATTCCACAATAATGAAAATATTAGAGCATTCAAAAAAAAATAATATTTTTGCTGGAATTCATAATGGTAGTGCCGAGTATGCAAAAAAAATGATAGAAAAAGGTTTTCAATTTGTAACTGTAGGATCAGACTCAAGATTTATTAGTGCTGGAGCAAAAGCTACTATTGATAGCTTGAAAGACACTGTTAAATCAGAAGTATCAAAAACTTATTAAAAAAAAAATTAATCAAAATTATAAAGTATGAAAAAAGTCTTGATAATAGGATCAATACATAATCACGGTATTGATTTACTAAAAGAAAATAAAAATTTTGAATTTGAAGTTGTAGACAATACAGAAATAGAATTTTTAAAAGATAAAATAAAAGACTGTGAAGCAATAAGTGTTAGAACATCTAAATTATCAAAAGAAATTATAGAGTCAGCTAAGAATTTAAAAGTGATATCTAGACATGGTGTTGGTTATGATAATATAAATCTTGAAGCAACAAAGCAAAATAATATTACATTAGCAATAACAGCTACATCAAATGCTCAAGCTGTAGCAGAACATGTTTTATTCATGCTGTTCAGCATCGCAAAAAGAAATAATATGTACAACGAGACTGTAAAAACTGGAAAGTTCAGTGATAGAACTAAGCTTCCTAAAACAATTGAGTTATGGAATAAAAATATTTTAATTGCAGGTTTTGGTCGAATTGGAAAATGTTTACTAGAGAAATGTAAGGGTTTAGAAATGAACATTTTTGTTTATGATCCTTTTGTCAGCGAAGAGAAAATTAAAAAAGTTGGTGGCACTAAAATTAAGGATTTAAATGAGAGTTTAAATAAAATGGACGCAATTTCAATTCATATGCCTTTAAACGAAAATACAAAACATTTAATCAATTATGAAATGATAAAAAAAATGAAAAAAAATTGTATTTTAATTAATGCTGCAAGAGGTGGTATTATTAATGAGGAAGATCTTAATAAGGCATTAAACGAAGATTTAATTTTTGGTGCAGGGCTTGATGTTTTTGAAAAGGAGCCTCCATCTTTAGATAACCCATTGCTAAAAAATGAGAAAGCATTTTTAAGCCCTCATTCAGCAGTATTTACCGAAGAATGTTTGTCTAGAATGGGTATTGAAACAGTCCAAAATATTATTGATTTTTTTGACAATAAATTGGAAAAGTCAAAAATAGTAAAAATCTCATGAGCTTAAAATTAAAAAATTTTGGATTGTTAGAGTTTCTTATCATTATATCAGCTGTTTATGTTGTAGGAATGTTGATATGGACAGCGAGTACAAGGCCTGAAGTTGAAGCTCGTGCAAATTTAGTAAAAGAAAATCATAAAAAAGTTGTCGATTTTATTAATGGCGAAATTAATAATTGTGGAAATAATGATGAAGGGAAGACAACAGTTTGGGGTGATCCATGTAATGCTGAATGGATAGCTGAAAAGGTTGTTAATCATATAAATGATAATCTTAAGATTGAAAATCCATTTTCAGATGATAATAAAGTTAAAACAGACCCTGACCCAAGAATAAAAGCAGAGGGAAAAGCTGGTCAGTCAGTAGAAATGGGTGTTATTTTTATAATGTCATCAAATTTTCTAGCAGAACCAGGATCAGAATGGATTGTTGGTACTTGTTTTAAATCTCCATGTGTGGCTGCTGGTAATAATGAATTAACTTCTTTATATAGATAGCTAATTATTTTCAATTTCTAAATTTGCGCTTTTTAAAGTCTCAATTAGATATTTGTATCCAATTTTAGCATATTCAAAAGGATTTGCTTTTGCGGGATCTTGCTCCGCTTCTACAACTAACCATCCAGAATAATTTTGTTCTTTTAACAAGTCAAAAAAAGGCTTGTAATCAATACAACCATCTCCTGGAACAGTGAAGGCTCCTTCTAAAAAGGCCTTTCTAAAACTATAATCGTGATTTAACGAATTATCTAAAACATTTTTTCTCATATCTTTGCAATGTATATGAATTATTCTTTCTTTAAATTCTTTATAAATTTTCAAACTATCTCCTTTTGCAAATAACATGTGTCCAGTATCTAAAGTTAGTTTGACACTACCATCTGTGTTTTCTAATAATCTTCTTGTGTCTTCTTCACTTTCAATGCAAGTTCCCATATGATGATGGTAAGCAAGAGGCATGTCTTGATCCTCTAGATATTTTCCCATTTCTGAAATTTTTTTATAATATTTTTTAGACTCTTCTAAATCCATTCTAGGTCTTTTAGATAAATTTATATTTGGATCGCCTTGAATAGAACCATAAACTTCGGCAAAAACCATACAGGGTGCTTTACAATCTTGAAATAGTTTCAATTGATTTTGAATTTTTGATTTTTCCTCTTCAAAAGTATTTTTTCTTAAATTTGCCCCATACCAACCTGAACATAATTTTAAATTATATTTATTTAATATAGGAATTAATTCTTTTGATGTTTTTGGAAATTTTCCTCCAGATTCTATTCCTTTAAATCCTGCCTCACTAGCTTCAGAAAGACATTGTTCAAGCGGAGTATCACCACCAAGTTCAGGCATGTCATCATTGCTCCAAGCTATTGGGGCTATACCTAATTTTACTGACATAAATAATAGTTTTGTTATGATATTAGATGCTTCAAAAAATTAAACCTAAAAAATTTAAACTTGGAATTGTTGGAGGAGGACCTGGATCTTGGATCGGGCATGTTCATAGAATTTCATCTAGATATGATGACAAATACGAAATAGTTGCAGGGGTATTTTCTAGAAGTGTTGATAAGTCTAGGAAATTTGGACAAAGTATAGGTTTAGATAAATCTAGATGTTATTCAAATTACAAGGAGATGTCTGAAAAAGAAGCGAAAAGAAAAGATGGTATTAATGTTGTAGCAATAATGACTCCACCATCAAGTCACCAGATTATTGCAGAGAATTTTATAAAAAAAAATATACATGTAATTTCAGACAAGCCATTTGCTGGAAATCTTGATCAGGGAAAAAAACTATATAAAGCGATAAAAAATAACAAAAAAATTAAATATGCACTGACTCACAACTATTCATCTTATCCAATGGTTAGAGAGGCAAAAAATTTAGTTGAAAAAGGAAAAATTGGAAAAGTTGAATATATCAATGTTGAATATATTCAGGATTGGACAGATGGTAATAAAATTTTAAAAACAAATTCAAAAAAGGTTTTTAAATGGAAAGTTGATAAAAAAATTGTTGGTGTATCAGCAGTTCTCAATGAAATAGGATCACACGCATATCATCTAGCAATTTATATTACAGGCCTTAAAGGAGAAAAACTAATAGCCGATGTAAGTAAATATTCAAAGGACGTTAAAATGGATAATAACGCACAAGTTTTTGTTAATTTTAATAATGGCGCTAAAGGAATTGTATGGACATGTGTAACAGCTAAAGGTGGTGTTTATGGTTTAAGAATTAGAGTATATGGTTCTAAAGGAAGTTTAGAATGGGTTCAAAATGATCCAAATTATCTAAAATTTAATCCAAGCAAAGGAGCAGTAAAGTTTTTAGAAAGAGGATATACAAAGGCAAATTTTTCAAAAAAATTTTCTAGAGTAAAATTTGGTCACCCTGAAGGATATTTAGATGCTTTTGCAAATATATATAAGGAATTTGCTGAATATTTAAAAACAAATACAAAAAAAAGATTTTATTTTCCTAACGAAGAAGAGGGTTTGGAGACTGCTAAATTCATTGATGCATGCAAGAAATCATCATTAAAAAAACAATGGGTAAAAATTTAATTAACGTAGCATTATTCGGTTTGGGAAGAATAGGACTAATGCATGCAAATAATTTAATAAATAATAAAAATTTTAATCTTAAATATATTTTCGATGTTAATAGAAAACTTGCAAAAAAAGTTTCAAAAAATCTAAATTGTCAAAATATTGAAAGTCCTCAAATAGCATATAAAGACAAAAAAATTGATTGTATTTTTATATCTTCCACTACATCAACTCATCTTAAATTTATATATGAAAGTATAAAAAATAATAAAACAGTATTTTGTGAAAAACCTTTAGATTTAAATTTAAAAAGAATTCAAAATTACGAAAAAAAAATAAATAAATTTAATCATAAAATTCAAATTGGATTTAATAGGAGATACGATCCAGGTCATAGTTCTCTAAAAAATAATTTAATAAAAGGCAAGATAGGAAAGCTAGAGAAAATTATTATTACTAGCAGAGATCCGGCTGCTCCATCTATAAATTATTTAAAAGCCTCAGGTGGTATTTTTAAAGATATGATGATCCATGATTTCGATCTAGCAAGATATTATGCAGGTAAAGATGAATTTGTTTCTATATTTGCTACAGGGAGCAATATTTCTAATAAATACTTCAATAAACTTAAAGATTTCGAGCTCGCAACGGCAATTTTGAAAACAAAAAATGGTGTTCAATGTATTATTACTAATTCCAGACATTGTAGTTTTGGATATGATCAAAGAGTAGAGCTCTTTGGAAGTAAAGGAATGATTATTTCTGATAATATCAAAGAAAATGAGATTAGTTTGTATTCTAATAAAAGTACAAATGCACGTTCAAGCTTTAAACATTTTTTTATAGAAAGATACGATCAGGCATACAAAGAACAGTTAAATGATCTTGCTAAATTATTCAGATCAAATTTGAGACCTAAAAGTGGTTTTATTGATGGAAAGATTTCAATACAAATTGCTGAGAGTGGTATACGGTCATTAAAATCAAAAAAATTTGAAAAAATAAAATATTAAAAATCAACTTTAGGTTGAATACAACCTGCTTCTTTACAATCTAAATAAATTTATGTTAGCTTTAATGTTTAAAAGTTAACTTTTATTTAAGAGAGGAAATTAAAAATGAAAACAATAAAGAACTTTATATTAGCTGTTGCTGCATGGGCAATGATGTCTGTATCAGCATTAGCAACTGATATAATTGTTGTTTCGCATGGACAAGCTAATGACCCTTTTTGGTCGGTAGCTAAAAATGGAGTTGATGCTGCTTGTAAAGATATGGGAGTATCTTGCAAATACACTGCGCCTGGAACTTTTGACATGGTTGAAATGGCAAAACTAATTGATAACGCTGTATCACAAAAACCAAAAGGTATTGTAATTACTTTGCCTGATGCAGCTGCATTAGGAAAATCTGTTAAAGCAGCAATAGCTGCTGGTATACCAGTAGTTTCTATGAACTCTGGTTCGGATGACTATGCATCACTAGGAATTAGTGCACACGTAGGTCAAACTGAATTTGAAGCTGGCGTTGGTGGCGGACAAAAAATGAAAGCTGCTGGAGGAAAAAAAGCTTTATGCGTTAACCACGAAGTTGGAAACGTAGCGCTTGATAGAAGATGTGCAGGTTTCAAAAAAGGTTTTGGTGGATCTGTTGATATTCTTGGAACATCAAATGACCCAACTGAAATTCAAAAAGCTGTTGCTGCTAAATTAGGTGGTGGATATGACACTATTCTAACTTTAGGAGCTGGTTTATCTGGTGAAGCAGCATTAAAAGCTTTAGAAGCTGCTGGTAAAGTTGGAAATGTTAAATTAGGGACATTTGATATGTCACCTAACATGTTAAAAGCTGCTGCTGCAGGTAAGGTAGAGTTTTTAATTGACCAACAACAATATCTACAAGGTTATTTGCCTATAGCTATATTTGCTCAGTACATGAGATGGGGAACAATGCCTGCTGGTGTAGTTATGACTGGACCTGGATTTGTTACTCCTGATAATGCTGCTAAAGTAATTAAATGGGCAGCTCAAGGTTATAGATAAAATCTATATTAAGGCCTGACTAAATTTTATAGTCAGGCCTTTTTTCAAAATTTAAATGTCATTAAAATCAAAAAGTATTTCATCAAAAAGTAGTCTTAATGAAGACGAACGTCTAAAAAAAATATCATCACTAAGAGTTTTATTGAATAGGCCTGAGCTAGGTGCATTAGGTGGCTCAATACTTGTATTTATTTTCTTTGGAATTGTAGCCGGCGATACCGGTATGTTTAGCGCCTATGGAATGCTTAATTTCCTTGATGTTTCAGCTAATTTAGGAATTATAGCAATAGCAGCGGCAATGTTAATGATTGGTGGTGAATTTGATTTGTCAATTGGATCAATGATTGGCTTTGCTGGAATTTGTATTGCAATTCCTGCGATTTATTGGGGTTGGCCTTTATGGATGAGTATAGTTTTTGCTTTCGCTATGGCAGTATTGGTTGGATACTTTAATGGCATAATGGTTGTCAAAACTGGTTTGCCCTCTTTTATTGTAACACTTGCAATGCTTTTTATTTTAAGAGGTTTAACATTAGCAATAACAAGATTGATTACTGGTAGAACTCAAGTTCCAGGACTAAGAGTATTAATTGAAGATGATCCATTAGCTTGGTTATTTGCAACAGATACTTTTAAATGGCTTTTTACTTGGTTGGGATCATTAAAATTAATTGAACTAAGGACTGATGGAACTCCTCTTGCAACTGGAATACCTCCATCAGTTATTTGGTTTATTGCATTAACATTGTTTGCAACATGGATATTGATGAAAACAAGATACGGTAATTGGATCTTCGCATCTGGAGGCGATAAGGTTGGAGCAACAAATGTAGGTGTACCAGTTGGAAGGGTAAAAATAAGTCTATTTATCGGTACGGCAGTCGCTTCAACTATTTTTGCTTGTATTCAAGTATTAGATGCAGGTTCTGCAGATACTATGAGAGGTACTTTAAAAGAACTAGAAGCTATTGCAGCTGCTGTTGTTGGTGGTTGTCTCTTAACAGGTGGATATGGATCTGCAATAGGTGCTGCTTTTGGTGCAATTATATTTGGCACTGTATCTATGGGAATATTTTATACAGATGTTGACACTGATTGGTTTAAAGTTTTCTTAGGAGCAATGATGTTGATAGCTGTAGTGTTTAATAACTATATCAGAAAGAAAGTGACTGAGAGTAAATAATGTCTGACTATCTCGTTCAATTTAATAATATTAGTAAGTTTTTTGGGAAGGTAATAGCGCTTAAAGATGTCACTATGAGATTAAAAAAAGGTGAGATCATGTGCTTACTTGGAGATAATGGAGCAGGAAAGTCGACTTTAATTAAAACCTTAGCAGGTGTTCATAAGCCTGATGAAGGTGAAATTATATTTGAAGATAATAAAATTGTTTTTGACTCACCTAAAGATGCTTTAGATATTGGTATAGGAACAGTTTATCAAGATCTAGCATTAGTTCCTTTAATGAGTGTTACTAGAAATTTTTTTATGGGAAGAGAGCCTCAAAAAGGTATTCCTTTCCTTAAAACTTTTGATGTGGAGAAAGCAAATAAGATAGCAGCAGATAGAATGGGACAGATAGGTATCGATGTTAGAGATCCATCTCAGGCAGTTGGAACTATGTCCGGTGGTGAAAGACAATGCCTAGCAATATCAAGAGCTATATATTTTGGTGCAAAAGTTTTAGTTTTAGATGAACCAACTTCTGCTTTAGGAGTTCATCAAGCATCAATGGTATTAAAATATATTGTGAAGGCTGCATCTGAGGGATTGGCTGTAATTTTAATTACTCATAATGTACATCATGCTTACCCTGTTGGTAATAGTTTCACTGTACTTAACCGAGGAAAAAGCATGGGAACATTCCAAAAAAAAGATATTTCTAGAGAAAAGCTTCTTAGTATGATGGCTGGTGGTGAAGAATTAGACAAACTTGAAGTCGAACTTCAAGAAATGGATAGAATTCACAACAAAAATTAGATATTACGCCATATATCTTTACCATGACAAAATCATTTCCTTTGCTCTTTATATTATTATGGTCGTCGGCATTCATATCTGGGAAAGAAATTGTTCAAAACGCTTCTCCATTTGCAGCTTTAGCATTTAGATTTGGGATTGTAACAATTGGTTTTCTCGTATTTGCTTATTTCAGTAATGATAAAATTTTTGGAAAATTAAAAAATATTATTGAAAGTCTTTCAACAGGTATTTTATTTCATGGGATTTATTTAGGTGGCTGTTGGTATGCATTTTCAATTGGGATGCCAGCTGCAATTGTGGCTTTAATAGTTACACTTCAACCGATTTTAACAAATATTTTATCTGGTCCTATTTTTGGAGAAAAAATATCTTGGAAACAGTGGGTAGGTATCAGTTTAGGTTTCATTGGTTCTGTCACTGTCTTAGGTATTGATTTTGGAAAAGAAATTCCTCCTTTAGGATTGTTAGCTACAGTCTTAGCTTTATTTGCAATAACGGCTGGAACATTGTGGCAAAAAAAATTGAGTGGAAATTTAGCTTTGTCAGTTAACAATGCGTATCAAGCAGTTGGTGGTTGCCTTTTTAATTTATTATTAATGTTTATATTTGAAAATGCTTACATAAATTTTACAACTAGTTTTATATTGGGTATGTCTCACCAAATTATATTAGTTTCATTTGGAGCTTTTACTATTCTTATGTTTTTAATCAAAAGAGGTACTGTGGGCAAAACTACTACTTTATTTTTTTTAGTACCTCCCACTTCAGCAGTGATGGCATGGATATTTTTAAATGAACAATTAACATTTACTGACATAATTGGTTTTTTAATAACAACCGTTGGAGTATTTATAGCTACAAGGGATAAAAAAAATGGATAACAATTTTTTTAAAAAAATAAGAATTTTAGATGGTGGTATGGGTCAATTATTGCTTGAAAAAGGAATGGTATCTATGGGGACTTTATGGTCTGCTAGCGCTTTATTAAATGAAAAATATCATCAAATGTTAGTTGATACTCATCTATCATATATCAACGCAGGCTCAGATGTTATTGTTACTAACACCTTTAGTTGTAGAAAATTTAGATTAATAGAAAATAAAGTTGGTGATGAATTCAAAAAATTAAACGAAATTGCATGTAAACTTGCAATCAAAGCTAAAGATTTATCAAAGAAAAATATATTAGTAGCTGGATCAATTCCAAGCCAAAGAGACACTTATATAACTGATGATCGTGATATCAAATTAATAGAGGAAGATATGTTTGAACAAGCTGATATTTTAAGTGAATTTACTGATTTTTTATACTTAGATGTTATTAGCAGTACTAATGAAGTTAAAGCCGCTCTTAATATATCTAAAAAATTAAACAAAAAAGTTTTAATTGGAATACATTTAAAAAAAAATGGCGACCTACCCTCAGAAGAAAATATTGAGCAATTACTTGAAATTATTCAAAATGAAAATACTCTTGGTGTAGTTTGTGCATGTATTTCTCCAGAAATATCTCTATCCGTATTAGATAAATTTTTAAATTGTGAAGTGCCATTTGGATTTAAAATAAATTTGTGGGGAATTGATGAGCCAGGCCCAATACAGACATTTAATACAGCAAAACCTCATGAAATTGGAGTAAATCCTAACCAATCTTTAGGAAAAAGAGATAATTTTGATGCAAATGAATTTTATAATCTATCAAAAAAATTTATAGAAGGTGGGGCAACAATTTTAGGTGGATGTTGTGAGACAAAACCAGAACATATTAGCTCTATATCTTCATTTAAATAATAATTTTTGTATCTGCTTTTCTAACAAAATAAATTCCTACAACTACAGCTAATAAAGATATTAATACCTTGTAAGTTATTAATTCACTTAAAAATATATAGCCTAAAATAATTCCAAAGATTGGAATTAAGTATGAGACTTGAGATTGAAAAATTAAACCATTCTTTTTCAAAATTTTAAATCTTAAAAGCCACGCAACTCCTGTTGGTACTATACCAAGATAAATTACTGACATGGTTGAATTTATTGATGGAGTATTTTCCCAAGGAGTTTCTAATAAACACATCAAAGGAAATAAAATCAGAGTTGCCCAAATTAATATTGATCCAGTAACGTTTTCATTTTTTTTCTTACTAATTTTAAGTGTTAAAACTCCACCTATTACATAACATGTTGATCCTAGTAAAATTAATATTGCTGAAAGAAAATTATTTTCATCAATTAAAATATTATCAGAAAATAAATAAACAATTCCTGCAAATCCGATTAGTATTCCAACAGTTTTTGCAAAATTAAATTTTTCATTTTTTGTATAAAAGTGACCTAATATGGTAGAACTCAAAGGAGTAGTGGACATCAAAATTGCAGCCAAATTACTTTGGACAGATTTTACTCCATAAGCAATTAAAAAAAATGGTATAACTAAATTGATTAGTCCTATTAACATGAACCAATGCCAATCTTTTGAAAATGCTTCAATTACTATTTTTTTATAATAACATAAAATTAATACTGGTATAGATCCAAAAAATACTCTCAAAAAAGCAATTGTCATTGGACCGAAAGATTCTGTTGCAATTTTTATATTAAAAAAAGCAGATGCCCAAATTATTGATAATAATGTTAATAAAATATAATCTGTTAAATTAGCTTGCTTCATTCTGTAATATCTTTCACATCACCTTTTGTAATTTGAATTAATTTTTCATAATTGATCTTAAAAATTGCATTAGGATGACCGGCTGCAGCAAAAATATCTGTAAACCTACTTAAAGAATTATCTATAAATATTTGAATTTTATTTATATGACCTACAGGAGATACACCTCCAATTGTATATCCTGTTTGAGATTTAACCTCGTCAGCAGAAGCCATTCTTACATTTTTTTTTTCAGAAATTTTTTTTAATTTATTTAACGAGCATCTTTTGTCACCAGAAACTAAACAAAGTAAAAAATCATTTTCTATCTTAATAAGCAGACTTTTAATAATTGCTCCTACTTCACAATTTAATGAATTTGCTGCATCCAATGCTGTTTTTGCTGAGTTTTCTAATTCAACAACTGATAGATTTTCGTCAAACTCTTTAAGACACTTCTCAGCCCTTTTAACTGGTTCTTTATTTAATAAAGTCATATTCAACTTATGATTGATTAAAAAGCAGTGAAATTATTAGCAAAATTATATGTTTAAATTGCATAGGTGATATCCTCATTATATGTATTCTTTATTATAGCAATATTGGTAATTAACCCAGATATTTAATTCTACAGGAGATAATATGAGCGCAAGCAAAGTTCTAAAAATGATGAAAGACAAGCAAATTGAGTTTGTCGATTTAAGATTTACAGACCCAAGAGGTAAATTACAGCACTTAACTATGGATGCAACGGTAGTTGATGGTGACATGTTAACAGATGGTGTATTTTTTGACGGATCGTCTATTGCTGGATGGAAGGCAATAAATGAGTCTGACATGATTTTAAAACCAGATTTAAACAGACAAATAGTTGATCCATTTACATCTCATAATACTCTTGTTTTATTTTGCGATATTTTAGATGCAATTAAAAGAAATCCTTATGAAAGAGATCCAAGAGGGATAGCGAAGAAAGCTGAAGCTTATTTAAAGAAGACTGGTATAGGTGATAAAGCTTACTTTGGTCCTGAACCAGAATTTTTTGTTTTTGATGATGTTAAAATTAAAAACGATATGAACGAAACAAGTTTTTCAATAGATAGTACCGAAGGTCCATATAATTCAGGAAAAAATTATGAAAACGGAAATATGGGTCATAGACCTGGAGTTAAAGGTGGATATTTTCCAGTCCCTCCAGTAGATAGTGCTCAGGATATAAGAGGTGAATACCTAAAAGGTTTAAGAGATGTAGGTATTACAGTTGAAAAACATCACCATGAAGTTGCTCCAAGTCAACACGAACTTGGAATGCTTTTTGGTACATTAGTTGATCAAGCTGATAATGTTCAATTATACAAATATGTAGTTCAAATGGTTTCACATTCATTTGGTAAAACTGCTACGTTTATGCCTAAACCTGTAAAAGGTGATAATGGATCAGGAATGCACGTTCACCAATCAGTTTGGAAAGGAAAAACTCCAGTTTTTTCTGGAAATAAATATTCAGGTTTGTCACAAACTGCACTTTATTATATTGGTGGAATACTTAAACATGCTAAAGCGATTAATGCATTTTCAAATGCTACAACAAATAGTTATAAAAGATTAATTCCAGGTTTTGAAGCTCCAGTGTTGCTTGCTTATTCAGCAAGAAACAGGTCAGCATCATGTCGAATTCCGATAACTCTAAGCAAAAAAGGAGCGAGATGTGAAATTAGATTCCCAGATGCATCTGGTAATCCATACTTAACATTTGCATCTATGTTAATGGCTGGAATTGACGGTATCAAAAATAAAATTGATCCAGGCAAATCCTTTGATAAAGATCTTTACGCTTTATCAGAGAAGGAAGTTAAAAAAGTTCCAACTGTTTGCGGATCATTAAGAGAAGCAATGGAAAGTTTAGATAAAGATAGAAAGTTTTTAACTCAAGGTGGAGTATTTACTGACGATCAAATTGATGCTTATATTGCTCTTAAATTTGAGGAGATACACAACTTTGAACATACACCTCATCCTATTGAGTTTGATATGTACTATAGTTGTTAAATAGCTTTTTTATTTTTTAGCTATTTTATTTTTTCCTAAACCTTTTTTAACCACGTAGTTGAGGGTGCCATGTGCGCCCGCTTCTACTGGTTTAATCAAACTTCTGAATAAAGACTTTCTTTTTTGAGTTTTAACTTCAGAGTTAATAAGGTTTTTATGCTCAAAAGTGTTCATATCAATGATTCTATCATAGATATGCAATAAACGCAATTCTGATATGCGTATATTAAATACTATATTTTAAAGGATTCTCCGCATCCACATCTCTCTGTTTCATTCGGGTTATTAAATACAAATTGTGAAGAAAATTTTTCTTTTTTAAAATCCATTTCTGTTCCAAGTAGATACATTACCGCCGCAGAGTCTATGAAAACTTTCACACCCTTATCTTCTACTACTTCGTCATTTGGTTTTGCCTCTTTTGTGTACTCCATAACATAAGACATACCTGCGCATCCACCTGACTTAACTCCAACTCTAACTCCTAAAGAGTCTTTTTCAGCATTAGACATAATTTCTTTTATTCTTTGAGCTGCGTTATCACTTAATGTTATAATTTGTTTTGTCATAAATTTAGTTCAAGTTTTGCAGCTTCAGACATCATTGATTTGTCCCATGGAGGCTCCCATACTAAATCAAGATCTACTTTTGAAACTTCTTTAATTTCTAATATACTGTCTTTAACTTCTTTAGGCAAACTTTCAGCTACTGGGCAATTTGGTGTGGTTAAAGTCATTTTTACCTTAACTTCAGAATTATTAACAATAATATCGTATATCAATCCTAATTCATATATATTAACAGGTATCTCTGGATCATAAATTTTTTTTATTTCAGCAATTACCTTTTCTTTAAGATCCATCTTCATTCCTCTGTTTTTACAATTTGATCTGAATTATCTAATGCTGATGTAAGAGTATGCCAAGATAAAGTTGCACACTTTACTCTCATAGGATATTGCTTAACACCTGATAAACTCATCAATTTAGTTTTTTCGTCATCTTTTAAAATATTAGTTTCTAAAGAATCTTTTTCTTTTATCATTCCTAGGAAATCAGTTACAATTTCTTTTACCTCTTTTTCTTCTTTACCTCTAACCATGTCAGTCATAATTGATGCCGATGCCATTGAAATAGCGCAGCCATGACCTTCAAATGCAATATCTTCAACTTTTTTATTTTCATTTAATCTGAGATAGACATGGACATTATCGCCACATAAAGGGTTATTTCCCTTTGCATCTTTATTATAATTATCAAACTTTCCTAAATTCCTTGGATTTTTTCCATGATCTAATATTATTTCTTGATATAAATCTTTTAAGTCCATTATAAGTTAAAAATTTTTTTACATTTGTTTATTGCTTCATCAAGTTTATCAATATCATCTTTCGTATTATAAACTCCAAATGAAGCTCTTGCGGTTGCAGGTAAATTTAATTTATCGTGTAATATTTGACAGCAGTGATGCCCTGCTCTAATAGCCACTCCATCCTCATCAAGAATAGTTGCAATATCATGTGGATGAACACCTTCAATAGTAAATGATATAACCCCACCCTTTTCTTTTGGATTTCCTATAATATTGACTGAATTATTTTTTCTTAACTTTTCTAGTCCGTAGTCTAATAATTCTTTTTCATGTTTTTCGATATTTTGAATACCAATTTTTTCCATAAATTTTATGGATTCATTAAAAGCTATAACTTGAGCTGTAGCCATCGTGCCAGCCTCGTATTTATTAGGTAATTCGCCATAAGTAATACCTTCTTTTTTAACTTCATTTATCATTCCTCCTCCACCTTGATATGGGGGTAAATCTTCAAGCCATTTTTTTTTAGCATAAAGAACACCTATTCCGGTTGGTCCGTACATTTTATGTCCAGATATTGCATAAAAATCACAATCTATATCTTGCATATCTAATTTTAAATGAGGAGCTCCTTGGCATCCATCAATTAGAACAGGTATATTTTTCGAATGTGCTAATTCTACAATTTCTTTAATTGGCAATATTGCGCCTGTTACATTCGACAAATGACTTACACTGATTATTTTTGTTTTGTTTGTAATTTTTTTCTCTATAGCTTCTAATGTTACTTCTCCATCATCGTTAATTTCAGCAAATTCTATTTTTATATTTTTTGCTTTTCTAAGAAAATGCCAAGGAACATAATTTGAATGATGCTCGAGTTCAGTCAACAAAACTTCATCTCCTTCAGATAAATATTTTTGACCAAAAGTGTTAGCGACTAAATTAATTGCTTCTGTAGCACCTTTAGTAAATACGATCTCATCTTTATCTTTAGCGTTAATATATTTTTGAACTGAAACTCTTGTTTGTTCATATAAATTAGTGGCAGCAACTGCTAAATAATGAACACTTCTACCTACATTAGAAAACTCTTTTGTGTAAAAGTCATAAATTCTATCTACAACAACTCTAGGTTTTTGAGATGAATTGGCGCTATCTAAATATACTAAATCATTATTCTGAATTTTATCATCAAAAATTGGAAATTCTCTTTTTATATCATCTATGTTCATTAATTTAATCCAATCATATTTTTTAACAATTTTTTAATTTCATTATCTGTAATTTTCTCAATAACATCTAAAAGAAAACCATTAATTAATAGTTCTTTTGCAGTTGTTTGATTTAATCCCCTGGACATTAAATAAAAAATAGAATTTTCGTCTAAACTTCCCGACGCAGAACCATGTGAACATTTAACATCATCAGCATAAATCTCTAGTTCAGGCTTTGCATTAAATTCTGCTTGTTCATTTAAGAGTAGAGCTTTACTTAATTGATAACCATCTGTTTTTTGAGCTTTTGAGTCCACATATATTTTCCCTTGATAGACAGACTTTGAGCTATCATTAATTACACTTTTTATTAACTGATAACTTTTTGTGTTTTCGTACAAATGGTTAGTCTTAGTTCTTATTTCGTGATGTTTATTTTTAGACAATAGGTGTATTCCATTAATAAATGCGGATGAATATTTGCCTTCAAGATTACAGGTAACTTCATTTTTTATATAATCAGCACCTGATGAAAATATAAATGTTTCAGAAATACTATTTTCTTTTTGAATAATACTAGAATAATCATACTTAATGTTTGTATTACTTTTTTTATCTATTTTATAATTCTTAAGAATTGAATTTTTACCAAGATTAAAATTAAATAAATTGTTGATGAAATTCTTTTCTGAATTATCATCAGAAAGATTAATAATTTTTATTGAGCTGTTTTCTTCTAGCTCAAAGTTTAATTGAAAATTAATATTAGTATTGCTCACTTTCTCGTTTGTTATTTGATAGATAATTAAAGGTTTTTTGAATGAATAATTCTTTTTAACTAAAATATTGCTTATTTTATTAGAAAAAGAATTATTTAGACTTAAAAGAGAATTACTTTCATTTGAGTTTTGGTTAAAATTATCTAAAGTCAACAAATTAATTTTATCTTTTTCTTCATATTCAAAACTCAATCGCTCAACTTTACCGTTAACAATTACAATTTTATTATGTTCAATTTCCTTTATAAAAATATCATCATTAATTTCATTTTTGATGCTATAATCATTATAAAATGCTAGTTCTCCAATATTTTTTTTAATTATCTGGTTTATATCAGAGAATTTCCAGCTTTCTAGTTTTCTACTAGGAAATCCATTTTTCAAAAAATTATCAAGAGCTTCTTTTTTTAATTTAATTTCTTGGCTTGAGAAATTTGAAGTACTTATAAACTTATCAAAATCTGTTTTTAATTTTTGTTCCATTTAATTAAAATTTTCATATCCTTTTTTTTCTAACTCTAAAGCTAATTCTGCGCCTCCTGATTTAATAATTTTTCCACCCATAAGAACATGCACAAAGTCAGGTTTTATATAATCAAGTAGTCTTTGATAGTGTGTTATTATAAGAAAGGAATTATTTTTTTTTCTTAATGCATTAACTCCATCTGCAACTATTTTAAGAGCATCTATATCTAATCCAGAGTCAGTTTCATCTAGTATAGATAATTTTGGATCTAAAATTGACATTTGTAAAATTTCGTTTTTCTTTTTTTCACCACCAGAGAAACCAACATTTAATTGTCTATTTAATTTTTCTTCATCAAATTTTAGTTCTTTTGCTTTTTCTTTAACTAATTTTAAAAATTCTAATGCATCTAATTCTTTTTCGCCCCTAGCTTTTCTAATTGAATTTAAGGATGTTTTTAAAAAAATATTTGTATTCACCCCAGGTATTTCCAGTGGATACTGGAATGCTAAGAAGATACCTTTGTGTGCTCTTTCCTCTGTTTCAAGATCAAATAAATTATTGTTCTCATATAATACTTCTCCAGATATCTCATATCCTTTTTTACCTGATAGAATATTTGATAAAGTGCTTTTTCCTGATCCATTAGGTCCCATTATTGCATGAACCTCCCCAGGTTTTATTTCTAAATTAAAACCACTTAATATAGATTTTTCCTGAATTTTTGCATTTAAATTGTTAATTTTTAACATTTACCCAACACTTCCTTCTAAACTTATTCCAACTAATTTTTGAGCTTCTACGGCAAATTCCATTGGTAATTGTTGCAATACCTCTTTGCAAAAACCATTAACAATCAGTCCCACAGCTTCCTCTTGATTTAGCCCTCTTTGTTGACAATAATGTAATTGATCTTCACTAATTTTAGAGGTGGTCGCTTCATGAGCAATATTAGAATTTGAATTTTTATTTTTAATATAAGGTACAGTGTGTGCTCCACATTTATTACCCATTAATAATGAATCACATTGAGTATAATTTGTTGAATTAGATGCATTTTTAGAAATATCTACTAAACCTCTGTAAGTCATATCTGATTTACCTGCACTTATACCTTTTGAAATAATTTTACTTTTTGTATTTTTTCCTAAATGTATCATCTTCGTTCCAGTATCAGCCTTTTGATGATTATTTGTAATTGCAATTGAATAAAATTCACCAATTGAATTATCACCTTTTAAAATACAGCTTGGATATTTCCATGTAATAGCAGAACCTGTTTCTACTTGTGTCCATGAAATTTTTGAATTTTTGCCTCTACATAATCCTCTTTTTGTTACAAAATTATATATTCCTCCTTTACCGTCTTTATCACCTGGATACCAGTTTTGTACTGTAGAATATTTTATCTCTGCATTATCCAACGCAATAAGTTCAACATTTGCTGCATGCAACTGATTTTCATCTCTCATCGGTGCTGTACATCCTTCTAAATAACTTACATAACTGCCTTTATCTGCAATAATTAATGTTCTTTCAAACTGACCAGTATCAGATGCATTGATCCTAAAATAAGTTGAAAGTTCCATTGGACACTTTACGTTTGGTGGGATGTAAACAAACGATCCATCAGTAAAGACTGCTGAGTTTAATGTTGCGAAAAAATGATCACTGATTGGAATAACTGAACCTAAATATTTTTTGACTAAGTCTGGATGTTTTTGTATTGCTTCAGAAATTGAACAAAAAATAATTCCTTTTTTTGTTAAAGTATCTTTAAAAGTTGTAGCAACAGATACTGAGTCAAATACTGCATCAACAGCAATACCATTTAACCTTTTTTGTTCTTGCAAGGGTATTCCCAGTTTTTTGTAAGTTTCTAACAATTTAGGATCTAAATCTTCTAAATTTTTTGGCTTTTCTTTAAAACTTTTAGGTGCAGAATAATAGTACAAATCTTGGTAATCAATTTTTGGATATTTTGGCTTTTGCCAATCAGGTTCTTTCAATACTTTTAATCTTTCGAAAGCTTTTAATCTCCATTGAAGTAACCAATCTGGCTCTTTTTTTATATTTGATATAAATCTTATAACTTCTTCATTTAGACCTTTTGGAGCTTTAAAACTTTCAATATCAGTTGAAAAGCCATATTTATAATCTTTTAAATCTTCTATTTGTTTATCTCTCATTATAATCTATTTTCAGTTTTATTTATTAGATCTCCAAGATTTTTTTCTTGGAAAAAAACGTTTATATGTGTTTCCAGCTCATCCCACAAATTGTGAGTAATACATTTAGCAGATTTACCATTACATCCTTTTTTAGAATGTTTTTGACAACCAATTGTTTTTACTTTTTCCTCTACTGCAGAAAGAATATCAGAAATTTTAATTTCACTAGGGATCTTATTTAAAGTATACCCTCCTTTTTTTCCTCGTATGCTCTTCACAATCTCATTCTTTTTTAATTTTAAAAATAATTGTTCTAGGTAAACTAAAGATATTCCTTGTCTGATAGATACATCTCTTAGTGATATTGGCTGATTATTTTTGAACCTAGCTATATCTGCTAGAGCCATTACAGCATATCTACTTTTAGTTGATAGTTTCATATTTTCTTCAATTCACGGGGTTTATATATACCTGACTAAATTAGTCAAGATTATGCTTATTTAAAATACTTGCATTTTGTCGCTCAATTTTGATAGAAAAATACAATTTTTTTTTTGAGACTGATAATCAATGCCATCTACAGATACAAAAATTACTGAAATTTTCATTCCTGGGCCAGCAGGAAGATTGGAAGCTAAGTATTTTAAAAGTAAAAAAAATACTTCCCCGATTGCATTAGTGCTTCATCCTCATCCTCAATATGGTGGAACTATGAACAACAAAGTTGTTGTTGATACTTTTCAAACCTTTGTTGATAGTAATTTTTCTGTCTGCAGAGTAAATTTTAGAGGTGTTGGAAAAAGTGATGGAGAATTTGATAATGGTCAAGGAGAATTAGCTGACGCCGCAGCAGCATTGGATTGGTTGGAAAGAGAAAATTTTGATAACTCACAATGTTGGATATCTGGATTTTCTTTTGGCTCATTAATAGCTATGCAGTTATTAATGAGAAGACCAGAAATAAATAGATTTATAGCTATATCACCTCAACCCAATGTATATGATTTTTCGTTTTTATCACCCTGTCCAACATCTGGCCTTATTATACATGGAAAGAAAGATGAATTAGTTCCTTTTGAAGATATAAATGAATTAAATAAAAGATTAAGTGCACAAAAAGGAATTAAGGTTGAATTCGATATTATATCAGAAGCAAATCATTTTTTTTCAAAAGCTGATACTTCATTAATTAAATCTTTAAATAAATATATAAAAAAAGAGACAGCTCTATACTAATAGTTAATTGTAATTTCGCCACCTGTAACAGGAATTTTAACATTTGTGGTACTTGGATAGCTTATTGGTTTTTTTAGATAAGATCTAATGGAAAGATATGCAAATGCTTGGGACTCTATAAAATCTCCATCTATATTATAATCGTCTATTAACTTAATTTTATATTTTGTTAAGTTCTTTAAATGACTTACTAATGTCAAATTTTTTCTTCCTCCACCACATAAAATAATATTTATTTTTTTTTTAAATATTTTTTTTATATTGTTTGAAATTATCAATGCTGTAAAATAGGTTAGAGTAGCTAATGCATCTGAAAATTCTAAACCTTTAACAAAATTAATATCAAATTCTTTCCTGTCATAAGAATGTTTTTCATCAACGTTATAATATTCATGTTCATAAAATTGATTAATTATATCTTGATTAATATTTCCAGCAGATGCTATATCGCCGTTGTTATCAAATTTTATTCCTTTCGTTTTTTTTAAGTATTCATCAATTAGAACATTGCCAGGCCCTATATCTTTTGCCATTAATTTATCTTTAAAACAATAAGTATAATTTGATATTCCTCCAATATTTAAAATTAATGTGGGATCATTTATCTGAAATTTTTTTATTAAAAGTTTATGATAGATAGGAGCTAAAGGCGCCCCTTCACCATTATTTTTAATATCATTACCTCTAAAATTATAAATTACTTTCTCGTTTAACAATTGTGAAAGTAATTTTGCATCTCCCATTTGTACAGAATAACCATCTTTAGGTTTATGAATTATTGTTTGCCCATGCAGTCCAACTAATTGAATTTTACAATTATTATCATTAATAATACTTTGAGATATTCTGGAATGATAAATTGTTAAATCTCTTTCTAAAGATTTATAAATTTTTATATTTTCCTCTATATCTGATCTATTATTTATATTTAAGATAAAAGTAGAGAGTCTTTTTCTAAATTCTTCAGGATAATTAAAATACTTATTATCTATTATATCTAAATTGTTTTCACCATCTGATTTGATAATACTTGCATCAATACCATCAAGAGATGTACCACTCATTAAACCCAGTGCTATAAAAGAATTATCCATTGTTGATTATTATTTTTATTTAAATATGTATATTAAAAGTACCACTTATGAATGAATTTTTAAAAGAATTTAAAGATAGAGGATATTTTTATCAATGCACAGACGAAAAGGCTCTTTCAAAGAAGCTTAGTGAAGAGAGCATAAAAGGATATATAGGCTTTGATTGCACTGCTCAATCTTTACACGTAGGAAGCTTGCTTCAAATCATGTGCTTAAGATTAATGCAAAAACATGGACATAAACCAATTGTTTTGCTCGGGGGAGGAACTACAAGAATAGGAGATCCATCTGGAAAAGATAAAACAAGAAAAATTTTAGAGGAAAATGAAATAGAAAAAAATATAAAAAGTATAGAGAGCATACTAAAAAAATTTTTAGAAACTGAAGATGAAAAAGTAGCTCCAATTTTTGTTAACAACTATACTTGGCTAAAGAATTTAAATTATATATCTTTTCTAAGAGATATAGGAAAACATTTTACTATAAATAAAATGTTAAGTTTTGATAGTGTTAAATTAAGATTAGAGAGAGAGCAATCATTAAGTTACATGGAATTTAATTATATGATTTTGCAAGCCTATGATTTTCTAGAATTAAATAAGAAAGAGAATTGTTTGCTCCAAATTGGAGGGTCAGATCAATGGGGTAATATTGTAAATGGAGTTGAGCTAATTAAAAGATATTCATCTAATGAAGTTTATGGTTTAACAACAGAACTTATAACTTTAGCATCCGGTGCTAAGATGGGTAAATCCGAAAGTGGTGCTATTTGGTTAGATAAAAAATTGTATTCAGTTTTTGATTATTGGCAATTTTGGAGAAATGTTGATGATAAAGATGTGTTGAAATTTCTTAAAATGTTTACAGATTTAAATTTAAGCGAAATCGAGATAATAAGTAATCATGATATTAATGAACAAAAAATTATTTTAGCGAACAAGGCTACCTCTATTCTACACGGGGCTAATGAGGCTACTAAAGCAGAAGAAATTGCTAAGAATTCTTTTTCCGAAAATTCGTCTGGAGAAAATTTGCCAAGTACAAAAGTAGATATCTCTAATATTGGTAATGATGTAGTTAATTTAGTCTCAATTATTGATAAAAACTTATCTAAAAGCGAAATAAGAAGACTAATAAAATCTAATGGTATTAAAATCAATAATGAAACTATTTCAGATGATAAATTTATAATTTCAAATGAGCTTATGAAAAGAAACAATTTTATTAAGGTCTCAATCGGTAAGAAAAAACATTATAAAATAGTAACTTAATTAGAAATTTTTTCCAAAGTTCTTGTAATAAATCTTGGAGTCAGAGTTTTTATTGGATTAACAGTGGATTTAAGTTTTTTCGGTGGCCCTTTAATTTTAAAGCTTACACCAAATACTCCTTCACCAATTTTTTTTCCAACCAATATATCACCTAACATTGGTATTTTTGAAATTGTTTTATTAACAGTTGTTGCTGGTACAAGCGTCCCTTTCAAACTAGTTAATTCATCTTTTACAATATAACCTTGCATCATAAGTGAAATTGCTGGGCCAATCGCATATACCTCTTTTATTTTAGTGTTATTTCCTAAAGTTTCATAATCCATCTCGAAATCAGTAAATCGTATACCTTCACCTGTGAGAAGATCAGCTATCCCTTGAAGAGATGCTAATGTTAAAAGTTTAGCAAGAACAGGGACCTCTTGGACTTTAAAATCATTAATTCTTAAATTTGATATTGTTTTACCTTCGTAATTAGATGACTCGTATATTAATTTACCCTCTTTAAAACCCTTAATAAATTTAAAATTTTTTATAAAAGGTTCAGGATGCTCTATTTCTAAAAATGTAATTTTTTGTTTTTTATCATTAGTAAAGATATTTAATTTAAATTTTCTCTTATTATTTAATTTTGCATTTATGTTTGAGTTAAAAACTTTATTACTCTTTATTTGTATTTCTCCTTTAACATTTGATAAATAAGAAAAGTTCTCAACAAAATATTTTCCGATATCTAAATAAATAAAAGTATTCAAATTTTTGAAATTAGAAAGTATTGATTTTGAGGAATTATCTAATAAATTTTTTATATTTTTAGATCCATCAAATTGACTGCCAGTTAAGTAATAATTGTTATTAACTTTCTTAAATTCTAATTTATTATATTTTCTATTTTTGTTAACTATATCGATTTTAAATAAATCTAAACTTTTAATTTTATCGTTTTTTCCTATTTCAAGATTTTCAACATTAATACTTTTTTCGTCTTCGTTAAATTCTATATTTTTGAAAATTATTTCATTATTATCTTTGTAAATACCATTTATATTCAGTTCAGATTTTATATCTGCCTTTTTTTGATAATCTAATTCTTCAATATCTATTTCTGCGCTATCTAGGTCTAAATCTAAAGCAAAAAAGTAATTATTATCTTTTTTTTCAACATTTAAGGACATATTTTCATTTATATTATTAATAGAATATTTGCTTTTTAAGTTAAATTTAAATTTTTTATTTTTATAATCTAAATCTAAATGACTGTTACTAAATTTTATTTGATTTTTGAAATTACTAAAATATTTCTTTATTCTTTGTGATTTATAGTCAATTAAAATAATTTCAGATTTTAATTTAGATTTAATGCTAAAATTTTTAATTTCATTTTTTTTATTTAATTTAAAATTTATTAAATTTTCTGATGCGAATGTGATATCTTGGTCTTGAAAACTAAAGTTTTTAAATTGAACAAATTTTTTAAATTCCTTAGAGTTTATTTTGCTTTTTGTATTACTTAAATCTACAGTAACTAGAGCATCTTTGTTTTGTTTTTTTTTATAGATTAAATTAATTAAATTTTTTGTTTTTTTATTATTGTAGTTATTATTTTGAAATAAAAACTTGCTATTTAAAACAATTTTTAATTCTTCTTTAATGTAATTAATTAAAATATTACCATCTTTAAAATATATAAAATCTTGATATTTTGATTTTGTAAATAACTCGTCAAAATTTAATTTTGATACAATACTTAAATCTTTAATATTAAGTTTTTTATTAATTTTAAATGATAATTCATTTTCTGAGCTCAAATTTACAGGTCTATCATCTATTAAATCTAAATTAATATTTATAAATTTACTGTAATTATTTAAATTAATTTTAGTCTCATTTGTTTTAAAATTTCCCGAGATTTCGAGATAATTATTAACTTTTTTAATTCTTATTTCTTCTGAAGCAATCAAGAATTTATCAAATGATAATTCTATTTCATTTAAATTTATAACGTCCTGATCTGCTAAAAAATCAAATTTAATATTTTCAATTTTTAATTGGTTAGGTAATTTTATCTCTGCATCTGTTACTGATCCATTGAAAGTATATTGAATATTTTTGAGACTTTTTTTATCAAATGTTATATTGGATATTATTTTTATTTTACCCTTTTTAATTTGTTTGAGAATTAAATTTCTTGATAAATTAAATTCATATTCATTTATAAAATCAACAAATCGCTCAATCTCGTTTTCTTTGGAAATTATTGATATCTCGGAGATTGGGTTTTTATTATTTATATAATCAAAAATATTTAGATCAAACTTTATATTTTCTAAGTCAATATTTTTTTCATTAATTGCTATTTGAGGGTCAAAGGTAGAAATCTCGAATTCAAAATTAGATAGTTTTAATTTAAAATTTACTTTATTTAGTTTTAATTTAATCTTTGGATTAATCTCATTAACTTTTTCATTTATCAAACTGTTTAAATTATTTGTTTTAACTCCTACAGTTGTTAGAAATATTATAGATCCAGTAATAATAATTATTGTTAAGATTATAATTATAGAAATTAATTTACGCATTTAATTTATATAAAGAACTTTCTAAGAAATTATCTATTTCCCCATCTAATACTTTTTCAGGAGAAGTACTTTCAAAATTAGTTCTATTATCTTTTACTAATTTATATGGATGTAATACATATGACCTGATTTGATGACCCCATCCAATATCTGACTTTGAATTTTCAAGATTTTCATTTTCTTTCTTTTTCTTTTTTAATTCATAATCATAAAGTCTCGCTCTTAACATGTTCATACAAGTATCTTTATTTTTATGCTGTGACCTTTCATTTTGACATTGTACCACAATTTTTGTTGGTAAATGTGTTATTCTTACTGCGCTATCTGTCGTGTTAACATGTTGGCCTCCTGCACCACTGGATCTATATGTGTCTATTCTTAAATCTTTTTCTAAAATTTCTATATCAATATTTTCTGATATAACCGGGTAAACCCAAACACTAGCAAAACTTGTATGTCTTCTGGCACCAGAATCAAATGGAGAAATTCTAACGAGCCTGTGTATTCCTGACTCATTTTTTAAAAGCCCATTTACATAATCTCCACTTATTTTAACTATTGATGATTTAATACCCGCTTCATCGCCTTTATGTTCACTTATAATTTCAATTTTGAAGTTTTTTTTGTTTGCCCACTTCATGTACATTCTTCTTAATATATCGGCCCAATCTTGACTTTCAGTTCCACCAGCGCCTGCATGAAACTCTAAATAACTATCAAATGTATCATTGTCATTTGATAGAAAACATCTTATTTCAAGTTGTTTAATTTTATAAAAAAGTATTTTTATATTTGATGTTGTTTCTTTAATTATTTCATTGTTATTCTCCTCCATTGCTAAATCATAAATATCAAACAAATCTTTGCTTTCATTTGATGATAATTCGAAATTATTTAGCAATTTTTCTAAATTAGTTTTTTCGCGTAGAACTTTTTCAGCGTTTTTTTTGTCCTGCCAAAAGTCTGGTTTTTCAATTAAATTTGATAAATTTTTTATTTTTTCTGAAATCTTAGTCTTTTCAAAGAAACTCCTTAATTCTTTGATTTATTTTTTCTATTTCTACTTTAATATTTAAAACTTCCTGATCCATTAGTAGAATTTTAATATATTTGTTGTATTTAATCTACTATCAAAGTTATTAGTTAAATTATCAAGCTTATTATCATTTTTTTTAAATGACTCAATTATAGCTAAATTAGTTTTAAGGTTAGCTTTTTTACCTGTTTTTGCATCTATAACCATCATTTTTATATTATCAGCAACTTTAAAAGGTCTTGCGTTATAAGAATTTGCGGTTTTTTTTATGAATTCCTTAAATACCGGCATTGCTGTTTTTGATCCAGTTTCAAATTTACCTAAACTACTTGGATTATCATATCCAATGTATACACCTACAACTAAATTTGAGGTAAATCCTATAAACCAAGTATCTGTATTTTTATTTGTTGTGCCTGTCTTTCCAGCTAATTCAAGTTTTAATTCCCTTAAACCCTTTCCGGTGCCACGCTCTATAACACCTTTTAACATAGATGTGATCTGATAAGCTGTTTGTGGTGAGAATATCTGTTGATATTTACTCTTGATAATTGGATTGCTCGATCCATCAAATGAAATTAAATCACAATTTTCACAAAATCTTTTTTCATTGTTGAAAATAGTTTTTCCTTGACTGTCTTGAATTCTGTCGATCAATATTGGGTTAACTAATTTTCCACCATTCAAAAAAGAACAATAAGCACTAGTAATTTTTAATAGAGTTGTTTCGGCAGAACCCAAAGATACTGACATAAGTTCATCCGGATTTTCATAAATATTTAATTTTTTTGAAAAATTTATAATTTTGTCTATTCCTAATTCTTGAGCTATTCGAACTGTCATTAGGTTTCTTGATTTTTCAATACCTGTTCTTAATGTTGAAGGTCCATAGAACTTTTTACCATAATTTTCTGGTTTCCACATTTTTAAATCATTTCCTTGGTCCAGCACTATAGGAGCATCTAAAACTAAAGTTGTTGGTGAAAAATTATTTTCTAATGCTAAGGCATAAATAAATGGTTTAAATGCAGATCCAGGTTGACGTTTTGCTTGGGAAGCTCTATTGAATTCGCTTTTTTTAAAACTAAAACCACCTGATAATGCTAAAACTCTTCCACTATATGGGTCCATTACAACAATGCCACCATTAGCTTTTGGAAGTTGTTTTAAGCTATAATTTCCATCTGATAATTTTTTTACATAAATTATATCACCTCTTTTAAATAGTTTTTTGAATTCCTTTCGGGTCCAATCAATATCATTAAAATTAATTGTTCCATTATTTTCATTTTGAGTTTTGATGACTGTTTCAAATTTATCAATTCTAGTAACAACAGCCAATTCCCAGCCTAAAGATTTTTCTAGATTTAGATCTTTAAGATCATTTATCCAATTTTTATGTTTCTTTATGTTAGAAAGAGGTCCTCTCCATCCTTTTCTTTTATCAAAGTCTTGTAAACCATTCCTGAGTGATTGGGTTGCAATTTTTTGTAATTCTAAATCCAAAGGTGTCTTGATATTAAAACCTTGTTTATATACTTTGTCATATCCATATCTATCAATTACATTTTTTCTAACATCCTCTACATAATATCTTGAGTCTTCTAGATAAATTCTTTTTCTTTTTTGTAATATAATTTTAGAATTTATTAATTTAGAGTGTTTATTTTGATCAATGTATCCATTTTCAAGTAAATTATTTAATACTAAATTTCTTCTAAATTTTGCTAAATCTTTATTTTTATATGGATTATATTTACTTGGTGCTTTTGGAAGAGCAGCTAAAAGTGCTGCTTCTCCATAATTGAGTTCACTTATTGGTTTATTAAAATACCTTAAACTAGCTGAAGCTATACCGTAACTACCTTCGCCAAGATAAATTTGATTTAAGTAAAGCTCTAAAATTCTTTTTTTTGATAAAACTCGCTCAATTCTAAAAGCTAATATTGCTTCCTTTATTTTTCTATCAATACTTACTTCATTGGTTAAAAGAAAGTTCTTTGCTACTTGTTGAGTAATAGTAGAAGCGCCTTCCAATCTTTTTGAGTATATTATATTAAATATATTATTTTTGATTGCTCTCACTACCCCTTTGGCATCTACCCCTGGATGGTCAAAAAAGTTTTTATCCTCCGCTGATAAAAAAGCATTTATAACAGTTTGAGATATAGCAGAATATGGTACAAAAATTCTTTTTTCTGATGAAAAATCGCTTACTAGGACACCATCTCCTGAATACAACTTGCTTGATACTGGTGGTTTATAATTTTTAAGATATTTGTAATCTGGCAATTTATTGGAATAAATCCAAAGAATAGATATTATTGATACTAAAATTAGTAGAGACGACAATACACCAAATATTAACAATCTTTTTAAAATTTTTTGCATTTTAGTTTAAATATCTTGCGAATTTGTTATTCTTAAGGCACAGAATTTATTAAAATAACCAATGAAAAAATTACCAATATTATGTCAAAAAATTTATATATTGATGCATCGCATCCTAATGAAACAAGAGTTGTTCTTAAAGATAACAATCATATCGAAGACTATGAATATGAAAGTATAAATAATACTTTAATTAAGAATAATATTTATCTTGGTAAAGTCAGCAGAATTGAGCCTTCTTTACAAGCAGCGTTCGTTGACTTTGGAAGAGAAAGGCATGGATTTCTATCTTTTAATGATATTCAATCTGATTATTATCAGATACCTTCAAGTGACTTAGAAAGAATTAAACAAGAAGAAGAGCAAGTAAGAGAAGAACTTTCAAAAGAAAGTGAAAATATAGAGGATAAAATTCTAGAGGGTAAAGAAGAAATTAAAATTGATGATCCTGTTGAAAAAAAAGAGATTGATGAAAAAGATCAAATAAACTCGAAAAAAAAATTTCCATCAAAAAGATATAAAATTCAAGAAGTAATAAAACCTAATCAAGTAATATTAGTTCAAGTGTTAAAAGATGAAAGAGGACTAAAGGGAGCTGCACTTAGCACTTTTATTTCAATTGCTGGTAAATATATAGTCTTAATGCCTAATACAGCCAAAGGTGGTGGAATTTCTAGAAAAATATTTAACCCAGGAGATAGAAAAAAAATTAGAAATATATTAAATGAAATAACTATTCCGAAAGAAATGGGAATTATAGTTAGAACTGCCGGCTCAAATAAAACAAAAAATGAAATAGAGAATGATTTAAAAAATTTAGTTAAAGTTTGGGATCAAATAAAAGATAACGCGTTAAATTCAATTGCTCCGTCCCTAATTCATCAAGAAAGTGATATTATCAAAAGGTGTATACGAGATATGTACGATGATGATACTCAAAATATATATGTTGAGGGAAATGAAGGATATCAAAAAACAAAAAATTATTTGAAATTAATGATGCCAAATCAATTAAAAAAAGTAAAAAAATATAGAGATAAAGTCCCCCTTTTTTATAAAGAAAATATAGAAAAAAAATTATTTGAAATTTTTGAAACAGAAGTAAAACTTACTTCTGGTGGATATTTGGTAATAAACCCAACTGAGGCACTAGTTTCTATAGATGTAAATTCAGGAAAATCAATAAAACAAAAAAATGTTGAAAGTACTGCTTTTGATACAAATATTGAAGCAGCAGAAGAAATTGCAAGACAAATAAAAATAAGAGATTTATCTGGATTAATAATAATTGATTTTATAGATATGCTTAATTTCAATAATCGAAGACAGGTTGAGAGAAAATTAAAAGAGAAATGTAGAAATGATAGAGCAAGAATTCAAATAGGTAGAATAAGTAATTTTGGATTACTAGAAATGTCAAGACAGAGACTAAGAGAAAGTAATGTTAAATGGCACATGAAATTAACAGATGAAACCTTTGTATTAAAAATACTTAAATTAATTGAAATAAAATCATTAGAACATAATGCAAAATTAGTAGAATTAACTATCAACGATAAAATTAAAAAACATATTACTGATAATTATGACGAAGTAGTTAAATACTTTGAAAAAAAATATAAAGCTAAAATTGATTTAAAAACAAACAATGATTTAAATTTAGAGGACTATATAATTGATTTCAAATCAAAAACAAAGAAAGTATTAGATAAAATTGAAAAAGTTGAGAAACTTGAGGGTATAAAAATTGAAAACAAAAAAGATGATGGAATTGTTAAAAATAAAGGCAGAAAGACATTTAAAAAAAGGAAGTTCAGAAAAAAATTTTACAAAAAAAAAACTAAATAATTCCTTTATTTGTAGTTGATGCAGATCCAAATAAATTTGGATTAATTCTTCCAGACAAATATGATTTTCTTCCAGAAATTACTGCGAGCTTCATAGCTTCTGCCATTTGTATTGGATTTTTTGCTTTTGCAATTGCGGTGTTAATTAAAACTCCATCACAACCTAATTCCATTGCAATACTAGCATCTGATGCTTGTCCTATTCCAGCATCTATTATTAAGGGTAGTTTAGTTTGTTTTCTTATTATCTTAATATTAACTTTATTTTGAATCCCAAGTCCTGAACCAATTGGAGCTGCTAGAGGCATAATAGCTACTGCTCCAGCATTTTCTAATCTCTTTGCCATTAATGGATCATCATTACAGTAAACCATTACTTTAAAACCCTCTTTAGTTAATAGTTCAGTAGATCTTAAAGTTTCAATCATTTCAGGAAAAAGGTTCTTTTTGTCACCTAATACCTCTAATTTTACTAATTTCCATCCACCTATTTCTCGTGCTAATCTTAAAGTTCTAATTGCATCTTCTGCTGTAAAACATCCAGCTGTATTTGGTAAGTATGTTATTTTTTTTGGATCTATATAATCCATCAATCTAGCTTTATTCTTATTAGATATATTTACTCTTCTAACTGCGACTGTAACTATGTCTGCACCAGAAGTCTTAATGGCTTTAGCGCATTCACTGAAGCTTTTGTATTTTCCAGTTCCAACTATCAAACGTGATTTAAAAATCTTATTTGCAATCTTAAATTTTTTGTCAATCATTATCCACCACCGATAAAATGAACAATTTCTATTTTATCACCTTTTTTTAATTGAGTTTTAGAAATCTTTCTTTTGTCTATAATTTCTTTGTTTAGTTCTATAGCTATTTTATTTAATGGCATTTTTAATTTTATAATCAAGCTCTTAAGTGAAAATTTAGGAGTTATTTGCATTTGCTTGCCATTTACAATTATTTTTATTTTATTTTTAATATTCATAGATTATAAGGATTTCGTGAGTAAAATATTAATCATTAATGGTCCTAATCTTAATCTAATAGGTGAAAGAGAACAATCACAATATGGTAGCAAAAATTATAAATTCCTAGAAGATATTTGTGAGAAAAAATCTAAAGAATTAAATTTAACTCTTGAAATGAAACAATCAAATGTTGAAGGAGAAATCGTAGATATTATTCAAAGTGCCAGAAACGAATTCGATGGAATTATAATTAATGCAGGTGGATATAGCCACACATCAGTTGCAATTAGAGATGCACTAGATATATTTAAAGGCAAGATAATTGAACTTCATATATCAAATATATATAAAAGAGAGGAATTTCGTCATAAATCTATAATAAGTGGTGTTGTTACAGGAATAATTTGTGGATTAGGAATAAATGGATATATTTTAGCCATAAATTCTATGCATGAGATATTAAATGAAAATAAATAAAAATATAATCAAGGAGCTTACAGAATATTTAAATGAATTTAATCTTACTGAGATAGAATACACAGAAAAAGATATTAAAGTTAAAGTATCAAAATTATCTGGAGCAAATGTAGCTGCAGTTAAAGAAATAAAATCAGAAATAAAATCAGAAAATATTAAAATAGATAATGTTAGTGGGACTGAAGTTCCATCGCCTATTATAGGAACAGCTTATTTAGCACCAGAACCTGGTGGTAAAAAGTTTGTAGAAGTCGGTAAAAAAATTAACAAAGGTGATACAATAATGATTGTTGAAGCTATGAAAACAATGAATCACGTACCATCTCCAATAGCAGGTACTGTAAAAAAAATCTGTGTTGAAGATGGTCAACCTGTTGAATATGGACATACGATCGCGATAATTGAGTAATAATGTTCAAAAAAATTCTTGTTGCAAATAGAGGTGAGATAGCTGTTAGAGTTATAAGAGCCTGCAAAGAATGGGGTATACAAACAGTCGCCATTCATTCTGATGTTGATAGAAATAGTATGCACGTTAGATTAGCTGACGAAAGTATATGTGTAGGTCCACACCAAGCAGCAAATAGTTATTTAAACATTCCTGCCATAATGTCAGCTATTGAATTGACAAATTCTGAAGCTGTTCATCCAGGTTATGGTTTTTTATCTGAAAATTATGAATTTGCAAAAATTCTTGAACAAAATAAAATTAAGTTCATTGGTCCATCGTCTTCATTAATTAAAATGATGGGTGATAAAATTGAAGCAAAAAAAATTGCAAAAAAATATGGTCTTCCAGTAATTGAAGGATCTGATGGGGGTGTATCTGATTTTAATGAAGCAAAAAAAATATGTAAACAAATTGGATATCCAGTTTTGATAAAGGCAGCTGGTGGTGGTGGTGGAAAGGGTATGAAAGTTGTTACAAAAGAGGATGAATTTGAAAACTTATTTTTGACTGCCAAAACTGAGGCAAAAAAATTTTTTGGTAATGATGAGGTATATATTGAAAAATTTTTTCAAAATCCAAGACATATCGAAGTTCAAGTATTATCTGGTAAAAATAGAACTGTACATCTTCATGAGAGAGACTGTTCTATACAAAGAAGACATCAAAAACTAATTGAAGAAACTCCCAGTCCTTTACTAAATGATCAGATAAGAAAAGATCTATTTGAGAAAACTGTCAAAATGGTAAGTCAAATTGGATATGAAGGAGCCGGTACAGTAGAATTTATTTTTGAAGATGGAAAATTTTATTTTTTAGAAATGAATACAAGAATACAGGTTGAACATCCAGTGACAGAAGTAGTAACAGGAATTGATTTAATAAAAGAACAGATCTGGATTGCGTATGATGGCAATACTGCACTAAAACAGGAAGATATTAAGCCAAGAGGTCATGCAATTGAATGTAGAATAAATGCTGAAGACGTATCAAAAAATTTTCAACCTTCACCAGGAGAAATTACCATGTGTCATCAACCTTCAGGTTTTAGAACAAGGGTGGATGGAGCTATATTTCAAGGCTACAAAGTAACTCCATATTATGACAGCATGATTTGCAAAGTTATATGTCATGGAAGGAATAGAACTGAAGCAATTCAAAGAATGCGAAGATCCCTTGATGAATTTGTTATAGAGGGCATTAAAACAACGATAGACTTACATAAAATACTTTTAAATCACAAAAAATTTTTAGATTCAGATTTTAATGTGAGTTGGCTTGATAAAGAAAAATTACTCTAAGAATAACATTTTTTTAACCAAATATCATATACAGGGTGATCAAAAGGTCTAATTGATGGAGACGAGGCGAATGTCCAATCATTAAAAATGAACACCTTATTGTCATCTTTGTTTACTGTATCTCTTACTTGCATGTATGCTGTGACTTCTGGATCATCATCAAATTTTGAATTATTACATTTAAGAATGTTTATAGATAGATTTTTAAATTTATATTCCTTTCCAACCTCAATCTCTATAATGTCACTCTGAGAGTTTACTTTGTCTAATATTGTTAAAACAGCATAATTTTCTGTTCGTGTATTATTTTCACTTAGAGAGTTAATCGTTAAAAAATGATAAATAAATAAAATCAGTATATAAATTTTAGCTTTTCCAAGAAGTGTATTTTTTATTTGAAGCATTTTTACTTTTATTTTTATGTGGGTGATAAGAATTTTCAGTTCCTGTTTGATTTGGCATATGCTCTTTTTGCCATTTATATTTGTCTAATTCATGACTGTTTTCTATTTTATTTCCTGTACGATGTATCCATGAATACCATTCACTAGGTATTTTTGATGCTTCGACCTCTCCATTATAAATAACCCATCTTTTTCCCGATTTGCTCTCATAATATTTGTTACCAGAATTATCTTCTCCAACTAATTTTCCAAATAAAATTGTATTTAGTCTTGTGCCAAATGTTTGTTTGTTCCACCAAGTAAAAATTTCTTTAATCATTTTATTCAAATTATTTTCAATTTATAATTGTAAATTTACAATTAGACTAAAATCGAAAAATGTATATATATAATTCCTACCAAGATTCAATTTACAAATAGGATTAAAATGGCAAAATACTTAGTAGAAACATATTATACGTGTAGCTTTAAAGTATCTCATTATTTAGATGATATAAATGAGGAAAATCTTAATAATTTAGAGAAAAATGACGATGGAAAATTCGAAATTATTGATGTCAAATTAGATAATAGAAAAACAAAAAACCTTCAAAATACTAAAAGTAGTAAAGTCGAAATTGTTTCACAACCAATTAGTAATAAAGATGTTAAAAGTAGTAGTAAATCCAAACTAATTGATGAGAATTTTAAAAAAAATATAACTGAAAATATAGGTAAAAGACTTAGTATGCCTGATAGAAGAAAAGGTTATATACAAAAAGCTTCAATAGGTGATCACAAAGTATATCTGCATACTGGTGAATATGAAGATGGTAAAATAGGAGAAATTTTTATCGATACTAGTAAAGAAGGTGAGCTGGTAAAGGCTCTTATGAATAATTTTGCAATAGCAATATCATTAGGTCTTCAGTATGGAGTTCCGCTGGATGAATTTGTAAATGCATATTTAGATACAAAATTTGAACCTTCTGGAAAAGTTTACGGAAATGATAGAATAATGAGCGCGAGTTCAATATTAGATTATATTTTTAGAGAGCTAGCAATTTCTTACTTGAATAGAGAGGATTTGGCTCATACTCCGTCTATAACTGGAAACTCTGATATAAACGAAAGTCAAGATAATGAAGATCAAAATCAATTAATCAAGCTTGTAAAAGATATTACAAGTAAAGGATTTGTTAGAAACGATTATAAAAAGAAACTGGTAGATTTGTCAGATATAAGAATAAACCTTAAAGGAAAAAAATAATTATTTTTTTCTTTTTGAAATATAAAGTTCTTTTAGTTGATTTTCGTCTACTTCAGATGGTGCATTCATCATTAAATCTTGTGCGTTTTGGTTCATTGGAAACATCGTTACCTCTCTAATATTTTTTTCTTCTGCTAATAACATCACGATTCTATCTATTCCGGGAGCAATGCCCCCATGGGGAGGTGCGCCATAGCTTAAAGCATTAATCATACCACTAAACTTTTCATCCACTTCTACCTTAGAATAGCCAGCGATTTCAAATAATTTATACATTAAATCAGGTTTATGGTTTCTGATAGCTCCTGAAGACAATTCAATTCCGTTACATACAATGTCATATTGAAAAGCTTTTAGTTTTAGGGGTTCTGAAAGATCCAAATTATCAGTGTTCCCTTGCGGCATAGAAAAAGGGTTGTGACTAAATTCAATCTTTTTAGTATTTTCATCTATTTCAAACATAGGATAGTCAACTACCCAACAAAATGAAAAAACATTTTCGTCAATTAAGTTTAATTCATTTGCTATTTTACCTCTTGCATTACTTAATAATTTCTCAACTTCAGATTTATTTCCACAAGACATAAATATTGTATCGCCTATTTCAGCATTCATTTTTGTCATTATCTCTTTAAGGGATTTGTCAGAAAAAAATTTTCCCACAGGTCCCTTAGCGCTCAATTTGTCAGAATTTTCTATAGAAAAATATGCAAGACCTGATGATCCTTCATCTTTTGCCCATTTATCAATTCCGTCAAAAAAACTTCTTGGTTTTTGAGATGTATTTTTTGTAACTATTCCTCTAACTATCGATCCTTTACTTACTAATTTTTTAAATATTTCAAAATTAACATCTTCTCTTTTAAAAATTTCAGTAATATCAGCTATTTCCAAAGGATTTCTCAAATCTGGTTTGTCAGAACCGTATTTAAGCATAGCCGTATCAAAAGGAATTCTGGGAAATTTTTCATGGAGTAACTTTTTAGAGGAAAATTTTTTGAATAAATTTACAAATAATTCCTCAACTATTTTGAATACATCCTCTTGTTCTACAAAAGACATTTCCAAGTCAAGTTGATAAAACTCACCTGGACTCCTGTCCGCTCTTGCGTCCTCATCTCTAAAACACGGTGCAATTTGAAAATATTTATCAAAACCAGATACCATGATTAATTGTTTAAATTGTTGTGGCGCTTGAGGTAATGCGTAAAATTTGCCTGGGTTTAGTCTACTTGGTACTAAAAAGTCTCTAGCACCCTCTGGGCTAGATGATGTTAATATAGGTGTTTGATATTCTAGAAAACCATATTTTTGCATTTCAGATCTAATAAATGAAATAATTTTAGATCTTAAAATAATATTATTATGAATTTTATTTCTCCTTAAATCTAAAAATCTGTACTTTAATCTAATTTCTTCAGAGTATTCTTGATCTGAAAAAACAGGTAGTGGTAATTCCTTAGTTCTTGCAAGTATTTTAAATTTTTCTATTCCTACCTCAATTTCTCCAGTATTTAAATTTTTGTTAATTGTATCATTTTCTCTAACTAAAACTTTACCTTCAACCTGTAGTACAGTTTCTAATGGAAGTTTTTCTATTTCTTTGAATATTTTTTTACCCTCGTCAATTACACACTGAGTTAGTCCATAGTGGTCTCTTAAATCTAAAAATAATAAATTTCCATGATCTCTTTTCTTATTTATCCAGCCAGACAACTTTATTGTTTGATCTTTGTTATTTAAAGTTAGTTCTCCACAAGTGTGTGTTCTATATTTACTCAATTTATTATCTCTTTTATTATTTTAAAGTTAATAGATTTTTTTTTCTTTAAACTCAATTCATCAATCTTATATATAAATTCGTGCATTTTGCTATATGATCTGGCAATTCTTTTTATAATATAATCTATAATTTTGTTATCTAACTTAATTTGCCTATCAGAGAAACTTTTTAAAATTATTGCGTAAATCAACTCATCGTCTGGTTGCTCTATATTAGCTATTATGCAATTCTTTAATCTTGATAATAAATCTGGAAGTGTAAATTTCATTGTATCTATTGGTTTTTTTGAAGAGATCAGCAAATACTTATTGTCTTGTTCAACTAAGTTAAACAACGAATAAAGAAGTTTTTCGTCAAAACTTTCATCTAAGTCTTCAATTATTATATTGTTAGAAAGTTTAATTTTTTTTAAAATCTTATCGTCGATATTCTTACTATATAAATACAATGCATTACTTTTTTTTTTAAATATATTTGATAGATGTGTTTTACCAGAATATTTATCTCCGGTTAAATTGACAATTTTTTTTTCCCATTTAGGCCAAGTTTCTATTATATTTTTTGCAAAATAATTGCTTTTAGACACATAATAATCGTTTTCATCAAAACTTTCACTAATTCCAAAGTCTAAGAGTTTTTGATCTAGTTCCCTCATTCTATATACCAAATATCACTGGATGAGTTTATATTTATATCATTTACTTTTAAAGTATTTAGAAATTTTTCAGGATTATTATTATAAATTATTTTATATATAATTTCTTCACTATTCATTTTTTCTATTTCATATTCATATACAAAATCAGATTGATTTAATATATTTTCTAATTTGTCAGATGTTTTAAAGTTATTGTTTTTTATTGAAATTTTTAAAGGTATTGTAATTGAAGTATTGATTTTATTAATTAACTTCCATTTGTCTTCGTATAAATTTTTTAAATTTAAAATAATTTGATCTAATGTTTTATTATCTTCATAATTGATATTTTTTTGATTTAAATTAAATTTGAATTTTGAATTTGAAAAACTAATTTTGGAAAATATTTGTAAATTTTTTTTATTTTTGTAAAATATTACTACAAAAAAATTTTCGAAGTTATACTTATTTGTAATCTCAGATAAATCATTGTTTTCAATATTATTTTTTATTCTTTGTAAAAAACGGAAATTTTCAATATTTTCATCTGGTAAATTATAGTTTAATAAAAAATAATTTTTATTAACATTGTTCCAATTATTATAAAAATAATTTTGATCAAAAAACTTAATCTCGTTGTTTTGTGTATCAATTAAAATTGGTATAAAAAGAACATCTGTATTTTGTGGAACAGAAGAAATAACATTCTTTTTTCTTATAAATGATAATAGTTTTTTTTTGTCAAACTTAACCTCAAAATCGAACTCATAATTATTGTTTACAAACTTTTCATTTGTTATGGAAAAATTATCTATCAATGAACTAATTATATTATTTGGTATATCTTTAAATAAATTTTTATCTTTACTTTCTACAATTCTAAAAATTAATGTTTTAAATCCTTCTTCGAAACCCTTATTTATTACTTTATCTTTATTAAAATTTATGTCGTATTGTTCTTTAATTTTAATATTTTTAACTGTGTAATTATCTGCAAGAACTATAGCTGTGGAAAACTTGATAAAAACTAAAATGAAAAGTAAAAAAAAAAAGTATAAGTAAATATTGATTTTATATTTGACTAAAAACATAATTTAAACATGAGATCGAAAAATTTTACATATGAAAAAAGTGGCGTAAGCATAAAAAAAGCAGATAAATTTATTAAATTTATATCCTCAAGTACAAAAAAATCAAAAAAAAGTGGTCATTTTGAGAATATTGGAGGATTTGGAGCACTCACAAAACTTCCAAGTAATTTAAAGAATCCTTATCTTGTAACTAGTACAGACGGAGTTGGTACAAAAATTGAAGTTGCAAATCAACTGGGTAAATTTGATACAATAGGGATAGATCTTGTGGCTATGTGTGTAAATGACATTATAGTTCAGGGAGCAAAACCTTTGCTTTTTTTAGATTATATATCAGTCGAAAAAATTGATACTAAAAAACTAAAAAGTATAATTAGTGGAATTATTAAAGGCTGCAAATTAGCTGACTGCGAATTAGTTGGTGGAGAAACTGCAGAAATGCCTGGAACATATTCTAAAGGAAAATTTGATATTGCAGGATTTTCTTTAGGCCTAGTAGATAAAGATAAAATATTATTAAATAAAATAAAAGAAAAAGATTTATTGCTAGCAATACCTTCCAGTGGTTTACATTCAAATGGATATTCCTTAGTAAGACATATTATAAAAAAAAAGAAAATTAATTTAAAAAAAAATTCATTTTTAAAAAAAGAACTAATGGTACCAACAAAAATATATGTAATGCATGTATTAGAATTAATTAAAAAGAAGTATTTGAATGCTTGTGCAAATATTACAGGAGGTGGCTTAAATGATAATATTAAAAGAATAATACCAGATAATTACTGTGCTGAAATAAATTTAGAAAAAATAAAAACACTAAAAATATTTAAATGGTTAAAAAGTCAAGGTGTAAACGATCAAGAAATGTTAAAAACTTTTAATTGTGGAGTAGGATTTTGTTTAGTAATAAAACCCTCAAACTACAAAAAAATAATTAAATTTTTTCCAAAAAAATATAAACCTTATATTATTGGAAAAATTATAAAAAATTCAGAAAAAGTTAAATTAAGTGGAAAAGTCATCTGGTAAAAAAAATACTGCTGTATTGATAAGTGGTAGAGGTAGCAATCTAAGATCATTAATAAAATATTCAAAAACAAAAAAATCTTTAATTAAAATTGTTCTAGTTGTCTCTGATAATTTTAATGCAAAAGGATTAAGCTATGCAAATAAATCCAATATCAATAATATAAGTATTAAATATTCTAATAAAAAAATTTTTGAAGATCGTTTATTAAAATTATTAAAGCGATATAATGTTGATTTGATTTGTTTAGCTGGATTTATGAAAATACTTTCAGGTAGTTTTATAAAAAAATTCTATAAACCTATACTTAATATTCATCCATCTCTTCTACCTAAATATAAAGGATTAAATACACACAATAGAGCTATTCAAAACAAAGACAAATACTCTGGAGCTACAGTTCATATTGTTAATGAAAAATTAGATTCTGGCAGAATTATATTACAAAAAAAAGTAAAAATTCTAAAATCTGATAACGGAAAAAGTTTAGAAAAAAGAATTTTAAAAATTGAGCATAAAATATACCCAAAAGCAATTACTAGATTATTAACTAATTATTAAAAAAAAATTCTAATTCGATCTTTGCATTTTCAAGACTGTCTGAGCCATGAACGGAGTTTTTATCAATTGAAATACCGTATTTTTTTCTCAAAGTACCTTCCTCTGCATCTGCTGGGTTCGTTGCTCCCATTAACTTTCTATTTTCTATAACTGCATTCTCTCGTTGTAGTTTCATGACGACAATAGGACCTGAAGATAAATAAGCACATAGATCATTATAAAACGGTTTTGATTCATGCACCTTATAAAATTTCTCAGCCTCTTCTTTAGATATATGAATTTTCTTTTCTTTGATTATTTCAAATCCTTTATCTGCGAATTCTTGTTTAATTTGATCTTGAAGATCTCTTTCAACTGCATCTGGTTTAATGATTGAGAGAGTTTGTTCAATATTACTCATAGTTGTCCTCTATTAGTTTGTTTAATAATCTAACACCATAACCAGTTGCACCTCCTGAGTTTAATGCGCCCCCGTATTTTGAAAATGCCATTCCTGCAATATCTAAATGAGCCCAAGGAGTTTTTTTTAGGATAAATCTTTGTAAAAATTGAGCTGCAGTTGTGGAGCCAGCTCCACCTACGTAATTAATATTTTGCATATCTGCATTTTTAGAATTTATTAATTTATTAAAGTTTTCGTTTAATGGCATTCTCCAAAGTTTTTCCTCTACACTTTCTCCAGCCTCTATTAATTGTTTTGATAATTTATCGTTATTTGAAAACAGTCCTGCATACTCAGAACCAAGAGATACAATTATTGCGCCAGTTAATGTCGCTAGGTCAACTATAAATTGAGGTTTAAATTTTTCTTCTGTAAATGTTAACGCGTCAGCTAAAACCAACCTACCTTCAGCATCTGTATTTAAAATTTCAATAGTTTTACCACTGTAGGATTTTACAATATCTCCAGGCCTTTGTGCATTTCCACTTACCATGTTCTCTACAAGGCCTACTACACCAACAGCATTGATTTTAGATTTTCTTAGAGCTAGAGTTTTCATTAAACCAACTACAGTGGCGGAGCCTGCCATATCATATGTCATATCCTCCATAAATTTTGCAGGTTTTAGTGAATAACCTCCAGTATCAAAACATACACCTTTTCCAACAAATCCTAATGGTTTAGATTTATTTTTTGCACCATTCCACTCTATAGTAACTAAATATGACCCTCTGACACTTCCTTGTCCTACACCTAATAAAGCATTCATGCCCATCTTTTTTAATTTTTTTTGATCATACACTGTAATCTTTAATCCAAATTTTCTTAATTTGGTTATTCGTTTTGCATATTCATCTGGATGAAGAACATTGCCTGGCTCAGATACGAGGTCTCTAGTAAGAAAAATGCCATCTAAAATAGAGTTTAATTTATTTCTCAATAAATTTGTTTTTTTATATTTTGTTCCAACTACATATAATTTTGTTATTACATTTTTAGATTTTTCAGTTTTATAAATATCAAAATCATAAGACTTAAGTTGGGCACCATGTAAAAGTTTCTCTAATTGCACACTTGTTAGTGAGGATAAATTTGCATTAATAAAAGATTTATCAATTTTGCTACTTTTTAAAAAAACGTATAACTCCGAACCTATTTTTTCGTAATCTAATGACATTTTACATTTCGTGCAATTTACTAAGATATAAGTTTTGTTATTTATATCTTTAATAAGAAATTTTTTATCTATGAATAACTTATTGGAAAATAAAGATTTGATATAAGAATTAAGTATTTTATTATTAATTTTTTTATCTTTTACTAAAATAATCTCATGATCTATGGCTACTTTTGGGACTTTATTTGCAAATTCTAATTTTAGCTTCATTTTTTTGAAATATTTAATAGATAATGTTGTATATTTATTAAATTAATAATTTCAATGAATAAATTAATTTTTCGTAAATTATATTACGATATTTTGGTATTTTTTTTATTATCATCTATTTCGATAACTACTATTATTTGGGTAATTCAGGGTGTGAATTTATTAGATATCGTTTCTGAACAAGGTCATGCTTTAAGAGTTTATTTCATATATTCTGCTTTAAATATTCCTAAAATTTTTAGTAAATTAATAGTTTTTACCTTCTTCATTAGCTTATTTGTTGTGATTAGTAGATATGAAGAAAATAATGAAATTTTGGTTTTTTGGGTAAATGGAATAAAGAAAATATCTTTTATCAATTTTATTGCTAAAATTTCCGTATTTTTTTTATTATTTCAATTAACCTTAACGTTAATTATCGTTCCTTATACACAAAACCTTGCGCAATTATTTTTAAAAAACTCCTCAATAGATTATTTTCCAAAATTGATTCAAGAAAAAGAATTCTCTAATATTGGAAATAATTTAACAATTTTTGTAGAAGAATATGACGAAAAAAGAAATTTAAAAGGAATATATATTAGAGAGAAGATAAATAAGAATGAGACTAAAATAATAATAGCTAACAAAGGAAGATTGATAGATAAAGAAGGAGGTTTTGGCCTAGTACTTTCTGATGGTACCATAACAAATATTGATAAAAAAACTAGTTTTAATCTTAATTTTCAAGAAACTAATTATGCAATTTCAAATCTAAATTCGAAAACAAGAAAAGAAAGTAAACTAGACGAAATAGAGAGTAACTTTTTAATTAAATGTTTAAATAATTTTTTTGAGAAAAGGAAAGATGACAAACTTAGGTGTGGAGAGGAAAATTCATTTTTACTAAAAGATATATATGAAGAAATTTTTAAAAGATTAATAAACCCAATTTACATTGTAATATTGGCATTAATAAGCTCTTTAGTAATTGTTAAGTCCAGATTAAATAAATTTCAAAATTATTATAAATTTTTTTTATTTATAACCGGATTTTTTATTATAATATTTTCGGAGCTAAGTTATAAATTAATATTCTATTCAAATCAGGTAGAGATTTTATCTTTAATGTTTCCGATATTATTTATATTCTTATTTTATTTTTTTATTTTTATTAAATCTAATTTTAACTTTAAATATTTATGACATTAAAAAAATACCATTACTATATATATTCGCAATTTATAAAAAGTTTTCTTCTAATTAGTTTAGTTTTTTTTTCTATAGTGATAATTGTAAATTTCTTCGAAGAAATTAGATTTGCTGAAAAATATAATACAGAAACATATTTTACAATATATTTGTCATTTTTAAACGCTCCAACTTTGATGTTTGAAATATTTCCTTTTATATTTTTATTAACAATCAAATTTTTCTATTTAAATCTTGAAGATAAAAATGAACTCGAGGTATTTAAAACTAATGGTATTAGTAATTTAAAATTAATCTATCTTTTAACATTACTAACTAGCATTATTGGAATTATAATTCTTATATTTTATTACTCTTTATCTTCAAAATTACAAAGCAAATATTTGGATATCAAGAATAAATTTTCAAATAATAACGAATATTTGGCTGTTGTAAAAGATGATGGACTCTGGATAAAGGAGGAAAGGGAAAAAAATCTCTTCATAATTCATGCAGAAAAATTTGATAAAGATAGTTTACAAAATGTGACGATTACTGAAGCAAGCGAATATTATAACAATAAATCAACAATAAATGCTGAAAAAGCAAACGTATCATCAAAAAATTGGTTATTGAACAATGTTACGTTACTTTCAGAAGAAGGAGAAAAGAAAAATTTAAAAAGCTTTGTATATAACTCATCTTTTAATGGAGAAATAATTTCTAATTTATTTTCAAATTTAAACTCATTAAATATTTATCAATTACACAAACTTTCAAATAATTACTCAAAAATTGGATACTCAAATACTGAAGTAAAAATTCATTTAAATAAAATTTATAGTATGCCAATATTCTATATGCTAATGACTATTTTGGGCTTCATAATGATAAATAAACTTAAAATTATAAAATCTAGATTTTTTACAATAATTTTTGGAATTTTATTTTCTGTATTAATTTACTATATAAATTATTTTTCGGGACTATTAGGTAATAATGGAGTGTTGCCAATTTATTTGTCTGTATGGGTACCTCTGCTACTAATTTTTTTAATTTGTATGATTGGAATTATAAAAATAAATGAAAATTAAAAACTTTATCAGTAAATTATTCATAATCATTTTAATTTTTTATTCAGTTAAAGCAGATGAAATTGAGATTGATGCTTCAGATATTAAAATACAAGATGAAGGAAAATTAATTAAAGCATTTAACTCAAATGTTAATATACCTAAAAGAAAACTCAGTATCAAATCACAAATCACAGAATATGATAAACAAAAAAAAATAATTAAATTTATAGATAACGTATATTTTTTTGATGAAATTAATAATGTAATTATAAAAAGTGATCTAATAAGATATGATGAAAATAAAAACTTAATCTTTAGTCCAGGAAAAGCAGAATTTTTAATTGAAGATAAGTACAATTTAACCTCAAGTAAAATTTATTTTGATAGAAGTATTCAGGAAATTTATAGCGATGAAGAAACTGAAATAATAGACGATGAGAATAATATTTATAATCTTGAAGATGAGTTTCGCTTTGATATATCAAATGAAATAATTCTATCAAAAAAATCAAGCATCTTAGATAATGAAAAAAATAAATATATATTTGAAGATATTGCAATAAATCTAAATTTAAATGAAATTGTTGGTAAAGAAATAAAGATTGAATACGAAAATTCATACTTTGGAAATTCAAATAATCGTCCAGTACTAAGAGGAAGAAGTGGATTTTCAAATGATGAAAGTTTGAAAATTTATAATGCTGCCTTCAGTACATGTAATGTAGAAAAAAGAAAATGTAGAGGATGGGAGCTAAATACAGAAAAATTTAATCACGATAAGATAAATAAAGTATTTGAATATAAAAATTCTTGGTTAAAATTATTTGATTATAAAGTCTTTTATGCTCCTTACTTTAGTCATCCAGACCCATCTGTAAAAAGAAAATCAGGTTTTTTAACGCCATCTTATACAACTTCTGATACTCTAGGAATGTCATTAAATACTCCTTATTTTAAAGTCATATCTGTAGACAAAGACATGACTTTTAGTCCGAAGTTTTATGCTGATAAAAGTTTTATGTTACAAAATGAATACAGGCAAGTTTTAGAAAATTCAAAAATACTTTCAGATTTTAGTTTTTTGATTGGAGAACATGGAACAAAGTCACATTTATTTTACAATCAAGTTGGTCAATTAAATAATAATCTAAGTTATCAAATAGATATTCAAGATATTACAGGTGATAATTATATTAAAACTCACTCACTAAAAGAAACAACCCCATTAATCGATAGAGATGACTACCTTTTATCGAAAGCTGATTTAAATTGGATATTCGCTGACTCAAGTCTTAATACTTCAGTAAAAATATTTGAAAATTTATCAGCTAGCAAAAATGATAGGTACACTTTTGTTCTACCTGATTTTAATTTTGTAAAACAAATAAGTTTGCCTGAAAATTATGAAGGATCTTTTAATTTTAATTCTTATGGAAATGTAAAAAATTATAATACCAATATTACAGATGCTAAAATTACAAATGATTTTCTTTTTGAGTCTAATGAATATATTAACTCAAGTGGAATTACAACAAACTACAATATTTTAATAAAAAACTACAACTATTATGCAAATGAAAATAGTAATGTCGATGATGATAGAATTTATGATTTAACTGGAGTAATAAAAATAGAAAGCGCTTTGCCTTTGCAAAAAAGAATGGAAAATTACACCAATCTATTAAAACCAATTGTGTCTCTAAGATATAGTCCAAATGGAAATTCAGACTTATCAAATAATAATACTTTATTAGATTATAACAGTGTTTTTGGCCTCAATAGATTGGGATCTTCCTCAGAAACAGAAGGGGGTGGATCTTTAAGTTTAGGATTAGAATTCAATAGAAAACAAAGTTCAGGATTTGAGATATTTGATTTTAAAGTTGCAAATGTACTTAGAGCTGATGAAGATTATAGATTGCCGAAAAGATCTAAACTCAATAAAACTAGATCAGATATTTTTGGAAATTTGAGGTATAATTTCAATGACAATATTAATTTAGGATATTTTTTTTCTTACGATAGGGATTTAAAATATTCTAATCTTGATGGATTAGATTTGCAATTTAAGATAAATAACTTTGTTTCTAAATTTGAATACTACTCTGAGAAAAACGATTTAGAAGATAAGGAAAATATTAAAAATAGAAGTTCATATAGAATAAATGGGGATAATAGTTTAAATTTTGCAATTACTAAAGATTTAAACGATGATTACACTCAATTTTATGATTTGATTTATAATTATCAAACTGATTGTATTTCTATTGATCTAAATTATAAGAAATCATTTTATAGAGATGGAAATGTAGAACCAACCCAAAGCTTATCATTTTTAGTTAGAATCATTCCATTTAATGAATTTGGGGTGCCAAACTTAGGAAATGTAATAGGTTATTAAAAAAATGTGTTTAATAAAAAAAATTTTTTTTTCATTTTTTATTTTAGTAATTCCTTTTACTTCAAATGCTAATATTATAATAAAATATAAAATCGGAGATGAGATAATCACAAATATAGATATTTTAAACGAAAAAAAATATTTAACCTTTCTCAGACCTGGATTAAAAAACATACCGGATAAAGAAATTATTAGTATTTCACAAAATTCAATAATTAGAGAAACAATAAAGAAAAGAGAGGTAGATAAGATTTTTAAAAATATCGATAATATTAAACTTATCAATGAAATTAAGAACAATTTATTTAAATATAAAAAAGTTAATAATGAAGTTGAATTCAAAAAACTATTAAAAAAAGACAAAATTAATTATGAAAAAATAATTGATAAGATGAAATATGAGGCTCTATGGAACGAGTTGGTTTATAAAAAGTTCAATCCTTTAGTAAAAATAAATGAAAATAAACTCAAGCAAGAACTTAAATTAAAAATATCTAGCAATAAAAAATATGAATACAACTTATCTGAGTTAGTTTTTGATATTAATAATAGAGAAAATTTTAATGAAAAATACGATGAAATATTAAAAAATATAAAAAATTATGATTTTAAATATGCGGCTACAAAATTCAGTTTAGCAGAAAGTGGAAAGAAAGGTGGTCAAATTGGATGGATAAAAGAAACACTTTTATCCGATATGATAACAAATAATTTAAAAAATAAAAAAAAGGAAAGCATTACAAAACCAATAAAAATACCATCTGGTTATCTATTGTTAAAAATTAATGATAAAAAAGAAATTAAGCAAAAAATTAATATTGAAAAAGAATTAAATGAACTTAAAAATTATGAGAGAAATAAACAACTAAATCAATTTTCCTTAGTTTATTATAAAAAACTAAAGCAAAATACCATTATCAATGAATATTAAATATATATTTATAGTATTGGGAGAGCCATATAGTATTTTTTCAGAATTAATCGGGAAATATATTTATAAAAATAAAAAATTTAATAAAAAAATTATTTTAATTGGGAGTAAAAAACTAATTGAAAGACAACTAAGAAGTTTGAAATATAAATATATATTGAATAAAATAGAACACTTATCAGAGTCAAAGAAAAGTCAGATTAATATTATAAATATAGATTTTAAATTTAAAAAAAAATTTGATAAAATTTCAAATAAATCAAATAAATACATAGAGGAGTCCTTTAATAAATTTTTTGAAATTTCTAAAAATGAGGAAAATAACTTCGTATTAATTAATGGGCCGATATCTAAAAAAACATTTCTAAAGAAAAAATTTCTGGGGATAACAGAATATTTGTCACAAAAAACAAATTCAAATAATGAAGTGATGTTAATTTACAATAGTAAATTGTCTGTTTCACCAATTACAACACATATGCCAATAAAAAATGTTAATAAGAATATTTCAAAACAAAAAATTATTAAAAATGTGCAAAATATTAACAATTTTTATAAAAAAGTTTTAAAAATTAATCCAAAAATAGCTATATTAGGATTAAATCCGCATTGCGAAAGTATTGAAAAATATAGTGAAGAGGAAAAAATAATTATACCAGCAACAAACTTTTTAAAAAAAAGAGGAGTCAGTATCAAAGGGCCATATTCTGCAGACACATTTTTTATCAAAAAAAATTTGGATGAATTTAATATTGTTATTGGAATGTATCACGACCAAGTTTTGACACCAATTAAGACCCTTTTTAATTTTAATGCAATTAATATTACTCTAGGACTACCATTCATTAGATTATCGCCTGACCATGGTCCAAATTTTGAAATGTCAGGAAAAAATATTTCAGATCCCTCATCTTTTTTTTACGCAATGAAATTTATTGAAAATTTATAAGTATATTTATGCCCAAAAAAAGTTTAGGTCAAAATTTTTTAAATAATGCATCTTTACTATCAAATATTGTTGAAGTAGGTAATATTTCGAAAAAAGATGTTGTTTTAGAGATAGGCCCAGGTACAGGGAATCTAACAGAAAAAATTTTGGAAAAAAAACCAAAAAAATTTTATGTGGTTGAAAAAGACGATTCATTATCAAAATTTTTGAAAAATAAATTTGGTGATAAGATAATTATAATAAATGATGATATTTTAAATTGTTATAATAAATTTAAATTTGATACTCAGATAAAAGTATTTGGCAATTTACCATATAATATATCAACTAAGATCTTAATTTCTTTTATTAAACTAAATGATATTTCAAAATATTTTTCAAAATTTATATTCATATTTCAAAAAGAAGTTGCCGATAGATTAATAGCAGAAACAAATAATAAAAATTATGGAAGATTATCGGTTATTACATCTTGGAAGATGGAAAAATCTAAAATATTAGATATTTCACCGGAATTTTTTTATCCTATTCCAAAAGTATGGAGCACTTTGTTAACATTAACTCCTAAATCAGATTTTATAAAAATAAATCGAATAAAAAATTTAGAACATGTAACAAATATTTTTTTTAATCAACGGAGAAAAATGATTGGAAAACCCATGAAGCAGCTTTTTAAAAACTATGAAATAACCTCAAAAATTTTAAATCTTGATTTAAAATTAAGACCACAAAATATTCCGGTAGATAAATATTTAGAGATTTGTAAAACTTTTGAAGAATTAACTTAGCAGATTTTTGACATGTAACTTTATTAAATTATAGTCAAATTTTATTTTATTATTACTTTTTATAAATTTCATTATTTTATTATAGCAAATTTGAAGATCATCATTGATCACAACAAAATCATATTCTTTCCATTTTAATAAATCTTTTTTAAATCCATTCATTCTTTTTTTAACAGTTTTTAAATTTTTTTTTTCCCTTTTAATAAGTCTTTTTACTAACTCTTTTTTAGATGGAGGAAGTACAAATATTGTAAGCAATTTATATTTTAATCTTTTATTTCTTATTTGCCTCGTGCCTTGCCAATCAATATCAAAAACAATATTTTTTCCTTTTTTAAGTTTTTCTGTTACTAAAGCTTTTGATGAACCATAATAATTATCAAAAACTTTTGCGTGTTCTAAAAATTCTCCTCTTTTAATAAGTTTTTTGAAGTTATTTTTTGAAATAAAATAATAATCTTTAGCATTTTTCTCGTTAAATCTTGGAGATCTAGTGGTGTGAGATATCGAAACTGAAAAGTTTTTATTTTTTGAAATTTTTCTTACTAGGGTGGTTTTTCCCGCACCTGATGGTGATGAAAGAATGTACATTCCACCTTTTTTAAAGCTGGACATTTAAAGTTAAAATTAGTTAGCTTTATTTTCTATAAATTTTACCGCATCCCCAACAGTAAGAATTTTTTCTGCATCACTATCTGATATCTCAGATCCAAACTCTTCTTCAAAGGCCATTACAAGCTCTACCGTATCTAAACTATCCGCACCCAAGTCATCTATAAAACTTGATTCTTCAGTTACTTTTGCCTCGTCAATTCCTAAATGATCTGCAACAATTTTTTTAACTTTAGCTGAAATTTCTTCTGACATTTTTTCCTTATTTGTTAATTTTGTTTAATAATTATTTATATATTTTTGTCAACTAAAATACATGCCTCCATTAACATGTAATGTCTCTCCTGTTATATAATCAGATAAATGGGAACATAAAAACAACACTACATTAGCTATATCAATTGGCATACCAAATCTTTCTAAAGAAATTTTTTCCACCAAATTCTGTTTAAAATTTTCATTAATTTTATCTGTCATTTCTGACTTAATAAAACCTGGTGATACACAATTTACCTTTATATTTTTTTTTCCATATTCTAAAGCCAGACTTTTAGACATTCCAATTATTCCAGCCTTTGATGCGGCATAATTGGCTTGACCAAAATTACCTGTATGACCAACAATCGATGTAATATTTATTATTTTACCATTTTTATTTTTCAACATTTTCTTAATTGTGTTTTTGGATAATAAGAAAGATGAGGTTAGATTTAAATTAATTACATCTTTCCACTCATCGTCCTTCATTCTTATTGTCAAATTATCTTTTGTAATACCTGCATTATTAATCAGAATATCAATTTTATTTTCAAATATTTGATTACATTCTTCAACAAAATGTTCAATCTTTTCATGTTTTGAAATATCAAATTGTTTTATTATAATATTGTTAAATTTTTTTTTTATTTTATCTAGTTTATTAAGGTTAGTTCCTGTAGCAATTATATTTGCACCAAAATTATACAACACTTCAAGAATTGATCCTCCAATAGCTCCTGTTGAGCCAGTTAAAATTATATTATTATTTTTTAAGTCAATCATTTGATAATTTTTTTAAATCTTCTAAATTGTTTACCTGATTTAAATTTGCATTTCTATCAATTCTTTTTACTAAACCAGACAATACTTTTCCAGGTCCCACTTCAATAAATTTATTTACTCCATAATCTAGCATATAACTTATGCTTTCTCGCCATCTTACGGGTTTTTCTATTTGTTCAATTAACAACCTCTTTATATCATCAGTATTATTTTCAGGATTTGCTGTTACATTTGAGATTACATTTATTATAGGAACCTTAAAGTCTGTTTCTAAAATTTTATTTCTCATACTCTCTGTCGCATTTTTCATCAAGGGACAATGGAAAGGGGCACTTACTTGCAGTTTTACAAATTTAATATTTTTTTTTTTTAATTCTTCACTTAAAAGCGTCAAAGATGTATTTTCGCCACTAATTACTACTTGGCCAACAGAATTGTCATTTGCAATGTAACTCTGAAAATTATCATTATTTTTATTTAAGATTTCATTTATTTTTTCAATTTCTGAGCCAAGAATAGCTAACATTCCTCCTTCTCCACCTGGTAATGCATCTTGCATTGCTTTGCCTCTATGTTTTAATAGTTTTACTGTTTGTTCAAAATTTATTGCTTTCGCGCAACATAAAGCAGAATATTCTCCTAATGAGTGTCCAGCATAAAATTTAGCTTTTTTTAAATTAAACTCAGTCTCTTTTTCAATTACTTTAAAAATTGAATAGCTTGCTAAAAATATTGCTGGTTGAGTATTTTCTGTCTGGTCTAAAACCTCTTTAGGACCTTCTAATATGATTTTGCTTATTTTTTTTTCTAGAATTTCATCTGCTAAAAAAAAATAATCTTTAACGTATTTAAAATTATCAAAGAACTCTTTTGCCATACCGATTATTTGAGATCCTTGACCTGGAAAGATTATAGAAAACATAAAAAATGTAATTAAATTAAGTGTTTTTTTGTATTGTAATTAAAAATTTATAATAGTATATCCTCAATTTTTCTATAAAATTATATGAAGTATTACGAACACACATTAATAGCAAGACAAGACATATCGCCAAGTCAAATAAAACAACTTCAAGATAAATATACTAAGATAATTGAAGGTAATGACGGAAATATACTAAAATTTGAGAGTTGGGGTTTAATGCATCTTTCTTATTTGATAAAAAAAAATAGAAAAGGCAATTATCTTCATTTTAAAATAGAGGGAAGTGGAAAAACTATAAAAGAATTAGAAAAAACTGAGAAAATTGATAAAAACTTACTAAGGTTCCTGACTGTCAAAGTAAAAAAATTAGATTTAGAAACTGATTATTTTAAAAAAAGTGAAGATAACCAAAAAAGATGATTAGATGAAAAAGAGGAATAATAAAAAAAAAAGCACTCAGAATAACTTTTCGAAATTAAGCGTATTTCAAAACCAGAAGTATAAATTTAAAAAAAAATGTCCTCTATCTGGAAAAGGAGCTCCAATCATAGATTATAAAAATGTAAAATTATTAAAAAGATACACATCTGAAAATGGAAAAATATTGCCCTCCAGAATAACTTCTGTTAGTCAAAAAAAGCAAAGAGATTTATCTTTATCAATAAAGAGAGCAAGAAACTTAGCATTAATTTAAATTATGAAAGTTATACTTTTAGAGAATGTTAGAAAAGTAGGGTCAATTGGCGAAGTTATTGATGTCAAAAGAGGTTTTGCCAGAAATTTTTTAATTGCACAAAAGAAAGCTCTTTTTGCATCTAAGGAAAATATTAAAGAAGTTGAAAAAATAAAAAATGAACTGGGTAAAAAAGATCTGGAAAAAAGAAATGCTGCTAAAGAAATTGATGAAAAATTAAAAAATAAAGAATTTACAATAAAAAAACTTAGCACAGAAAATAGAGAATTATATGGCTCTGTGAAACCCACAGAAATTTCCAAAATGTTAAAGGATGCTGAAAACATAGAGATATATCCCTCGATGATACAACCTGATAAAGAAATAAAATCTATTGGTACATATAATGTAAATTTAAATCTTCACTCAGATATTCAGTCGAAAATAAAAATAAAAGTTATAGCAAAAGAAGAAGATTAATATTTATACACTTTTTTCCCCAATCAAAAAATTATATTTTATTTAAAAAAAAATTAACTAGATTATACACTATAATGTCTCAGCCATTAAATATTTTAAAAACACAATCAGAGGAATTACCAAATAACATAGAGGCTGAGCAATCTGTAATTGGTTCAATTCTTTTGTCTAATGAAATTTTTGATGATGTTAATATAATTATTTCAAATAAAAATTTTTACGATCCAGTTCACAAAAAAATATATGAAGCATTAGAAAAATTGATTTATGGCGGTTTTTTAGCAAATCCAATAACATTAAAAAATTATTTTGAGAAAGAGAAAGATGATTTAAATATTCCAGAGTATTTAGTTAAAATCACAAAGTTTTCAACATCATCAAGACAGGCTCTTGAATATTCAAAACTAATTTTTGATCTTTATGTAAAAAGAGAATTAATAAAAATTTCTGGAGAAGTTATAGATCAAGCTAAACTAAATGATCTTGGAACTGATGGAAAAAAAATAATTGAAAATTATGAAAAATCTTTATTTGATCTTGCGGAGAAAGGATCATTTAGTTCATCATTAGTGAAGTTTGATGAAGCTATGAGACAAACCATTGAGATGGCATCAAATGCTTATAAAAACGAAGAGGGTATAGTAGGTGTGCCAACTGGATTAAAAGATTTAGATGATAGATTGGGTGGTTTACATAAATCAGATCTTGTTATTATTGCGGGAAGACCTTCTATGGGTAAGACTGCTTTAGCTACTAACATTGCATTTAATGCTGCAAAAAAAATTCAACAAAGTGGTGAAAAAAGTTCAATTGCTTTCTTTTCGCTAGAAATGTCATCAGAACAATTATCTACTAGAATTTTAGCAGAACAATCACGTATTAAATCAAACGATATAAGAAGAGGTAAAATATCAGAAGAGCAATTTGATAAGTTTATTGAAACCTCAAAGGATATATCTGAACTCCCTTTATACATTGACGAAACACCAGCAATAACAATAGCAGCTCTTAGCAATAGAGCAAGAAGGATAAAAAGATTGTATGGTCTAGAAATGGTTGTAATAGATTATATTCAACTAATGAGAGCCTCTAATTCTAATAACGGCAGAGTGCAAGAAATCTCAGAAATTACTCAAGGATTAAAAGCTTTGGCAAAAGAGTTAGCCGTTCCTGTTTTAGCGCTTTCACAACTCTCTAGGGCTGTCGAACAAAGAGATGATAAAAAACCGCAATTATCTGATTTGAGAGAATCTGGTTCGATAGAACAAGACGCAGATGTTGTGATGTTTGTTTATAGAGAGGCATACTATTTACAGGGAAAAGAGCCTAGACCAGCGACGGTGGAGCATGCAGAATGGCAAGCAAAAATGAACGAAGTCTCACATTTAGCTGAGTTGATTATTCAAAAACAAAGACATGGTCCAACTGGTAATGTTATGCTTGAATTTGAGGCAATGTTTACCAAATTTAAAGATATTCAAAATAATTAAATTAAAATATAAATGCTAATAGTCGATGTTAGCCAAATTATATCAAAATATTGTTTTAAAAAAACCTAATTTAATTTTAGTTTTATTATTAATTTGTTTATGTTTTTTTGGCTATTATTCTAAAAATTTTAGACTTGATGCATCCTCTGAAACTTTATTAATAGAAGGTGATCCTGATTTAAAATATTTAAACGAAATAAACGAAAGATACGGTGCGAAAGAATTTTTAGTTCTTACTTACACTCCAAAAGGGAGAATGATAGAAGAAAATTCTATCAAAAACCTAATAAAATTAAAAAAAGAAATTCAAAAACTTAATTGGGTGCATAGTGTAATCACCCTATTAGATATTCCTTTACTAAACAGCTCCGATGAACCGTTAATAGAAAGACTGCAAAACTACTCTACACTTAGCTCGGATGGTATTGATAAAGAAAGAGGGTTTAATGAAATATTGAATAGCCCAGTTTTCAGGAATTTTGTAATAAGTGAAGATGGTAAAACATCTGGTATTATAGTTTATTTAAAGTCCAAAGATAAAATACAAGACTTTAAAAGTAAAAAAGACGAAGAGATATATAAAGATAAATTAAAAAAACAAAATCATCAAAATATTTTAGAGATAAGGCAAGTAATAAAAAATTTTAGTTCAACAAGCAAAATTCATTTAGGTGGAATACCTATGATTGCTGATGACATGATGACCTTTATTAAAAATGACATAATTGTTTTTGGACTTGGAGTTTTTTTATTTATTGTTGCAACTCTTTGGTATGTATTTAAAAGATTGATATGGATAATTGTGCCTATAAGCAGTTGTTTTTTTTCAGTTATAATAATGACAGGACTTCTTGGTCTCTTAGGGTGGAAAGTTACCGTTATATCATCAAATTTTATAGCTTTAATGTTGATACTAACTATGGCTATGAATATTCATATTAGTACAAGATATCTTCAGCTTTCAAAACAATTTCCGAAGTTAAATAAATTTAAAATTATTTCTTTAACAACGAGCAAAATGTTTTGGCCTATTTTATATACAGCTTTAACAACTATATTTGCTTTCTTGTCTCTAGTGTTTAGTGAAATAAAACCAATAATAGATTTTGGATTTATGATGACTTTTGGTCTAATAATTTCATTTCTTATTACTTTTAGTTTATTGCCAACATTAATTAATTTATTTAATTTTAATAAAGTTGCTTTAAAAGAGGAAAAAGGTACCAAAATTACTAATTTTTTTAGTAAAGTTTCAGTTTCAAATAAAAATACAATATTTGGAACAACCTTAATAATTATATTTTTAAGTATATTAGGAATTTCAAAGCTTGAAGTAGAAAATAGTTTTATAAATTATTTTGATAAAAATACAGAAATTTATAAAGGAATGAAACTTATCGATGAAAAATTAGGTGGTACAACACCACTTGAAGTTATTTTAAAATTTCCAAAACAAGATGATGTTGAACAAAAATCTGAAGATGAAGAAGACGATTGGGGTGATGAAGATGAGAATGATGAAAAATATTGGTTTACTAAAGATAAAATTGATAAGATAAAAAAGGTCCATAGCTATTTAGACTCTTTGGAGCCAATTGGAAAAGTGCTTTCTTTTTCCTCGATTATTGACGTTGCTACTCAATTAAATAACAATAAAGAGTTAGGTTCTTTAGAAATGGGTGTCTTGTACACCAAGATACCAGATAATATAAAAAAAGAAATTGTAGATCCATATATCTCCATAAAAGACTCAGAAGCTAGGATAAGTTTGCGAATAAAAGACTCTTTAGATAATTTAAGGAGAAATGATTTACTCGTTAAAATAAACTCTGACCTTAAAAATAAATTAGATTTAAAAGATGATGAATTTAAATTAGGTGGTGTATTAATTCTTTTCAACAATCTTTTACAAAGTTTATTCAAATCTCAAATTTTAACACTTGGATTTGTAATGCTTGGAATATTTATAATGTTTGTTATTCTTTTCAAAAATTTAAAATTAGCTTTAATAGGTGTTGTGCCAAATTTTATAGCAGCCTTTTTTATATTAGGTTTAATTGGATTATTGGGAATTCCTCTTGATATGATGACGATAACAATTGCCGCAATAACAATAGGTATCGCGGTAGATAATAGTATTCATTATATTTACAGATTTAAAGAGGAGTATGCAAAATTAAAAAATTATAATAAGACATTAAAACTGTGTCATTCAACAGTTGGAAAAGCTATTTTAAATACTTCAATTACAATAGTTTTTGGATTTTCAATTTTAGTAATGTCAAATTTTATACCAACAATTTACTTTGGTGTATTCACAGGGATTGCTATGTTGCTTGCAATGGTTTCGGTTTTAACACTTTTGCCTTCTTTATTGCTTAAAATCAAACCATTCAATTAATGATTGAGACTATTCAGGATTTTTTAATACAAGTAACATTATTTGATTATATTTTTTTTGTATTAACCATATATTTCTTAATTCAAGGATCTAGAAAAGGTTTTGTTTTAAGTTTATTGTCAGCTGCCAAATGGGTTTTGGCATATATTTTGACAATTTATTTATTTCCAAAAGTAAAACCGTATTTTGAAGGTATTTTAGATAGTGAATATGTGCTTGATATAATTGTAGGCGTAATATTATTTATATTAATAATATTTCTTATTCTTTTAGCAAATAAAGCAATAAGTAAAGTTATTACTTATACTGGATTAGGTTCAGTCGATAAGGTTTTTGGCTTTTTTTTTGGAATCGCTAAGAGCTATATTTTAATTGTTTGTTTGTTCACAGCTATTGACGTTATCTATGACAGCAAAAAATGGCCATTAAATTTAAAAGATTCACTAACATTTCCTTGGGTTGAAAAAGGTAGTATCTATCTTATAAAGGTATTTCCAAATCAAAAACAATATGAAGATGCTAAAGAAAAAGTTCAAGATGTATAATCCTAAATTAAAAGAGGAATGTGCAGTCTTTGGCATAAGCAATACACCAGAAGCATCAACCTTAACTGCTTTAGGACTTCATGCGTTACAACATAGAGGTCAGGAAGGTTGTGGAATTGTATCATTTGACGGTGAAAAATATCACTCTGAAAAAAGATTTGGCCTAGTTGGAGACAACTTCAATGATGAAAAAGTTTTAAAAAACTTGCCAGGAAATTACGCTATAGGTCATAATAGATATTCTACAACAGGAGGAACTGCTTTAAGAAATGTACAACCATTCTTTGCTGATACTAATTCAGGTGGAATTGGAGTTGCGCATAATGGAAATCTAACGAATGCAATAACACTTAGAAATAAAATGGTTGAAGAAGGCTCAATCTTTTACACAACATCAGATACAGAAACGATAGTAAAACTTATAGCCAAATCAAAAAGACCGAAGACAATTGATAAAGTTATTGATGCTCTATTCCAAATTCAAGGGGGATATGCTTTGGTTATGATGACACAAAATACTCTTATTGGTGTAAGAGATCCTTATGGAATTAGACCTCTGGTTATAGGAAAATTAAAAAACTCTTATGTTTTTGCATCTGAGACATGTGCCTTTGATATTATCGGAGCAAAATTTGTTAGAGAAGTTGAAAATGGTGAAATTGTTTATGTAGAAAATGATGAATTGAAAAGTATTAGGCCATTTCCTCAAAAAAAAGTAAGACCATGCGTATTTGAATATATTTATTTTTCAAGACCAGACAGTATTTTGAATGGCAAAACAGCCTATGAATATCGAAAAAGATTTGGCGCTGAATTAGCAAAAGAGGATAATTTAGATGCTGACTTGGTTGTACCTGTACCAGATTCTGGAAATGCAGCTGCATTAGGTTACGCGGAAGAAAAAAAAATAAATTTTGATTTGGGTTTAATTAGAAATCATTATGTTGGCCGAACTTTTATAGAGCCGTCACAGCAGATTAGAAGTTTGGGAGTTAAATTAAAGTTAAATGCAAATATTTCAGTTATAAAAAATAAAAAAATAATTTTAGTTGATGATTCTCTTGTAAGAGGAACAACCTCATCAAAAATTGTAAAAATGTTATATGATAATGGTGCTAAAGAGATACATGTTAGGATAGCTAGTCCAGAAATAAAATTCCCAGATTTTTATGGAGTTGATACACCTACAAAAAAAGAATTATTAGCAGCAAATAAATCAGTAGATGAAATAAAAGAATTTATAAAAGCACAATCACTTAAATTTTTAACTTTAGACGGCTTATATCGAGGAATGGGTTTTGATAAGAGAAATGACGCGTATCCTCAGTTAACTGATCATCATTTTACTGGCGATTATCCAGTAAAAATAATTGATGAACTTGGAGGAGATAAAGTTACACAATTATCTTTATTAAGCACAGGGTCGAGTAATTAATGAAGAAAGTAAATTTTACTGAAATGAAAAATGGTTCTAGAGAAGATTATGAATTATTGGAAAAGTATGAAAAGAATTTTGAACGTAAAACTGCAGATAGATTGCTTAAGTATCTTGCAAGTCAAACTACAACTCTTGAAGGCTATCAAATAACAAGATTAGAACATTCCTTACAAGCAGCCACAAGAGCTTACAAGAATGGAGAAAGTGAGGAGATGGTTGTTGCGACTTTACTTCATGACATAGGAGATGACTTGGCGCCCATGAATCATTCTCAATACGCAGCGTCAATAATCAGACCTTATGTTTCAGAAAAAACATACTGGATAATACTTCACCATGGACTTTTTCAAACTTATTACAGTGCTCATCATTTAGGAGGTGATAGAAACGCTAGGGATAAATTCAAAGATCATAAATATTATCAAGATACAGTTGATTTTTGTGAAAAATATGACCAGTCTTCTTTTGATCCTAATTACAAATCTATGTCTTTAGAAGAGTTTGAACCAATGGTGAAAAAAATATTTGATAGAAAACCTTTTTATCATCACTAATTTTTAAAAGAAAACATGACTAATAAACTTAATGAAGAGAAAAGTCCGTATTTAAAACAACATAAAGATAATCCAGTCAATTGGTTTACTTGGAATAAAGAAAGTTTAGAACTGGCAAAAAAAGAAAAAAAACCAATATTTCTTAGTGTTGGATATGCAAGCTGTCATTGGTGTCATGTGATGGCTCATGAAAGTTTTGAAGATGATCAAACTGCTAAAATAATGAATGAAAAATTTATAAACATTAAAGTTGATAGAGAAGAAAGACCTGATTTAGATTATGTTTTTCAAAGAAGTTTATCTATTTTAACAGGAACCCAAGGAGGTTGGCCTTTATCGATGTTTCTTGATGAAAATGGAGTTCCTTTTACTGGTGGAACTTATTTCCCACCAAAAGAAATGCATGGAAGACCAGATTTTCAAAAAGTTCTAAATAATGTTTCTGACGTATATAATAAGAATAGAGAAAAAATTCTCGATCAAGCGCCCCAAATGCAAGAAATATTTGGTAAAATTAATCAAAGATCAGCAGTATTAAATCAACCATTAGAGCCATTTTTAGAAAAAATTATACAGCACCTTGATAAAGATAATGGGAGTTTCAAGGGAGCTCCTAAGTTTCCCCAATTTTATTTATTTGATGCAATGTTTTATTTTTATTTAAAAACAGGAAAAGGAGAATACTTTAAACCTGTTGAAACTTTACTATACAATATTTCGTCAAAAGGAATGTATGATCATCTAGCTGGAGGTATAGCAAGATACACTGTTGATGAAAATTGGATCATCCCTCACTTCGAAAAAATGCTTTATGATAATATTCAATATATAGGATTGTTAAATAAGTTCTTTCAAAAAACTAATGATCTTTATTATAAGAAAAAGTTAGAGCAGACTATAGATTTTATTAATTCAGAATTTAAAAATGATTTTGATCTTTACGGGTCTGCATATGATGCCGATAGCGATGGTGTTGAAGGAAAATATTATGTATGGAATTATGCAGAACTAAAAAATACTCTGGGTTCTAAATTTAATTTATTTGCAAAAAAATATAATTTAACTGAAGAGGGAAATTTTGAAGGTAATAATATTTTAATAGAAACTCATAATAAACTTTCCGATGATGAGATTAAAGAAATCTCAAACACAGAAAAAACGTTATTAGATCAAAGAAATAAACGTACTAAACCATTATTTGATGATAAATCTCAAACTGATCAAAATTGTTTTTTATTAGAAACACTTCTTCTTTCATCGCTAGTAACTGATAATGAAGAATTAAAACAAAATACTCTTGTTAGTATAAAGATATTGGAAAAATATTTGTCAGACAAAATTTTCCATTGCTATCAAGACACAGAGATTGACGCTTTTTTGGAAGATTACGTATACTATGCTAGTCTTTTGATAACTATTTATGAGTTAGATGGTGATGTTAAATACATCGAAAAAGCAAAAGATATTTTAATAAAAACCTGGGAATACTTCTTTGATAAAAAATCAGGCTTAATGCAGAAAAATAAAATATTAGATAATGATCTATTTGTACAACCAGTAGATCTAAATGATAATAATATACCAAATGGAAATAGCGTATATCTAAACTTATGTAATAAAATATATATTATAACTAGCGATAAAATATGGTTTGAAAAAATTGATATTTTAAAAAAGAGTTTCCACCAAGTTTTAAACTCAAACTTTGCACAAATGTTTAGTTTTGTAAAATCATTGGATATTTGTAATGAAAGTATATCTTTTACAATTCATGGAAAGCAAAATTTAGATCCTAATATAAAAAAGTATTTGCAAAAAAAATTTTTTACTAGAGCTACATTTAAATATCTAGATAATGAAGTAAAAGAGGCAAAAATTGTTATATGTAGAAATCAAACTTGCTCTAACAAATTAAGTAATATAAAGGAAATTGAAGATTATCTAAAAAGAAACAATATAAGCTAATGATAGAGACAAAGGAACAAATAATAGAACATTTTAAGTCAGGCTCAAAGGATAAATCTAATTTAAAGATTGGAGTTGAGCATGAAAAATTTATTTTTGATAAAAAAACAAATACGAGAATTGATTATTCCAAAATCAAGAAAATGTTTGAAAATTTATATGAGTTTGGCTGGAAACCTATTTTTGAGGAAAAAAATCCAATAGCGTTGTCTAAGAATGGTAAAAGTATTACTTTAGAGCCTGGTAATCAAATAGAGTTATCTGGAGCAAAATTAAATAATATTCACGAAGCTTGTGCTGAGTCTCATGAATATTTATTTGAGTTAAATCAGGTAATTGAAAAATTAGATTTTAAAATAGTAAGCGCTGGGTATGATCCTATATCTAAACTTGAGGATATACCTAATAATCCAAAAAAAAGGTATGAGGTTATGACCAAAGATATGCCTGTTGGAGGAAAACTAAGTTTGGATATGATGTATAAAACTGCAGGTACGCAATTAAATTTAGATTATACCTCAGAAGAAGATTTTATAAAAAAATTTAAGTTGGCAAATAATTTAGTTCCAATATCTATCGGACTTTTTGCAAATTCCTCTATTGTTGAAAAAAGTAATAGTGGATACTTATCTTACAGATCTAAAGTTTGGCAAGAAACATCTAGAGGTGGATTGCCTGAGTTTTTTTTAAAAGATGTAAATTTTGAAAAATATGCAGATTATATTATGAATTATCCAATCTTATTTTTACAAAGTGAAGGTAATTATATATCTGGAAAAAAATATTTATTTAAAAACTTTATGAATGGAGAAATTAAAGAAATTGGAAATAAAATTCCTAGTACTAACGATCTTGATACACATTTAGGAACAATATTTACAGAGAACAGATTAAAACAATATATCGAATTAAGATCAATGGATGCGTGTGGATGGGAGTGTTTATGTGCTGGTCCTGCCCTATTCACTGGATTACTTTATGGAAATCTTGAAGAAGCTTTAGATTTAATTAAAAATTGGGAAGCTAATGAAGTGCTTTCAGCTTATAAAAATGCCCCTAAAAACGGCTTGAAAACTAATTTGATGGGCAAGGATATTTCGTATTGGGCAGAGAGACTATTAGACATATCAAAATCAGGATTAAAAAAGAGAGACTTTTTAAATAGAAAAAAATTAAGTGAAGTAAAGTTTTTAGATCACTTAGAAAAAATTGTAAAAAGTAAAAAAACAAATGCTGATAATATAATAAGTAAGTATTCAAATTCCGAAAATTTGAATGATTTATATGACCAATAAAATTGTTGCTATACAAGGTGATAATTTAAAAAAAATAAATATCAAAACAGATACTACTATTTTTTTAGCTAATGAAGCTCAAAACAAGGGTTATAAATTATTTTATTATTATCCAGAAAATTTATCGAATATAAGAGGAAAAACTGTAAGTGAAGGATATTTTATTAAAATTGATTATTCAAAGAAGAAATTTTATAAAATTATAAAAAAATCAAAATTAGACTTATCCTTTGCAAAATATATTTTAATCAGACAGGATCCACCTTTTAACTTGGAATATATTTCTACAACATTAATGCTAGATAGAATCAAAGATAAAACAAAAATTATTAATGATCCTACTTCAGTAAGAAATATTTCAGAAAAATTTTATTCTTTAAATTTTAAAAATTATATGGCGGATACAATATTTACTAAAGATTTGATTGAAATTAAAAAATTTTTTAAAAAACATAAAAAGATAATAATTAAACCTATTCATAGCTATGGTGGCAATGATATAAATCTTATTTCAGGGAAGCTTAATTTACTTAAAATAAAACAAATATTGAAAAAGCACGGTCACATTATGTGTCAAAAATTTTTAAATAAAATTAGGTTTGGAGATAAAAGAGTTTTTATTATAAATGGTAAGGTTTGCGGAGCTATATCTAGAGTTCCAAAATCAGGATCAATATTGAGCAATATGAGCAAAGGTGCAAAACCTAAAATCGCATTTTTAAGTAATAAAGAGCTAAAAATTTCAAATATAATTGCAAAAAAAATTAAGAAAGACGGAATTTACTTTGCAGGAATAGACTTTATTGATGGAAAGTTAAATGGAGATATAAATGTAACATCACCAACAGGTATAAAAACATACTTTGATTTATCTCAGATAAACTTGGCTAAGACTTTTTGGAAAGGTTTATAGTTGAAAATCTTATCAAATCAGCAAAAAGGATCATCTCTTGCATTTATAGCTGTGATGTTTATCACACCAGATTCACTTTTTATAAGATTATCTTCTATAGATACTTGGGGATTATTGTTTTATAGAGGTGCGATACCATTTGTAGCTGTATTAATTGGACTTCTTATATTTTATAAAAAAAACTTTATTAAAGCATTTTTGAATGTTGGTTATGCTGGTATTTTTTATATTATAAGTTTTTCGATTTGTAACATCACATTTATAATTTCAATCCAAAATACAAATGTAGCAAATACATTAATAATGATTGCAATGGCACCCATGCTTTCGGCAATCCTTGGTGCAATATTTTTAAAAGAGGTTCCCGATAAGAAGACTTGGGTAGCTATAGCCATTACTTTAGTTGCTGTAATATATATATTTTACGACTCTCTAGAGATGGGTAACTTATTTGGTGATCTTATGGGTATAACTACAGCTTTTGGACTCGCCACCAACGCGGTAATAATAAGGTCAGCAAAAGATAGAGATTTACTACCTTCAGCAGTTGTTGGTAAGCTTACAGTAGCTCTATTTGCTTTCTTTTTCGTTGAAAGTTATGAGTTAGTTGAAAAAGACCTGATTTATATACCTTTAATGTGTATTTTGTGTGTAGCAATACCATTCGTTTTGGTGACGATTGCTCCAAGATTTATACCTGCCGAGGAAGTGAATCTGTTTTTTCTTCTAGAGACCATTTTAGGACCCATTTGGGTTTGGTTAGTTATCAAAGAACAGCCGAGTATAGAGACAATAGTTGGTGGACTTGTAATTATATTCACTATAGCTGTTCACTCATATCTAAAATTAAAATCTTCTTCTAAATAAAATTATTTTTCTTTTTGTCACAAATTTGTCTTGATTTAAAATTAGATCGCCCATAAACACCGCTAATTTTATGAACAAAATTATAAAAAACTCTTGGGCTCTTTTTATGGGTATGGCATTTATAATGCTAGCTCATGGTTTTCAAGGTACTCTTTTAGGTGTTAGAGCAGTTAAAGAAAATTTTGGTCTATCATCGACAGGTTTTTTATTTTCTGGATATTTTGTTGGATATTTTATTGGAGCAAAAATTATACAATCATTAATTCATAGAGTTGGACATATTAGAGTATTCGCAGCTTTTGCTTCTGTCACTTCAATTGTGGTCTTATTACACTCTATTTTTGTAAATCCTATTTCATGGTTTGTGCTTAGAATGATTTCTGGATTTAGCATGGTTTGCCTTTATACAATTGCTGAAAGCTGGTTAAATGATAGATCTACAAATAAGAATAGAGGTAGTGTTTTATCAATTTACATGATTGTTATGTATGCCTCTATGGCGATTGGAATGTTTTTCATAAACTTTAGTAAACCAGAAAACTTTCAACCTTTTATATTGATATCTTTATTTATGTCATTGTCTCTTGTTCCAATATTATTAACAAAAAGAAAGGCTCCAAACTTTAAAAAAATATCAGGTATGAAACTCAAGGAAGTTTATAAATCATCACCATTTGGTGTTGTAAGTTCGTTTTTAATTGGAATATCACATTCTGCTGTTTTCTCATTGATTGCAGTTTATGCTACATCGATGAATTTTAGTATTTTAGAAGTATCAATAGTAACATTTTTATTTGCGATATCTGGAGCTATATCTCAATGGCCAATTGGAAAATTATCAGATGTTTTGGATAGAAGAATTGTAATTATTTATACAACATTTGGAGCAGCTTTATTTTGTTTTTTGGCGATTATTTCTTCGGGTCAAATGTATATGCCTGCAGGTTTAGCTACATCAAAATTATTTTTTTATATCTGTATAATGTGTTTTTCTTTTTGTAGTCTACCAATGTTTGCATTAATTTTTGCACACACAAATGATTTTATACCAAAAGAAAAATTTGTAGCAGCAGGAGCAGGATTACAATTTGTTTTTGGTCTTGGTGCAATTTGCGGTCCTTTTATGTGCTCATTATTCATGGAATTTTTAGGAGAAAATGGATTTTTTATTTTCTTAATTATATTTCATTCATTTATTGGTTTATTTGGAATATATAGAATGCAAGTTAGAGAGTCTGGTGATAACCCCGATTCACAATTTGTACCTATGCCTCAAACTATTACTCCAGCCGGTATAGAACTTAATCCTTCAACTGAACCAATAGATGAACCAAATAATTTAAACGAATTTAAGAAAATTTAGTGTAAGTTCAAAATTATGAAAACAGCATTAATATTCGGCTCAACTGGATTAATTGGTGGAATATTACTTAAACTGTTAACTAATGATCAAAAATATAAAAAAATTAAGGTTTTTGTAAGATCTTCTACTTCAAAAATTGATCCCAAAATAGAAGTTATTCAAACAGATTTTACAAAATTAGAAAATATTAAATCAGAAATAAAAGGCGATGATTGTTTTTTTTGTATTGGCACTACAAGAAAAAAAACACCTAACAAACAAGATTATATTAACACTGAGTACAATTTACCTATAACAATTGGAAAAATTTGTAGCGATAATAATGTACAAAATTTTACTTATATTTCTTCATTGGGTGCCAGTTCAAAAAAAACAAATTTGTATTTAAAAAATAAAGGTATGGCTGAAGAAGAATTAAGAAAACTAAACTTTAAAAAATTTATTGTAATTAGACCTTCATTTTTAATTGGAAAAAGAATAGAGGAAAGATTGGGAGAAAAAATAGGTATTTTTGCCATGAAATGTATATCACCAATTTTAGTTGGAGATTTAAAAAAATATAAATCGATAAATGCAGAAATAGTTGCCAAATCCATGATAAATATATCAAACAGTGAAATACAAAGTGGAGTATTTGAACCACCACAATTATTACAAATTGGAAGAGAATAAATTTTTTATAGATCAATAAAATATTAAAAAAAATTATTTTAAGTGCTATAATACATTTGAAGGAGGTATCTATGGCTAAATTTTTTTTAATGGGAAATTTTACAGAGAAAGCATTCGCAGGCTTTTTAAAAGATCCTGGATCAGATAGATCTGAAGTTGCTAGAAAGTGTTCTGAAAGTGTTGGAGCTGAAATGAAATCTTACACATATTTAAGAGGACCCTATGACTTTATAGTTGAAACTCATGGCACATTTGAGCAAATGGCAGCTATAAAAATGGCTACTGAAGGAAGTGGTGCACTTAAAAATATCGCTATTTGTGAGGAAACACCAATGAATGATATTGCAAATCATGCAACAAAAGTATCAAGTGGCTATAAAGTTCCTGGACAATAATCTTACTGGTAGCTTCATTAATTATGGGGCTACCAATTTAAAATCGAAACTGTCAAAATATCTCATTCAAATAAAGTAATATTGATCTATTAAGAAAGTTATGAACAAAAGAAAATTTATAAAATTATCTATATTTGGATCATTATTATACAGTATTTTTCCATACAAAATTTCATTAGCTGAAACCAAAAAAATAATTAATCAAAATTTAACAGAAGCTCAAAAAAAAATAATGTTTGAGGAAGCAACCGAACGACCATTCTCAAGCCCTCTTAATTACGAGAAAAGAGAAGGTTTTTATCACTGTGCAAATTGCGGAGCTAAACTATTTAAGTCTAGTTCAAAATTTGATAGTGGAACTGGTTGGCCATCATTTACAGAAGCTCTTCCTGGAGCTTTTAAAACTAAGGTTGATTATAGCTTTGGCATGAAAAGAATTGAGTACCATTGTGCAAAATGTGGTGCCCATCATGGTCATGTCTTTGAAGACGGTCCTGGATCGACAGGAAAGAGATATTGTAATAACGGTTTGTGTTTAATATTTAAACCATCATCATAAAACGGAGGAATAATGAAGATATTGAGTATATTGAAAGGGATTGAATTAGTTATAGCAGATTTAGAAGTAAATTTGGGAGAACAGGTGAGAAGTGCACCTACGTTATGCGCAAGATACAATGGTAAAATTATACCTTTAAACACTGCTCAAGATGGTCGACCCATTCTTATGAGAGAAGAAAACGCTTTAGAAAACTAATTTTGTATTTAATTGCGTCAACTTAATTAAGTTTATTTACAAGGAAATATTATAAAAAATAACTATGACATTTGAATTACCAAAACTAAATTATTCTAATGAGGCTTTGTCTCCAATAATGTCACAAGAAACATTAGAATTACATCATGGAAAACATCATCAAACCTACATAACAAATCTTAACAATTTTATAAAAGATACGGACTTGGCTGAAATGTCATTGGAAGATATAATTGTTAAAAGCTCAAAAGATAACTCAAAAGCTGGAATATTTAATAATGCAAGCCAGCATTGGAACCATAATCTTTTTTGGAAGTGCATGAAGCCAAAAGGTGGTGGGAATATTCCGTCAAAACTTGAGAAAAAAATTATTGAAGATTTTGGAAGTGTTGAAAAATTCAAAGATGAATTCAAACAAGCAGGTATAACTCAATTTGGATCAGGTTGGTGTTGGTTATCTTTAAATAATGATAAATTGGTTGTTACAAAAACAGCTAATGCTGCTAATCCTTTAATTGATAACTTAAAACCAATACTTGGTTGTGATGTCTGGGAACATTCATATTATATTGATTATAGAAATAGAAGACCTGAATATTTAGATAAATTTGTTGATAATCTTATAGATTGGGAATTTGTTGATTCTCTATTAATCTAAATAATCCTAGAACTTTTTGAGATAAATCAAAGATTAGATTTTTGTGAACAAAGAAAACGCAAGTAAACTGTGGAAAATGATACAGGAAGCTGGCGATTATTTAAGGTGCTAGTGGTACACACCACCTGACACTACCTCACACTACTTCACACTATTTAAGCGGATAATTAAATTTTAATTGAAAATAATTCGCATTAAGACTCATCAATTTAAGTAACAAACTAGTCCCCAAACTAGAACATTTAAAGATAAAACATAATGCTTAATGTAGAGTTGTGTCTTTTATCTTAAGCAATACAGATACATTTTTTTTTAAATGAATGATTTTGACTATAACTTCAACTTCCTTATCTATACTTATTTTATCTAAAATATTTGTAATGTATTTATCAACTTCTTCAAATCGATCTTTTTTTTTAAAAAATTTTTCAATACAAATCACAGCTTAATTTTGACTCTTAATTTCATTTTCTAGGGGACCTATTAAAGGTAAAGCTGCAAACAACGCCATATTTCTAAAATTATTATATCGACCCTTTACATCATCAGATAGTATTTCAATATCTCTCTGATCCTGCCAATTTTTATATAAATGAGGTTCTTTTCTAACTGACAATTGTAATTTTTTCCATGACATTACATCTGCAAGAATTTCAACAAGTAATATTTTAAATAATAAAGATTTTTGCCCAGGATAGTTTTGTTCCGGATCTCCTAAAATATCTTTAAGTTGCTTGTGCTTAGCGCTTATTTTTAATAGGTTTTTATTCTTTAAATCCCATATTGCTCTAAAGTTACCATATTCCTCATCTTTGATTTCAAATTTTAATCCCTCTGAATCATCTTTATCGACAACACTGACTTTACAATTTGCTGTCATACCAAATAATTCAACTGTAATATTTGAAGATGAATTAAGTCTTCTTCCTTCAATATTTATCTCTGCAGCAAAATAATTCGATTTAGGTATTTTTTTCATAATTTGTTTATTGTTACCAATTATTGCTATTGATGCATGGTCTGAATTTGCAAAAATAACTTCTGTTTCTTTATCAATAAAATCTGGTGCTTTTGCTAAAATTCTTATTTTTTTTCTTTTATTTAATTTAACAGTGTAAGTTTTTCTCTCAAATTCTAATTCGTTTTCGAATTCTCTAGTTAAATCTTCTTTGATAGTAAAGTTAATTGATGTTTTTAAATTCTTACCATTAAAAAACTGTAACTCTCCATTTTTAAATTCAGACAATGCTTTTATTTTAAATTTACAAAAATAAACATCTTCATCTTTTTCAGATTTTATTAATTTTAATTTACTTTCTTCTATCTCTAGAGCTTCTTTTCCTAGAGAAACCTTAGCTTCACAACTGTAATCACCTTTTGATATATTGCTTTCTTTAATATAGAAACCGATTGTTTTTTCTTCATCTTTCATCATGGAAATAAAAGGTGGGACAACAATCACGCCTCTTTTATTAAATCTATCAACATCTCCTTTTTCAGTACTTTCGTCTAAATCTGCCTCGTCTTTAATAAAATCATCAAATGTCTTAGCTAATTTTTTTAATAATTTATCTGTTTCATTGTTTTCAATTTTATTTTGCTCTTTTCTTAGCTTTGCTTTTTCATCTAAAATAATTTGCTTAAATCTAGTGGTTGGTAATTTAAATAATTTCTTTGTGAATGGATGCATTTTATTAAGACCATTCATTCGATTTTCATCAAGAATTAAAAAAGGATTTTTTGTATCTGGTTTTTTATTTTGCATCGCTCTTTCATCAAAATCCTCCATCAGGTTACTGATATAGTCTGTCTTCAAGTATCCAAAATAATTATAAATTAAAGGTTCTTCTCTTAATGACTCATCAAAAATTGTTCTTTCATAACTTCCTGTTCCTGTTTCTGACTGAATAATTATTCCATGTTTTGTAAATGGTTTCTCAGAGTGCTCAAATGGAGTTTTGGTTTTTTTAATTATTAGATGTGCTTTTGCATCTGGGTAACCTTCAATTGAAATCTTTTCATCTAATACAATTTCACTTTCCCCTGGTTCTTTGTAAATTATTTGAAATTTTTCATCTTTATTTGAACTGTGAAATAAAACTTTTGCTCCTTCAGATTCTTCATGGATATATTTATTAATTCCAAAATGCCATGATAAACTTTTTTGAATACTTCCTACCTGGGGCAAGGATTCATCTTTATTAATATGAAGCGTAAATACACTTCCATTTTTTTTCAAACGGGTTTTTTTTCTTAATTGTGAGCTTGCAGATTTGGTTTTATCAAGCGTGTACTTAAGATTTTGATCGACATATATTCGATTATATTTGTTATCCTTTATCGATTCTATTTCAATAGCTCCAAGACTAGTACAATCTTTAGCACCTTTACCCATAAAGCTTCTGTCACCCTTTTGACTAAGTCTTTTTCTGTAGTTTCCATAATTTCTTTCTAATGAAGCACCATCTTGGCCCTCAGCATTATCAGTTATCCTTAAATAAGGTTTATTTTCGCTTCTATGAAACTCTATTAGAATTCTTCCATATGGATCAGTTCCAGACTTGTTATTTCTCCAAATTCTAAAATACGAGTCTCCAGAGTTTGTTAAAATTTCAACTATTGCATCAAATATATTTTTCACACCTTCTCTTCTTGATGTTTTGATATATCTGTCCGAATCTGCCTTTACTTTACCTGTCTTTATTGATTTTATTTCAGAACTCATACTTTTGATTTTTCCTTAACTTTTTGATCTTGAATAAACTGCTTTTCATCTAATATGTCTTTAAATTCATCTTTTAACTTTTTAAAAAACAAATCAATATTTTTGTCCTCTATAAATTCTATATCCGTATACAGATCATAAAAATTTCTTCTCAAGCTGTAAATATTATCAGGTGTGCTGTCTAAAAATTCTGCCAATTGATAACTATTTATATCTATCTCAGGATTTTTATTAAAATCTTTAAATAACTTTTTTTGTTTTATTCTTTTTTTAAGAAGACTAGTTTCTTTTTTACTTAGTTTAGAGGAATGTGGCCTTGTATCTATTAAGTGTGACAGAGACTCATATAGCTTTAATCCTTTTCTGGTGAGTTTCCATCCATCCTTAAGTAAATCACGAGCATATGCTCCACTAATGAAACCATATTTATCTCTAGCATTTAATAATGGCCTCCTTGCAGCTTCTTTATCTGGATATTTTTTATATTTTGAAATACTCCAACTAAATTCTAAGGGGTTCCATTCAAATGCTTTAACAGTAATTTCCTCAGTATAAATTTTTTTCTTTAACCCACCTAGATAACCAACTGCAAGTGTTAAAAGAACATCTTTGCTTAAATCGGTCAAATTATTAGCTTTACTTATATCTATATCACTCATTCAAAATCAAAAGCATCCCTTCTTCTACCATTTGAAGAATTTTTAAATTTTTGCTTTGTAGTCTTAAGTTCTTTTTCTAATGCGTTAATTATTTGGTCAGCCTCATCTTCTGTATAATTATAATGACTTCTATTCGCTAAGTTTCCAATTAACTGTATAGATTTAATTGCTTTATTAACTCTTGATTTTGCTAGTTCTCTAAATTTTTTATCTTTCATAATTATAATATATTGTGCCGTGTGGCATAAGTCAAGTTATAATAATGTTTTGATAATATATTGTATAATATTTCTAATAATAGTTGTGTTCATTATTTATACGTTTAATTTTCCAGGATAATGTGGGATACTAGTCCCCAAACTAGAACATTTGGAGATAAAACAAGAATTTAGGTTGTATGAACAAAGAAAACGCAAGTAAACTCTGGAAAATTATTCAGGAAGCTGGCGATTATTTGGATGGTCAACTTCCTGATCATCCAAATCATCCAAAAGGAAGAAATCCATATGCTCATGTAGCAATATGTGTAAAAAACAAATTTAATTCTACTTATAAAGATATTCCTGATGACAAATTTGATGAAGTAATCAACTATATTAAATTTTTAAAAGAAAATCCTAGTTAATTAGATATAGTTTTTAAAAACTCGTCTACTTCACTACTTTTAGTATTCCAAGCTGTAACAAGTCTAACTGTCTTGCCGCCTAATTCCTCATTGCTCATCATATATTCCTCAGTATTTAAATGCTCAACCATTTTTTTTGGGAGTTTAACAAAAACTTCATTTGCCTCAGTTGGATATTCAAGTTTAACTTGATTACTAGAAACTAAACCATCGCTTAATTTTTTTGCCATTAGATTTGCGTGTCTTGCGTTTTTTAACCAAACATCATTTGAGATATATCCATCTAATTGTGCAGAAACAAAACGCATTTTAGACAATAGATGACCGGATCTTTTTAACAAAAAAGGTAAATTGCCAACTAATTCCTTATTAAATATAATAATTGCTTCAGCTGCTATACATCCGTTCTTTGTTGCTCCAAAAGATAATATGTCAATTCCTGATTTCCATGTCATTTCTGCTGGAGTAACATCGAGTGAAACAAGTGCATTAGCGAACCTAGCACCATCCATATGTACTTTTAATTTTTTTTTATGTGCAATTTCAGAGATATTTCTAATTTGATCTAAAGTATAAACTTCACCAGTTTCTGTTGCTTGAGTTATGCTAACAATAGATGGTTGAGTGTGATGCACAATTCCAAACCCTCCAATATTATCATTTAGCTCATCAACTGTTATTTTGCCGTCTTTACCGTTTAATGGAACAAGTTTTGCTCCACCTGTATAAAATTCAGGAGCTCCACACTCATCAACATTGATATGAGAAAATTTGTGGCAATAAATATTTCCAAATGATGGAGATAGAGCAGAAAGTGCTAAAGCATTTGATGCAGTTCCTGATGCTGTGGGGTAAACAATTACATCCTTTTCGAAAATTTTAGAAAATTTTTCTTGTAACACACCTGAAATTTCATCGTTACCATACGGAGGAGCAATACCATCATTTGCTTTGATAATTGCATCCAAAACTTCTGGACAAGCTCCTGTCACATTGTCTGAAGCAAATTTTACTCTTTTGCGTTTTGTATTAATTTTTGCGTTCATTTTATTGTTTTGGAAAATAATCTTTTAAAGTACCTTCTCTATAAACATCGGCTGTACAACAATGAAGGCCTCCACCAAAAGCATATGCATCTCTCAACTCTACAGGAATAACTTCCATACCTAATTTATCTAATTGTTCAGCTTGATATTTTTCACTTTTTTCAACGCATACAGTTTTAGGGTCAAGAACTAAAACATTCATTGATAGCCATACTGAAGAGTAACAAAGTGGTGGTGGGGTATTATGAGCAGGTTGTGCAGCATCAATAATTTCCCATCCATTATCTTCAAATAATTTTCTTTGTTCTTTTGGAAGTCTTCGTTGTGGATTATTAATAATTAACCCTTCTTTAATTGGGGTAAAGGTTGCATCAATATGAATTGGATAAGGATCGCCTGGGAAATTTACAGCATGAACTCTATGATCCTTAAAATGTCTTTTTATCCAATCAATTCCTTTTAAGTTAGTTGTAAATCCATGTTGTACAACTAAATCCTTTCCAAATCTTAGAATATCTGCGGCATCAAATAATGGCTCTTCCTCAGTTGTGACAAAGTATTTATTTTCTGTCCATTCAAGTCTTTTTGTTACACCAATTTTATCTGATAAATAGTCTTTTCTATAGTCTGCATCTGTTAATCTAGGCTTTGGAGCTGACTCATGTCTCATATTTGGATCTTTATTATAATAGTCTTTTAATAATGGTCTGTAACATAGGTACTCAAACCATCTGCACCTGTAGCTCATTGTAGCTTCTAATATTTCATTTCCCACAGTTAACAAAACATCTCGAGGTGGCATACATCCAAACATAGTTTCGGCTTTCCAGTCAGGAGTTGATGTTGGTTGATTAAAATCTAAAGGTGTTGGTCTATCAACTTTTATTCCCCTTTTTTCAAGCAAATTTGAAAAGTTATCTAATAGTTCATTAGCTTTATCGACAGTGTCCTTAGTTCTTGGACCATAAGTTCCTCGCATATCAGAGTCTTCTGGAACTTTAGCATCTAAAGCAGGTTCAGGTGCTGGAATACAAGTACCATCTGCTCTTCCAACAATTACATGTTTTAATGGATCCCATTCATTCCAACTATTAACAATCTTATTATTTTGAACCATGCAAAATTAATTTAATCCAATAAATCTTCTATTAGATTGCATTATCATACTATAATAAAAAATAGCTAAAAAAATAAAGAAGCCACCAATAATTGTATTAGTTGAAGGAATTTCATTTATTCCAAGCCATGGCAGCCAAACCCAAAATATTCCTCCTATTACTTCAGTCAAAGACAATAGCGTTAAATCAGCTGCAGGAATATGTTTAGACCCAATTGAATAAAGAATTAAGCCCATGCACACAAGTGTTCCATGAGTGGCAAATAATGCTTCATTTTTGTTTGAAGATAAGAAATTTGCATCATTATTTAAAAGCATAACTGTTGAAAATAAAAAACAAAATAATCCAGCTAAAGCAACAGTTGTAAACTTGGGGGTTTGTTTTCTCCATCTCAGACTTACTGAAAAAATTGAAAAACCTAGAGCTGATACTAATCCAAATATTAGACCCATTAAAGAATTTTCTCCAGTATTACCGTAGGCCATTACAATTATACCAAATGCTGCAACTAAAATTGATATCCAAACTGTGATTGATATTTTTTCTTTCAAAAAAAGAAAACCAAGTAGTGCGGTTATAAAAGGCATTGCAGCTAAACATAATAAAGTTACTGCTGCTGTCGTGTTAGTAATTGACCAAATAAAAGTTATCATTGCTGTTCCTAAACCAACACCACCTATAATTCCAGATATCCCAATTTTTAAATAATTTTTATAAAATGAAATTCCTTCTTCCAAGAATAAGTAAACATTGAGCAATAAAAAAATAACAATGCCTCTTGCAAACAAGTATTGCCAAGGGACAGTTTCGGGTTGATCTATATGTCTTACAACATATGGTCCAAAAGACCAAAGTATGCCTGCAAATAAAACAATTGGAATAGCTACTTTAGGATTTTTTAAATCAGGCATAAATTAATTTATTTTTTATAAATTTTTAGTGATATTATTAAATAAATATGGATTTAGATATAATAAAAATTGCATCCGACACGACTAATAATAAAATATTGAAAGATTACACTCATAGATCGAAATATAAAAATAAAACTTGTGGCGATATAATTGAAATGAGAGTTAATATTAAGAAAAATATAATACAAGATATTGGGTATCAGACAAAATCCTGTGTTTACTGTCAAGCTTCTGCAAGCTTAATATCTCATAAACTTATCAAAAAAAGTAAAAATAAAATTAATTATTTATTAAAAAATCTTATCGATTATTTTGAAAATGAAATTAAACCTTTGCCAAAAAATCTAAATAAATTTAATAAATTGTTTAATAAAAAAAATATATCTAGAAAAAACTGTGTATTAATGCCATTAATTGCACTTAAGAAACTCAGCATTGATGAATAATTTAGATATTAAAAAACCTGTTATCGCTGCAATATTTTCTACTTTGACAATTGGGGTTTTGTCATTGCTTACTTATAAAACACCTTATGGATTATTTTTGATTGCTTCCTTTGGTTCTACAATGGTTTTGCTTTATGGGTATCCAGAAAGTCCTTTTGCAAAACCTAAAAATATATTTTTTGGTCATTTTTTAACTTCACTTGTTGGTGTGATATTTGTGAATTTCGTTCCACTTCCGATATATATTATTATACCTGTTGCTGTTGGAATAGGAGTCGGATTAATGATCATTCTTAATGTAACCCACCCTCCTGCAGGAGGGAATCCTATAATTGTGATCATGGGATCAGTTTCTTTTGAATATTTAATATCCCCAGTTATAAGCGGATCAATTATTGTGATAGTTTTTGGCATAATCTTGAACAAATTTATTGCTAAAAGGAATTACCCAAAATAAACACAATTTGTTTGCTAGTCCTATTTAACTTGTGCTAGTCTTTTCAAATAATAATTAATAATTCAGCTTTAAGAAGCTAGTAATAGGAGTAAAAATGAAAGTACTTTGTGTATTGTATGATGATCCAAAAGGAGGAATGCCTAAATCTTATCCTCTGTCGGATTTACCAAAATTAGAGAAATATCCAGATGGAATGACATTGCCATCGCCTAAAGGAAGAGATTTTACACCAGGCCAATTACTTGGTTGTGTTTCAGGTGAACTTGGTTTGAGAAAGTTTTTAGAGAGTAATGGACACGAGTTGGTTGTTACTAACAGTAAAGATGGAGATGGATGCGAAGCGGATAAACATATTGTTGATGCTGACATTGTTATCTCTCAACCATTTTTCCCTTATTATTTAACTAAAGAAAGAATCGCTAAAGCTAAAAACCTTAAGATGGCAATAACAGCAGGAATAGGTTCTGATCACGTTGATTTACAAGCAGCAATGGATAATAAAATTGATGTTGTTGAAGTAACTTTCTGTAATTCTAGATCAGTTGCTGAACACATAGTAATGATGATTGTTTCAATGGTTAGAGATTATCACAATCAACATAGAATAGTTAATGAAGGTGGATGGAATATTGCAGATGCTGTTCAAAGAAGTTATGACGTTGAAGGAATGCATATAGGAACCGTTGCTGCTGGAAGGATCGGATTAGATGCACTTAGAAAAATGAAACCATTTGATGTTCATTTGCACTATTTTGACAGACATAAATTACCTGACAGTGTTGAAAAAGAACTAAACTTAACTTTTCATGAGTCAGTAGAGTCTATGGTAAAAGTTTGCGACGTTGTTACAATTAATTGCCCACTTCATCCTGAAACTGAAAATTTGTTTGATGATGAAATGATAAGTAAAATGAAAAAAGGAGCATACATAGTTAACACTGCAAGAGGTAAAATTTGTAATCGAGATGCAATAGCTAAAGCCCTAAAAAGTGGACAGCTAAGTGGTTACGCAGGTGATGTATGGTTTCCACAGCCTGCTCCAAACGACCATGTATGGAGAACAATGCCAAATCATGGAATGACACCTCACACTTCTGGCACATCTTTATCTGCTCAAGCAAGATATGCAGATGGTGTTAGAGAAATATTGGAATGTTTCTTTGAAGGAAAAGAAATTAGAAATCAATATTTGATCGTAAAAGATGGCCAATTAGCAGGAATGGGTGCGCATTCTTACAGTAAAGGGTCTGCAACTAGTGGATCAGAAGAAGCTGCTAAATATCAAAAAAAATAAAATAGATTTATTAAAGGTATGCTACTTAGATAAGTAGCTACCTTTAATACCATAGATTTAAACCCTCATTATTATATATTTTAGATATGAGGTTATTTTACTACTTTTTACTATTATTTCTTGTATCGACATCATTCTCTCATTCAAAAGATAAAGCGTATTTTGCAGGAGGTTGCTTCTGGTGCATGGAAGAGTCTTTTGAAATGTTGGAAGGTGTAGAAGAAGTTATATCTGGTTACTCAGGAGGGATCACTGCAAATCCAACATATAGGGAAGTCACTTATGGAGATACTGGTCATTTTGAGGTTGTTGAAATAATTTATGACAAAGAGAAAATATCCTATAAAGAACTCTTAAAAAATTTCTGGCTTAATATTGATCCATTTGATGCTTATGGTCAGTTTTGCGATAAAGGATACAGCTACAGATCTGTAGCATTTTATGAAAACGATTATCAGAAAGATTTAATTGATAAAGATATAAAAAGATTAGAAAAGAAATTTAAAAAGAAGGTAGTCACATATGTTAAAGAATTTGAGATTTTTTACAAAGCAGAGGATAAACATCAAGATTACTATCAAGTATATTTAGAAAATTATTTAAAATATAAGAAAGCATGCAAAAGAGAAAGAATACTTGATATTATTTGGGGATCATAATTAATGCCTGTAACAAGCAAATTTGTAGCTTTAAAAAACTATATCCCTACAGGTTTACCAAAAGAAACTGACTTTGAAATAAAAACTAAGGAGATATCTTTAGATACTAAGAACAATATATTGGTTTTAAATTTATGGATTTCAGTTGATCCTTATATGAGGGCAAGGATGACTGAAAGAAAAAACTATAAACCGCCTTTTAATATTGGTGAAGAGATGGAAGGTTATGCTTTAGGTATAGTTAAAGAGTCTAAAGACAAAAATTTTAAAGAAGGAGATATTGTTTTTAGTAATTTCGGAATGAGAGATTACTTTGTTTGTAATTCCAATGATCTAAAAAAAATTGAGCCAATGAATATTCCTATACAAACATATCTGGGTCCACTTGGAATGACAGGTCATACAGCTTATATAGGACTTTTTAAACATGGTGAATTAAAACCAGGTCAAACAATCCTTGTTTCTTCAGCTGGAGGTAGTGTTGGATCTACTGTTTGTCAAATTGCAAAAAATATGGGTTGTAAAGTAATTGCAAGTACAGGATCTGATGAAAAAGTTAAATGGCTGAAAAATGATTTAAAAATTGATCATGCGTTTAACTATAAAAAAATTGAAAATCTTGTTTTGCATCTTAAAGAAGTTTGTCCTGAAGGATTTGATTTATATTTTGATAATGTAGGTGGTGATTTCTTAGAGTCAGCTATTTTTCAAATGAAGAACTTTGGAAGAATTGTAATTTGTGGAAGGATATCCCAAATGAATGCAACTAATCCTGGCTCTGGTTTAAAAAATATGGCTCATGTTCTTGTAAAAAGACTAACTATTAAAGGTTTTATAATTTTTGATCATGAAGATGATCGAGAACAGTTTGAAACCGATATGGCTAAATGGCTATTAGAAGATAAAATTAAATTTAAAGAAACTGTTTACGAGGGTATAGAAAATACGCCAAAATCATTCATTGATTTATTAGAAGGTAAAAACATAGGAAAAATGCTTGTAAAAATTTAATTAGAATTTTTATGAAATTTTTAAAGAAATTTTATAGACCCTTTTTATTAACCTATATTTTTTTGAGTATAGCTATCAGTTTTTATCCATCATTTGATTTTTACTCACTAAAAGGTCAAATTCTTATAATTGCTGTATCTTTTTTTAATGGGATGATGGGAGTTTACGTAAAAAAATTATAAGACGTAGGGCTCAGGTCTTGCAGAACTATTTAATACTCTTTCGACTGCGAAAACACTAATATCTATAGTTTGATAACTGCCTGTAGTTATTAATTCAGTTAGAGCTCTACCAATTCCTGGTGCTTGCATTAAACCTCTGCCAGTAAATCCTGAGGCCATGTAAACATTTTCATATTTTGGATGTTTTCCAACTACGGCATTATTATCTAATTTGTTACAATCATAATATCCAGCCCATCCACCTGTTAATTTGAGTTCTTCAAATGCTGGTATTCTTTTTGCAAGAGCAGGCCAAACTAATTCTTCAAAATCATTCCATGCAGGTTCGAGATCTTCTGCATCAAAAACTGAAATTGGAGAACCTGCTAAATATTCTTTTCCTTCTGGTCGCCAATATACTCCTGTTGTTAGATCTCCGGATAATGGCATCTCTGGAATATGTTTAGGACATTTAACTCTAAAGACTGTATGTTTTTGAGGTACTACAGGAATATCTTCAAGTAGTTCCTTAGTCCAGCACCCAGCTGCGGAAATAATTGTCTTTGCATTAATTTCAGATAGGCTCTTAACCTCTCCCTTAATAAATTCTGCCCCAAGATCAATTGCTTTATGCTTTAAAGCGCTATGAAATAAAAATGGATCAATCCATCCCTCACTCTTGTTATCAGTAAATGTTGCAGTCTCAATTCCTTCCTCATTTATGTAAGGAAAATAGTTTTTCAATTCAGAACCTTTAATATTTTTTGTACCCGCTTCACATTCTTTATGATTTTCTAAAGCTCTGTATTGCTCTTCTGCATGATCTGGCCCAAACATTAGAAGATATCCATTGGGCACCATGCTAGCTGTTGGATTTGGATTTTTTTCAGTTTTCAATAATTCTGGTATTTGAAATATAAATTCCCTTGCAAATTTTCCTAAAAGAATATTTTCTTTTTGAAAAAACTGTCGTCTAAATCCACCAAGTGATAATGGGAATGATGCAGTTTTATAAGTTGGATCCCTTTCAATGACTTTTACTTTTCTGCCTTCTTTGGACATAAAGTATGCAGTTGCAGCTCCAATTATACCACCACCTACTATTACAACATCATCCATATTAGTTTATCAAAAAAATGTTTATATTTAAAAGCAATGCAAAACAACACCATAACAAATATGGAATCATCAAGTACATGCTTAATTGACTTATATTCTTATATTTAAATACCAATAAAACAATAAATATAATTAACACAACAAGATTTAAAATTGCTAAAGAAATATTATGGAAACCAAAGAAAACAACACTCCAAGTTGTATTAAAAAAAAGATGAATGAAATATAAAAATACAATATTTAAATTTTTTGTGTTTTTATGCCACGCATTCCATATGGCTATTGTCATAAATAAATAAAGTAATGTCCATACTGGCACAAATATCCAATCTGGTGGATTGTATTGAGGTTTAGATAAATTTGAATACCAAGGTTCTTTAAAATTTATAGTAACCAAACCTCCAATAAATGAAGCTGAAAACGTAGTAATTGCAAATAGAATAAAAGATAAAATTTTATTTTTTAGCATTTAAGTACTATACAGCAGTTAAATATGAATAAAAAAGTAATTTGGATCACCGGCGGAAGTACAGGAATTGGCAAAGCACTTGCGTTAAAATTTGCTAATAATGGATGGACAGTTGCTATTTCTGCAAGAAGAGAAAATTTATTAAAAGAAATCGAAGATAAGCATCAAAATATTAAATCTTTTCCACTTGATGTAAATGATAAGGAAAAGTGTAAGTCTGTTTTTGAAAATATAAAAAAGGAACTTGGTGACATCGAAATTTGTTTTTTTTCTACGGGTACTTGGGATCCAAAAAAAGAAAAAGAAATTGATGTAGAACAAATTGAAAATGTATTTAAAGTAAATTTTTTTGGAACATTAAATTGTATAAAAGCAGTTGAAACTCATTTTCGAGAAAGAGGAAAAGGTATTATTACCATTGTATCTTCGATTGCAGGATACAAAGGCTTACCTAACTCAAGTGGCTATGGACCATCCAAAGCTGCTTTAAGTAATCTTGCTGAAAGTTTACATTTTGATTTTGGAAGATATGGTGTGAGGGTTTGTTTAGTTTCTCCAGGTTTTATCAAAACACCAATGACTGATAAGAATGATTTTAAGATGCCGTTTCTAAAAACTCCAGAATACTCGGCAGACAAAATTTATGATGGACTTATCAATGGTTCTAATTTTGAAATACATTATCCAAAAGAATTGACTTTGATTCTTAAATTTTTAAAAATCATTCCTGATCGACTATATTTTTATTTAATACGGAAATTAACTAAATTACAAAAAAAATAAAATTAATCTTTAACAAACATCACAGTCAACTCTGCAACTTTAATTCCAAATTTTGTCATCTTAGCTCTGTTGATAGCTACTCTTTCGTCTTGCATAAATATCCAATCATCAAAAGTAATTTTGATATTTTTTCCTTTCACAGGAACTAACAAAACATACTCAAATTTAAATGCTGGGCCATATGAATACCCCCTAGCCTTACCAACTACATCGCCTGCAGTTCCCTCGTAATTATGTTCATCAATTTTATCTATTACCCATTGCCTATTTTGTATTTCACCATCATTCCAAATAAATTTTTCGTCTAATATAAGTTGTTTGCCATCCCACTTACCGTCTAGGTCTGCTGAAAATTGTCTTGTAACTTTACCTGATCTGTTTTGTAGTATACCCCAAGCTTTGACGTTTCCGCTTAAATATTCTTCAATTATTAGTCTTGGTTTTTGATCTTTAAAATCTTCTGGTTTCATAGATTGATTATTTATACAGCTTGTAATTAATCCTGTGAAAATTATCAATAAAAATACTTTAAAAAATTTTTTGTTAATCATATTAAATTTTATTTTGCATGGAAAATTGAATTAAATCTATATTCTTTGATTTAAACCCAGCTTCACAATATGACAAATAAAAATGCCACATACGTTTAAATTTATTATCAAATCCATGTTTTGAAATCTCTTCCCATTTTTTTAGGAATTCATCTCTCCATATTTTTAAAGTATTGGAATAGTGAGAGCCATATGACTCGTATTTTTTAATTTCTAAACCGTTGCTACTAGATAAATCATATAATTTTCTTTTTGATGGCAAAAAACCTCCAGGAAATATGTATTTTTGTATAAAGTCTTCTTTGGTTTTATATCTGTCAAATAAACTATCATCGATTGTTATCGCTTGTATCGCGGCCCTTCCATTCTCAGATAGATTTTTTTTAATACTTTTAAAATAATTGACTAAATAATTTTGCCCAACCGCTTCTATCATTTCTATAGATGCGATAGAGTCATATTTGTCTTTTACATCTCTATAATCTTTCAAAAATATATTCACTTTTTCATTCAATCCATTTTCAAATATTCTTTTTTTTGAAAATTCAAATTGCTCTTTAGAAATTGTTATACAATCTAATTTTACATCATAATTTTTACCCACATATTCAGCAAAGCCTCCCCAGCCACAGCCAATTTCTAAAATTTTATTTCCTACGTTTGGCTTTATTAATTCTGTAAGCTTTTTATATTTATTTAGTTGAGCAGAAAATAAATCATCTTTTTGTTTTTCAAAAATTGCACTTGAATAAGTAAGTGAAGGATCCAACCATAATGAAAAGAAATCATTTCCTAAATCATAATGTTTTGAAATATTTTTCTTACTTCTACTCTTATTATTTTTTATGAAAATACTCTTTAATTTATTAATCATTGATAAATCAAAAATACCTGAAAATTTATAGACAATTTTTATATTTTTAGCTGTTATTTCTATTAGATTAGTTAGATTATCTGTTTCAAATTCATTTCGCATGTACGCTTCTGCAAGTCCTACACTTCCCGATTTTATTATTTGAAGTGTTAAACCAGGTTTGTTAATTTTAATCTTTGCTCTTAATTGTTCACTCTCATTACCAAACTTATATATTTTGCTGTCATGATTTTGAATTTCAAGAAATCCATGCTTTATTAGTTTTAGAGAATTAAATACGATTTTATCTGACAAAAGATTAAAATTCATTTTTTTTCAAACGTAATATTATTTTTTATTTTTATGTTTTTTTTAACTAACTTAACTCCCTTTAACCATAATTTTAATGCTTCAAAATGAATTGCGGCAATAACTTTAAAGGTCATTAAAGGGTGAGAAATATAAGATATAAGCATATTTTTATTGTTAATTTCTTTTGCAACCCCATCTTGTGAAGCATATAACAATTTTCCCTCCTTATCACTTTGATCAATTATTACGGATAACATTTTTTCAGGTTTGAGGATTCTAAAATTGTATTTACTTTTCATTTCAATAAATGGTGAAACGAAAAACTTCTTCTCACAGCTATTTGTAATTATTTTTTCGTCGTTGACTTTAAATATATAAGTATGTTGCTCACCAAATGTATTTTTAACTTCATACAATATAGCTATAATTTTTGAATGATTATCATAAACGAAAAAAATACTTAATGGATTAAATACGTAACCAAATATTCTAGGATAACAAAGCAATTTTACCTTTATGTTTTCAAATTGAATGTTGTTTGATTTTAAATTTTCTATTACCCAGGCTTTTAAATCACTACCATCTCTAGGTCCGTGATCTTTGTCATAAAAACTTAAAATATTAAAACTATTGTTAGAAAAAATTTTAATTTTTTTTTGTATCAAATTAATTTCATCAAGATCTAAAAAGAGTGAGAAAACGTTGTATTTAAAAAAGTGATATTTTGGCTTAAATCTTTTATGAATTACTTTACCTTCGTAAATATTGGAATTTTTAATCATTTAGGTTTTCAATCATATTAATGGATGATTTTATTCCATCTTCATGAAAACCGTAACCAAAATAACTTCCACAAAACAATACATTTCTTTTATTTTGTATTTCTTTTAATAATTTTTGATTATTCAAAGCATCTTGATCAAAATAAGGGTGGGTAAAAGTAACTTTTTGTAGGATTTTTTTTTGATCTATTTCAAAAAAAGGATTTAAGGTTAAGAAAATATTTTTTTCTGTCTTCAGATTTTGTAATAAGTTCAACCAATAAGTTAATGATGTCTTACTAATATCTGATTTATCAACTGAGGAATTCCATGAAGACCAAACTTTTTTATTGTTTGGCATACATACATCGTCAGTATGTATTACTGCTAGATTGGATTTATATTTAAAATTTGAAAGTATTTTTTTTTCATCCTCAGTCGGCTCACTCAAAATTTTCAATGCATCGTCTGCATGAGTAGCGATGACAACTTTATCATAGTCAAAAAATTCGTTACTAGCACCGTAATATATTTGAACACCAATTTTATTTCTTTTTATCGAACTAATCTTATAATTTTTAAAATATTCTCCACTTATTTGAGTTAATACTTTCTCTACATAAGTTCTACTTCTGTTGGTGACTGTGTACCATTGTGGTCTATTTTTTAATTTAAAAAGTCCATGATTTTGAAAAAATTTTAAAAAAAATTTAATTGGCATTTGATTTGCTTCTACTGGGGGCATAGACCAGATAGCAGAAACCATTGGGATTAGATGAAAATTAATAAAATTTTTTGACCATTTATTTTTTTCAAGAAATTCACCAAGAGTAATCTCTTCATTTAAACTTTTAATTTGATCACACTTTTTGTAGAAATTTATAATATCAAAAAACATTTTTAAAAATTTTAAATTAAAAAGATTAGCTTTATTTGCAAAAATTCCGTTTAAACCTCTACCACAATATTCATAATTTGTATCTTTTACAGAAACAGAAAATGACATATCGCTTTTTTCAATTTCAATTTTTAATTCGTTAAAAAAATTTATGAGATTTGGATAAGTTTCATGATTAAAAACAATAAAGCCAATATCTACAGGAACTTTTTTACCATTAATTAAAGTATCTAAAGTATATGAATGACCACCAAAATGATCTTCACTTTCGAATAAATCAACATGATGTTTTTTGGAAAGCTTTTGTGCTGCTGATAAACCAGAGATTCCTGATCCGATTACTGCAATTCGCATTAAGGCTATGCTGCGTCTTCTTTAAACTCATCCATACTTGGACATGTGCAGAATATATTTTTATCTCCATAAACATTGTCTACCCGAGCAACTGGAGGCCAAAATTTGTTTTGTTTTAAAAAACTTGCAGGATATGCTGCTTCTTGTCTTGAATATTTATGTTCCCATACATCTGATGATAATTCAGTATCAGTGTGAGGAGCGTTTTTAATTGGATTATCAATTTTATCAAATTCACCTGATTTAATTTTTTCAATTTCTTGTTTAATCTTAATTAAAGTGTCACAAAATCTGTCTATTTCTGATAAACCTTCGCTTTCAGTTGGCTCTATCATCATAGTGCCAGCTACAGGCCATGACATAGTTGGTGCGTGAAATCCAAAATCTATCATTCTTTTTGCAATATCTTCTTCAGTTACCCCTGTTTCAGATTTAATATTTCTAATATCAATTATGCACTCGTGTGCAACATTGCCATTTGCACCTTTGTACAAAATAGGAAAGTGATCTTTAAGTCTATGAGCAATATAATTTGCGTTTAAAATTGCAACTTGAGTAGCAAGCTTTAATCCTTCTGATCCCATCATTTTAATATACATCCAAGAGATTGATAGAATACTTGAACTACCCCAAGGAGCAGCTGATACTGCTCCAATTCCACTTGTTGGTCCGCAATCTTTTATTACTGGATGATTAGGCAGATAAACTTGTAAATGTTTTTTACAAGCTATAGGTCCCATTCCAGGTCCGCCACCACCGTGAGGAATACAAAATGTTTTATGCAGATTAATATGACAAACATCTGGACCAAAATTTCCAGGCTTTGCAACTCCAACAAGGGCATTTAAATTTGCTCCATCCATATAGACCTGTCCACCATGTTTATGAACTAACTCACAAATATCAGTTATTTTTTCCTCAAATACTCCATGGGTAGATGGGTAAGTTACCATTAAAGCTGCAAGATTTTCTGAATGTTGCTCTACTTTTTTCTTTAAATCATCGAAATCTACATTTCCCTCTTTATCACAATTAACAACAACGACTTTCATTCCAACCATTTGTGCGCTTGCTGGATTTGTACCATGTGCCGAACTTGGGATTAAACATATATTACGATGAGCATCATCTCTATCTAAGTGGTACTTTCTTATAACCATTAGACCTGCATATTCTCCCTGAGCGCCTGCATTAGGTTGTAGAGAAACACCGGAAAAACCTGTTATAGATCTTAACCAATTTTTTAAATCAGTAAACAAATCTCTAAAACCTTCCATTTGTTCAACTGGAACAAAAGGATGAGGTTCTGCAAATTCTTTCCAAGAAATCGGGATCATTTCAGCGGCAGCATTTAACTTCATTGTGCACGAACCAAGTGCTATCATAGTTCTATTTAATGCTATATCCTTATCCTCTAGCTTTTTAAGATATCTAAGCATTTCAGTTTCTGAATGATATAAGTTAAAAATTGGATGCTCTAAATATTTTGAAGTTCTTAATAAATTTTTTGGTAAATTAGGTAATTTAACTGAAGGATCCTCTTTTTTTATTGATTCTGCAGCATTAAAAATTTTTAATAATTGATTTACTCTATAAACGTTTTTTCTTTCATCGAAAGAGACAGCAAGCATTTCAGAATTTACTTTTCGTATATTAACTTTCTGATTTAGAGCATTTTTATAAATTTGATCAGTCTTTTCTTTGGTAATAATTGTAACAGTATCAAAAAAATAATCAGAATAAATTTCATAACCTGACTGTTTTATTTTATCAGCAAAACTTTTTGCTAATTGAGAAACTCTTTCAGAAATATTTTTAATTCCATCTGGGCCATGATAAATAGCATATGCTGCTGAAACAATTGCTAATAAAGCTTGTGCAGTACAAATATTGCTTGTCGCCTTATCTCTTCTGATGTGTTGCTCTCTAGTCTGTAAAGATAATCTATATGCCTTGTTACCATGTCTATCAACCGACACACCAACAATTCTACCAGGCATCGATCTTTTATACTCGTCTTTAGTTGCAAAAAATGCTGCATGTGGACCTCCATACCCCATTGGTATTCCAAATCGCTGAGAGCTCCCAACAGCTATATCAGCACCAAGTTCTCTTGGTGTTTTTAATTTTGCTAATGCTAATAAATCACAAGCTAATACAGCCTTACCGTTTTTTTTATGAATTTTGCTAATTGCTTCACTAGGATCTTTAATATCTCCTAAAGTTCCAGGATATTGTAAAATTCCACAAACTAAATCCTCTTTTAATTGATCTAAAACTTCATCTTCTTTTCCAACTAAAACTTTTAAACCCATTGGTTCGGCTCTAGTTTGAATTACATTTATTGTTTGAGGATGGCAATCCTCAGACACAAAAACTAAATTACTATCTTTTTTATTTAATCTATGACTAAGACCCATGGCTTCTGCTGCTGCTGTACCTTCATCCAATAAAGAAGCATTAGCGATATCCATTCCAGTAAAATCAACAATCATTTGTTGAAAGTTTAATAACATCTCAAGTCTTCCTTGAGCTACTTCAGGCTGATAAGGTGTATATGATGTATACCAACCTGGATTTTCTAAAATATTTCTTAAAATTACATATGGCGTATAAGTTCCATAATAACCCATTCCAATAAAATTTGAGTAAACATGATTTTTTTTTGAAATTGCTCTTAATTTTCTTAATGCCTCATATTCTGAATTAGACTCTCCGATATTAAGCTCACCTTTAAACATTATTTTTTCTGGAACAGTGTTATTCATTAAATCATCTATTGATTGATAATTTAATTCTTTTAACATTTTTGATTGGTCTTCTTTAGAAGGTCCAATGTGTCTTTTTATAAAATCTTTTTCTGAATTTGGTAGCATTATGCTGATGTCTCCTTTGCAAATTTATCATATTCTTCTTTACTCATAAGACTATCCATTTCAGATTTGTCTTTTATTTTAAGTTTAAAAAACCATGCAGACTCCTCTGGGTCTTCATTTATTTTTGATGGATCATCAACTATCATTTGATTTGTATCTATAACTTCTCCACTAACAGGAGTATAAACATCACTAGCAGCTTTGGTTGACTCAACCACTCCAGCAGTTCCATCTTTATCAACATTTGAACCTTTCTCTGGTAGTTCGGCAAATACTATATCCCCAAGCATTTCTGTTGCGTGCTTGGTTATTCCAATTGTAGCTTCTTCTCCATCTAGTTTAATCCACTCATGTTCTTTTGAATATTTAACTTCAGACATTAATTTCCCCTTTTACGTAATTTTTTTTATAAAACGGTAAGTTACAAATATTTGCAGGAATTTTTTTTCCTCTAACTTCAAGAAATATTTTTGTATTTACAGTTGAATAACTATTATCGACATATCCCATAGCTATTGGATGTTCAACGCTTGGTCCAAATGTGCCACTTGTTACTTTCCCAATTTCTTGATTTTTATCATTGTAAATTTTGGTATTTCCTCTAGCAATTACTTTGCTGTCTGGTTTTATACCAACTCTCAATTTTTTTACTCCGCTTTGAAATTGGTTTTTTAAAACTTCTGATCCAACAAATTCAGTCTCAATTCTGCTCTTAGGTATTGCCCATTTTAAATTAGCTTCGATAGGACTTGTATCGTTGTCTAAATCATTTCCATACAAGCAGAGTCCAGCTTCCATTCTTAATGTATCTCTTGCTCCTAAACCAATCAATTTAGATCCATTTTCTATTAAACTTTCTACAAAAGTTTCAGCATCACTATGTTTTATAGAAATTTCAAATCCATCCTCACCAGTATATCCTGATCTAGTTATGTATACTTTTTCATTTTTATAGACATAGTTGTTTCCGTTCATAAATTTTAGACTGTCACATCCAGGTATAACTTTATTTAAAACATTTTTTGCCTCGGGGCCCTGTAATGCAATTAATGACAATGACTCATCAAGATTTAATTTATATTGATTATCAAGTTTAGATTTTATTACTTCATAATCATTATACTTGCATGCAGCATTCAAGATAATTAAAAATCCATCAGATGTTTTGGTAATTATCAGATCGTCCTGAATTCCTCCTTTGTTATTCATTAAAAATGAATACTTACTTTGATTAGTTTTCAATTTTTTCAAATCCGCAGGAAAAATCTTCTCAAGATCATTTGTAAGATCATCACCACCCGATATAAATAATTGACCCATATGAGAAACATCAAAAATACCAGAGCGTGAACGTGTGTATTTATGCTCTTGTATAATTCCATCTTTATATTGGATGGGCATTTGATATCCAGCAAACTCTACAAGTTTTGCGCCATACTTGATGTGGAGATTATTTAACGATGTTTTTTTTATACTCATATTAACTCTTTATGCCCCCTCTGTCTTTTTGCCTGAGAGATTTGCTCCTTCGGCGAGAATAATTCTCTTTCCAGAGTTAATATGTACGGTCCATTTGCCTGAGAGTTTCCGGGGTGGTTGCTCCTTCGGCGCTACAAAAGTAGTCTCTCCCGTATAAATTCTTATAACATAACTAAAATAAATTTATAGCTCTAATTTGTTGCACTTTTTTTTTTCATAAGTGAAAGAAATTGTATTAAAACTGCAAATATCACTATTAAACCACCAATTAAAACGCTGGTTGGAGGATTTTCATTTATAAACATCCATGCCCAAAAAGGTCCTAAAACTGCCTCTGATAACATTATGATTCCAACTAAGGCTGAAGGTGTAGATCTTGCACCGATTGTAATAAAAATAAAACCAAAACCAAGTTGGAAAAAACCAGCTAAAAATCCCAAAAAAATATCATTTAAAGGTATAAAGATCGTTTTAGACATAAAATATCCAATGATCAAAGCAATAACGCCTGCAATAAATTGCAATGGAACCATATCTACACTTGGAAATTTTCTCACTATTAAAATTAATGTTGCGAATGATATTGGCATAATAAAAGCAGCAATATTTCCACTCATTTGTCCAACTGTTAGTGAGCTTCCAACCATCAAAATTATTCCTGAAATTGCTAAAACTATAGAAGTTAATGTTATTAAGTTTATTTTTTCTTTTAAAAAGATATATCCAAAGATTGCTAAAAATAATGTTTGTGTTTGAATTATAAAATTAGTATTTGCTACAGTAGTATTATACATCGCAAAAACATAACCACTAAAGCCACAGGCAAGTATAATGCCTCCAATAAGACCAGGGATTCCAGATTTATAAAATGCCGAAATAAAATTTTGTTTATAACTAATAATTAGAAAGATCAGAACTACAATTATAAAAAAAACTGATCTCCAAAATAGTATCTGCCATAGAGTGGAACCTTCGAAAGATTTGACTATCAACCCTCCAAAACTTAAACTGAAAGCACCAAAAAAAATCAAAAGCGGTCCTGGTAATTTTGTAATTAAATTCATTTAATTTGAGAAATAATATTATTAGTCTCCATCTGATAAAGTTTATATAATGTTTCAGCATCCTCTAAACTTACATCTTTAAATTTAATATTAGATCCTGGTGTTAATTGTACCAGTCGATCATAGTCAGCAGATATGACGGTTGCAATCTTCGGATATCCACCAATAGTCCCATGATCTGATAACATAATTATTGGATCTCCAGCAGATGTTATTTGAATTACACCTTTTACCAAACCTTCAGATTTTATATTAGGGTCAACGATATTTTCAATTTTTGGACCTTCTAATCTCATACCCATCCTGTCTGAAAGTTTTGTAATTTTAAAACTTTCTTTAAAGAATTTATTTTGTGAAGACTCAGAAAAATAATCATAGTTTGTGCCTTTAATGACCCTTATATTTTCAATAGTGCTACCTAAGTAATCAAGTTTTCTTTTGTTAAAAGATTTATTAATATCAATTATTTCAATTTCTAAATCTTTAGAAAATTTATTCCCGTTATTTGGTCCAATTTGAGCTTGTGTATTTATTGAACAGCTTCCCCAATAATAATCAACACCAAAAGTTCCATTAATCGAAAAATATCCATAAACAGACTTGTTGGTTGAATGAATATCGACTTCATCACCATTTTTTAACAAATAACATTGGTAGGAATTACCATCAATAACACCTTCTTTTGTTATAATTTTAAATGATACATTTCCAGAAATACAAAAAAAAATATCTTTTCCGAAATACTTCAAATGCGGGCCTTGATAAGCAAATTCTATTACCGGTGAATTGTAATCATTTTGTAGAAGTGAGTTTAACAATTGAAAATTTCTTTTATCCATCGCTCCACTAAAAGGAATACCAATATGGTATAAATTATTTCTTCCTAAGTCTTGATATGTAGTGTTGATACCAGCTCTTAAAATTTTAAAGTAGTTTCTATCTTTTGATTTCATTATATTGATCTAAAGTTATTCTATAAAATTTTATTGTATCTCCTGGATTAACAAGATTAGGGTTTAATTGATTAGATGTGTCGAAAATATTTTGTGGTGTATTTCCCAAAATATTCCATCCCCCAGGTGTTTCAAAAGTATATATATTGCAAAATTGTTCCGTTATTCCAACTGAACCTTTTGGAACTTTAACTCTTGGTGTTTCTAATCTTTTTAATCTCATTTCCTGGTTAAGATCACCAAGAAAAGGCATGCCAGCCACAAATCCTGTCATATAACAAAAGTAATTTTTGCTAAAAAATTTTTCTAGGATTATATCTGATTTTAATTTTAGTTTATTTTCAACTCTTTTAATATCTAATGCAAAATTATTATCACAACACACAGGAATTTCGATTAAGTTTTTTTCTAATTTATTATTTTCTTTAATCTCTATATTTTCAATTTTTTTTTTTAAAGATAAAAAAGAATGCATATTTAAATCATATGAAATTATTAATTTATTATAAGATGGAGTTAAGTTTGTAATACCTTTTAAATTTAATTTTTTTATATGGTAAAAATATTTGATAACATTTGAATTAATTTCTTGATTTACATCGCTTCCAAAGTCGCAATACAAAGCTGCGTCACCAAGATTTAATATATTTTTTATCATACCATGTTATACTTATGATTTATTAGTATGGAAATTAATATCAATTGTGATTTAGGTGAAAAATCAAAGCATCATTCAGATGAAAATGATCCAAAATTACTAGAAATTGTCAATTCAGCTAATGTTGCTTGTGGTTATCATGCTGGTGATGAAGACAGCATGAACCAAGTTGTAAAAATTTGTAAGAAAAACGGTGTTAGCATAGGTGCGCATCCATCATTTAATGATCCAGAAAACTTTGGACGTAAAAGACTAAATTTATCGTCTGATGAAATAAATAAATTATTAATTGATCAGTATGAAATTTTACAAAATATAGCTGAAAAACATGGTGAGATCGTTACACATATTAAACCACATGGTGCATTAAATAATATGGCTTGCGAAGATATTGAGCTTGCAACTATCATTGCAAAATCAATCTGCAATTTTAACAAAGATTTAATCTATTTGGTTCCAACAGGTTCAAAGATGGAAGAGGCTGCAAAGAAATTTGATATGAGGATAGCATGTGAAATTTTTGCTGATAGAAATTATGAGGATAATGGAAACTTAGTATCTAGAAAAGAGCCTCATGCACTTATTATAGATCCAGATAAAGCAAAAAGTCACGTTTTAAGCATGGTTCAGAACCAGGCCATTAATTGTCACAGCGGAAAGCAAATACCTTGTGAAATAGACTCTGTGTGCATACATGGAGATAATGAAAGTTCACTATCTACTGCCATATCTATAAAAAATAATTTAATAGATAATGGCTTAGAACTAAAAACACTAACTAATTTAAGGAAATTTAAATAATGATAAAAAAAATATTTTTTTCAATGTTCTTTTTAATTTTTTTAGCAGGAATATCTTTTGCTGCTGGATCTAGTAGTGATTCTGGATCAACAGAAAGCCATTATGATAAAGCAGTGAAATTGATTAAAGCTGCAAAAAAATTAGAAAAAAAAGGTAAAACAGAGAAAGCAATTAAAAGATACGAAAGAGCAATTAAATTTTTAGTAAAGTCAAATAAGATGAAGCCAAATAAAGCAGATACATTAAATTATCTTGGATTTGCAACTAGAAAAACTGGTGATTTTGAAAATGGTGAGAAATATTATCTTCAAGGTTTAGCTATTGAGCCAAATCACATAGGAATTAACGAATATCTTGGTGAATTATATGTTGCAACCAATAGGATGAATTTAGCAAAAGAAAGATTGAATGTTCTAGAGGGATGTAATTGTGAAGAATACAATCAGCTAAAAGGTGTTATAGACGGATCTAAAAAATCAAAATACTAGTTTATATTTTTTATCATTTGCTCAGGCATCCAAAGAGCAATTTCTGGAAATATCACAACCAAGATAACAGCAAAAATCATTAGCAAGAAGAGTGGAAATGCGCTTCTTGCTATATAACCCATATCTTTATTAGCCATACCCTGAAGAACAAAAAGATTAAAACCAACTGGCGGCGTGATCTGAGCCATTTCGACAACAATAACTAGAAAAACACCAAACCAAATCATATCAAAACCTGCTTGTCTAATCATTGGTTCAATTATAGCCATTGTTAAAACTACAGCAGAGATACCATCAAGAAACATTCCAAGAATTATATAAAAGATCATTAAAACAAAAATTAAAACATAAGGAGAAAGTTCCATTCCTTCAATCCATAGAGCAAGATTTCTTGGCAATCCTGTAAAACCCATTGCCAAAGATAAAAAAGTGGCTCCAGCTAATATAAAAGCTATCATGCAAGAAGTTTTAGTAGCACCCAAGAGAGACTCTTTAAATGTTCTTAAAGACAAACTCTTTTGAAAGTATGATAAAATTAATGCACCTACTACGCCCAAAGAAGCTGCTTCGGTTGCGGTTGCTATACCAGTATAAATTGAGCCAATAACTGAAACTATTAATAATATTACAGGTATCAGTTTTCCTGATTTCCTTACCTTTTCCATAAGTGAGAAGTCTTGTTTAAAAGTAGGCATGGATTTTTTATTTATTAACGACCAAATCATTACATATGTCATAAAGATCAACGCAATCATTATTCCTGGGACAATTCCTGCAATAAATAGTTTTGCTATCGACTCTTGAACAGTCACACCATAAATAATTAAAATAATTGAAGGTGGAATTAGAAGACCCAGCGTTCCTGAACCAGCTAAACTTCCAAGCAGAATACTTTCTGGATATTTTCTTTTTCTTAGTTCTGGAATAGACATTTTTCCTACTGTGGCTACAGTCGCTGCAGAAGATCCTGAAATAGCTGCAAATAAAGCACATCCAACTACATTAACATGCACTAAGCCACCAGGTAGTTTCTGCATCCATGGAGATAATCCTTCAAATAAATTTTCAGATAACTTCGTCCGAAATAAAATTTCACCCATCCAAACAAATAAAGGAAGTGCAGTTAAAGTCCATGAAGATGAGGCTCCCCAAATTGTTGTTGCCATCGCATCACCAACTGGCCTTGTAGTGAACAGCATCATTCCTATTGATGAAACTCCAACCATGCTTATAGCAACCCAAATTCCCGATCCTAAAAATATCAAGAGAACACTTATGAAAAATATAGTAAGTAAAATTTCAGTCATTTTTTTTTGTTTGTATTTTCAAAACTAATTGATGAGATACACATATGAAAAATATTAGTGATCCTAAAGCAACACTAGTTTGTGGTATCCAAATTAAAATTTCGTCAGCTCCTTCACTTCTCTCTTGAAATTCATAAGATATTTTTAGCATTTTCAAAAAATAAAAAGCTAGATAACCAGAAAATATAGTTGCAACTATCAAACTCCATAATTCCAAAAATCTCTTTTTAATCCCAGTAGCTTTTTCTAAAAATAAAGTAATTCTAATGTGACCACCTTCTACGAAAGTATAAGATAAAGCAAAAAAAGATGAGGCAGCCATACAATATCCAGAATATTCAGCTAGGCCTCTTATATAAAAACCAAATATTCTTGATGAAATTCCAATTAAAATAAAAACTGCAACCAAAATAAGAAAGAATGCAGCGATATAGCCTGAGTAACTATAAAGATTATTTAGAAATTTATTGACTTTAGTAAACATATAAAAAGGCCGTTTAACACGGCCTTTTTAATTATAATGATTTAATTATAAGCAGCAAGAACACTAGCACCTCTATCGCCAGCTTTTTTCTTCCATTCTTCTGCCATTGTAGCACCAACTTTTTTGAAATGACTTTCAAGGGCTGCATTTACTTTGCCTACTTTCATTCCAGCATCAGCTAAAGCTTTTTTATCAGCAACATTTCCTTTTTTTGAAAGTGCCCAACCTTTTTTCTCAGCAACTGCTGCCTCTTCCATAATCATTTTTTGTGTAGCTTTATCTAATTTATTCCAAGAACCTCTGTGAGCTACAATCATATTTTTTGGAAACCAAGCCGCAATATCATAAAAATACTTTACTCCATTTTCCCAAATTTTACTGTTCTTACCAGTAGTTGGTGAAGTAATCATACTTTCAACCGCACCAGTTGAGAATGCTTGGCTTATTTCAGCTGCTTCTATTTTTGTAGGTGCCATACCTGTCAATTCAGCCATTCTAATAGTTGCAGAATTATACGCTCTAAATTTTAAACCTTTTAAATCAGCAACACTGTTAATCTCTTTTTTACTATAAAGACCTTGCGCAGGCCATGGTACAGCGTATAAAAATACAAGACCTTTTTGATCTAAACCTTTGATTATTGCAGACTTTGATGCTTGATACAGTTTCATAGCATCATCATAAGATGTTGCAAGAAATGGTTGCGAGTCAATCTCTAATAACGGATCCTCTTTACCTAGAGCCGACATAAATCGCTCACCAATTTGAGCTTGTCCAGTTCTAACAGCCCTAAATATCTCTCCTCCTTTAAATAGAGATCCACCGGGGTGTGTTACTATTGTTAATTTTCCCCCACTTTTTTCTGAAACATTTTTAGCAAATTCAGCTGCATTAGCAGAATGGAAGTTGCTTGCACCATATGCTAGTGCCATATCCCATTTTTCTGCGGCAAAAGCATTAGCAGTTAAAAGAACAGAAAATAAAACAGAGAGCAAAATTTTGAAAAGTTTCATAAATCCTCCATATTTCTAAAAAACATATCTCATTATGTATTAAAACTTAAATCAATAAAAATTTTTGATGTTTTATTGAAAAATAATAAATAATTACTATTATAATAACATCTTGATCGAACAATCGCTCATTTTACTGCAAATTATATTTATAGATATTATTCTTGCGGCAGATAATGCAATAATAATAGGATTAATAGCAGCTAATTTTGTACCAAAAAATAGAAAAAAAATAATATTCTGGGGAGTAGTTGGAGCGTTAGTTTTCAAAGTTATATTTGCAATATTTGCAACATATTTATTTAAGTTTTACTTCATTAAAATTCTTGGTGGATTACTTTTAATTTGGATTGTTAATGACTTAAGAAAAGATTTATTTGAAATTCAAAAAATTAAGTCTCCTAAAAAGAAATCTATGGAACCTTCATTTATCAAAAGTATTTACAAAGTGTTATTTGCAGATATTACGATTAGTTTTGATAACGTTATTGGCGTTGTGGGTGCAGCCAAAGGTAATTTTGGTTTTATGATTTTTGGCTTGGTATTATCAGTAGTTCTTACTGGAGCCTTAGCTACTTATTTAGCAAATTATATACAAAAACATTTATGGATAGCTTACATAGGTTTAGGCTTTATATTATTGGTTGCTATTCAATTAGTAATAGGTGGGCTAGTCGATTTAGAAATTTTAAATATTAATGAAAAATATATAAAGTATTTCTAATATTACCAAGTTCCAGTATTTTCCATTGATGACCAGGGCTCTTTAGGAGGAAGATTTCCTTCCTGAAGTATTTCTATTGATATTTTATCTGGTGATTTCACAAATGCCATATGACCATCTCTAGGTGGTCTATTAATTGTATAACCCATATCCATTAGTCTTTGACATATTTCGTATATATTTTTAACTCTATAAGCTAAGTGACCAAAATTTCTAGATCCCTCTCCTAAATTGTCACCGTCCCAATTATAAGTTAGTTCAATTTCTGCATTATTGTCGTTTGGTGCAGCTAAAAAAATTAATGTATATCTGCCTTTTTCATTTTCCATTCTTTTTGTCTCTTTTAAACCCAGTCCATCGCAAAAAAATTTTAACGACTCCTGAATATTCGAAATTCTGATCATTGTATGTAAATATTTCATAGTAAAATTATAATTTATTTCTATTCTAGTTCAATAGTACTTGGTGGTTTAGAAGTCACATCATAAACTACTCTATTTATACCTCGAATATTATTAACTATTTTATTCGATACCATTTGCATAAATGATTTATTAAATTGAAAATAATCCGCTGTCATCCCATCTTCAGATGTTATTGCTCTAAGCAAACATAAATATTCATAGGTTCTATTGTCTCCCATGACACCAACAGTTTTAACAGGCAGTAATGCAGCATAAGCCTGCCATATCTTATGATATAGATTGTTTTCTCTTAATGCATTTACAAAATAATTATCTGCTTCTTTTAAAATTTTTATTTTTTCTTTAGTAATTATGCCTGGCATTCTAATTGCTAAACCAGGACCAGGAAAAGGATGTCTAGAAATAATTTCTTTACTTAAATTTAATTCTAGACCTAACATTCTAACTTCATCTTTAAATAAATACTTCAATGGCTCAACCAATTTTAATTTCATTCTTTTTGGCAGACCACCTACATTATGATGAGACTTAATTTTTGACGTTTGACTTCCTGTTACAGATTTACTTTCAATTAAATCAGGGTATAGAGTTCCTTGAGCTAAAAATTTTACATTTTTTATTTTTTTTGCGTATTTTTCAAAAAGTTTGATAAATAAATTTCCAATAATTTTTCTTTTTTTTTCTGGATCTGTTACGTTTTTTAATTTGCTTATAAATAATTGTTCAGCATTTACATAAATTAAATTCAATTTAAATTTTTTTCTAAAAGTATTTACTACTTGTTTTTCTTCGTTTTTTCTGAGCAGGCCAGTATTAACGAATATACAAGTTAGGTTTTTTCCAATCGCATTACTAATTAATTTTGCTACTACACTGCTATCTACACCACCAGATAATGCACAAATTACTTTAGAATTTCCAACTTGTTCTTTAATTTGTTGCATAAGTTTGGATTTTTGATTTTTTGATGTCCAATTTTTTTTAATTTTACAAATTTTAATTACAAAGTTTTTTAATATTACTTTGCCTTTAACTGTATGGGAAACTTCTGGATGAAACTGTATGCCATATATTTTTTTTTTTACATTTTCTATCATACATAATTTCGAATTTGAGGATTTTGCTATAACTTTAAAACCTTTAGGTAATTTAATTACCTCATCTCCATGGCTCATCCATACATTGGTGGAATTTTTTGAAAAGAAATTTTCGGTTAAAGCGCTTTTTTTTAATTTTGTAACTTTTGCTAACCCAAATTCTCTTGATTTTGCTCGTTTTACTTTACCTCCTAATTCTTTAGAGATTATCTGATGGCCAAAACAAATACCTAAAATTGGAATATTTAAACTTAATATACTTCTATTGAATTTAACTTTTTTATTTTGATAAACATTTAAGGGACCGCCAGATAAAATGATGCCTTTCACATTTTTTTCATTTTTGTAGTTTTTAAGTTTGTTGTGACTTATAATTTCACAAAAAACATTTAATTCTCTTACTTTTCTTGCAATTAATTGTGTAAACTGAGACCCAAAATCGATTATTAAAATTTTATCTAGATTATTTTCAAGACGCATCTTTTTTTTCAAACTCTTTTAGGCGTTTGTTTATAGATGCGATTTTATCACAAAGGTTCGAGCATATTTTCTTAAAATCTTCTCTAAGTTCCTCTGCTTTAGAAAAATTAGATCTTTCTAACTCAATATCTATTAATAGATACATTGCCTCTTCGTTGTTTGGCTCGAGTAGTAAAACTGTATTTATATTTTTTTCCAGTTCTGTTTTGTTTTCTTCATTTTTAAATATTTTTGCTAAATATAGATATGACTTTGAGTCTTTGGGATTGTATACAATATTTCTTTGAAATAAAAATTTTGAATCTTCATATTTTTCATTTTCATAAAGACTTTTTGCTTCATCAAAAAAATTAACTTTTTCTGCGTTAACATTAAAAACTAAAGTAAAAAGTAAAATTATTGCTAAGGTAATTTTTTTTATCATCTTTTTATTTCGTCTATGTTATGTACCATACTTTCATAAAAACCTGCTTTAGTAATTTTGACAAATTTTGGTTTTTTTCTGAGATCTTTAATTCTTTTTGCACCTAAGTATCCCATTGATGATTTTAAACCCCCTACTAGTTGGTAGATTATTTTTTCAACTGTGCCTTTGTATTTAACAAAACCTTCAACACCTTCTGCTACATATTTTGAAGTATCTTTTTGTTTTGATTGAAAATATCTATCTGCTGATCCTTTATTCATTGCTCCAATAGATCCCATGCCTCTAAAACTTTTAAATAATTTACCACCTCTTTTAATAATTCTTCCTGGAGCCTGATCTGTTCCTGCAAATAATGATCCAATCATTACCGCATCTGCTCCTGCTGCAAGTGCTTTTGCAATATCCCCAGAAAATTTGATACCTCCATCAGCTATTAATGTTGTTTTACTTTTGCCCATACCTTTTTTTACATCTAAAATTGCACTTAACTGTGGAACTCCTATCCCCGCAACTAATCTTGTAGTGCATATAGATCCTGGTCCAATTCCAACTTTTATAATATCTACTCCTTGCTTAATCAGAAATTTAGCTGCTTCTGCTGTAGCAATATTACCTGCACATAAAGCTGTTTTGGTTGGTTTAATTTTTTTAATTTTTTTTATTATTTCAGCTACTTTTTTTGTGTGGCCATGAGCTGTATCAACAACAATTAAATCGATATTTTCTTTTAAAATCTTTTGAGCTCTTATGTGTTCGTTTAAACTTGCACCAACAGCTGCACCAACTAACATTTTTTTTGCTTTTACTTTTCTTATTTCTTTTATCTGATCATTTATTGATAAATTTCTATGTATAACACCTATTCCACCCTTTTTACCGATTGAAATAGCCATGTTAGACTCTGTTACAGTATCCATTGCTGAGGTTAGAAGGGGTATAGAAATATTTAAGTGTTTTGATAATTTAACTTCTGTCTTTACTTCTGAAGGTAAAATTTCAGAATAATTTGGTGCTAAGGTTACATCATCGAAAGTGAGCGCTTCTTTGATAGGATCCATGTCCTTATATAAACGATTCTTAAAAAAATGAAAGTATCTATCTTAAATTTTTGCAGATTAAGAAACTTTCTTTAGAGTCTTTTCTACTTGCTGGAGGCTTATAGACATTAAATTTTACAAAATTTTTTTTTGAAAATGCAATTATCTCATTAAATGAGGTTCCCATAAATAATTTTGAGACAAAATAGCCATTTGGCTTCATCATTTTTGTAGCGAAATCCAAAGCTTCTAAAACTAATTCTCCAGTTACCATAGAGTCTAGGTTTTTGTTTCCCGTAGTATTGACTGCCATATCTGAAATAATTAGGTCAATTTTTCCACCAAAATAATTATTAATTTTATTTTGTTGCTCAGTATCCGTAAAATCTCCTTTTAAAATTTTTACATTCTTTATTTCCTCTATTTCTTTTAAATCTATTGCTAAATGCTTATTACATTTTAAATTACTTGATATATATTGAGACCAACTTCCAGGAGCAGCTCCAAGATCAATTACTGAAATATTATTTTTTAAAAATTTAAATTTTTCGTTAATTTCCTTTAATTTATAAACGGCTCTTGATCTATATCCTTCAACTTTTGATTGTCTAACATAAATATCTCTTCTCTGCTTATTAATCCAATTTTTTGAGATTTTATTTTTTTTCAATTAGTTTTGAACCTTAAAGATTTTGAGATTTTGTTATTATCCAAAGTATTTAATTCTATCTCTAGATTTTTCTCGTTTCTCATATCTTTATCATTTACTTTAATACCACTGGCCAAATGTATAATTCCAATTTTATGATTTGGTAAAAAAGGTTCCACGAAAATTTTATTCTTTTCATCAAACTTTGGAAGTAAGTTGCTAGCTAACCAGTTGCAATTATGAGGAAGAAATTCAACATCTACATTATCAATATATACGCATATATTTATTGCTAGTTGCTCTGAACCAAATATTTGTCCATGACTAAGAGTAGTTTTTAAATTTTTTTGCCAAACATTCCAGCAGCTAGAGTCTTTTTCTAATGAGAAAACACCAATATTAATATGCGGAGCAAATGCTAACTTTCTTGCTTTATTAATATCAATTTTAGATTTAATAGCATGTTTAAAATTTTGAGATTTTATAATGGCTAATTTTCCAAACAACCAATTAACGTTACTTAATATTCTATATCCAGGTGTCATTGTCTGGGTAATGCCTAGTTTGCCATTATCACAAGCCTTAAAATATAAGTCTATTGAGCTCCAATCTTGAACCCAAGCATCACAATCAATCCACAGGTATTTTTTATAGTTTGGAAAATATTTTGGAAGAAACGCTCTTGATACCTGACTTTTTAGCCATTCTTTACCTTTAACTTTAGATTGTGGAACCTCAATATCCCATTCAGCTTTTTTGATCTCGTCTACTTTATCTTTTAGAAGAGCGGTTTGCTCCTCTGTTAAACCCGCATCAAGTATACAAATAGCAACCTTTTCACTGTAATTGAATTGTTTAATTGAGTCTATTAATTCATTTAGCAATTCAAAGTAATTAGAATCTGCTAGAGAAATAATTACATTCTCTTTCATTACAAAATATCTTCGTGATGATCAACGCCATCATCTTTTTCTTTATTTTGTTTTTTTAAAAATAAGTAATGAATTGAACTTGCTGGAATCATTAATAAATAAATAATTCCTGAAATTATAATTGTATTAAAGGTATATATTAGCAACAAACCAAAATATAAAATTATTCCAAATAAAAGAAATATTGAAGTACTTCTTGGGACAACAATTCTTTTAAAAGAATATGTAGGAATTTTACTTATCAAAAGCACAGAAATAACAATAAATAAAGATGGAACAATAATATTTTTATTAATAGTTATAAACTGAACTTCGCTAAAACTATAAATTAATGGCATTAATACCAATACTCCACCTGCTGGTGATGGAATACCCTCAAAAAAATTATCCCTCCATGAAGGTTCCCCACCTGTTGAAACATTAAATCTTGCAAGCCTCAAAGCAACACAAACCACATATATTAAAGATATTAACCAACCAAATCTGCCGATATTATCTAGCGCCCAGAAATACATTATGAATGCTGGCGCAACTCCAAAACTAATTACATCCGTTAATGAGTCTAATTCTTTTCCAACTTTTGATGTGGCTTTAATTAATCTGGCAATTCTTCCATCTAAACCATCTATAATTGCAGCAATTAAAACTGCAATAACTGATAATTCAAATCTTCCATCAAATGCAAACTTAATTGAAGTCAAACCAATACACACTCCAACCAAAGTCATAATATTTGGCAAAATAACTCTTGAATTTTTATTTGATACTAATCTTATATTCTTTTTTGGATTTTCCATTTATCTTTTGGCTATCAATGTTTCTCCAGCAACTGCTCTTTGATTAACTTTTACGAGTGGTTCATAGTTTTCAAAATATAAATCTGCTCTACTTCCAAATCTAATCATTCCTATTCTAGATCCTTGATCAACATTTTCTTCAACTGAGGTATCTGTTACTATTCTCCGTGCAACCAGTCCTGCTATTTGAACTACAATTATTTCTTCTCCGTGAGAATTTTTAATTTTATAATAATTTCTTTCGTTATCCTCGCTTGCTTTATCAAGAGATGCATTAATAAATTTTCCAGGTTTGTATAAAATTTCTTCAATTTTTCCTGAACATGGAGATCTATTCACATGACAGTCAAATACATTCATAAATATACTTACTTTCTTAAATTTTTTATTTTCAAGTCCCAATTCTTTTGGTCCGTTTGTATCTAAAACTTGTAAAACCAATCCGTCAGCAGGACTTGTTAAATAGTTCTCGTCATTTATTGGAATTCTCTCTGGATCTCTAAAAAAATAATAACACCAAATACTCAAGACCAAACCTATGAAACCTAAAAAACCATGAATGAAATATAGAATGATCGTTGCTACTACGAAAATTACTATAAATTTATAGCCTTCGTTATGAATCTTTGGAAAAATTTTGTCTATCATAATCGTTCAATTGATAATTCTGGATTAATATGTATATAAAAAGTATAAATTCAATTATTAAGATACATCAAAAAATGAGCAAAATTAAGGTAAAAAATCCCATTGTCGAGCTAGACGGCGATGAAATGACAAGAGTAATTTGGGAATTCATCAAAAATAAATTAATTCTACCTTATTTGGATTTAGGCATTGAGTATTACGATCTAGGAATGAAAAGCAGGGATGATACGGATGACAAAATTACAATCGACTGTGCTAATGCAATCAAGAAAAATGGAGTAGGTATCAAATGCGCAACTATTACTCCTGACGAAGCGAGAGTTGAAGAATTTAAATTAAAGAAAATGTGGAGATCTCCGAATGGAACAATAAGAAATATTATTGGAGGAACAGTATTTAGAGAACCAATAATTTGTAAAAATATTCCTAAACTTGTCCCATCTTGGACGGATCCATTAATTATTGGAAGGCATGCTTTCGGTGATCAATATAGAGCTACAGATTTTTTAGTTCCAGGAAAAGGTAAATTAGAAGTTAAGTGGACATCGGAAGATGGAAGTGATGAAAAAAAATATGAAGTATTTGACTTTCCAGGACCTGGTATTGCTCTTTCAATGTATAATTTAGATAAATCAATTGAGGACTTTGCAAGATCATGTTTCAATTACGGTCTAATTAAAAAATGGCCTGTATATTTATCAACTAAGAATACCATACTAAAAAAATATGATGGTAGATTTAAAGATATATTTCAAAATGTTTTTGAAAAAGATTTTAAATCAGAATTTGAAAAAAATAACATAACTTATGAACATAGGTTAATAGATGATATGGTTGCTTGTGCTATGAAGTGGCACGGTAAATATATATGGGCTTGTAAAAACTACGATGGCGATGTTCAATCAGATACTGTTGCTCAAGGTTATGGTTCATTAGGTTTAATGACTAGTGTTTTATTGGCACCTGATGGCAGAACAATGGAAGCAGAAGCGGCTCATGGAACTGTAACTCGACATTTTAGAATGCATCAGCAAGGTAAAGAAACATCAACTAATCCAATTGCATCTATATTTGCTTGGACAAGGGGTTTGGCGCACAGAGGAAAGTTAGATAGCAATGATGAATTAACTAAATTTGCCAAAACACTTGAAGAAGTATGTGTTGAGTCAGTTGAATCAGGATCAATGACCAAAGATTTGGCAATACTTATTGGTCCTTCTACAAAATATTTAACAACTAACCAGTTTTTAGATGTAATTGATGGAAGTTTAAAACAAAAATTAAATTAAGGTTTTTAGTTTTTCTAAAGCTTCGTCGATTTTATTTGAGTCTTGGCCTCCTGCCTGTGCAAAATCTTTACGACCACCACCGCCCTTTCCGCCAATAATTTCAGATCCTATTTTTGCAAATTTAACTGCATCGTATTTATTTGTTAAATTTTCTGTTACACCAACAGCAAGACCAACTTTCTCATCTTTATTTGCAAATACTACTACTATTCCTTCACCCAATTCTTTCTTACCTGCATCAACAAGTTTTCTTAGGTCTTTTGGAGATAAGTCTTTAACTTTTTGTAATCTAACTTGAGTGCCATTTATATTTTCATCTTTAATTATGTTTTTTGTTTTATCAGCTAAAACTGACTGAACATTTAATTGTTCTAATTGTTTATTAAGGTCTTTAATTAATCCTTTCGTATCTTTATTTTCTAGATTTGGTTTTCCACCTAATTTAATAATTTGTGTAGACACTTCTTTAATACTGTCTTCATCCTTTTGTGCAGAAAGGTTTGACATTTTTTCCTTGTTTTTTAAGAATATTTCGAGCTGTTTATCCCTTAAAGCTTCAACCCTTCTAACTCCAGCAGCTATTGAGGATTGGCTAATAGTTTTAAATTTTCCAATATCACCTGTATTTTTTACATGTGTTCCACCACATAATTCTGTTGAAAAATAAGTGTTATTTTCCGCTCCCATAGAAACTACTCTCACTTCTTCTCCATATTTTTCACCAAAGAATGCTAAAGCACCTTTTTCAATGGCAGCTTTTGGTGTCATAATTCTTGTAGTTACATCAGTTTTGTTTTGTACGTATTCATTAACTAATTTATCGATAATTTTTAATTCATCCTCTGTAATTGGTTTCATATGACTAAAATCAAATCTTAGTCTATCAGGCGCAACTAAAGATCCTTTTTGCATAACGTGTTTTCCCAATGTTCTTCTCAAAGACTCATGTAATAAATGAGTTGCAGAATGATATGCCTTAAGATTGTTACGTCTTTCAATATCTATTTTCATTTCTACAACGTCTTTAATCTTAATCTCACCAGATTTTAGAATTCCATGATGTATAAACAGATCTCCAAGTTTTTTTTGAGTATCTGTAACCTCAAATACTGAATTACCAGATACTATTGTTCCTTGATCTCCAACTTGTCCACCGGACTCTCCATAAAAAGGGGTTTGATTAGTAATAATTATCCCTTCCTCACCATTTGAAATATTTTGTGCTTCATTATTATTTTTAATAATCGATAACACCACTCCTTCTGATTGGTTAAACTCATACCCAAGAAACTCTGTAGGTCCTATTTTATCTTTTATACCAAACCAGATTTCTTCTTCAGAAGCATCTCCAGAACCTTTCCAATTTTGTTTTGCAAGCTCTTTGCTCTTTTTCATTAATTCATCAAATTTATTTTGATCAACGGTCAAAGATTTATTTTTTAAAATATCTTCTGTTAAGTCTAACGGGAAACCGTAAGTATCATATAATTTAAACGCTACTTCACCTGGTAAAACTTTTTTTATTTTTGAAATTTCATCATTCAAAATTTTAATTCCTCTATCAAGTAACACTAAAAATTTTTCTTCTTCCATTTTCAATGTTTCTTTAATTAAAGTTTCTGATCTTTCTAATTCAGGATAATTTCCTTTCATTTCATCTTTCAATGTATCAAAAATTTTATTGAAGACTGGTTCTTTAGAACCTAACAAATGAGAATGTCTCATTCCTCTTCTCATTATTCTTCTAAGAACATAACCTCTACCTTCATTTGAAGGTAATACTCCTTCTGCAAGAAGAAATGAGCTAGCTCTTAAGTGATCAGCAATTACTCTAAAGCTTGATAAATTATTCTCATCTTGTTTAACTTTTGTAAATTCAGAAATAGAACTAATTAATTTTTTAAAGTGATCTGTTTCATAATTATCATGTGTGCCCTGAAGTAATGCTGCAATTCTCTCTAAACCCATTCCAGTATCTACTGAAGGTTTTGGAAGATTAATTCTTTTATCTTTTGAAACTTGCTCAAATTGCATGAAGACTAAATTCCATATCTCAATATATCTATCGCCATCCTCATCTTTGGTTCCGGGTAAACCACCTTTTAAATGATCTCCATGATCATAAAATATTTCTGAACAAGGTCCGCAAGGGCCCGTTTCGCCCATTGACCAAAAGTTATCAGAAGTTGCTATCCTAATAATTCTATCATCGCTAAAACCCGCTATTTTCTTCCAAAAATTGAAAGCTTCATCGTCTTCATGAAATACTGTTACATATAGTCTATCTTTATTTAATCCAAAATCTTTAGTAATTAAATTCCAAGCAAGTTCAATTCCCCTTTCCTTGAAGTAATCTCCAAAAGAAAAATTTCCAAGCATTTCAAAAAATGTATGGTGTCTTGGAGTGTAGCCAACGTTTTCAAGATCGTTGTGTTTACCTCCTGCTCTTACACATTTTTGAGAAGTAGTTGCTCTTTGATAATCCCTTTTTTCTAATCCGGTAAAAACATTTTTAAACTGGACCATGCCAGAATTTGCAAACATTAGTGTTGGATCATTATTTGGAACCAAGTTGCTAGACTCAACTATCTTGTGATCATTTTTTTCAAAATAATCTAAAAAAGTTGACCTAATCTCGTTTAATGTTTTTGCCATATTTTGTTAAAATACAGCTTTTTCTATTGATGTCTACACCTCTGAAGGGAAAAAAGGCGCCCATTCGAGCGCCTTTTTAATAACTAAAAGTTATCTGCTAATTTTTTTTAGTAGGAATTTCTTCTTCTTTTTTTTGAGCCTCAACTTTTTCCTCGCTTAGCGGATTTCCTTCAATTTTCTTTGAGATCACACCAGCTTTTTCTCTGATTGCCATTTCAATTTCAGCAGCGGCCTTAGGATTTTGTTCAAGGTAAAGTTTAGCATTTTCTCTACCTTGACCAATTTTTTCACCCTTGTAAGCGTACCAAGCTCCAGATTTCTCTACGATATCTGCTTTGGCACCTAGGTCTATTAGTTCCCCTACTTTACTAATTCCTTTTCCATACATTAAGTCAAACTCAACAACTTTAAATGGTGGAGCAACTTTATTTTTTACAACTTTAACTCTTGTTGTGTTACCGATAATATTATCTTTATCTTTGATTGCTCCAATTCTTCTAATGTCCATTCTAACTGATGAGTAGAATTTCAAAGAATTTCCGCCCGATGTTGTTTCTGGACTTCCAAACATAACACCAATTTTCATTCTAATTTGGTTGATAAATATAACCATTGTATTAGTTCGTGAAATTGAGCCTGTTAATTTTCTCAATGCTTGAGACATCAATCTAGCTTGCAAACCAACATGAGTATCACCCATATCACCTTCAATTTCAGCCCTTGGTGTTAATGCTGCAACTGAGTCCACAACAAGAACCGACATTGAGCCGGATTTAATTAGTGTATCAGTAATTTCTAAAGCTTGTTCGCCTGTGTCTGGTTGAGAAATTAGTAACTCTTCAGTATTTACACCTAATTTCTTTGCATACACTGGATCTAAAGCGTGTTCTGCATCAACGAAACCACAAATACCACCTGCCTTTTGTGCTTCTGCAACTACTTGCAATGCTAATGTAGTTTTTCCTGAAGACTCTGGTCCATATATTTCAATAATTCTTCCTTTTGGTAATCCACCAATTCCTAAAGCAAGATCTAAGCTTAAAGATCCAGTTGAGATAGACTCAACATCCATAGCTTTTTGTTCACCAAGCTTCATTACCGAGCCTTTTCCGAAGCTATCTGTGATTTGGCTGATTGCTGCGTCTAATGCTTTATTTTTCTCTTTGTTTTCCAATTCTTTATCTTTTGCGGTTTTCACCACTTTTAGGTTATTTTTAGTCATTTTTTGCCTCTTTTTTTGCTTTTTTTAACACTCGAATCATGAATTTAAATGTACACATTTTGTTCTCATTAGCAATATATTTCTCAAAATAGCTTAAAATCGTTAAATTACTTAAGTTTTAGGTATTCGCTATTCAATAAGCCAATGGCTTTTAGAACATTATATTGAGCGATAAGATTATTTCTCTCTGATTCTGCTAAGGAAATTTTTGCAGCCAACAACAAAGAGTTTGATTGAATAACATCTAGCGTTGTTCTCGAACCTCTTTCATACTCTGCGGCTATTCCTTCGTTAGCAATTTTTGCTGCTCTAACTTGAGATCTTACAGAATTTAAAAAACTTTTAGATGCTTCTAGATTTGACCAAGCGCTTCCAACATTCTTTTCAGTAGTTTTTACGGCATCCTCAAATAACAAAATTTTTCTAGTTTTTAGATTTGTATTTTTGTTTATTTTTGCACGTTTACTTCCACCTGAATAAAATGGCCAGCTAATTGTTGCTTTAAGAGTATCCTTTTCTCTCTCATCTATAGTAGAAGTAAAATCGTCAGCATAGGATCTTTCTAAAGATAAAGATGCAGTTGGTTTTAAATCACTTTCGGCGATAGCAATATCCATTTCAGATTGATTTAATTCAATTTTAGCGATCATTATATCTGGATTATTTTCTCTTGCTAAATTAATTGCTGAACTAAGTTCACTTGGAATACTTACAATTGCTCTGTTTGTCTTTTTTAATTCATTTGTATTTAAAAGTTTACCAATAATATTTTCGTAATTTAATTTATTAATCATTAATTCGCTTCTTGCTTGAGTTAGTTGAGCGCTTGCTCCGGCAAGTGAAGATTCAGTTTGTGATAAATCTGCAGTTTTTATTTGTCCCCTATCTAATCTAACTTTATCATTTTCAAGTTGTTTAATAAGTAAGTTTAAATTTTGCCTATTAATCGCAACTTTTTCTCTTGATAAAATTACAGATGTAAAAGCTTCTATAGCACTGTAAAGAACATCCTGTTCTTTTTTAAATAATCTTGCTTTTGAAAGTTCTAAACCTATTAAATTTTTTTCATAATTAAGGTCTCTTCCAAAATCCAATAAGGTTTGCTCTAATTTTATAGATGTTGTAAATGGGTCTACATCACTGATTGTTGCATCACCACCGCTCTGATTTGTAAGTTTATTTGTTTCTTCAAGGCTCTTAGACCCACTTAAACTCAAGGAAGGCATATAATCGGCTTTAGATATATTTAAATCTTCCTCTGATGCTTTTATATTTTCTCTCTCAGCATTTAATTGTTTATTATTGTTATAAGTTTCATTTAATGCTTCATATAATGTGACAGCTAGCGATTGAGCTGTTAACCAAAAAAAACTAAAAATTATTATTATTATTTTTTTCATTAATTGTACTTTACAGAATTAATTTGATGATTAGAATTTAATTTAATAACTATAGATGCGTATTTTGGCGCATATTTAAACATATTCTGAGTAATTCTCTGGTAAGTTTGCATAAAGTTTAAAACTTCTTTTTTTGTCATGATTTTTTGTTTTGTTTTTTTATTCTTATTTTTTAATTTAAGTTTTTTTTCCTGAATAACTCTCCACTGTTGTAATAAACTAAAATTTTCTGCCCTTAAAAATAATAAACAATCAAGCTTACTATAAAGTTTCTTATATCCTTTTTTTAGTTGAGTATTAACGTATTTCCTCCAGATTAATTTACTATCATCATTTTTTTCCATCATATTTACACTTTTTTTTAATGTTTTTAAACTTTCGGGTCTTGCTCCGACGCACCAACCTTCAAAAATAATTACATCTGGCTTTCTATTTACTTTATACCAATTATTTTTTGAAAACCTGTCATCAATTGCCTTATCGAACTTGGGCAATATAATTGATCTAAATTTTCTAGAATTTACTTTTTTAATAAAACTAGACATATAACTTATATCATGAGTTCCTGGAACACCTCTTGTTAATAATAATGGATGAATTTTTTTTGATAATTTTATTCTATCTTTCTTAGTTTTGTAAATATCATCAATTGATATTTTGAAAACTTTTAACTTAAAATATTTCTTTAAAATTATCATTAAGATTGAGCTTATAGTAGTTTTTCCAGTTCCTTGTCCTCCTGTTAAACCAACAATATAAGGTTTCTTTATATTTGTTTTTTTTGCAATCCAAAAACTCATTGGAACAAGATAATCTTTTAACATCTTGTCTTTGTTTTTAAATTTATCTGAATATGTTTCTTGTGTTTTAATAAACTTATAACAATCTTTTTTTACTTTATTTAAACAATCCTCAACTGAATTCATTTAATCTATTTTTGGTCAAGTGGATGGTTTAAACCATCAAAGAAAACAACGTCTTTTAAATCATCGACTTTAACTTCATCTACACAACCTAAATTGAATCCAGTCATGGCGGGTGCACTTCTTGGGTTATGATGTGTGTAAATTCCACATTCAATACAAAAGTAGTGATTAGCAACTTTCGTATGGTACTGATAAAGTTTTAATTTATCTTCTCCCTTAGTAACTTTAAAATCTTCATTTTTAACCATTCCCATTGTTGCATTTTTTCTTTTACATATAGAGCAGTTACATCTTACAATTTTTGGTAATTCATTAATTGGAACATTAATTTCTGCTTCTACACATCCACAATGACATGTTAGTTTTGGCATTAATTATTCTCCCCATTTTCCATGAAACTCATAAACAACTGCTGGCTTATCACCAACTACCCAGCCGTCATGACCTGGGTCAATTGAATATGCATCACCTGCTTTATATGTTAATTCTGTTCCATCATCATGTTTGGCGCAAACTGCTCCTGAAACTATTACTCCAAGATGTTTTGCTTTACAGCTATCAGTTCCTACAGTTGGTTTAATATCTTGTGACCATTTCCATCCTGGCTGCAAAACTAATCTCATTACTCTTTGATCTCCCACTTTTACGATATCCATTTTGGCATTGTTGAAACTGGTATTGCTTTCATCTGGATTATCAAAACTTTTAACTTCAATTGAACTCATGCTTCTCTCCTTTTATAATTAAATTAGGATTATAGACTACTAATGGTTTAAGTTATCCACAATAGCACAAAATATGGTTTTGGATGTTCACGTTTTGATTCACTTTTGATTCACTTACAGACTCAAAATACAACCTAATTGACACTATTGTATAACTCATGTACTAATAAGAACAAAACAAGAACACTTATGAAGCTAACAATACCTTATTATTTACATAAAGCAGGAGCTGGTTTTCCTTCCCCTGCAACTGACTACATAGAAGAAGATATAGATTTAAACGTACATCTAATCAAAAATGTTCCGGCAACTTTCATCATAAGAGTTCAAGGAAAATCAATGGTGGATGTTGGAATAAATGATGGTGATTTATTAGTTGTAGACAAAAGCTTAACTCCAAAAAATTTTTCAACTGTCATAGCAAATGTTCACGACGAACTCGTTGTTAAAACTTTAGTTAAAGAAAAAGACAAACAATTTTTAACGTCAGGATCTAAAGAATTTTCTGATCGAATTTTAATTAATGAAGAACAAGATATTTTTATTTGGGGAGTAGTTACCTATGTCATACATTCAGTACACTAAAAAATTAGCATTGGTTGACTGCAATTCTTTCTATGTCTCTTGCGAAAGATTATTTAATCCAAAAATAAGGAAAAAACCTGTTGTAGTTTTATCTAATAATGATGGCTGTATAGTTTCAAGATCTACTGAAGCAAAAGCTTTGGGAATTAAAATGGGTGAGCCCTATTTTAAAGCAAAAGATATTATTATAAAAAATGATGTACAAGTATTCTCATCAAATTATTCTTTGTATGGAGATTTATCTAGAAGAGTAATGAGAACTTTGAAAAGATTTAACTCTGATATTGAAGTTTATTCAATTGATGAAGCATTTATGGATTTATCAAATTTTTCTGACAATGAAGTAGAGCAAGTTGGTAGAGAAATTAGAGAAACAGTTTTAAAGTGGACTGGTATTCCAACAAGTATAGGAATAGCTAAAACTAAAACTTTAAGCAAAGTTGCAAATCATATAGCTAAGAAAAAACAATCAGGTGTTACAAGTTTAATTGGAATAGAAAATCTCGATCCCATTCTTGAAAAAATTGATATTAACGATGTTTGGGGTGTTGGAAGACAGATGACAAAGTTTTATCAAAAAAATGGAATTTATAATGCTAAACAATTAAAAAATAAATCAAACACCTGGATTAAAAAATCCTCAAATGTTCTAAGCTCAAGAACTGCAATGGAACTTAGAGGTGTGCCTTGTATTGATTTAGAAAAAACTGCGTCGAAAAGAAAAAGCTGTGTAGTATCAAGGTCATTTGGAAAAAGAATAGAAAAATTCCAAGAACTTGAAGAAGCTGTTGCTAGTTATTGTTTAAATGCATCAGAAAAGATAAGATCTGAAAACCTCGTTGCAAAAGCCGTTATGGTATTTGTTAGAACCAGTCCTTTTCAAAAACAATTTGGTTTTTATTCAAACTCCAGAACTGTTGATTTTCCTATAGCAACTAACAATAGTATAGAGATCGTAAAAAATGCCTTATCTGTCTTAAAAGTAATCTTTAGGAAAGGGCATCGTTATCAAAAAGCAGGAGTGATGCTAACCGGATTAACAGATGTTGAAAATAATGAAAACTTATTTTCATCAGCGAAAGATGAGAGGATTAATAGATTAATGAGATCAATTGATAATACAAATTATAGATATGGTAGATCTACACTAAGTCTTGCAAGTGCTGGTGTTAGAAAATCATGGAGCATGAAAAGGGATTATAACTCAAAGATAGATACTGCTGATTTCTATTGTTTGCCGACAATTAGAGCTTAATTAAAAAGGTCTAGGGTTTCCTGGATAGCCGAGATCTTCACAAGTACCCTCTTTATCCTCGTCAGCTGGTTTACAGAGAGCAACACCAATTGCACCATGAACTTGAGATTGATTTTTTAGTTGTCCTTTTACTTCGTCACAGCCACTCCATAACTCATCACAGGTATCAGCTTTACCAACGTTAGAATAACGAATAATTGCATCTTTTATTTTTAAACCTTTATCTGTGGCAGCAGTCATATAATTTCTGTACGGTCCAAATTTAAACCTAACACTAGAAGCTCCACCTAATACATCTCCAAAATAACTAGATCTTAACTTTCCATCAATCCATAAATGCAAAAATCCATCTTTTGCCCATTTAGCATTAACTAAAATATTTACCCATTTTCCTTTTAGTGGTTTAAATTTTTGATCAAAATGAACAACATAACCTTCAAAGAAATATTGCTCCCCAACTTCATTTTTAGCGACTCTATAATTAGGACCATTAAATAACCAAATAAATTTATTATTGTTATAGTTGAAACTAGGTCCTACTGCTTTTTCAGGTTTTCCGTAAAGCATCTTAAAATCAAATAAAGAGATATTGTGTTGCTCAGTATCTATTTCATTAGGAATAAAATAAGCAATCCTATACCATTTTGTTTTGCCTTTTTTTGTAGTTTCTTTGTAAGGCTCCATAATTTGAAACCTTTGAGCAAAACCAGGTTTACCCCATCTGACCCAATCATTCTTGTCACCTATGTCTGAATAACTTAAATTAAATTCAATTCCTTTTTCAGAGACACCCATATTATCCTCGAATTTATCAAAAAACTTATACAGACCTTTACGATTAGGTACATTTCTTTTAGTAAAAACCATTTTATTATCTAATTGGGCCTTAAGCACGAAATGTGCAAAATCTTTTTTCTCTTTTTTTTTCATTTTTGTGTGTTGTTTTTCTGCGTATGAAAAATTTGAAAATAAGAACAAACATACAGATAATATTAGTAAAGTTTTTTTCATAATTTTTTATATTAATTTATTTTATAGTATCTATACTTCCAATATTATTTAAAGAATTATTTAATTCCTCTAAATTTTCTCTTCTTCCAATCATTACCATTGATAATCCAAATACTATAATTAGACCTAATGGAATAGCTGTAACAACACTTATGTAATCAGCCATTAAAATTAAATAAATAGCATAAAATAAAATTGAACGAATAATAACTGTAGATTTAAAAACAGCTATAATTGCTAAAGAATGCTTAATTAAATTTTTAAAACTCATTTTAGAAGGACCAAAATATCTTGTACCCCTTATAGATGGAGATGAAGATCTATCTTTCTCTAATTTTGCCAATGCTCCTGAAAAGCTGCACCAAGTAGATTTATCGTTTATTAATTTTTCAACAGTTGACTTTGGAAGACACGTATAATTTCCAAATTTTATCGAATGACCAGTAAATACATAAGTTATTATTTTATGTAAATGGTAACAAGTTTTAAAAATGAAATTTTCAGATCTTTTTACTCTTTCTCCAACTATTGGTTTTCCTTCGTCATATTTTATGTATTCTAGAAAACTTTTGATTTCTTCAGGTCTATCTTCACCATCCGAATCCATTGGAATTACGTAATCAAATTCTTTATTTTGAAATATATGTTTAAGTCCTGTTGCAATACATCTTCCATGTCCTTGATTGTTTTTAATATTTAAAATTTCAATCGATAATAAATTTTCTGTATTGGAGATAGAGGTTGGTTTTTCTTCAGTTGATGCATCATTAACAATGACAAGAGAAAATTCTGCATCTAAGTCTTTTACAATTGTATTTATTTCTTCAATTAATTTTGAAGCTGATTTCCAGTCATTATAAACTGGTGTTAAAATAGTAATTTTCATTAATTTAACTTGCAAGCAACCTCAGTAATGAGGCTACAATTCCATGTCCAGATAACTCTATTATTACAACAATAAAGACGATGAATAGTATGTTTTTATTGAATTTCATAACTATGACCCAACGCAAATCTTATCAATACACATATATTTATCAAATGAATTCAATTTTTCCTTTGTAACAAAGCCTTTCCAAATAGGCCTTGAATTAATGTGATATGATAAATTTCCAGCTGTCCATTCATCGCCAAGCACGTATTTAATAGGTTCATCATGTTGTTCGTGCCATGCCATTTGAACTTTTATAGCTATATCTCTTCCAGGATAATCAGTCCTCTTATCAGTCTGAGATATTGAGACATAACCGTACAAAATTGGAGATAATAAAAATAAAAATATAAATCCTATTAAAAAAGAATTTAGTTTCTTAATATTTATTTGATTTTTCAAAATGTAAATAAACAAAGTTCCAAAGAATAGGTAAAAAGGGGTCATCCACATAGTTCTAATTTTTGATCCAGTTATTAACGCGGTCATAAATACTAATATTATTGGGACTACATTAATAAATATTAAAAATAAAAGTTTCTCATCTTTTAAATTTAATTTTTTGGGTATTTTTTTCATTAGTAACCAAACTAAAATTAAAAATGGTATTAGAATACCAATTTGTTTTAATGTGAATAGTAACGGATATTTAAAATGATTTATTATTTGTCCTTCATCCAAACCTGCTCGGGCAAAACCATATTTAATAGTAATAAAATCATTATTGAATAACCAAATTATATGTGGAATTAAAATTACAAAAAATACTTCTAAAGAAACTAAATATTTAAAATCAAATTTTTTTGATTTTTTAAAAAATATTAAATATGCAAAGAATAAATCTATTGTGACTAATAAATAAATAAAAAGATATTTAGATAAAATACCAAAAGCTGCTACAGCTCCTAACAAGATACAATCATAAAGCTCAATTTTTTTACTAATGTATATTTTCCATGTATAATAAACTGTTAAACACCAAAAAGGTAATTGGCAAACATTTACATTAAATTCTGGAGTTGTAAAATTATAGAAGTATATCCCTTCAATAAGAAAAACTGATAACAAACTCAAAGTGCCATCATTAAGAATTTCCTGTGATAATTTAAAAATAATGAAAAAAGATATCACTACAAAAATTTGACTTAAAAAATAATAAGCCCAATCTTGTGGTCCAAATATTTGAAAAAAAACTTCTGGAAAAAACGCACTTAATGGAGGATGTTTGTTAAATCCCCAATCTAAATTACTACCCCAGGCCAATGCTTCAATTGTATCCAAAGGTAAATTTGAGTTTGTGATAGTTGGAACAACTGTCCACAGAATTAAGTGAGTCGTTACAAAAATATAAAAAATATTATTTATATTTCTTTTGTTTAAAGCCATTTTCATCAATCTATATGAATAAACCGTTCTTGACACTCATTTATTCATGAATATATTCACCAACTCAAAATAGCTAAGCATGGTAAGAATTTCAAAAACTTATACTCCAAAAGAAAAAGAGAAATACATGTGTGCTAAACATTTAGCATATTTTAAGATGAAATTAATGGAGTGGAAAAAAGATTTAAAGAGATCTAATAATGAGGCGATTTTTCAGGCGTCAATGGATGATAATAGTGCATCAGCTGACATAGTTGATCAAGCAAGCTCATACACTGAGAAGAATGTAGAGATGAGAGCTATTAATAGACAAATCAAATTAATTTCAAAAATAGATGGTGCATTGAAAAAAATACAGGATGGAACATACGGTTTTTGTGAAGAAACTGGTGAGCCTATAGGTTTAAAAAGATTAATGGCAAGACCAGTAGCAACTCTTTGCATTGCAGCTCAAGAAAAACATGAAAAAGATGAAAAAGTTTACGCTGACGATTAAGGGAAATCTATTTCAGCATCTTTATTCAATGCTTTAAATCCTTTAACTACAGCTGGACGTTCAGCAATTTCAACAAACCACCTAGATAGGTTTTCAAAATTATTTAATCCAATATCGTGTCTTTTATGTCTTGCAATCCATGACCATGTAGCAATATCAGCAATAGAATATTTATCATTTGCTAAAAATTTACTTTGAGCCAATCTAGCTTCAAGATCTTCATAAATCTTTCTGGTGATTTTGAAGTATCTTTCTTCGCCCCAGTCACTTTTTCCTTGGTGATAATAATGAAATTGGTGATGTTGTCCTATCATTGGACCAACGATAGCCATTTGAGCCATCAACCACTGATTTATCTCTAGCCTATCTGCTTCGGGATAAAGTTTCTTACTTTTCTCACCTAAATACATAAGTATAACTCCAGACTCGAAGACGGTCTTATTATTCTCATGATCTATAATTACAGGAATTTTATTAAAGGGACTTATTTTTTTAAATTCTGGTTTAAATTGATCTCCACTTAAATTAACTTTTGTAAGTTTGTATTTAAAATCAATTTCCTCGAGCATAATGCTAATTTTCCAACCATTAGGAGTATCAGCAGTAAAGAGTTCAATCATTCTTTTACACCCAATCTATCTTTGATAGTGCTGGATGCAGTTGTAAATTCAAATCTATATTTTTCATCAGGTCTTGCATATTTAAAGCAGCCTCTTGCAGCTAAAGCTCCTTCATGAAAACCTGAAAGTATTAACTTTAATTTGCCTGGATAAGTACAGATATCCCCAATTGCAAATATGCCTTTTTTATTTGTTTCAAAATTTTCTGTATTTACTGGAATTGTTTTTTTATCTAAATTTAAACCCCACTCCGCGATTGGTCCTAGTTGCATTATTAATCCAAAAAAACCTAATACATAATCAGCTTTTATAACTTTACTTTCGCCTGATTCACTTTTGATTTCGACACTTTCTATTGAGCCATTTCCTTTAACATCTTTGATTGAATATTTAGTGATTAAATCAATAGTTTTATTATCACTTAATTCTTTTATTTTTTGAACACTTGCGGGAGCTCCTCTAAACTCATCTCTTCTGTGAACAAGTGTTACTTTTGATGAATTAGATAATTCTATAGCCCAATCAAGAGCACTATCTCCACCTCCAAAAATAACTACTGATTTATCTTTGAAAATAGTTTTGTCTTTTATTGAATATAAAACTGATTTTCCGTCATACTTTTCAGCACTTTTAGTTGGGAATTTTCTTGGTTCAAAAGAACCTACGCCACCTGCTATGACAATATTAGGTGTTTCAAATTCTTTTCCATTTAATGTTTTAACTAACCATTTATTGTTTTCATTTTTTAATTTTTGAACTCTGTCACTTAAATGAAAGTTAAAATTAAAAGGTTTTATTTGTTTAATTAAATTATTTGTAAGCTCCTCTCCTGTGCATTTAGGAACTGCAGGAATATCGTAAATTGGTTTATCAGGATAAAGCTCAATACATTGTCCTCCAATTTTATCTAAATTGTCAACAATTTCACATTTTAATCCTATTATCCCTAATTGGTGTGCACAGAATAAACCTGTGGGTCCTGCTCCAATAATGACTACATCTGTTTTAATCATTAAACTTGTTTCTCCGGCATATGAACTGTCAATCCATCTAAATCATCAGAGACGATTAATTGGCAACTTAATCTGCTATTAGATTTGGGTTCAAAGGCTTGATCTAACATGTCATCTTCCCCCATTTCTTTTTCTGGAAGTTTTTTAAACCATTCATCATCATTGATATATACATGGCATGTAGCACATGACATTCCACCTCCACAATCTGCATCTATGCCTGGAATATCATTTTGTATAGCACCTTCCATTACACTAAGACCGTTTGCAACATCTGCTTCGTGTTCTGTACCATTAAATTCTATATATTTGATTTTTGCCATATTTAATAAATAATTCTTATAAACTAATTTGCGACTGCGGCAAATTTTTGAAATTAAGCATTTTCTATTTTTTGGGCCAAAAAAAAAGGCAGGTATGTTTTAGCATACCCGCCTCTTTTTAATATTAAAAGCTAATTATCTAGCTCGTGCTCCACCTTGTGAAACTGCTGCTGACCAGATTACTAGACCAAAAGCAATTTTGTTGATGAAGTCTGCTAAGTTGTAAATCACGTTCAATGAGTTAGCGTCTACTCCACCTACTAGGTAACCAAATATGTAACCTAATGGGTAAATAGCCCAACCGATTGTTACGATCATTCTCATAGCGCCCCATGCAGTTGCTAATGGCTTGTTTCCAGTTTTAGCTGCAATTTTTCCAGCTTCACCAGAGAATACTTCATATAAGATGTAGATCCATCCAGCCATACCGACTATAAAACCAAGCATAGCATTGATGTAACCTGCTTCTCCTAAATATCCACCAATTAACATCACAAGCGAACCAATTAATAATCTCCAGAAGATTGCTCCTGGGATTTTCTTAACTGCTGCTAGAATTAAGTAAAACTCGATCATCTGTAATGGTACAGTGATTAACCAATCAATATATCTATATACTGTTGGAGAATCTCCAGTCATTACCCATACATCTCTCATGTACATGTAGTGAATGAATGCAACACCAGTTACAAGACCAGCTACTGTTACTGAAGTTTTCCAGCCTGCTGCAACAGTATTTCTTTCCATGAAGAAGAATACTGTAGCTGCTGCCATACCCATTGCGATTACCCAAAAGGAAATCCCAACGAAGTCGTCAGAAGCTAACATAGCAGTTGCTGCGTTTGCTGCACCAGTAAGACCAAATAGAGCCACTGCTGCTAATGCAAACATTTTAAGTTTTTTCATAAAAAACTCCCTCTCGTTAGTTTTTTTTAGTTTAAATTTAAACTACGGACAAACCACAAAGGTTTCTCCAAAGTTAGGGGCTTAATATCAAATTAAATTAGTTTGTTGAAGACTTTTTGCCGCGTTATAAGTGTTGATTTTACTGACTTTTTAAAATTAAATACAACCTGTTGCATAAATTCAATAGAAAAATGGCACCAAATAGCAAATCAAAATGAATAGAAATTATAAAGAAATTTACGACGAATCTCTAAAAAATCCTGAGGAATTTTGGCAGAAAGTTTCTGAGGATGTGTTTTGGTTCAAAAAACCAACTAAGATTTTAAAAAAAGACAACCCTCCTTTCTATAAATGGTTTGAAGATGGTGTAACAAATACATGCTACAACGCCTTAGACCTTCACATTGATCAAGGAAGGGGTGATAAAACTGCTTTAATCTATGACAGTCCTATAACAGAAAGTAAAGCAAAGTTCACTTTCAAAGAATTAAAAGAAAAAGTTTCAAAATTTGCAAGCGCTTTAGATAAGCAAGGAGTTAAAAAAGGAGATCGAGTAATAATTTATATGCCGATGATACCAGAAGCGGTAGTTGCTATGCTCGCATGTGGGAGAATTGGAGCAATTCACTCTGTTGTATTCGGTGGTTTTGCATCAAATGAATTAGCTAGCAGAATTGATGATAGTAAAGCTAAAATTTTAATTACAGCTTCATGCGGATTTGAGCCTGGAAGAACAGTTGAATATAGACCACTTGTAGATGGAGCTTTAAAATTAGCAAAACACCAAGTTGAAAAAGTAATTTTGTTTCAAAGAAAAGGACACGATGTAAAATTAAATAAACCATTAGAAATAAGTTGGGATGAAGCACTATCTGGAGCAGATGATAAAGATTGCGTTGAGATGGGTGCAAACGATTATGCTTACATCCTTTATACTTCTGGGACCACTGGTATTCCGAAAGGAATAGTTAGAGATATTGGTGGTCACATTGTTGCTCTTAAATGGACGATGAAAAATATTTATAACATTGATCAAGATGATGTATGGTGGTCAGCAAGTGATATTGGATGGATAGTAGGACACTCTTATATTGTCTATGCTCCATTATTCAAAGGGTGTACAACACTTCTATTTGAAGGCAAACCAGTGGGTACTCCCGATGCTGGAGTATTTTGGAGAATAATATCAGAATATAGAATTAAGACTTTATTTACAGCGCCAACTGCATTTAGAGCAATAAAGAAAGAAGATCCAGAGGGTAAATTTTTTTCTAAATATGATTTAAGTTCATTTAAGTCATTATTTTTAGCAGGTGAAAGAGCAGACCCTGATACAATTAAATGGGCAGAAAATTTACTTAAGGTTCCTGTAATTGATCATTGGTGGCAAACTGAAACGAGTTGGGCGATAAGCTCAAATTGCACTGGAATTGAAATGCAAGAAACAAAATATGGATCCGCCTGTAAAGCAGTTCCAGGTTATGATGTAAAAATAATTAAACCAGATCAAACAATAGCCAAACCAAATGAGATGGGAGATATTGTGGTTAAACTTCCATTACCACCAGGCACGTTCCCAACTTTGTGGAATGCAGATGAGAGATATAAAGAAAATTATATGTCAAATTATAATGGCTACTACCAAACTTACGATGCAGGGCATATTGATGATGATGGATATATTTGGATTATGTCTAGAACAGATGACATAATAAATGTTGCAGGTCATAGACTTTCAACTGGTGCAATAGAAGAAGTTTTGTCTGAACATCAGTCTGTTGCTGAATGTGCAGTGATAGGAATTAAAGATCAGCTGAAAGGACAATTACCAATTGGTTTAATTGCTCTAAAAGCAGGAGTTTCTAAGGATAATGAGACTATTTCAAAAGAGTGTGTGCAAATGGTTAGAGATAAAGTTGGACCTGTTGCAGCTTTTAAAATAGCAATTGTTGTTAAAAGATTACCAAAAACTAGATCTGGAAAAATTTTAAGAGGAACAATTAGAAAAATTGCTGACAAAGAAGAATATAAAATGCCTGCAACGATTGATGATCCTGCTATCCTTGATGAGATAAAAGAAAACTTAATAAATAGCAATATTTTAAAATAATGCTTAAGACATATCTTTTTTTAGTAGGAGCGATTATCTGTGAAGTTTGTGGAACAATGCTTCTTCCTGTAACTCAAAACTTCACAAAAGTAACACCAACAGTATTTTTGGCTGGATTTTATTTATCTGCTTTTTATTTACTTACGTTTGTTGTTGATAAATTACCAATTGCAATTGTTTATGGAACATGGAGTGGACTTGGTATTTTTACAATTGCAATATTGGGATATATTTTTTTTAAACAATCTTTGAGTTGGCAAGCTATATTGGGGATGTTTCTTATTGTAGTTGGAGTGACACTTGTAAATATGTATTCAAGTAAAACTATATAACTTAATCAAATAATATTGGTTTACCAGAAGGATCTCCTAAAATTTCATCTTCTTTCATTTTAACATCTCCATTAATAATTGTATAAACAGGTGACCCTTTAAATTTATAGCCATCAAACGGGCTCCATCCACATTTACTGTGAATATTTTCATTTTTTATTTCAATTGTTCTATTCATATCTATTATTGTAAAGTCTGCATCATAATCTTTTTTTATAAATCCCTTATTTTTAATACCAAATACTGAAACTGGATTTTCACAAAGAAGTTTGATTAGCTGATCTAAAGTAAGTTTTTTGTCATTCACATGATTTAGCATAACGGGTAATAATGTTTGCACACCTGGCATACCAGATGGTGATTGAGGATATTCTTCTAATTTGTTTTCTTTTAGGTGCGGCGCATGGTCTGAACCGATAGTATCATTATAGTTATTTCGAATAGCGTACCACAATCTATCATAATGAGACTTGTCTCTCAAAGGAGGGTTCATCTGCGCAAAGGTTCCAAGTTTGTCATAACAATCTGGTGCATATATTGTTAGATGTTGTGGAGTAATTTCAAAAGTTATGTTTCCTTTATTTTGAGAAAGGAAATCTACTTCTTCTTTTGTTGTAACATGTAATATGTGAGCTTTTTTATTAAGTCTTTTAGCAATCCTAACAATCCTTCTTGTAGATGACATTGCACATTCTTCATTCCTCCATACAGGATGAGTATGAACATTGCCTTTTTCAATTAATTTTTTTCTTAAATTAATTATTTCTTCATCTTCAGAATGAACTGCAACTATTTTTGAAGTATTTTGGAATACCTTTTCAATATCTTCTTCTTTATCAACTAATAAATTTCCAGTTGAGGAACCCGCAAAAAGCTTTACTCCACAACATCCATCTAAACCTTTAAGCTTTGCTAAATCAGTTGAATTATCAGGAGTTGCTCCAAAATAAAAAGCATAATTTGAATACATCCTATTTTTAGCTAGATTTAACTTGTTATTAAATTCTTTCATATTTGCTGTTGGGGGATTTGTGTTTGGCATCTCAAAAACACTTGTTATACCACCAGCAATAGCTGCTTTACTTCCAGTATATAAGTCTTCTGCATTAGTTGATCCAGGCTCACGGAAATGAACTTGAGTATCCATGCAGCCAGGTAAAACTAGTAAATTGCTTGCATCAACAGTTTCTTTGCTTTGTTCGTTATTTAAATCACCAATTATTGAGATTTTTCCATTCCGAATTCCAATATTAGTCGTAGTAATATTTCCGTCGATATAACACGCTCCATTTTTTATAATAAGATCTAACATTTTATGAAATCGTTACTATATTATTATTTTGAACCAATCAATCATGAAAAAAAATAATGTTTATATCTTAGAGGACAGAGGACTTTTGTATGTTTCGGGTGAAGACTGCAAAGATTTTCTACAAAATATAATCACCAATGATATTAACAAAGTAGATGAAAAAAATTCATGTTATTCCGCTTTACTTACTCCACAGGGAAAATATTTGTATGACTTCAATATATTAAAACACAAGTCTGGATATTTTTTAGATTGTGAGAAAAAAAATATCGATAATTTATTTAGTCAATTAAATTTATATAAACTTAGATCAAAAATAGAAATTTTAAATTTAAGCAATGAATTTGTTATTGCAGTTATCAGTAAAGAAAGATTTTTGGACATGGAAAATTCAGTTTCTAATGCTGGTTGCACAATTAAATTTAGAGAGGATAGTATTTTTTTAGATCCTAGAAATATAGAGCTTGGAGCACGAATAGTAACTAATTTAGAAAAATTGTATTTATCATTAAAAAAACTTGGGCTTCAAAGTGTAAATAAAAATGAATATTACAAATTTAGTCATGAAATTGGTATTCCACAAAAAAATACTGATAAACTTCAAAATAAACTATTTGGTATTGAATGTAACTTTGATGAATTAAATGCAATAGATTTTAAAAAAGGTTGTTACGTAGGCCAAGAAAATACTGCAAGAATAAAATTAAAAGATAAATTAAATAAACGTCTTTTACCAATTGAAGTTATTGAAGGTAATTTAGAAGATGAAATTATATCAGTTGAAAATAATGAAATAGGAAAAGTATTAATAAATGGTAATTATCCTTATGCTCTTATCAAAGTTAAGGATGAAAAATTCGATTTTGATAAAACTTTTAATTGTGGTAATGCTAAAGTTAAAATCAAGAAACCTGATTGGCTACAAATTACTTTATAAATTTAGATAAATCTGGTTTAAAATAGTTTGGACCTTTCATAACTTTACCCTGATCATTATAAATAGGTTTTCCGTCTTTTCCTAACTTACTCATGTTAGAATTTTGAACTTCTTCAAAACAAGCGTCTAAATCAATTCCAAATGCGTGCCCTGCTCCATATGTTACATATAAAATATCTGTTAAAGCATCAGCTGCTTCTAAAAGATCATTATTACCTAATGCTTGCTTAAACTCGTCTAATTCTTCTTTAATTAAATTAAATCTTAGCTGATTGATTTTTTCAGAGCTTAATGATGGCTTTGATTTAACTTCTTGACCAAAAGTCTCCATAAATTTTTTTACTTTTTGAAAATTTGTCATATTACTCCTGTAAGATTAATAAAAACTAGTATATAAGTTATTTAGTTATTTATTCAAATAAATGAAAACAAGAAAAGAGTTTGATAGCATTGGTGGCATTAGTGTACCAAATGATAAATATTGGGGCGCATCTACTCAAAGATCGAAAAAATTTTTTAATATAGGTAAAATATATGTGCCAGAATCAATTATAAGATCAATTGCAATCATCAAGCGAGGTGCTGCCATAGTACATGAAAAAGATGGATTAATTTCATCAAAAATTTCAAAAGCAATAATTAAAGCTTCAAATGAGGTTATAAGCGGCAAGATGAAAGATAATTTTCCTCTAAAAGTTTGGCAGACAGGTTCTGGAACACAAACAAATATGAATGTTAATGAAGTAATTGCAAATAGAGCTATAGAAATTTTGAAAGGTAAAAAAGGATCTAAAAAACCAGTGCATCCAAATGATCATGTGAATAAATCTCAATCAACAAATGATGTTTTTCCTACAGCAATGCATATTTCGGTTGCAGTTGAAACTTTAAATAAACTTTTGCCAAGTTTAAAATTACTGGAAAATTCACTAAATAAAAAAAGTCGCGAGTTTAAAAAAATTGTAAAAATAGGAAGAACACATTTACAAGATGCAACCCCATTAACACTTGGACAAGAATTTTCTGGATATAATGAACAGATTAAAAAAAGTATTGATAGAATTAAATATTGTTTAAACGATATTTATTACTTGGCTCAAGGTGGAACTGCTGTTGGTACAGGAATAAATTCAAAAAAAAATTTTGATAAAAAAATTGTTAATGAAATAAAAAAATTCTGCAAAATAAATTTCAAACCTGCTCCAAATAAATTTTCTGAATTGGCTGCTCACGATGCTATTGTTAATTTCTCGGGATCATTAAATTCATGTGCTGTTGCTTTAATGAAAATTTCAAATGACATAAGATTTTTAGGTTCTGGACCTAGGGCTGGATATGGAGAACTTATTCTGCCCGAAAATGAACCAGGATCTTCAATCATGCCTGGAAAAGTTAATCCCACACAGTGCGAAGCGGTAACAATGGTTTGTGCCAAAGTAATTGGTAACCACACAGGGATAACAGTTGCTGGAAGTCATGGCCATTTTGAATTAAATGTATTCAAGCCTTTAATTGCTTATAATGTTCTGCAATCAATAGATATTTTAGCAGACAGTATAAAAAACTTTAGTTTGTTCTGTGTTAAGGGAATTAAACCTAACAAAAAAAAAATTAAAGAACATTTAGATAATTCTCTGATGCTAGTGACTGCACTGGCACCTACAATTGGTTATGATAATGCTGCAAAAATTGCAAAAAAAGCATTGGAAAAAGGTACAAAGCTAAAAGAAGAAACAATTAAATCTGGATTAATAAGTGAGAAAGACTACAATGTAATAATTGATCCTTTGAAAATGATAAAACCAAATTAATCAACTATCTTTCTAATATAAGATCTTAAATTTTGTATATTTTTAACTAGGAAAATTTGATTCAAGTCAGGATTTATTTTTATATTATCAACTTCCACATTTTTGATAATAAAATCTTCATCTCCAATATTTTTTTCTAAATCAAAAGATATTTGTTTTATTTTTTTTATTTTGTTAGATCCAATTTGAAAAGTTTTAGCAAACTCAATATGGTCATTTATTTTTAAACGATTTTGCGACTTAAATTTTATATTTTCTCTATCTTTAGTAAAGAAAATATTAGTTTTAATTGTTCCAATTTTATCTAAATCAAATTTTGCTTCTTTAAACAAAATTTTTTTTTCGCTTATTACAAAATCTATTTGTCCTTGCTTTATAAACCTATTATTTAGTTGATCAAAATAAATTTTCAAATTACCGTTAAAATTACCTAAGTATTTTTTATCGTATATAAATAAATATATTAAAAAATAATCAATTATATTTTCAACTTTCTTATTTTTAATTTTTATCCCACCATCAAAATAAAAAGGTTTAAGCTGAATTTTACTATCAATATTAAAGTTTGTATTTTCATTTGGAGAGGAAATTGTAATATTATCTTTGTCAAATTTAAGATTATATTGCATTTTATCTTGTTCAAAAGATATAAATGTATCCGTTGTGAAATTTTTTAAATTTTTATAATTGTAAATATTTTTAATTTGTAAATTTGGATTGAATATATGAATGTTGTGAGTACTTGATTTTGGATTATAGTAATCTATTTTCCATTCAGATTTAAATTTCAAACCAAAGACCTCTCCATCAATTATTAAATTTTTAATTTTTGTTTTATCACTAATCTTGTATGAAACATTTTTTAACGGAGAGATTAGAATTATATCATTTTCTTTATTTTTTATAAAGATTTTACAATTATTAAGTAGAATTGGTTTGTTAACCTTTTCGTACATATGTTTTCTTAATTGTTTAATATCATGCATCTTAAGATATAAATTTGTATCTGAGATTTCAGTAGAATTAAATTGATTGAATGATCTAAAATATATATCCCGCAATGGGACAAAAATTTTTAGGTCTGTGGTATTTATTGAATCATTCTTTAAAGTAGGTTTAGAGAAACTAAGTGACGCATTTTCTAATAATAGGTGAGGTTTGGGAAATGGTTTATATGAAATTTTACCTGATGAATTTAGATAAACTTTAAAACTTTTGTAATAATTATTTTCTATTTCTAGAACTTTGCTTTTATATTTAAATAAAACTGGTAAAGATAAAACAAGTAAAGATGAAAAAATTATTGTAATTGCAAATAAAATTAATGTAAAAGTTATTTTGTTTTGGCTTATTTTATTCATTTAAAAATTAAGACCCATAAATATAAAATATGTTAAATTCTAATTATTTGTCAAATTTAAACGAAAAGCAACAAGAAGCCGTGTTACATCTTGATGGCCCACTTCTTATAGTAGCAGGAGCTGGTTCGGGAAAAACAAAAGTATTAACATCAAGGATAGCCCACATTATAAGAAGTCATAAAGCCTTTTCAAATCAAATACTTGCTGTTACTTTTACAAATAAAGCATCGAAGGAGATGCAAATAAGAGTTTCTAAACTGTTAAAAAAAGAAGCCACAGGCTTGCCATGGCTAGGTACTTTTCACTCTATTAGTGCAAAAATATTAAGAAAACACTCAGATGCAGTTGGATTAAAATCTAATTTTACAATTATTGATCAAGATGATCAAATTAGATTAATTAAAAATATTTGTAAGGCAGAAAATGTTGATATTAAAAAAATATCACCAAGGTATATATTGGCAATTATAGATAGATGGAAAAATAAAGGTTTTTATCCAGATGATGTCTTTCTTAAAAAAAAAGATATTTTAGAAAAAAATTTTCTAAAAATTTATAAAATATATCAACAAAAACTTATTGATTTGAATTCCGCTGATTTTAGTGACTTAATTTTGCACACAGTAAAAATATTTGTAAATTATAAAGATATTGCTTCAATTTATTCAAAAAAATTTAAATATATCTTAGTTGATGAATACCAGGATACTAATTATATACAAAGTGAGTGGCTTAAATATTTATCAGCAGCAAATATGAATTTATGCTGCGTTGGAGATGATGATCAATCAATTTATAGTTGGAGAGGTGCAGAAATAAAAAATTTTCTAGAATTTGATAAAAATTATAAAAATACAAAAATAATAAGATTAGAAAAAAATTATAGATCAACACAGAATATTTTAAACGTTGCCTCAAGATTAATTGAAAACAACCAAAATAGAGTTGGAAAAACTTTATATACCAATCAAGAAGATGGAGAATTAGTTACATTAGACTGTTTTAGAAATGTGAAAGATGAGGCAACCGAAATTAGTTCTACAATAGAGAAGTATAAAAAAAGAAACTCATTAAATGATATTGCAATATTGGTGAGAGCAATTTTTCAAACTCGGGAATTTGAAGAAAGATTTTTAAAAGTTGGAATCCCATACAGGATTGTAGGTGGAATAAAATTTTATGAAAGAGCAGAAATAAAAGATTGTATAGCTTATTTGAGGTGTATAAGCCAACCAATGGATGATTTATCTTTTGAAAGAATTATTAATGTACCTAAAAGGTCAATCGGGGACACAACCGTTAAAAACATAATTGAATTTGCAAAAAAAAATAATTTATCATTAGAAATAGCGTCGAAAAAATTAATTGAATTAAATAAAATAAAACCAAAAACAAAAACTGGTTTAAATTCGTTATTAATCTTATTAGAAAAATGGAGGTATGAGCTAAGTAAAAAAATAAACCATAATAAACTTCTACAAATTGTTTTAGATGAATCAGGTTACAGTGAAATGTTAAAAAATAAAAAAGATTTAGAAAATGAAAATAGACTTGAGAATATTAAAGAGCTATTAAATGCGATGAAAGAATTTGATAATTTAGAAAGTTTTTTAGAACATGTTGCCCTAGCAACATCATTAGATCAGGACTGGGAGAGTGAAAAGGTTAATCTAATGACACTTCATGCTTCCAAAGGATTAGAATTCAATATTGTTTATTTGCCTGGTTGGGAAGAAGGTTTGTTTCCACATCAAAAAAGTATTGAGGAAAAAGGTGAAAGTGGACTTGAGGAGGAGAGAAGACTAGCATACGTTGGAATAACACGAGCAAAAAAAATTGCAAAAATTTCATTTTCAATGAATAGATTTTATCAAGGTGATTGGATTGATAGTATGGCATCAAGATTTGTTGATGAACTTCCAGATGAATTTATTAAAAAAAACAATAGTTATATGGAACAAGAAGAAAATGATTTTGAATTTAACCAAGACATTGAATTTGAAAGCGAAGTAAGGAGCCCGGGTTGGTTGAGGTATCAGAAAAAACTAAAGTGATAACAAATATAAAAAAATTTATTAATTTTAAAAATTTGGATGGTTATATTATTCCAAAAAATGACGGTTATTTTACAGAATATTCAAGAATAAATAATTTGGCAAAGGTAACAAACTTCACTGGATCGGCTGGATTTGCTCTGATCTTGAAAAAAAATAATTATTTATTTGTGGATGGCAGATATACACTTCAAGCAAAAAGGCAATCTGGTAAAAATTTTAAAATTTTTGAAATTCCATATACTTGGCCAAAGAATTTAAATGAAATAATAAATTATAGGATCGGTTTTGATCCTAAGTTATTTACTGAAAAGACGCTTAAAAAATACTTTGAAGATAAAAATAAATTAGTTCCTATTGAATTTATTTTTAAAAATAAGCAAGAGAAAAAAGTAAATAAATTATTTCAACTTAGTAGTTTAATTGCTGGTCAAAATTCATTTTCAAAAATTAAAAAAGTTAGAAAATATATGAATAAAAATAAAATAAACTATTTATATGTAAGTGCTAGTGAAAATGTTAATTGGCTTTTAAATATTAGAGGAAAAGATTTACCAAATAGCCCTTTATTAAATTGCAGAATTATTGTTCCAAAAATAGGAAAATTATTCCTTTTTATTGATAAGAAAAAAATTAATAAATCATTAAAAAAAAATTTTAAACATTTGATTATTTGTGAGGAAAATGACTTTTTTAATACTTTGAACAATCTTAAAAGTGGCTTTTTTTGTATTGATAGTAACACATGCTCAATATTCGATAAGAAAATTATAAGTAGTAGATTTAAGATAAATTGTGAAAATGATCCAATTTATGGCCTTAAGTCAATAAAAAATGAAACAGAAATTAGAAATACTATTAATGCCCATATTGAGGATGGTGTGGCTATGACTAAATTTTTGCATTGGTTCAAAATGAATAAAAAAAATATTACAGAAAAGTATATAGAAACTAAATTAGAAAACTTTAGAAAAAAATCAAAAAACTATTTATTTCCAAGTTTTGATACTATAGCTGGATCTGGTCCTAATGGAGCAGTTATACATTATAAATCAACTAAGCTAACTAATAGAAAGATTAAAAAAAATGATATTTTATTACTTGACTCTGGTGGACAATACAAATGGGGAACTACTGATGTTACTAGAACTACTTGTTCGGGTAAAGTATCAGATAAATTTAAAAATAACTTCACTAGAGTTTTAAAAGGTCATATTGCAGTTGTAAAAAGTAATTTGCAGTCAAAATATAATGGTCATTTAATCGATAGACTAGCAAGAAAATATTTAAAAGATGTGGGTCTAAACTATTCTCATGGAACTGGTCATGGTGTAGGTTATTTTTTAAATGTTCATGAGGGTCCTCAAGCTATCTCAAAAAATAATAATATTCAATTACGAGAAGGAATGATATTAAGTAATGAACCTGGTTATTATTTAAATAACAAATATGGTATAAGAATTGAAAATCTTGTTTATGTAAAAAAGGTTTTAAATAAACTACAATTTAATAATCTTACATATGTTCCAATAGATATGGATTTGGTTAATTTTAATATGCTAACAAAAAAAGAAAAGCAGTACTTGTTCGAATATCACTTAGATGTTTATGCTAAAATTTCAAAATATTTAAATAAAAATGAAAAAAAATGGTTAATAAAATTAATCAAATAATTTTTTTAAATCATCTTGAGAAATTATTTTAATACCCAAAGATATTGCATCATCCACTTTTCTTTTTGTCGGTTTATTTCCTACAACTAAATAATTAAGATTTTTACTAATATTACTTAATGTGGTTCCAGAATTTTTTTCAATTAAAGACTTAATTTCAGCTCTACTTATTCCTTCTAATTTTCCAGTAATCATAAAAGTTTTATTTTTTAAAGCCCCATTTTTAATAGATTGATAACTCTCAATATTAAGTATTTTTTCAAGTTCTATTAAAATTTGAATATTAGACTGTTTTGAAAAAAAACGTTTTAGAGAAGTTATTTGAGTTTCACCAATACCATCCAAACTCAAAAAATTATCAAGTTTATTTTTTTTTATAATTTCAATTAAATTTGAAATACTTTTAATATTATCACTGAGTAATTTTGCATTTTCAATGCCAATATGTCTTATTCCAATAGAATAAATAATTCTGTGGAGTGAAACTTTTTTTGATTTTTCTATAGATAATTTTAGATTATTTACCGACTGTTCGCCCCATCCATCTAATTTTTGAATTAAATTAAAATTTAATTTAAATATATCCTGTGGTTTCTTTATTAAATTTAAATTCCAAAATTTTTCTATAACTTTTTTACCAAGGCCATCTATATTTAGCGCCTCTTTAGATATAAAATGTTTTAATTTTTCAATTGCAATTCTTTCACATCCAAACCCATCATTCAGACATCTTCTAACTGCATCATATTTTTTTGTTGTTTTATTATATTCTTTAATTGTATCCGAACCACATGATGGACATTTTGATGGAAAAGTAAATTTTTGTAAGTTTTTTAATCTTTTACTTTTATCAACTTCAATGACATGGGGTATAACATCTCCAGCTCTCTCTATTTTCACAATATCACCAATTCTTATATCTTTTCTTTTGATTTCATCTTCATTATGAAGGGAAGCATTTGCAACTATAACGCCTCCTATATTAACAGGCTCAACTTTTGCAACTGGCGTTAATGCACCAGTTCTTCCAATTTGAATGTCAATATTAATTATTTTTGTATTTGCGCTATCAGCTGAAAATTTATGTGCAATTGCCCATCTTGGAGAGTTAGATGTAAAACCAAGTCTTGTCTGTAGATCTAAATCATTTACTTTGTAAACTAAACCATCAACATCATAATCTAAGTTAAATCTTTTACTTTCAAATTTTTTATGAAAAGCTATTAGTTCATTAATACTTTTTAAAATAATATTTTCACTATTTGTTTTGAAACCCCATTTTTTTAATTGATATAAAAAATCAGATTGTTTTTTAAAATTTCTATTATCTATATACCCAAAAGAGTAAGCTATAAAATTTAGAGGAATTTTTTTTGTATCTTCAGGATTTTTCTGCCTTAATGATCCCGATGCCGCATTTCTTGCATTTGCAAAATTATCTTTAATTTTTAAAAATTCTTTTTTTTTTATGAATACTTCTCCTCTAATTTCTATTTCTTTAGTAAAATTATCTAAATTTATTTTTTTAGGTATATCTTTTATAGTTTTAAGGTTTTCAGTGATTAATTCTCCAGTCTTTCCATCTCCTCTAGAGGCACCAGAAATTAATTTATTATTTTTGTAGGTCAATGAAGCAGAAATACCGTCAATTTTTGGTTCAACACTATATTCTATATCTGCTTTTTTATTTAAATAATTAAAGATTTTTTTTTCGAAGTTTTTTAAGTCCTCCTCATCAAAAGCATTTGATAATGATAACATTGATACTTTATGTTGATATTTTTGGAAGGATTTTGAAGGTTTAAATCCTACTGATTTGTTTGGCGAACTAATATCATTTAAAAAATTATTTTTTTTTTCTAGTTTAATAATTTCGTTTTTTAATTTATCGTACTCTGAGTCGGAAATTATTGGTTTGCTCTTGTCATAATATAATTCGTTGTGCTTTTTAAGTTCTTTTATTTTTTGTTTATAAATTTTTTTTAGATAATCGTCGTTCATAAAAAGATAGACTATTTAAAGATGCTTTTAAATTTTTTTAATATTGTTTCTTTTTTTTCGACTTTAGGCTTTTTTGATTTATCATATTCTCTATTAATTACTTTGAAACTTGCTTCATACCATTGACTTGATTGATAATTATATCCTAATAATGCTGCATATTTCTGTGCCTCATCGACTAGACCTAATCTATAATGCAATTCTACTAATCTATGTAATGCTTCTTCAACATAAATCGTAGTATCATAATCTTTTATTATAACCTTAAATCTATTTATAGCAGGTATCCATTTTTCACGCTCAATATAATATTTTGCCAGATACATTTCTTTTGACGCCATAATTTCTTCAATAAACTCTAATTTATATTCTGCATCTATGGCATAATCTGTGTTTGGGAATTCTTTGATTATAATTTTAAAATATTTTTTTGACTGCAAAATTTCATTTAAATCTTTTCTTTCATCTATAATTTGATCATAATGAGATAGGGCTAGAAGATAATACGCATAATCTGTTTGAGGATGATTTTTATATTTAGTTAAAAATCTTTCTAGGTTATTAATTGCATCACCATAATATCCTTGAGAAAAGTAGCCATAAGATGACATAAGAACTGCTCGAGGAGCCCATATAGATTGGGGATAAAGTAATTCTGCTTCAGCAAATTTTTTACCAGCATATATTACATCCCCTCTTTCAAACTCTTTCATTGCTTGATTGTAGACTTCTATCATTTGACTTTCCAAGTTTTTCTCTTTTATAACACTTGTATTGTCGTTTTTATTTGAACATCCATAAAATAGAATGAAGATAATCAAGAGAAAAAGATTATATTTTATTTTCATAATCTTGTTTTAACAGATTAATTTGGAATTTGTAACTTTTAAGCTATAGATTTCAAATTTTGATAATTTGCAAAAGTATGAGGTAATTGCTTTCCTTTAATTTCAATCAAAGAATAGTTTGAACTATCACTAAAAACTTTTCTTAAAAGTTTATTAGTGAGAGAATGCCCACCTTGCGAGCATTTAACAGATCCAATTATTTTATATCCTGATAAAAATAAGTCTCCCATACAATCAAGAATTTTATGATTCACAAATTCATATTTATTTCTCAGTCCAAATTTATTTAATATTTCATTTTCTTTAACTACTATAGCATTATCTAAACTGCCACCTTTACCTAAATTTAATTTTTTTAGTTTTTCTATATCTTCATACAAACAAAAGGTTCTAGAATTAAATATATCTTTTAAATTATCTTCAAAAACGTTAACTTTATTCTTCTGGTTTTTAATGATTGAGTTGTGATATTTGATTTCAAATTCTATTTCACCAGCAACATTTGATTTTTCTATAGAAATAAATTTATCATTTTCATTTAAACTTACTTGATTATTTATTTTGATAATTTTGATTGGATGATTGCTAAATACTAGCCCAGTGCTATTAATCTTATCTACAAATTCCTTTGCAGAGCCGTCCATTATAGGCACTTCTTGCGCATCAAGCTCAATAAAAGCATTATCTACACCTATTCCATATAGAGCGCCCATTAAATGTTCTATTGTAGAAACTTTTACTCCATATTGATTTGAAATAGTTGTACAAAGCGTTGTATCAGTCACGTTTAAATAATTTGGATAGACTAAGTTATTTTTTTTTAAATCGACTCTTTTAAAAATTATTCCGGTGTTTGGAGATGCAGGAAGAATTTTCAGATTTACATTTTGGCCTGTATGTATACCAATACCTGAAAATGAAATTTTTTTTGAAACTGTTTTCTGTGTGAGTATTGACATACTATTTTATACAGAATGCCCACTTTTTTCAGTACTCAATAAATATTACAAGAAAATACGATTATTGACCAAAATAGTTAAAAAATTTCTCAAATATCCCCTGTTTTTTAATATTTATCTTTGGTGGAGAAAAATGTTTTAAATTGTAGGTTAAAGCACAATTACAAATTTCAATATCTGTTTCTGCATAAAAATTCATAGATTTAAAGTTAAATTTGTCATTCAAATAAAAAGAATTATCATCAAATATCATTGAGCCTTCTCCGATTAAAAATAACTCTGTATTAAACAAATCTCTATAATGACTTGTAAGGTCAGATTTTTTAAAACTAAGATCGATAATTTCTTGTACTCTGTACAAAATTACCTTTTTTAATAGGTCAACTGAAATATTTTTATCTATTATTTCATTAGCCAACATTATATTTTTAGACGATTTAGTTCTATATGAAAATTCTGTATAGGATGTACTGAAAGATTTTTTTAATTTTTCTGCATCATCTAGACTTATTTTAAAAATGTTTGCAATATCTTTTGTTATATGAAAACCGCCAATTGGTATTGTCTTAATGAATCTTAGTTTGTTCATTTCATAAAACAAAAATGATGTCCTTTTCCATCCTATTTCTAAAAAAGAAATTTTATTTTTATTTATTTTTTTTGCATAAGAATATGATTTTATTAAACTAGTTGAAAAAATATTTGTAATTTTTAAATTATTTTCAATAAATTTATTTTTTATCTTATTTACTAAAATTTTTGGTAAACAAATTATTTTAAAATCTACTTTTAAATTATTATTTATTAATTTTTCCTTGGGTATATCATTAAAAATTTCTTCATTGTCTAAAACACATTTATTCATTAAAACATGAATTAAATACTGATTATTATAATATGTATTAATTAATTGGTTTAATTCTAACAACATTAATTCATAAACTTTGATTGCTTTGGAATTTTTATATAAATTTTTTTTGAGAGATATATCAATAGTTAATAAATCTACAGAGTCAAAAATTAAAATTATATCTTCTACATGAAATGATATTTGTTTTTCTGCTTCTTTAATAATTTTATCTAAATTAATAAAGTGATTTTCATAATTATCTGATAACAAAACTTCTTTATTTTTAGAAAATTTAATATTTTTATATGAATCAAAAACTGAAAATCTTATCTTTGAAGAACCGAAATCTAATATATTAAGATAATTTTTTTTATCCATTTTTGAAAATTAGCCTATCTGAAATTCTTAAATCTATAATTGCATTTGGATTAATTTTATTATTTAATTCAAATTGCTTATATAGATTTATAGCCTTATCTATTTTTTTATTAGGTAATTGAATTAAAATATTATTCTTTAAATATAAATCCCATCTTTTATTTTTGTGATAGTTATATTTAGTTATTTCATTCAAATTAATTTTTTGATTTAAAAGTTCTTTCTGAAGGAAAATGTAATCATTTGCATTAAATTTCCCGAAAATAATTGGAAGTTTTTTTTTGTTTGAAATATTTTTTCCCAATATAAAATTTCCATTTAGTCCAACATAATATTTTTTTTGATTTATATACGTAATCGCTATTAAACTAGTTGCTTTAGTTTTTATATTTATAGTGGAGGGGTATTTTTTTTTGATGCTTATAGTCTCGAGAAAATTTAGTTTATTCATTTTTTCTAAAAGGAATTTTTTATTTAAAAAAAGAATATTTTTATCTAATAGAAACCTAGTATTTGACAAAATCACCTCATCAATTTCTTTTTTTGTGTTTTCAATTTTAATTTCGTTAATTTTAAAAATATGCTCAAAATCTTTTATTAAATTATGATTATAGAGTGATGATATAAAGAAAAATGAAATAAGGTAGAAATATATTTTTTTTTTATTTATTAATTGAAGCATCTTCCAAAATTTTTTTTATCAAATTTTTGAAAGTAATGTTATTAAATTTTGCTATTTCGGGAACTAATGAGAGTGAAGTCATCCCTGGTTGAGTATTAGTTTCAAGCAAATAAAAAGAATTTTTATAATATCTAAAATCTGAACGTGTGACCCCTCTGCATTTAAGAATTTTATGAGCTTTTAGAGCAATATTTGTTACTTCTTGATATTTGCTTTTTGACATTTGCACTGGGATTATGTGCTCTGTTTTAGCTTTTGGATTATATTTAGCTTCATAATCATAAAATTTTCTATTTGGCCTAAGCTCAATTGCTCCAAGAACTTTATCTGCTAAAACAGCAACTTGTATTTCTCTTCCGGGTATATATTTCTCCAATAAAACTTCTCCATAATCATTTAATTTTTTCAGTGTTCTCAAAAAATTATTTTTTTTGCATATAAAAACATTTACACTAGAACCTTCATTAAGAGGTTTCACAACTAGAGGAAACCCTATTTTTTTTTGCAAATTATTTAATAATTTTATTTTATTTATATTATTTCTGTAAGAGAATTTAAAATACTTTGGTGTCAGAATATTATTTTTTATAAAGATCTTTTTTGATAACTCCTTATCTATTGCTAGCGAAGACGATAAAACACCTGAGTGAGTATATTTCACATTTTCTGACTCCAAAATTGCTTGAATATACCCGTCTTCTCCATATCTTCCATGTAACAAATTTAATACTGTATTTGGCTTAAACTTTCTTAATACTTCAATAAATTGACCATCGGGATTTACTACTTTAATATTATAACTTTTATCCTTATTTAATTCAGAAAAAACACTTTTGGCAGTTTTTAAGCTAATTTCTTTTTCTTTTGAATAACCACCAGCTAAAATTAAAATTTTTTTCACTATTCTATAATTTTAATTTCTAAATTAATATTAATACCAGTTTTATCTTTTACGCTTTTTTTTACAAAATTGATTAATGAACTCATTTCATCAAATGATGCATTATTTTTATTTACAAAAAAATTTGAATGTTTGGTCGATATACAAGCATCCCCAAAATTAATGTTTTCTGGTACTGATTCTTTTATAAGTTCCCAGGCTTTTTTTGTAGTTTGATCGATTGGATTTTTAAATGTACTTCCTCCAGTTTTAATTTTTGATGGTTGAGCATTATTTTTTTTTATGGAAAGTTCATCCATTAGTTTTTTTATTTTATTTTTCCTCAATAGATTGCCTTTAAATGTAGCACTTAGAAAAACTAAATCTTCGTTTAATTCAATTTTTCTATATTTAAATTTAATTTTATTAGATGGAATAACTTTGATATTTCCATTTGTATCAATACATTGAATTGAAATTAATTTATCTTTAAATTCTGTTCCAAAGCATCCAGAATTCATTTGCAAACCACCACCAACTGAACCTGGTATACAGTACATAAATTCAAAACCACTTATTCCATTTTCTAATGCATATTCTGAAAGTTTTTTTTGTGAACAAGCTGATCCAGCTATTATAATATCTGGTTTTAGTTTTGATAATGTACCAAAGTTATTACTAAGCTTAATAATTACACCTTCATAAATATTATCTTTAAATAATACATTTGAACCCATACCTAATATAAAGATTTTTCCTCTATTATTATATAGTTTTAAGAATTCTTTTAATTCTGTAAGATCTTTTGGCTTGAAAAAGATTTTAGATTTGCCACCTATATTAAACCAATTAAACTTTTTGATATCAAAATTAAAAAATAGATCTGCACCAAATTTATTTTTAAAATCTTCAATATCTTTCAATTCCATATTAATTAAGATTTCTTACCCAATTAGTTATAGATCCAGCACCCATAGCAATGAAAATTTTATTCCCATATGCTATATTTTTGACAATTTTTTTTAAATCCATTTCATTTTTAAGCATTATTAAATTCACCTTAGAGTTTCTTGCAATTAATTTTGCAAATGAATTGTATGAAAATCCAAGTTTTACAGTCTCACTAGCTTTATAGATGGGGCAAAGTAAGATTGTATTTGCATTTTTAAAACATTTGGAGAATTCATTTTTTAAATTTTTTACTCTTGAGATTCTATGAGGTTGGAAAATGCAAACTATTTCATCATTATTGTATACTTTACTAACACCATCTAATACAGATGAAATTTCAGTTGGATGATGGGCGTAATCATCAAAAAATGGCACTTTGTTAATTTTAAATAAGAAATTAAATCTTCTCTGTACTCCATTAAAGTTGTTTAGGCCTGATTTTATTATTTTATCTGACACTCCAATTGAAAATGCGACTGCTAATGCAGATGTTGCATTCATTATATTGTGTAAGCCTAATAAAGGTATAGAAATATTTTTTATAATTTTTTTATTACCTGGTATTTCAATTCTTACATCAAATTTTGAATAACTTTTATTCTGAACTATATTGAAAATATGAAAATTCGATTTCTTATTTATTCCGTATGTGTAGTAATTATTATTTTTAATTTTTGGTAAAATATTTCTTATATTTTTATCGTCTAAGCACAAAAAAGCCTTTCCAAAAGTGGGGGTCTTATCAATAAATTCTATGAATTTGTTTTTTAAATTTTTCATAGTTTTGTAATAATCTAAATGTTCATTATCAATATTGGTTATTATCGAGTAATTAAAAGGTATTTGTAGAAAACTGCCATCTGACTCATCTGACTCAACTAAACTCCAGTCACTTTTTCCTAATTTTGCTGAACTTCCTATAGAATTCAAAACACCACCATTTATTATCGTGGGATCTAGTTTTGCGTAATTTAATATGTTTGACAAAATTGATGTGGTAGTTGTTTTGCCATGTGATCCTGTAACAACAATATTTTTCATTAAAGAAACTATATGACCTAATAATTCGCCTCTTTTGTATATAGGTAAGTTTAATTTTTTAGCGTGCTTATATTCTGGATTTGTTTTTTTTATAGCTGATGAAATAACTAATACAGTACAATTTTTTATATTTTGCTTATTATGCTTTAAATAAATTGGAATTTTTCTTTTTCTCAGTAAATTAAGATTTTTATTATCAGAAATATCACTTCCTTGTATTTTAAACCCTAAGCTATCCATTATTAATGCCAAACCACTCATTCCTATACCACCAATTCCAACAAAGTGAATTAGTTCAGTTTTTCCAATATTAATTTTCATCTATAATTTCTATAATCTTATTATTTATATTATTCCAAGTATTTTTTTTAGTAATTTCCTCAAGATTTTTTATTTTTTTATTGTAATTTTGAGAATTATTAAAAATTTCAAAAATCATTTTTACAAATTTGTCGGTTTCAATATTACTCTGACTTATCAACCAGCAACAATTTTTATTATGGTAATATTCTGAGTTATAGAATTGGTGATTATCTTTTGCAGATGGAAGAGGTATTGAAATAAATGGTATATTTAGAAATGAAAGCTCACTTAAAGTGTTTGCGCCTCCTCTGGTAATTGCTAAATCTACACCATTGTAAAGTTCATAACTATCATTAGTAAATTCTATAAATTTATAGGATATATTTGATTTGTCATATTTGTTAATTATTGAAGGTAAATTATTCTTGTTTGATATTTGCTGAGTAATTTCTAATTTTTGTTTTTTTGAAATTTCAGTAATTAAATCTGTAATATTTTCATCAAAAAACAATGCACCTTGACTTCCACCAATAATAAGAATTTTTTTTGTTTCTTTTTTTTGATTAATTGAATTTTTTTCTAAATTATATATTTCTTTTTTTAAAATAGGTTCAATAACGACTTTTTTCGATTTATATTTTGTTGGAAAATTTTTTAAATTTTCATCATAGCAAATTATTTTTGTTGAAAATTTTAGAGCTAATCGGTTAGATCTACCCAAAACACTATTAGGTTCAAACAAAAAAATCTTTTTTTTTAATATAAATGCAGCTAAACAAAATGGAAATGTCATGTATCCACCTGTACTAATTAAAATATTTGTATTATTTTTTTTTAAAAAACTAATAGATTGAAAAAAATTAAAAAAATATTTAAAAATATTTATTGGTAATAAATATGGTTTTAAAAATAAATTAGGTACATCTATTAATTCATATTTGAATTTATTTTTATTTATAAATTTACTTCCTCTCAAATCAGATACCATTTTTACAGAAAATTTATTTTTTAAATGCTCAAAAAAAGATGTTGATGGCACGACGTGGCCACCAGATCCACCTGTAACTATAAGTATATTCTTCATATTAATTTAATTTTCTCTTAGTTAAATTTAATATTATTCCAGTTAAGATAGATGTTCCAACAATCGATGAACCACCATAACTGATAAAAGGCATAGTCATTCCTGTTGTAGGAAGCATTCTAATATTAACTCCAATATGAATAAAAGTTTGTAAAAGTATTATTGAAATACTCCCAACTAATATAAGTTTAAAATTATTATTTTTCGTAAAATTTATTTTTTTTAAAACCCTATATGTGAAAATTAAATAGAGAAATATTATACCAATTAGAATTATTACTCCAAATTCTTCGGCGATCACAGAAATTATATAATCCGTATGAGCTTCGGGTATTCTCGAATTTAAAGTTCCTTCGCCTATTCCTTTTCCAAAAAAACCTCCACTAGATATAGCATCACTAGCTTTGTCGGCCTGATAATTATTTCCACTAGAAGTATCTAAAAATGACATTATCCTTATTCTTATGTATTCAAATTTAGGCACTAAAAAGACCAAGAATAGAGTTGATGAAAACACTGATGTCAAAAAAATTGTAAATATAAATAAATTTATTCCTGAAACAAAAATTATAGCAAACCAAACTGAGATAATTAATAAAGTTTGACCTAAGTCGGGTTGAGATAAAAGCAAAACAATAATGGGTACCAAAACAACAAAGCTCAAGAGATATTTAAAATAAAGATTTTTTTTTTCTAATGATATTATTAATGAGATAATAATAACAAAAAAAGGTTTCAAAATCTCAATTGGTTGAAATCTGGGTAATGATCCAATATCTAACCATCTTTTTGATCCTTTGACCTCAACTCCTATTAGAGGAACTAAGAATAAACTAATTAAAGTAATAAAAAATAATATGACTGATAAATTAATTAAAATTTTTTGATTTATCAAAGATAAAATTAAAATTAAAAATATCCCTATACTGACAAAAATTATATGTTTTAAAAAAAAGTAATAAGAGTTTGTATTCAGTTTATCAGATGCAATTATTGAGGTTGACACTAAAGAAAAAAACAAACCCAAAGAAAATAATACACTTATTATTATAAAAATTGTTTTATCAATATTTTTCCACCAATCATAAAACGAATCAAAATATTTATTCATTAAACGGGCAAATATCTTTTAATTAACATATTAAATTTTCTACCTCTATCTTCAAAATTTTTGTATTGATCAAATGATGCAGCAGAAGGACTAAATAAAACTGTAACTTTTGATTTCACATTCTTAAACTTAGGAATTAATTTTAGAGTATTTTTTAGATCTTTTGATAGGGTAACTTTAAATTTATTTTTAAATAATTTGTAAAAAATATATCTGTCTTTTCCATACACATATGCTTCCAAATTTTTATAATACTTTTTATTTAAATTAAATTTATCCCCCTTTTTAAATAGCCCTCCCAAAATCCAAAAAATTTTTTCATTAGTTTCTAAAAATGGAATAGTTGAAGATAATGTTGTTGATTTTGAGTCGTTTATTATTTTTAGATATTTTGATGTATAAATTACCTCTTGTCTATATTTCAAAGGTTTAAAATTATTAATAGTTTTTAGCATAATTTTTAAATCGAGCTTCATGTATTTTGATAGCTCAAATAAAAAATTTAAATTTTGAAAATTTACAGAACTTATAAAGTTACTATTTATCAATTTATTTTTTAAATGTGCGTACTTATTTTTACTTAAAAAAATTATTTTTGATTTTATTCTTTTGGATTTTAAGAGGTTTTTTATTAAATTATTATTTGTTAGTATAGCTATATCATTTTCATTTTGCTTTGTTACACATTTTAATTTTGATAAAATATAATTCCTCATTGTTTTATGTCTTTCTAAATGATCTGGAGAAATATTTATGATTAAAGAAAATTTTGATTTAAAATATTTACTATAAGCTAGTTGATATGAAGAAGCTTCAACAACAAAAATAGTTTTCTTTGAAAATTTTTTTTGTTCTAATATAGGATTTCCGATATTGCCAGTTAACCTTACATCACAATCATGATTTTTTAAAACATCATATAGCAACTTACTTGTAGTTGATTTTCCATTTGTACCAGTAATCGTTACTGTCAAAACCTCAGGATTAAACATATAAAAAATATCTAAATCAGTAATAATTTTATTTTGATTATTCTTTAAATAATTAGATACTTGGCATCTATTTATATTAATACCAGGACTCATTACTATATAATCGAAATGATTATGTATTAATTTTGATTTAGATATGAAGAATTTTTTAAATTTATTATTTAATTTTTTCTTATCATCATCAAAAATAAAACACTTATTCTTTTTTTTTAAATATTTGAATGAAGAAATTCCAGATTTTCCAAAACCATAAATTAAAAATTTTTTATTTAAATTGTCATTTTTCAATTTCATTATCTTAGTTTCAAAGTTGCCAATCCAATCATTGCCAAAATAATTGAGATTATCCAAAACCTAATTACAACAGTTGACTCGGGCCATCCTTTTTTTTCAAAATGATGGTGAATTGGGGCCATCCTAAATATCCTTTTTCCAGTCAATTTATAGGATATAACTTGAACAATTACAGAAACAGCTTCCAAAACAAATAATCCCCCAGTTATTGCTAAGACAATTTCATGCTTAGTTATTATGCCAACAGCACCTAAAGAACCACCTAAAGATAAAGATCCAGTGTCCCCCATAAAAATTTTTGCTGGTGGTGCGTTAAACCATAAAAAACCTAGACAAGCCCCAATTATAGATCCACAAAATATTGATGCTTCTCCAACACCCTCTATATAGGCTATCTGAAGATAATCTGAAAAAATAATGTTACCTGATACATAACTAATAAAAGCAAAACAAGCAGCAACTAACATGACGGGAACTGTTGCTAGCCCATCTAAACCATCAGTTAAATTAACTGCATTCGACGCTCCAACTAATATAAATAGATAAAAAGGTATAAAAAACCATCCAAGATTAATGACTAAATTTTTAAAAAATGGAAAATATAAATCATTTATTTGATCAGAATTACTTGTTAAGTAAAGTATAGATATACCAATCAAAGCTAAAATAATTTGTAAAGAAAATTTAAGTTTGGATGAAATCCCCTGAGAACTTTTTAGTTTTATTTTTTTATAATCATCATAAGCCCCTAATAAACCAAATGATACGGCAATATAAATTAAAAACCAATTATATGGGTTTGATAGGTCGCCCCATAATAAAACTCCTGAAAAAACACCCAGTAATATTATTAGCCCTCCCATTGTAGGTGTTCCTATTTTTCTGATTATATGATCGCTTGGACCATCTTCTCTAATAGGATTATGAATTTGTTTAGATGAAAAAAAACTAATTAATGGGTTTCCAACTAAAAAAACGACAATCATAGCCGTAAACATAGAAAGTCCAGTTCTTACTGTTAAATATTTAAAAACATTTAAAAAACTAAATTGATCTACGAAGATTGAAAAAAGTTCAAATAACATTAAGATTTTGACCCGATACGTTTGGTTATTCTATTAAGTCCTGTAGAATTTGAGCCTTTTATCATTAGAAAATCACCATCATTTAAATCATTTTTTATAATATTATGAATATCATTAGTAGATTTAAGTATTTTTCCTCTTTTTTGTGTCTTAATTTTGTTAAATGTTTCTATGATATTTTTACCGTAAACAAACAACTTTTTGAACTTTGCCTTATTAATTTGTTCTGCAGCTTCAATATGAAGTTTTTTCGAAAATTTTCCTAGTTCTAACATATCACCAAGTAGCATAAATTTTTTATTTGGGTTTATTTTTAAATTATTAAATTTATCAATTGTGAAATTCAAAGACAATGGGTTTGAATTATAACTTTCATCTACTATATTTATTTTTTTTGAACCTACGGTAATTTTTTTTATATTTCCTCTTCCGCTAGGTATT
>CACFZE010000003.1 GCA_902570695.1 uncultured Pelagibacteraceae bacterium
TCCATTAATTACTGGATTTTCTTTTTCATATTATTTAATAGATCTGACCCACTACTAGAGTCCTCAGAATTATTATCGTCTTTTATTTTGAGTAAATCTTTTACTTGTTTATCATTTGATTGACTACTTACTTCCAAATCATCTCCTGGCATAGGAAGTTTATTCATGTCAGGTGGCATTTGGAGAGGATTTTTTTTTTTTACAAGAAATTCATCACTTTGTTCAGATCTTTTTTGACCTTCTAAAGCATCTCTAAATCCGCCGCAAAAAGTTAATAATGGCACTAAAGCAATTAATAAGATTAAATTTAGTTTAATTTTTTTCATCTTTTTTTTTATAGAATATAAATTCAGATAAAATAAGGCATATAATACCAATTGTTATAAATATGTCAGCTACATTAAAGATAAACCAATGATATCCTGCATAATTTAAATCTATAAAGTCTGGAACAGCTCTGTAATAAACTCGGTCAAACAAGTTTCCTAAAGAGCCTCCTAATATTATCATTAAAAAAAATGATTTAATTTTTGACTCTATGAAAGCGAAATACAATATTACTAAGTTTATAATGACTATAATTACAGTAAAGATATTATAGAAAAGTTTATCTTCTGATGAAAATAAACCAAATCCTATCCCTGTATTCCAAACTAAATATATATTTAAAAATTGATTTATATAAAAATCAACTTGTCCTTCATTATTTAAAATATTTAGAATATAAATTTTTGATAGTCTATCTAAAGCAAAGCAAATAACTATAAATATAAAACCAATAAGAAGTTTATTTATTTTTTCATTGCCCATTTAAATTAAGATGTCCATGCCTTTCACAACTTGACTCAAAAATTTTCCAACAAACTGGGCATTTTGTTCCCCGAGCTTTTTTTGCAACTACATCAATACTATTTTTTAAATTTTCTTCTTTAATTACAGAAGCAGATGAAGTTATACAAATTTCAGCAAAATTTATATTTTTTGCTTTATCATAAAATTCTTTATTTAACTTTATCTCAATCATTGCCTCTAAACTTGAGCCAATTGATTTTTCAGCCCTCATGTTCTCAATAGAAATGTTTGCCTCATCTCTAATTTTTTTTACATATTCCCAATCTGAGCTTATTTCTTTATTTTTCCAAGAATTTGGAACGGAAACAAAATTTTGCAAATGTATACTTTGTCTATCTTCTTCTTTTTTAACCAATTGATAAATTTCTTCAGTTGTAAATGATAATATTGGGGCAAACCATTTTAGGAGACATTGTAAAATAATATTTAAAAGAGTTATGCAGTTCTTTCTTTTTTCGGAATTCAAATCCTCACAATATAAAGTGTCTTTCCTGATATCAAAATAAAAGGCTGAAAGCTCAACTGTGCAAAAATTTAGTAATTCTTTATATAAGTTGTGAAAGTTATAAACTTTAAAATTATTTTTAAAATTCTCATTTATTATATAAATTCTGTGAAGCATAAATTTTTCAAGTGAGTCAAAGTTTTCAAACTTAACTTTTTCGAAATCGAGATTTTCATATTGATCTTGAATATTTCCTAAAAGATATCTGAACGTGTTTCTAATTTTTCTATAAGACTCTGCGTGTTGATCTAAAATTGAATAATCTATTCTAAGATCCTCAGCATAATTTGAAGATGCAACCCAAATTCTTAATATATCAGCTCCATATTTTTTAAGTATATCTTGTGGAGCAATTACGTTACCTGTTGATTTTGACATTTTTAGACCTTTTCCATCTACGACAAAACCATGAGAAAGAATGCTTTCAAATGGAGCAACACCTCTTGTTCCGCATGACTCTAGTAATGAAGAATGAAACCATCCTCTATGTTGATCTGAACCCTCTAAATACATCGATGCAGGCCATTTAAGGTCATCTCTTTTTTCTAAGACAAAAGAATGAGTGGATCCACTGTCAAACCAAACCTCAACTATATCTGATAATTTTTCATAATCTTCTGCTATATACTTATCTCCAAGAAATATCTGATAATCTTCATTAAACCAACAATCAGAACCTTCTTTTTCGTAAATTTTTGCGATATTTTCAAAAACTTCATCATCAACTAAAACTTCACCTGTTTTTTTTGAAATAAAAATCGGTAACGGCACGCCCCAAACTCTCTGTCTTGATACACACCAATCAGGTCTAGTTTCAATCATTGATTTTATTCTTTCTTTTCCTTTGGAAGGATAAAAATCTGTATTATCGATGGCTTTTAATGCTTTATCTCTTAATCCATGGCTTTCCATAGAAATAAACCATTGTGGAGTTGCTCTATGAACTAGTGGAGCTTTTGATCTCCAAGAATGGGGATAAGAGTGAGTAAGTTTTCCGTTTGTTACTAAATTTTTTTGCTCATTTAATTTTTCAATAATTAAGTTATTGGCCTTAAAAATATGTAAACCTTCAAAATGTTTAATTTCATTTGTATATTTTCCATCACCATCAACCGTTTCAATTGCTTTAATATTATTATTTAAACAAAGATTGAAATCATCTGGTCCATGACTAGGTGCGCAGTGCACGATACCCGTACCTTGTTCAGTAGTAACAAAATTAGCTTCTAGCATTGGTATATCATAATCATATCCCATTTTAGAAAATGGATGGGTACAAATTGTGCCTTTTAAATCTTTTCCTAAAAATTCGTTTAAAACTTTTATATTTTCAATAGAAGTATCTTTTTTAAAAGGTTCTAGTAGGTCCTTTGCAATTATTATTTTTCTATCAATAAAATTTTTGTTATCATTTATTTCAAGTAAAACATACTTTAGGCCAGCATTGTAAGCTAAAGCTTTATTTGCAGGAATAGTCCATGGAGTTGTCGTCCAAATTATTACATCAGCACCATTAATTATATCTAAATTTGAAACTTTCACTTTGAATGCTGCATAAATCGTATCTGAAACATGATCCATGTATTCAACCTCTGCATCCGCTAAAGCTGTTTTTTCAACAGTTGACCAAAGAACTGGCTTGTAACCTCTATAAAGGCTTCCTTCTTTAAGAAATTTTCCAAGTTCTCTAACTATTTGAGCTTCCGCATCAAATGACATTGTTGAATAGTAATTTTCCCAATCACCTATTACCCCAAGTCTTGTAAATTCTCCCTTATGAACTTCTATCCATTTGTTTGCAAAATCCCTGCATTCTTTTCTGAATTCAATTATTGGAACATCATTTTTATTTTTTTTATTCTTTTTGTATTGTTCTTCAATTTTCCACTCAATAGGTAACCCATGACAATCCCAACCCGGAACATAAACTGAGTCCTTGCCATCCATTTGATGAAATTTTGTAATTATGTCTTTTAAAATTTTATTCAAAGCGGTCCCCATGTGAATGTTGCCATTGGCATATGGAGGCCCATCATGGAGTACAAATTTTTCTTGCCCTTTACTTTTTTGTCTTAACAAATTATAAAGGTCAATTTTCTTCCAAAATTCAATGTAATTTGGCTCCTTGTTTGGCAAATTTGCCTTCATTGAGAATTTTGTTTTAGGTAGATTTATATGTTCCTTGCTCATGATATTTTATCTTTTAGCAACTTTAATATCTTTGTTTATCTGTTTTTTTAAAGCATCAATATTTTTAAATTTTGTTTCTCCTCTAATAAATTTTGTAAAATTAATAGTTAGATTTTTATTATAAAGATTTCCAGAAAATTTAAATAAATTTACCTCTAATAATAATTTTTTTTGATTAAAAGTAGGTCTATAACCGATATTTGCTATTCCTTTAATCCTTTTTCTGTTTTTTTCGATATAAACATCAACTGCATAAACTCCTACTTTTGGTATTACATAATTTTTTATATTTATGTTGCATGTAGGGAAGCCGATTTTTCTACCCATCATTCTACCTTTTTCAACAACACCTTCTATTGACCAATTTCTAGATAAAAGTTGATTTGCAATTTTTAAATTACCATTTTCAATTAATTTTCTTATTAATGTTGAGGAAATAATTTTATTTTTTTTATATAACGGTTTTGGGTTAATTAATCTGTAATTATATTTTTTTTGAAATCTTTTTAATAGATTTACGTCTCCCTCTCTTTTATTACCAAATCTAAAATTATTACTAACGAAGATATAATCTGCATTTAACTTTTTGCATAAAATATTTTTAATAAAGTTATGACAAGATATTTTAGAGAATTTTTTATCAAATTTTTTATTTATTAAAAAATCTACATTATAATCACTAAAATATTTACTTTTTTGATTAAGATTTGAAAGTCGATAATTCGTAATACCTTTATTAAAATACATTTTTGGTATTGGATCAAAAGTCACTACTCCAATTTTTGAATTATATTTTTTTTTATATTTTTTTGCTTCTTTGAATAATCTCTGATGGCCCAGATGTAACCCATCAAAATTGCCAATTAATATCATTGCATTTTGATGTTTTCTTAAAATTTTGAAATTTTTGTAGATTTTAATTTTGTTCACCATTTTAATTTTGTTTGAGTGTAATTCACTCTCACTCCATATTTTTTTTCTAATTTATCAATATTAAAACTACTTAATTCTTTTTTATGTATACCACTCGTTATTAGCAGATTGTCAAAATTTTGAATGTTAGCTCCTTTTATATCTGTATTCATATTATCTCCGATACATAAAACATTTTTACCATTTATGTTAGCAGATAAATTATAAACTGGAGGATGAGGTTTTCCAAAGTAAATTACTTTTCCACCAATTTCCTCGAATATTTTTGCAACTGATCCAGCACAAAACTCCCTAACATCTCCTCTATCAACAATTAAATCTGGATTGGTACACACAAATTTTTTATTTGAAAATTTCTCAAGTAAATCTTTATAATATTCAAGTTTTGTCTCATGGTCTTCAAATAACCCTGTACAAATAAAATAATCAGCTTGATTAATATTACTAACTTTATTTTCTTCAAATCTTTTAAATAAGTCAAAATCTCTTGGTGGTCCAATGTGATAAAATTTTGAATTTAGAAAATTTTCGATTAAATATTTTAATGAAGCTTCTCCTGAGGTGTATACATTTTCATAAAAATTTTTGAGTCCCATTTTTTTCAAAAAATCAATAACTGTAGAATTTGGTCTTGGAGCATTGGTAAGCAATACAAACTCTTTATTATTTCTTTTTAAATTTTCTAATACTTCGATAGAATCTTGAAAAATTTGTAATCCGTTATGGATCACTCCCCATATGTCTACAAAAAACAATTCGTAACTGTTTATTTTAGATCTTAATCCATCTTTGTCTAAGTTTTGGGGCATACTTGAGGTATAGCTTAAAAATAAGCTTTATTCTTGAGTTTTTTAGAGCATAATTTTTATTCAAGATCTTGAAAATTATTAAATATGTCTCTATATGACTGCTAATTTAAAGGAGAAATCGTATGAAGTTTAAACCGTTACATGACCGTGTTTTAATAGAAGTTTTAGATAGCAGCGAAAAAACTGCAGGTGGCATAATTATTCCAGATACAGCTCAAGAAAAACCTCAAGAAGGTAAAGTTGTTGCTGTCGGCGGAGGTGCAAAAACTGAAGATGGAAAACTAATACCTATGGACGTTAAAGTAGGTGACAAAGTTTTATTTGGTAAGTGGTCAGGAACAGAGGTTAAAATTGATGGTAAAGAGTACAGCATAATGAAAGAATCTGACATTATGGGTATTGCAACAGGTAAATAAATAATAAGGAGAGTTTAGAATGGCTAAAATAGTAAAATTTGATTCAGATGCTAGAGCATCAATGTTAAAGGGAGTTGATATACTTGCCAACACTGTAAAAGTTACTCTTGGACCAAAAGGAAGAAATGTTGTTATAGACAAATCTTATGGTGCCCCAAGAACTACTAAAGATGGTGTTTCAGTTGCAAAAGAAATTGATCTTGATGATAAGTTTGAGAACATGGGTGCACAAATGGTTAAAGAAGTTGCCAGCAAAACCAACGATGAAGCTGGTGATGGAACAACAACTGCAACAATTTTAGCTCAAGCAATTGTTAAAGAAGGTTGTAAGTATGTAACAGCTGGAATGAACCCAATGGATGTTAAAAGAGGAATTGATGCTGCTGTAGATCATGTAAAAAATAAATTAATTTCATCAGCTAAAAAAGTAAAAGATAGTGATGAGATTGCACAAGTCGGAACAATTTCAGCAAACGGTGATAAAGAAATCGGTGCAATGATTTCAAAAGCTATGCAGAAGGTTGGTAATGAAGGAGTAATTACTGTCGAAGAAGCAAAAGGAATTGAAACAGAACTTGATGTAGTTGAAGGTATGCAATTCGATAGAGGATATTTATCTCCATATTTTATTACTAATGGTGACAAAATGACTACAGAGTTAGAAAATCCACTAATTCTTCTTCACGAAAAGAAATTAACAAATCTTCAACCAATGGTTCCGCTGTTAGAAGCTGTTGTGCAAGCAGGCAGACCATTAATGATAATTTCAGAAGATGTTGAAGGTGAAGCACTTGCAACACTTGTTGTAAACAAACTTAGAGGTGGTTTAAAAGTTGTAGCTGTTAAAGCTCCAGGTTTTGGAGATAGAAGAAAAGCAATGTTAGAAGATATTGCAATTCTTACAGGTGGACAAGTTATCTCGGAAGACTTAGGTATCAAACTTGAAAATGTTAAACTCAATGACCTTGGATCTGCAAAACGTGTAAAAGTTGATAAAGAGAATAGTACAATTGTGAGCGGAGCAGGTAAAAAATCTGATATTGAAGCAAGGTGTGCTCAAATCAAAGCTCAAGTTGAGGAAACAACATCAGATTATGATAGAGAAAAACTACAAGAGAGACTTGCTAAACTAGCAGGTGGTGTAGCTGTAATAAAAGTTGGTGGAGCTACTGAAGTAGAAGTTAAAGAAAGAAAAGATAGAGTTGAGGATGCATTAAACGCTACAAGAGCAGCAGTTGAAGAAGGTATTGTTGTTGGTGGTGGTTGTGCATTGCTTTATGCTTCAAAAGAACTTGATAGTCTAAAAGTAAAAGGTGATGATCAAAAAGCTGGTGTAGAAATTGTCAAAAGCGCTTTGCAAGCACCTATTAGACAAATCACAACAAATGCTGGTGTTGATGGTTCAGTAGTTGTTGGTAAATTATTAGAAACCAACAAGCCTAGCAATGGTTACGATGCACAATCAGAGCAATATGTTGATATGTTTAAAGAAGGTATTATTGATCCAGTTAAAGTTGTAAGAACAGCACTTCAAGATGCTGCTTCTATATCTGGATTGTTAGTAACAACTGAAGCAATGATTGCAGATAAACCAGATGAAAAAGATGCTGGTGCAGCTGGTATGCCCCCTGGAGGAATGGGTGGCATGGGTGGCATGGGTGGAATGGGAATGTAAGACTCATTTCGGAAGTCCAAAATTCAAAAAGGCGAGTTTTTACTCGCCTTTTTTTTTATCTCTAAGAAAATAAGAGCAATGAACAAAGTAATGAATGAATAATGAACAAATATTTAGTTCAAAGACATTCCGCTAGATCCAAGTTTGTGTTTCATTAAATGAACACTTGGACCTACATCGCTTGAGATACTCTCATTTACAATACATAATTTATCGCCAGCAGGTCCTTCACCACAAATTGCGTTTGTTGGAATTAAACCTTGGCTTACTTCTCTACTACTAATTTTGATATTCAATTCTTTTTCAAAAAAACTTTTTACTTCATCTGCTTTATAAGCACATCCACCATAAGCACTACACATGATGACAAATAAACCATCACTTATCTTTATTTGTTTCCCTTCTTGAGTCACACATAATTTGTCGAAATGACTCAATGGTAGACATTCATAACCTTTATTATTTAAAGCTGACTCAGCAGATGTCATATCCATGCTAGCATTTAATCCAAACAAACTTAATTCATTAGAGGAAGATGAGCTTACTGAGGATTTAGAGTTTTGTTGACTATTATTTTGTTTTTCACATTGAGCTTCGTAAGTTTTAAAAACCTCCCATTCACTTCCATTTTTTTTTACATGTATTGGTTGAGCTTTGAAAAGATTAAAATCTAAATTTAGCTCTATTCCTTCATTATCTTTACCATCAAACAGGCTTACCTCAGATATAATCATATTATTTTTAATTTCTTTGATATTGTAAATTTGCTCCGTACCTTTTTCTTTATTCAATTGTGATACTGTATTTTTTGTTTTATCTATTACAAAATCTAGTGTGTTCTTTCCAAAAACACAGTTTTTTAATTCTTGAGCTATTGAGTTACTGTTAAAGGTAAATATTAACAATAATATTAAAACAAGATATTTTCTCACATTAATAAATTACCATAATAAAAAAGATTTAAAATAGTTTAATAACCTATCTTTTGAGTTCCTTTTAAAAATTACCTTTAGAGTAATGAACAAGGTAATGAACAATTTTAAAAATCAAAGTAATTCAATAATTATTCAATCAGTAAGTGAGAATGTAAGTGCGGTAATAAATAATACATTTGGAAAAAAATAAAGTCACCCGTCTCGTTTCCCTCCTGTTTCGTCTGATTCTGCAGTGAACTTTGCAGTGAACTTCCTAAATAAGTGAGTATTGGCGCACTCAAAATGCGAATGTAATCCCAATTTACTCAAAAAAAATTCAAAAAGGGCAGTTTTTACAGCCCTTTTTTTTTGAATTGAAAAAAAATATTTTGAATATATAAGGACGCGCAAATGACAACATCAATACGTAACATCACTATAATTGCTCATGTTGACCATGGCAAGACTACTTTAATCGATAACTTAATGAAACAGAGTGGTTCTTTTAGAGAAAATGAAGTTGTTGATGAAAGACTGATGGACTCTGGCGAACTTGAAAAGGAAAGAGGTATTACAATTCTTGCCAAACCAGCATCGATAAATTGGAAAGATTCTAGAATTAATATTATTGATACGCCTGGACATAGAGATTTTGCTGCTGAAGTTGAAAGAGTTCTTAGTATGGCAGATGGTGCATTATTGTTAATAGATTCAGCCGAAGGGGTAATGCCTCAAACTAAATTTGTGCTAGCAAAAGCACTTAAACAAGGCCTTAAACCAATAGTAGTTATTAATAAATTAGATAAAGCCGACCAAAGAGCCGATGAAGTTTTAAATGAAACTTTTGACTTATTTGTCAGCTTAGATGCAAATGAAGAACAATTAGATTTTCCAGTTATTTATGCAAGTGGAAGATCTGGCTGGGCAGCTAATGAAATAAATGGTCCAAGAGAAAATTTAAATCCATTATTAGATTTAGTAATAGATCATGTTAAGCCTGCAGAATTTGACAAGTCCAAGCCGTTTGCAATGCTTTCGACTCTTTTATATGCTGACAGTTTTTTGGGTAGAAGTTTAGTTGGTAGAATTTCTCAAGGTACTGCGAAAGCAAACCAACAAATCAAGGCAATTAATCTTGATGGTGAAAAAGTTGATGAAGGTAGATTAACCAAAATATTTAGATACGAAGGAACTAAAAAAGTGCCAATAGAAGTTGGTGAAGCTGGAGATATTGTAGTTATAGCTGGATTAGAAAAAGCAAACGTTGCTGATACCATATGTGATACAGATGTAGATACACCAATCCAAGCAACCCCAATTGATCCACCAACAATGTCTATTAAGATTACAGTAAATAGTTCTCCATTAGCTGGAACTGAAGGTAAAAAACTCACAAGTACTCAAATTAGAGAGAGATTAGTTCAAGAAGCCCAAAATAATGTTGGAATTTCTTTTGCAGAAAATGAAAACAAAGACTCATTTGAAATAAGTGGAAGAGGCGAGTTAATGCTAGAAATATTATTAACACAAATGAGACGTGAAGGATTTGAAATGACAGTAAGCCCTCCTAGAGTTTTATTTCAAAAAAATGAAAATGGCGAAAAATTAGAACCTATTGAAGAAATTACTATGGATCTTGACGAAGAGTTTTCCTCTAAAGTTATAGACTCCATGAATAAAAGAAAAGGAAAATTAATAGATCTTAAAGATACTGGAAAAAATAAAAAACGATTAATCTTTCATGCGCCAACTAGAGGCTTAATGGGATACACTAGTAGATTTCTTACTCTAACAAAAGGGACAGGAGTAATAAACAGAATATTCCATTCTTATGGAAAATTTGAGGGAGATATGGAAGGCAGAAGAAATGGTGCATTAATCTCTATGGAACAAGGAAAAGCAGTAGCATTTGCAATTTATAATCTACAGGCAAGAGGAGAAATGTTTGTTACTCATAACGATCCTGTTTATTCAGGTATGATTGTAGGATTGTCACCTAAACCTGGTGATATGATTATAAATGTCATGAAAGGTAAAAAACTCACAAATATGAGGACGCAAGGAACAGACGAAAATGTTGTTTTAACTCCCGTAAGAAAGATGTCCATTGCTGAACAATTAAGTATGTTAAACTCTGATGAAGCTCTAGAAATTACACCAAATTCATGCCGATTAAGAAAAGCTGAGCTTGATCCGCATGTTAGGAAGAGGCTAGCAAAGAATACTGAAATTTAATTAAACTATTTTTTAATTCTTTATAGATAAATTTAAGACTCTAATTATTTGATCGTAATCCATAGTTAAAAAATAAGGTGATACTTCTGCAATTGAAATTGGGTTATTAGGAGAAATTTGTATAACTATTTTTTTTGAACCATTTATAAATTTTACAACTGATTTTTTGTATTGATTAAACAAATTTGTTTGGCTTGCGCTAGCAGTATAAGCATTTATTTGATTTATAATTTCTCTTTTAAATTCGGGTGTAGTCATTTTTGTTTCAGCTGCTGCTAATTTGAAAATATTATCTCTCAAAGAATTGTCTACTAATGATAAACTCAAATTATTAAGTTTAAAATTACTTAAAAGATAAGCGCCTAGCGCGGCTTCATTTTGTATATTAAGAGCTTCCGCGGATAATCCTGAAAAAGTCGTTTTTAATTCTAAATCAGCTGCCTTGGTTATTCCTAAATTTATATCAAAATTTAACATATTTTTTCTAGTAACCCACTTTAATGACGTCCCGAAATCAAATTTAATATTATCATAGCCCATTAAAGTAAAATAATTTGAAAATTCAGGAGATACTTCATTTACACTTAAATCAAGCCCCGTAAAATTTATATCAAATTCTGTAAGTGATTTTTGATTCCTGTCATTATCAATGTAGTCAAATTTTAAACTATTTAAACTGATACTAGAAGCTGTAACAATCTTATTTTTTGTAGATAAATCTTTTACAACAATATTTCTTGTCACCCCACTACCTAGAGAATTTATAAAATTTAAAAAAACTTTATAATCATTATCAAAATTGAAAGTTTCTGGATTATAACTTTGGGCATATTTCATAATTTCAGACTTATCAAATATTACATTTTTTAAATCTGAATATTCATAATAAACCTCTGTATTAGTATTTTTATCTTGATCCTTATAATTTTTTACAGTCCATCTTCCCCAGTCAAATAAACTAAAATTTTTTATATCAAATAATTCGAAAGAAAATTTCCTGTTATTATTTTTATCATTAAATAATAAATCTTTAAAATTAACTTCTTTTAATGACATGCTCATTAAAGCTGCAACTCCAATTTCAGTATTTTTATCTGCATAATAAATCTCTTTAGAAATCTTTGTAATAAATTGTAAATTCTTTGAAAATTCTACAAATTCTAAATTTTTTAAATTTATTGATGAATTAAAAGTTGAGCCATCTATGTTATATGAAAAATTATCTACACTTATTTGATCAAACCATTTTTTTTCTTCAAATAATGAAGGCTCTACATCTAATCTTTCAAGAGATTTTACTAACTTATAAAAAACATTTTTGTTTAAATTATTTAATTGAAGCCCAGAAATACCAATGAAATCATCAAGAATTTTTATTGAGAAGTCTGCTTCAATCAATCTATCCCCTCTTGAAAATTTAATATTTTCTAAATTAATGCCAGGTATTTTGAGCAAAGTTCTTACTAAATCTTTCTGAAATTGATTATTAGCGTTATATTTTTTGAAGGTGTCTTGTAGCTTAATTTCTTCTTTTTTACGTTTTTCTTCTGCTAATCTCTCTTCTTCCTTACGTTTTTCTTCTGCTAATCTCTCTTCTTCCTTACGTTTTTCTTCTGCTAATCTCTCTTCTTCCTTACGTTTTTCTTCTGCTAATCTCTCTTCTTCTTTACGTTTTTCTTCTGCTAATTTTTTTTGTTCATCTAGTAGTTTAGTTTCATACGCATCAATTACATCGGTATAAAATTTACGATTTTCAGGAATTAATAATTTAATTTTTTCTGGATTATTTTCTTTTAACGTTTCATTTATTAATTCAATTTGACCAACTATTGAACTTGCAATCTCTGTAGAAATATATTGGGCCAAGTATTTTTTTAACTCAACGATGTCATTCTCAAGAATTGAATAATTATTTATATATTTATCTATCTCTAAAAAAAGTTTATTAATATCATCAGAAGATTTTTTTAAATTTTCTAAACTATCAATGTTATTTAGTTGTTTTTCTGAGATTTCTATAATTTGCACAATCTCAATGGCAAATGGTGAATTAAAGTTGTTTTTTAAATAATACTTAGCATTATCAACTAACTCCTTAAGTTTATCAATTTCATTATCTATTATTTTTAATTTTTTATTATTTTCTTTTATTATAATATTTTCGTAATATTTTTTAAATTTTTGAGAACCTAATACAAATTTTTTAAGCTCACTTACATCTTCTTTATTTTGTTCAGTGTAACTGCCACTTAATATAGGTTCTACTTTGATCATATATTTTGCTAATTCAACTATTTCAAATGCGTCCTGATTAACTTGAATGAATAATTTAATATTTTTTATAAGATTTTGACTTTCCTCTAATTCACTAGTTTTCACTAGAGCTAGTTTTTTTTCTAATTCTTCTGATTTTCTTCTTTCTTCTTCTTTTCTTTTCTCCTCTGCTAATCTTTCTTCTTCTTTACGTTTTTCCTCAGCTAATCTTTCTTCTTCTTTACGTTTTTCCTCAGCTAGTCTTTCTTCTTCTTTACGTTTCTCCTCAGCTAATTTTTTTTCTTCAGCTTTTCTTCTTTCTTCTTCTTTACGTTTTTGCTCAGCTAATTTTTTCGTTTCTGCAATTTTTTGTTCTTTTTCTCTTCTCTTTTTTGCAAATAATTTTTTTTCGTATTTTAAGAAATAATTAATTGTTTTATCTTTAGAGTATTTAATTGATAAAGCATTAAGATCTTTAGATATCTTCCATGTCGTTTTTTTTCCATTCATAAATACTCTAAGTTGACCTGTTTTACTCCATCTCCATCCATCACTATCAGTCCATCCACCAGATGATAATTTTTCACTCCCAAAAAACTGTTGGCTCTTGTAATCTTTTTCCTCAAATATAAATCTTCTTGATGGGCCTCTAAATCCATCAACAGAAATTGATATTTCATTGTTAAGCAATAAATCTTCTACTGCCTTTTTTTTTAAACTATTTCCTGCTTTAGGTTTAATAACTTTTAAAATACCAGTGTAGGTGCAACTTAAAAAAGCTTTCTCATTATTATGATCTAAAACTTTTTCACCATTATTATTAGTTGTAACTATTATATTCTCTTTTCCATATTCATTTACACATTTATTAATGATTTTTTGAGCAACATCTCTGTTATTTATTTTATACTTAGTAAAAATAGCAACGTAATCTTTTTCTAAAATTTTAGCATAACTATTCAAGGAGAATAACAATGAGAAAAAAATTATATAAATGAACTTCAGCATAATTAATTCAATCCAAAAGAATACTTAAGAAAAAATTAAAATTCTATAATTTAAATCTCAATTATAAGTTGAAAATAATGATTTACTTTTTTTCTTTTGTGAAAGGCAGCCACTTTTCAAATGCTGACTTACTAGGTCCGTCATATGGAATTGAGTAAGAGTTTGTTCTTGTCAATACTTCAATACCTTTAGAAAAAACAAAAATAAAAACTATAACAAAAACAATTGTCATGATTTTAAATGGATCAAAATTTTTTGTCTTAAAAACGCTAACAGCTTTGGCTTCAGCTCTGTGAAATTGTTTAAAAGTATAATAAACAGCAAATATTAAACCTATATGAGCGACATATGTCCCCGCCCAACCAAATGCAAAAGTGGCATATGAAAATACGTATAAACTAAATACTGTTGTCCATATAAAACTTAAAACTAATAATATTTGTAGTCTCACAGTCTTGGGAAGTGCTCTTAAATCATTTTTACTATCGTCAAATAGTATATTTGCTGATTCTTTCATCCAATTTTTTATAGACATGATTTATATTTACAATTTTTATTCAGTATTAACAATCGACTAATTGTCCACTAAAAACATTTACTTCGTAACTTTATCCACAATATAAATTCCTAAAGCTACAGCAGGGCCTATTCCAAATGCAAATATTATAGTGCCCAAACCAACAGTTCCTCCCAAATACCAACCAGATATAACAGCTGAAATTTCTAAAGTAGCTCGAATTAAAGCAATAGGAAGTTGAGTTTTATTTGTTAGACCTGTCATTAATCCATCTCTAGGACCTGGACCTAAATTTGCAATTAAGTATATGCCACTTCCTAGACCGACAAGCAATACAGAAAATACAGCAAGAATATATTTTGAAAAAGTAGCTAAAGGAGGATCAAAAAGAAAAAGTGTCAAATCGATTATCGCTGCTATAATTAAAATATTTAGAATTGTTCCAATTCCTGGTTTTTGTTTTAACGGAAACCAAAACCCTAAAACAACAATACTTATTATGAATGTAGACAATCCGATTGAAATATTTAACATATTTGACAACCCTTCTGCAAGAACAGACCATGGAGAATTACCAGTAGTAGAAACTAATAAAAGACCCTCTCCCAACCCAAACAAAGATAAGCCAACACATAAAAGTAAAAAAGTTGTAAATTTAGGTTTTAAATTTAAAGGTTTTTCTGAGCTCCAAGATTTTGAGGGTATATTTTTAATGGTTAAAAACATAATTCTTTAGACTATTTATCTTTTAAACTTAAAAATTCTATATAAAGTTCAAACAAGTTAATTAAAATAACATGAAATAATGAGAAAATTCTTAGTAATATTGTTAGTTTTATCTCCTCTTTTTTTGCAAGCACATACTGATCACTATAAAAATTATTCAGACATAGAAATGGAGATATTTAAAGATGATGAAAAAATTGGAGAAAGTATTTTCACATTTAAAAAAGAAGAAAATAAATTTATTGTAAAAAATACTACCAATTTTGAAGTGAAATTATTGGGTGTTACAGTATTCTCTATAAATAGTAGAGGTACTGAGGAATATATTGGAGACCAATTAATTTCATTTAACTCAGAAACATTTCAAAACAATAAGAGAAAATATGTAAATTTAATTTTTGATGAAAAAAAAGAGAAGTTTATAATTGATGGATCATCATATAAGGGTGAGGCGGATAGAGAAAATATAATAGGTCATTGGTGGAATCATAGAATTTTGCAAACTGAGACACAAATAAGTCCATTATCTGGAAGTGTAAAAAAACAAAACATAGAATTTTTAGGAAAAGAAAAAATTAAACTTTATAATAAAGAATATGATGTAGAACATTTTAGACTTTTTTCTACCAACCCAAATCTACCTGATGATAAAAAATTAAATTTTGAAATATGGTACGATAAAAAAAAAGCATTGATTATAAAAGTGGCTTATAAGAGAATGGGTCTATGGGAATATAGACTAAAAAAAATTCAATAATTATTTTCCCGCTACTGTCATTTGATTAATCAACAAAGTAGGAGCATTTGTTGAATACTTCATCTCTAAATCATTTGCCAAAGTAATATTCTTAAACATTTCCTTAAAATTTCCAGCTATAGTTATTTCACTTATTGGGTAAGTCAATTCTCCATCCTCAACCATAAATCCCGAAGCTCCAACTGAGTAATCTCCTGTAATGATATTTCCTCCATGGCCTATAGTCTCTGTTATGTATAGAAATTTTTTTTCTGAATTTAGCAAATCCTTAAAACTTAAGGTACCGTTTTCAAAGTGTAAGTTTGTTGTTCCTCCAGATCTACCATTAGATTTTAAATTTAATTTTTTACCATAATAAGTATCAATTAAATAATTTTTTAAAATACCATTCTCAACTAATTTCAAAGAATTGGTTTCAACACCTTCGCTATCAAAGTTTTGGGAGCCTAATCCTTTTTCAATTTTTGGATCGTCGATAATATTAATTGAATTTGGAAAAACTTCAGAATTGATTTGATCTTTTAAAAAAGAAGTTCCTCTTGCAATAGCACTCGCACTAATTGCACTTGCTAGTGTGCTTAATATTCCTTTGGAAATTCTTTTATCGAATATAACGCCAATTTTTTCACTTTTAATTTTTTTTGGTCCTAACTTTTTTATTGCTTTGTCGGCAGCTATTTTTCCAATTTCTTCTGGTTTCATCATGTCTTGCAAGAATCTTGTGCTACCAAACTCATAATCTCTTTCCATTGCACCATTAATTCTTGATACAGCTACGCATGAGGATGAAAAATTTGAGGTTTTATATCCACCTAAAAAACCATTACTGTTTGCGAGTATAAAATTATTTTTATTTTCGGTAAAACCAGCTTCAGTATTAACTATTTTTTCGTCCGTTGATGCTGTTTCTTCAATATTTTTTAAAAATTCAATCTTTTTATCATTTGGATAATGTGTTTCATCATAGAGATTAAGGTCTCTTATCTCTTTTGACATTAAATCTTTATCTGGTAACGAATTATTTTCATCTGATGGAGTAATTTTTGTAGCATCAATACAACGTTCTATTAGTTTTTCTAAGTTTGATTTAGATAAATCTGATGAATTAATGCTTGATTTTTTTTTCTCTATATAAGTAGTTAAACTGACAGCAAAACTATCTGCTCTATTTGACTCGTCTAATTTTTTATTTCTAAAACTTACATTTTCTGAAACAGAGTGAATTACTTTTACACCCACGTCTGTAGCTCCTAGTTTTTTAGAGTTTTCAATACAATAAGAAGCTATATCTTTTAAAAATTCCTGATCCCTTATCATTTAGATTAAAGTTTTGTTCCACCAACAGTCATCTTATTTATAAGAATTGATGGCTGAGCTACTCCTACTGGAACACCCTGTCCAGCTTTCCCACATGTTCCAATACCTGGATCTAATTTCATATCATTACCCACTAATGAAACTTCTTTTAAAATTGATGGTCCATCTCCAATTAATGTAGCACCTTTGATTGGTGATCCAATTTTACCATTATTTATTTCGTATGCTTCTGTGCAGTTAAATACAAATTTTCCTGAAGTTATGTCAACTTGCCCTCCTCCAAAACTTACAGCAAAAATACCTTTGTCAACTGAACTTATCATTTCATCTTGTGAATATTTACCTGACAACATCATTGTGTTTCTCATTCTTGGTAAAACTACATGTTTATAACTTTCTCTTCTTCCGCTACCTGTTGACTTAGTTCCCATTAAACGAGCATTTAGACGGTCTTGCATATAGTTCTTTAAAATTCCATTTTCTATTAAAACTGTATTTTCAGTAGGCGTTCCTTCATCATCTATTGTTAAACTTCCTCTTCTTTGATGTAATGTGCCATCATCTACAATTGTAACTCCTTCACTTGCTACTTGCTGCCCCATTAAATTATGAAAAGCTGAAGTTTTTTTTCTATTGAAATCTCCTTCAAGACCATGTCCAATTGCTTCGTGTATCAAAATTGCTGGCCATCCAGGGCCTAAAACAACTTTCATCTCTCCTGCTGGTGCTGGTTTGCTTTCTAAATTCACATTTGCGATTCTAAAAGCTTCATCACATACATCTTTCCAGCTTCCATCTTTTAGATAGTCATCATAGCTTTGTCTTCCTCCAACTCCATAAACACCTGTTTCTTTTTTTCCGTCTTTTTCTAAAACGACGGAAACGTTAAATCTGACTAATGGCCTATCATCTTTCAAAACTTGATTATCAGAACGAATAATTTCTATTGATTTATGTTCACCTAGAAAATTTGCAGTTACTTGATTTACAATTGAGCCTTTTGATCTTAAATAGTTATTAACACTGTTCAACAAATCTATCTTTGAGTCGAAAGTCTTGCTTTCAATAGGATTAATATTTTTGTAATATTTGTTGTTAGTTTTAGGAATTTCATGATTATAGGTTCCTTTTTTTGACTTTAATGTATCTTTTAAATTATCACTTGATTTTCTTAATGATTCCTTTGAAATATCATTAGAATGAGAGTAGGCAACAACCTCTCCTGTCACAGCTCTGAAACCATATCCTTGATCAGAATTATAAGTTGAACTCTTTATTTTATTATCGTCTAAAACGATGGATTCTGATTTATGATTTTCTAAATATAATTCTCCGTCATCACAATTTTTTAAGGTTTCAGTAACAATTGCTTCAGCTTGCGATGTATCTATATCTGTTTCTTTGAAGAAATTTGACATTTGAAGAATGTAGTAGTGATTATTAATATATCAACTGCTTATTTGGCACATTTGTAAAAATAAAATATTCAAATATAGTTTAATTATGAAGGTTTTTTTTAACAATTCATGCAAAATCTGCAGAGCAGAAATTAATATTTATAAGAAAGAAAACATAGAAAATTTGAATTGGATAGACATAACTAAAAATAAAAATGCTGAATTAGAAACAAAAAAAACTGATAAAGAACTTCTAAGAAGACTTCATGTAGAACAAGATGGAATAATCTATGTAGGTATTGATGCTTTTTTACTTATTTGGAAAAGTATTCCAAAATACAAGTTTCTTTATAAATTTTTTAAACTCCCAGTCATTTACCAATTATTTTATGTCGGATATGAGATTGTAGCGTTTTTTTTGTATTTAAAAAATAGACACCAACTAAACTAATGTTGAATAGCGTATAAAATCTGGGTTACAAAAGATAAAAATATAAAAAAAGAGAAAAATAAAATAAAATACATAACTGTAACCGCTCTATTTCTCTTTCTTCTTAAAATAACAAATTTTTTATCATCGAGAAAAGAAATATCTCTATCACCTGGCACTGGATAATCATAACTCCATCTCCATAAAGATGAACCAAATCTTTTATCTAGTTTATTGTAATAATTTACCCAAGCCAATGACCACATAAATATTAAAAATAAAAATGTTAAAGCTAAAAAAGTTGAGATCATAAATATATTAAATTATATTAAATTTTTTTATATGTCTATCTGGGGAAGTTTAATTGGTGGGATGATCGGTTTTTCTTTAGGAGGGCCGTTTGGAATGCTATTAGGTTCCTTAATTGGTGGAAAAGTATCAAGATCAAGATCATCATTTAAATCTTTTGCACAACCTCAACAAGTTTTTGCATTAGCTCTTATAGTTTTATCAGCGAAACTGAGTAAAGCAGACGGTCAGGTTAGTAGAGAGGAATTAATAGCGGTAAAAGATAAACTCAAAATTCCAGAACATGAATTAGATCAAGTTGGAAAAATTTTTAATAAAGCTAAAGAAGAAAGCACTGGTTACGAGCCATATGCAAAACAAATAGCTCAGATTTATCAAGGAAATATAAATGTATTGGAAGAAGTCATTAATATATTATTTTATATTGCAGAAGCTGATGGAAATATAAGTGATCAAGAATTTAGAATGATACAACATGTTTCTCAATTATTTGGTCTTAGTAACGCTCAGTTCAATGGAATAGTTGAGGGAAGAAAATCATCAGATAAACTCAATCCATATGTGGTATTAGAGAGCAAACCTGATGATAATCTTACAGATATTAGAAAAAGATATTTAAAATTAAGTAAAGAACACCATCCTGACTTACTTCTAAGTAAAGGAGTTCCTCAGGAAGTTATTGAGGAAAGTAAAAAGAAAATGAGAGCTATTAATTCAGCCTGGGATCAAATCCAAAAGCTAAAGAGTAATTAAAATTGCTCAGATTCTGTTGAGCCTTCCATTGCTGTTGTTGAGCTCTTTCCAGAACTTATTGTATTGGAAACTGCATCAAAATAAGAAGTGCCAACTTCTCGTTGATGTTTAACACTGGTATATCCATCTTTTTCTCTAGCAAATTCATTTTGTTGTATTCTAGAGTAAGCGGTCATACCTTCCTTTTTATACTTTTCTGCAAGCTCGAAAATAGCAATATTTTGCGTATGGAAACCTGCTAAAGTTATAAATTGAAATTTATATCCCATCATTCCAATTTTAGTTTGAAATGTTGCAATCTCATCATCAGATAAATGTTTCTTCCAATTAAATGATGGAGAGCAATTATAAGCCAACATCTTTCCAGGAAATTTTGCATGTATTGCATCAGCAAACTTTTTTGCCTCTTCTAAATTAGGTGTTGCAGTTTCACACCATATTAAATCTGCGTAAGGTGCATAAGCTAACCCTCTTGAGATCGCTTGATCAATACCATCTTTTACATAATAAAAGCCTTCAGGTGATCTTTCTCCAGTTAAAAACGGTTTGTCATTTTCATCAAAATCGTTTGTTATTAGTTTCGCAGCGTTGGCATCTGTTCTTGCAAGAATAATGAGAGGAACGTCGGCAATATCAGCTGCCAATCTTGCTGCCTTTAGATTTCGGACCATGGTTCCAGTAGGAACAAGTACCTTACCACCCATATGTCCACATTTTTTTTCACTAGCTAGTTGGTCTTCAAAATGAACTCCGGCTGCGCCAGCTTTTATAAATTTTTTTGTTAACTCAAATACATTTAACGGCCCACCAAATCCTGCTTCACCATCTGCAATAATTGGCAACATGTAATCAGTTCTTTCGCTGCTATTCATATCTCCATCTGCTATTTCCATATGCTGAATTTGATCAGCTCTAATTAAAGAATTATTCATAGACTCAACTAATTTAGGTGCGCTGTCGTAAGGATATAAAGATTGATCAGGATACATTTCACCAGCACTGTTTGCGTCTGCTGCAACTTGCCAACCACTTAGATAGATCGCTTTTAAACCTGCTTTTGCATGTTGAACAGCTTGATTCCCTGATAAAGAACCAAGTGTGTTTATATATGGCTCTGTATTCAACAATCTCCAGAGTTTTTGAGATTGCTGTTTACACATTGAATACTCAATTCTAATAGATCCTCTTAGCCTTTCTACTTCATCTGGCTTATAATCCCTTTGTATTCCTGCAAATCTTTTCAACTCGTACGAGATTTTCTCGGCTGACATTATTCCCCCTTTAAAAAAACTAATTCTTTTTACTTTTCGTTATATTCTTCTGTAAACTCATTCATTCCACTTGATCCCCAATCGCAGTGGTCATCTCTTAAATAAACCCCTCTGCTTCTATGCTCTTGGTGCTCTTGGTGATTTGTAGTTTGAGAACTAGTTTCAATGTTTTTTATAGTATTTTTGTCCATGTAAACTTTATAATTTACAATATTTACAAAATCCACTAAAAATGTTAAAACTCCTGTAAATACAATAAATTTTTTGTAAATAATAATTTACAAAGTTTACAAATAGTAAATGAGTCAAGTAGAATTAAACATTGGTCCAAAAATAAAAGCTTTTAGAAGACAGCTAGGTATGCAGGCAAATAAACTAGCCTCACAACTTAACATTTCACCAAGTTATTTAGCTTTAATCGAGGGTGGTAAAAGAAAAATTGACGGGGAATTACTTTTAAAAATTTGTGAGGAGTTAAGCATCAACATTAGCGATCTAACAAATAAATCAGATATCAATATGGTCAACACAATTTCAGAATTGCTTGATGATCAACTTTTTGAAGATTTGGATATAGTTGGTCCAGAAGTTAAAGATCTTGCAAATAGTAATCCAAAAATTGGTAAAGCTCTTATAAGATTGGGAGACATTTTGAAAAAAAAAGATCATGAATTAGTGAACAAAATTGAAAAACTTTCAGGAAAAATTGTAGATAATAGAAAAAACTCATTTCCTGGAGAAGTAATTTCAGATTTTTTGCAAGAAAATAGAAATTTTTTTCCAAAACTAGAGGAATTTGCAAATCAAATCTTTGAACAAATAAAACAAAATAATAGAACAAGATATATTGCTTTATGTGATTATTTAAAATCAGAGTATAAAATTGAAGTGCAAGATATAATTCCTGAGGAAGGAAAACCATTCTCAAAAATTTATGATAACAAAAATAGAAAGTTACTATTGTCTGATTATTTATCTTTGGAAACAAAGAAATTACATGCAGCAGCTCAAATTGTACAAGAGGGAGCAAGTGATATAATAAATTCTTATCTTGATACTTTTAATTATCCAAATGAAGAGTCGAAAAAATTAACAAAAGTTGCTTTATTAAACTATTGTGGTGCAGCAATTTTAATGCCCTACAAATTATTTCATTCTGAATGTAAAAAACTTAAATATGATTTAGAGTTATTGCAAAATACTTTTGCAACTTCATTCGAACAAGTCACACATAGGGTCACATGTTTGAATGATCCTAAATTACCTGGGGTTCCTTTTCATTTTTTGAGAGTTGATGTCGCTGGTAATATTTCAAAAAGATTTTCATTGTCAGGTATAGAAATACCACGTTATGGTGGTGCTTGTCCTCGATGGAATGTATATTCGGCTTTTTCTAGACCTGGTGTTATACAGGCTGCAGTAAGTAAAATGACTAATGGCGAAAAGTATGTATGTATAGCAAGAACTGTTGAAAAAGGTATAGGAAGATATGGACAAAAAAAAAGTATGTTATCTATTGGACTTGGATGTGAAGCCAAATATGCAAGAGATTTTGTTTATACGGAAAACTTAGATTTGAATGATAAAAAATCAGAGATACCTGTAGGAGTTTCATGTAGAACTTGTGATAGACTGGATTGTTCTCAAAGAGCTTTTCCACCATTACATAAAAAATTTGATGTAGACATTAATTCTAGAGGAGTATCTGTATATGTCAGTGATTAAAAAATATGTAAGTTTTATAATTATATTTTTATTTGTAAGTACAAATAATGTGTATTCAGACAATTTAAATATATTGTTTAAAGAATTGCTTAATGCAAAAAATTTACAACAAGCAGAAAAGCTAGAGGATCAAATTTGGAATAAATGGACAAGACACCCAAACAATGATTATCTGACGAACAAATTAGAGAACGGAACTTATTCCATGTACCATCAGCAGTACAGAATGGCATTAAAACTATTTACAGATGTGATTAATGAGGACCCAAAATGGGCGGAGGGTTGGAATAAGAGAGCAACATTACTATTCATATTGGGGGATTATGAGAAATCGTTAGATGATATTGAAAAAGTTTTAGATCTAGAGCCAAGACATTTTGGAGCATTATCAGGACGAGCGCAAATATACTTAAGCTTAAAGGAATATGAAAAAGCAGTTGATGACTTGAGAAAAGCAAAATCTATTTATCCATTAATCAAAAGTGGAGAAAATATAAAGTTAATAGAAGAAATTATCAAAGACCAACAAATTTAATTGTTCTTAGATCTTTTTTTTGCAATCAGCTGGGTTAATGAATCTACCATTAAATCTGAGGCTTTAAAAATTTCACTTGGTTTAAATTCATGTGAAATATTTTTTTCTTCATTTGTTTTATCTTCAATGACTATACCTTCATCTGGGGAATTATTTTTAATATAAATTAGTATTAACCACTCATCATCAATTGTCTCATCCCATTTTATAAATATCTCTCCAGTTTCGAATCTTCTGTCTATGCATCTCAAGATAGACATATGTTTAGTTATATATCTTTTATTAAGTTGAAAAACTAAACTATTCGCACTTCTGTAAAAGCTTTCAAGTGCAAACTCAATTTTTTGCCTAGCTAAAGTATACTCCCTTTCTCTTTGAAGTAATTTTGCTCTATCGTCTCCTTCTTGTGTTTCTACGCCTAAAGCTTCAACTCGTTCTCTTATTTTCTGATCTCTTATTTGTTGATATTTTAATTTTAGTTTTTCGATACGCTCTTGTAATCCTGAATAATCCTCTCTCTTTTCTCTTAAAGCTAATTTTTCTAGTTGTTCTAATTCTTTTACCTCTCTTATTCTAAACTTTTCTATTTGCTTTTCTAATTTTAATTCTTGTAAAAATTTCTTTTGTCTCTCCGCCTGCTCTTTTCTTAGTATAGCCTGTTCTTTTCTTAAGAATAATTTTATATCTTTTGCTCTTACTCTTTCTAATTTTTGTTCTTGTTTTAACTGGATTTCTTTTTCTTTTAAAAAAGCTAACTCATTTACTTTCTTCTGTTTTTCAATTTCGATTTTTTCTTTTTCTGCTTGCTCAATTTTCTCAAGTTTAATTTGCCTTTTTTCCTCAGCTCTTATTTCTTTAAATCGAATTAATTTAAATTCTATACTTTGAAAAAATTTTTGTATTAATTTATCAATTGCTAATAAATTAAAACTAAATTTGAAAGAAAACTTATTTTTTAAATCTTCCTCAAGTCTGACCGTTCTTGAAATAATACCCTTTTCAGTACTTGTCTTTAACTTAACTTTTTTTATTTTTTTTCTTCGATTTAATCTTTTTGTTATTTTTTTTTTTAATTTTGATCTTTTTTTCTTTATTTTTGACTTGGATTTATTTTTTGATTTTTTAACCTTTGTTTTTAAATTTTTTTTTTTAGGTTTTTTTTTCTTTTTTTTCATTTAAGAAATACAGCTTTATCAGCTAATTTTTAATAAATATAGTCTCTAGTATTAGGAACAGATCTAATATCTTTAGTTAGCTGAAGTTGAAATACAACTTGATCTCCCCATTTAAAAGCCATTTCACAACTTGTAAGATAAAATTCCCACATCCTTAAAAATTTTTCATCAAACATTTCTAAAACTTGATCTTTTTTTGATAGAAATCTTTCTCTCCAATTTCTTAATGTGTGAGCATAGTGCATCCTTAAAATCTCTATATCTGTAGCTATAAGTCCAGAATCCTCTATTGGCCTCGCTATTTCGCTTAAACTAGGGGTATATCCACCAGGAAATATATATTTTGTTATCCAAGGCTGTGGGTCTCTAGGTGGTAGATTTGATCCAATTGTGTGTATCAAAGCTACTCCGTCCTTTTTTAACATTTGAGACACTCTATTAAAATAGGTTTCATAGAATTTTTTTCCAACATGTTCAAACATTCCAACACTAACTATCCTATCAAATTTTTCATTCAATTGTCTGTAATCTATTAATTTAAATTCAACTTGATTATCTAAATTTAATTCTTTGGCTTTTTCTTGGCTATATTTTATTTGATTTTCTGAAAGTGTAATTCCGGTAACTGAAGCTTTTGTTTTTTTTGCAATGTCAATTGCAAGTGTTCCCCAACCAGATCCAATATCTAAAACTTTTTGGTTAGGTTGTATATGAAGTTTTTTAATTATGTGATCAATTTTATTTTCTTGAGCAGTTTCCAAGCTATCATTCTCATTTTTGAAGTATGCACATGAATATTGTCTTTTTTTATCAAGAAACAAATCATATAATTTTTCTGAAATATCATAATGGTGTGCAACATTTTGTTTAGATTTAACAATTTTATTAAAACTTGTTAAATATTTTAAAGTTCCCTTTATTTTATTTAATGTCTTTCCATATATATTAATATCTGCTCTTCCAATATTTTTAAAAGCTATATCAAGGAATTCCGTCAAGGTTCCATTTTTTAATCTTAAAGAGCCATTGGTATATGCTTCACCAAAATATAAATCAGGATGGAAAAGTAATTTTTTATGCAAACTTTTGTCTAGCAATTGTAATTCTATAGGAATTTCTTTCAAAGGCTTTCCTATAACATATCTGTTAGAATTATAATCTATTAAGATAAAGCCATCTTCTTTGAATAAATCATTTAAAAAATTTATAAGTTTCATTATGCTGCTTTTAAGTGCTTAAAGTCAAAATCAAGCTTTTGAAGTTCATCAAAAAATATTTTTTTTTCGTTTTCATTTAATAACTTTAATGGTGGAATTAAATTCTGGTAGTCCTGATCAATTTGCGCCATAAAAGTATGTAATCCAGAGATTAAATTAAATTTATCGAAAATGCTTCTTACTAAACACAACTTTTCATTTGAAGATTGATCTGATCCATTTTGAAATTTATCGTAAACATCTCTTGCTAAAACTGAAGTAACATTTGTTGTTGCTGTAATTATTCCAGAGCAACCTAGTTCAAGTCCTTTCAATAATTTTGACTCTGAACCTGGCATTACTGAAAAATTATCTATTTTCAAATTTTCATACAAATTATAAGAACTGTCTTTTACTCCAACTATTTGACTTGGAAATTTTTTTACTAGCTCTTCAACACAATCAATACTAAATTTATATCCTGAGAGTTTTTCGAAATTATATAAAATTATTTTACATTCATTAATTTCATCTATTATTCTTGAGTAAAAATTAATCACATCGTGATCGCTATACTTATAATAGGCAGGGGGCATAATTAGAAATTTATTAAACCCATTTGATTTGGCTATTTTTATCAAATTAATATTATCAACTAGCGAATTAAGACCGGTTCCAATTATAAATTTGTCCCTATAATTACTTTTTGGTAACAAATTGATTAATTGAATTTTTTCCGAAAGAGATATGAGTTGTGATTGTCCAGTACTTCCAAAAAAAACTACTCCATGGCAACCTTTGTCGATTAGATTTTCAGCATATTTAATAGTTTTTTCACTATTTAACGCCAGATTTTTATCTAATACTGACAATGTAGCTGCATATATTCCATTAATCATAACTTAATTATATGACTATAATTATAGAATAGATTTAAGAAAAAAATAATAAAAAAATATATTCTAAATACTTATGAAAGTTTGTGTTTATCTTAGCTATATAGGTCTTGGAGCAAATTTGTTACATCTAAGTTATGTGCATCAGTTATCTGAAAAGTTTGGACCTATAACAGTTTTTACATTATGCAATAATTTGTCGGATGCATTAGAGGATGATCCTAAAATTAAAGAAGTCATAGTAATAGATAAAAAATATAATAAATTTAAAAATATATTTAGTTTTTCATCGGAATTAAAAAAATACAATTTTGATAAAATATTTATTTATTATCCAAGTCCTAGAATATTCATCGCGTGTAAATTAGCTGGAATAAAAGATATTTATCACTATCCTTTATTTAAAAAGAAAAATCTTCATTTAATCAACGCAGCACAAAAGTTTACTGCGAGTATATTAAACATTGAGAAATGTCAAACATACACAAAAATTCACATAAATGAAAATAAACTTAAAAGTATCTCAACTTATTTTGATAAATCAAAATTTAACATTGTAATAGGAGCTGGATCTTCGGGTCCAACAACAAAATGGGGCACTGATAATTACTCAAATCTAATAAATGAGTTAAATAAACTAAATAAATTTAATTTTTTTATTTTGTGTGGTCCTAATGAAAAATTAATTGCTCAAGAAATAATGGATAAAGTTGAAGGAGATAATATTATAGATCTTAGTAACAAAAATATCTCGGAAGTAATACCTTTTATAGCTTCTGCAGATATGTATGTGGGGAATGATTCATTTGGTTCACATATTTCATCACAATCTGGCAAACCAAGCCTTGTGATTTTATTGGACTCACCAAAAGCATATACGGATTATACTCCTAATCATATTAGAATTATTCCTGAAGGATATAATGTTAATAATATTACACATGGAAGTGAAATTGATCCAAATTTAATTAAGGTCGAACAAGTGTACAAATCAATACTAAGTTACACTTAAACAACCGATTTTAAGACTGTGTCTTTGGCTTGGTTCACTAAAGTAGCAATATTATTTAATTCTGGACTTCTATCTGGATGAATTTTTTTCATAATTTTTTTATAAGAATTCATCACTTCTTCTTTTGTATATTTTTTTTTGGGATCTAAATTTAAAATTCTATATGCTTCATCTAAACTCATATTCTGAGATGACATATTTTGATTAAATTGATTAAAGTTAAATCTGCCAGAATTTTTTAAAACTCTAAAAAGTCCCCATAATCTAAATAGCTGAAATAAAGAAATACCTGCTTTCGTTTTAATTAAAGGCAAAATAGCCAACATAAATGGTAAGGAAAATATATATCTTCCTGCATATGCCATTATTACTGCTAACAATATTGAAGAAATTATAATAAATGTTCTTACAAATTTTGATATTTTTTTTGTTGAGGTTTTGGCAAACCAATTGAGTAAAATATAAAGAATTATAAAGATTATTAGTATTGCAAAAAAAATATTCATAAATTAATTAAATTTAAATGAAAATACCACAGCTTAAAAAAAAACCAGAATTAAAATCTTGTCACAACGTAACTTGGGAAGACGATTATAGTTGGATACATCAGGAAAATATACTTGAAGTATTGAAAGATAGTTCAAAATTATTGCCAGAGGTGAGAAAATATCTTGAAGATGAAAATGATTATTTTAGTCATCAAATGTCAGATACAAAAGAAATTCAAAAAGTTTTATTCGATGAGATTAAAGGAAGAATTAAACTTGATGATGAGTCTCTTCCATTCAAAGATGTAAGATATAGTTACTGGACAAAAACAACAACAAAAGGAAATTATTCTATAAAGTTAAGAAAAAAAATTGATTCTGATGAAATAGAAGAAATTTGGAATGGTGATTTAGAAAAAGCAAAGCTTAAAACAGAATATTTTGGGCTTGGAGACTTAGAAGTTAGCTATAATGATAAATTACTAGCTTATTCATTAGATTTAAAAGGATCTGAATATTACACCATACATATAAGAGATATTAAAAGTCGAGAGCAAGTTGGTGAAAAAATTGAAAATACAAGTGGTGGAATAACATTTAGCTTAGATGACAAATATATTTTTTACTCTAAGCTTGATGACAATCACAGACCAAGAGAAATTTACAGGCATGAAATTGGAACTCCTGCTAGTAAAGATATTCTTATATTTAAAGAAGAAAGTGAAGCATTTACCGTAGGAATAGGTCTTAGCTCTGACGAAAAGTATTTTTTTATTACGTCATCTGATCATAATACGTCCGAACAGTATTTTTTTAAAGCAGATGAAATAATTCCAAAACCAAAACTAATTGATAAAAGAAAAAGAGGGATAATATATTCTGTTAATTCATGGAATGGTAATTTCTATAAACATACAAATGAAGATGCAGAAGATTTTAAGATCGAAAAGACAAATGATTTAGAAAAAAAGAAGTGGGAAACATTTATACCTGCACGAGAAGAGGTTTTAATTGGAGGGTTAATTTTTTTAAATGATTGGATTATAAGATCTGAAACTTCTAATGCATTATCAAAATTAATATTAAGAAATCCAAAAAATGATGAAGAAGAAGAAATTTTTTTTTCAGATGAAAAAGTTATTGTTCCTGGTGTGTCGTTAACCCAAAGAGATAGAAATACTGATACCGTTTATTTATCATATTCATCACCAAAAACTCCTGGAAGGACTTACCTATACAATCTTAAAACAAAAGAGAAAAAATTAGTTAAAGAACAAGAGATTCCTAGTGGCCATAATTCTGATGACTACATAGTTGAAAGATTAGAGTGTACCTCTCATGACGGAAGAATGGTTCCTATAACTATAACAAGACATAAAAAAACTAAATTAGATGGATCTGCAAAATTATTATTATATGGGTATGGATCTTACGGTAGTTCTATGTCACCAAGTTTTTCTTCAACCAGAATAAGTTTAATAGAGCGAGATATTATATGGGTAACTTCTCATATTAGAGGCGGTATGGAAAAAGGAATGAAATGGTGGAAAGAAGGAAAGTTATTAAACAAGAAAAATACTTTTGAAGATTACATTGCTTCTGCAAAATTTTTAATTGAAAAAAAGTTTACGTCTAAAGGTAATATTATTGGAATGGGTGGATCTGCTGGAGGTCTTTTAATGGGAGCCGTTGTTAACAAAGCGCCTGAATTATTTTTGGGTATTGTTATGGCTGTTCCTTTCGTTGACTCGTTGACCACGAACTTAGACCATTCGTTACCATTAACAGTCGGCGAATTTGATGAATTTGGAAATGCTAAAGATAAAAAAGAACACTTTGATTACATATTTTCATATGCGCCTTATAACAATATTAAAAAGATGGATTATCCAAACATTTTGATAACAACAAGTCTAAGTGATAACAGGGTATTATTTGACGAGCCAGCAAAATTTACTGCAAAATTAAGGGATTACAAAACGGATAACAATTTACTTTTATTAAAAACAGAAATGAATGCAGGTCATGGAGGAAAATCTGGGAGAGATGGAGCAATTGAGGAGATTGCAGTTGACTACGCGTTCGCTTTGAAAATAGCTGGAAAACTAAACACTTGATCTTGAAATATCAAAATTAATTATCATATAAACATTGTTAGTCGCCTAATGGGGCTAGCAATAAATAAACTTGCTTAATTAAAGGAGGATAATATGACAAGTAAGGATCTATCAATTTTCAGCTCACTTCGGCCTTTCTCTATTGGTTTTGACGATATGTTTGACCAATTCGAAAGCATGTTGGGCAATGGTGGTTTAAGTATGCAATCAAACTACCCGCCTTACAACATAAGAAGAACTGGCAAAGATAACTACTCAATTGAGGTTGCTTTAGCTGGTTTTAGCAAAAAAGATGTTGAGGTAGAGTTTGAAGATAATCTATTAACTGTAAGAACTAAACAAGTTGATAGAAGTGAAAACAAAAACCAAGATGGAGAGATAATCCACAAAGGTATATCGCAAAGACAATTTGCGAGATCATTTACAATTGCTGATGATGTAAAAGTGAATGGTGCAGAGTTAAAAGATGGTCTTTTAACAATTGCATGTGAAAGGATTATCCCGGAACATAAAAAAAAGAAACTTATTGAAATTAAATAAGTACCTTGCTTGTGGGGCTAGTCCCCACAAGACTAAATACATCCACTAGAGCTAAATCCGATAATAATCCCTGATGCATTCACCTCAAATTTTCTTTCACAAGGAATTCCATATTTTTTTGTTTTGTAGATAAGCATTTCATTTCCAAGTTCATTTACAAAATCCTCTGAAGGTGAGCCTAATTCTAATCTCATCTCATTAACTTCTTTTCCAACGAATTGACCAAATTTTTCATTCTCTTTTTCAGCCACTTCATCGGATTTCTTTTTAATTGTTTGACATCCAGTTAAAAAAATTATTGTTAATGTGATAAACAGAGCAATAAATTTTTTTGATAAAGTATTATTTTTAAAAGCAATAATCATTAATACATACCTAAAGTTGAATTATGTTAACAATTTGTTCAAAACTTTCATTAAATTGTTTGAATTTAATACAAATTTGAAAAGATAGGAAATTTTAAAGATTATTGAGTTATTGATTTATTATATTAAAGAAATGTTATGGCAACAGACTTAAGAATATCAAATATATCAAAAATATATCCAGGGTGTATAGCTAATGATAATGTATCTCTTCAGTTTAAAAGTGGAAAAATATACGCGTTATTAGGAGAGAATGGAGCTGGAAAATCTACATTAGTAAAAATTCTGTCTGGTGTAATAAGCCCAGATAATGGTGAGGTTTTTTTAAATGAAAAAAATTTAAAATTAAGCTCTCCACTCGATGCCAAAAAAAATAAAATTGGAATGGTTTTTCAGCATTTCAATTTATTTGAAACTTTATCAGTATTTGAAAACTTAAGTATAGATGCAACTGAAGATAACAAAAGTTTAAGGGTAAGAATAAATGAAATATTAAAAAAATATAACTTTAGTATTGATCTTGATGTTCCTGTATTAAATTTATCAGCAGGGCAAAAGCAAAAAGTTGAGATTATAAGATGTCTTTTAAGAAGCCCTAAAGTTCTAATCATGGACGAGCCTACATCTGTTTTGACTGAGCAGGAAACAGAGGAATTATTTATATCTTTAAAAAAATTCTGTGATGAAGGAATATTAATTATTTACATAACTCACAAGTTAAAAGAAGTTTTGTCTTTATGTGATGAGGTTGCTGTAATGCGAAAAGGTAAGGTTGTATCGGTTAGCCAAACACAAAATGAAAGAGTTGAAACTCTCGCAAATAAGATGGTTGGTCAAAAACTAGCGAAAATTAAGAAAAAAATTAATGTTTCCAAAAATAAAGATGAGATATTTAAAGTAAAACATTTAAATTTTTATAGCGATGATCCTTTTGAAACAAATTTAGTTAATCTAAATTTTTCTGTAAAGAAAGGAGAATGTTTAGGTATAGCGGGTATTTCTGGCAATGGTCAAAACGAACTCTTTCAAATTTTGAGTGGGGAAATAATTACACCAGATACATCAATCATTTTTCGAAATAAGGAAATTGCTAAATTAAATCCAAAGCAAAGACGAGAGTATTTAATGGCTTTTTCTCCTGAAGATAGAATATCTCAAGCGGCTGTACCTGAATTAAAAATATATGAAAATGTAGCTTTAAATAATTTTAAGTCATCAAATTTTTTTGAAAAAGGTTTGGTAAATGAAAAAAAAATTAAAGAGCATTCAAAGAAAATTTTATCTGATTTCTCGGTAAATACAGACAATGTTGAATTAAAAAGTCAATTTCTATCGGGTGGAAATTTACAAAAACTTATTTTAGGGAGAGAGTTAATAACAGCTCCGGAATTATTAATTTGTTACAATCCAACATGGGGGCTCGATGTGGGTGCAATCAATTATATTCATGAAACACTTATAAAAATTAACGATCAAGAAAAATCAACGATTTTAATTTCTACAGATACGGAGGAGTTATTAAAACTCAGTGATAAAATTGCAGTTATTTACAAAGGCAAGCTTTCAAAAATAATGCCTTCAGAGGAAGTCACTCCAGAAAAATTAGGAGTTTTAATGGGAGGAGGTTCCATTGATTAAAATTGAAAAAAGAAATGATGTACCAATGGCATTATATTTTTTTACTCCTTTTATTGCAATCATACTTACAATTTTAGGTGGTGGTATAATTTTTTATATTTTAGGTTTTAATCCAATAGAAGCACTTAAGTTTTACTTTATAACTCCAATTTCAAATTTATATGGTTTCAGTGAATTGCTACTCAAAGCAACTCCCCTTTGCTTAATTGCTATTGGTTTATCATTTTGTTTTAAAAGTAATAATTGGAATATTGGTGCAGAAGGACAATTAACTTTTGGTGCGATTGTAGGAGGAGGAGTTGCTCTTTTATTTTATAATCAAGAAGGTTTTTATATACTGCCTTTAGTTATAATTGCTGGAGCAATCGGGGGAATGATCTTTGCACTTATCCCAGCTATCCTTAAAACATATTTTAATACAAACGAGATTTTAGTTAGTCTTATGTTGGTTTACGTTTCAAAGCTACTCTTAGACTACTTGGTAGTTGGGCCATGGAGTAATCCTGAAGGTTTTAATTTTCCTGAAACAAGACAATTTAGTGACTCATCTAGAATGCCATTATTATTTGAGGGTTTGAGAATTCATGCTGGTATTTTTTTAGCTCTTGCAGCAGTTATGCTGAGTTGGTTTATTCTTTACAAAACCTATTTAGGCTTTCAGATTAAAGTATCTGGTCTAAGTTTAAAAACTGCTAAGTATGCTGGGTTTAAAGGAAAAACCATGATTTTGGTTGTTTTTATGATTAGTGGTGCTTGTGCGGGATTAGCTGGAGTTGGTGAAATTACTGGGCCTATTGGACAACTGCATAGAATGATATCCCCCGATTACGGTTTTACAGCAATTATTGTTGCTTTTTTAGGTCGTCTTAATCCTTTTGGCATAATTTTTGCATCTTTGGTTGTTGCGTTGACATACCTCGGTGCCGAAACGGCTCAAATTTTTTTACAAATACCAAAATATACCGGCCAAGTCTTTCAGGGTATGATCTTATTTTTTTTACTCGCATCTGATTATTTGCTTTTTTTCAAAGTTAAAATTTTAAATTTAAAAAAAAATGAGCTTAGACATTAGTTTTATAGGAATTCTGATAGGATCAATAATGGCTTCATCAGTGCCATTAATACTTGCTGCTTCAGGTGAATTGATTACTGAAAGATCGGGTGTTTTAAATTTAGGTGTCGAAGGAATGATGATAATTGGAGCAATATCTGGTTTTGCTTTAATGGTAATAACAGATAACCTTTTTATAGCAATCGTAGGCTCTATGTTATCAGGAGTTATAATTTCACTAATCTTTGGATTTTTAACGCAATCTCTTCTTACAAACCATGTTGCAACAGGTTTGGCATTAACTATTTTTGGCATTGGTTTATCTGCAATGTTAGGAAAAAATTTTGTTGGTATCCCTGGAAAAGAATTTCCAATCTTATTTTCAAGTTTAAGAGAAAGTATTCCGTTTTTTGGTCCAATATTGTTTGGACACTCTATAGTTTTATATTTTGCTTTTGCTTTACCATTTTTAACTAATTATTTTTTGAAAAAAACTAAATTAGGTTTGGTTGTTAGAGCTGTTGGTGATTCGCCTGTTTCGGCATCTAATCAAGGTATAAATGTTATTCTAGTTAGATACTGTTGTATTCTTTATGGAGGAGCTATGTGTGGCTTAGCAGGTGCATATCTATCCTTAATATACACTCCACAGTGGATTGAAAATATGACAGCTGGAAGAGGGTGGATAGCTTTGGCTTTGGTTGTATTTGCAACCTGGAGTCCTATAAAAGTTTTAATTGGTGCTTTAATTTTTGGTGGGATTACAATTCTACAATTACATATGCAAGCAATTGGGTTTAGAATACCGGTTCAATTTTTAAGTGCATTACCTTATCTGATGACAATAATAGTTTTAGTTGTAATCTCTCGTGACAGTAGAAAAATAAAACTGAATACCCCAACCTCCTTAGGAAGAATATTCTATAAGGAAAAGTAATGTTAGCTATTCGAAAATAATTATTTTTTTTTTTTGAATTTTGATTAACTTAAAGCTTCACAAAAAAAATTTAGAGGGGAAATTCAAAATGTATAAAAACTTTTTTAGATATTTAATTTCTGCAATTTTTCTACTTGGGTTTAGCGTAAACTCAAATGCAGATTTTAAAGTTGGTTTTGTCTATGTTGGCCCAACTGGTGACCATGGATGGACATTTCAACATCACGAAGGTAGAAATGCTGTAGAAGCAGCTGGAATAAAAACAACATTTGTTGAAAGTGTTCCAGAAGGTGCTGATGCAGAAAGAGTGATAAGACAACTGGCTCAATCTGGCCACGACTTAATTTTTACAACTAGTTTTGGATATATGGATCCAACTAACAAAGTTGCAAAAGATTTTCCAAATGTAAAATTTGAACACGCAACAGGTTATAAGAGAGAACATTCAAATGTTTCTACTTATTCTGCAAGATTTTACGAAGGAAGAACTCTTTTAGGCCATATTGCTGGAAAAATGACTAAAACTAACACGATTGGCTATATTGCATCTTTTCCAATTCCTGAAGTAATAAGAGGAATTAACGCAATGACTCTTGCTGCACAAAAGGTCAATCCAAATATTAAAACTAAGATTGTATGGGTTTTTACTTGGTACGATCCAGGTAAAGAAGCTGAAGCAGCGCAAGCTTTAATCGATCAAGGTGCAGATGTAATTATGCAACATACAGATAGTACAGCACCAGTTCAAACAGCGGAGAAAGCAGGTGTATGGTCATTTGGTCAAGCAAGTGACATGCAGAGATTTGCTCCTAAATCAATTTTGACTTCAATTATTGATGATTGGGCACCATATTATGTTGAAAGAGCTATTGCTGCAAGAGACGGTACATGGAAACAACAAGACACATGGCATGGATTAAAGGAAGGTATGGTGGCTATGGGACCATATAATTCTGCAATGGGTGCTGACTTAGTTAAAGAAGTAGAGCAGCTTCAAAAAGATCTAGCATCAGGAAAAGTTCATTCGTTTACAGGTCCTATATATGACCAAAAAGGCAATATATTAGTTGCCGATGGAAAAGTTGCTGATGATGGAATGTTGGCTGGAATGAGTGTTTATGTAAAAGGTGTTGAAGGAGATATTCCAAAATAATTTTCAAAAAAAAATTAAAAAGGCCAACTATATAAGTTGGCCTTTTTTTATGAATGCTTTTTCTTTAAGCCATTAATATCTATTTCATCGTAATATTCTGAAGGTTGAACTATCCAAGGATCTCCATCTAGTAAAATTGGACAAAAATCTGGAGTAAAAGAAGAGGATTTTTTTTTCCAAAGACAAGCTGTTTTTATTTCTTGAATATGGTTTTTCACTGGAGTATAATTTTTTAACCATTTAATACTTTCATTTAATGTAAGTCCAGTATCGGATAAATCATCAACTAATAAAACATTTTTAAAGTCTTCATTTTTAGCTATTGAGCTTATATCTCTTGCAAAAATAAGTTCGCCCTGTTTATTTTCTACAGTTTCTCCAGAATAACTTTGAATAACAACATAAGCAGTGGGCAATTTAAATATTCTTGATAGCATATCAATTATAGGTGCTGCACCCCTCATTATTCCGACTAAAACAGATGGTTTGTAATTTTTTTCAATTGTAAGAGCTAACTTTTCAACTGCTAATTTATAATCTTCATAATTGATTATTAATTTTTCTGCCATAAAATTTGGTAACATAAAAAAAAAAAATTAAAAAGGAGAATTATGAAAGGTTACTGGATTGCAACTTACAGTGAAATTAAAGACCCTGAAAGAATGAAAAAATATGCAGATAAAGCAAAGGAAGCTGTATTAAAACATTCTGGAAAAATTTTAGCTCGAAGTGCTAATAACATTGCACTTGAGGGTAGAGAAATGGTTAGAATAGCACTTGCAGAGTTCCCAGACGTGGAAACTGCTAAAAAATGCTACGATTCTGAAGAATATGTTGAGGCAAGAACATATCTTAAAGATAATGTAATTAGAGAACATATGATATTTGAAGGAATGGAATAACTTAGAAAAGGGGCAAATATGAAGGCATATTGGGTGAGTTTGTATACAGAGATTTCAAACCAAGATAACCTAAAAAAATATGGTGAAAATGCAATACCGGTTATAAAAAAATTTGGTGGTACTCCTGTAGTTAGAGGAGGCAAACTAAAATATTATAGTGGTGACAAAATATTAAGAACCGTTATTTGGGAGTTTCCCAGTTATGACATGGCCATATCTTGTCATGACTCAGAAGATTATCTAAAAGCTTGGTCTTATGCAGAACAAACTACAAAAAGACATATGTTTATTGTGGAGGGTGCTAATACTGAATAGTATCGTCATCAATTGAACGCCACAAATACCAGGTGGCAACAGAGCAGTATGGAGAGAATCTTTTTTGAAGTTTTTTTATAAAAGTTTCAGGTGGAAAATATTTTTTTTTATAGTTGTTTGATATTGCTCTTAACAACCCAATATCCTGAACTGGCCAGATATTAGACCTATTATAAGTAAATAACAAAATCATCTCTGCTGACCATCTTCCAATTTGTCTTAAAGTTGATAGGTATATAATTGCTTCTTCATCGCTCATTTTCGAAATTAATCTTGGATTAAAACTTTTATCTTTAAATTTTTGAGACATTTCCAAGATACCCCTTATTTTTTGACGACTAAGACCGCATTTTTTAAGTTGTGATGTTTTAAGCTTTGAAACAATTTTTGGATTAATTTTTTTTTTACATGCCAATTCAAATTTTTTGAAGACAGAGTCTGCAGCAGCAACACTTATTTGTTGTCCTATTATACTTTTGCATAAAGAATAAAAGACATCTTTTCTAGTAGTTAAATTATTATCTTTATATTTTTTAATCAATGATCTCATAATACTATCTTTTTTTGAAAGATATGTTCTAGCTTTTTTCCAATATGTCGGCGCCTTACTCATTTCTACTTACCGTTACTTGTTTATTTAAATATATTTCTCTTCGAAATATAATGATTGATGATATTATTACCAGTGAAGCACCCATCAATGTTTTAATTGTGGGAATTTCATCCCAAATAAAATATCCAAAAGATATTGCAAATATTAATCCTAAATATTTAAGAGGTGTAACCAGAGAAACCTCGGATAACTTATATGATTGACTTAATAATAAATTAGCTGTTCCTCCCAACAAGCCAATTGTACATAATAGTAAGAAATCATTGAAAGTTGGCATGATCCACCCAAATGGTATTGATAAAACTCCAACAATTGTAATTGCAAAAGAAAAAAAGAATGAGATCAACCAGACTGGTTCTGTGGATGAAAGTTTTCTAATTGTAATTGCAACGTAAGACATTCCAATACAAAAGATTATTGGAAATAAATAATAAATATTTAAGCTAGAAAATCCTGGTTGGGTAATTACTAAAACACCAATAAAACCAACAAATACTGCAGCCCATCTATATACTCCTACTTTCTCACTTAGTAAAAATATTGATAGCAAAGTTGTAAATATAGGTGCAGCAAATGAAATACTTGTCACTGTTGCAAGTGGTAGGTTTCTTAGTGCCAAAAATATTGCAGCTAAAGCTATCAGTCCTGAACAACATCTAATTAAATGTAATCCTGGTCTATTTGTTTTATAAAAATCTCTAAATCTTGTCTTAGGAACTAAAAAAATTATTGGCAAAATACCAAATAGACCTCTAAAAAACATTACCTGTCCAATTGGATAATCTGATAACCACTTGACTATTACATCCATAAATGAAAAGGCACATATTGATAAAAACATGTAAAAAAAGCCTAATTGATTTTTGGAAAGCATGATAATAACTTTAGATTAATTAAAATTTTTAGCAATGGAAATAGCAACTTTAGCGCTTGGATGTTTTTGGGGACCCGAAATAAAATTTAGCAAGTTAGATGGAGTAATAAATACAGAGGTTGGATATTGTGGAGGTAATACTGAGAAGACATCTTATAAAGAAGTATGTTATGGTGACACCAATCATGCAGAAGTAGTTAAAGTTGAATTTGACAATACTAAAATTTCTTATGAGGAAATAATAAGAAACTTTTTTGAATTTCATGATCCAACTACTTTAAACCGGCAAGGTCCAGATGTAGGTACTCAGTATAGAAGTGAAATATTTGTTCATGATGAAAATCAAAATAAAATCGCTAACAAAGTATTGAAAGAAATTAATGAAAAATTTAAGGGTAAAATCGTTACCAAAATATCAAAATCAAAAAATTATAACAAAGCCGAAGATTATCATCAGAAATATTTGGAAAAAAGTTTCTAATGTCACTTATATCAACTGAGTGGCTAGAAAAAAATCTCTCAAATGTAAAAATAATTGATGGCTCTTGGCATATGCCTGCAACAAATAGAAGTGGTAAGGAAGAATTTAATAAAGAGCATATACCAAATGCAATTTTTTTTGATATCGACAAAAATTGTAATAAATCAACCGACTTACCACATATGTTAACGGACATTAGTTCGTGGGAAAATATACTATCATCTATGGGCATATCTAACGAAGACGAAATTGTGATTTATGATAATTCTGATGTTTTAAGTGCTTGTAGAGTATGGTTTAATTTAATTTACTTTGGCCATGATAAAAAGAAAGTACATGTTTTAGATGGAGGTTTTAATAAATGGAAAAAAGAAAAAAAAATGACTTCTTCTAATAATATAATTATTCAAACAACTAGCTATAAAGCAAAAGAAAATAATGGAATGGTTAAGAGCAAAGATCAGATTGACCAAAATATAATTAGAAAAAAATTTGATTTAGTTGATGCGAGAAGCGAAGATCGTTTTAATGGCATAACTCCAGACCCAAGAAAAAATGTAAGAAGTGGTTCAATACCAAATTCAATTTGCTTACCATTTAAAACCCTTATCAATGACGATTTTACTTTTAAAAGTAAATCTGAAATTTCTTTTTATTTTAAAGATTTATCTTTAAATGACCCAGTAAATGTAGTGTTTTCGTGTGGTTCAGGGATCACAGCATGTGTTTTGGCACTTGCATATTCTCAAGTAAATAATAAGTATCTTCCAGTCATTTATGATGGTTCATGGGCTGAATATGGTAAAATATAAAATATGAAAAGATCAACAAAAATTACAAGCATAATAATAATTTTCTTTTTAATTATAGCTACAGTGATTGTTGGTAGAACAATGATTGGAAATCATTTTAAGAAGAAATTTAGTAAAAGACCACCTCCAGGAATAATTGTTACTGCAGCTGAAAATAGAGTTTTTGAAAATTTAATAAGCACATACGGAACAGCAAGACCATTTAAAACACAATCCTATAAAATTGAAAAGTATGAAATACTTAAACCTATCAACTTTAATCAAAAAGTAAAAAAAGGTGATGTAATTGCAGAACTTAAAAATAGAAAAATTACTGCTCAGTTTGATGGAACAATTGGAAAAAGAGAATTTTCAGAAGACATCGAAGTTTCAAAATCTTCAATCTTAGTTAATCTCGAAAATACCAGTATTATCTATTGTGATGTAGATATACCTGAAATGTTTGTACCATTTATTAAGGTTGGTTTACCTGTTGATATAAAATTTTCTGGATACAAAGATAAAACATATAAAGGTCAAGTTGACTCGTTAGCTAGTCGAATTAGTGAGGATACTAGATCATTACCAACAAGGATAAAAATGGACAATACATCTGGTGAAATTTTGCCTGGCTCATTTTTAGAAATTTCAATAAAATATGATACAAGAGAAAGCTTAAGTATCCCAGATACCAGCACAATAGTGGAAGGTGATAATATATTTATCTATAAAGTTGACGAAAAAAATAAAGTATTAAAAACAAATATTGATACCGGCGATAGATACCTGGGTTTTGTTGAAGTTTTAAATGGTCTAAAAGTTGGTGACAAAGTTGTTGCTGAGGGTACAAAAAAAGTCAGACCAAATTTAATAATAAGACCTATAAAAAAGGGTGCTAAAGTAGCTAATCAAAACAAATCTAGTTGGGGTGGAAAAAAGAAAAAAGATACTAAAGAAAATAAGAATGGTATATTTGCGTGGTTACAAAAATTAAATATTTTTAAAAAAAATTCTGACTCTGAAAAACAAGAAAATAAAAAATAATTAATACATGTATATAACTGAAGTTAGTATTAAAAGACCTGTCGTTGCATGGGTAATGTCAATGATACTAATTATTTTTGGAATTTTTGTATTTTGGGAATTACCTGTTAGGGAATTACCAGATGGTATTCAGCCTCCAGTGGTACAGGTACAAACCGATTATAAATCTGCTTCAGCTGAAATTGTTGATGAAGAGATAACACAAAAAATAGAAGATGTTATAGGAGGAGCGGAAGGAATTAAGAACATTGATTCTAGTTCGCTTAATGGAAGAAGTAGAATAAATATTTATTTTAATACAGATATAGATTTAGATGATGCAGCAAATGACATAAGAGAAAGAGTATCAAGAGTTGCGGACAATTTGCCAGATCAAGCAAACCCGCCTCAAATTTTGAAACAAGCAGCAGGTTTTACAACTACAATGTGGGTTGCGCTATCGTCACCAACTTGGAATGATTTAGATTTGGGTGACTATGCTGAAAGATATCTTATAGATGCCTTTTCGAGTGTACCAAATGTTGGTAGAATTTTAGTCGGTGGATTAAGAGAGCTAAGTGTAAGAGTTTGGGTAGATCCTATCAAATTAGCAGCCAATAATCTTACTATTCAGGAAGTGGAGAGAGCATTAAGAAATGAAAATATAAACATCCCCGCTGGAACTTTGGAAGCTAGTAACAAAGATTTAACTCTTAATATTGATAAGTCTTACTCTAACATTGAAACAATCAAGCAGCTTCCTCTTAAGAAAAACAAAGATAAAGTCACAACCCTTTCTGATATTGCAAATGTTGAGCTTGGTCCAGTTTCTGAGAAAACTTTATTTAAAGCTCAAAGAAAAAATGCAACCAATTTAAAGACAGTTGGGATTGGAATATACGCAAAAAGTGGAGCATCAACTGTCGAACTTTCAAACCAAATTAAAGAGAAAATAAACATTTTAAATCAATCTTTACCAGATGGTTTAAAGTTAGAAATAGCATTTAATAGAGCAACTTACGTAGGTACTGCAATACAGGAAGTTTACAAAAGTTTAATTATTGCTTTTATTTTAGTCGTGGTAATAATTTACTTGTTTTTAGGAAACCTAAAAGCTGTAATTGTACCAGCTGTAGCTTTGCCAGTAAGTTTAATTGGTTCGTTTTTAGGTTTATATATATTTGATCTTTCTATAAATATATTTGTTCTCCTAAGTTTTATTTTAGCAATTGGAATAATAACTGATGATTCTGTAATAATGACAGATGCAATTTATACAAGAATTGAAAAAGGAGAAACGCCACTTGTGGCTGCTTACAAAGGCTCAAGACAAATAACATTTGCGATAATAGCTACAACTTTAATCTTAGTTGCAGTTTTTTTACCTTTAATTTTTATTGAGGGTATAGCTGGTACCTTGTTTAAAGAAACTGCAATAGCACTATCTTTCTCAATAGTTGTTTCTTCATTTGTGGCTTTAACCCTTTCACCAATGTTAGGAAGTAAGTTTTTAAATAAAAAAGAAAAAATTAATTTTTTTGTAAAAAAATTCAATAATGGATTTAAATCTTTTACAGAATTTTATACTGACACCTTAAAATTTTGGATTAATAAACAAAAAACAATTTCGATATTTATAATTTTATTAATTGCAGCTTCAATTTATTTGTTTAACTTTACTAAGAAAGAATTGATACCATTAGAAGATAGAGGGGCTTATTTAATAATTGGCTCTACAGATGAAGGGAGTTCATTCGAGTACACACAAGAAAAAGCCCAAATAATTGAAGGAAGAATATTAAAATTGTTACAGGCAGAAGACAGCCCTTACCAAAGATTAATTATGAGGGTACCTGGTTTCGGTAGATCCGCAACTTCATATAATACTTTTATTATAATTGCACTTTTAGATGAATGGAAAAATAGAGAAAAGAGCACACAAGTTGTATTAAGAGAAGCTATTGGACAAGTTGTTAGTGTGCCTGAGACGTTTGCGTTTCCTATATCACCTCAATCTATAAGAGTTTCTAGCTACAATAAACCAGTTCAAATGGTGATTTATGGAACAAGCTATGAAGAATTAGAGCAAATTCAAAGTCAAGTTTTAAGAGAGCTAAGAAGAAATAGAAATATGTTTAGAATTGAAAGTGATTACACAAAAAATAAACCTGAAGTAAAATTAATCACAAATAAAAATCGTGCAAATGATTTAGGAGTTTCAATAGAAAATATTGGAAGAACCCTCGAAACATTATACGGTGGAAAGAGGGTTACAACATATAATAAAGAAGGAAGAGAATACCCCATAATTCTTCAGCAATATTTAGCAGATAGACGAGATAAAGATGGCTTATCAAAGATTTTTGTAAGATCTGAAACTACTGGAAAATTAGTATCTGTTGCAAGTTTGGTAGAATTTGAAGAGAAAGGAACTGCTGAATCATTACCTAGATATAATAGACAACGAGCAGTAACTATATCGGCAGCTTTATCTGAAGAATATACATTGTCTGAAGCTATAAAATATTTAGAAGACGTAATGTTGAAAGTTGCTCCTCAAAATCAAATAACTTGGAAAGGTAAGTCAGAAGAACTAAAGGAGACAAGTAACGAAATATTTCTTATTTTCGCTTTAGCATTAATAACTGCATATTTAGTTATGGCCGCTACTTTTAATTCGTTTGTCCATCCTTTTATTATTATATTGACTGTTCCTCTTGCGGTTTTTGGAGGTCTTGTATTCATTTTATTTCTAAATAGTTCGATAAATATATTTTCACAAATTGCCTTGATTATATTAATCGGTATATCCACAAAAAATAGTATTCTTATCGTTGACTATACTAATCAAATTCGAACAACTGGTGCAAAAATTGAGGAAGCATTGATGGAAGCTTGTAAATTAAGAATAAGACCAATCATAATGACTTCATTAAGCACCATGATTGCAATGTTACCTCTTATAGTAGGTAACATAGGTCCAGGTGCTGGCGAGGCATCTAGATTAGCAGTTGGATCAACAATTTTTGGAGGAATGATAATTTCTACATTCTTTACATTATATGTAACGCCAACTATGTATTTGACACTAGCCAAAAATACCAAGAGAATCGATGCAGTAGATCTGGAGCTAGAAAAGCAATTGATTAAAAAATAATATATTTTCTAGTAGTTAAAGATTTACTGCATTTATTTAGCTGTTTCTTGAATTTATTTGAGTATCCCTCTACCTTTTTTGCCAAAACTATAACTTTCTGATTACTTTTATAATTTTTGTAATTTCCCCAACCTTCATGATAAGCAATATATTGTCTGAAAGTATCTTTTTTTGAAATTTTTAAAATTTTTTCTGTTTTATTTGTATACCAGCCAATAAAATCAACACTATCTTTAAATCTAGTTCTTAAAGCATATTTATTTCCGGTCTCATCTTTATATTGTTTCCACGTACCTTTGATAGCTTGAGAGTATCCGAATGAGCTAGAGGGTCTTTTATAAGGTATAACTTTAAATAATTTTTGACGAGCAGGTTTAGCGAGCCAGTCAAAATCAGATTCCATTTTTATTATTGCTAATTGTAAGTTAATTGGTGTACCCCACTTTTTTTCAGTTTTTTTTGCGTGTTTATACCAAAGATATCTCTCAGAAAATATTGAACAGCCATCTGATGTATTTTGAGGTATCGATGAGCAAGCAGTTAAAAATAATAGACCAAAAAATAAAAAATACTTTCTAAAAAGAATCACAGTTCAATATAAATTATCTATTATTTTTTCTCCATATCCATGGATAATCAAATTCCATACTCCACAAACCTAATTTATTGTTTTTTGCGTAAATTTGATCTTCAGAATATTTTTTTTTTGAATATTTTGGATAGTCGAAGGCTAATCCATTTCTTACCATGTAAGCTGAAACACTCTCATTATTGATAAAACACTCGCCTAAATACCTACCAAAATAGTCCTTTTGGAGCTCGATTAGACATTTTAATTTTTTATTTACAATTTTTTCTGTAAGAGAATTTTTTGAAATTTTTCCACAATTAATTTTTTTTTTATTTTTTAAGCAAAACTGTTGCTTTCCTTTAAATTTAGTTTCTGGAGCATCTATTCCTGAAAAACGAATTTTTTTATTGTCTAATAAAATTGTATCACCATCAATTATTTTAATGTTATCTGAAATTAGGATTATTTCTGATAGTAAGTAATTTGTTGCTACAAATGTAAATAAAAATAGAAAACTAACTAACTTCAGTAGTTGCTTTTTCATTACATTCTTGCATTTTTTTTCTAATTTGATCTTCGGATATATTTTTATCTTTTAAATCTTCATAAAGCTTTCTATAAACATCTTCGTCACCTGCTTCAGCAAAATCTGCTTTAATTACATATTGAATATATTGATTTTTTTTTTCCTCATTATATCCTAGAATTTGTGCGGCCCACTCTCCTAAATATTTATTTTTTCTTGCATTAATTTTAAATTGTTTTTCCTCATCATGAGCAAATTTTTTTTCAAAACCTTTTTTTCTTTCATCGAATGAACTCATTGCAATCTACCTATATAAATTATTTTAAATATTAAAAATGATATAAATACACCTAATATATTACCAAACAAATCACCTAATTCAAATCCTCTTTCTGGAATAATTAAGTGCAGAATTTCTAGAACAATAGAAATACAAATAAGATAAATAAATATATTTTTTAATTTATGTTTAAAAGCAATTAATCCTAGAATTGATACAATAAAGAAAACATAAACGTGATTTGAAGATACTAAAAAATCTCTTGTTAATTGTGGTTGGATATTGAAGTTTCCATAAAAAAAATATCCTAAAATACTACCGGGATATAAGTAAAAAATAAATAAAACTACGTTAGACAGATAAAAAAACTGCTTTAAGTAATTCATAGTTAATCTATATTAAATTTTCACAAATGAGTCACTTAATACTTGTTAGACATGGTCAAAGCGAATGGAATTTAGAAAATAAATTTACAGGATGGGTTGACGTTGAGCTCGCACCACAAGGTAAATTAGAAGCTTGTAAAGCTGGTGAATTCATAAAAAAATTAAATTTAGAAATAAAACATTTTTATACTTCATATCAACAAAGATCCATTGATACTTTAAAACTTATTTTAAATACAATGAGAGTAAAACCAAATAATATAATTAAGGCTTGGCAATTAAATGAAAGGCACTACGGATCACTTACAGGATTAAATAAAGATGAAATGAAAAAAAAACTAGGAGAAGATGAAGTTCACAAATTCAGAAGATCATGGGATAACCCACCAAAACCTTTAAATATAAATAGTCCGTACCATCCAAAAAATATAAGTATTTACAATGATATACCCCGTAACCTAATTCCAGACACAGAGTCTCTTAAAGATACTTATGAAAGAGTTGTGCCCTATTTTATTAAAAACATAGAGAAAAATTTGCAGGATAATATAATTATATCTGCTCATGGCAATTCTATTAGATCACTTTTAAAATATTTATTTAAAATTGATGACAATAAAATTTCCAAACTTGAAATACCAACAGGAAATCCTCTACTTTTGAAATTTGAAAAAAAGAATATAAAAGCAGCTAAATACCTAGATCAGAGTAGATCTAGGGATTTAATTAAATTCTAACCTTTTTGAAGAAGTTTTTCGTAAATATCTTTATCTGTTAAATGAAGAAACTGAATACCACTCTCGAAACCATACAAATTTTCTTTTTTAATGTAATTATCCCAAATCTCATTCATTGAAAATATTTTTTTTGACAAATTTTTAAATATTTTTTTATTTATAATTTGACACCCTGTATAAATATAATTTTTATCATTGTTCTTTTTTAAATTATTGCCATCCATAGAAAAATCGCCTTTAAATCTTTTATCAAAACTTAAATCTTTTTTTACAACCATTAAAATATTTTCAAAGTTATTTTTAAAATATATATTTTCCATCCTCTTAATTTCATTTGCATATTCAACGTTCCAAATTGTATCAGGATTAAAAACTATAAAATCTGTTTCAACTGAATTATTTACTACATTTAAAAGACCGCCCCCTGTATCTAATATTTCTTTACCATCTTCTATAATTTGAATTTCTAAACCAAAATTATTTGAAAAAATGAAATTTTTTATTTTATCACTTAAATAGAAAGTATTAATTTTTAAAGATTTTATTTCTAATACTTTTATCAAGTTTATAGTATTTTCTAATAAGCTAATCTCATTAATTTTTAAGAGTGGTTTTGGTGTTTTCTCAGTTAATGGCATTAATCTTTTTCCAAATCCTGCACATAAAATTATTGCTGTTTTAATTTTCATATTTTTTTTATTCTTGGGTTTTTTTGTAGAAAATTTTTTAAATCATGGAAATTTGGATTATTTTTAATACGATTATCGATTAATTTCCACGCATAAGGTATTAATTTTAGATATTTTCTTTTTTTATCTCTTTTTGCGAGTCTTGTGAATATACCAATTATTTTTAGATTTCTTAAAACAGATAAAATTTCAAAATCATTAATAAATTGAGTTTCATTTTTATACTTTAATTTATTAAGAAATACTTTTAAAATACTTAACTTAAAACTATTTGAAGTTTTAATTCTTACATCATCTATAAGAGAGGCCAAATCATATGCTGGATTACCCAACACAGCATCTTGACTATCTATTAAAGCGATTTTATTTTTATAAAACATCATGTTTGAGACGTGAAAATCTCTATGTACAAACACTTTGTGTTCGATTTTTAAATTAAAATACAAATTATCTATAATTTTTTTGAGATTTTTTTTTAAATGTCCTTTTTGAGTAATTAATTTATTTGCTGCTAAGTACCAATCCAAAAAAAGGTATGATTCTTTAAGTATTTTAGCTTTTGAATAGTTTGATAAATTAAATTTTTTTTTAAGAAAATTTTGAGTTTTAAAATTTTTAATTTTTTGAATTTGATATAAAATTTTTAGTATTCTTTTGTATTCATTTAATTTAGTTTTTGAGGATTTAATTTTATCCAACATATTTTTATTGCCGAAATCCTCAATTTCTATAAAATTTTTTTTATAATTTTGACTAATTAAACCTGGTGCTAATATTTTATTTTTAATCAATATTTTGTTAACTGCATCATAATTTAACAGGTTTGATCGCTTTTGAATTTTGCTATAAACTAATACTGAATTATTTGTTCTATAAAATTGTCTAAAAGATGCATCTCCTGATAGTTTTTTAAATTTTTTCAAATTCATTAAAATTAAAATCAATATTATTAGATATAATTAAGTACCTATTTTCAAGCTTTTCATCATATTCAAATTTTAATGTAAAAGTACTTTCTATATTTTGACCCAAGATTTCAGGCCATTCAATTAATCTAGCATAATCTTCTGAGTTTTCATTAATTCCTATGTTATTTAATTCTTTTTTATCTTTAATTCTGTAAAGATCAAAATGTCTAACAATCAAAGAATTAATCTCATATTCATTTATAATATTAAAAGTTGGACTAGGTATTTCTGTTTTTTCTAAACCATTTTTTGTTTGAAGATAATTAATTAAATACCTAATAAATGTAGTCTTACCAACTCCGATGTTTCCATAAAAAAGAAAAGTTGTATTTTTGCTAACTTTACTTGCAATTTTTTCAGCAATTTTTTGTGTGATAATTTCTTTTGAAATATCTATTTTGCTACTTTTAGTAGCGATAGGCATCTGGTTTATAAGGTCCTTCTGGTGTTACACTTATATATTTTGCTTGATCATCTGATAATTTGGTTAATTTAGCTCCAACTTTTTCTAAATGAAGTCTAGCTACTTTCTCATCTAAATGTTTTGGTAAAACATATACTTTCTTCTCGTATTTATCTGAGTTATTCCATAATTCTATCTGAGCTGTTACTTGATTTGTAAAAGAAGCACTCATTACGAAACTTGGGTGTCCTGTTGCACATCCAAGATTAACCAATCTACCTTCTGCTAATAAAATAATTCTTTTTCCATCCGGCAATGTAATTTCGTGAACTTGTGGTTTTATTTCATCCCATTTATAATTTTTAAGAGCATCTACTTGGATCTCATTATCAAAGTGACCAATATTGCATAGAATTGCTCTATCTTTCATTTCTCTCATATGGTCAGCTGTCACAATATCTTTATTTCCTGTTGCCGTAACAACAATGTCGGCTTCTTTTATCATCTCATCCATTAAAACTACTTCATAACCTTCCATTGCAGCTTGGAGAGCACAAATTGGATCTGTTTCTGTAACCATAACTCTTGCACCGCTTTGACGAAGAGAAGCAGCGCTACCCTTTCCAACGTCTCCAAATCCAGCTACAATAGCTACCTTACCTGACATCATGACGTCAGTAGCTCTTTTAATTCCATCAACTAAACTTTCTCTGCAACCATATAAATTGTCGAATTTAGATTTTGTTACTGAGTCATTAACATTTATTGCTGGGACAAGTAAATTACCTTCACTTTCCATTTTTTTTAATGCTAAAACTCCTGTAGTTGTCTCTTCTGATAAACCTTTAACATCATTTAATAATTCTTTATAATCTTTGTGCATCAATGCTGTAAGATCGCCACCATCATCAAGTATCATATTTGGTTTCCAGCCATCTTTTCCTTCAATAGTTTGCTTTACACACCACCAATATTCTTCTTCTGTTTCGCCTTTCCAAGCAAATACAGGAATACCAGCTTTTGCAATCGCTGCTGCTGCATGGTCTTGTGTCGAAAAAATATTACATGAGGACCATCTTACTTCGGCTCCTAACTCAACTAAAGTTTCTATTAAGACAGCTGTTTGTATTGTCATGTGTAAACAACCAACAATTCGAGCTCCATTTAATGGTTTTTTACCCTTATATTCTTCTCTAAGAGCCATTAATCCTGGCATTTCAGTTTCAGCCAGTGAAATTTCTTTTCTTCCAAATTCCGCTTGGGATATATCTTTTACTTTAAAATCTTCCATAGAAAGAGGCTTTTAACAATTTCACTTAATATATCAACAAAGATTTATGCTTCTGGGAAAATTATTTCAATTCTTGCCCCTTTATCTTTATTATTAGATGCGTTGATTTCGCCACCATGAATTTCAACTAAATTTTTGACAATATTTAATCCCAAACCTGAATGTTCTCCAAAGTTTTCAGGTCTATTACTATAAAATCTATTAAATATCTTGTTTGTATCCTTTTCACTAAATCCAGATCCCTGATCAACGACAACTAATTTAATTTTGTCATTTTTATCTTTTGATATTTCAACGGTAATTTCTTGATTATTTTCACTAAAAGAAATTGAGTTTTCTAATAAGTTTGCAATAATTTGTTCAATTCTATTTTCTATCCCTAAGATACTATAATTTTTAATTCCATTAGATTTCAATTTAATTCCAATCGATTTTTTTGTTTCATAGATACTGTTAAAATCGTCAACAACAGATTGAGCAATCTCTTTTAAATTTAATTTTTGCATTTTCTCAGAGGAAATTGCAGCCTCATCTCTTAGCATTTGAGAGTAATCAGTTATTAATCTTTCAATTCTCTCTACGTCATGTGATACTATATTAATCAATTTGTTTCTTTGAGATTTATCATTTGTTTCAGAAATTATCTCAGAGGCACTTTTAAGAGATGCTAAAGGATTTCTGATTTCATGCAAAAGATCTGTTGAATAATTTTCTGCTGTAGTAATTCTTTTGTTTAATTCATTAGTCATTTCATCAAGAGAATTTGATAATTTTCCCAATTCGTCATTTCTTTTTTTTATATTTCCAATATTGGTCTTTTCCTTACTTTTATTTTTTATAATATTTGTATATTGAACCAAATTTTTAATTGGTTTTAAGAAGTATCTATTTAATACATATGAAAAAATTAAAATTACCAATGCGACAAGCAAAGCAGTTCTGATTATAAAATTTCTTCTTTCATCTATTGCTACCTTTATTTCATTGGCATTTTCAGTAATAGCTAAATAGCCTATTGTTTTGTTTTCACTGACTACATTTTTAACAGTTACTAATAAAAATTGATCATAGTTTTCTTTAGAGTAAGTTAATGGTTTTCCATAATCTGATGAATATGAGTACTTTTTTAAATCTTCAAATATTTCTTTACTTTCAAAGCTTTTATTACTCTCTTCCAAATTCTTATTTTGAATACTTTGATTATTTAAGTCGCTCATTTCAATTATGTTTAGACTTCTTGAGAAAGCATTTGGATCTAAGTCTAATGTGTCGGTATCTCCTAAAAGATTAAATTCACTATCAAATATCTGTACTCTATCTATACTTTGAAATAAAAATTTAGTGGAAAACAGAAACTCTCTAATATCTTCAGATGAGAAATTTATTTTTAAACGATCAATATTTTCTGTTGTATTATCAATAATTTTTATGTGCGAGGCAGTTTTATTTTTAATGAGCGTAGGTTTTACTGTGTTAAGGTAAAATAATGTTAATACACCTATCACTAAAAAAACAATAAAGTTGATAACTAAGAATTTTTTTAAAATAGATTGATTATTAGATTTTGAAGTAGCCATTATTTAACATTCCAACGATAACCACTACCATATCTGGTTTCTATCGCTGAAAAGTTATTATCTACTTTTTTAAACTTTTTTCTAATCCTTTTTACGTGACTATCTATTGTTCTATCTTCAATATCTGTGTCTTCTCTGTAAGCAACATCCATTAATTGAGATCTTTCTTTAATAATTCCAGGTCTTTTTGCTAATTCCTTTACAATTAAAAATTCTGTTGTTGTTAATTTATCTGGTAATTGCTTGCCATCCCATTCACACTCTAGCTGTGAAGGATCAAGTTTTAATTTTCCATGTGAAATTATATTTCTATTATCCTCTAAATTATTATGTTTTTTTCTAAGTTGAACACGAATTCTTTCAATAAGAACTTTAGTTGAAAAGCCACCTGATTTTTTTACAAAATCATCAGCCCCTAGTTTTAGTCCTAGGAGCTCATCCACCTCTTCATCTTTTGAAGTTAAAAAAATAACGGGCATAGATGTTTTTTTTCTCAATTTTTTTAATAATTCTTCTCCATCCATTCTTGGCATTTTAATATCTATAACTGCAAGGTCTGGGGGATTTCTTGACAATCCTATTAATGCACTTTCTCCATCCAAATAAGTTTGAATATTAAAACCCTCTTTCTCTAGAGCAATACTTAAACTAGTTAATATATTTCTATCATCATCAACAAGGGCAATTGTTTGTTTCATGTTCAACTATAAAAATACTAAAATGTTTAAAATTGGGCAATTAAATGTTTATTAATGAAGCTCTCCCCAGTTATCACCTATGTTTACATCTACCGATAATGGTATTGAAAATGAATGCAAATCACTATCTTTCACACTTGTCATAATATCTTTAATCTTTTTAGAAGCAGATTTAGTACCATTATCAATTACCTCAAAAATCAATTCATCGTGAATTTGAAGCAACATATTAAATTCATTTGTTTTTTTAGCATCAAGCTCATCGTTGATTCTAATCATAGCAAGTCGCATTATTTCTGATGCAGATCCTTGGATAGGTGCATTTATAGCTGCCCTTTCTTGAAAATTTCTAACATTAAAGTTTTTGTCATTGATTCCTGGAATATGAGTTTTTCGACCAAAAATATTTCTTACATATCCACTTTTTCTACAGAATTTAATTGTATTATTCATGTATTCTTTAATTTCTGGAAATTTAATGAAATATGAATTTAGAAATTCTTCGGCTTCATTGTTTGATACACCAATTTGTTTGGCCAAACCATATTGAGATATTCCATAAATTATTCCAAAATTAATAGCTTTCGCTTTTCTCCTCATATCGGCATCAATTTTTTTTATATCTGCACCAAAAACCTGGCTAGCGGTTAATGAGTGAATATCCTCATTATTTTTAAAAGCTTTTTTTAGTTCTTTTACATCAGCTAGATCAGCCAAAATTCTCATTTCGATCTGATTATAGTCTGCTGATATAAGTTTTTTATTTTTTTCTGATATGAAGGCTTTACGAATATCTTTGCCCTCCTCAGTTTTAATAGGAATATTTTGTAAATTTGGATCACTAGATGCAAGTCTACCTGTTGTAGTTGCTGCTAACAGAAAAGATGTATGCACTCTTTTTGTATTGGGATTTAAATGCTCTGGCAAAGAATCTGAATATGTATTTTTCAATTTACTAGATTGCCTCCATTCTAAAACTAATTTAGGAAATTCATTCCCTTTGTAAGCTAAATCCTCTAGAACTGCTGCACCAGTTGCAAAACTCCCTTTTTTAGTCTTTTTTAGGGATGCAATTTTGAGGTCATTATACATTATTTCACCCAACTGCTTAGTTGATGCAATATTAAATTTTTTTTTTGAGATTTTAAAAATTTGTTTTTCTAAATCTTGAAGTTTTTTTTCAAACTTGACAGATAATTTTTTAAGAAAATTATTATCTAACTTTATACCATTGATTTCCATTGATGCTAAAATTTTAATTAAAGGTTTTTCGAAAATTTCATAAATATTCAATAATTTTTCCGATTTAAGCGATTTCAGAAATATTTTATATAAACGGTAAGTTATATCGGCATCTTCTGCCGCATAATCTTTTGCAATATTTAAATCTACTTGACTGAATTTAATTTCTTTTTTTCCAGATCCAACGAGATCTTTATATTTAATTGTTTTGTGACCAAGATGAATATCTGAAAGGGTATCCATATTATGTCTATTTTTACCAGCATCTAAAACGTAAGACATCAACATTGTATCTTCCATGCTTTGAATATCTATATCCCTTTTACGAAAAATTATGTAATCGAATTTAATATTTTGCCCAATTTTTTTTAAACTTTTATCCTCTAAATATGGTTTTAAAATTCTCAAAACATCTTTTTCATTTAGATTATTTTTATCAATATGACCTGTTGGAATGTAACAAGCTTTACCTATTTTGCTAGAAATTGAGATACCAACTAAATTTGCCTGATGTGGGTCAAGAGAATCTGTTTCAGTATCAATAGAAAATTCACCAGCTTCTTCGGCTTCTTGCATCCAATCTTTTATTTCAGATAAATTTTTTATCAAAACATATTTATCTTTTGATATTTTAGATGTTTCTTTTTTGACTTCTATTTCATCACTAAATTTGGATTGACCATACGTCGAAATTGCTGAACTCAATAACCTATTAAATTCCATTTCTCTCAAAAAATTGTATAACTTATCTACGTCTACTTTTTTTAGAACAAAGTCAGCTAATTTGTCTTTCACCGGAACATCATTTTTTAATGTGACAAGTTTTTTACTTACCAGAGCCTTATCTTTATTTTCTAAAAGTGTTTCTCTTCTTTTATTCTGTTTTATTTTATTTGCGTTTTTGAGAAGGTTTTCTAAATTTCCATATTCCTTAATTAATTCTGCTGCTGTTTTTACTCCAATACCTGGAACGCCAGGTACATTATCTGTACTATCCCCTGCTAGTGATTGAACATCAATTACTTTATCCGGACCAACCCCAAATTTATTTATTACATCGTCATTAGATATAAATTTATTCTTCATTGGATCGTAAATACGAACCTTTTTTTTGAAAAGTTGCATTAAATCTTTATCAGATGATACAATTGTAACCTTTGCACCTTCGTCTAATATTTGCTCTACATAGGTGGCTATCAAATCATCAGCCTCGTAATTTAACATTTCTATAGAGGGTAAATTGAATGCTAATACTGACTTTCTAATATAATCGAATTGAGGAATTAGATCATCGGGAGCATCAGACCTATTTCCTTTATAATCTGAATATATATCGTTTCGAAAATTCTTTCTTGCAGAGTCAAAGATTACTGCGAAATGAGTTGGTTTTTCTAAATTTTCGCTAGATTTAGAGTCCTCTAATAATTTAAACAGCATGTTACAAAATCCACTTACTGCTCCTACTGGTAAACCATCACTTTTTCGTGTTAATGGTGGCAATGCATAATAGGCTCTAAATATGTATCCGGACCCATCAATAAGATAGAAATGATCTGTTTTTTTAATTTTACCCATAATTTAATTTATAATAAATTGACGTATTATAGTAAGAATAAAACATCCTGTTAATAAATATTAGTGGATTAAACTTTATTAAAATAGTAATTTAAAGCTAATGGAATTAGTAAATTCAATTTCTAATAATAAAATAATTAAAATCATAATATTTGCATTAATAGGTTCTATTTTATTGACAATATCTGCAAAAATTAAAATACCTTTTTATCCAGTTCCTATGACTATGCAAACATTTATAGTTTTGTTTTTAGGAATTTCCTTTGGATATAAAGTCGGGGTACTTTCGGTAGTTTTTTATTTGATAGAAGGAATTATGGGATTACCGGTATTTTCTAACTCACCAGAGAAAGGAATAGGATTAGCTTATTTTGTTGGTCCCACAATGGGATATTTAATAGGTTTTATATTTGCATGTCTGATAGCAGGCATATTTACATACAATAAAAACCATATATTAAATTTTTTAAAAATTATAATAGCAACATCAGTAATATATATTTTGGGTATTTTGTGGCTTGGAAATTTAATCGGTTGGGATAAACCAATATTAGAATTTGGTGTTTACCCATTTCTTTATGCTGAATTATTTAAGATATTATTACTAACAGCTTTAGTTAATAAAATTATTAAATTTAGAAAATATATTTAGTATTATCTTGGAGATCTTTTTGATAGAATTCTTTGAAGAGTTCTTCGATGCATTTTAAGTCTTCTTGCAGTCTCAGATACATTTCTGTTACATAGCTCAAAGACTCTGTGAATATGTTCCCATTTTACTCTATCAGCGGACATTGGATTTTCTGGTGGAGCAGCTTTTTTATTTGGATCAGCTAAAAGTGCTTTTTCTACGTCATCTGCATCTGCTGGTTTAGCTAGATAATCAATTGCACCCTCTTTAATGGCTGCAACTGCAGTTGGTATATTTCCATAACCAGTAAGCATCACTATTCTACTCTCTGAGTTATTTTTCTGAATTTCTTTTACAACTTCTAGTCCGTTTCCATCGTTTAATCTCAAATCAACAACTGCGAAAGCAGGTTTTTTTGATTTCACAGACTCTATTCCAATTTTTACACCCTCTGCTTGTGAAACAGAAAAGCCTTTTTTCTCCATTGCTCGAGCTAGTCTTTCTCTAAAAGGGTTGTCATCATCTACTATAAGTAGAGATTTATCCTCAAATTCTGTTATTTTTTTTAATACTTCTGCTTCTGGCATGGACCTTATATGGAAACATTCTAAATTATTTCAAGGGTACATTTTTACTTTACATTGGCTCATTTTCTGCATAAATGCTCGTTTTATATAAACTTGCATAGCAGTTATGCCGGTTTTTTTTGTTAAATTTTTTTTGGAGCTTTAAATGCAAAAATTTAAATCAGTTGATAAATTGGTAAATCAACTGAAACCAACAGAACCTGTTTATTGTATTAGAAGAGATTCTATAAACATAGCTTCTAAATTTTTTCAGAATAAATTTCCTGGTAAAATCCTATATGCAGTTAAAACTAACCCGCATCCATTAGTATTAAAAACTATCGTGGAAAGTGGAATTAATGATTTTGATATCGCTTCAATTAAAGAAGTTGAAGCAATTAGAAGTGTTAGCCCAGATGCAAAATGCTCCTACATGCATACTGTAAAAAGCAAGGAAAGTATAAACGAAGCATATTTCAAATATAATATTAAGACTTTTTCAATAGATACAAAAGATGAATTAATAAAAATTCTTAATAGTACTAATCAAGCTAAGGATTTAGAGTTATTTGTGAGAGTTGCAGTTTCTAATGAACACGCAGAAATAGATTTATCTAAAAAATTTGGCGCACAAACTTCTGAAGCAATAGGGCTTTATAGATTAACAAAACAGTATGCAAAAAAAATAGGATTAAGTTTTCATGTGGGTTCGCAATGTATGCATCCAATATCCTATTCAAAAGGGATTAATGAAATTAAATATATAATAAAAAAAACTAAAATAGTTCCAGATGTTATAAATATAGGTGGAGGATTTCCAACAATCTATCCTGACTTAGTTCCTCAATCATTAGACTCTTATTTTGAGGAAATAAAAAATTCATTAAATAAATTAAAATTAGAAAAAAAACCAGAAATTATATGTGAGCCAGGTCGAGCAATTGTTGCAGAAAGTGGTTCGACAATTGTGAGAGTAAACTTAAGAAAAAAACAAAAGCTATATATCAATGATGGAACATACGGAACTTTATTTGATGCAGGTGTGCCTAATATAGTTTATCCATCAAGGATAATTACAAGTGGAAGAATTATATCAAAAAAATTGACTTCATTTGATTTTTATGGACCAACATGTGATAGCATGGATTATATGAAGGGACCTTTTATTCTACCTAATAATATTAAAGAAGGTGATTACATTGAATTAGGTCAATTAGGAGCATACGGATTGACATTTAGAACTCAATTTAATGGATATTATTCTGATAGTATTTACGAAGTATGTGATGATCCAATAATGACGATGTATGACAAAGAAACAAATAAAGAGTTTCTTGTTGCATAATGTCAGACACAAAAAATCTTAATCATAACAGAAAAAAAGACTTTTTAAGTAAAGAAGTTGAGCATATTGATATTACATCTTTTGACTCTAGAAAAATTATATCTTCTATGGAAAAAATGTCTTTTGTTTCAAGAGAAACTGCTAATGCATCCAAGATATATAATGAAATGCTTAAAGATAAAGATTGTACAATATTCTTAACTCTTGCAGGGTCTACTTCTGCCGCTGGATGTATGCATATTTATAGAGATATGGTTAAATACAACATGGTAGATGCAATTGTAGCAACTGGAGCATCTATAATAGATATGGATTTTTTTGAAGCGCTTGGATTTAAACATTACCAAGGATCACAATATCAAAATGATAATGAACTTAGAGATAATTATATAGATAGGATTTATGATACTTACATCGATGAAGAGGAGCTCCAGGTTTGTGATAAAACAATAGGAGAAATAGCAGACAAACTTGAGCCGAAGTCTTACACATCGAGGGAATTTATTAAAGAGATTGGCAAATATCTAAAAACTAATTCTAAAAAGAAAGGTTCTTTAATTGAAACAGCTTTTGATAACGATGTACCTATATTCTGTCCTGCATTTACAGACTCAAGTGCAGGTTTTGGATTAGTCATGCATCAAGAGAGAAATCCAAAAAATCATATTACAATAGACTCAATTAGAGAATTTAGAGAATTAACAGAGATTAAAATTAAATCTAAAGGGTCGGGATTATTCATGATTGGTGGTGGAGTTCCTAAAAACTTTATACAAGACACGGTAATTTGTGCTGAACTTTTGGGAAAAAATGTAGATATGCACAAATATGCAATACAAATTACTGTTGCTGACTCAAGAGATGGAGCTTGCAGTAGTTCGACATTAAAAGAAGCAAGTTCATGGGGTAAGGTTGATGCTACCAAAGAACAAATGGTATTTGCTGAAGCTACCAGTGTTTTACCATTAATAGCAAGTGACGCCTATCATACTGGAGAATGGAAAAATAGAGACAGAAAAAACTTTTCCAAAATATTTTGATAGATGATCAAAAAAGTAAAAATTGGAATTATTCAAAGTAAAATTTCAGATAATATTCAAAAAAATATAAATTCAGCTATTAAAAATATAAAAAAAGCAGCATCAAAAAAAGCTAAAATAATTTGTGTACCAGAACTATTTTTATCAAATTATTTTTGTCAAACAGAAAGTCATTCCAACTTTAAGCTAGCAGAAAAAATACCTGGCAGAACTACAAAAATATTTTGTGAATTAGCCAAAGATTTACAAATAGTATTAATGATTTCATTATTTGAAAAAAAAACACATGGCTTCTATCATAATACTAGTATCGTTATTAGCGAGAAAGGTAAAATTTTATCGAAATATAGAAAAATGCATATACCAGATGATCCTGGTTATTATGAAAAATTTTATTTTACTCCTGGAGATTTAGGTTTTAAATCTGTTAAAACAAAATTTGGTAAAATTGGACCTTTAATTTGTTGGGATCAATGGTTTCCGGAAGCTGCAAGATTGACTGCACTTAAAGGTGCACAAATAATTTTTTACCCTACTGCTATTGGATGGCATCCTAAAGAGAAAAAAAAATTTGGAAAATCTCAACTAGACTCTTGGATGACAATGCAAAAATCTCACGCAATCGCAAATGGTACTTATGTGGTTGCTATAAATAGAGTTGGAACAGAAAAAAAAGGTAAGAAGAAAATAGAATTCTGGGGAAACTCAATGATCATAGATCCTAGTGGGCAAATAATTGGAAAACTTGGGAATAAAAAAGAAGAAATTTTAATTCGTGAAATAAACTATAAAAAAATTGATTCAGCCAGAGAGCATTGGCCTTTTTTAAGAGATAGAAGAATCGATTTTTATAAAGGCATACTAAAAAATCCTGCAGATGAATGAAAACTTTAATGGATTTAGAATGCCGGCTGAATGGGAGCCTCAAAATTCAGTTTGGATTGCTTGGCCTTATAATAAAAATGATTGGCCTGGATTATATCAATTTATTCCTGAAGTAATTTTAAAGATTATAAAAAAAATTTCAAAAAATCAAAAAATTAACTTAATCGTTAGAAAAAATATAAAAAATATTAAAAAATTAATAAAACTTAATAAAATCAAAAATATCAACTTCCACTATATTAAAACTGATAGAATATGGTTAAGAGATTCTGGACCCATATTTATAACAAACAAGGTCGAAAAGAAAAAAATAATATTAAATTTTGATTTTAACGGATGGTCAAAATATAAAAATTATAAAAATGACAATAAAATCAATAATAGTATTAGTAAAATTGCTAATTTTAAAAAGATTGATCCAATAATCAAAAAAAAAGGCAGAATTAGAAAAATAATCATGGAAGGAGGGGCATTTGATGTAAATGGCTCAGGTACAATTTTATTAACTGAAGAATGTTTGTTAAGCAAAATTCAAGAAAGAAATAAAAATTTAAAAAAAAAAGACTATGAAAAAATATTTAATAAATACTTAAATATAAAAAACTTTATATGGCTTAAAAAAGGAATTGCTGGTGATGACACGCATGGACATGTTGATGACATATCAAGATTTGTTTCAAGAAATACGATTATGACTGCGGTTGAAAATAATAAAAAAGATATAAATTACAAAAACTTAAATAAGAATTTAAATATATTGAAAGAAAGTAAATGTGAGAAAGGAAAGAAATTCAAAATTATAAAAGTTCCTATGCCTTCACCAATTTATATTGAGAATACAAGAGTTCCTGCAAGTTATATGAATTTTTATATTTGTAATAAAAAAATAATTCTTCCAATATTCAAAGTAAAAGAAGACAATATTGCAATTAAAATTTTCAAAAATTACTTTAGAAATAGAAAAATCGAAACAGTTGACTGTAGCAAATTGATATGGGGATTTGGTGCAATACATTGCATGACCCAACAAGAACCTAAAATTTAGTTATGCTGCTTTTAATGTGCCGAGTAATAATCTAAAAGGTATCAACATTACAAGAGCTACAAATATTTTTACCGCAAGATCTCCTAACGATAAAGTTACCCAAGGAATTCCCGTTCCATAGAATGATATCGAGAAAAATAAAAAAGTATCAACAGTTGAACCTATCAAAGAAGATGTTAAAGGTGCTATAAACCACTTTTTTTGTCTTAATTGATCAAATATCTGAACATCTAAAAGTTGAGCAATTATAAAAGCCGTTCCTGAACCAATTGCTATTCTTATAGAAATAAGATCAGTAAAATTAGTTGAAAATATTAAAGTAAACATAATTCCAATTGTGAATCCTATATAGACAATTTTTCTAGCTACTAATTTTCCAAAGGATCTGTTGGCTAAATCTGTAATTAAAAATGCAATTGGATAACTAAAAGCACCGTAAGTTAAAATTTCCTCTAAACCGTAATATTTTATAGGAAATTGAACTAAATAATTAGATGCTAGCACAACCAATCCCATTAAAAATGAGAGAGTAAGGAAAACTTTATTCATTATGCTGTTTTTGCGATTATTGATTTTTTAAGCTTTTTTAATCTTAACGATAAATCTCTAGATTTTGCAGATTTTAAGAAATTATCAAAGCTACCTTTTTTATCTACAGATCTAACACCTGCATTTGAAACTGTTAATCTCATAGATTTTTTTAAAAGTTCACTTTTAAATTTTACTTTCTTTAAATTTGGAAGAAATCTTCTCTTAGTTTTATTGTTAGCGTGACTAACATTATGACCTTTTAGAGGGATTTTACCAGTAAGTTCGCATTTTTTAGACATAAATTTTCAAGATGTATATGGTCTTAAAGAATACCAGTCAAGATTAATTTTTTGTTCCAATAGCTTCAGAAATATTTTTAAAACCTTCTCTTTTTACAATTTCGTCGAGATCTTTATTAATCTTTGAAGCAATAGTTGGTCCTTTATAAACCATACCTGTATACAATTGCACAAGAGTTGCACCGCTTACAATTTTGTTAAAAACGCCATCGGCAGAATCAACGCCTCCAACTCCAATTATTAAGATTTTTTTTCCAACTAATTTAAAAAATTTATTAATCAATTCATTAGAGATATTTTCAAGTGGTTTTCCAGACAAACCACCTTTCTCTAATTTATTTATATTAGATATATTTTCTCTATTTCTATCTGTCGTATTTGAAACTATTACTATTTTAACATTATATTTTAAAAAAAGTTCTGAGATTTCATCAATACTTTTTTCATCAATATCAGGAGATACTTTGACTGCTATTGGCACATTTGAATTTAAATTTTTCTTTTCTTCATTTATACATTTTAAAAGATTATCTAACTCTTCATTTTTGTGAAAGTTTCTTAAATTTTCTGTGTTAGGAGAAGAGATATTAATTGTAATATAGTCTGCTAAATTATGAAATTTTCTGAAACAAATTAAATAATCTTCAACTCTGTTTTCAGTATCTTTATTAGGTCCTATATTAATACCAAGTAATCCATTAGGTGAAGTATTTTCAATATTTTTTTTACTTTCTTCTGATCCAATATTGTTAAATCCAAGTCTATTAATTAAAGCCTCATCTTCCTCCAATCTGAACACTCTCGGCTTCGGATTTCCTATTTGTGGTTTAGGTGTAATTGTACCTACCTCAACAAAACCAAATCCTAGTTTGTATAGAGGATTGTAAACTTCTGCATTTTTATCAAATCCAGCAGCAACACCTAGAGGAGAATTTAAGGTTTTGTTTAAAAATTTAGTTTGGATAGTAACTCTGGTTGTTTTATCTATAGCTGGTATCTGATTTAACTTTAAAGCCTTTATTGCTAGCGAGTGTGCAACTTCAGGGCTAAATTTAAATATAAAAGGTCTTATAAGATTAAACATTTTCAACCTTTTTTCTTATCAATTCTTTGGTTTCATTTACTCCAAAAAAACTAATGAAGAAGCCCATTCTGGGTCCATTTTCGTCACCAAATACAACCTCATAGATAAGCTTAAACCATTCTCTTAAATTTTCTTTATAACCATTTTCTTTTCCTACGGTAAAAATATTTGTCTGAATATCTTCAGGAGCCATTTTATCATTACAATTATCTAAAGACTCAATTAATGCTTTCAGTGCAACTTTCTCTTTTTCATTTGGTGTTTTATAAATTTTTTTTGTTTTTATAACATCATTGAAATATTTTATTGCATATTCAATTAAATTATCAAAAATTGGATGATCATTTTCATTAATTTCTGACTTGTATTTTTTTACAAATTTCCAAAGTAATTGTTTGCTGTCCGCATTACTTGTTTCAACTAAATTTAAAAGCATTGAAAAAGTCATAATTGTATTTTCCTCTGGCATTGATCCATTATGCACATGCCAAACTGGATTCATTAACTTCTGTAAATCATTTTGAGTTTTTCCTTTTTCTATAAAATCTAGATATTCATCAACAGCTTTTGGAACAACTTCTCTGTACAATTTTTTTGCTCTTTTTGGATTTTGATACATATAAAGAGATAGACTTTGAGGAGATGCATAATTCAGCCATTCATCTATAGTTACTCCATTGCCTTTTGATTTAGATATTTTTTCACCTTTTTCGTCCAAAAAAAGTTCATACGCAAAACCAGATGGGTTAGATTTACCTAATGTTTTAATAATCTTAGTTGAAAGAATTGCACTCTCAATTAAATCCTTTCCATACATTTCAAAATCAACATCTAAAGCGTACCATCTCATTGCCCAATCAACTTTCCATTGCAATTTGCAGTTCCCGTCTAAAATACTTTTTTCCAATTTTGATCCATTATTATCAAATATGATTTTAGAAGATTTAGAATCAATTTCTAAAACAGGTATTTCAAGAACTTTTCCAGTTTCTGGGCATATTGGTAAAAAGGGGGAATAGGTTTTCTGTCTTTCTTTGCCTAAAGTTGGAAGAATTATTTCCATAATTTTTTCATAATTTTCTAGAACTAATTTTAGGGTGTCATTAAAATAACCAGACTTGTAGAGTTCTGTAGAACTTTTAAATGAATATTTAAATTTAAAATTATCCAGAAATTGTTTCAACATATTATTATTATGTTCTCCAAAACTACTAAACTTTTCAAATGGATCAGGGACATCCGTTAAAGGTTTGTGAAGATTATTTTTGAGCTTTTCTTGATTTGGAACATTTTCAGGTACTTTTCTAAGACCATCCATATCATCAGAAAATGTAATAATTTCCTTTGGAATATCTGTTAAATGATCAAGAGCGTTGACAATCATTGTCGTCCTTGCAACTTCTCCAAATGTACCTATATGTGGTAGTCCACTAGGTCCATAACCAGTTTGTAAAACTATTTTATTTTTTTTCTCTATGTTCGATTTTCTCTCTCTTAATAGCTTTTTAGCCTCAACAAATGGCCAGGCGTTTGTTTTGTCAAAATTTGTTTTGTCTATCACAACTACTTAAATATCCTTAATATCAGCCTTTTTAATAATTCATATAGAGTTGAAATTTATTTACCATAAAATAATGTCCATTCAAAATGTCCAATTATAAAACTGTCTTTTTTACATTAGGGGTTTTGCAAATTATTTTAGGTCTTTCAATGATTGTACCTATTTTGGTTCAATTAATATTTGATCAAATTGATGCAGGATTTATCGGATCAATGATTGTTACTATTGTTTTTGGATTTTTATTTTTCATTTCTAATTATGATCACGATAAAAAGATAAGTTTACCTCAAGCTTTTTTGCTCACAGCACTTTCGTGGTTAAGTATTGCTATATTTGGTTCTTTACCTTTAATTTTTTCTAGTACAGATTTGAATTTTACAGATGCGTTTTTTGAGAGCATGTCTGGTATTACAACAACAGGATCTACAATTATCACGAATCTAAATGAAACTTCTAAAGCGATATTACTTTGGAGAGGAATGTTACAGTGGTTTGGTGGTATTGGAATTATCGTAATGGCAATCACTTTAATGCCTTTAATGAATATAGGGGGTATGCAACTTTTCAATATTTCATCTAATGATACTTCTGAAAAAATTTTTCCTAAAACTAAAGAAGTTGCTTTGAGATTATTGTCTATATATTCCTTATTAACTTTAACTTGTGCTTTTTTTTATTTTATATTTGGGATGAGTTTTTTTGATAGCATCGTGCATGCTATGACAACAATAGCGACTGGAGGTTTTGCAAATTATAATGAATCTATAGGTTATTTTAACAGCTCATTAATAGAAATTAATGCAATAATATTTATTATTCTTGGAAGTATACCTTTTATTAGTTACATCAAATACTTGGCTGGAGATAAGAAAATATTTTTCAAAGACACACAAATAAAAACTTTTATAATTTTGGTTATTATTTCAATTCTTTTAATGTTTTTTTATTTATCTGTTATAAATAAAAACTTAACTGAGATAAGTTTTTTGTCTGTTAGCTTTAATATAATTTCTATTTTAACTGGAACAGGGTATGCTACAGAAAATTTTAGTAATTGGGGTCAATTTCCACTAGTATACTTCATAATTTTAATGTTCATTGGAGGCTGTGCAGGCTCTACAACTTGCGGAATAAAGATTTTTAGAGTTCAAATTTTGTATCAATTCATATCAAACCAGCTGAAAAAAATAATTTACCCTCGAGGAATTTTCAAAATTAAATATCAAAATAATAATGTGGATGAAAAATTTATGGACTCAATTATTTCTTTTATATTTCTTTATATATTAATATTTTTTGTTGTGACTGCGCTTTTATCGCTTGATGGATTAAATTTTATTACTGCAATTTCAGCAGCTGCCACGTCAATTTCAAATGTTGGTCCAGGTTTAGGTGATATTATTGGTCCAAACGGAAGTTTTTCAAGCCTGTCTGATTTTTCTAAATGGGTTCTCAGTGCTGCAATGATACTTGGAAGGTTGGAATTATTTGCAATTCTAGTATTATTTATTCCATCTTTTTGGAGAAAATATTAATGTTTGAAAAAAAACAAACCTGGTCAGAATCTATTTTAGTTTACAAGGATATTCGAATGCTAAGAATATTACTTCTTGGTGCAATTAGTGGATTTCCTTGGGTTTTAATTGCCAGCAGTTTAAGCCTTTGGCTAAAAGAAGAAGGTTTAAGTAGATCAACTATTGGATGGGCAGGTTTAATATTTGGGGTGTACGCCTTTAATTATTTGTGGGCACCAATAATTGATAGAATACAAATTCCATTTTTAACAAAAAGATTAGGGCATCGACGAGGTTGGATTGTCCTTATGCAAATTATAATTTTATTTAGTTTAATTGTTTGGAGTTTTATTAACCCTACAGAAAATTTGGCGTTACTAATTAGTGTTGGATTAGTTATAGCAATTGCTTCGGCTACACAAGATATTACAGTTGATGCGTTGAGAATCGAACAAATTAATGCTGATGAAGGAAAATCTATGGCAGCAGGTGCTGCTATGGCTGTAGTTGGATGGTGGACCGGATATAAGTTAGGTGGTGTTATAGCATTGTTTACTGCCGAATTTTTTCAAAACATTGGAATTGAAGATTACTGGCAAACTACTTTTTTAGTTCTTGGCGTTGTAGTAATCCTGATGAATATAGGTTTAATGTTTATACACGAGCCTATAACAACTGATAGGCAAAACAAACAAAAAGAAACAGACGAAATAATACAATCAAAACTTGGATCAAATAATGTAATAACAAAATTTGTTGCTTATATTACTGGTACAATAGGAGGTCCAATAATTAGTTTCTTCAAAAAAAATGGTTTCTCAATTGCAGTTGGAATCCTTGGCTTTGTCTTTCTTTTTAAAATTGGAGAAGCCTTTCTTGGAAGAATGTCCATAGTTTTTTATAAAGAGGTAGGATTTTCAAAAGGTGAAATAGCGATATACTCTAAAACTCTAGGCTGGATAACGACAGTTGTATTTACATTATTAGGTGGAATATTTGCTATGAGAGCTGGCACAATAAAAACAATGTTTGTTGCTGGTGGATTTATGGCAGCAACAAATTTATTATTTGCTGCTCTCGCGTGGTCAGGAAAATCTGAATGGTTGTTTGCTTTAGCGGTTATCGCTGATGATATATCTGCAGCATTTGCAACTGTTGCTTTCGTAGCCTTTATCTCTCTTTTAGTGGATAGGACTTATACTGCTACACAGTATGCACTTCTAGCTTCAATTGGAACTGCAGGAAGAACGACACTTGCTTCTTCATCGGGTGCTTTAGTTGATTGGCTAAATGGAGACTGGGGAACTTTTTTTATAATTACTACTTTAATGGTCATCCCATCCTTAATTTGTTTATGGTTTATAAGGAATAAAATTAAAATTGGTGCAAAATAGTTTTTTTTTAAAAGAGCCTTTTGTCGATATATTAGAGGAACCAAAGAAGAACTCTAATGTTAGCTCTCAACTTATCTACGGTGAGAGTTTTAAAATAATTAGTAAAAAAAATAATTATTTTAAAATAAAGACTTCATATGACAAATATTCAGGCTTTATAAAAAAAATTGATAGCTACGAAAAATTCAATCCAACTCACAAAGTTGGAATTTTAAAAGCTAGAATTTATTTAGGTAATAAAAGAAAGAAATCAAAAAAGTTTTTACCATTTACGAGCAAAATACAAATTTTAAAAAAGGATCAAAATTTCATTATGTATAAAAAAGATAAATGGCTAAGATCAAAAGACATATTTCCAATCCAAAAAAAAAATTCTGATTTTGTAAAAATATTTAAAAGTTTTCTAAATTGTAAATATAAATGGGGTGGAAAAACATTCGAAGGAATTGATTGTTCAGCTCTATTGCAAATATTTTATAAATTTAATAATAATTTTTTTCCAAGAGACACTATTGATCAAGTTAAATTAAAAAAAGGTGTGGGATACAAAAAAAAATTTAAAAAAGGTGATATTATTTTTTGGAAAGGACATGTTGCTATATGCATCAATACAAATGATCTTATCCACGCTTATGGTCCAAAAAAAAGAGTGATCATAATGCCAATTAAAAAAACGATAAAACTAATTAAAGAAACTGCGAAATTAGATGTAAAGAAAGTAACAAGGATCTGAATTACTCTCGACCAAAATCAGGTTTAGAAATATCTTGTTTTTGAGAAATTATTTGTTTTCTTACTACTTTCGAATTGATTAATTTTTTTATTATCTTTGAATTTTCTTTCTTACTTATATTCTTCTTAAAATCTTTTAAATTTCTCATAAAAAGATTTATTGCTTCAATCATATTAGTTTTATTCTCGAAAAATATGTCTCTCCACATTATTTCGTTGGAAGCAGCAATTCTTGAGAAATCTCTTAATCCACCTGCACTAAATTTAATCAAATTTTTATTCTTTTTTTTCTGAAAATCCTGAGCAGTTTTTATTAAATTGTAAGCAATCAAGTGAGGTAGATGGCTAGTGACTGAAAAAATTTTATCATGATCATCGGGGTTCATAATAATTATTTTAGATCCTAAAGATTTCCAAAATCTCTCTACTTTTTTTTGTTTTAGAACATTTTTATCTTTTATTATTATGCACCACTTGTTTTTGAACAAATTAGCATTACCATATTTGGGCCCACTAACTTCGGATCCTGAGATAGGATGACTCATCACCCAATCAAGATTTTTTGATAATTTTTTTTTTTTTAAAGAAATTAGATTTTTTTTTGTTGAACCAACGTCAGTTATAATTGAATTATGATTGAGATTTTTATTTAAAGACGAAAAAAATTTAGGATATTCACTCATAGGAGTGCTTAAAATCACAAGATCAATTTTATTTAAATTTTTATCTAAGCTTGTTAAAAATTTAATTTTTTTGTTAAATTTTTTAATAATAGATTTATATTTTTTTGATTTTTCAAATACAAAAAAATTTTTAGAAATTTTTTTTTGTATAGAAGCCTTTAATATTGACGAGCCTATTAATCCGCAACCAATAATAAGAATATTATTAAACATTTTTAAAAATAGTATTCATTCTTTTAAGGAATATTTGGTTTTCTTTTGTGTTGCCAATTGTAAGTCTTAGACAATTTTTTATGCCATATGAATTCATTTCTCTTAGTATAATTCCATATTTCTGTAATTTTTTTAAAGTTGTATCTGCGGTAAATTTTGCTTTTTTGAAATCTAGCAAAAAGAAATTTCCAGATATTTTGTTTGTACCAATATTATATTTTAACATCTCATTTTTAATTTTTTTGCACCATTTAAGATTATGTATTACTGACTTTTTAACAAATTTATCATCTTTAAGTGATTCAACAGCACAAATTTGAGCAAATTTATTTACGTTAAAAGGTGGTTTAATTTTATATAATTCTTTAATTATAGATTTATCACCGTACCCCCAGCCTATCCTTAATGAAGCTAGACCATAGATTTTTGAAAATGTTCTTAAAATAAATACATTTTTAGAGTTTTTAAATAACTCAATTCCAGATTTGTAATCTTTATTCTTCATATATTCAAAATATGCATCATCAACAACCAATAAAATATTTTTATTTAATCTTCTCCTTAAGTCTAATAGCTCGTTTTTTGTTAAATAAGTGCCTGTTGGATTATTTGGATTTGCAATAAAAACAATTTTTGTTTTTTTTGATGTCTTTTTCAGAATTTCTTTAACTGAAACTTTAAAATTAATTTCTTTAGCTAATTTTACATTTGCCCCAACGATTTTGGAGTATATCCTATACATGAGGAAACTGTACTGAGGAACAACAACTTCATCATTTTCTCTAAGGAACAATTGACAAAGCATTTGAATTACTTCGTCAGAACCAGAGCCACAAATTATCTTGGATTTATCACAACCATACTTCTTTGATATTTTTTGTGTTAATTCCGAAAATTTACTGTCTGGATATTTTGATATATCAAATTTAGACTTAACAATTTTTTCGACATTTTTACTGACACCCAAAGCAGATTCATTTGCAGATAACTTAATAATATTTTTATTACCAGCCAATAAGGATTTTCCTGGTTTGTAACTCTGTAATTTTATGTTTTTAAATCTTAGCGCTGTCATAGTAAATATTTCACTATAAATAGTCTTTTAACTAGATAAAACAATAATTAATTGAGCAATATTTGACATATAAATTCCTTTGAAGTAAAAGCTGCATGCGCTGATTTATACTGAATTGCGAGCGCTATAAAAAAACCGCTAAAATGTTTTTTTTCTCACAATTCAATCAGTACAATTATTATGAATAAGAATATTGATACAAAAAAAATAATTATATCAAATCCCCTTAAATTGGATTGTGGTAAGGAAATTAATAACTTTCCAGTAGCATATGAGACATATGGGGAATTAAACAGTGAAAAAAGTAATGCAATATTAGTTTTCCATGCTTTGACTGGAGATCAATATGTTTCTGGAAAAAACCCAATAACTAATAAAGATGGTTGGTGGAGTTATGTTGTTGGAGAAAATAAGCCAATTGATACGAATAAATTTTTTGTGATCTGTGCAAATGTTATTGGAGGCTGCATGGGATCTTACGGACCTAGCACAATAAATGAGTCCACTGGTAAACAAATAGGAACTGATTTTCCAATTATAACTATTAACGACATGGTTAACGCTCAATATGAGCTAATTAAATATTTAGAAATTGAAAAACTTTTTGCTGTAGTAGGTGGTTCAATGGGTGGAATGCAAGTACTTCAATTTGTTGCCAATTTTCCAGATAAAGCAAAACTTGCAATACCGATTGCTTGCACATCTAGTCACTCGGCACAAAACATAGCGTTTAATGAATTAGGAAGACAGGCAATTATGGCTGACAGTAAGTGGGAAAATGGTTTTTATAGTAATTACAAATTAAATCCTGACAAAGGGTTAGCGGTAGCAAGAATGGCAGCACATATTACTTATCTTTCTGAAAAAGGATTGCAGGAAAAATTTGGAAGAAAATTGCAAGATAGGGATAGCCTAAGATATGGATTTGAGGCAGATTTTCAAATTGAGAGTTATCTTAGATATCAAGGATCTGTGTTTGTTGATAGATTTGATGCTAATAGTTATTTATATATAACTCGTGCAATGGATTATTTTGACTTATCCAAACAGTACAAAGGAAACTTATCTGATGCATTCAAAGAAACTAAAACAAAATTTTTTGTAATATCATTTACATCAGATTGGTTGTATCCAACATCGGAGAATAGAGAAATAGTTATAGCACTAAATTCTATTGGTGCAGATGTCGGATTTGTAGAAATAGAATCTGATAAGGGGCATGACTCATTTTTGCTCGATGTTCCAAGTTTCCTAAAGACACTTGGCGATTTTATTAATTCAACCTACAAAGTTATAAATGAAAGAAGAATTTAACATTATATCTAATTTGATAGAGGAAAATACTAGAGTTCTAGATGTCGGTTGTGGCAATGGAGACTTGATGAAATTTTTACAAGAAAACAAAACTAAAGATATTCGTGGATTAGAAATTTCTAAAGAAAAAGTTCAAAATTGTTTATCAAAAGGATTAACTGTAATTGAGGGGAATGCTGAAAGCGATTTAAAACAATTTCCTAAATCGTCTTTTGATTACGTTATTTTAAGCCAAACATTACAAGCTTTTCTTAATCCTGAATTAGTAATTAATGAATTACTAAAAGTAGGAAAAAAAGTAATTGTTACTATACCTAATTTTGGTTACTGGAGAGTTAGACTACAATTATTGTTTAAAGGCACAATGCCTGTAACAGAAAATTTACCTCATGAATGGTACAATACACCAAATTTACATATGTGCACAATTAAAGATTTTTATAATTTTTGCAGTAGTAAGAATATTAAAATATTTAAGTCTATTGCTTTAAAAAAAAGTCGAATTTCAGAAATAAATAAATCAAATTTAAATTATAAAAATCTTGACTCTCATTTAGGTATATTTTTAATAGAAAGTTAAATGAAAGTAGAAATTATTAAGTGTCTGGAAGATAATTTTTCTTACATTTTAATTAATGAAGCTAATAGAAATTGTTGTGTTGTTGATCCTGGTGAAGCAGATCCAATTATAAATTATTTACAGAAAAATAAATTAAATTTAAAATATATATTAAATACACATCATCATTATGACCATGTTGGTGGGAATGAAGAATTAAAAAAAAAATTTAATGCAGAAGTAATAGGTTATATTGGAGATAAAAATAGAATACCTCAAATTGATATTTGCTTAAGTGATGGTGAAATTTGGAAGAAGGATATTTTTGAAGCAAAAATATATCATGTCCCTGGCCATACAATAGGTCATATCTGTTTTCATTTTTTTAAAAATAAGTTAATTTTTACAGGAGATACTTTATTCTCTATGGGATGTGGTAGAATTTTTGAAGGGAGTTATGAGCAAATGTACAACTCACTACAAGTTTTAAAAAATTTAGATAAAGATACAAAAATTTATTGTGGACATGAATATACTTTAAAGAATTCTGAATTTTGTTTAGCACAAGATTCCAATAACAATGAATTACTAAACAAAATTAAAGAAATTAAAGAAAAAATTAAACAAGGTAAAACTAGTATGCCATCAACGATTGGTGAGGAACTTAATTGTAACATTTTTCTTAAGTCAAACGATCTAGAAAATTTCAAAAAATTGAGGGATTTAAAGGATAATTTCTAAGTTATTAACCTTGACTATGATGCAACCCAGACTATATTGCTGACTATAAAAATTAGGGCTAACTATGTCATTCGCGGTAATTCAAACAGGTGGTAAACAGTATAAAGTGAAAGCTGGAGAGATTCTCAAAGTTGAAAAGCTCGAAGATTCAAAAGAAAATTCAAAAATAGAGTTTAATGAAATACTAGCTTACGGAGATGATAAAAATTTAGAGTTAGGAGAACCGACAATTAGTGGAGCTAAAGTTGAAGCTGAATTAATAAAAAATGGAAAAAATAGAACAGTTCTTATTTTTAAAAAAAGGAGAAGGCAAAATTCGAGAAGAAAAAATGGTCATAGACAAAAATTTACAATGGTAAGAATAAGTAAAATCTATTCAAAAGATGGTAAAGTTATTTCTGAAGCTGAAAAAAGAAAAGAAATACCATCAAAAAAAATAGTTGAAACTAAGGAAGCAGCTAAATAAAAAGTAATTTATGGCAACGAAAAAAGCAGGTGGATCGTCAAGAAACGGAAGAGATAGTGCAGGTCGTAGACTTGGGGTGAAAAAATATGGTGGCGAGATGGTTGTGCCTGGCAACATTATTGTAAGACAAAGGGGAACTAAAATATTTCCTGGAGAAAATGTTGGCATGGGTAAAGACCATTCGATATTTTCAGTTGTTAAAGGTAAAGTAGAGTTTAAAAAATCAAAATCTGATAGAACTTACGTTTCTGTAAAGCCCAATTAATAGATACAACACTCACATAGTTGTTATATGAAATTTCTAGATCAAGTTAAGATATATGTAAAAGCTGGCAACGGAGGGTCGGGATCTCCAAGTTTTCGTAGAGAAAAATTTGTAGAGTTTGGTGGCCCTGATGGCGGCGATGGAGGGAAAGGAGGATCTGTAATTCTTATTAGTGAAAGAAATCTTAATACTTTGATTGATTACAGGTATCAACAACACTTCAAAGCTGAAAGAGGAAAGGATGGCAGCGGAAAAAACAAAACTGGGAAAGGTGGTGAAGATTTATATTTAAAAGTACCTTTAGGAACACAAGTATTTGAAGAAGATAATAAAACACTTATTTATGATTTTAAAAGTCAGAAAGAGGAATTTTTAGTAGCAAGCGGAGGTAAAGGAGGATTTGGAAATACAAGATTTAAGTCCTCAACCAATAGAGCCCCAAAGAAATTTACAAAAGGGGGTCAAGGAGAGGAATTTTGGATTTGGCTTCAACTAAAAACAATTGCTGATATCGGTATCATAGGATTGCCCAATGCTGGGAAATCCAGCTTGCTTGCATCAATGACGAGTGCAAATCCAAAAATAGCAAACTATAAATTTACTACAATTAATCCAAATCTTGGTGTTGCTAGTTATGATGACAAAGAAGTTACTTTAGCAGATATACCAGGCTTAATTGAGGGTGCTCATGCCGGAACTGGTCTTGGAATAAAGTTTTTAAAACATATAGAAAGGTGCAAAACTTTGCTGCATTTAATAGATATAACTGAAGATGATTTATTTATTTCTTACAATCAAGTCAGAAAAGAATTATCAAAATACAGTAAAGATTTAGTTAAAAAAAAAGAAATAGTAGTTTTAAATAAAACTGACTTAATTGATGAAGAGGAAAAAAAAGAGAAGATAAAAAAACTCAAGAATAAATTAAAAAAAAATATCTTTTTAATGTCAACAATGGATAAAAAATCAGTATCAGATATAAAGTCAAAGTTGGTAAACTATGTATCTTAAGGACTCCAAAACTGTAGTAATAAAAATAGGTTCATCTTTATTAATAAATGACAATAAAATTATTAGAGAAAAATGGCTTTTGGAATTTGCTAAAGATATTAAAGAGTTACAAAAACTTAAAAAGAACGTTGTTATAGTGAGCTCTGGAGCAATTGCTTTAGGGTGTAAAAAATTACAATTAAATAAAAAAACTTTAAAGCTTGATAAAAGTCAAGCTGTTGCATCAATTGGACAAATAGAATTAATGAATCTTTTTAAAAAGACATTTAGCTCAAATAAAATAAATATTTCTCAAATTCTAATTACTTTAGAAGATACTGAACAAAGAAGAAGAGCTATAAATGCTAAAAGAACGTTCGAAAACTTATTTGAGCTTAATTTTGTACCTGTTGTTAATGAAAATGATAGTATTGCAACTTCTGAAATTAAATACGGAGATAATGACAGATTAGCATCAAGAGTTGCACAAATATCAGGCGCAGATTGCTTAATATTATTGTCTGATGTTGATGGATTGTATTCTAAAAACCCAAAAATTCATAAAAATGCTAAATTGATTAAAGAAATAAAAAATATTGATTCTAAAATTGAAAATTTTTCAAGTAAAAGCACAAGTGAGTATGGTACTGGTGGAATGAAAACGAAAATTGATGCTGCAAAAGTATGTCAAGTCTCGGGTTGCTATATGGCTATTGCAAATGGTTTAATTAAAAGACCAATTAAAAATATACTAGAACATAATTCTGGGACATGGTTTTTGCCAAAAGTATCTAAATTAGATGCAAGAAAAAAATGGATAATTAGCTCCATATCTCCAAAAGGAGAAATTATTATAGATGATGGTGCTTTAAATGCTTTAAAAAATGGAAAAAGTTTATTAGCTGCAGGTATTAGAAAAGTTTCAGGAAAATTTGTTAAAGGTGATCATGTTAGAATTTTAGATAAAAATAACAAAGAATTTGCTAGAGGGTTGAGCAGTTTTACATCTGATGAGATATCCAAAATAAAAGGAGAACATTCTAACAAAATTAGTAATCTTTTAGGCTATGTTACAAAGTCTGAAGTTATACATAAAGATGATATGGTTAAAATTTAATGAGTAAACTACTTAAAAAAATTGGATTGAATTCTAGAAAAGCTTTGAATTCAAGTATTAGTCCAAAAAAAAAGAATAAAGTTTTAAAAGATTTTGTAAAATTAATTGAGATTAATAAGAATAAAATTATTAGCGAAAATAAGAAAGATATTTTTTATGCAAGAGGAAAAAAATTAAAAGAAAACTTAATTCAAAGACTCACTCTTAGTAATAATAAATTAAAAAATATAATTGACTCTGTTAAAACTATTACTTCTTTTAAAGATCCTATAGATCAAGTAACCTCCAAATGGAAAAGGCCAAATGGACTTGAAATTAGAAGAGTTACAATACCAATAGGAGTTATAGGTGTAATATTTGAAAGTAGACCCAATGTTACTTCGGATGTATCAGCACTATGTTTTAAATCTGGAAATGCTGTTATATTAAGAGGTGGTTCCGAAGCCTACAATAGTAATAAAATTTTAGTAAATTTATTTAGGAAAGCTCTAAAAAAAAATAAAGTAAACGAAAATTATGTCCAGTTTATAAATAACAAGAGCAGAAAACTCGTTGATTATTTATTATCAAAAATGGAAAACTCCATTGATGTTGTAATACCACGAGGCGGAAAAAATTTAGTAAAAAAAGTTAAACAACTTTCAAAGGTTCCAGTTATTGGTCATTTGGAAGGAATTTGTCATACATATATTGATAAAGAGGCAGAAGATAATATGGCAAACAAAATAGTATTAAATGCTAAGTTGAGAAATACTAGTATATGTGGTGCAACTGAAACTCTCTTAATACATAAAAGTAAATCGAAATCAGTTAATTTAATTTTAAATTCACTAGCTAAAAGCGGTTGTAAAATTTTAGCTGATAAAAAAATAAGTAAATTATTTAAAGGCAAAACATATCCTGCAAATAATAATACTTGGTCAAAAGAACATCTTTCACCGATTATTTCAGTTAAATTAGTGAATAATGTCAAAGAAGCAGTTGCCCATATCAACAAATATGGAACTATGCATACAGATGCAATAGTAACCAAAAACAAAAATATAGCAAAATTCTTTATTAAAAATGTAAAAAGCTCTATTGCTATTCAAAATTCATCAACACAATTTGCTGACGGAGGAGAATTTGGTTTTGGTGGAGAGGTTGGAATTTCAACAAACACCTTGCCACCAAGAGGTCCTGTCGGTCTAAACCAGTTAGTAAGTTATAAATATGAAGTTTATGGTACAGGGCAAATTAGAAAATAAAAAGATTGGTGTACTCGGTGGATCGTTTGATCCAGCGCATGTTGGTCATGTAAGAATTTCTAAATTAGCAAAAAAAAATTATGATTTGAGCCAAGTTATATGGGCTATAACAAAACAAAATCCATTTAAAAAAAATACTCCAAATGATCTATATAAAAGAACAGCTTATGCAAAAAAAATTAATAAAAATAATAAATTTATAAAAGTTAAATGTTTTGAAGAAATAATAAAATCTAATCGTACAGTAGATTTAATTAAATATTTAAAAAAAAAATTTAAACATTCAGAAATATTTTTTTTAATGGGGGCCGATAACCTAATAAATTTTGATAAATGGAAAGGATACAATTCAATAACTAAGATGTGCAAAATATTGGTATTTGATAGAAATGGATACAAATCAAAGGCTTTTAGATCTAAATCATTTAAGAAATATAATAAAAAAGCAGTTGAATTTATAAAGTTTAATAAAGTCAATATTTCATCTTCTCAATTAAGAAAAATTTGATACTCTTAATTTAATTAATGGAAAAAATATCAGCTCTTAAAAATGAAATAATCAAAACGCTTGATATTAATAAAGCCTTAGACATAGTTTCAATAGATCTCGAAGGAAAATCATCAGTTGCGGACTTCATGATTATAGCTAGTGGTACATCATCAAGACATATTCAAGCTTTATCTGAACAAGTTTTTGAAAAATTAAAAATTAATGGAGTGATTAATTGTAAAATTGAAGGAAAAGATAGCAATGATTGGAAGCTTGTAGATGGAATAGACTTAATAGTTCATATTTTTAATCCTGAAAAAAGAAAATTTTACGAATTAGAAAAAATGTGGTCAGAATTAATCCCTAAAGAAAAACTGATCATATGAAAAAAGTATACTTAATAGCTTCTTTATTTTTTTTCATATTTACAAATCCAATTTTGAGTAATGAGAACGATATTTACAAAAAAATTGATTTATTCAGTGAAGTCTTAGATAAAATTAATAAAGAATATGTTGATGAAGTAAATCAGAGTGAAGCAATGGATGCTGCTATAAATGGAGTTTTGCAGTCTTTGGATCCCTATTCAGCATATATGTCTCCAGACTCATTTAAAAATATGCAAACTGAGACTAGTGGAGAATTTGGAGGATTGGGCATTGAAGTCAGTATGGAAGCTGGTGTTGTAAAAGTAATTTCTCCAATTGATAACTCGCCAGCTGAGGAGGTTGGTGTTAAAGCTGGAGATTACATCGTTAAAATTGATGATGTTCAAGTTCAAGGGAAAACTCTTTCTGAAGCTGTAGAATTAATGAGAGGTCCAGTTGGATCTGATATCGAAATTACTGTTAGAAGAAGGGGAGAAAGAAAAGCACTTATATTTACAATTACAAGAGAAATTATACAAGTTGCATCTGTAAAGTCAGAAATTAAGGATGATCGAACAGCTTATATAAGATTAACATCATTCAATGAGAATAGCGGTAAACAAATAAAAAATAAAATTAAAGAATTTAAGAAAAATAAAAAAATTAAAAATTACATATTAGATTTAAGAAATAATCCTGGTGGATTGTTATCTCAAGCAATAAAGATTTCAGATTATTTTTTAGAAAATGGAGAAATAGTTTCAACAAAAAGTAAAAGAAAGTATGAAAATAGAAAATGGTTTGCAAAAAAAGGAGATATTATTGATGGAGAAACAATGGTTATTTTGATTAATTATGGGTCTGCATCAGCATCTGAAATTGTTGCAGGAGCACTAAAAGATCACAAAAGAGCAATATTAGTAGGAGAGAGTACATATGGAAAAGGGTCAGTTCAGTCAATTATTCCTTTAGATAATGAAGGTGCCATAAGACTTACTGTTTCTAAATATTATCTCCCATCAGGTAAATCAATTTCAAGAGTAGGTGTAAATCCAGATATAGTTATTGCTGAAGGTTCAGATGAATTTAGAATAAATACAGATACTGATAACCAGTTGGAATTTGCTCTTAAATTATTAAATGGTTAAGAATGAAAGAAAAATTTCAAAAACTTCCATTAAGAAATGGTGTTGGTATCGCAGTCTTAAATAAAGAAAACAAGTTATTTGTTGCAAAAAGAATTGATAATCCTGCTGATTTTTGGCAAATGCCTCAAGGCGGTATTGATGAGGGTGAAAATTATTTTGATGCAGCGTTGAGGGAACTTGAAGAGGAAACAAGCATAAAGTCAGTAAAGCTAATTAAAGAAATAAACAAATACACAACTTACGATCTTCCTGATCGCCTCTTAGGAATTATTTGGAAAGGAAAATATAAAGGCCAAAAGCAAAAGTGGTTTATTGTAAAGTTTAATGGAGAGGAAAATGAAATTAACATTAAAACTAAACATCCTGAATTTTTAGATTGGAAATGGATAGATATTAAAGATTTAACAACTAAAGTTGTAGATTTTAAACTTCATGTTTACCAAGAAATTCAAAAAGAACTAGAAAAAGTAGTTAATTAATACTTATAGATTTTAGAACTTCGACTTTGTGATTTAAAAGAAATCTTTTTTGATCATCGATATTATCTTTTGATAATTCTGCTTCAGCTCTGCTTATCGATTCAGATACAAAATTTTTATCAGCATCTTTTAAATCAAAAATTGAGCTAGTTAATACAGATAACGTATTATCTTTAAATTCGACAATACCATCTTCAACATAAAATTTTTGTTCCTCAGATTCAGAAAATACTCTAATTATTCCTGGTTTTAAAAATGAGATAATTGGAATATGGTCTTTAAGAATACCAATCTCTCCTTCGACAGCAGGAATTACAACTTCAAATACATTGTCTTTTGAAAGAAAAGATTGTTCTGGGTTTACAATATCTATATTAAAAAGATTACTCATTAAGCAGCTGCATCTTTTGCCATTTTTTCAGCTTTTTCTATTGCTTCTTCTATAGTGCCAACCATATAAAAAGCAGCTTCAGGCAGATGGTCATATTCTCCTTTGCATATTGCGTCAAACCCTTTAATTGTTGACTCTAAATCTACTAGTTTACCTGGAGATCCTGTAAATACTTCAGCAACAAAGAAAGGTTGAGATAAAAATCTTTGGATTTTTCTAGCTCTAGCTACGGTAAGTTTATCATCCTCTGATAGCTCGTCCATTCCTAGAATTGCAATAATATCTTGTAAAGATTTGTATGTTTGTAATATTTTCTGAACAGATCTTGCTACTCGATAGTGTTCATCACCAACAACTCTTGGATCTAAAATTCTAGAAGTAGAGTCTAAAGGGTCAACAGCTGGGTAAATACCTAATTCTGCAATTTGTCTTGAAAGTACAGTCGTTGCGTCTAAGTGTGAAAAAGAAGTTGCTGGAGCTGGATCTGTTAAATCATCTGCAGGTACATAAATTGCCTGAACAGATGTAATTGATCCTTTATTAGTTGTTGTAATTCTTTCTTGCAGATTTCCCATATCTGTTGCAAGAGTAGGCTGATAACCAACCGCAGAAGGGATTCTTCCTAAAAGAGCTGATACTTCTGAACCTGCCTGAGTAAATCGAAAAATGTTATCAACAAAGAACAAAACATCTTGACCCTCTTGATCCCTGAAATACTCTGCCACAGTTAGACCAGTTAAAGCTACTCTAGCTCTAGCTCCTGGAGGCTCATTCATTTGTCCATAAACTAATGCTGCTTTAGATCCGGTTCCCTCTGGCTTGATCACTCCTGACTCGATCATTTCGTGATATAAATCGTTCCCTTCTCTAGTTCTCTCTCCCACTCCAGCGAATACTGAAAATCCGCCATGGGCCTTAGCTATATTATTTATAAGTTCCATTATAATTACAGTTTTTCCAACTCCTGCTCCACCGAACAATCCAATTTTACCACCTTTGGCATAAGGTGCTAATAAGTCGATTACCTTTATTCCAGTTACTAGAATTTCTGTTTCTGTAGACTGATCATTAAAAGAAGGAGCTTGTCGGTGTATAGGCCAATTTTCTTTTGTAGAAATTTTTCCTTTCTCATCGATTGGTTCACCTATTACGTTTACAATTCGTCCTAATGTTTCTGGACCTACTGGAACTTGAATTGGAGCACCTGTATCTTTTACTTCATCACCCCTTTTGAGTCCCTCTGTACTATCCATAGCAATGGTTCTAACACTAGACTCTCCAAGGTGCTGTGCAACTTCTAAAACTAGTCTATTACCTCCATTATCACACTCTAAGGCTGTTAATATTTCTGGCAGTTCTCCATCAAATTTTACATCAACGACTGCACCAATTACTTGTGTTATGCTTCCTTTTTTGCTCATAATTATAAACTTTCTGCTCCTGATATAATTTCAATTAACTCTTTTGTTATTGCTGCTTGACGGCTTCTATTATATTCAATTGTAAGCCTATCAACCAATTCGCCTGCGTTTCTGGTTGCATTATCCATTGCTGTCATCCTCGAACCTTGCTCACTGGCAGAATTCTCTAACATTGCTTTAAATATTTGCGTTGAAATATTTTTCGGCAATAAATTACTTAAAATCTCATCTTCATCTGGTTCAAACTCATAGTCATTTTCGTTACCAGAGTCATCTTTATCATCCTTATCTTCATTAAGTGGAACTATTTGTTGTTCTTGTGGAATTTGTGTAATTACATTTTTAAATTTATTGTAAAATATTGCGCAAACATCAAATTCATTTTTTTCAAATTTTTCAATTATAATTTTTCCTACTTTATCTGCATCAGAGTAATTTATGTTTTTTGACTCTTTGAAAGAAATATTCTCTACAATATAACTTTTATACTGTCTTTTAAGTTGATCATATCCTTTAGATCCAACAGTAATGATCTTTAAAGTTTTATTTTCAGATATTATTTTTTCGAAATAACTTTTTGCTTTTTTAATTATGTTAGTATTAAAACCTCCGCATAAACCTCTATCAGCAGTAAGTACAATACATAAATGAACTTTCTCTTCGCCTGTCCCAACCAGTAACTTGGGAGCATTTTCTTTATCTGTTATACTTTTTGAAAGATTTAAAATTACATTATTCATTTTTTCAGAATAAGGTCTGCCTTTTTCAGCATTCTCTTGTGCTTTTCTTAACTTAGCTGCAGCCACCATTTTCATTGCTTTTGTTATTTTCTGAGTTGATTTAACACTCGTAATTCTTTTTCTGAGATCGTCTAAACTTGGCATTTATAATTATTTAATTCCTTTAATTAATTCTACTAATTGTTTTTCAATGTCTTCCTCAATCTTCCCAGTTTTGGCAATAGACTCCATAATCTCAGGCTTATCAGATTTACACTTTTGCAGAACTTTATTTTCAAAGTCGGCTACATCTTTAAGTTCAATATTATCCAAATAACCTTTTACACCACAGAAAATTGATATAACTTGTTCTGCAACTGTCATGGGAGAATATTGTCCTTGTTTTAAAAGTTCAGTTAACTTCGAGCCTCTATTTAAAAGTTTTTGAGTAGATGCATCTAAATCAGATCCAAATTGAGCAAAAGCTGCCATTTCTCTGTATTGAGCTAACTCTAATTTAATTGATCCAGCCACAGATTTCATGGCTTTAGTTTGTGCAGCTGATCCTACTCTAGATACGGATAATCCAACGTTTACCGCTGGTCTTATTCCTTGATTGAATAGTTCAGTTTCTAAAAATATTTGCCCATCTGTAATAGATATTACATTTGTTGGAATATATGCAGAAACATCACCTGCTTGTGTTTCTATAATTGGTAGCGCAGTTAAAGAACCTCCGCCATTTTCATCACTTAATTTAGCAGCTCTTTCTAATAATCTACTATGTAAATAGAACACATCCCCAGGGTATGCTTCACGCCCCGGTGGTCTTCTTAATAATAATGACATTTGTCTATATGCCACTGCTTGCTTAGATAAATCATCGTAAATAATTAAAGCATGCATTCCATTATCTCTAAAATATTCTCCCATAGTACATCCTGTGTAAGGAGCTAAAAACTGAAGAGGCGCAGAGTCTGAGGCTGTTGCGGAAACTATAGTCGTATATTCCATTGCACCAGCATCCTCTAAAGTTTTTACAATCTGAGCAACCGTTGATCTTTTTTGTCCAATTGCAACATATATACAATAAAGTTTTTTACTTTCATCGTCTGACTCATTAATTTTCTTTTGATTGATAATTGTATCGATAGCTACTGCGGTTTTACCGGTTTGACGATCTCCAATTATAAGTTCTCTTTGCCCTCTTCCAACAGGAATTAAACTATCAATTGCTTTTAAACCTGTTTGCATTGGTTCACCAACTGATTGTCGTGGAATAATACCCGGAGCCTTAACTTCAACTCTTTTTCTTTCTAAACTTTTATCTAAAGCTCCTTTTCCATCAATTGGATTTCCTAATCCATCAACAACTCTTCCTAAAAGTTGTTTTCCAACTGGTACATCAACAATCGCACCAGTTCTTTTTACGGTATCTCCCTCTTTAATTTCTCTATCATCGCCAAATATAACAACACCAACGTTGTCGCTCTCTAAGTTTAATGCCATTCCTTTAGAGCCATCAGAAAACTCAACCATTTCTCCTGCTTGAACATTATCTAAGCCATAAATTCTTGCAATTCCATCTCCAACAGATAATACTTGTCCAACCTCTGAAACTTCAGCTCTATCGCCAAGTTTTTTTATCTGTTCTTTTAATATTTTTGTTACTTCTGAAGGATTTATTTCCATTTATGCCTCTATCATTTGTTTTTGAATTTGTTGCAGTTTGTTTTTAATAGAATTATCTACCATTGTACTTCCCACTTTTAATACCAAGCCACCAATTAAACTTGGGTCAAATTTATAATTTAACTGTATCTTAGCTCCAAAGTTTTGAGATAACTCTTCTTTAATTTTAGAAATATCTGTTTCATTAAGTTCTTTAGCTGAAAAAAGCTCTGCTTTTATCTCGCCTCTAGCTTTCGAACATACCTCTATAAAATCACTTAAAATTTTTTCTAAATAAAAAAATCTTCTTTTTTGTATTAAAAAAACCAGAAATCTTTTTAAAAGATTATCAAAATTGTTTTTTTCAGAAATTGTTTCAATAACTCTAGTTAAATCCTCAATGCTTGTCGTGGGGTTTTTGATTAAATATCTAAATTCTTCACTTTCATTTATGAGTCTACTTATTGCAACGACTTGTTCCTCTACTTTTGCTAGAGATTTATCTTCAGTAGCCAGCTCAAATAATGCTTGTGCGTAACTGTTATTAGAAGTTATTGATATTTTGTTTTCGCTCAATTTATACTCTCAATTATGAAGATGTTTAAAATTTCGCTTAGATAACATACGAATTATCTGTCTTCAAGGCTCAGATTGTGAAAAATGGTAAGATTTAATGGGCTAATTGAAGCTGATAGGGTCAACATCAACTGAAAGTTTTATTCCTTTGGAGAGTTGAAATTCTTTCAATACATCTTTCAATTTTTTCTGAATACTAGATGTTTTTTTTGCCCTTATTAATAGTCTATTTCTGAATTTTTGATTAATTCTATATATTGGGGCGTTTACGGGTCCTAAAACTTTTGCATCTATAGACTTTGATAAAATATTTTTTAGTTTTGCGGCATCTATATCTAATTTTTTTTCATTTGATGAAGATAAAATTAAAGCGATAAATCTTTCGTAGGGAGGTAAATTATTTTTTTTTCTTAAATTTAATTCATTTTCTAAAAATTTAAAAGGATCTTCGTTTGTAATTTGATTTATAACTTCTGGTTTTAAATTGTATGTTTGGAAATAAATATTAGCTGGTTTGCCAGTTCTGCCCGCTCTTCCTGATAACTGGTGGTAAAGTTGTAAATTTTTTTCAGTGCTCCTAAGATCGTGTCCTTGAGAAGTTAAATCAATATCTAATACAACAATACAATTCAATTTTGGAAAGTGAAATCCTTTTGATATTAATTGAGTACCTACAATAATGTCTATTTCACCAGATATAATTTTATCTAATTTATCTTTACCAGATGCTTTATTCATTGTATCGCTAGAAAAAATTATTGTTTTTTTATTAGGAAAGAGGTTTTTAACTTCTTCAGCAATTTTTTCTACTCCAGGTCCACTAAATACAAACTCACAAACATCTCCTTTTTTACAATCTCTATTTAATTTTGACTTATATCCGCAGTAATGACACAAAAGAATTTTTTTATTTTTGTGAAATACTAAATTTATAGAACACCTTGGGCATGTAAAAACATTTAAACATTTTTTACATAAAACGTAGGGCGCAAAACCTCTTCTATTTATGAAGAAGAGAATTTGATCTTTTTTATTTAAATGTTCTTTTACTTTTTCAATAGTTTTGAGAGATATAGAACTTTTGGTCGCAAGTTGATTTTGATAAAGATCTATAACATGGTGTTTGGGTAAATTCGCACCTTTATATCGATTAAGTAATCTTGAGTAATTATATTTTTTAATTTTAATATTTTCATATGTTTCGATTGATGGAACTGCAGTTACTAAATTTATTGGAATATTTTCATGTTTAGCTCTTGATATTGCCATATCTCTAGCATTATAGATAATTCCTTCATCTTGTTTGTAAGATTGATCGTGTTCTTCATCTACAGTAATTAAACCCAGTTTTTTAAATGGTAGAAATAAAGATGATCTTGCTCCAATGGCTACTTTTATTCTGCCTGAGGATAAACCATTCCATATAATTTTTCTTTTTTTTTGACTTACTTTTGAATGCCAAACTGCAGGTTCAAATCCAAAATAAGATTTAAATTTTTTTTCAAATTCATTTGTTAGTCCTATTTCTGGTAATAAAATCAGAGCTTGTAATCCAATATTTAGAATTTTTTCAGTAGCTTTAAAATAAACTATTGTTTTGCCTGAACCTGTTGTTCCTTGAAGTAAATGAACTCTAAAACTGCTATCATATTTTGATAATTCTTTATAAGCGTTATTTTGTTCTTCAGAAAGTTGATAAATTTTTTTTTCATTTGATGCATCGTATTTTAATAGATCTTTGTCATTTTTTATTTTTAAATTTTCGTCATTAATCAAATGTAGTTTTAAACACATTCCTAGGGGTACAAGATTATAGTTAGAAAACCACTTTAGAAAATTTATTGTATTTTTACTTAGTGGTTCAATTTCAATTTTTTCAGTTATAGATTTTAATTTAAATTCTTTCTTATTCTTTTCTTCAAAAATATCCCAAATTACACCTATAATATTTTTCTTACCAAAAGGTACTTTTACATAATCTCCCGGTTTTAATTTAATATTACTTAGATATGTAAATGGATGATCAAATATATTAGGCAATAGAACAGGATATTTCATAAATTAATTATGATATATATTATGAATGTATCTGTCTTTTATCTACTGATAATGCCGCTTCTTTTATAGCTTCAGAAAATGTTGGGTGTGCGTGACATGTTCTTGCAATATCTTCGGAACTAGCTCCAAATTCCATTGCGACAGCCATCTCAGCTATCATTTCTCCAGCATGAGGACCAATAATATGTACACCAAGCACTTTATCAGTTGATTTGTCTGCCAAAATTTTTACAAAACCCTCTGGTTCATCAATTGCTTTGGCTCTTGAATTTGCCATAAAAGGAAATTTACCAATTTTATAACCTATGTTTTCTTTTTTTAATTGCTCCTCACTTTTGCCAACATAAGCAACCTCGGGGGATGTATAAACAACTCCAGGAATAATATCATAATTAACATGACCTGATTGGCCTGCTATTAATTCTGCAACTGCAATTCCTTCCTCTTCAGCTTTGTGGGCTAACATTGGACCATCAATAACATCACCTATTGCATAAATATTATTAACATTTGTTTCAAAATTTTTATTTACTTTAACTCTTCCTTTTTCATCTAACTTTACACCAACTTTATCTAAATTTAAGTTTTTAGTATAAGGTCTTCTACCTACAGAAATTAAAACAACATCAACATCATGTTTAACTTTTTGGCCATCATTTTGTGAAGTCTCAACCGTCACACCATTAGAGTTTTTAGTTATTTTATCAACTTTAGTATTAAGGTTGAATTTTATACCTTGCTTCTTTAATATTTTCATAAATTCATTTGAAATATCTCGATCCATTCCAGGCGTGATGTGATCTAAAAATTCAACGACTGTGACTTCAGTGCCAAGTCTTGACCAAACTGATCCCATTTCCAATCCTATATATCCTCCTCCAACAACAATCATTTTGTTGGGGAGTTTGGGAATAGATAGGGCTCCAGTTGAAGAAAGAATTCTCTCTTCATCAAAATCTACTCCAGGCAATGAAACTGGCTCTGATCCTGTACTGATTATTGTTTTATCAGTTTGAATTATTTTAGTACCTTCAGAGCCTTCAATTTTTATTGATTTTTCGTTCTCAAACGAACCTTTCCCTTTAAAATAAGTGACTTTGTTTTTTTTGAATAAAAATTCAACTCCTTTAGTCAAAACTGTTACGGCTTTGTCTTTATTTTTCATCATTTTATCTAAATTGAGTTTTATTTCTCCAGTCTCAATTCCAATTTTTTCAAAATTTTTAGCACTGTGAAATTTTTCAGATAAATTAAGTAAACTTTTTGACGGGATACATCCAATATTTAAACATGTCCCCCCTAGAGATCCTCTAGACTCTATGCATGCTGTTTTAAGTCCAAGTTGAGACAATCTAATTGCACAAACATATCCACCAGGGCCACCACCAATTACTGTAACATCAAATTTTTCTGACATATTATAAATTTAAAAATAACCTTCTTGGATCTTCTAAGTTTTCTTTAACAGTTTTTAAAAAACTTACAGATTCTTTTCCATCAATTATTCTATGATCATAAGACAATGCTAAAAACATTACAGGTCTAGCCTTTATTTCACCATCAACTACAACAGGTCTTTCAACGATATTATGCATTCCAAGAACTGCTGATTGTGGAGGGTTTAAAATAGGAGTAGATAACATTGATCCATACACACCTCCATTGCTAATTGTAAATGTTCCCCCTTGAAGATCCTCTATAGTAAGACTACCATTTTTTGCTTTGTCTGATAGATCTTTTATGTTTTTTTCAATGTCTGCAAAAGACATTTCATCAGCATTTTTTAATACTGGAACTACTAATCCTTTTTCAGTTCCTACTGCAAAGCTCACATTATAATAATTTTTGTAAACCATTTCATCATTTTCAACTTCAGCATTTATTGCAGGAAATAATTTTAATCCTACTATACAAGCTTTCACAAAAAAGGACATGAAGCCAAGTTTAATTCCATAACTATTTTGGAAATCTTCCTGGTTATCTTTTCTCATTGAAATTACATTTGACATATCAACCTCGTTAAACGTTGTGAGCATAGCAGCATTATTTTGAGCCTCTTTTAAACGTTTAGCAATCGTTTGTCTTAGTCTTGACATTTTAATTCGTTCTTCTTCACCATATTTAATTTTTCTTTCGTTAGGTTGAGGGTTAGTTCCCATTAAACTTATTAAATCACCTTTTAAAATTCTTCCATCTTTACCTGTCCCTTTTACTTCATCTAAATTAATTTTATTTTCAACAACCATTTTTCTCACAGCAGGAGAAAGTGTTTTATTTTGTTTTATAGGTTTTGTTTCTTCAACTTCATCGGTTAATACCAATGGTTCTTCATCAAGCAATAAAGGTTCTTGAGTTTTTTTCGTATCTTTTTTCTTTTCGATTTCTAAATTTATAACATTATTTTTTTCAACGTTTTCTTTAATCGGCTCATCTTCCTTTTCTTCTTGAAGAGCGCTACCTTCTGAAATCATTCCTAATACAGTTCCAACTTCAACTGTATCACCATCTTTTGAGTTGATCTCTGATATAACACCACTTGCAGGTGCAGGAACTTCCAAGTTCACTTTGTCAGTCTCTAATTCTACTACTGCTTCATCAGCAACTACATTATCACCTTTTTTCTTTAACCATTTAGTGACCGTAGCCTCTGTAATACTCTCTCCCAAAACTGGAACTAATATTTTTTCACTCATTTATTCAAATACTTTATTTATAATTTCTTGTTGTTCAGAATTATGTCTTCTTGCATAACCTGTAGCAGGTGTAGCATCTGGACTTCTTCCAATGTAAGAAACTGCATTGTTTTTAGCCTTAATAGTCTCTAATGTCCATTGTATATAATCTCTAACAGCAAACCAAGCACCCATATTTTTAGGCTCCTCTTGGCACCAATAAAATTTTGCATTTTTTGCAAATGGTTTAAGCTCTTTAACCAAACTTTTTGCAGGGAAAGGATATAGTTGTTCAATTCTATACAAAATCACATCATTGATTTTTAGTTTCTCTCTTGCCGCGAGAAGATCAAAATAAATTTTTCCAGAGCATAATATAATTTTTCTAATTTTTTTATCTTCTTTTAACTTAATAAAACCTTTTTGCTTAGTATCCCTAGCATGATCCCATAGCACTCTATGAAAAGAATTTTGTTTACTAAAATCTTCTAAATTTGATACACAATATTTATTTCTTAAAAGTGACTTAGGTGTCATTATAATTAGAGGTTTTCTAAAATCACGGTGCATTTGTCTTCTTAAAGCATGAAAATAATTTGCAGGAGTTGTACAGTTCATAACTTGTAAATTATCATTTGCACATAATTGTAAGAATCTCTCTAACCTTGCAGAGGAGTGTTCTGGACCTTGTCCTTCATAACCATGAGGTAATAACATGACTAGTCCTGATGCTCGTTTCCACTTTCTTTCACCAGATGATATAAATTGATCAATGATTACTTGAGCGCCATTTGCAAAATCACCAAATTGAGCTTCCCAAATTGTCAATGTATTCGGTTCTACTAAACTGTATCCATATTCAAATCCTAAAACTGCAAGTTCAGATAAAAAACTATCTACAATTTCAAAATTTTTTTGGTTACTAGATATATTGTTTAAAGGTATGTACCTTGAATTATCAATTTGATTTCTTAAAACTGAGTGTCTTTGACTAAAGGTACCTCTACCTGAGTCCTGACCTACTAACCTTACTGGATAACCTTCAACTAATAATGAACCAAATGCTAAAGACTCAGCTGTTGCCCAATCAATTCCTGAGCCTTCATTAATAGTTTTTTTTCTATTTTGCATAATTTTTGTTATGGTTTTGTGAATATTTTTATCAGTTGGAAAAACGTGTATTCTGTCAGAAATATTATTTAAAATTTTCAAATCTGATCCAGTTACACCTCTTTTATCTTTACCTCTTTCGGGTTTATATCTCGACCAAGTTCCCTCAAACCATCTAATTTTAGGTTTATAATCTTTCGCATTTTTAAATTGATCATCTAATAAATTTTTAAAATCAATAATTTGTTGATCTAAATCTTGTTTCGTAAAAAGTCCTTCATTTACTAGCTTTTCACCATAAATTTTAATTGTAGATGGATGAGATCTAATTTTTTTGTACATAAGTGGTTGGGTGAAAGATGGCTCATCTCCCTCATTATGTCCAAATCTTCTGTAACATATTAAATCAATTACAACATCTCTATTAAATTTTAATCTAAACTCAGTTGCTATTCTAGTTGCGTAAACAACTGCCTCAGGATCATCTCCATTAACATGGATGATTGGTGCATCAACCATTTTACCTATGTCAGAAGGATAAGGGGAAGATCGCGCAAATCTAGGACTTGTTGTAAATCCAATTTGGTTGTTAACAATAATATGGATTGTCCCTCCAGTGTTATGACCAGGAAGTCCAGACATTGCAAAGCACTCTGCTACTATTCCTTGTCCTGCAAATGCTGCATCACCGTGAATTAATATTGGTATAACTTTATTTCTTTGTTTGTCTTTGTGGAAAAATTGTTTTGCTCTAGTTTGCCCAAGAACAACAGGATTGACCGCCTCTAAATGTGAAGGATTATCTGTTAAGCTAACGTGTACAGGATTTCCATCAAATTCTCTATCAGATGAGGCCCCTAAATGGTATTTGACATCTCCAGCACCATCTTCTGAACCATCCATTTCACCAGCAAATTCATTAAAAATTCTTTTATAAGACTTTTGTAAAACGTTTGCTAAGACATTTAGTCTTCCTCTATGTGACATTCCTATTTTAACTTCTTTTATTTTGGATTGTCCTCCGATTTTTATAATTTGCTCAAGAGCAGGTATTAAACTTTCTCCACCATCTAAACCAAATCTTTTAGTACCAACGTATTTTGTGTTTAAAAATTTTTCAAATCCCTCTGCTTGTATTAATTTATTTAAAATTGCTTGCTTTCCATTTTTTGTAAACTTGAGTGCATTCTCATCTTTTTCAACTCTATCTCTAAACCACATTCTCTCAGTTGGATTTGAAATATGCATGTATTCATAACCTATGGGACCACAATAAGTTTTTTTTAAAAAATTAAGTATTTCTCTAATATTTGCACTTTTTTTATTTATTATTCCGTTTAGAAAAATTTCTTTGTCATAATCTTCTTTTTTAAAACCATAGTACTCAGGATGTAATTCGTCTAAATATTCTGACTTCATCAATTCTAAAGGATCTAATTTTGATAATAAATGTCCTCTTAAGCGATAAGCTCTTATCAAGGCTACAGCACTTATTGAATTTTTATTTGAATTTGCAATTACTTGGAAATTAAACTTGCTAGAATTATCTTTATTTTTTTCATTTTCTTTAGCTGTTTTCTCAACGTCTTCTATATTAATTTTTTTTGAAAAAGGTTTCCACGACGGTCCATTTATCTCATCGACTAATATCTTCATATCCTCATCTACACTTGAGAAATATTCAATCCAACTTTCAGATAGAGACGGATCTTTATTTATAAATTTTACATACATTTCCTCAATAAATGCACTATTCGCTTTATTTAGAAATGATGTTTTTTTATATTCCAGATTTTTAGGAGAGCTCATTTTATTTTAATATAATACTAAATTTTGTTTTCAATTGGACAATTTATTTAACAATGTTTTTCCAATTTCTGAAGGAGATGTGGCAACTTCTATACCACAATCTTCCATTTTTTTGATCTTATCTTTGGCCCCACCTTTGCCACCTGATATTATGGCGCCTGCATGTCCCATTCTTCTACCCGGTGGTGCTGTAACACCTGCAATAAAACCAACCATGGGTTTTTTTATTTCATGATTTTTTACAAATTCAGCTGCTTCTTCTTCAGCTGATCCACCTATTTCACCAATCATTAAAATTGATTTTGTTTCCTCATCCTTTAAAAATAAATCTAAACAATCAATGAAGTTCGTACCATTTATTGGATCACCACCTATACCTATACATGTTGATTGGCCCAAATCATTCTCAGTTGTTTGCGCAACAGCCTCGTAAGTCAAAGTTCCAGATCTTGATACAATACCAACAGAACCCTTTTTATGTATATTTCCTGGCATTATTCCGATCTTACATTCGTCGGGGGTGATTATCCCAGGACAATTAGGACCGATTAATCTTGATTTTGAATTAAGTAACTTTTTTTTGACCTTAATCATATCAAGAACTGGTATACCCTCAGTGATACAAACGATTAATTCTAACTTTGCTTCAATAGCCTCTATGATTGCTGAGGATGCAAACTTAGCAGGAACATAAATCATGGTTGCGTTGGCACCAGTTTTATCGACTGCATCTTTTACTGTATTAAATACTGGTCTATCTAGATGAGTTTGACCACCTTTTTTTGGCGTAACTCCTCCGACTAAATTTGTTCCATATTTAATTGCTTGCTCTGAATGAAAAGTTCCGTGACTACCCGTAAAACCTTGGCAAATTAACTTTGTGTTTTTATTAACTAAAACTGACATTTATTTAATAGCCTCTACAATTTTCTTAGCAGCATCTGATAAATCAGATGCAGAAATTAACTTGAGACCTGAATTATCAAGTATTTTTTTTCCCTCTTCAAAATTTGTTCCGGCCAATCTTACAACTAAAGGAACATTCATTTTTATTTCTTTTGCAGCATCCACAACACCTTGGGCAAGAACATCACATCTCATTATTCCGCCAAAAATATTAATCAATATTCCTTTAACATTTTTATCTGATAAAATTATTTTAAAAGCAGCTGCTACTTTTTCTTTAGAAGCCCCGCCACCAACATCTAAAAAATTTGCTGGTTCCTTTCCATATAATTTAATTATGTCCATAGTTGCCATTGCAAGCCCAGCTCCATTAACCATGCATCCGATTGTTCCATCAAGCTTAATATATGCTAAATCATGCTTGCTAGCTTCTATCTCTGTTTCTTCTTCTTCATTGAGGTCTCTCAATTCAATTAGCTCTGGATGTCTAAATAAAGCATTTCCATCAAAATTCATTTTTGCATCTAAACAAATCAACTCTTTCTCTTTTGTTAAAATTAAAGGATTAATTTCAATTAAATTAGCGTCATTTTCTATAAATAATTTGTATATAGACTTGATTAGACTAATTCCTTGTTCTTTTGTTTTTTCATCTAGATTAAAAATACTTATTATTTTATTACAATTTTCATCAGAAATTTCGTTATCTAAATCTACTTTTGTTGTTAAAATTTTCTCAGGAGATTTGATCGCGACTTCTTCTATATCCATACCCCCTTGATCACTTGATATAAAAGCTATCTTTGAACTTGCACGATCTACAACGCAAGACAAATAAAATTCTTTTTCAATGTTAGATGAAACTTCGACATATAATCTTTTAACAATTCTTCCGCTAGGTCCTGTCTGGTGAGTAATTAATTTTTTTCCAAGCAAGGATTTTGCTTCTATTTCAAGACTTTTTAAATCATTTACTATTTTAACTCCACCAGCTTTACCTCTACCTCCAGCATGGATTTGAGCTTTCAATACATATTTATCAGTTTTAAGGTTTTTAACTTTTTCTAATAATTCATTTACATCTAGAGCATAAACTCCATCGGGAACTTTAGCTCCATATTTTCTAAGTATATTCTTTGCTTGGTGTTCGTGAATATTCATTAACTAGTTATTTAAACTAGGATCAATTTTGGATGCTGCTTCCCATAATTTTTTTACAGCATCTACTGAGTTATTAAACTCAGATTTTTCATTTTCATCTAGCTCAATTTCTTCGATTTTTTCTATACCGTTCTTTCCAACAATTACTGGCACTCCAGCGTAAATATTGCTTATTCCGTATTGTCCATTTAAATGAGCAGCACAAGGGAGCATTTTTTTGCTATCTTTTAAGTATGCTTCTGCCATTTCAACACCTGACGCTGCTGGTGCATAAAATGCTGAACCTTTTTCTAAATATTTAACAATTTCAGCACCTCCATCTCTAGTTCTTTGATTTATACTTTCTAATTTATCTTTTGATATTTTTCCTTCTTTGACTAAATCTAATAATGGTTTTCCTGAAACTTTTGTAAATCTTGGTAGAGGAACCATAGTATCTCCATGTCCTCCCATTACCATTGCCTCAATTTCTCTAACAGGCACATTTAACTCTAAAGATAAAAACAGTTTAAATCTCGATGTATCTAATATTCCAGCCATTCCAACAACTTTGTTAGGCGATAGTCCAGAAAATTTTTGAAAAGCCATAACCATTACATCTAATGGATTTGTAATACATATAACAAAGGCATTTGGTGCATGCTGTTTTATACCTTCGGCAACCTGTTTTATAATTTTTAAATTTATTCCTAATAAATCATCTCTACTCATTCCTGGTTTTCTTGGAACACCAGCTGTAATAATGATTACATCTGAATTTTTTATATCTTCATAATTATCAGTACCTGAAAATTTTACATTAAATCCATCAACGGATGAAGACTGTGCAATATCTAATGCTTTACCCTTAGCAATTCCACTTGCTACATCAAATAATACTACTTCATCAACAAGCTCCTTTAGTCCAATTAAATGTGCTAAAGTTCCTCCTATTTGTCCAGCTCCTATTAATGATATTTTTGACATTTTACTATTTCATTATTGGCATTATAAATTCAGGATCTGATCTAACACCTGAAGGCCATCTTGAAGTAATTGTTTTTAATTTAGTATAAAATCTAACTCCTTCTGGCCCGTGCATATGTTGATCTCCAAATAATGATCTCTTCCATCCACCAAAACTATGAAAAGCAACTGGCACAGGGATAGGGATATTAATTCCAACCATTCCTACTTTAATTTGATTTGCAAATGTTCTTCCTGCATCTCCATCTCTTGTATAAATACTTGTTCCATTACCAAACTCATGGTCATTAATTAAATTTAATGCTTCGTTAAAATCTTTAGCTCTGACAACAGATAATACAGGTCCAAATATCTCCTCTTTATAAATTCTCATATCTTTTTTAACATTATCGAATAAGCAACCACCAATATAATAACCGTCTTCATAACCTTGAAGTTTGATATCTCTTCCATCAACCACAAGGTCAGCTCCTTCTTTAATACCTAAATCAACATAGCCTCTTACTCTTTCAAGATGCTCTTTTGTTACTAAAGGACCCATTTCAGAATTCTTATCCATGCCTGGTCCAATTTTTAAAGCTTCCACTTTTTTAGATAATTCATCGACTAGTTTGTCACCTACATTACCAACAGCAACAGCAACAGATTGAGCCATACATCTTTCTCCTGCAGACCCATATGCTGCACCCATTAGACCGTTTACTGCTTGATCTAAATCACAATCTGGCATGACAACACAATGGTTTTTAGCTCCTCCAAGAGCTTGAACACGTTTTTCATTTTTGGCTGCATTTTCATAAATATATTTAGCAATAGGTGTTGATCCAACAAAACTTACCGCGGATATGTCTTTATGTTCCAAAATTGCATCTACAACTTCTTTGTCTCCATTAACAACATTCAAAACTCCATCTGGTAAACCAGCTTCACTAAATAACTCTGCAAGTTTTAATGGACAAGATGGATCTTTTTCAGAAGGTTTTAATACAAATGTATTTCCGCAAGCTATTGCCATTGGAAACATCCACATTGGAACCATTGCAGGAAAATTAAATGGTGTAATACCTGCACATACACCTAATGGCTGTCTCACTGACCAGCTATCAATGTTTGTACCTACATTTTCTGTAAAGTCACCTTTTAGCATTTGTGGAATTCCACATGCAAATTCAACTACCTCTAATCCTCTTGTGAGAGAACCTTTAGCATCTTCATAAACTTTTCCATGCTCTGATACAATCATCTTGGCTAGCAAGTCAGAATTTTTTTCAATTATTTCTTTGTATTTAAATATTATTCTAGCTCTTTGTATTGGAGTTACATTTGACCATGTTTCAAATGCTTTTTTTGCTTTTTGTACTGCTAAATCAAGATCTTGTTTTGTACCAAGTCTAACCTCAGACTCTTGTTTGCCTATAGCAGGATTAAATACTTTTCCTTTTCTATCAGATGTACCTGAAACAATTTTACCATCAATAAAATGCTCAATTAAATTCATGGATGTATTTAAATAAGTAATTATGTGGTTGCAAGCATTTTCTTTATCTCAGCAATAGCTTTTGCTGGATTTAATCCTTTTGGACATGCGTTAGTGCAGTTCAAAATCGTATGGCATCTATAAAGCTTAAGTTCATCTGCAACCTTTTGAAGTCTTTCCTTTCTATCTTCGTCTCTGCTATCCATTATCCATCTATAAGCTTGTAATAAAACTGCTGGACCTAAATACTTATCGCCATTCCACCAATAACTAGGACATGAAGTAGAACAACAAGCACACATTATACATTCATAAGCTCCATCAAGTTTAGCTCTATCTTCTGGAGATTGATGTATTTCTGTTGTTTCACTTTTTGAATTATTTTTTAACCAAGGTTCAATGGATTGGTATTGTTTATATAATCCACTTAAGTCTCCTATTAAATCTTTTTTTACTTTTAAGTGAGGCAAAGGGTATATATCTATATCTCCCTTAATTTCTACATGTGGCTTAGTACATGCAAGACCATTTTTTCCACCCATATTCATTGCACATGAACCACAAACTCCATGCGCACAAGATCTTCTATATGCAAGTGTTGGATCAATTTCGTTTTTAATTTTATTTAGTATATCTAAAACTTTAGATGGACAATTGTCCATATCTACTTCATATGTGTCTATCCTTGGGTTCTCTCCAGTGGTTGGATCCCATCTATAAACATTTACTTTTCTAATATTCTTTGAACCAGTTTTGTCTTTAAAATATTTACCTTTATTAACTTTTGAGTTTTGTGGTAAATTTAATTGAACCATTAATACACTCTTTCTTGTGGAGGAAAATATTGGACTTCATTTGTTAATGTTGAAGTGTGTACATCTCTGTATTCAATTTTAGTATTTTTTCCATCACACCAAGATAATGTATGTTTCATAAATTTTTCATCATTTCTTTTCGGATAATCTTCACGAGCATGAGCTCCTCTGCTTTCTTTTCTGTGATATGCAGAATCTACAGTTGTTATCGCTTGTCTAATTAAATTATCAAATTCTAAAGTCTCAACTAAATCAGTATTGAATACCAACGATTTATCTTTAACAGAAATCGATTCCATGCCGTCATAGGTTTTTCTGATCTCATCTACACCCTCTTTAAGATTCTTTTCAGTTCTAAATACAGCGCATTTAGACTGCATTGTTTTTTGCATCGCCAGTCTAAGTTCAGCAGTTCCATTATCTCCCTCTGCATACCTCAATTTATCAAATCTATTTAGACATTTTTCAGTTTCGCTTTCACTAACTTCTTCGTGAGGCGTACCAGGTTTTACTAATTCCGCTGCTCTCTTAGCTGCAGCTCTTCCAAAAACAACCAAATCAATTAGTGAATTTGAACCTAATCTATTTGCTCCATGCACAGATACGCATGCGGCCTCACCAATCGCCATCAAGCCTGGGACTGTTTTTTGAGATCCGTTTACTGTTAAAACTTCAGCTTTATAATTTGTTGGTATACCACCCATATTATAATGAACAGTTGGAACAACTGGTATTGGTTCTTTAGTTACATCTACATTTGCAAATAATCTTGCTGCTTCTGTAATGCCTGGCAATCTGTCTTCAATTACTTTTTTATCTAAATGACTTAAATATAAATGAACATGGTCTTGATCTTTACCAACACCTCTTCCCTCATTGATTTCTATTGACATTGATCTGCTAACTACATCTCTTGATGCAAGATCTTTAGCGTTGGGAGCATATCTCTCCATAAATCTTTCACCCTTAGAGTTTACCAAATATCCACCTTCACCTCTTACACCTTCAGAAATAAGTGTTCCGTGTCCATATATTCCTGTTGGGTGAAATTGTACAAACTCCATATCTTGAAGAGGTAATCCAGCTCTTAATACCATTGCATTACCATCACCAGTACAAGTATGTGCAGATGTTGCTGAGTAATACACCTTCCCATATCCCCCTGTGGCTATAATTGTTATGTGAGATCTAAATCGATGAATTGTTCCATCATTTAAATTCCAAGCAATTAAACCTTTGCATTGTCCATCTTTCATAATTAAGTCTAATGCAAAATATTCAATAAAAAATTCTGTATTATGTTTAAGTGCTTGACCATACAATGTATGGAGAATTGCATGACCAGTTCTGTCTGCTGCAGCACAAGTTCTTTGTACAATTCCATTTCCATAATTTTTTGTCATTCCTCCAAATGGTCTTTGATAAATTTTTCCATCTTCTGTTCTACTAAAAGGAACACCATACTTTTCTAATTCTAGTACTGCTTTTGGAGCTTCCTTACACAAATATTCAATACTATCTTGATCGCCTAACCAATCTGCTCCTTTTACAGTATCGTACATATGCCAACGCCAATCGTCTTCTCCCATGTTTCCAAGGGCTGCTGAAATTCCACCTTGGGCAGCTGATGTATGACTTCTGGTTGGAAAGACTTTAGAAATGCATGCAGTTTTTAATCCAGCTTCACTTAAGCCAACCGCAGCTCTTAGGCCTGAACCTCCAGCGCCAAGGACAACGACATCGTATTCATGATCTATAATATTATAAGATTTCATATAGTTAGTTTAAATACCGCAAATATTGTAATTAAAGGAATTGTTATAGCAAAAAAATTTAAAGCTTTGTTTGCGGCATTTTTGATTTTTTCGTCTTTAATATAGTCTTCAAAAACCTCACTTATGCTTAATGCTGAGAAAAAGTACGCAAAAATAAGAAATAGACTAAATATAAACTTTGAAGGTTGAGAAGTTAGAAAAGTTAATATCTCTAAGTAACTTTTATCATAAATACTAACCAAATTTAAAGCAAACCATAACATCAAAGGTACTAATATGAGAGAACTCACCTTTAAAAATACCCATTTTTTTGTTACTGCTCTCATTACAATAAATTTCGTCCTATTAAATAAATTGAAACAGTTAATATAAAAGATCCAAATATTACAATTAACCCTGTAATTTTTGTGGTTTTTAATTCAAATCCATAACCAAAATCCATGATTAAATGTCTTATCTCACTTAAGATTTGGAAACTAAAAGACCATGTAATACCCAATATGAAAAATTTTCCAATAATAGATTGGAGGAATAACTTTATAAATTCATGACTTTCTTCACTAAATGAAAAAAATATAAAAAAAATACAAATTAAAGTTATTGCCAATATATTTATTATTCCAGTAATTCTATGAGATATTGAAACTAAAGATGAAATATGCCATCTATAAATTTGAATGTGAGGAGATAAAGGATTATTTTCCATTTTGATTTGCTTTCATTATTGTTTCTGCAATTTCAACAGAATTCAATGCGGCTCCTCTTAATAGGTTATCTGAAACGATCCACAAATTAATTGAGTTTTTTTTTGTCTTATCATCTCTAATTCTGGAGATAAATGTTTCATCACTACCAGTTGCTTCTATTGGTGTGCTATATCCTCCATTTTCTCTTTTATCTATAACTCTACAACCATCAGCATTATTTAATGCCTCTCTGATTTGATCAAGAGAGTAAGGATTTTCAAACTCTATATTTACTGACTCTGAATGTGACACTAGAACAGGAATTCTAACGCACGTAGCTGTTAACTCTATATTATTATCAAGTATTTTTTTTGTTTCATTAGTCATTTTCAATTCTTCTTTTGTGTATCCATCATCCGAAAAGACATCAATGTGAGGAATTATATTGAATGCTATTTGTTTAGTAAAATTTTTAGATTGAACAGGATTTCCATCAAGATAAGATTTAGTTTGTTCAATCAATTCATCCATAGGTGCTTTTCCACCTCCAGAAACAGATTGATAGGTAGAAACTATTACCCTTTTTATTTTATATAAATCATGTAACGGTTTAAGAGCTAATACTAACTGAGCTGTTGAGCAGTTAGGATTTGCCACAATATTTTTTTTCATTTCATTAATTTTTTCTGCATTCACTTGAGGCACAATAAGTGGAACATCGGGGTCCATTCTAAAAAAACTGGAATTGTCAATTACAGTTGTTAATTTTGCTGCACTTTCTGCATATTGTTCTGCAATTTTACCACCTGCTGCAAAAAAAGTTATATTCGCATTTGAAAAATCATATTTTTCAAGATCATGGACTTCGTAATCTTTACCTTTAAAACTTATTTTTTTTCCAGCACTATTAGAAGAGGCAACTAAAAAAAGGTTATCAAATTTAATATCTTTTTTTTCTATAACTTCTAGAGTCTTTCTTCCAACATTACCGGTTGCACCGATGATAGCTATATTAGTCATTTTAAAGATTTATACTAAATGAAAGGTAAATCGCAAACTGTTCCGTTAAAACTATTACCATTTATATCAATTTTGAATGTTTGCTTTGCTTCAAAATATGGTTTTTTTATCATAGCTATACCAATTACCTGTTTAAAAGTTGGATTGTAACAACCTGATCTTAGTTCTCCGATTATATTATTTTTTTCATCTGTTAAATTCATTGAACCAGTTACGCTTATTTTATCAGTATCAATTTTAACGCCCATTAGTTTTCTTTTAATTCCTTCAGACTTTATTTTTTTTAATTTCTCTTTTCCTAAAAATTCAACATCACTATCAATATTAATATATTTATCAAAGCCACATTCGTATGGGTTGTCTCCATTGTCCATGTCGTTTCCTTGAGAAAGTAATCCACTTTCAATACGTTCAATTAAATTAGGACATCCTGCTCTAATATTAAACTCATCTCCGATTTCAAATAAATGGTCGTATAGTTTTAAACCCGCCTCATTATTCTCTACATAAATTTCATATCCGCCTTGTTTAGACCATCCTGATTGAGCAATTAAATGTTTGGCTCCAGCAAAATCAAAATAATCAAAACCAAAAAATTTTAAATTTGTTATTTTTTCACCAAAAACTTTTTCCATTAATTTAAATGATTTAGGCCCTTGCACAGCCATAATATCAACTTCGGGTTCGATAATATTTACATCAAATTTATTTCCAATTGCCAATCCTTTTGCAAATAAGATTACATCCGTATCTGCAATAGAAACCCACCATTTATTCTCATTAAATCTTAAAACAACTGGATCATTAATTAATCCAGCATTATCATCTATGATTGGACAATAATAACATCTTCCATCTTTTGATTTCGAAAGATCTCTACAAGTCATAAGTTGAACCAATTTTGCAGCATCTTTTCCAGTAATCTCTACTTGTCTTTCAGCAGCCACATCCCAAACTTGAACATGCTCTTTTAAATGATGATATGAGTCTTCTAAAGAACCAAATGCAGCAGGAAGCAACATATGATTGTATATTGTGTAAGCTGTAACACCTTGTTTTTCAATTCTTGATGTATAAGGCGTACCTCTAAGTCTTCTTGATTTTGCAATAGAAAAGTTTTTCATTTTTTAGCTTAGTGTCATCTTTTTATCTATTTGTAAAGAAAGTAAGTTGTTTATTTGAAAGAAATCTAAGTAAGTTCCTTAGCTCTTTTTCTTAATTCAAATTTTTGGATTTTGCCTGTTGATGTTTTTGGAAGTTCACAGAAGTCTATTTTTTTTGGAATTTTGAATCCTGCTAGAGTTTCTCTACAAAAATCGATTAATTCTTTTTCATTTGTCTCTTTATCTGCCACTTTCTCTATAAATGCGCATGGAACTTCTCCCCATTTCTCATCTGGTTTTGCTACTACAGCAACAATTGAAACAGCTGGGTGCTTAGAAAGTGTGTTTTCGATTTCGATAGAAGAAATATTCTCTCCACCTGAAATAATAATATCTTTCGACCTATCTTTAACCTTGATGTATCCATCTGGATAAATAACTGCCAAATCACCAGAGTGAAACCATCCATCTTTCATAGCCTTTTCAGTGGCCTCTTTGTCTTTAAAATACCCTTTCATTACAACATTACCTTTGATCATTATCTCGCCAATGGTTTCTCCATCCTTAGGCACGGGTTTCATAGTTTCTGGATCTAAAACAACCACTCCTTCTGTGTTTGGAAATCTCACACCTTGCCTTGCTTTAATTTCATTAATTTTATCTTCTTCAAAACCATTCCATTCATCATTCCAAGCACATTGTAAAACATGTCCATATGTTTCTGTTAAACCATAGACATGCATTACCTCAAATCCTAATGCTTTCATTTTTTTGAAAATAATACTTGGAGGTGGTGCTCCAGCAGTTAAAACATAAACTTTGTTTTTTAATTCTTTGATATCATTTTGTGATGCACCTGTTATCATATTAAGTACAATAGGTGCACCTCCAAAATGGGTAATGTCATGCTTTTCAATTAATTCAAATATTTTTTTTACATCAATAGCTCTTAAACAAACTGTTTTTCCATTTAACATTGGTATTGTCCACGGGTACCCCCATCCATTACAGTGGAACATTGGTACAACTGTTAAAAAATTTAATCTATTTGGCATATTCCAAGCAACGGCACTACCTGTTGACATTAAATAAGAACCTCTATGATGATAAACAACACCTTTTGGATTTCCAGTTGTTCCAGATGTATAACTTAAAGAAATCGCTTGCCACTCATCCTTTGGTTTTTTCCAAATATAATTTTCATCACCAGTATTTAAAAATTCCTCATATTCTCTATCTCCAATTTTTTTTAATAAGGATTGATCTGCAAAATCGTCTTGAACATCGATTACAATTGGTTTGTCCTTTAAAGTTGATAAAGCCTTTTCTGCAACAGCATGTAATTGCCTGTCTATTATTAATACTTTTGCTTCACTGTGTTCTAAAATATAAGCAACAGTTTTTGCATCAAGTCTTGAATTAATTGTATTTAAAACGGCTCCTGTCATAGGAACAGAGTAATGTGCTTCAAAAATCTCTGGAGTATTAAAGGTCATAACTGAAACTGTGTCTCCTTCAACAATACCAATTTTCTCTAGTGCACTTGCAAATTTGATGCACCTGTTAAATACTTCAGTCCATGTGAAAGATTTTGTTTCATATACTAAAGCCTCATAATTTGGATAAATGTCTTTTGCTCTTTCTAGAAAGCTAAGCGGTGTTAACGGGACATAATTTGAAGGATTTTTATCTAAGTTCTGATTATATTTATTCATCAGTTAAATTTTGCGCTCATAGTATATTTACTACCAGAAATAGCAGATTTATAATGGCTCTCAGCTCTAGGCAAAATTTTGTCAAAATAATAATTTCCTGTATTTAATTTATCTTCATAAAACTCTTTATTGTTTTCCAAATTTTCATAGCTTTTTCTCATTGTTTTTAGCCATATAAATGAAAGACAAAAATAACCAAAAAATCTTAAATAATCGTTACATGATGCGCTTATATCGTCTTTTGGCGTATTGCCGTTAGGAGATATCCAGTCCGTGAAATCTGACAATATATTTTTTAATTCAGATATTTTTTTTACATGTTCATTTAAATTGTCTACTTTTGAACAATTTTGAATTTCTGTATCTACATATTTCATAAAATTTTCAAAAACTTTTTTCTGACTAATTTTTCTAAATACAAAATCAATTGCCTGCACAGAATTAGTTCCTTCGTAAATAGGTGTAATTCTATTATCTCTAAATAATTGTTCTATACCTTGGTCTTTTGTATAACCATAGCCACCAAAAACCTGAATTGCTTCATTGGTTATTTCCATACCCATATCTGTAAAAAATGACTTAATTACTGGGGTCATAAGACCTACAATATCCGATGCATCTTTTTTTACTTCGTCTGAACTATGACTTAAGCTTACATCTACCTGCTGAGCCATCCAAAAAGATAAGGATCTTTCTCCCTCAATTATAGACTTCATATTTAATAAACTTCTTCGAATATCTGCGTGCTTAATAATTAAATCTGTTTCTCCATTAGAATTATTATTTGATTTACCTTGTTTTCTCTCTTTAGAGTAACTTAAAGCAGTTTGATAAGCTGTTTCAGATAGACCTAATCCTTGTATACCGACAACGATTCTTTCTAAGTTCATCATTGTAAACATAGAATTTAAGCCTTTGTTCTCTGGTCCGATCATATACCCTTTGGCATCATCAAAACTTAATACACATGCGGGTGAACCTTTAATACCCATTTTTGATTCAATTGAAACAGTATTCACGCCGTTTCTTGGACCAATTGATCCATCATCATTAATTTCATATTTTGGTACTAAAAATAAACTTATCCCCTTCGTTCCTTTTGGTGCGTCCTGCGTTCTTGCTAAAACAAGGTGTATAATATTTTCAGTTAAATCGTGGTCACCAGAAGTAATAAAGATTTTTTGTCCACTTATATTATAAGTACCATTTTCATTTTTAATTGCCTTTGTTTTTATTAATCCTAAATCTGTTCCACATTGAGGCTCTGTTAAACACATTGTCCCACTCCATTTACCCTCAACAATTTTAGGAAGATATGTGTTTTTGATTTCTTCAGTTGCATGACTCAAAATACAATTGTATGCACCTATGCTTAATTCACTATATAATTTAAAAGATAAACTTGATGATGAAAGCATTTCATCAAAAAAAGCACTTACAGTTTTTGGCATTCCTTGACCGCCATATTTTGGATCACAAGTTAAAGATACCCATCCATCTTCTATAAATTTTGAATATGCCTCTTTATAACCTGGAGGGGTTCGAACTACTCCATTTTCATAGACACATGGATTTTCGTCTCCAGCTTTTGCTAAAGGAAGAAGCATTTCTTCATTAATTTTTGCAGCTTCCTCTAAAATATCTTTTACTAGATCAGAAGTGACTTCTTTATATTTTTCAATTTCGTTATAATTTTTATTATCTTTTAGATGTTCAAATAAGAACATCATATCTTTCACAGGTGCGGAATAAACAGTCATAAATTTAATAGTATCAAATTAAGTTAATTTTTTTATTTTTGCAAATATGCAATAATCGCATCTCCCATACCAGAAGTTGAAATTTCTTTTGTTCCTTTTGACATAATATCTTTAGTTCTTAACCCATCATCTAGTACATTTTGCACTGCTTTTTCTAAGTCATCAGCCTCTTTATCTAAGTCAAGAGAGTACCTGAGGGCCATTGCAAAACTCAAGATGGTTGCAATTGGATTTGCAATTCCTTTTCCTGCAATATCTGGAGCAGATCCATGAACAGGCTCATACATTGCTCTCATTTCACCATCTTTATTTTTGGCACCTAAAGAAGCTGAAGGTAATAAACCTAAAGATCCCGTCAGCATAGATGCTTCATCTGACAACATATCACCAAACAAATTATCTGTCACAATTACATCAAATTGCTTTGGATTTCTCAAAAGTTGCATTGCACAATTATCTGCAAGCATGTGATTTAATTCAACATCTTTAAATTCTTTATCGTGAAGATTTTGAACTTCCTCTTTCCATAATTGACCTGCTTCCATAACATTCGATTTTTCACAGGAAGTAACTTTATTATTTCTCTTCTTTGCTAGATCAAATGCAACTCTAGCAACTCTTTTAATTTCTGATGAAGTATAAGTATGAGTGTTTATTCCTTTACGCTCACCATTATCAATTGGCTTGATACCTCTCGGCTCACCAAAATAAATACCACCTGTCAATTCTCTAACAATCATGATGTCTAGACCTGATACGATTTCAGGTTTTAGCGTAGATGCCTCAACTAATTGTTTAAAACAAATTGCAGGTCTCAAATTTGCAAATAATTTTAATTCTTTTCTTAGCTTAAGAAGAGCTCTCTCAGGTCTTTTGGAAAAATCTAAATTATCATATTTTGGTCCACCCACAGCTCCTAAAATGACCGCTTCACATTCTAATGATTTATAAAATACTTCATCTGTAATCGGTGTTCCGTTCTTGTCGTAAGATGCTCCTCCAACTAAAGCTTCTTCCATATCAAAATCAAGAGATTTATTTACATTAAACCAAGTTATAATCTTTTTAACTTCACCAATAACCTCGGGACCAATACCATCGCCTGGTAATAATAAGAATTTTCTTTTTTTGACTTTAATCATTAAATATCCAAGGCTTTGTGGATTTTAATTTTTCTTCAAATGAAATTATTTTATTAGACTTTTCCAAAGACAGTGCAATATCATCTAGTCCCTCAATTAAACATTTTTTTTTAAATTCATCTAATTCAAATTTGATTTCTTTATTACCAAAAATTATTTTTTGATCTGGTAAATTTATTGCAATTTCTTCTTGTCTCTTAGAATATTCAGAAAGTTCTTTTATCTGTTCATCATTAACTTTAATAGGCAATATTCCATTTTTAAAACAATTATTATAAAATATATCTGCGTAACTAGTACTTATAACGCAAGTAATACCAAAGTCTAAAAGTGCCCATGGCGCATGTTCTCTAGATGATCCACATCCAAAATTATTCCCTGCAATTAAAATCTTAGAATTATCATATGGAGATTTATTTAAGATAAAGTCATCTACTACTTTACCTTTTTCGTCATATCTCATTTCATAAAATAAATTTTTTCCAAGTCCTGTTCTTTTTATTGTTTTTAAAAATTGCTTTGGAATAATCATATCTGTATCGATATTTACAATTGGTAAATATACAGGAATACTTTTTAATGTTGAGAATTTGTTCATTTAACTATTGTATTTTCTAACATCATCTAAATTTCCAGATATAGCAGCTGCAGCAGCCATAGCTGGACTAACTAAATGAGTTCTTCCACCTCGTCCTTGTCTTCCTTCGAAATTTCTATTTGATGTTGATGCACATCTTTCTTCTGGCTTCAACTTATCTGCATTCATAGCTAAACACATTGAACAACCTGGCTCACGCCATTCAAATCCAGAATTTTTAAATATTACATCTAAACCTTCTTGCTCTGCTTGTTGTTTTACTAATCCTGAACCAGGAACTATCATTGCATTTACATGAGAAGCAATTTTTTTATCTTTTAAGATTTTTGCAGCTTCTCTTAAATCTTCAATTCTTCCATTTGTGCAACTTCCAATAAAAACTTTATCAATTCTAATATCTTTTATTTTAGTTTTCGGCTTTAAACCCATATATTTTAATGACCTGTTAATAGAATTTTTTCTGTCTTCGTTTTGCTCATTTTCAGGATCAGGAACAATTCCATCAATATCTACTACATCCTGAGGCGAAGTTCCCCAAGTTACCATTGGTTTAATATCTTTGCCCTCAAGACTGATTTCTTTGTCAAATACTGCATCACCATCAGACTTTAATTTACTCCAATATTCTAATGCTTTGTCCCAATTTGAATTCTTTGGAGACATTGGTTTACCTTTTAAATAATTAAAAACTTTTTCATCTGGCTCTATTAATCCAGCCCTTGCTCCACCTTCAATTGTCATATTGCAAATCGTCATTCTTTGTTCGACACTTAAATTCGAAATTAAGTTTCCAGCATATTCAATTACATAACCAGTTCCACCAGCTGTACCAATTTTTCCGATTATTTGTAATATTACATCCTTAGATGTTACTCCAACAGGAAGAGATCCATTAACGTTTATTCTAAAATTTTTTGATTTTTTTTGAACTAAAGTCTGTGTTGCCAAGACATGTTCCACTTCCGAAGTTCCAATTCCGAATGCTAATGCACCAAATGCTCCGTGAGTAGCAGTGTGACTATCACCACAAACGATAATAGTTCCAGGTTGTGTAAATCCCTGTTCTGGACCAATAATATGAACTATTCCTTGTCTTTTATCGTTCATTCCAAAAAGATTTATTCCAAATTCTGCACAGTTTTTTTCTAGTGTCTCAATTTGTATTTTTGAATCTTTGTCAGTAATAGGCACTGATCTATCCGTTGTTGGGACATTGTGATCTGCTACTGCTAAAGTTAAAGAAGGTTGTCTAACTTTTCTATTAGAATTTCTTAAACCTTCAAATGCTTGTGGACTAGTAACTTCATGAATTAAATGTCTATCAACAAATAAAAGTGAAGTCCCATCTTCTTGTTGATGAACAAGGTGATCATTCCATATTTTATCGTATATAGTTTGAGGCATTGTAAAAAATTATTTTTTTACTTCAGGATTTTCTTTTTTTTCATCAGTTTTTTTTTCTACTGATGGGGTTTCTTCTTTAGTTTCTTTTTTTTCTTCTGGTTTTTTTGCTTCTACTTTTGGAGCATCTTTATTGGTATCTTGTGGGCTGTCTGCTGTTTTTTGCTCTGTATCAGGCATAACATTTTCTTTTGTTACTTGGTGAATCTTAGTTTCGACATCTATACCTATTTTCTTTTTAATTTTTTCTGCAATTCTTGCAGATTTACCTGTTCTATCTCTCAAATAATATAACTTGGCTCTTCTAACTTTTCCTGACCTTACAACTTTAATTGTATCTACAATCGGACTATATAAAGCAAATGTTCTTTCCACACCCTCACCAAAAGAAATTTTTCTTACAGTAAAAGAAGAATTGATATCTCTATTTTTTTTCGCAATACACACACCTTCAAAATATTGAATACGATCTCTTTTTCCTTCAGTTATTCTAACTCCTACTTTAACAATATCACCTGGAAAAAATTCTGGATGCTTTCTCTCAGAAATAATTTTTTTTACTTTAGATTGATTAATTTCTTCAATTGTCTTCATTTTAATTCTCTTTAGTCTTTTTATATAATTGCCACAAATCCGGTCTTCGGTCGCGTGTTATAGCCTCAGATTGAGATAAACGCCAGTCTTTAATTTTGGCGTGATCGCCTGATAATAGCACATCTGGAACACTTTTTTCCTCCCATATTTGAGGTTTTGTAAATTGAGGATACTCTAAAAGTCCGTTTTCAAAACTTTCTTCTTTAGCTGAATTTGTATTACCAAGAATACCAGGAATAAATCTTAAAATTGCATCAAGAATTACAAATGAAGCTCCTTCACCTCCAGATAAAACAAAGTCTCCTATACTTACTTCCTCAATATTTCTTGTTTTTAACAATCTTTCATCAACTCCTTCAAAGTGTCCACAAATTATATTTATTGTTTTTTCTTGAGATAGTTGTTTTGCTAATTGATGATTGAACAACTTACCCTTCGGACTTAGATAAATAATCTTTTCGCCATCTTTAACATTCTTATCTATTGATTTTGCTAATACATCTGCTTTCATTAACATACCTTCACCTCCTCCATAAGGAGTGTCATCAACAGTTTTATGCTTATCAAATGCATACTCTCTTATATCCACAGTATCTATTTTCCATTTATTCTCTGATAGTGCTTTACCAAAAATACCTTGGCCTAAATAGCCTGGAAAAAAATCTGGATAGAGTGTGAATATACGAGCTTCTAACATTATTTTTTTTCTTCTTCCTTAGGTGCTTCTGCTGGCTTAGCTTCTTCCTTAGGTGCTTCTGCTGGCTTAGCTTCTTCCTTAGGTGCTTCTGCTGATTTAGATGCATCTCCTTCTGGTTTCGCTTCTCCACCTTCGTCAGCTTTTTTTCTATCTTTTTTAGGAATTGCTTTTTGAGGATTGTTTCCTTTTTCAGGCATTGGCATTATATCGTTTTCTCCCAATAATCTTGCAACTCTTGTTGTTGGTTGAGCTCCTTGACCTAACCAATATTTAATTCTCTCAGAATCTAAGCCAATTCTTTCCTTTTTATCCTTCGGTAATAATGGATTATAAAAACCTAATTTTTCTATAAACCTTCCGTCTCTTGGAAATCTACTATCAGCCACAACAATTTTATATACTGGCCTTTTTTTAGTACCTCCCATTGATAGTCTCATTTTTAACATTACTTATATCTCCTTTATTTTAATTGATTAAATAGTTCAGGCGGGATCCCTTTATCCGCCATTCCTTTCATGTTTCCTTTAGACATTTTTTTCATCATTTCTGACATCATCTTAAATTGTTTTAACAACTTATTGATAGTGGCAATGTCTGTACCTGAGCCATTAGCAATTCTTTTTTTTCTTGATCCATTTATAATTTTAGGATTTTCTCTTTCTTGCTTTGTCATTGATAAAATAACAGCTTCATTTTGAGTTATAATTTTTTCATCTATTCCTGATTGGTCCATTTGTGATTTAATTTTTGAAACTCCAGGGAGAAATGACATTATGCCTTCTATTCCACCCATCTTTTTCATTTGACGTAATTGAGAAAGATAATCTTCCATCGAGAATTGACCTTTTTTAAGTTTCTCTTCTGTTTTCTTTAAATTTTCTTCATCTAAATCTTCTGAAGCTTTTTCAACTAAGGAAACGATATCTCCCATTCCCAAAATTCTATTTGCAATTCGATCAGGATGGAAAACTTCAAAATTCTCAATTTTTTCTCCAACACCAAGAAACTTTATGGGTACTTCAGCAACATATTTCATACTCAATGCTGCTCCACCTCTTCCATCTCCATCTGCTCTTGTGAGTATAATACCGCTTAAATTTACTGTATTTTTAAATTCCTTGGCTACATTAGCAGCAACTTGACCTGTTAGAGAATCTGCTACTAGTATAGTTTCTGCAGGATTAATAATAGTTTCAATTTGTTTGATTTCATTCATCATTTGAAAATCTATTTGTGTTCTTCCAGCGGTATCAAATAAAACTACTTCACAACCATTTAAATTTGCAGCACTTAAAGCTCTTCTACAAATATCAGCAGGAAGCTGGCCCTCTATAATTGGCAATGTTTCAATATTATTTTGTTCACCCAAAAGTCTCAATTGCTCTTGCGCGGCAGGTCTGTAAACGTCCAAACTAGCCATCATTACTTTTTTCTTATTATTTTTTTCTAAAAATTTTGCTAATTTTGAGGTTGTTGTGGTTTTTCCTGAACCTTGCAATCCAACTAACATGATTGGAACTGGAGGGACAGCATTAAGGGAGATTTCAGAATTCTTATCACCTAAAAAAGATACTATTTCGTCATAAACGATTTTTACAACCATATCTCCGGGAGAAGTTGACCTTATAATTTCCTGACCTAGCGCTTTGGGCTTAACTCTACTAATAAACTCCTTAACTACATCTAAAGAAACATCGGCTTCTAATAAGGCCAACCTTATACCTTTTAAACCCTCATCAACTTGCTTTTCATCAAGAGAAGGAGCTTTTTTTAATGAAGAGAAAATTTCCTCAAATTTATTAGTTAAATTTTCAAACATAATTTCGCACAGCAAGTATCGCACCAGTGGGCGAACCCTCGCTGACTGGTGTCGATCTCTTTGTTTCCAAAGACACCGCAAATTGCTGTATTTTGCGGAAGTGCGCGTAAACTATATTAGAGGTTCAAAAAGTCAATAAATAAGTTAAGTATTATTTATATGGAATTTGAAGCATTTAAAATGGATGGATTAGGTAACGACTTTGTTATTATTGATCAGAGAATAAATAGTTTAGACTTATCAAATGACCAAATCTTAAAAATTTGTGACAGAGATTTCATAGGGTGTGATCAGTTGATCTACATAAACAAAAGTCAAAAAGCTGATGCTGATGTTGCTTTTTTTAACTCGGATGGAAGCCGCTCAGATGCATGTGGAAATGGAACTAGATGCGTTGCTTATTTACTAAGTATTGAAAAAAATAAAAAAGAAATTGAAATTTCGGTATCCTCAAAAATATTAAAATCTAAGATCCTTAATAATAAAGATGTTGAGACAATAATTGGAACTCCAAATTTAGAGTGGAACAAAATTCCTTTAAGTAAAGATATTGACACTAAAAATCTATCACTTGGTATGATTGATATTGACGGAAACAAAATGAATGGTGGTATTGCAGTGAATGTTGGAAACCCTCATGTTGTATATTTTTGCGAGGATATAGAAAAAATAAATTTAAAAAAATATGGACCATTAATAGAAAATCATGAAGTTTTCCCTGAAAAATGTAATGTCACAATAGCTCAAAAAATTAGTGAACAACATTACAAAATTAAAGTTTGGGAGAGGGGTGCTGGTTTAACAAAAGCTTGTGGGACTGCGGCGTGTGCAACAGCAGTCGCAGCTAATTTAAATCAACTACAAAATAGTAATTCAAAAATAGAATTTTCAACAGGAATTTTAAATATTCAAATTGATAATGAATTAAATATAAAAATGAGAGGTCCTGTATCTGAAATTGAAAAAATTAATATCAAAATATAATGGGTATTTTTGAAAAATTTAAAATCGGATTTAAAAGAAGTGCAAGTAATATAGCATCAGGTCTTAAAGAAATAATAGTTAAGAAAGAAATTGACGATACAACTCTTGATAAAATAGAGGAATTCTTGATCGGCTCAGACGTGGGCATAGATGCAGCTTCAGAGATAAAATCTATAATTGCTCAAAAAAAGATTGATCCTAAAAATGATCCAATAAAGGAAGTTTTTGAAATACTTAATAATTATATTTTAGAGCTAATGAAACCCCTAGAAAAGAAAGATTTTTTCTTAAAAAAAGAAAAGACAAATATAATATTAGTTTCAGGTGTTAATGGAGTTGGCAAGACAACTACTATTGGAAAATTAGGAAAAATATTTATACAAAATAATAATAAAGTTCTTTTTTCAGCATGCGATACATTTAGAGCAGCTGCTATTGATCAATTGGAAGAATGGGCTAACAGGGTTGATGCTAAAATTGTAAAATCAGATCCCGGTTCAGATCCAGCTTCAGTTGCTTTTAAAGCAATGGAAATAGCTCAAAGTCAAAACATAAATCAAGTAATAGTAGACACGGCAGGAAGATTGCAAAATAAAAAGAATTTAATGGATGAATTAAAAAAAATAGGAAATGTAATTAAAAAAAGTGATGAAACAGCACCTCACGAGGTTATTTTAGTTTTAGATGCAACATCGGGACAAAATATAATTAATCAACTCGAAGAATTTAATAAATTACTTCCAATCACAGGCATCATAATGACAAAACTTGATGGAACTGCAAAAGGTGGAATATTGATTGCGATTTCAAAGAAATATAAAGTACCTATTGTTGGTCTCGGGCTCGGAGAAAAAGAGGATGACTTACAAATATTTGAAGCTGAGAAGTTTGCAAGTGCTTTTACCCAAGTTAATTAAGCAAATTTTTAGAGATTAAAGGTTTATAGATGTTACACTCAAAATTATTTTTTAGAGATTTATAACCACAGTTTTCAGCATAAGAAGAGATTATAAAATTTAATTTGCCAGAAGTATTAGCAATTTCTAGCTTATTATTTTTTATGTCATATTTTAAATTTTCATAAAAATTTTTTTTTGCACTTATCAAAATTAAAGTGTTGTTGTCATTTAATAAATAGTAAGCAAAATCCTCTGGGAAAAGTGGGTAATTATATTTTTTTGAAATTTTTTTTACTTTTTTTGGAAACCAGTCATATGAAATCAAAGGGTAATCTTTATTTAAATTTTTATCATATAAGTATAAGTCCTGTGGAAAATCATTGATATAATTAGAAAATTCTCCCTTTGCTAAAATAGCTTTCTTCCGTGTTTTAAAATATAGAGTGAACTCGCTATTGTAAGAGTTCATTTTTCCAATATGGAAATAATTGTTATCATAGTACTCATTATTTATTTCTGAACTAAGTTTTGTTGGCAATATTAATAAAAAAAGTAATAAAAGAAATTTAAACATATCTAAAATTATAATTTAAAAGTGATGTGGATTTGTTTAAATTATGTCTTAATTTAAACTTTTTATAAAATTATCGATTGATTGAATTAAACCTTTATTAAATTCCATCATATGATCATCGTTGTCATTAAAATAATTTGACTTAACTCCACCATATTTATTAAATATTTCTTCACCCATATAAAATGGCACTATATTATCCTTTTTCCCGTGCATCACATGCATGGGAAACTTTATTTTGTTAATTTTTTCAATGGATTTGTATTTATCTTTTAAAATAATTTTTGCAGGAAGATATGGGTAATATTTTTGTGCCAAAATCTCCATGGATGTAAATGGGGACTCTAATATTATACCTGCAAATAAATTGTTACTTGCGGTCTCTATTGCTACAGCAGTGCCAAGAGACTCTCCATAGAGAACAATATCTTTATCTTCTATATTGTTTTGATTAAGCCATTCCTTGGCTTTAATTGCATCTTTGTAAAGTCCAATTTCTGTTGGTTTGCCTTTGTTTCCACTAAAGCCTCTATATGCAAAAATTAAATAGTTTAAATCTAAATCTGCAAACTCATTTAGTTTATAAATTCTATTATCTAATTTTCCAGCATTTCCGTGAAAAAAAAGCAAAGTTTTAGAGTTATTATTTTTTTTGTAATACCATCCAACTAGATCATTATCAGATTGAATAGTTACTTTTTCGATTTTGTGAGATAGAGGTCCCTCATCTAAATAATTATTTTCTCCAGGATGGTATAATAATTTTCTTTGATAAAAATAAACTATTAGAGAAACTACAAAGTAAATAATAAAAATATAAAACAGAATTTTTGCTAATAACATTTTAGGCTTTAATTTCATTTTTACTTTTTCTTCTTACCAAATAAATACCAAAAAACACAAATATGGTACCTATTAAATGATAATTTTCCAAAATCTCTGAAAAAAATATTATTCCATAAAAAGCTCCATAAATTGTATAGAGGTATAGCGTGAAACCAGTTGTTGATGGTCCTAAATATTTAATAGTTAATGTGTATAGTGAGAAAGCGATTATACCTGGAGAAATTGCTGCAAACAAAATCCAATAATAAAATTCTTCATTAAATAAAGTTTTTTCAAAATAAAAATGCTCTATAAAATAAAAAGGCAAAATAGATAAAAAACCAAAGAAAGATATAATTGTTAGTCTTGGAAAAAATTTAAGTTCTGAATTCCATTGAAAAAGCATAACTGTATAAATTGCCCAGCCTAATGCTGCTCCTAACATCCAAAAATCTCCAGAAGCAAATTTTAATTCAAGAAGTAAATTGATATCGCCCTTTAAAATTACAGCAAACACTCCAACTAGACAAAAAAGTAAGCCAATAAATTGGAAAATATTTATCTTATCTTTAAAAAGAAAATATGAGATTAAAATTATAAATATTGGTGAAGAAGTATAAAGAATTCCCATATTAACAATGGTTGTAGATGAACCAGCCATATATGGAAATATTCCACAAACACCACATCCCATCAAACCTAGAAAAAAACTTCTTTTACTCTCTTTTTTAATAGTCTGAAAATTATCAACTAAATACTTATAATTTAGGACGAATAAAATAATGAAAAAAATAAACCATCTCCAAAAAGATAAAGATATGGGAGGAACATCATCAACACCACCTCTTGCTACAATTAAATTACTAGCCATAAAAAGTGGCTGAAATAATAATAGAAAATATCCGATAAAATTTTTATTCATTTTTATTTAATATTAAAAAAAATAAGTAACTTAAAATGCATAAAAATAAAAAAATTGAAAAAGAAATTTGATAGCTCATTGTAATAGTAGCACCTAAATTTCTGGAAAAATCTATTATTAAACCAATTATCCATTGTACAAAAAAAGTACCAGAAAATAAAAATACATTGAATGAAGTTAAAGATTTTCCTGCTAGTTTAGTAGGAAAATTTAATGCTATTGCTGGTTGGGTTAAAGAAATTACTATTGATGATAAAATATAAAGAGTGAACATGGTTGCACCAGCTTTGTCTCCCATTATGACTATTAAAAATAAAATTATATAACTTACAGGAAGTGTAAATTTTACAATTCTCATACTGTCAATTCCCTTGGAAGATAGTTTTGGCAAAAAATATCCCCATATTAAAAAAGAAAAAAGCATAGTTACATTTATCCAAAATAAACCTGTCGCACTTTGTATTGCATCATAACCTGTTACATTTAGCATCCATGGTCCAGCCCACAATGTTTGTATTGCTTGAACGCCTCCATAATTAAAAAATGCAAGCGGTACTAAGCTAATAAAGAATTTATTTTTCCATATGTGGGAAAGATTTTGAAGATTATTATTTTGGTCTTCATCCCTCTTAGTTTCCCACGAAGGTATTAAAATTGATATTAATATTATGCTTATCAAAATTAAAGAGGCTATAATTAAAAAAATAGATCGCCAACCAATTATTGGTAATAAAATTTGAACTGGTAGAGTTGATGCAACAAATCCAAAATTTGCAACCATCAACATCCATGAATTTGCACGTTGTTGATATTTTTCTTCAAACCATACTCTATAACCAGTTAAAGGACCCATTAAACAAGCAGCAACACCTACACCAATGAAAATTCTAGAAATTAATAAACCTGCAAAACTTTTAGCAAAAGCAAATGAAATAGTTCCAATAAGAGCAATGATTAATAAATATCCGATAACTTTTTTTGGACCAAATCTATCTAATAACATACCGGTAGGAATTTGCATGAGCGAAAACCCTAGAAAATATCCTCCAGCTAAAAGTCCAAGATTTGCGGCACTTAAATTGAATTCAGTTGAAAGAGCAGGTGTTAATGTTGCGGTAATTGATCTCAGTAAATTTGATATAAAAAAGCCAAAGGCAAATACAGAAAAAATTAGAATACTTTTATTTATTTTATTGATCATTTATATTTTTTATGAAATTACAGTTCTATTATGAATAATCATTCAACAAAAGATAAAGATGCCATTTCTTCAAATGGTATGGCCGCAACATCACATCCATTAGCTACAGAAGAAGCTCTTAGAATATTACAAAAAGGTGGAAATGCAGTTGATGCAGCTATTGCAGCTTCTGTTGTTCTGTCTGTTGCAGAGCCTAATGCCACAAGTATAGGTGGAGATTGTTTTGCAATAATAAAAATGAATGGAAAAGGCCCTGTTTCATATAATGGATCAGGTATTGCTCCAGCAAAAGCGAATTTTGATTATTTCAAGGAAAAGAATATAGATAAAATTGGATTAACAAGTCCTCACGCAGTAACTATTCCTGGTGCATTAGATGCTTGGAATTCAATTCATAATGATTTTGGAAAACTCGATTTTGAGGAGTTGTTTCACAAAGGTATAGATATTGCAAAGAATGGTTTTAAAGTGACTAAAGTTGTTGCTAACGCCTGGAGCAACGTATTTAATAAATTAAACGATAACCCATATTCTAGAAAACATATGCTAAATAATGGTAAAAGTTATCAATTTAATGAGGTAAATAAAAATCCTGCACTTGGAGAGACTCTCGAAAAAATTTCAAAAAATGGAGTTAAAGAATTTTATGAAGGATCAATTGCTGAAGATTTAGTTAAAACTTTAAAAGAGTTTGGAGGCTTACATACAATTGAAGATTTCCATAAGCAAAAAACTATTAAATCAGACACTTTATCAGATAGATATAGAGATATTATCATACATCAATGTCCTCCGAGCGGACCTGGAATAACAGTTTTAATAATGATGAAGTTATTAGAAAAGTTAGGTATTGAAAAATATGATGTGAATTCATTTGAAAGATTTCATCTTGAAGCAGAAGTTACAAAGCAGGCATATAAACTCAAAGAGGAAAATATTGGTGATCCAGAATTTGTAGATTTAGATTTGAAAAAAATATTAAGTGAACAAAATATAGATAATATTTCAAAAAATATATCTATTAATGGCTGTGCAGATGTAGGAGATCTAAATATTCCAAACCATCCTGAAACAGTTTATTTAAGCGTGGTAGACAGAGATTTAAATGTAGTTTCAATAATAAATTCTGTTTGCTATGCTTTTGGATCTGGAATAACAGGTGATAAATCTGGAGTGGTTCTTCACAATAGAGGAACTAATTTTAGAGTTGAGGAAGGTCATCCTAATTGTATTCAGGGATTAAAAAGACCACTACATACCATAATTCCTGGAATAGTTATGAACAACAAAGGAGAATGTGAATTATCTTATGGAGTAATGGGGGGACAATATCAACCTGTTGGACAAGTTCATGTTTTAAATAGCATTATTGATTATAACTTAACTCCTCAACAAGCCATTTCATTTCCTAGAGCTTTCCATTTCAATAACATTTATAAATTAGAGAAAAGTATTGATGAAAAAATTTTTAATAATTTAAAAGAAGTCGGTCATAATGTTGAGTATATAGATGGTACTCATGGAGGTGGACAAGCAATTCAAATAGATAGAGAAAAAGGAAATTTAGTTGGCGGTTCAGATCCAAGAAAAGATGGATACGCAAAAGGTTATTAATTTAAATGAACTCTAGAATTGTTAGAAATATTATAGAAACACAAAATGATAATCGAATTGCAATAACATCTGAAAGTAGTTCTCCACTAAAATTTGTTGATTTAAAATCATTAATAGAAAGAATTTCAAAACAATTATCAGGTAATGGTATTAATAATAAAGATCGTGCAGCAATAGTTTTGCCAAACGGTCCTTACATGGCAACTAGTTTTTTGGCGATTTCAAGCTACATGTCTGCTGCACCTTTAAACCCTAACTATAAATCTGAAGAATTCGAATTTTACCTAGAGGATTTAAAACCAAAGATAGTGATTGTAGAGAAAAATTCTAAAAATCCAGTAGTAGAAGTCGCAAATAAATTAAAAATTCCTGTTTGCGAAATAAAATCAGACGGAAATACTTTAAGCGGAGATTTCAATCTTTTTGAAAAAAGCAGTGATTATGTTTTGCCAGGCGAAGATCATGAAGCTCTTGTGCTGCATACTTCGGGCACTACATCAAGACCTAAGATTGTTCCATTAACAAATAAAAATATTTTTTCTTCAGCAGATAATATCTCCAAAAGTCTTAATTTAACTGATAAAGATCATTGTCTAAATATTATGCCATTATTTCATATACATGGCTTAATTGCAGTTCTTGCAGCCTCTATGAAGGTAGGGGCATCTGTATGTGCAAGTAGTGGATTTAATGCATTAAAATTTTTAGATAATGCAAAAAGAGAGAAAATAACTTGGTATTCTGGAGTACCAACAATGCATCAAGCAATATTGATGAGAGCAGATAAAAATCTAGAAACTGCTAAACAATTAAATCTTAGATTTTTAAGATCATCATCAGCATCTCTACCTCCAGCTGTATTTGAAAAACTAAATGAGGTATTTAATTGTCCAGTAATAGAAGCATATGGGATGACGGAAGCTACTCATCAAATGACCTCAAATCCTTTACCGCCTAAGTCCCAAAAACCTGGCTTTGTAGGAATTCCTGCTGGGCCAGAAGTTTGTATTATGGATACTAATAACAAGATTTTAAATCAAGGAGAAGAGGGAGAAGTTTGCATTAGGGGTGAAAATGTTACTTCCGGATATGAAAATAATCCAGATGCAAATAAAAATAGCTTTTCAAATGGTTGGTTTAGAACAGGAGATCAGGGATATTTTGATAAAGATGGTTATCTAAAAATCTCAGGAAGATTGAAGGAAATAATTAATAAAGGTGGTGAAAAGATTTCACCTTTAGAAGTCGATAACATTCTTATGGATCATCCAAATATTGAGCAAGCTGTTTGCTTTGGATATGAAGATAAAATGCTTGGGGAAGATATAGCTACCGCAATAATCATAAAAGAGGGCATGAAGTGTACTGAAGATGATATAAAAATGTATGCAAATGAAAAACTTGCAAAATTTAAAATTCCAAAGAAAATATTTTTTGTAAATGAAATTCCTAAAGGTGCAACAGGTAAACTACAAAGAAATACTTTAGCTAAAAAGTTTGGATTAGTGAACTAATGACTAAAATTTGTATATTTGGAGCTGGGTCTATTGGTGGATTTATTGCTACAAGTTTAAAAAAAACAAACGCACAAGTCTCTTTAATTGCTAGAGGAGAACATAAAAAAGCAATAGAGCAAAATGGATTAACTTTTATAAGAGATGATAATAAAGTTAATTTTAAATTTGATGTAACAGACAATCCTAAAGATTTAGATGAACAAGATTTCATAATTATTTCTGTAAAAGCTAACGCTATTAGTAAAATTTCAGAAAGCTTAAAACCAATTATGGGTAAAAAAACTTCAATTATATGCGCCATTAATGGATTACCTTGGTGGTACTTTCATAAAGCTAATACGGGTACCAAATTAGACAATCAAATAGTTGAAAGTGTGGATCCAGGTGGAAAAATATGGCAAACTCTTGGGCCTGAAAGAGCAATTGGTTGTGTAGTTTATCCAGCTTGTCAGATATTAGAGCCAGGTGTTATTAAACATAATGGTAATGGTGAACGATTTTCTTTAGGTGAACCAGATGGAACCAGGTCAGAAAGACTAAAAATAATTTCAAGTTTATTCATAGAAGGCGGTTTAAAAGCTCCTCAGAAGAAGAATTTAAGAGACGAAATTTGGGTGAAACTATGGGGGAATTGTTCATTCAACCCAGTAAGTGCTCTAACAAATAAAACTATGGATGAAATGGGTAATGATCCTGAAACTTACAATTTAATAAAAGTTTTAATGCAGGAGTGCCAACAAGTTGGAGAAAAAATCGGAGTTAAATTCAATATATCAATTGAGGATCGAATTAAGGGTGGAGTCTCAATTATAGGACATAGACCTTCAACCGCTCAAGATTTAAATGCTGGCAAACCATTAGAAATAGATCCAATAATTGGTTCAATTATAGAAATTGCAAATAAGCTTGATTTAAATGTTCCAAAATTAAAAGAGATTAATGAAAAATTAAAGTCCAAGGCAGAAGACTTGGGTCTTTATACAAGATCAGAATTAATTGATAAATTAACAGTTTAAAAATTTAGTGAAATATCTCTATGTATTGAATTACATTTAGATACATAGATAGCTTGCTCTTTGGTAAGTTTAGACTGCAACCTTAATCCAATTGTTTCTTTGATTGCATTATTATATTCCTCAAGTTTTGGCATTAAGTTTTCTTTAGCATTTGCTCTCCAGCTAACTTCTTTATTGAATAACTCAACAACTTCTTTTGATTTTGTTCTAATCGCCATTGGATCAAGTTCGTCTGAGTCTACCATTGATAATAAATCATCTACACTATTTAAAAATTCATCCATTCCAGAGATCTCACTCAACTTGTCAAACAATCCATCCATAATTGTAACTGATCTTTCATATACTTTTGTATTGCTTTCCATAGCTATAAAATAATCTAACTGTTTAATATCTTTTGATACTTCTTGAAGTTTTACTCCATCGTTTATGAACATTGCGAACTGATCAAGTAGATCGTAGGCTTCATCTACATTCTTTCTATATCTTTTTGTTGTTGTATTTTTAGCTTTATTTATTTTGTCGAATTCTGAATTCTTAGCTTGCCAAGTTTCTGGAATTGAGTTTTGAATTTCCTCAATTTCAAGTTTTACATCCTCAATTCTTAATTCTATTTTGTTTTTCTCATCTAATTCGTCATCATCTAAATTTCTAATCTCTGCTTTATATTTTTCTATTTTTTTATTTAATTTAAGTATTTTCTTTTGCTTCTTTCTAACAGTGAAATGCAGATCCCTATAATCAACAGCATATGCATTGTATTCGACCTCAACTTTTTTTAATTTATCGACTAGAGCAAAAGTTCCTAGTGCACTATCAAAATGATCTTCTAAAATTTCCATTTTATCATCTGGCAGATTAGTTGGAGCCTCAGATTGGAATTTTAATATTGCATTTTTAATTGTCTCACCGTTTGAATCAAATCTTGCAAATTTGTACTCTTGCAAACAGTACTGTAATTTAGGATTCATTGGTGGAGGAGCAACATTCGAAGTTAAATATACTCTATTTGGTAGATAATTTACTAAGCTAGGGTATGCACCGACTATTCCCAATCCTATAAGCTGAAGGATTATAAAAGGCACAACACCTTTCCAAATATCAAGTGTTTTAACAATTTTTGGAGCTACCCCTTTCAAATAAAAGAGTGCAAATCCAAATGGCGGCGTTAAGAAGGAAGTCTGTAAGTTAACACCAATCATAACTCCCAACCAAACGGCTGTGACGTTAGCCCCTGTTTCAGCTAATAATATTGGTGCAATTATTGGAACAACAACAACTGCAATTTCAATAAAGTCTAAGAAAAATCCTAGCAAGAAAATTACAATCATCACAACAACAAATTGTGTCCAAAAACCACCCGGTAAATCTTGTAAAAAGTCTCTTACTAATTCTTCTCCCCCAAAAGCTCTAAATCCTGAAGTAAGCATTGCTGCTCCTAAAAGGATAATAAATACCATTGAAGTAGTCACACAAGTTTCTGTTACAACTTCTTTTAAAACATTTTCTGTTTTAAAAGTTCTCCAAAAACTCCAACCTATTCCGTATACAAGTATGACCACAAAGAAAGCGGTTATAAAGATTGCACTTAAATCTCTTTCCTCCAAATTTTTTACATTTAATTCATAATTTGATGCAAAGAATGTAATTGGAATTAGAGATCCAATAATTAAAATTAAAGGATAGAAAGCACTTTTCTTTCCTTCATATAATCTATAACCAGCCATCAAAGTGGCACCAATTGCTCCAATTGAACCTGCTTGGTTTACAGTAGCAATACCCATTAAAATTGAACCTAATACAGCGAATATTAATGCAAGTGGTGGTATGATAATTACAACTACTCTTAACCAAAATTTTAAATCAAAATTTCCTTTAAATGGAACTGGTGGTGCAACACCTTTCTTTATTCTAGCAAAAATAAACACATAGATCATATAAAGAGCAACTAAAACAAGACCTGGTAAAAGTGCTCCTAAGAACATATCACCTGCACTTGATGAACCTACTCTAAATTCACCTGGCATATTAAATTCACCAGTTAAGGCTTTATAATCATTTTGTCTTAAGTTGTTTGCAACATCAGATGCACTTGCCAACTGGTCAGCAATAATAATTAAAACAATTGATGGAGGAATAATTTGACCTAATGTTCCTGATGAACAAACTATTCCACTAGCAAGTTGTCTGTCATACTTGTTATTTAACATTGTTGGTAACGAAATTAGTCCCATCGCAATTACAGTTGCTCCAACGATACCAGTCGTTGCTGCTAATAGAGCTCCAACAAATATAACTGAAATTCCTAAACCACCAGGAATTGGTCCAAATAATTGGCCCATTGTTATTAATAAGTCTTCAGCAATTTTTGATTTTTGAAGCATAATTCCCATGAATATAAATAAAGGAATTGCTATCAAAGTATCTGTCTCTACATCCCAGTAATTACTCCTAAAATTTGTAATACCAGCAACGAGCCATTCTATGGGTCCATCTACAGCAAAAAAGGCACTGGAGTCTCCCTCGAAGATGTAGCCAAAAAATGCAGCTAAACCAATTGCAATTATAGCTGAACCAGGAAGTGCAAAAGCAACCGGGTAACCCGATGCAAGAGCAACAATCATTATCACAACTAGAACAGCTAAAAAGAATGTTTCCATAATTTAATTTTTGACACCTTTTAAAATTTTGTGACTACTTTCCATAAAATAACTAGTAAATTGAATTAACATCGTAACAGCAAAAACAGCTAGATAAACAGCCATCAAATATAAAAGATAAAGACCATTAGATCCTTGTTGCGTAACTTCAAAAGCTACAACAGGACCATTTATTATGCTGGCTTTTCCGTTAAGACCTAAAAATATAACTATTAATGTAAGTGGTACTCCTAGAACTGCCGATCCAACCATATTTGTCCATGCCTTCTTTTTTTCACTAAAAGAAGAATAGAGTACATCAACTCTTACGTGCCCTTCATGAATTAAGGCGTATGCACTAGCAAACAAATAAAGTGCAGCATACCAAAATCTAACTAGATCCCCTTGAAATGCTTGTTCGTATGAAAATATAAATCTTGATAATACGATTACGAATTCACTTACTACAACCAATACTGCTAGCCAAATAAAGCCAACTGATTTCGTAAAATATCCAATCACGAAAGAAATTAATATTATTGGAAAGTGAATATAAGTAATTCTGACTGGGGCTTTAACCATCAATGCTTTTACTTCAGGACTGAAGATTGCTTCCCATAATCTTTCAACAACCATAAAAGATATAACAAAGTCAGCTACGCCAACTAAAAATACTGCCCAAAATGATGATCTAACAAGATATGCTGAAAATCTTGATAAAATTTTTGAATCTTGCTCCAAAGTTTGGCTATATGTTTTAAAAACATAAAAAACGACTGCAGCAATACAAATCAAATACAATCCAATTTGCATATAACCATAATTTAAATCAGATCCCTCTAGAGCTTTTTTCTTATATCCAAACATCTCATGATGCGAAAAAATTTTTTTTATTCCTGGCCAATCACTCCAAACTGTTAAAACATTATTAATAAGAAATGCTAAAGTAAAAGCTAAAACTGAATAACTGATTATTCTAAGATATAGAGAAAGATTTGAATTTTTTGTCACCATAGTATTTTAAAATACCTAAGTAATACTCGTTTTTGTTTAAAAAAAAAGGGCCCAATTAAGGGCCCTTTAATAACTAAATTTAGTTAGATTACATTCCTAATGCTCTGTTTCTTTGAGAAATGTAAGGTGAGTCAGACAAGTTGGTCCAAGAACCAATGTCTTTTCTAGCCTGTAAGAAACTAGAGTGGATTCTCTCAGCGAGACCACTGCTTGCTCTTGTTTCCTCAAATACTTCATTAGCAGCTTTAGCAAAACCATCATAAACTTTGTCGCTAAACTTCTCTAGTTTAACACCATGATCGTTTATTAATCTTGCAAGCGCAGCACCATTTTTAGCGTTGTACTCTGACATCATAACGTCATTTTCCATCGCAGCTGCAGCTTCAATTAATAGCTGATCTGATTTTGATAAGCTTGTAAACCAAGATTTGTTAGTACCACATGCTAACATAGATCCTGGCTCGTGCATTCCAGGATAGTAGTAGTATTTAGCAGCTTCTTGGAATTTCATAGCTTCATCATTCCATGGACCTACCCACTCTGTTGCATCAATTGCACCAGAAACAAGGTTTTCGTAAATTTGTCCACCAGGAAGTGAAACTGGAGATCCTCCAAGTTTACCGATAACTTGTCCACCTAATCCAGGCATACGCATTTTAAGACCTTTGAAGTCATTAGGGCTTCTAATTTTCTTGTTAAACCATCCACCCATTTGAACTCCTGTGCTTCCACACATAAAGTTTTTTAGACCGAATTTGTCTGATAGTTCATCCCATAATTGTTGACCACCAGCAAATCTAATCCATGCGTTCATTTCAGTGTAAGTGAAACCGAAAGGTACAGCTGTAAAGTAACCCCAAGCTGGATCTTTTTTAACCCAGTAGTAGTCAGCAGCGTGATACATTTGCGAGTTACCTGAAGCAACTTCATCAAATGAGTCAAACGCTTTAACCCTCTCGTTTGCTGCATAGTAAGTGACTTGAATTCTTCCATCACTCATGTCTGTAATTCTTTGAGCAAATCTTTGCGCACCAGTTCCTAAACCTGGGAAATCTCTTCCCCATGTAGCTACCATAGAAGCTTCAATTCTTTCTTTGGCAACGGCTGGAGCAGCTAAAGATGATGCAGCTACAGCAGCAACACCAGTCGCAGCAGCAGCCTTAAAGAATTTACGTCTTGAAGGAGTTTTACCCTTCAATAGCTTTTTTTCTTTAATCATTATTTCTCCTCTTTAAGTTAATTAACTGACGCATTTAAAGCATATATGTTTCTTAGAGTCATTTTAAAAAAGTGAGGATTTTTCACTTAATTACAATCTATGATTGTAAATGTTTATGAATTATCTTTAATTATTGAATATTTTGGCATGGTTTAACATGCTTAGATCTTCAAATTGTTTGCCTATAATTTGAACTCCTAAAGGCAAATTTTTTTCGCCTTTTAAAATTGGCAGTGAAATGCAGGGCACATGTGCAAGAGACCAAATCTTATTAAATTCTGGACTCCCAGTTGTCTTAAATCCTTTGTCAGCAATTCCACAACTACTTGGCGTTATAATTGCATCAAACCTTTCAAATATACTATCTAAGTTTTTTGAGTATGTTCTCATCGCATCTAAAGCTAAAGCATAATCTTTTGCCGAATGTTTTAGTCCGTTAATAATTGCTCTCTTAATTTCTATAGAAAGTTTTCCTTTTGAAGTTTTGTAATAATGATGGAAATTTTGAGCCATCTCTGTCTCATATATAATTGTATGACAATCAATCATATCTTCAAAATATTTAGGAGCAGTTTCAACCTTTACTATTTTTTTATTATTTAAAATAAATTTGTTAAATGATTTTTTTGAAATACTGTCAACATTTCTCCAGCGTTTGGTTTTATAAAAAACAAATTTTGATTTTTTTATTTTAATTTTTTTATTAAGAAAATTAATATTTGTTGTTGTTTCATCTGCACCGTCTCTAGCAAACAAAACTTTCGATAATAGTGCTACATCACTAATTGTTTTTCCAAATACTCCGACTTGATCTAAATTATATGATGTTTGCAAAATACCATTTCTAGAAATTAATCCATAGGTAGGTTTATAACCAACAACTCCACAATAAGAGGCTGGCCTGATTACAGATCCACCCGTTTGAGTTCCAATTGATAATGGTGCCATATCAGATGCAATAACAGCTGCAGAACCACTAGATGAACCTCCTGGTGTTCTTGAATAATCATGTGGATTTTTGGTTTTTGATGGCGATAAGAAAGCTAATTCACAAGTTACAGTTTTGCCCATAATTATTGCTCCAGCCTTTTTTAAGAGCTCAACAATTTTAGCATCTGAATTATTCTTTTTTTTTAAATTTATTCTTGCACCATATTTTGTTGGCATTTCAGATGTTGAGATAATATCTTTAAGTGCTACTGGTAGACCATGCAAAACCCCTAAAGATTTTAATTTTTTTCTCTGATTATCAGATTTTTTTGCATCACTTAGGAGTTTTTTTTCATTAAAATATTCCCAAGCTTGAATATTCTTATCATATTTTTTTTTTTGATTGATATATGCTTTACAAAGTTCAACGGAAGTTAATTGTTTATTTTTAAGTTTTTTTAAAAGTTGTTGTGCTGATAAATTTAGGAGTTTCATTTATCTCTTAAACTAATTTTTCGTCAGAATAAACGCAACATTTCTCTGGTGGAAAATATAAATTTAATTCTCCATCTGGAATGGGTTTTTCTCTTTCTACTTTTGACTTAATCACTAAATCACCCATTTTTCCTGTAAGGAGCTTAAAATTACCAAAGTCCTCAACTCTTGTAAGTTTAATTTTAACTGTATTACTTTTTTCTTTTTCAGCCAATTCTATGAACTCGGATCTAATACCCAGTTTAACATTTTTATCTTTTAAATTTCCTAAATTTGAATTTGTCTTAATTGTAGTATCATTAATTTTTACTTCATGATCAGAAGAAACAGTTGAATGAAAGATATTCATTGCAGGGGAGCCAATAAAATAACCTACAAAAGTTGTTTTAGGTTTTTCAAATAAATCTTTTGGCAATCCAACTTGTACGATTTCACCTTGATCCATAACAATTATATTTTCTGCAAAAGTCATAGCTTCGTTTTGATCATGAGTTACATAAACCAATGTTGTTTTATATTGTTCATTGATTTCTTTTAAGTTTCTTCGAAGTCTAAATTTTAAATCTGGGTCTATAACCGTAAGAGGTTCGTCCATTAAAACAGCTGCAACGTCTTCTCGAACCAACCCTCTACCTAAAGAGATAAGTTGTTTTTGATCAGCCGTTAATTTTCTTGCTGGTGAGTTTAAAAATGAAGATAAATTTAAAGTATCTGAAACTGCTTTTACTCTTTCTTCAATTTTTTCTTTTGTAAATTCCCTGCATCTTAGTGGAAACGCTAAATTATCATAAACAGTCATTGTATTGTAAATTACTGGGAACTGGAAAACCTGGGCAATATTTCTATCTTCTGTTTTTAAATCAGTCACAGGTGTTTCATCGAATAATATTTCACCTTTGGATGGCCTCACTAATCCAGAAACAATGTTTAACATCGTGGTTTTTCCACACCCAGAAGGTCCCAAAATTGCATACCGCTTGCCATTTTCCCAAGTCATTGAAAACGGATTAAGAGCATATGTTGGTTTTGGATCTAGAGGATTATAAGTATGAGAGATATTTGATAAATCAATTTTAGCCATCTGTTCCTCCATATGGCGACGAAACTAATTTTTCATCTTCTCCAAAAGCATAAAACTTATTTGCATTAAAATTTATTTTTACTTTCTCATGAATTTTAAAATTCATTACTTCCTCGATTAAAGCAATTAATTTTGAATTTCCTCTTTTTAAGTGAAGCAATGTTTCTGAACCACTAATCTCTGCCAATTCTATTTCGAATTCTTCACCATTTTCATCAAGTTTTATCTCTGAAGCTCTAATTCCAAAATTATAATCTTTATCTTCTAAATTCTTAAAATGATTTGGAATTTCTAGAGAAATATTCTCAAAGTTCAGATTTTTTGAATTTTTTGAACCCTTCAGAACATTCATTGGTGGATCATTTGATATTTCTGCAACTTTTAAATTAGATGGATTTTCAAAAATCTCTTTGGCAGGCCCTTTTTGTAATACCCTCCCTTCATCTAAAACAATTACTTCTCCATTTAGTTCCATTACTTCTTGAGGATCTGTTGTTGAGTAAATTAAAATTGTATCTTGGGAAAGTCCTTCTGAGAAAATTCTTTTAAATTCTTCTCTTAATTGCTCTCTAAGTTTATAATCTAAATTAACTAACGGTTCGTCCAGCAATAAAATTTTTGCTTTTTTTGCAAGTGATCTTGCAAGCGCAACTCTTTGTTGCTGTCCGCCAGATAATTCCTGAATTTTTCTATTTTCAAATCCAACTAATCCAACAGTTTTTAGAGCTTCATCTACATCTTTTTTTATTTGCTCAGGACTTAATTTTCTTTGTTCTAATGGAAAAGTTATGTTTTCATAGACATTTAAATGAGGGTAATTAATAAATTGTTGATAGACCATAGCAACATTTCTTTCCCAAACTGGTATTTTAATAAAGTCTTTTTCCTCAAAAGAAATTGAGCCTTGATCTGGATTTAATAATCCTGCAATTGTTTTTAAAAGAGTCGTTTTGCCAGATAAAGTTCTGCCTAAAATGGTATACAAATTACCTTTTTTAAAATTAAACGAGACATCGTTTAAATGAAATTGCTCATCAGGTTTATAAGAAATTTTCTCTCCAATTAAATTCATTATTTTAATGCTCCTGATAAATTTCCTTTTGATAGATATCTCTCAACTATAAATGCAACGATTATTAATGGTGCAACTGAGACTAAAGCTGATGCCGAAAGGCTCCACCATGGTGTTATTGATGAATTAAGTGCAACAACTTTTACAGGTAACAATTGTACTTCAGTAAATGTCAAAATAAATGCAAAAAAGAAATCTATCCATCCAAAAATAATACAAAACATTCCCGCAACAATTAATCCAGGTATTGAATTTGGTAAAACAACTTTATAGAAAGCTTGATAGGGATTACACCCGTCAATTAATGCAGTCTCATCTAATTCTTTTGGAACTCTATTAAAAAAATCTACCATAATCCAAACAGCAATTGGCATCAATAAAACGATATATACGACCACTAGACCTAATAAACTATCAAGCAATCCTATTGTGCTTAGAAAAATAAAGAAAGGAATTGATAATACAATTGGAGGCATGATTCTTTGTGAAATGAAGAAAAAAGTAATATCGTTGTTTCTTACAAATCCGGCTTTAAAGGTAAATCTTGATAGTGCATAGGCAGCAAGAGTACCAAGAACAATACTTATTAAACTAGCAGTACAGGTTACAAAAATACTATTAAAATAAGGCTCAACAATATCTACTCCACCTTTAGCAGGAGACTTAATTAAAACTCTCCAACCCTCCAGTGTTGGTTCGAAATCTAACCAAGGTATATAAGTTACTTTACTATTTACAGATTGGAAGTCTTTAAAAGATGTTGATACAGCCCACAGAAATGGTGCAACGACAAATACAGTCCAAAATGTAATAAAGAAATATTTAAGAAAAGTGTAAAGTTTGCTCATAGAGTTATTCTTTGATCATTAATTTGGTTAAAACTTTAGCTATTATCGTTAAACTGATAATCATTATGACAAGATAAGTAAAAGATAAGGTTGCTGCATAACCCATCTGAAATTCTCTTAATCCTTTAATATAAATATAAAAACTTGACGTCTCAGTTGCAGTACCTGGCCCTCCTGAAGTCAAAACAAATACTGTATCCATTATTTTTGATGCCTCGATAAGTCTTATTATTATTGCTCCAATTGATATTGGAGCCATCAAAGGAAAAGTTACATAAACAAATTTTCTAAATGGACTTGCTCCATCTATAGCGGCTGCTAAGAAGGGTTCTTTTGGAAGTGACAAAAGTCCAGCTAGTAATAGCAAAAACATAAACGGTGTCCATTGCCAAACCTCAACAATTATAACAGTAAACTTCGCAATAACTGGATCACTCAACCATAAAATAGGTTTTACTCCTAATCCACCTAACAAATCATTTACAGGACCGAGGGACTCATGAAAAAATGTTCTCCAAATAACTGTCATTATTACTGGAGTTGTCATCATGGGTACTAGAAAAATTACTCTAAAAAATCTTTTAAATTTTATTTCTCTCCAAACCATCATCGCTAGAGCAAATCCGATAACATATTGAAGAATAACTGTGGTAACAGATAAAAAACTTAACCTAAAAAAGGACTCCCAAAACCTCGGGTCATCAGTAAATAACCTTATATAATTCGTAATACCTATGAAGTTCATTTCTGGGGTATAACTATTCCATCCAGAAAGACTTAATCTAATAGTAAAAATAATTGGAAAGATTAGAATCCCAATAAGTACAAACAATCCTGGGAATAAAAAAACAAACTTGTGTTTAAAATTCATAATTTTTTTTTGGATTATTTTAAAATGTGGCCGTTAAAAAACGGCCACAAGTTTTACAAAATTATTGCTTATTATCTTCCATTGCTACACCAACAGCATAGGCTTTTCTTACGTTATCTTTTCCTACTCTGTTAAGTATATCTTCCCACTGTTTAGCAGCTTCGTCTAAAGCAGCTTGTGGAGATAATTGACCAGCTAATGCTTTTGCAGCAGCAGTAGCCAATGCAGCATTAAACTCAAAAGTTCCAGGAACTCTTAATGGAAATACTCTATTTTTACTTTGTTCCATTTGTGCAAGAGTATCAACATATGATTGAGCAATATCTTTATCCCAACCAATTTGTGTCCATACATCAACTTTAAAGTCATCATTTCTAAATGGGTTTACACCAAATCTACCAATTCCAATATCTGCTTGGTGGTTAGCTTCGTTAGCAAAGAAACATAGGTAATCGAAAGCCATTTCTTTCTCTTTACTTTTCTTAGCTACTCCAACTGCCCATCCCCATACGAAGAAAGGAGCTTGGTTAAAGCCTTCATCCCAAGAGTTAGTTTTTCTATTCCAAACTTTCATTGCTCCTGGTAACTGTGCAGCACCAACTTTATTGTTTATTGGACTATCTGGTTGCATAGCAGCAACAAATGCATCATCCCATGAAAAACTAAACAAAGTTTGTCCTCCACCAAATGATCCAATTTCATCACCTAAACCAAAATTTATTCCTCCTGGAGGAACATATTTAGTTGCCTCAACCCAGTCAGTTAAAGCTTCAACAAAACCTGGATTGTTAATTAGTGGTTTCATAGTTTCTAAATCAAAGAAAAAACCACCAGGTGTTTTAGGATTTTTTGAGTAAGCAGCAGATCTTGAATAGAAAGCAGCATACATTAGATCGTCTTTTTTCATTACTTCAGCGGATCCGTATTCTTTCTCGCCATCTCCATCCCAGTCCCAATTATTAAAGTAAGCTGCCATTTCTCCATACTCTTTCCAAGTTTGAGGAACTCTTAGTTCTTTACCAGTAGCTTCCTTATATTGTTTTTGGTACTCAGGATTATCAATTACATCTTTTCTATATTTTAGATAATGTCTGTCTCCATCAACCGGAAACTGATACATAACACCATCCCAAGATGCTACACCGATGTGAGACGGAGTAACGTCTTTCATTTGTTTCATCTCAACGTATTTCTTTGGAACTGGCTCTAAGTATCTTCTCCAATCGTTAATGAAGTTTGAAAATCCAAAAACGATGTCATATGGAGCTTGTCCAGCTTGAAATGGTACCATTGCTTTCGCATATAAGTCACCTGCTGGTGTATGAGTAACATCAACTTTTGCTCCAGTAAGTTTAGCGAACTGCTCAGCATGTAGAGCTGTTGGCTCTCCCATGACTGGTACAGCATGTGTATTAATCTTAAGCGTCTTGCCTTTATAGTTTTTCTTAGACATAGACTCGTAAGAACAATCACCAGGAATATCCCCAGTTGCTTTGATATGTGGAAACTGATCACTCCACTTATCAGCATACGCAACAGGACTAAATACCAACAAAGCTGATATTAGAGCGGTTACGCAAGTTTTTATTGTCTTCATCTTTTTTCCTCTCTTTGTTGTTAATTATGGAACTAACACTGCACGACCTTTAATCTTACCATCATTTAAATCATGTAGTGCTTTATTAGCTTCTTCAAGTTTGTATTCTTTCATTGAAAGTTTTACTAAACCTTTATCTGCTAGTTCCATTAATTCATATAATTCAGCCCATGTACCTACTAAGCTTCCAACTATACTTTTTTCTTGATCGATCATATCAATCGCCAAAACTCTTATTTCTTCTCCGTAACCTACAATATAGAAAGTCCCAGTTGCTTTGGTCATTTTAATTCCCATTGGCGTAGAACCTTTTTCACCAACAAAATCTATAACAGCCTCTGCACCTTTTCCTTTTGTAAGTTCTTTTACTTTTTCAATTTCATTACCATCTATTAAAACCCCATGGTCAGCTCCTAGTTCCATTGCATGTTCTAAAGGTGCTTTTGCTTTTTCAACAACAATAATATTTGCAGCACACATTGCTTTCATACATTGAATTGCTATATGTCCTAATCCACCAGCACCTATGATTACACAATTTTCACCTGGCAGAAGGTGTCTAGTAGCTTTTTTTACAACTCTGTAAGCAGTCAAACCTGCGTCTGAAAATGGCGCAACGTCTATTGGACCTAAAACTTTTGGAATTTTTATTAGATTTCTTACGCTAGTTTGAAGTAATTCTGAATATCCCCCGTGTTTTACATTCAAACCTGCAAAAATTGGATCTTCAGCATGCATGTCGTTTCCTCTTCTACAATCTAAGCATGTTCCTCCTGTGCCAGAAACTTTAGGGTGTAAAATAACTGCATCACCTTTTTTAAATCCTGTAACATCTTTACCAACTTCCTCTATCCATCCAGCGTTCTCATGTCCCATTACCATCGGCAACAGATCGTTATTTTGATCTGTAATGTGCTTCCAAACTCCTTCAATTATATGCAAATCAGTTCTACAAACACCTGCAGCTCCAATTTTAACAATCACATCGCTTGCTTTCTCAATTTTAGGATTTGGTAACTCTTCACCTGTGACCCAAACATCTGCTTTCATTTCTGGGTCATACTTATGTAAAACCTGTGCTTTCATTATTTCCTCTCTAAATTTATTTTTTATAAATAAATTTTAAATTGAAATAAAAAATATGTCTAGAAAGTTAGAATAATTTTAATTACCAATTACAACTTCAGATTGTTAATTTACTTTGTTTTTGCAGTCGCCTGTTTTGAAAAACTCATCCATATTATCTATGGCCAGATTGGCCATTGCAGTTCTAGTTTCTTTAGTTGCACTACCTAAATGAGGAAGAATAAAAGCACTTTTGTGTTTAAGATATCCTGGATTTAAATTTGGTTCATTTTTGTATACATCTAGCCCGACTGCATAAACTTTTCTTCTTTCCAAAGCATCTATTAAAGCTTCATCTTCAATAATATCTCCTCTTGCAACATTGGTCACGACTGCACCTTTTGGTAATAGTTCTAGTGTATCTTTATTGATTAAATTTATTGTCTCTTTAGATGCAGGACAACATACCGAAAGGACATCAGAGACTTTCATCAAATCATTTAAGTTATCGTGGTAAGTTGCGCCTTGTTCTTTTTCTTCGCTTAATTTTGAACGATTGTGGTAATGAATTATCATACCTAGAGATTTAGCTATTTTAGCTATTTTTTGACCAATTCTACCCATACCAAGTATTCCAAGTCTAGTGCCCGTTAATTGTTTACCAATCAACATATCTGCTGACCAAACCCAGCCACCTTCTCTAGCTTTTTCAATTCCTTCAGATGCTCTTCTGCATGCACCTAATATCAACAAAACCCCAATTTCTGCAGTAGCATCAGTTAAAACATCTGGCGTGTTTGTTACTGCAATCCCTCTTTTCTTTGCAGCTTCTAAATCTATATTTCCAAAACCTACGGCAAAATTTGATATAATTTTTACACTTTCAGGTAATTGATTAATTGTTTCAGCATCGAGCTTATCTGTCAAAGCCGATAAAATACCATCACAGCCTGTACTCATCTCTATTAGCTTCTTTTGAGAGTAGAGTTCATCATTTAAATTAAAGTTAGCATCAAATAATTCTTTAGCTTTATCCTCACAAGATCTTAAAAGCCTTCTCGTGATTAAAATTTTTTTCATTTTATTTTGGATTAATTTAAATCAAAAACCTTACCAGGATTCATGATATTGTTTACATCGATACTTCTTTTAATAGCTTTCATCACTGGTAAATTATCTGGGTGCTCTCTTAATAAGTAATGTTTTTTTTGAAGACCAATTCCATGTTCTCCTGTAATTGTTCCCTCTAGCTCTAAAGCTTTATTAATTAGATCATCGCTATACTGTCTAATTTTTTTTTGTTTTTCTTCATCATCAGGATCATACAATATTATGGAGTGAAAATTTCCATCTCCAACATGACCAACCATTGGTGCAGTTAGACCTAATTTTTTTACTTCTTTTTCCGCCCATGAAATGCACTCAACTAACTTGGAAATTGGTACACAAACATCTGTAGAATACACTTTCATATCATGACCTAAGGCTTTTACTGAATAATAAACATCATGTCTTGCTTTCCAAAGTATTTTTTGTTCCTCTGGAGAAGATGCCCATTGAAAATCACTTCCACCATTATTTTTTGATAATTCTTCAACAACTTTAATAGACTCGTTATTCGATAGCTCACTTCCATGAAATTCAAAGAATAAAGTTGGTGATGCTTTGATGTTTTCTAACTTTGAATATTTTATGCTAATTTCCATTTGGTCTTTGTTGAGCATTTCAATTCTTGCAATTGGAACACCGTACTGAATAACTTCTTGCGCTGTCTTTACTGCTGAGTCTAAATCTGGAAAATAGCAAACTGCACTCATTATGCTCTCAGGTATTGGTGATAATCTTAATTGAACCTCTGTAATAATTCCTAAAGTTCCCTCAGATCCAATAAACAAATTAGTTAAGTTATATCCCGCAGAAGTTTTTTTAGTTCTTGCACCAGTTTTAATTATGTCTCCATTTGGTAAAACAACCGTTAAGCCAGAAATAACTGTTCTCATTGTTCCATATTTCACTGCCATTGTTCCTGAAGCTGAGGTAGATGCCATTCCACCGAGTGCAGCATCTGCACCAGGATCTATTGGAAAAAATACTCCATCTTCCCTTAAATATTCATTTAATTGCTTTCTTGTTACATTTGCCTGCACTCTGCAATCAAAATCCTCAGCATTTACGCTTAAAACTTTATTCATTTTCTCTAGAGAAATTGTAATACCATTTTGATTTCCAACAACATGACCCTCAAGAGATGTGCCAGTTCCAAACGGGACAACAGGAATTTTATGCTCGTTACAAATTTTTAGAATTTTTGAAACTTCTTCATTAGTTTCTGGAAATACAACTGCCTTCGATAATATTGGGTTATAGGTATCTTCTCCTCTTGCATAATTTGCACGAGTAGACTCAGACGTAGAAAATCTTCCGTTAAATATATTTTTTAATTCTGCTTGGACAGTTTCGTTCATTCTTTAATATTACAAAAATATTAATTAAAAATACAGTTTATTTAGAGAGCATCTTGCCTATATTTTCTAAGGCTTGCATTATATTATCTCTAGATGCGGCAAAACTAAATCTAACGTAATCATTACAAGTTTTACCGAATGCAGTACCAGGAACAATTGCTACACCTGCTTCATGCATAGCTTTTTTGCAAAACTCAGATCCATTCATGCCAGTCCCTTTTATATTAGGAAAAGCATAAAAAGCTCCTCCCGGCAAACTACACTCAACTCCTGGTAAATCGTTTAATCCTTTATGAATTAAATTTCTTCTTAATGTAAACTTATCAAGCATATCTTTAATTGAATCTTCTGGACCATCTAATGCAGCAATACCTGCATATTGAGCTGCAGCATTTACACATGATACACTATTAATCAAAAGTTTGTTTACATGCTCAACTAAATGTTCTGGCCAAAAACTCCATCCAAGTCTCCATCCAGTCATAGAATATGCTTTACTCCAACCCTCAAGAACAATTAATCTATCTCTTAAGTTTGGGTAATTAAAAAAAGTTGGCATTTCTTTATAGTCAAAAACTTGTCTACTATAAATTTCATCACTTAATATTGTTACGTGAGGATGTTTTTCTAGTTCTTTTGCTAAATAATCTATCGCAGGTTTTTCAACAAAACTTCCAGTTGGGTTATTAGGGTTTATTAAAATTAAAAGTCTAGTTTTATCAGTTATTAAAGATAAAAGTTTATCTGGATCAAATTTTAAATCTTTATCCTCAGTTAAGTCATAAGGAACAGCTTTTGCTCCAGAGTAATTGATCATTGATTCATAAATAGGAAAGGCTGGTGTTGGATGAATTATTTCAGCACCCGGTTCACCAAAACAAGTAATTGCATAATACATTGTTGGTTTTCCGCCTGGCATTATTAAAACTCTATTTGGATCAATATCTGTACTGTAAAGTCTCTTTACCCATCTAGCTACAGCTTCACGACATTCTGGAATACCATTTGATAATACATAACCGTGATGTCCATCATCTAGTGCTTTTTTTGCAGCTTCAACTACATGTTTTGGAGTTTTAAAATCAGGCTGACCTAGACCTAAATGGATCATAGGTTTACCTTGTGCTTCTAATTTTTTTGCCTCTGCTAAAACAGAAAATGCACTTTCAGTTCCTAAACGGTCTAAGGCTTTTGATAGTTCAATCATAATTTTTCGTCGACAAACTAACTGAAAAGCAACTTCATGTCTATTTATTTAAAGTGAAAATAATAATAAAAATTATCTATAAAAAATATTTAATTACGGTAAATTATCTTTGATCTATCTAACTCTTTTACACTTTTGCAGCCCATAAGGATCATATTTCTTCTAATTTCATCGTGCATATTTTGAAGCAGCCTCTCTACTCCTTGCTGACCACCTGCTCCTAAACTGAACAAAAAAGCTTTACCAAAACTACAAGCAGTTGCACCTGCAGCTAAAGCCTTGAGAACATGAGTTCCCCGTCTAACACCTCCATCTAAAATTATCTCAACCTTGTCACCCACAGCATCTGAGATAGCCTTTAGTTGATCAAATGGAGTTCTAGATCCGTCAAGCTGTCTTCCTCCATGATTAGAAATTATTATCGCTGTACAACCAATATCAACTGCTCTTTTTGCATCCTCTACAGACATCACACCCTTTAGCGCAAAAGGTCCATCCCATTTTTTTATACAATATTCTGCATCATCCCAGTTCATATTAGGATCGTACTGTTCATTAACATAATCTATTACGGATTTAGTTATACTAGTTCCTTTATCAGTTTTGTGTTTAATATTAGCTAGTTCAAATTTTTTGTTTGTAAAATATCTAAATAACCATCCTGGTTTTATTGCAAAATTCATTATACTTTCTAAAGTAAATTTAGGAGGAGTTGTAAAACCAGTTCTGTGATCTCTTTCTCTATTTCCCGCAACCAAAGTATCAACAGTTAAGCACAAACCATCAAAATTTGCTCTTTTGCACCTATCAATTAAATCATCGGTAAATGATTTATCTCTATGAATATAAAGTTGAAATAATTTTGGACCACTTGATATGTTAGCAATTTCTTCAATGGAAAATGATGCCATTGTCGACATGCTATACATGGTACCAAATTTTTCTGCAGCTCTAGCTGAAGCTTTATCTCCATCAGGATGATATAAACTTTGCATAGCGGTAGGAGATAAAAAAATTGGCATATCTATTTTTCTACCAAATACTGTGGTTGATAAATCTGGTTCTCCTACACTTCTAAGAATATTTGGGATTAAATCACAATCGTCAAATGAATTTGTATTTCTTTTTAAAGTGGTTTCATCGTCTGCACCACCATCAATGTAATGAAAAATAGGAGCTGGTAATCTTTTTTTAGCTAACTTTCTAAAATCCTCAAAATTGTAACAACTTTTCAAGCTCATGCATTTCGGAATCTTAAATTATTTCGATTAAGATCACTGATCTTTGTGCAGCCCATTAATTTCATGTCTCTTACCAATTCAGTTTTATATAAGTTAAGTGCTCTCTCAACACCTTCTTGACCTGCTGCAGCTAAAGCATAAAGATATAATCTTCCACCAGCACATGCTTTTGCACCCATAGATAATGCTTTTAACATATGAGTACCTCTTTGAAATCCACCTTCACAAATAACATCTAACTTATCACCAACTGCATCAACAATTTCAGCTAATTGATCGAATGGTGATCTAGATCCATCAAGTTGTCTTCCACCATGATTTGATACCATTATACCAGTACATCCGATATCAACTGCTCTTTTAGCATCTTCAACACTCATAACTCCCTTAAGCGCAAAATGGCCACCCCACTGAGAGCACAATTTTTCAGCATCGTCCCAGTTCATAGATTGATCCAACATAGTAGAAAAATAATTACCAATTGAAGTATTTGTGTCAGTGCCTTCTTTAACGAAATCTTGAAGATGTGGTAGTTCAAATTTTCCTTTGGTTAAATAATTTATTCCCCACATTGGTTTTGTGGCAAAACTAAACAAACTCGAAAGTGTTAATTTTGGTGGTGATGTAAATCCGGTTCTTAAGTCTCTTTCACGATTTCCTCCTGTTATCGTATCAACAGTTAAAGCCATCACATCAAATTTTGCTGCTTTTGCTCGTTCTAAACAAGAGTCATTTAATCCTCTGTCTTTATGGAAATAAAATTGAAACATTTTTGGAGTGTCTATTAAAGATGAAATTTCCTCAACGCTAACTGTAGCCAATGCCGAAACACCAAACATTGTGTTAAACTTCTTTGCAGCTTTTCCAACAGCTCTTTCTCCTTCGTAGTGAAATAGCCTCTGCAAAGCTGTTGGGGAACAATAAAAAGGTAAATCTAGTTTTTTTCCAAAAATGGTTGTCGATAAGTCCACATTTTCAACGCCTCTCAAGACATTCGGAACTAAGTCAACGTCATTGAATGCACTACTATTTCTTGCATAAGTTATTTCATCATCGGCGGCCCCATCAATATAATGAAATATTGGAGATGGAAGCTTTTGTTTTGCCAGTTTTCTAAAGTCATAAAAGTTATGACAATCTTTTAATCTCATATTTTTATAGTTTTTTAGTTTGTTTTATATCTAAATCCAATCATAATCGAGTCTGATCCTGGATTTGTACTACCTATGTCTGCATTTGATATGTGGTTATACGTAACACCAAATATAAAGTTGTTTTTTGTTTCAAAATTTAATTCTATTTCACTTTTAAACTCAATAGGGAAGCCCATATCTTTACCTCTATTGAATTCATTATAAAAGCCTACACTAAAACTTGGAATAATATAAATTCTTTCAGATGGATTTAATTTTTTTTGAAAACCTGTAGAAATATAAAGGGCATATTCTTCTCGATTTTTAATACCTCCTTCATTATCTAGAGTGTATGATTCATCGATATCACCCATAATCATTAAATCATAAATTTGGGTTAAATCACCTAGATAATTTATATTGATTGTATTATCAGTAACATTCTTTTTGTTTATCACCATCATATCTGTTTGATGAGCGTAATCAAAAACCCCTATTTTATAATATTGTTCCTCTGCAGCATATGTATTTGAAAATGAAAGGTAGGCTATTAATATAAAGAGGAATTTAATTAAGATTTTCATAATTAGATCTACTTTATAGATACTTTTCTGACAATTAAAAGTCCACCAAAAACAAATAAAATCAAAGGAATTAACCAAAGGAAAAAAGTATTTTGATTTAATTCTGGCTCATAAACGATCCATTCACCATATTTATTTTTTAAATAATCATAAATTTCTTTTTCCTCTTTGCCTTCATCAATTTTATTTCTTACAACAAGCTTCATGCTTAATGCAAAATCGGACTGAGAGTCGTAAACAGATTGACCTTGGCATATCAAACACCTTAAGTTTTTTGTAATTTGATCTACTTTGGTATTTATTTCATTAGCATAGGAAAAATTAAAACTAAAATATAGCAGCAATATTAATTTTAAAATTTTAAGCATTTTTTTCTAATAAATTTTTTATTTCTATTAAATTTTCATTCGTCAAAGGACCGATATACTTTTTTATTATCTCATTTGTTTTACCACTTATAATAAAAGTTTCAGGAACACCAATAGCTCCAAATTCTATTGATTTTGTTCCATCATTATCAGTAATAACTTCTGAATAAGGATTTCCAAGTGAGCTTAAAAAATTTTTCGCATTTTTTGAACTGTCTTTATAATTAATTCCAATTATATTTATGTTCATATCTTTTAATTTCATTAAAAACTGATGCTCTTCTCTACATGGTGCACACCAAGATGCCCAAATATTTACTACAGAAGGACTATTTTTATCAAATAAGTCTGAAATATTAATTATTTCATCAGAAAATAGTTTTTTTGCATTAAGTGAAAAATCTATTTTACTTTTTAATTTCTCGTTAGAGTAATCTTTCGATACGTTCAATCCCTTGAGCAAGATTATAAAAATTATTATTAATGTTAGTAGTAATCCTAAAAATTTAATATTTTTGCTCATTTTTTCTAATGACACTTAATAAACCACCAAAACCAATAAATATAGTTGAGATCCATATCCAAATCATTAAGGGTTTATATTGATATCTTACATTATAATAACCATCGTCTTTTAAAATATTAAATACTAAAAAATTATCTGAAAATAATGTTGTCTTAATATCCGCTTCACTCGTAATAGTTAATGGCTGTTGGTAAATCCTAACTTCTGGGTATAAAGCAAAAGAGGAATTTTTATTTGTAATTTCAAAACTAGCTTTAAGAGATTTATAATTGTCCACATCTGTAACATTAACTTCTTTTAATTTTACAACTTTTTCATTGAATATTCTTTCATCTCCTACTTTCATATTTGAATTGAATTCATTAGAGAAAAGGCCATTCAATAAGATACTAGTAATTAATAAACTAAAACCAAAATGTGAAATTTTTTGGCTAATCGAGGATTTACTAACAAAAAAATCCTTAATTGTTACTAATAAAAGATAGATGCTCAAAACTATCAGAGGAATAGACAACAGAAACGAATTTTCGGTTTTTGTTAAAATGACATATGAAATAAGTAGTGAAACTAAAAAAATAATTAAAATATTATAATTAAACTTTTTTAATTTATCTTTAATCCATTTCAAACTTGGGCCAAAGCTCATGAATATTAAAAAAGGAATTAAGAAGGGTATTAAAAGATTATGATAAAAAGGTGGACCAACAGAAATTTTCGAACCATTTAAAACTTCAAGAAAAATTGGATAAATTGTGCCAACGAGCACTACAGATAAAAAAAACATCATAAACCAGTTATTCACTAATATTGCAGTCTCTTTACTTAAAATAAAATTCTCTTTAGGTGTGTTTGATATTTTGTTCTGATTAAAAAAGAAAATTAATATAGACATCAATATTAAGATAAAAAGAAAACTTAATATATATAGCCCTCTTGATGGATCGTTTGCAAAAGTGTGAATCGAATTTAAAATTCCAGACCTAACAAGAAAAGTGCCGCTCATACTCAGTGAGAAAGTTGTAATTGACAAAATAATAGTCCACTCTTTAAACGAATTTCTTTTCTGTAATACAATTACAGTATGCAGTAGCGCTGTTAAGCAAAACCATGGCATTAATGAAACATTTTCTACAGGATCCCAAAACCAAAAACCTCCCCAGCCCAGCTCATAATATGCCCATATAGATCCAAGCAAAATACCAATTGTTAAAAATACCCAAGATACCAAAACCCATTTTTTAATATGCCTTGCCCACTTATCTCCAATATTTCCGCTAATCATTGAGGCAAGTGAGGCTGAAAAGATAATAGATGTTCCAACATAACCTAAATATAAAATTGGAGGATGAATAGCTAAAGCAGGGTCTTGTAAAATAGGGTTCAAACCTAATCCCTCTCTAGGAATTGGATATAGCGTTTTGAATGGGTTGGAAGTTAATAAAATAAAAACTAGAAAACCTGAAATAATAATTTGTTGAAATAATATCGTTAGAAGTTTGTATTTAGTATCTTGTGATCTTGAATTTAATAAAAAAATAAATAGAAAAATTGAAAGAACTAATAACCACAGTAATAAACTTCCCTCATGATTTCCCCAAGTACCTGAAACTTTATAAAATAAAGGTTTTAAAGTATGAGAATTGTTGAAAACAGTTTCATTACTAAAATCTGAAATTACAAAAGCTGCAACTAGACTAAAAAAACTTACCGTAATCATTATAGTTTGTATTGAAGTAATTAAAATAAAATTTTTATCTAAATATTTATTTTCTGAATTTGCATCCAAATATGACTTAAAAATTAAATAAACAGATGCAATTAAAGCAATATATAAAGAATAATTTCCTAAATAATTAGACATACAAATTAATTGTTTCTCATAGCTTCGCTGACTTCAGGAGGCATATAATTTTCATCATGTTTTGCTAAAATCTTGTCAGCATTTAGAAAACTTTTATCCTTTAAGAAACCCTCAGCAACTACACCCTTACCCTCTTCAAACAGATTAGGTACAGATCCATTAAAGTTGACTAATAATTCATTTTTGAAATCCGTAATTACGAAAAAAATTTCTTTATCGTTTATTTTAATAGAATTTTTTTTCACCATTCCACCAACTCTAATTTTTTGAGCATTTTTGATTTCATTAAGGTTTTTAATGTCTGTGGGAGACTTAAAATATACTACGTTTTCCTCAAGAGATTTAACCACCAAAAAAATTGTAAGAACTAATGAAATTAAAATTAAAAAAATAAAAAGGGCTCTAAATTTAACTTTTTTTCCGTACATGTGAATTTTAGTTAAACTTTAGATGTGGAAGTGTTTGCTAATATCTCTCTGTACGTTTTTTGCTTAGCTACTGATGCAAGTTTCTTTTCATCTAGTGATTTATAATTTTCCTCAAATTTCTTTTTTTCTTTAATTAAATTTAATTTTACTACCGCGTACAAGAAGCTAAAAGAAAATAGAGTAAATATAAATGATGACCAAACGTATACACCGTATCCATTCATATTTAGTAGTTCACTAATCATAATCTATTAAGACCTTTATTTTTAATCTTTAACAGTTCTGTATTATATTTCATTAAAAATATCAAAAGTGAAAATAGAGCAAATGCCGCAGTCATTATAGCTAATGGTGTCAACATTGAAGAATGAATTGTTGTTTCTTCCAAAATTTTTACTGACGCAGGTTGGTGTAAAGTATTCCACCATTCTACTGAAAATTTTATAACTGGAATATTTATAAGACCAATAATTGCTATTATTGAGCTAACTTTTTCTGCTTTACTAGTGTCTGTCGTAATCTTCCAAGAAGTAATGAACAATAAATAAAAAATTGAAAGTAATAGCATTGAAGTTATTCTTGCATCCCAAGCCCACCAAGTTCCCCAGGTTGGTTTTCCCCAAATTGATCCTGTAACTAAAGCGATTATGCTAAAAACAAAACCAGAAGGTGCTAAACTTTTTGTTATTAAAGAGAAATTTTTATTTTTAAAAACAAAAACTCCAAAAGAAAGAATGGAGATAAATGAAAATATTCCAAGCGATATCCAAGCTGATGGAACATGGACATACATAATCCTAACTGAGTCACTCTGCTTATAATCCTCGGGAGAAAGAACTAAAGCTTCAACTAATCCAAGTAACAATACAATTATAAATAGCGCAAATACAAACTTTTGTATTTTATTAATTATCTTTAAAGTATTATTTGGATTGAAATAATTAATCATAATTTTTTATAACACATAAATTTTAGATTAAAATTGTTCAAAATTTTCTGACCAAGAATACAGAGGGAGATAGAGGAAAAACAGTACTCTTGATCAGAATTAAATATTTTATAACAAACAGATATGACAGAGATTTGGGACAATTGTGTTTAAATATTGGCTATTAGTTAATTTGAAGGCTTGAAGTAGCTTGATCCACGCTTACCTGAAAAAATTTCATTAATTAGAGGGTGTTTAATAGGCTCTTCAGAGTCATCAAATAATAGATTTTGCTCAGACACATAAGCCTCGTAAGTAATTTCGTCATTCTCTGCTAGTAAATGATAAAATGGCTGATCCTTTCTAGGTCTCACGTTTTTTGGAATCGATTGATACCACTCCTCTGAGTTATTAAATTCAAAGTCAACATCGTAAATCACACCTCTAAAATCGAAGTGTCTATGCTTTACAACGTCTCCAATTGAAAATTTAGCTTTTTGAGTACTCACGATATTAAATATGGATATTTGATGAAAAAAATCAATAAAAAAAATATAAATGTTTTATTAATCTGTTAATATGTAGCAGTGAATAAATCACTTCTAAAATTCATTACAGACGTTGGGCCTTTAGCTATTTTTTTCTTCTTTTATTATAACAGTGATAAAAATTTAAAAGTTGCAATACCACCTCTAATTGTCGCAACAATAATTTCTGTTCTCTTGGTTTGGATACTGGAAAAAAAAGTTCCGATGGTTCCTTTGTTAGGAGGAATTTTAATTACTCTATTTGGAGGTTTAACAATTTATTTTGATAATCCAATTTTTATTTATATGAAACCCACTATTATAAATATTTTATTTGCCTTAGCTTTATTCTTTGGAAAATACTTTACTAATGAACCAGTTTTAAAATTAATACTTGGAAAAACATTGCCAATGTCTGATGAAGGTTGGAAAATTTTGAATAACAGATGGACTTATTTTTTTATTTTTTTAGCTATATTAAATGAAATTGTTTGGAGAACTCAAACAGAAGAATTTTGGGTTAACTTTAAAGTTTGGGGAATGCTACCAATTACATTCATCTTTACAGCATCACAAGTTAGGTTGATTAATAAACACAAATTAAATGAGTAATTTAAAATTAGTAATAAATAATTCAAATAAAGAACAAAACCAAAGGTATTTTTTTGAAAAAAAAGAACTAAAAATTATATTAGACCTGTATGCTAAAATGGTATCTGAAGGATCTTGGAAAGACTATGGCCTCTCAATATCAAGTAAAAGAGTAAGTTTTAGTATTTTTAAAAATGCAGCAGAAAAAGCTATCTACAACATTAGTAAAAATTTTAAACCTTCTAATAAGAATTTGAAATATTTAATAACTGATAGAAATGGTAAAATTTTAAATAATGCTTATGATTTAGAAATACTTCTAAAAAAAACAAATTGGAAAAAGCTATAGTTTTTGATTATCTTCTTTGACCAAACAATCTTAAAAGCATTATAAATAAATTTATAAAATCTAAGTATAATGTTAAAGCTCCCATAACAGCTTTCTTACCAATTACTTCACCTGAATCTGATGCTGCGTACATATTCTTAATTTTTTGTGTATCGTATGCAGTTAATCCAACAAATATAAGAACTCCAATGATTGAAATAGCAAAGTACATCATTGAAGATTTTAAGAAAATATTTACTAAAGACGCGATTATAATACCGATCAAACCCATCATTAAGAATGATCCAAATTTTGTGAGGTCTCTTTTAGTTGTGTAACCATATATACTCATAGCTCCAAATGTTGCTGAAGATATGAAAAATACTCTCGTCACACTAAGTCCTGTGTAAACTAATAAAATTGATGATAGTGATAAACCCATCAAGGCTGCAAAAATCCAAAAAGTAGTTTGAGCTTTTGAAGAACTCATTTTATTTATCCCAAAACTCATATAAAAAACAATTCCGAGAGGAGCTAACATAACCACCCATTTCAATCCTGATAGATAAATTGCATTTCCGAACTCAGTTAAAGCAACTATTGATCCACTTGCATCTGTAACTACTGACATTTTAAAAGATAGCAATGCAATGATTCCCGTTAACAAAACTCCAGTTGCCATGTAGTTGTAAACTTTAAGCATGTAGGCTCTAAGGCCTTCATCCATCACAACAGCTTTTTTTGCTGTCGTTGATCTATTTAAGATATTGTCTCTATTGAATTCCATAATTAAATATATAGTAATAATTTTAAAATTTTTCAAGCAGTCAAAATATAGGTAACAAATACTTAATATTTAATGAATTATAAAAAATTAGGAACAACTGATATAGATATTAGCACAATTTGTCTCGGCACCATGACTTGGGGTGAACAAAATAGCCAAGAAGAGGCCTTCGAACAAATGGATTTCTCACTAGAAAATGGGGTTAATTTTTGGGATACAGCAGAACTTTATGCGGTACCTCCTAAAGCTGAAACTTTTGGTCATACAGAGACGATCATTGGAAATTGGTTTGAAAAAACAAAAAAAAGAAAAGATGTGATACTTGCAACTAAAGTTTGTGGTCCTGCAAGAGATTATATTAGAAATGGTGAAAATAGTTTTGTAGGGAAGAATCTCGAAACTGCACTTCATAACAGTCTTAAAAGACTTAAAACTGATTATATAGATTTATATCAACTTCATTGGCCAGAAAGAAATGTAAACAATTTTGGAAGACTTGGTTATGTGCATAAAGAAAATGAATGGAATAAATTCGAAGACGTGTTGGTTGAATTACAAAAGTATATTGAGCAAGGTAAAATTAGACATGTAGGTTTATCTAATGAAACTCCTTGGGGTGTTATGAATTATCTCAAACTCTCAAAGGAAAAGAGTTTGCCAAGAATGATGTCCATACAAAATCCCTACAGTTTATTAAATAGGTCATATGAAGTTGGATTAGCCGAGGTGTCTATAAGAGAAAATATTGGCTGTTTATCTTATTCTCCTTTAGCCAGTGGTTTTTTAAGTGGTAAATATAGAAATAAGCAATTTCCAAAAGGATCTCGGATGGAAAGAGATTGGGATTTTTGGACAAGATATCGAAAACCAAATACTAACGAAGCTGTTGATGAGTATTTTAATATTAGTGAAAAATACAACATTGATATGAGTCAAATGTGTATAAAATTTTGTGAGATACAGGATTTCATGTCTAGCGTTATTATTGGTGCAACAACAATGGAGCAGTTGAAAACAAACATAGAAAGTGTAAAAGTGAATCTTGATAAAGAAATAATTAATGAAATTAATGAAGTTCAAAAAAAATATCCAAATCCATGTCCTTAATTTTTAAAATAATTTTTTTTATTCTCTTATTAGGATCAACTTCTTATTCAGAAGAATTAAACAAGATAGGAACATTTAAAGACTGGGATGCAATTGTTGTTACTAATGGGGATAGTAAAGTATGTTTTGCTCAATCTAAACCTGTTCTTCAATCTCCTAAAAAAAATGATAGAGATGCAAGATTATTTGTAACTTTTAGACCATCTGAAAAAATTAAAGACGAAGTAAGCACAACCTCAGGCTATGAATACAACAGTCAAAATTCAATTACAGCTAGCTCTGGTAAATCAAAATATAAATTTGATATAGCTCAAGATAATTTTGCATGGATTTCAAGTAATAAAATTGAAAAAAAAGTTGTTAGCAGAATGAAAAAGGCCTCAAGATTAATGGTTACTGGATATAATAAATCTGGATCTCAAACAATTGATCATTATTCTTTGATGGGCTTCACTAAAGCATATAACGCGGCTAAAAAAAGCTGTAGTTAAATAATGAAATCAAAGAAAAAGATAGTTCTTGCCTATTCTGGAGGTTTGGACACATCAATCATATTAAAATGGTTACAGGAAAATTATGATGCAGAAGTAATTTGTTATACTGCAGACATTGGTCAAGAAATAGATAGAAATAAAATTTTCAGAAACGCAAAAAAACTTGGCGTAAAAAATATTATTATTCAAGATCTAAAAGATATTTTTGTAAAAGATTATGTTTATCCAATGATTAGGGGCCATGCAATATATGAAGGTGTTTATTTGCTTGGAACCTCAATTGCCAGACCTTTAATAGCCAAAGATCAAATTAGAATTGCTAAAAAATTTAATGCCTATGCTGTGTCTCATGGATCAACAGGAAAAGGAAATGATCAAGTAAGATTTGAGTTAGGTTATCATTATTTTGGTCCTAAAATAAAAGTTATTGCGCCTTGGAGAATTTGGAAACTGAAATCTAGATCAGATCTAATTAATTATGCAAAAAAAAATAAAATTGAAATACCTAAAGACAAGAAAGGAGCGCCACCTTTTTCGGTAGACGATAATATTTTTCATACATCAACAGAAGGAAAGGTGTTAGAAAATCCAAAAAACTCTGCACCTGACTTTATCTTTCAAAGAACGTTATCTCCAGAAAAAGCACCTAATAAATCTTCAATTGTAAAAATAGACTTTAAAAGTGGAGATCCTATTGCAGTGAATGGGAAAAAATTATCTCCATCTAAATTGCTTGGAAAATTAAACGACATAGCTGGAAAAAATGCTGTTGGAAGAGTTGATCTAGTAGAAAATAGATTTATCGGTATAAAATCAAGAGGTGTATACGAAACACCAGGCGGAACTTTATTAATGCACGCTCATAGGGCTATAGAGTCTGTTACACTTGATAAAGATACAATGCATAAGAAAGAAAAAATTATGCCTAGATATGCGGAACTGATTTACAATGGATATTGGTTTTCTAAGGAAAGATTTAAATTACAAAGAATTGTAGATCTTAAGAGAAGTAAAGTTAATGGATCAGTTAAATTGAGGTTATATAAAGGGAATGTTATTATTCATTCAAGAATAACTAAAAGTTCAGCTTATTCTATGAAAAAAGTTTCATTTGAGGAAAATAAAACTTTTAATAAATCAAATGTTGAAAGATTTATTAATTTTCACAAGAAAAAATTAAAATAAAATATAATGAATTTTGAACCAAGTCGGGCGCAAGCCGCTAATAAACTAGATAATTTTGTTGAAAATAATCTTTCTGAATATTCAAGATTGAGAAATTTTGATTTTGGTCCAGATAAAAGATCAAATATATCTTGTATTTCTCCATATATATCTCATGGAATATTAAATGAGTTAGAAGTTATAGATAAAGCCTTAAAGAAATTTTCATTTTCTAAAAATGAAAAATTTATTCAGGAGGTTTTGTGGCGTACTTATTGGAAAGGATGGTTAGAGTTAAGACCTAATGTATGGACTGATTACCTAATAGAATTAAAAATTATAAGAGAAGAATACAAAGATAATAAAGAATATTTAAATGCCATTGATGGAAATACAAATATAGAATGTTTTAATGAATGGGTTAAAGAATTAAAAGAATTTAATTACCTTCATAATCATACAAGAATGTGGTTTGCCAGTATCTGGATTTTTACTTTAAATTTACCTTGGCAATTAGGAGCTGAATTTTTTATGAAGCATCTCTATGATGGAGATGCAGCATCTAATACATTGGGATGGAGATGGGTTGCTGGGATACAAACACAAGGTAAGCATTATTTGGCAAGTGAATGGAATATTAAAAAATTTACTAATAACAGATTTAATAACATTAATTTAAATGAAAATGCACCACCTAAACTTAGCGAGAAAATATACAAGGCTATCTTAAAAGATTTTGGTAATCCAGTAAGTTTGGATGAGCAAAATTTAATTATTTTTGATAATAATCTTTCCTTTGAGTTGACTGATTTCAAAGACCATAAATTTAAAAAGATTTATTTAGTTAATAATAATAACGACAGTAGAAATATTAAACTTAGTGAAAAAACAGTAAAATTTAAGACTAATTTAATTCAGGATCAAAAAAGAAGGTTGGATGAAAAATCTTTGGATTGTGAAATTATTGATATTGGTAACCTTAAAACAATTGAGAATAGTTATTTTTTATATCCTTGTGTTGGAGAAAACTTAGATTTTTTAACTTCTCTAGGAATAAATAATATAAAATTTCTTTATCGTAATTTAGACCAAAGTTCTTGGAAATATTGCAATAAAGGTTTTTTTAATTTCAAAAAGTATATACCAACTATAATTAAAGAATTTTTTTAAAGAACTATTGTAAATTATCAAAATTATGAGATAACAATAGTATGAATAACCCGCAAGTTCTTGAAATTATTGAAAATCTTAAAGGCAGAAGGAATTACGAAGAAAAGAAAGCTTCAAAATTAGGTTTCAACTCTCTTTACGCATACATTGAAAATAAAATATTAAAAGAGAAAGAAGCTGAAGCAGCAAAAATTTTTGAACAATCAGCCCCTAAAGAAGAAGTAATTGAAGAAAAAAAATCAGAGAAAAAGACAAGTTGTTCTTGTTGTTAATCTATTTTAGCTGGACACCTTCAGCATCAATACCATCAAACAACTGAGAATTAACAATTTTTATAATACCAGATCCAACATCTTCTTGCACTGCCTCTAATCCAGTTTTATCACTATCATCATTGGTGTTTGTAATTGTACTTTCAATAAACGCTCTCACATCACCTACACCTTCCTCTTCAAGCACAATTCCTTTACCACCATTTTTTACAGCAATTACACCATCAATACTTGCTATAACTGAACCATCATCTTCTTCAGAATTTTTAAAACCATCGTCTGTGTTATTTATAGAAATAGTGTTGTTGATAGATAAAAATATATCACCATTATTTGCTTCATCAAAATCTAAACCTTCGTCTAAATTTCCATTTATAAATGAGTTATTAATGGTAACAACTAAATTTCCGGGACCAGCTTCATCAATATCAAAACCATCATCTAAATCTATGCCAAATTCAAATTCTTTAACAAAACCAGAGTCATACAAATCAACTTCTCTCTCAAAACATCTATCATCTGGGGTACCCTTAATCTTTCCAGGTATACTGTCTTCTTTTCTCACATTATCATCAAATTCACCTTCATCTTGTTTGGGCATAAATGGTTTTAAAAGTTTTGGATCACAATATGCTCCATTTAAAACAAAAGATGAATTATTTACTGTAGCATTAACATTTCCAGCATTACCTTCATCTAACTCAACTCCATCCGCACCAACAAGAGTAAACAGAGAGTTACTTGCTTTGAAATCGATATCACCAATGCCTCTTTCATCAATCCTAAATCCATCCGCATCAAATCTTCCATTTCCTACATTACTAATTGTTAAATTATCAACTACAACTTTAATGGAAGCATCTGAACCTTCTCCCCCACCGCCTTGTCCACCACCACAGTCATCGGCTAGACTGCAGTCAGAAATATGAATTCCATGACTGGCAACATCGTTAACAGAAACGTTATTTAAAATTACATTTACTAAACCTTTTTGGTCGTCTCTAACATCTACAAATATACCTTTGCCCCATCCTCCTTTTTTAATACTAAATCCACCTACTCCATAAAAATTTAAATTAGATATTGTAAGGTCAGCACCATTTGAAATAAAGAGGAGTGTTTGATTTTGGGTAGTTTTAATAGACTGTCCTGACCCTACTATATCTAGGGGTTGTAGTCCTGTATATTCTAAAGTTGAATTAATAATTATTTCATCTTCAGTTGTAATTAATATTTTTGATGATTCTTTACTTTTAGATGCCTTTAAAAGTGCATGCCTTAGACTTTCAGGACCAGAATCTTTTGAATTTTTGACATTAAATGTTTTTGCTAGAGATTGTGAACTGTTGAAAAGTATTAATAATAGAATTAGTACTAAATTTCTTTGCATGAAGAATTTATAATTTAAATAAGATACAAAATTATTTCAGAAAGATTAAATAATTATTAAAATTAAATTCTTAGTTGTTCTTTGAACATTTCTTAGAACAATATTTCACTTTATCCCAGTTTAATTTCCATTTTTTTCTCCAAGTAAAAGGTCTCTTACATACAGGGCAAATTTTTGTGGGTAAATTTTCTTTTCTCACTATGCAGTATTTTGTTTAATAAATTTTTCTGCCTCAGCTAAAATTAATTTTTTTCTATCAGGTTTCATTTTATCGAAAATTCTAACCATCATAGAAAGTCTGGGATTTTTTAAAAAGAAGGCTCTATTTCTATTTATGAATCTCCAATAAAGACCATCCATGGTATTGCACCATTCTCCTTTTTTAAAATCCATCATTTTCATGAAATAAGCAGAGCCGCAAATATATGGTTTTGTGGCAAATATTCCTCCATCACTGAAAAGCCCCATTCCATAAACATTCGGGACCATTACCCAGTCAGAAGAATCCACAAACATTTCCATAAACCATTTGTAAACATACGTTGGCTTAACTTCACATAAATTCATTATGTTTGATAAAATCATTAACCTTTCAATATGATGTGACCAACCATAATTCACTGCATTTTTAATAGCATAATCTAGAGGTGGTAATCCTGTTGTTCCTTCGTACCATGAGTTTTTCATTTTTCTATTTTGTTTAAAAAAATTTCTAGTTTCCATTTCTTTTGAATAGCTTTGATATATTCCCCTCATAAATTCTCTCCACCCGATTACTTGACGAATATAACCCTCTAAGGAATTTAATCTTATTTTATTTTTGTTGTGAAAATCTAAAACTTTTTTAATTATAAATTCTGGAGTGATAAGACCTAAATTGATGTAAGGACTTAAAGCACTATGAAATAATATATTATCTTTCTGATCAACTGCATCTTCATAATCCCCAAATAAATTTGATTTCTCTTTAATAAAAAAATTTAATAATTTAATTACATCATCATATTCCGTAGCAAACCAAAAGTCTTTCGTATTACCAGGGTGACTTTTAAAATTTTTATCAATTAAATTTTTTAGTTTTTTCGTATGAACAGTCTCAGTAATTTTAGGAAATTTGGGTATAGATATATTTTTTGGAAGTTTATTTCGATTTTCTTCGTCAAAACTCCATTTGCCTCCTTCTGGATTACCATCTTTTTTCATGAGTATATCCAAATCTCTTCTAGTCTCTTTATAAAAAACTGCCATAAAAGGTTTTTTTGATTTCGATAAATAGTTTTTAAATTTTTCTCTAGAATTTAAAAACATTGGTGTTTGAATAATATTCCATCTAATTTTTTCCTTTTTTAAAAAATTGGTAATTTTATTTTCAAAAAACTTATCCTCAATTTCGAAACTTGAAATTTCTTTAATTTTTTTTGCTTTAATTATTTTTTTTAATTTTTCTGTGTAATCCAGCTTGAAAGATTTATCCTCGATCGAAGAATATTCTAATTTAAATTTATTTTTTTTTAGTCTGTCTGCATGAGATCGCATGCAAGATAAGAACAATAATATCTTTTGTTTATGATGCTTTTCGTACGTACAAAGCTGATAATCTTCAGCCATAAAGAAAAAGTGGTCTTTTCTGTACTTTTCTAGATATTTCTCTGAGAAAAGCTGATTTCCAAGTAGAAAAAATAATTTCATTAACTATATATAACTCTTTAAAAATTTATGTCAGAAAAATATTTAGTAGTAGGTGCGACAGGATCTATCGGATCTAATTTAGCCGAACAGTTATACGCAGCCGGCAAAGAAGTACATTTAATTGGTAGGGATGAAGAGAGAACAAAATCTTTGTCTGAAAAACTAAATTGTAAATATACAGTCTCTGATGTTTTAGAAAATGGTTTTGTTGAAAAGATTAAGTCCGAAATAGATGATATCAAAGGTATAGCTTATTGTGTTGGTTCAATTGATTTAAAACCTTTAAGAATGGTTTCAGAACAAGATTTTACAAAATGTATGAAACTAAATTTATATTCTGCAGTAGATTTAATTAAAGGTTATCAAGAAAGTTTAAAAAAAAATAAAGGATCGATTGTTTTGTTTTCAACTGTTGCTGCTCAAAGGGGTTTTACAAATCATGCAATTATAGCTTCAACTAAAGCAGCTGTTGAAGGATTAACTGTTTCTTTAGCAGCAGAATTTGCTCCTAATATAAGAGTAAATTGCATTGCTCCAAGTTTAACTAATTCAAAAATTGCAGAGCCAATGCTTAAAAATAAAGTTTTAGCTGATGGTATAGCAAAAGCCCATCCATTAAAAAGACTTGGAGAAGGTAAAGACTCAGCTTCGCTTGCAAAATTTCTAATAACTGAAGACAGTTCTTGGGTTACAGGACAAATTATTGCTGTCGATGGTGGTAGATCAAAACTTTCATAGAGTGAAGAAATTATTATTTCTTTTATCATTAATACTATTCTCAACTAATTCATTTAGTAAAAATTTTAATTTTAATAAAATTATTGAATTAGAAGCACCTTGGGGTTCGTCGTTCGTTAATGAAAATGAAATGATTGTTACCGAGAAAGGTGGCAAAATAAAATTTGTAAACATTTCTACAAGAGAGATAAATGAAATTGATCATAACTTAAATTTTGTAGAATATGGACAGGGAGGATTATTGGATATTCTGTATCATGAAGATTACATTTACATCTCGTACACAGAAAATAGAAATAATTGGAAGACTAGTACTTCAATTGCACGTGCAAAATTTAATAAAAACAAATTAAATTTTAAAAATATTTTTCAAGCCAATCCACCAATTGACTCGCCTTATCATTTTGGTTCAAGACTTGCAATTAAAGACAACTATTTATTTGCTTCTGCAGGTGAAAGAGGCGGGGGAATGATTGCTCAAGATGGAAATAAACATCCAGGAAGTATAATTAGAATTTATCTAGATGGTGGCATTCCAAAAGACAATCCTCGTTTTGAGGGGAAATCAGACTGGCTACCTGAAATATATCAAATTGGTGTGAGAAATCCTCAAGGTTTAGCTTTATCACCTTTTGATGGAAAAATTTATATGAGCAATCATGGTGCAAAAGGGGGCGATTGGTTTGGTGAAGTAAAGAAAGGTGAAAATTATGGTTGGAAAATTCTTGGATGGGGTGGCACAAATTATTCAGGTATACCAATAGGGCCAAAATGGAAACCTGGCTTTACAAAAGCCATTCAATATTGGGTTCCATCTATAGCCACAAGTGCAATCACAATTTATAAAGGTAATGAATTTAAAGAATGGAATGGTCATGCATTAATTACTTCTCTTAAAGATAAGTCTTTAAGAAAATTAGAGTTTAATGATTTATCAAACGTAAAAGAGGAAATAATATTTAAAGATAAAATTGGAAGAATCAGAGACATACAAATTCATCCTATAAATGGTAAACTATATTTTTTAAATCAAGATGGATTGTGGTTGATGGAAAATTCTAGTTAGTATCAAAAAACTCTTTAAATAATTTAAATTCACCAATTTTAAAAATAATTGCATCATCTTTTTTAAATCCAAATTTTTCTGCATTTTGCTTAAACCTTAAAGGGGGCTCTAATATTGGTTCAAGTGATAAGACAAAAGTTCCCCAATGCATTCCAATTACTTTTTTACTTTTTAAATCTTTAGCAAGTCCAAGGGCTTCTTCAGGGTTAGTGTGGTAAGCAGAAGAATCTTTAATTGAAGCCATAGGATAAAAATTATATGCGCCAATGTTAATAAATGTTAAATCAATTGGACCATACTTATCTCCCAATTCTTTATATATTTTTCCAACACCAGTATCACATGAAAATAATATTTTTTTTCCTTTGTATTCAATCAAATAGCTGCCCCATAAAGTTTTGTTAGTATCCGTTAAACTCCTTTTTGACCAGTGGACTGATGGCAAAAAAGTAATATTTAAATTCTGATTTATTCTTATTTGATCATACCAATCCATTTCATTTACATCTTTAAATCCATTAATTTTAAAATATTTTTTTAGTCCTAAAGGTACCAGGACTTTAGATTCTTTATAAGGAAATCTCATTATTGTTTTCATGTCTTGATGATCGTAGTGATTGTGAGTTAATAGAAAAATATCTGTTCTTGGTATCTCATTAAGTTTTAATGCTGGTTTGGTAAATCTCTTTGGCCCAAAAAATAAAGGTCCTGCATTTTTTGAAAAAACTGGATCTGTTATTATTGTTATTTCCCCTAATTTTAATAAAAATGTTGCATGACCTATCCACGCTACATAATCTTCTTTTTGGAAATTATTTAAATCCAATAAAACTTTTTCTTTTTTAATGATATTACTTTCAGGAAAAGTCATATCTAATTTTTTTTTTTCTTGGTTAAAGACCTTAAACGACCAATTGAAATTCACATCAATAGCCTTTGATCCTTCAGGATTACGAAATGTGCCATTTGCTAAATGATGATATTTTTTTTTCATATCCGATTAATAATTTTTTGAAATAATATCTTGAATTGTATTACTTATAACTATTGTTCCAGCTTTGTTAGGATGAATGCCATCTTGTTGATTTAGATTTGGATCAAGAGCAACACCCTCTAGCAAAAATGGAATTAAGGGTAAATTATATTTTTTTGACAATTTAGGATAAATAGCATCAAAATTTTTTTTATATTTAGTTCCATGAGTTGTTGGCGCAACCATCCCAGCTATTATAATTTTTATTTTTTTATTATTGGCAATTTTAATTATTTCTTCTAAATTTCTTTCAGTTTCGTCTGGTTGAATTCCTCTAAGCATATCATTTGCCCCAAGACCAAGGACGATTAGATCAATACCGGGTTCTGATAAACTCCATTCTGCTCTATTCAATCCACCAGAAGATGTACTTCCTGACACACTTCCATTTATTACCTTAATATTTAAACCACTCCTAACGAGATTACTTTCTAAAACCAAAGATAAGTGTTGCTCTTTAGGTAGACCATAACCCGCCATTAAACTATCGCCGAATAATATAACCTTTTCTATTGCACTTGCATTTATGTGCACTAGAAAGAATAACAATATTTTTATAAATAAACTTTTATTCATGAACACACTTCTTAAATTAAAAAAAATAAATCTCAAATACCAAACTGGGAAGGACAATATCAATATTTTAAAAAATATTGATTTAACTATAAAAAGAAAAGAAACTGTTTCAGTGGTTGGAGAAAGTGGGTCAGGAAAAACAAGCTTGATTATGCTTATTGGTGGACTAGAACGTCCAACCTCAGGGAAAATTATATTTCAAGACAGGGAAATAACAAATCTTAATGAAGACGAAGTATCTGAAATTAGAAAGCAAAATATAGGTATTATATTTCAATCTTTCTATTTAATTCCAAATTATACAGCTGTTGAAAATGTAGCTTTAACACTTGAACTTAATGAATTTAAAAATCCAGAGAAAGAAGCAAAAAGTTTATTAGATCGATTTGGTCTAAAACATAGATTCAATAATCTTCCAAGTCAATTATCTGGCGGAGAGCAACAACGTGTGGCGATTGCAAGAGCTATTGCAATGAAACCAGATTTGATTTTAGCTGATGAACCAACTGGTAATCTAGATACTGAAAACTCAATAATGATCTCTGAAATTTTATTTAAATACGTCAAAGAAGAAGGGTCTTCTTTAATAATGGTCACACATGATCCAAAATTAGCAGACAAAGCAAAACGAAAAATTAAAATCAAAGATGGAAAAATTAAATAATTCTTCGGAGTTAAGTTTAATATTCAAGTATGCTTTAAAAGATTTAAGCAGAAATTATAATAAAATTTCAAGCATTATTGTAACACTGTTTATCAGTCTTTTTATTTTAAGTGCCATCTTTACAATCGAAGATAGTTTAAAAAAAGAGCTTAATGATAATGCAAAAGTTCTTTTGGGTGGAGATCTCGAAATCGATTATAACCGTAATCAGGGGAATCTTAATTTAGTCAATAAAGTAAAGGAATTTTCAACTATCTCACAAATGATAGAGTTCAGTACAATGCTTTCTACGACAGGCAGAGAAAAAAATAAATCATTATTTACAAGAATTAAAACAGTTGATGAAAAATATCCACTTTACGGTGAAGTTGTTTATGAGCCAGAAGATGCTTATGAAAGAATGCAAAAGGAACCTAAGACAATTTTGATTAATGAAAGTTTATCAAAAACTTTAAAGATAAAAATAAATGACAAAGTTAAGGTACAAGATCAAAGTTTCATAGTTGTTGGAATTATAAAATCTGTACCTGATGTCAGTGGGTTTGTAGCTTTTGGAGATTGGGCATTAGCAGGAAAACAAACTTTGGAGATACTAAAACTAAATGGAATAGGTAGTTTTTTAAATTATGAATATAAAGTAAAATTTAAACCAAGTGATGATCCAGAAAAAATAATAAGTAAGATCAAAGATATTTTTAAAGATGACCAAAAAGTAAAACTTAGATTTCCAGAAAATTCAGCAAGTGGCTTAAAAAGGATAATTAATAATTTTTCCCAATTTCTCTCTTTAGTTTCAATTAGTGCAATGTTAATTGCTGGAATAGGTATCGCTAATACATTGTTGTCATTTATAAACCAGAACAATATGTCTATAGCTGTAAGAAAAGCTATAGGATTTTATTCAGGGAATATAAAAAAACTTTATTATCTTCAATTATTAATATTATTATTTATTATTACTGTAATTTCTTATGGCTCAAGTTTTTTAATTGTACCAATTGCAGATAAATATTTATCTGATGGGTTGGGATTAAATGTTTATCCAAAATTCTCTTTAATTAATTTTATAAAAATATTTATTGTCGGTTTGTTAGTTCTTATAATTTTTTCAATACCAACAATAAGTTCAATTGATCAAGTTAAAGCATCAAACCTATTTAGAAATGTATTCCAAAACCTGCAATTTTATTATTCAAAAAAGTCAGTTATTTTGAGTTTTATCTTGTTATCATTTTTAGTTTTATTATTTACACTAGGATCTGAAAGGCCTTCTTATAGCTTGGGTTATTTTCTGGCTTTTTTTGTATGTCTAATTGTATTTTTTTTACTTTCTAAAATTATAATTTATTTACTGAAAAAGTTTAATTTTATTTCAAATATCTCTTTAAAAGTATCGATAAAAAATATAACTCAAACAAAAAGTATAACTCCTATCACAATTATGTCTTTAGGCTTAGGTGTAACTTTATTATTAACATTAGCCTTAGTTGGAACAAATTTTAAAAGAGAAATTGCAAGATCTATTCCAGATATTGCACCTGATTATTTTTTTGTTGGAATTCAAAAAGGTGAAAAGAAAAAATTTGAACAAAGTGTTTACAAAATGAACCCTGATGCAAACATTGAAATAGTACCTATGGTTTCTTCCGGAATAGTAAAAATTAATGGTGTGAATCCAAATAGCTATATTAAACCAGATAATGATAGTTATTGGGTAATTGGAAGTGAAAGAAGATCTTCTTGGGTTGAAAATATACCTAAAGATAACCCAATTTTAAAGGGAGAATGGTGGGATTTATCTAAACCTAACCAACTTCAGATATCACTTGATGCAAAAGTAGCTAAAGATTTTAATATTGAGTTGGGAGATATTTTTACTTTAAACGTTTATGGTCGAGAAATTGATGGAAAAATAGTTAATTTTAGAGAAGTTGATTATCGTGATCTAAGTATTAATTTTGCCATGTTATTTAATCCACAATTTGCAAAAAAAATTCCACATGAATATTTAGCAACTGCTAAGTTTAAAAATCCAGATAATTTTGATGAAACCAAAATGTTAGAAGTATTACCGAGTTTATCTATGATAAAAATTGCTGATTACTTAAACAAAGTAACATCGGTTTTAAATAAAGTTTTCATAGCTGTAACCTTAATTTCTGGTGTAACAATTGTCATTGGATTGATTGTTATCTCAAGTGCTATAATGGTCCAAGGAAAAGTAAAAGAGTACCAAAATCTTGTATTTAAAATTTTAGGTTTTTCAAAAAAAGAGATTATATTTTCGTCTTTGATAGAATTTATAATAATTTTTATGTCGGTAATATTAATTGCAATTTTTTTTGCAGTAATTGGATCAAAATTTATTATGGAGAATATTTTTGAATTAGTTTGGCAATTTGATTTTAAAGTTTTAATTTACCTTGGTGCCTCTATAGGAACCGTGACCTTGATTTTAATTATGCTAACTAATCTTAAATACTTAAGTCCTAAAGTTTATCCTTTAATTAGAAATCAGTAATAGATTTTATTTATTTGCTCTCTTAAAACACTCAATTGTATTTTTAAGTAAACATGCAATAGTCATAGGTCCGACTCCACCTGGAACTGGAGTTAAAGCTTTTGCAACTTTTGATACTTCATCAAATGCCACATCGCCAACTAAGCCGTTTTCAGTTTTATTAATACCAACGTCAATCACAATTGCATCTTTTTTTACCCAATCACCTTTTACAAGCTCAGGGATCCCAACAGCAGCGACTATAATGTCTCCTTTTAAACATTCTCCTTTAAGATCATTTGTTTTTGAATGAGTAATTGTAACTGTACAATTTTCTTTCAACAACAACTGTGTCATTGGCTTACCATTTAAATTTGATCTTCCAACAACTACAGCCCTTTTTCCATTAAGGTTTGGTTCAATTTTTTTTATTAATAAATAACAACCTAAAGGAGTGCACGGAATAGAACTTTCATAACCTGACGACAGATTACCAACATTCATAGGATGAAATCCATCTACATCCTTCTCTGGCATAATTGCCTCTATAACTTTTTGTTTATCAATATGTTTAGGAAGTGGGAGCTGAACTAAAATTCCTGAAACGGAATCGTCATTATTAAGTTCATCGATTTTTTTTAAAACTTCACTTTCTTCAACACTGTCAGGGTATCTAATCACCTCTGATTTAAGGCCGACTTCATTGGCAGATTTCTCTTTATTTCTAACATAAATTTGACTAGGCGCTAAATCACCAATCAATATGACTGTTAAACCTGGCACTTTATTATGCTTATCTTTTAAAGATAAGACTTCTTTCTTGAGCTCTTCTCTTAAATCAGCAGCAGCTTTTTTTCCATCAATTAAAATCATTTATTAAAATATTAGTGGTGCAATGTAGAGTTTCATACACATTTCTATGAACCATATCAACAAAAGAAGTACGATAGGAGAAATATCAAAAGCACCAAGGTTAGGTAAAAATCTTCTTATTCTCATTAAAATCGGTTCTGTCATTTTATAAGTGAAATCTAATATTAAATATACAAACCGATTGCTTGTATTTAGTACATTAAAAGCGACCAACCAACTTATAACAACATTGGCAATTACAACATATGAATAAAGTTTTAAAATTTGAAGAGCTAAATAAAATATAGCAATCATTTTTTTTCAACATAGATGGACTGACTTGGGAATGCAAATGCAGCTCCCTTACCTTCAACAATTTTTTTTATTTCAAGTGCCAGATTTTCTTTAACTTGCAAATAATTAGTCCAACTATTTGTTTTTGTAAAACATCTTACATACATATCAATTGAGCTATCTGAAAACTTATCTATTCTTACAGCAACTCCAACAGATTGGTCATAATCGTCACCTTTATTTATGTGATCTTCAATTTCATCTCTTATTGTTTTTAATTGATCAATTGTAGTGTCATATTGAAGAGTTATTATCCAACTAATAGCCCAGTTGGTCTTCCTTGTGTTATTAATCACTGCATTTTCTGCAAATTGAAAATTTGGAATAATTGCTAGTGACTTATCAAATTTTCTTATAACAGTTGATCTAAATCCAATGTTCTCAACAACCCCTTCAATAACTCCCTCGACTTTAATCCAATCACCAATTCTAAACCTTTTTTCAACTAAAACTAAAATTCCTGAGATTAAATTTTTAAATAAATCCTGTGCACCTAATGCTACTGCTACTCCAAATAAACCTAGTCCTGCAATTATTGGTCCAATTTTGATTCCCCATAACTCAAGAACAGCAGCTGCACCTAAAATAAAAATTAAAATTTTAAGAGACTTTATAATCCAGCCTATTAATTCTTTTGTCAGTACTTTATCTAATCCACTTAAAATATATGATATAGGCTCAATTATCTGATGTATTATCCAAAATATTAAAATTGTTATTAAAGTTCTGTTAACGTTATCAATGAAACCTCTAGTCTCATTATCAAATGACATATAGTAACTGGCAAAAAAGACACCAAGAACTATTGGAAGAAACCTAGCAGGACCCTCCATAGATTTTACAAACGTATCGTCTAATTTATTGGATGTTCTTTTTGAAATTAATTCTAATTTTTTTATTACGAGTTTGCTAATTAGACCTCTAAATATTAAAAATAATACAAATATTCCAAGACCTACTATTATCTGAAAGAAATCTACACCAAGAATTCCCTGCTTCCATACAGATAAAAATAACTCATTTAGTTTATTTAAAACGTCCATTTTTAAATTTTATATAGCAAAAACTCTTCTTCACCAGGGTTAAAAAGAAAAATTTTTTTCCACTTTATGTCATTCAACGCTGATGATGCTTTTTCGCCCATACACATTAGGTTAGTGTCCATCCAAATATTATCTAAATTATATTTTTTTATTAAGGTAAAAAATGTCTTTGCACTATTTTCAGAATATATGTAAACAATTTCTGGTACAGAAGATTTGATATCTCTTAAAAAATCGTCACTTAAATTTTCATTGGGTATTGCAGTATAATTTATAATTCTTTTGATGACATAGTTTTCTGAAATTAAGTCTTGATCAAGATTATAAGAGACAATTTCTCCACTAATGTAGGCCATTGGTCCAATCTTTGGGTCAAAGTTTTGTAAAATTAATTCTTTAAGATTATTTACATTACCTTCAGCGCAGAAAATATTTTGAAAGCCTAATTCTTTTGCTTTTCTTTCTGTTGCAAGACCAACACAAAAACAAATTATTTTTTTTTCTATTTTTGAAATATTTAAATTTTTTAAAGAATTAGCACTCGTGAAAATGACACCTTTGAATTGGGTAAAATCTATTTCTTGTGTTTCTATTTTTTTTATTTGTAATAAGGGTAAATGAGAAACTTTATGATTCATCGAAGTAAATTTTATAATTAATTCTTTGCTATCATCTAATGGCCTTGTTAATAAAATATGCATTTTAATTTTTATAAGAACCTTTTGATTTTAATTTAAGCTCTTCTCCTACCATTCTACTAGTAGACTCAATATTATCTTTTTGCAGACTTTTTTTTATGAAATATCTATTTTTTCCATCGACAGAAAACAATTCGGTCAATAGGTCTACTTTTTCAGCATTTAATTTTGCAAATACACCAACTGCAGTGTCGCAATCTCCTTCAAGGACTTTTAAAACCTCTCTTTCTGCTTTTGCAACAGTTCTTGTTTCTTGATCATTAATGTTTTCAAGTAATTTTTTAATTTCATTATCATCTTCTCTGCATTGAATTGCTATAATTCCTTGGCCTGCACAAGGTATAAGTTCATCAACACTAAATTCTTGTGAAATTTTATGTTGTAAATTTAAAGCATCTACTCCTGCTTTTGAGAGAATTATCGCATCATATTCGCCTTTTTCTAACTTTTGAACTCTAGTATCAACATTTCCTCTGATAAGTTTATATTTTAAGTTGGGTCTTTTTTTCTTTAGTTGATATTCTCGTCTATATGATGATGTACCAATAATTGAGTTTGGTTCTAAATCTTCAAATTTTATATTATTTTTACTTATTAAAATTTCATTAGGAGAATTTCTTTTTAAAAAATTATTAGTTAAAAGATTTTCAGTTTCTTCAGTAGGCATATCTTTGAAAGCATGTACTGCTATATCTATATTTTTATTTAATAAATCTTTTTCAATTTGTTTTGAAAATAATCCTTTGCCTCCTATTTCAGATAATCTCTCATCTTGCTTTTGATCTCCTGTTGTTGCAATTTTTTTTAATTCAATCTCTTCCGAAAAATATTTTTTTAGTTCTTTTTTCACATTTTCTGCGTAAATCATTGCTAACTTACTTCCACGTGTTCCAATTATAAGATTAGCTCTTTTCATAAAAGTTATTTTTATTACATTCTTATAGATTAATTGTATTAATTATAAAAAATAATTTATGAATAAAAGCCCAATAATATTAGGAATTGAGACAAGTTGCGATGAAACAGCGGTTTCGATTATTCAAGATAACGAAAGTGGTATACCAAAAATTTTATCAAATATAGTTTCAAGTCAATTTGACATTCATAAAGAATTTGGGGGAGTTGTTCCAGAATTAGCTGCAAGGTCACATGTTGAAAAAATTAATTTAATTGCAAAAAAAGCTTTGGATGAAAGTGGTATAACTCTTGATAAAATATCTGCTGTTGCTGCAACATCTGGACCTGGTCTAATAATTTGTCTTAGTGTTGGTTTAAATTTTGCAAAATCACTCGCATCCTCCTTAAAGGTTCCATTTATTGGTGTTAATCATCTAGAGGGTCATGCTTTAAGTCCAAGACTTCAAACTAATATTAATTATCCTTATTTACTTCTTTTGATTTCGGGTGGACACAGTCAATTTTTAAGTGTGAATGGATTAGGTAGTTACACAAGATTAGGGACTACAATTGACGACGCTTTAGGAGAAGCATTTGACAAAACTGCCAAACTTTTAGGAATAGAATTTCCAGGTGGTCCAAAGTTAGAAAAATTTGCAGAAAAGGGTGATCCAAATAAATATAAATTACCCAAACCAATAATTAATAAAGGTGGATGCAATTTATCTTTTGCAGGACTTAAAACTGCAATACTAAGAATAACAAAATATATAAATTCAGAACAAGAAAAATATGATTTAGCAGCGTCTTTTCAAAAAACTATCGAAGAAATATTATATATTAAATCTAAGATTGCTTTTAAGGAATTTTTAAAAAACTCATTTAAAGAAAAATCTTTTATCGTTGCGGGAGGAGTTGCGGCAAACAAAGGTATACGAAATAAACTAATCGAAGTGAGTGATGAGAATGGCTTTAAGGCAATTTTTCCTGATATTAAACTATGTGGAGACAACGCAGCAATGATCGCATTGGTAGGTCTAGAAAAATATAAAATAAAGAAATTTGATAATATGGATTTAGAAGCTAGTCCGAGATTAGCTTTGGATGCAAGTGCTAAGTTTTTAAAAGGAGCTGGCGTAGTTTTGTAATGAATTATTGGTTGTTAAAATCAGAGCCGAATGTTTGGTCGATAGAACAACAATTAAAGGTTGGTGCAAAAGGTGCCGACTGGGATGGTGTAAGAAATTATCAAGCAGCAAATAATTTGAAAAAAATGAAGAAGGGTGATCTTTGTTTTTTTTACCATTCAAATATTGGTAAAGAAATCGTTGGAATTGTTGAAGTAATTAAAACAGCATTTATCGACCCAACAGATAAAGAAAAGCGGTTTGTAGCAGTAAAAGTTAAGTATAAAAATAAACTAAAAACACCAGTTTCTCTTGAAAACATTAAAAAAAATAAAGATTTAAAAGATATTGCACTAATAAAACAAAGTAGACTATCTGTCATGCCAATTGACACTAAATGCTGGAAAATTATTTTGAAGATGGGTAGTATCTGAAAAATTTATAACCCATGCCAAAAAAAAAAGTTAAAAAAAAAAAGAAGAAAATAAACACTAAAAAGAAATCTAAGGTAAAGTCTTTTGCACCAAACCAAGAAAAAGAACTTATATATAGAACAAAGAAAGACTGGATTAGCAAAGCTCTAGTTAATAAATCTCAGTACGAAAAAAAATATAAAGCTTCAGTAAAAGATAATGACGGCTTCTGGAAAAAAGAAGGAAAAAGAATTAATTGGATAAAGCCATACACAAAAATCAAAGATGTGAAGTATAGTAGTTCCGATGTGAGAATTAAATGGTTCTATGATGGAACATTAAACGCTTCAGCAAATTGTATAGATAGACATTTAAAAAAGAATAAAGATAAAACCGCTATAATTTGGGTTGGTGATGATCCAAAAGTACAAAAGAAAATATCATACAAAGAATTACACAAAGAAGTTTCAAAGGCAGCAAATGGTTTGAAAGAACTCGGCGTAAAAAAAGGTGATAGAGTTACGATTTATTTAACAATGATACCAGAACTTGCTTATACAATGTTGGCTTGTGCAAGAATAGGGGCAGTTCATTCAATAATTTTTGGTGGATTTTCGCCAGATAGTATTTCAGGAAGGATAAATGATTGTGAGTCAGATTATCTTATAACTGCAGATGAAGGTGTTAGAGGGGGAAAA
>CACFZE010000004.1 GCA_902570695.1 uncultured Pelagibacteraceae bacterium
TATTGACTTTTTCTATTTTTTGATTCTTAATTTCATAAATATTATTACAAATTTTTAATATTCTTTTGTTATGTGTAATAATAACAATTGTTAATTTAGGTTTTATATTTAATAAATTATCAAGTAATTTTCCTTCTGTTTGCTCATCAAGGCCTGATGTTGCCTCGTCTAAAATCAAAATTTGAGGGTTTTTAAACAAGGCTCTAGCAATTCCCAATCTTTGAATTTGACCGCCACTTAATTTTGATCCATTTTCGCCTACAATAGTGTCCCATCCGCTGTTTTTTTTATCAATGTAATCCAATAGGCAAATATTTTTTAAATTATTGATTTTTTCCTCAATATTTTTTTCATTATTGAACTTTTGAGCAAACAAAATGTTATTTTTGATTGTATCATCTAATAAATTAATTTTTTGGGGCACTATTGAAATGAAATTTTGTAATTTTGAAATGTCATTAATTGATACAGATTCATTATTAACTATCACTTTTCCAGAGTTTGGATAAAGAAGTCCACAAAAAATGTCTATAAAGGTTGATTTACCTGAGCCGGTTTCACCAATAACACCTATTATATCATTTTTTTTAATTTTTATATTAAGGTTGTTGAAAACTAAATTTTTTTTATGTGAGAAATTAACATTTTCAAATTCTATAGAATTAAATTCTTCAAATGAATTATTTGAATCGTATTGGAATTTTTTTTGATAATCTAAAATCGAACTAATTTCATTCTTAATATTCTGTAAAGCCGTTTGATTTCCTTTTATTGAGGCATATGAAGTTGCAATAGCTTGAAGTGCTGGAAGTAATTTATATCCTGCAACTAAGTAAATTCCAATGATAGGAAGATAGTAGTTTAAAGAATTATCATTTTTTAAAAAATAGATTAAGCCTAAAAGTAAAGTAAAAATTAATATTTCTATAATGAATCTTGGAATTGATGATAGGTATTGATTATTAGCAGTTGAAAAGGCTATCTTTTCATTAGTAATTTTAAACAAATTAAAAAAAAAATTTTTAGCCCCAAACATAATTGTCTCTCTTATATTTCCTAAACTTTCAGATATAATCTTTTGTCTATAAAAGTTATTTTTACTTATGATATTACTGTTAGCAGTTAATCTTCTCTTATTGATTGATAGAATAATTATATAACTGATTAACAAAAAAAATAAAACGAATAACGAAGCTACTAAATTAAATATTATTAAACCTGTAAAAACAAATAATAATGTTATTATTCTAGAATTAATAAGTAGCATAGGTATTAATATACTTCCTACTACACGAGCATTTTCAAGAGTTATCTTAGAAATAATCTCTGAGCTATTTTGATTTAAGTGATAACTATAATCTTTAGATAATATATTACTAAATATTTTATTATTTAATTTAATTCCGATTTCTTGTCCAAAGTGTAAAGATTTTTTTGAGACTATAATACTAAGCAAGTTAGAAAGTATGAATAAAGTTGCAATCAGCAAGATAGTAAACAAAAAAAATTGTTCATCACTTATCCTTTCTAAATAAAATTCATGATATTTTTTTATTTCTTTATTATCCATTAGTAATAAAATTAGTGGACCGAAAGAAAAAATAGACAATAATTGTAGAACCGAACTTAAAATAATAAGAAATTGAAGATAGATTAATTTAAACTTGAAATATTTTAGAGAAAAATTAATTAGCAGCTTTAAGTCTTTTAACATAAATAATTTACAATATATATTATGATATATACTTATATACTGATATTGTTATAATTTTTTACTATATTTAAAATTTTAAATGTAAAAGTATATATATAAGTTTATGATTTCTAAAAATTCTAAGATATTTGTTGCTGGGCACCGTGGGTTGGTTGGCTCTGCAGTGTTAAGAAAGTTAAAGATTCTTGGATATAATAATATTTTAACAGTAACAAAAAAAAAACTCGATCTAACAAATCAATTTAAAACTTTTACTTTTTTAAAGAGAAATAACCCTCAATTTATAATTATTTGTTCAGCTAAAGTAGGTGGTATTTTAGCAAATAATACATTTAAAGGTGAGTTTATTTATGAAAATTTACAAATTCAAAATAACTTAATTCATGGAGCATACATTAATAAAATTAAAAACCTAATTTTTCTTGGGTCCAGCTGTGTTTATCCGCGGAATTGCAAACAACCGATTAAAGAAAGATATCTTTTAAATGGAATACTAGAAAAAACTAATGAACCATACGCAATAGCAAAAATTGCAGGAATTAAATTGTGTGAAAGCTATAATTATCAATATGGAACAAATTACCTTTGTTTGATGCCTACTAACACATTCGGTCCAAATGATAACTACGATTTAAAGACATCTCATTTTATTCCTGCCCTAATTAAAAAAGTTCATTTGTTAAAAAAAAGTAAAAAAAAAAATAAAATACTTAAACTTTGGGGGAGTGGAAAAGTTAGGAGAGAAGTAATATATGTTGATGATATTGCTGATGCATGTGTTCATTTTATGAATAAAAAAACTAATAAATTTTTAATTAATATTGGTGTTGGAAAGGATTATACTATTATAGAATTTGCAAAAAAAATATTGAAAGTAGTTGGAGTAAAAGCTCAAATTAAATTTGATAAAAGCAAACCTGATGGTACACCTCAAAAACTATTAGATGTTTCAGAAGCCAAAAAATACGGCTGGAAATTTAAAACTAGCCTAGAAAATGGTTTGTTTAAAGCATACAAATCTTTTGAAAATTCATAGTGAAGTTTTCTATAATCACTGTTGTAAAAAATGATAAAATTCATATTGGTAAAACTATCAACTCAGTTCAAAAACAAAAATTTAAAAATTTTGAATTAATTATCATCGATGGAAAATCAAAAGACGGCACAACTGAAATAATAAAAAAAAAAAATAAAAGATTTAAAAAATTAAAACATATAATTAGGAAAGATATAAATTTATACGATGGCTTAAATCATGGTATAAAAAAATCTATTGGGAAGTATATAGTTATTCTGCATTCAGGTGATTTATTTTTTTCGAAAAATACTCTTGATATAATAAATAAAAAAATATTTGATTGTGATGCTATTTCAGGAAAAGTATTGTTTTGTAAAAATGGGAAGATAGTGAGGTATTGGGATTATAATATTAATAAATTAAATAAGTTTAATTGTTTTAAAGTTCCTCATACAGCTTTAATAATAAAAAAAAAAATTATAAAAAAATTAAAGTTTTATAATACAAATTATAGTATTTCATCAGATACTGATTTTATTTTACAAATGGCAAAAATGAAAAATCTTAATTTTAAACAGATTAAAAATAATTTAGTTATAATGGAAGTCGGAGGGTTAAGTAATTCTTTTAAAAATTTGAAAACAAAAGTTTTACAGGACTTAAAAATTTATACAATAAATTTTGGTATTTTATTTCTTCCTTTATATATTTATAAAATAACTTACAAGCTTCTAAAATTCGTACATTGGAAAATTTTTAAATAATTTTATTTTCATAAAGGCTCGTTTATTGAAGTTACTCACTAATCTTCTTGAACGTAGAAAAGACAAGCAAACTTGAGAGGATTTTCAGAAGTTTAAGAAACTTATTGCTAGCATTTAATCATATACTCTTGTAAAAGAAAAATATTCAGTCAATATAAGTGATGCGCTCAATTAGATTATTGCTGAGTCTTTTGTAACAAAAATTAATGAAACTAGGTCACAAATTCTATTTTACTTTATTCTTTCTTTTAATCATTACACTATTTTTTGGTTATAGAGAATTTTTAGAACTTTATAAATCTATGCTGACTGAGTTTGTTGGTTACTATAAATATCAAAAAATTATTATTTACTATGAAACTGGAAATGAGGAGTTCATGGATCATTTTCCAATGAATGTGAGATTTTTAGGTCTATTTTTACAATATTTAATTTTTAAAATAGTTCCTTGTCTAACTTTTCCAAACATTGAAATAAAAAATAATGTTCATGAGTTATACGAATGTGCAACTTTTAGTCTTTCTTTGTTAAATTATGTTTCAAAATATATAGGTCTTTTCTTAACAATAATTTTTGTTTATAAAAAAAAAAAATCATTTATCGAGATTTTAGTTGCCTCAATCCTATTCACTCTTTTGATAAATTTAGTTGAGTCGAGTACTTTAGATAGAATTGCTATTTGTTATACTATTTTAGTTTTAATTTCACTAAACAATATTAAATACTCTTTACCTCTTTTATACTTTACATTTTTGGTAAATGAAAAGGTAGTTTTAATATTTGGGACTATCATATTTTTCCAGTTATTTTATTATAAGGATAAAGTTAAAATATTTGAATTTATAGCTATAAGTTGTTCTTTAATTTCATATATCGCAATGATATTTGTATTATATTACTATTTTAATTTTGAATTTTATGATTATCCAAGCTTTGAAAATGATGGGTACCTAAACGCATTTAAATTATTAGTAACAAATCCACTTAATCCTAGTTATTTTACTAACGCGTATGCTCCCATATTAATTAGCATATTACCATTTTTTATTTTTATGATGGACAAAAAAAAATTTAATTATGATTTTTCAATTTTGTACTTTATACCAATAATTTTGTTATTTTTAATAGGTTATATTAGCATTCAAAACATGGGTAGATACGTTATGTATATGTTTCCGATATGGTTACCAATTTTAAGCTCACAAATAGTTTACTATTTAAAACTAAATCGATTTAATACTAAAGAAATATGAGACAAAAATTAAGAAAAAAGATTTATGGATATGAGATTATAAGAAATTTTATCAATAAAGATAAAGATTACTCTATATTAGATTTGGGTTGTGGGAAAATTCCTTTTTTTTTAGAATTTAAAAAAAATTTTAAAAATTATCAAGGAGTGGACGTCTCAATCAATGATACTGCCTATGATAACATAACTTTAAAAAAAAAAGATATTGACCAAATTGATATTGAAGAAATGAATAAATATGACTTAATTTTAGTAATTGATGTTTTGCACCATCTTAAAGTTGAAGCTATAGAAAGTTTGTTGATTAAGTTCTCCAAACTTCATCCAGGCAAAATAATAATTGTTAAAGATCCTATAGATACAAATTTATTTTATAGAACTATTCATATTTTACATGATCTAGTAATAAATCGAGAACTAATCCATTTTAACGGTTATAAGCTTATTGAGGCAAATATGAGAAAAAATATTGATACTAAAATTATTAAAAATAACTTTTGGTATAAAAATATATTTTTTAAAATAATTATTTAAATTACAGCTTTAATTATGTATTGTATTAGTTTATGTCAAATACAATCTACTACTTCTCCTTTTTGATACGATTTATATAAAAATTTCAAATGTTTAAAAATAAATCATTCTCACTAGTATTACCTGCTTACAATGAGGAAACCCATATTAGAAAAAATATAGAATCATTTTTAGAAACCAAAATTTTTGATGAAATAATTGTTGTAGATAATAATTCAACAGATAATACTAAAATTGAAATCGAAAAAACATCGGCAATATATTTGTGTGAAAAAATACAAGGATATGGGGCTGCACTTAGAAAAGGAATGGAAGTTTCAAAAGGAGATTATATTGTTTTATGTGAACCAGACTCAACGTTTAGTGCTAAGGATATTCATAAATTTTTGGCTTATATTGATGATTTTGAATGTATATTTGGCACAAGAACTACTAAATCATTAATTCACAAAAGTGCTAAAATGCAATTTTCTCTAAGAGTAGGGAACATTATTGTTGCTAAAATATTAGAATATATGTTTTTAGGACCTACACTTTCTGACGTTGGTTGTACCTATAAAGTTATATCAAGAAATTCTTACAAAAAAATTCAAAACAATTTAACCGTAATCGGTTCAGAATTCCAGCCGGAATTGATGATTAATTTAATTTTAAAAAAAGTAAAAATTTTAGAAATTCCAGTAAACTATTTAGAGAGAGAGGGAAAATCTAAAATAACTTACAATTTTACCTCTTCTTCTGGAGTAGCTTTAAAAATGCTTCTTTTAATGTTTAAATTGAGACTTAAAAACTTATTTTAATGTATAAAGATTTGAAGTTTTTTGGGTTGCTTCATATAAAAAATAATGAAAATCAAAACTTAAATTTTAATTCAATTGATCAAAATCAAAAAACTCTTGTTTATCTTAAAAATGCTATACTTTTGGATAAGCAATTAAAATATTATAATTATGAATTAATTTTAATTACTAACAAAAAAAATTATCTAAAAAAATTATTAAAAGAATTAAATTATGAAATTAAGCTAATATCTATTGAATTTAAGACATTTGTTCCAAAAAAAACACACTTTTATTCTTGTCATTTTAGAGTTGATGTCTTTAAATTTTTCTCACAGCAAACAAATGTTTATTCTGTTCTACTAGACTTGGACGTTCTAGTTTTAAATAATCCTAAAAAACTTTTTTATTTTTATGAAAATAAAGTTTCGTTGGTAAATGATATTTCACAAAACGTAATACCAGCATATGGAAAAAAAAAAATACTAAAAAAATTAAATATATTAAATTCAAATATCAATAAAATTACTTGGATTGGAGGAGATTTTTTTGCAGGTGATAATTATTTTTATAAATTGTTACACAAGAAGACTAAGTTTTATCAAAAAAAATTTGTTGATAATTTAAAGCTATTATCTGATCAAACAGATGAATTATTTATGTCTGCTGCTTTGCATGATTTAAAAAATGACAAAAAGATAAAAATAAAATATGGTAATAAATTAGACATTTTTAATAGATATTGGAATACTAATGTTCTTCATAGTCAATATAAGATAGATTTTTATAGAAAATTTACTTTTCTTCATATACCTGCAGATAAGGTTTTCTTATCAAAGTGTTTTAATAAGAATGATGATAAACAAAGCTTTAAGACAGAATACTTCGATTACGCATCAAATATTAAAAATACTATAAAGATAAAAATTGCTAAATATTTACCTTATAAAATAAAAGAAAAAATAAAGTATTATTTATTAAATTAAAAATTTCATTTTGTAGTAAATTTTAAATATTTCTATAAAGATAGATTAATTAAATAAGTTATGCAAAATACAAATATAGACTGTGATATAATATTTTTAGGTCTCGCACAAAATTGTGAAAAATACTTACCACATTTTTTTGAAAAAATTGATGAAATTTCAAAAAAAAAAAATGTGAAAGTTTTTATAGGAGAAAATGGTTCAAATGATTACACTTTTGATGTTATACAAAAAAAAATTTCAACTAGTAATATTTATAATTTTGTAGATACATCTTTTATTGAGATTCATGAAGATAGAATTAAAAGACTCGCGCTAGCTAGACAAGCTCTAAAAGAAAAATTTTTAAATTTGAACATCAAATCCAAATTTGTGTGTGTTATTGATTTGGACGATGTAATAAATAATTTTTTTGGTTTTAATTTAATAGATAGCTTAATTAATAAATTAGAAAAAGATCATGATAAATACTTTGGTGTTTCTTTAAGTTCCAAACCTTATTATTATGATATCTTAAATTTTGAGAGTGAAGAGTTTCCTAATAGCTATATAAAACAGTTACAAAATAATAGAAGTATAAATTCTTACAATCAAAGAAAACAATCAATTTATAAAGTCCAAAAATTATTAAGTAATAAAAAAAACTTTGAATGTATCTCAGGTTTTAACGGACTTTGTTTATATTTTTTTAAAGATTATATAAAATCCGATTATGTCGAGGAAAATAATGATCAAACACCTGAACATTTATTATTTAATCGATATTTAAATAAAACTTTAAAAAAAAAGATTTTAGTAACAGATAACTTTTTTAGAATGCCAAATGAACATAAGCCTTTAAATAATATATTTCATTTTATATTTGAAAAATTTTTAAAGTATATGAATATTTATTATAATAAATTATTTGTTGATTAACTTTTTATGTTTTCTCCAATTATAATTTTTTCGTACAATAGACCTAAGCATTTAAATAATCTTTTTGACTCATTAATATCAAATAAAATATCAAAATTTAATAAAATCTTCTTTTTTTGTGATGGTCCAAAAAACAAACATGATAAAAAAAAAATACTAGAGATTAAAACATTGTTAAAAAAAAAAAAAATAAAAATTCACAATAAGGTCTTTAGAAAAAAAAATTTAGGTCTTGCAAAAAATATAATTTCAGGAGTATCTCAGGTACTCAGCAAATATAAAAATTGTATAGTTCTCGAAGATGATCTTGTATTAGACAAAAACTGTATAAATTTTATGAATAAAATGCTAGAAGAGTTCAAAAATAATAAAAATTTTGGAAGTATAAGTGCTTATTCATATATCGATGAATTCAAAAGTAAAAAAAATTTTGACTTTTATATTTCGAAAAGACATTCAAGTTGGTGTTGGGGAACTTGGGCTAGAGTTTGGAACAAAATAGACTGGACCTCAAAAAATTTAAATAAACATTTTAATAATAATTTGAGTATCAATAAATTTTCTGAAGCTGGAAAAGATTTAAATTTGTTATTATGGGGCAATCACAAGAAATTGATAAATTCATGGGCTATAAGATTTAATTTTTACTGCATTAGCAAATCTTTGAAAAGTATTCAGCCAAGATACTCGATGGTCCAAAATGAAGGTAGAGATTTTTCTGGCACACACGAAAAATTTAATTTTAAATTAAAAAAAAAATATTATTTCAATCCGAATTTAGGCTCTATAAATAATATATTAAATAGAACAATAGAAAGTGAAGAAATTTATTCCTATATTAAAAATAGTCATAGACGAAGTTATAAGTTGAGTATTAAATTTTTTTTAGAAAATTTGAAAATTATATGACAATAAAATTTTCAATAATAATTCCCACACTAAATTCATTATCTTTTTTAAGAAAGTGTCTTAAGAGTATTTTTGATCAGACTTATAAAAATTATGAAATAATAGTTGTTGATGGTGGTTCTGATGATGGAACAGTTGAGTTTTTGAAGAGTTTCGGAGATAAAATAAAGTGGATTAGCGAAAAAGACAAAGGTCAAGCAGATGCGATAAATAAAGGTATAAAATTATCTAGTGGCAACTGGATCACTTGGCAGAATTGTGACGATTATTACAACAATAAAGATGCTTTAAAAATCTTCTTTAGAGGCATAAATTCGAACCAATCCAAAAAACTAATTATTGCAAATATAGAATTAGTCAATCTATATGGAAAAGTTTTGAGAGATGTAAAATATTTTGATCCATATTTTTATTCTTTGCTTTATGAGGGAATGACACTTACAAACCAAGCTTGTTTTTGGAACAAGGAGTTGAATTCAAAAATTGGATATTTAAAAAATTTAAGAATTTATTTTGATTATGAGTGGTTTTTAAGAATCTTAAAAAATTTTCCAAATTGTGGACTGCATTTAAATTATAATATTGCAAGTTTTAGATTACATAAAAAACAAAAAACTCAAAATCAAAATTATAATGATTTAATCAACCTAAAAAAAATTAAGAATTATTATGGATATAAAAAACATTATTCACTATTTTTTAAACCATATCTATTAATTAGGAAATTTATTTGTTATTTAATCCAAGGAAATATTTTTTATTTATCCAGGGGTCTCTTGAAATTTTTTTTTGGAAAAAAAAATAAAGAATATATAGACAGCTAGATAAAAGAAAATAATTATCAAAGTATTTACTACATTATAATATGATAAAAAATTTGTTATAAGAAAAACACTTAAATAAATTATTAATGTCTTGTAAAGTGAAAAAATATTAAGCATTAAATGATGCAAATGATTTAAATCTCTACTGAAAGGATCTTTTTTTTTTAATAATCGTGTTAAAAATAACCTGAACATATCTATCCCAGGGATCATAAAAAAAATAAAAATTTTTTCTACTGGTATAAAATTTCCAGCAATTATTAGTTGATTATAAATATAAATCGTAGAGAATCCAATGAGGCACCCTAAGAATAAAGTTCCAGAATCACCCAAAAAATAACTTCCTTTTATAATTTGAAAAGTATTCATGAACATAAATATTGATACCGTAAATAGCAATACAAACATATGTTCGCTATTTGAAATCAAGGATAATAGAAGTAATAGTAATGATGCAAAGCCGGAGGCCAAACCGTTTATGCCATCCATAAGATTTAGTGCATTTATCAACAACAAAACACAAAGTATGGTAAAAAAATATTTTATTTTGTCTAAAAATATAATCTTGTTTAGAGATTGTAAGTAAATTTTTTCAATTACAAAGTACTCAAATGAATTTACAGCAATTAATGTTATAATGACTGAAGTAGCTAATTTTACGTAAGCATTTAAGCCATACCTGTCATCGAAGTAACCCATAATAAAAAAAAGATATGAGTATATTAATATATAAAAAGTATCTTGATTTTTATCTATAAAGTTAAAATAAATCAAAATGATTAAAGATATGACCAATATTGGAAAAGAACCAATTAATGGAGTAATTTCTTTGTGAATTTTCCCTTTTTTGGGAATGTCTAAAACACCCAAAAAATTTCCGATTTTGTTCTTATTTTTGATAAATAAAATTAGAAAAAAAGTTGATAATAACAAAATAATTAAATATTCAAGTCTAAGCATAAATTTAAATGAATATAAAATTTAATTCTAATCTCCTAAACGCGAATTTTTTTCTTGTAGTTCTTTTTATTATTTATTTATTAGGACTAGTTCTTGGACCTCTTTTAGTCAATATATTTATTGTTTCACTATTCATTATTTTTGTTCAAAATATTAAGCAAAATAAACTTTATTTATTTAGAAATTTTGATTTATCTATAAAATTGCAAATATTTTTTTTTATATATTTAATATTTAATTCTTACTTCGTTGGTAATGATACAAGTTTATTTTATAAGAGTTTACTCTATTTCCGTTTTTTTTTAATTGCTTTTATAATATCAAATATTATAAATTTTAAATTTAACACTTTAGAATATATAAGTTTAGCTTTTCTTGTTTTTTCTTTATTATTAGGCATAGATATATTTTATCAATATATTAATGGATACGACTTTTTTGGATTTAAACCAGGTATATGTGTTTATCCTGGAGGCACAGCTCATTTTGATCCAAAAAATTGTGAGAGATTTTCTGGATTTTTTGGAAAAGAATTGATAGCTGGAAACTTTTTAGCAACATATGGCTTGTTGTTTTTATATTTATTTTATTCAAGATTGAATCAAATTAAATACATAAATTTAATTTCTCTGGTTTCACTCATTATAATTGTATTGGCAGTTATTTTATCTGGAGAAAGAAACTCTGTTATCGCTTTATTAATTATTTTTATCTTTAATATCATTTTTAACAATAAAGTTAGAAAAAAATTATTATATATCTCTTCACTCTTTATTATCATCTTTTCAATTTTATTTGCTAGCGTGAGTAATGTAAAATATCGATATTTTGATTGGCCTAAAGAACATTTAGAGAGTATGAAAAGTTATGGTGCCAAAAAATTTTTAGATACAAGTTGGGGCTCACATTATATTACCGCTTATGAAATATTTTTAGACAACAAGATATTAGGATCTGGTTTTAAATCTTTTAGAAATGAATGTCGTGATAGTAGATATGATTATAAAAAATTGAATACAAAATATAATTTAAACATGGTCGCTAGCGGTTGCTCTTCACATCCACATAACTTCTATTTAGAATTATTATCAGAGTTGGGTCTGGTTGGTTTTATTTCTTTCCTTTTAATTTTATATTTTACACTTTTTTATCCTTTTATAAGGAATTTTAAATATGTTAGAAATGAAAGTGAAATAATAATTTTATTATCCATAATTTTGACTTATATCTTTCCTTTTAAGCCTACTGGCTCATTCTCCTCATCAGTATTCTCAACAAATTTATGGTTTTTTATTGGTTTTTATTTATATTTTATGAATAATTTAAAAAACAAAACAAAAAAAAATAAATAAAATTAAATTATGAAAAAAAAAATTGCTTTAATCACTGGAATCACGGGTCAAGATGGATCGTATCTTGCAGAATTTTTAATAAAAAAAAAATACATTGTTCATGGTGTAATTAGGCGATCTTCTTCTTTTAACACCGAACGGATTGATCACCTATATCAAGATCCACATGAGAAATCAAAGAAACTTTTTTTACATTATGGGGATATGACAGACTCCCTTTCTTTACAAAGAATCATTGATAAAGTTCTTCCAGATGAAGTTTATAATTTAGCTGCACAATCTCATGTAGCAGTATCATTTCAAGAGCCTGAATATACAGCTAACTCAGACGCTTTAGGCGCTTTAAGAATATTAGAAATTATAAAAAATATAAAAAAAAAAAAAATAAAATTTTATCAAGCGGGAACGTCTGAAATGTTTGGTAAAGTACAGGAGACACCTCAAAATGAAAAAACTAGTTTTTATCCAAGAAGTCCTTATGCCGCCGCAAAACTATATGCACATTGGATTACGATTAATTATAGAGAGGCTTATGATATATTTGCTTGTAATGGAATTCTTTTTAACCACGAAAGTCCAAGAAGGGGTGAGACATTTGTAACTAAAAAAATTACGAAAGCACTTTGTAAAATTAAATTAAAAAAACAAAAAAAACTATATTTAGGTAATATATATGCAAAACGTGATTGGGGACATGCTAAAGATTATGTTGAGGCACAATGGTTAATACTTCAACAAAAAAAACCTGATGATTATGTTATAGCTACAGGGAAAACTTATTCAGTAAAACACTTCATAGATAAAGTTGCAAATTATCTTAATTTAAAAATAAAATGGAAAGGAAAGGGGTTAAATTCTAAAGCTTATGATGAAAAAGGTAATTGCATTATAGAATGTGATAAAAAATATTTTAGACCTACTGAAGTAGATATTCTATTGGGTAATTCAAATAAGGCAAAAAAAATCTTAAATTGGAAACCTAAAAATAATATAGATGCATTAGTTAAAGAGATGGTTGATGCAGATTTAAAAAGTTTATAACATTTTTCAAATGCGCATTTTCATTACAGGAATTGCTGGATTTCTTGGTTCAAATTTAGCAGATTATTATATTAAAAAAGGCTTTAAAGTAGCTGGTTGTGATAATTTGGTTGGAGGAGATTTAGATAACGTTAGTAAAGAAGTTACTTTTCATAAAGCTGAGTGTGAAGATCTTGCAATTATGAAAGAAATAATCAAAGGCTCTGATATCGTAATTCATGCTGCAGCATATGCTCATGAAAATTTATCAGTTTTTTCTCCAAGCTTGATTGCAAGGAACATAATTAATGGATCAACATCTGTTTTTAGTGCATCAATATCAAATAAAGTAAAAAGAATAGTATTTTGCTCTTCAATGGCAAGATATGGAAATATTGAACAACCATTCGATGAAGATGATATTCCAAATCCAATTGACCCGTATGGAATATCAAAATTAGCTGCAGAAAAAATATTAATTAATTTATGTGACACTTACAATGTTGAATATAATATTGCAGTTCCTCATAATATTATAGGTGTAAAACAAAAATACGATGATCCATTTAGAAATGTTGCTTCAATAATGATAAACCTGATGTTACAAGACAGACAACCAATAATCTATGGTGATGGAGAACAGAAACGAAGCTTCTCAGATGTTGATGATTGCATTTATTGTATTGATAAATTGGCCACAGATCCAAATATTAAAAGTGAGGTTGTAAACATTGGACCTGGACCTGAAAATGAGATAACAATTAATGAACTATTTAAGAAAATATCAAATCAACTTCAATTTAATAAAGAACCCTTATATAAACCAGAGAGAGTAAATGAGGTAAAAAATGCAATATGTTCATCTTCTTTGGCTGAGAAATTATTTAAACATGAATCCAACCAAGATATTGATGGTATTATTGGCAAAATGATAGAATTTATAAAATCAAAAGGTCCAAAAAAATTTAGTTATAATTATGAAATAGAAATTAATAATGAATTAACCCCAGATACGTGGAGTAAAAAATTAATTTGAAATTTAGTCAAAATTTTTTTTCTAAAAGAAACGAAATTGAAATTCAGTCTGTTACATACGGATTAAATCTTTTCATACCAACTTTTATATTAATTTTATCTTCGTTATTTGAAAATTATGAGCTAACAGCTGAACTTGGAATTATAATAGGTATTAATATAATATTTACTCAAATTTTTTCATCAAATGCTAGAAGTTTAATAATTTCTAAAAAATCGAAAATACCTATTCAAAGTTTTATTTTATTCAGAATTCTAATTACATTTCTTATTTTACTAATAAATTTGCTTATAATATATTATTACAAATTTATCTACACATATCTGTTATTTCAATTTTCTATTTTAATAGTAATTCAATGGTTAAATGAATTAATTTTAACATATTTTGAAATAAAAAAAAAAATTAGGGAAACATATTTGTACTTATATTTTGAAATAATTTTTTTAATTTGTTCATTTACAAGTTTACTATTTTTTCAAGATTTACTTTATATCTTGGTTATTTTTAATTCGTTTCTTTTTCTATTTTTTTGTAATAATTATTATAAAATTGTAAAAAATATTATTATAAAAATTAACAATATAAAATTAATAAAATTATCTTTATCTTCTCTATCTTTTTTCTCCTCATTTTCAATCTCTTTTGCTAATTTATTGTGGAGATTAGTTATAATTTCTTTATGTGGAAAAATTTATGCTGGTATATATTTTGCCGGTTTCGCAATAGGATCTCTTCCAGGAACTTTTTTTAATAATACCTATGGACCTTCTATGATAAAGAAAAACTTAAAATTTAAAAAAATTAGACAAATATTTATATTTTTATATAGTATTTTGTTAATTTCATTATTTTTCTATTCAATTAAAATTTATAATAATATTTTTGTAAGTAATCTTGATACTCAAATAGTTTGCACATTCATCTCGTTAATAGGCTCATTTTTTATGTTAAAGGGCCAATATTATCGTCAGTATTTGATACAAAAGAGCAACTATCAATCTAATGTATTCAAAACAGATGTTTTCTATTCAATCCTAGTAGCTTCTATTGTACCTACTCTATTCTTTATAGGAAATTATAAGTTAGTAATTGTCTCTTTTTTAGTTTCATCAGTTATTTCTTATTTAACGTATGGTTTGATTTATAAATTTTATCTTAATAAATAGTCAATTAAAAATTTTTAAATATTATTCTAATATCTATAAATATATTTAATTTTATTTAAAAAATAGAGTTCAAAATATCACAGATTTTAAGCTACCAATAATTAATAATTTGTTTATAGATTTAATTATACTAAATATTTTACTTTAATTTAAATAATAATGTTTAATGAAATATAAAAAATATATTTACATATTGATATCTTTGATAATTCTAATTTCTGCTAATTTTTATGTAGTTACATATTTGTCTAAAACAAATAACTTTTTTGTACATAAGATAAAAAGTTTAATACCTCAGAGCTCAAGGGACTTTTTAAAAAAATTTAATAGCGATGTAAAAGATATAATTTTCGTATTTGATAATAATAAAAAGTTACAAAGTAAAATTGTTGATAGAAATATAAAAATTTACGATATTTTAGACTCAATAAAAACATTTGATTTTATAAAAGATCCAGATGAAAATATTATTAATGGAACATATAAAATTACAAAATTTACAAATCCATTACTAAGGGAAATGGGACCAAGAAGTTATTTAGCACTTCATAAAGATTTAATAATTTTAATAACTGGCTCAGGAACATTAATGTATGCAAATTTTAATGATATAGAACAAAATTTAACTTTTAAAAAAATTGAATCTAATTTTAATCAGCTTGTAATGTCTAAATATTTAGATGGAAGAAAAAACATTGTTAAAAATATTCTGGTAGATGATGGCAAAATTTATATCTCTTATTTAAAAAAAGTAAGTGAAAAATGTGTAAAGTTAGCACTTGTATCTTCTAAGCTAAATTTAGATGAATTAAATTTTGTTGAATTTTTCGAAATTGATTCTTGTCAACCATATGGGGGCCAAATGAACAACACAGGGGGGAATTTGTCAAAATTTAAAAACAATAAAATTTTGTTAACTGTTGGTGGTTTTGGTTCCTACGAAGTTCAAAAAAATGATAATCCGCAGAAATTAGATAGTATGTTGGGTAAAATATTATCAATAGATAAAGACACCAAAAAGACAAATATTTTGTCTTTAGGACATCGAAATTCACAAGGTTTATTTTATGATGAATTCGAAGATGTAATATATTCAACAGATCATGGACCAAAAGGTGGTGATGAGATCAATCTAGACTTTGCACCAGATTATAAAAATCCAAAAAATTTTGGATGGGCAGTATCTTCTTATGGAGAGCACTATGATTATCCAAACAAATGGCTTACAGAAGAATTTTACAAAAGAGCCCCTTTACATAAATCACACTCAGAATATGGTTTTATTGAACCCTTAAAATACTTTACACCCTCTATAGGCATTACTCAAATTATCAAAACAGAGAGATTTGAAAACTTATTTAATAAAAAAGTAATATATGTTGGCTCTATGGGCTGGGATTTGGATGAAAATGATCTGACTATTCATAAACTAGTATTAAATCATAATTATAAAATTGAGAGTTATGATGTTATTCCAATAGTAGAGAGAATTAGAGATTTGATTTATGAAGAAAAAACAAATAAAATTTTAATGTATCTAGAAACATCAGGGTCAATTGGAATTTTAGAAAAAATATAGCAACAAGATATTTTAATTTAATGGTTCTGGTAAGTTTTTAGTTCTAATTAAATATTTTTAATATTTTGTAAATGAACTTAATTAAAATTTTGTTGTTACTATTAGGCTCGTTAACTCTACTTATTTTTCCTTTTGCTTATCTTGAATATAAAGGATCTAAAATTTACTATATTCTATTTACACTGTCTTACTCTTTTGCTCTTTTTTATAATTTTAGAAAAGAGTCTATATTCTTTGAGACATTTTTTTCATTATTATTATGGTTAGGATTTTGGTTTAAATTTTCAGTACAAATTGCATTTCTTAATAGTATGTTTCCTGAGGGAGTAGGTAAATTTAATCGTACTCAAGAATCTTTCGATGAGGTTTTAATAGTTTCTCAAGTTGCAATTATTGCATTGATTTTTTCATCCTATGTAAGAGAAAAACTATTATTTACATATACAAAGCTTGAATTAAACAAAAAAAATCCAAATAACTTGATAAATTTTTATATAAAATATAAAAGGAAAATAATTTATTTACTAACCTCTTCTCTGCTTATTATAGTATTAATAAATTTGAAGTTTAGCTTTTTTCAGAAAGGTACAGTTCCTGACATTTTTCTACCACTTGGGATTAACAATATTTTTAAATGGTTATTAATGTTTGGATTTGCATCTTTTTTTTCATTAATAATTTATTTAGAATTTCTTTCAAAAAAAAAAAGTAGTAACAATAATTTAAAATTTGGTTTATTAGAAAATTTTTTATCATCCATTTCATCAATAAGTAGAGCAATGATATTTAATAGCACAGCAATTTTTTATGGCTATTACCGATTAGTAGAATTAAACAATTTAAAAATAAAAAAAATAAAATTTGTAAAATATTATTGTTTTATTTTAATTTTATTTTTTATTTCACTGTTAATAGTTAGCAAAATAAGACAATCTAACGATTTTCCAGTAGGTCATCAGGTACATGAGTACCTGCCAATTATTGAAACTGAAAATATTGAAGAAAAATCAATGAAGAAAAATTTAATTATAGAGCCTGTAAATGATCTTATTTTAGAAGTTAACCAAATACTTTTTTTAATTGCTGGACGATGGGTAGGAGTAGATAGCTTAATGGCAGTACAGTCTATTGAGAATAAAGGGTTTAATCTAATATATAAATCCTTCAATGAAAAATTTAATTATTCTAATTCATTCTACGAAAACGTAATTAAAGGGAGTTATCATACCTACAAAAGAGAACCAAAAGTTTATACAATTTATGTTCCTGGCATAGTGGGGTATTTATATTATTCTAATTCTTTAATATTTGTTTTTGCATCTATAGTTTTGTTGTGTTTAGTTTGTTCTCTTATAGAATTAGTATCTTATAAAATTTCTCAAAATAATTTAATATTTACAAGCTTAATTGGAAATATTCTAGCCTATAGATTGGCTCATTTTGGTTATATGCCATTAAACTCTTATAAAATTCTATTTGCAATTCTTATTAATTTACTAATTTTATATTTGATTTTTAAAGTTATAAATTATTATAACAAATAATGAATATACTTGGTTTAAATGTTTTCCACGCCGATACATCAGCATGCATTGTAAAGGATGGGCATTTAATTGCTGCTACAGAAGAAGAAAGATTTACAAGAATAAAACATTTTTCCGGTTTTCCTAAAAATTCTATAGATTTTTGTATTAAAGAGGCAAATATTTCACTAAAAGATATTGATTTTGTAGCTGTAAACTATGATAAATTATACAATATAAAAGAAAAAATAAAATTTTCTTTATCTAACATTTATTCATCAAATATTTTGGGCAAAGCTTTATTTTCAATAAAAAAGAATAGTCTTAATCAAATGTTTATCAAAACTTATGGAGTAGATTTGGATAAAAAAATTGTCTCTGTACCTCACCATTTAGCGCATATCTTATCTACTTTTTATTTTTACGATTTAAAAGATGGTATAGGAATTTCAATTGATGGTTCTGGTGATTTTTCAACATCTGAGATTTATAGTTTAGACCAGGATATTACACTTATAGAAAAAGTTAATTACCCCCACTCTTTAGGAATATTTTACCAGTCAATGACGCAATTATTAGGTTTCAAAAATTACGGAGATGAATATAAAATTATGGGTTTAGCTTCTTATGGTAAACCCATATACAAAGATAGAATTAAGAAGATAATTTATAAATCAAAAAGTTTTTTTGAATTAAATCTTAAATATTTTGATCATCATAAGAGTGTAGTTGACTATGATTTTGAATCTGGAACACCTTATTTTGAGGATCTATATTCACTTAATTTAGAGAAACTTTTAGGAAAGAGTAGAAAAATAAATGAACCTATAACAAAATTTCATAAAGATTTAGCATCTTCAATACAATATGTTTTTGAGGAAATTGTTTTAGATAAGATAAATGATATCTATAAAAAACATGGAAATAAAAATTTGTGTTTGTCTGGAGGTTGTATTTTCAATTCCTCTTTAAATGGAAAAATAATTGAAAAAACTAAATTTAAAAATATATATTTCTCACCAAATGTGGGCGATGCTGGAGGTGCAATTGGTTCAGCTTTATATTTAGCAAAAAAATATGAAAAGAAGTTATCGTTTGATCCCAATCCATATTTAGGAACAGAATATAATAATAAATATATAGAGAAAAATATAGTTGATAAAATTAAAGAAAATGAAAATTACAAAATTAATTACTTCGATAATTTTGAAAAATTGATTGATTTTATCATAACTTTTTTGGAAAAATCAAATGTTGTAGGCTGGTTTCAGGATAAAATGGAATGGGGACCAAGAGCATTAGGTAATAGATCTATATTGGGAGATCCGAGAGTTAAAAATATGAAAGATATAATTAATTTGAAAATAAAAAAAAGGGAGGAATTTAGACCATTTGCACCATCAGTTCTGGAAAGTGAAGCAAATAATTATTTTAATATCGATAAACCTTCTCCTTACATGAATTCTGTCTATTCTGTAAAAAATAATATTCAAGAAATTATTCCTGCTGTTGTTCACATTGATAATACTTCAAGAGTTCAGACCGTATCAGAAGATATGAATAGAAAATATTATAATTTAATAAAACAATTTGGATATAAAACAGGAGTACCAATCCTTTTGAATACTTCTTTAAATGTAAATGAACCTATTTGTGAGAGTCCAGAAAATGCTATGGAAGTTTTTACAAAAACTTCAATGGATGCCATTGCTATTCAAAATTATGTTTTCTCAAAGAAATGAGTTACTTAGCTTTAAGAAATTATACAATTATCTTTTTATTTACTTTGTCAATATTTTTTTCACATGTTGTTATTTATAGTTTTCAGTTTAGATTTTTTTATTTATTTTCAATATTTTTTTTATTTTTTGATTTTATTGCTAAAAAAAGTATAATTAATAAAAAAATTATTTTATTATCTATAATAACTTTAATTTTAATCGTTATTCATAGTCATATTGGTTTAATTAAATACGCTAATTTAGAATATAACAATTTTTTTATAACATTTATTAAATCTTTATTTATTTCCTTGAGTATGATTTTAATTTATTATTATAAAGATCTAATTCTAAAAAATATAACTTCTTGTATTAATATATTTTTAACAATATTTTTTTTTTATTGGATTTATATTTTAATCTCAAATGATTACTTTTATAATTTCAATCTTATAAATTGTTCAAATCTGTTTCGTTTTGATAAATTGGTATTTAAAGAATTATCTCATTTTCATCTTTTATCTGTTCCAATAATATTATATTCGATAATAGATTTTAATGAAATTAGACAAAAAAAAATCACAATGTTTTTAATTTTATTATTTTTTATATTTTCATTTTTAAATTTTTCTTTAACTTTCTTTATTGGAATAATTGGAGGATCAGTTATAATTTCAATAGTTAGCAAAAATTTAACAAAAAAAATAATTATATTTTTATTAATTATTAATTTTGTAAATATTGGTATTTTTTTTAGTCAAAAAGATACCTGTGCAGCAAAAAGACTCATAGACCCCAACACTTATAAATATGTTTTGTCCCCAAAAGAAAAGTTATTAACAACTGGTATATTTAGCGTAGATTCAGCCACAGTTAACTACTCTTTCAAAGTTTATATTAATTCTTTTCAAGTTGCGATTAATTCGTTTAAAAATAGTATAGTTGGATACGGTTTTGATAATTATAAATTAGCTTTTGATGCCTATATTCCTAAAAGTTATGATAAGGAGAAGAAAACATATCCTTACAGAGATTTAAACTCATCCGATGCATCAAATAATTTTAGTAAATTAACTTCAGAATTTGGAATATTTTTTTTGATTATTTGTATAATAGTAATTTTAAAAAGTAGGACAAAAAATTTAGACGATAAGCAAAAAGCTCTGATTTATACATTGCTTTTCATGCAAATATTCATTAGAGGAAGCGGCATATTCAATAATGGTTTTTTAATTATATCCATTATTTTAATGTATTCTTTGTTTAGCAAAAAAAAAATTAATTAAAATGAAATACGTAAATTTGAATAATATCTTGCTTATTTTTTTATTATTTGGTGGAATTTTATTTTCTTTTATTGGTGGTTATGGGTCAGATGAAGATACACTTGCGTTAATCGGAGCATACGAGTCAATGCTTGGAGGTGGAAAGTTGATGGCATCGAGATTTACACCTTACCCTGTTGCTGAATTAGGTATTGGTTTTTTATCTTACCAATTTGGAAGTTGGTCAGTAAACTTATTAACTTTTATTTTTATGTTTTTAAGTGGAATATTTTTTTATTTAGGAATAGATATTAAATTTAAAAATAAAAATATTATTCTATTTCTTATTTTAATTTTATCAAATCCTGTACTATATTTCGATAATCTTGAACCAATCGATTATTCATGGGCCTTACTGCCCTTGTGTTTGGGGCTATTTTTTTTAAAAAAAAAATATTATGAAATTGCTATAATTTTCTTTGGAATATCAATAGGCTCGCGAATTTATTTTTTCTTATTTTTGATACCAATAATTTTTCTTTTTTCGGAATACTATAAAGTAAATTTAACCAGAAAGGTTTTAATTTTCCTTGGGTCTTTTTTCATAGGTGGCCTGTTTTATTTACCATTTTGGTTTGAAAGTGGTTTTAGCTTACATTGGTTGACAGCTGCTACGCCTTATGATCAAGGCTTTACTGGCATTATTTCAAGATTTTTTTATAAAATTATTATGTCATTTTCTTTTATAACGTTTTTTTGTATTATTTTTTTACTTTTCATTAATTTAAAAAAATTGAATAATTTAAAGTATTCTAAAATTTTAATAGGGATAATATTAATAAATTTAATAATCTTTTTATTTATTCCTGCGGAGTTAAGTTACTTACAACCATCTTTACTAGCTTTTTACTTTTTAATTTTTTTAAATTTTAAAAAACAATTGATATATAGTTTAATTTGCCTACATTTCTTAAGTTGGGTAATTGAGTTTCAGCCACTTAAAATTTATTATAAATCAAATGATATTTGCAACAATGTTGAAGCAGTTAGTGCTGATATAAATCCATCTTTACAAAAAGGAAGACTATTTCAATATATTAATTCAAGAGACAAGATTAAGTGCTGGATTAAAAATGATGATTCAAGATCTCTTAAAATATTAAGAGGCGACGCCTTAAAATAATTTTATGTTGTTTACATTTTTAGGCATCATGATAATAAATTTAACCATACTAGGATATGCTGGTTTATTTAAAAAAGTTTTATATCCAAAATCTACTTATAAGATAGAGAATATCGAATTCATTAATGGCTATTTTTTTTTGATAGCTTTTTCAATATTTATAAATTTCTTAACACCACTTAAAAACTTAAGTTTCTTAGTATTAATATTAGGTCTTGTACTATTTATATTTTTTTTTTCAAAAAAATTTTATAAATTAAATCTTATATCATTAACAATAATTTCAACGTTTTTTGCTTTTATTACTATAAATCATAAAATTACTTATGATAGTCAACTTTATCATTTACAAACTATACAACTTAATTTTAATAATTTAACAATCTTTGGAATTGCAAATTTAGAACCTCGTTACGGAATGAACTCTTCGTGGCATAGTTTTCTGAGTTTAATTAATGTAGAAATAAAATTTATTAAACTAATTTACCTTGCAAATATTTCTTTATTTTGTTTTTTTTTTAATGAAATATTCAAAATAAATTTCTTAAAAAGTAAAAAATTGAGTGATGTTTTTATTCTAATATCAATTTTTTACATCTCAGTTTACTCTTTTTTTCACCCAAGCAGCAATGGAACAATACTTATAAATTTAAGTTCTCCTGAAGTTGATACAGTAGCTATGACCTTTTTTATACTCAGTCTATATTTATTTTTAAAATTTGCAGAGGAGAAAGATGCAAAAATATTGTCTTTATTATTATTATCAATATTTCTGACTATAACTATAAAAATTGGCTATATTGGAGTTATTTTATTTCTTTTATATTTGTTTATTAGAAAAGACATATTTTTATTTAGTAGAGTAAATTTAATATTATTATTTTCTGGTATTGCATGGTTGTCTAAAAGCTTTTTTTTAAGTGGATGTCTAATTTTTCCAATTGCTTCGAGCTGTATTAAAACAAGTTGGGCAATGAGTAAATTCGATGTAGAAGGTTACAGAAAAATAGTTCAATCTTTTGCAAGAGATACGCCAGAAAGGCTAAAATTTACAGATTTTAATCATACGCTTAATTCATTTGACTGGTTTAATCCTTGGTTTCATGAGTATTTTCTTAAAACTGAATTTCTTTTTATTTCAATTATAATTATAAGTCTTAATATTATCGTTATATTATCAATTTATTTTTTTTACAAAAAAAGGTTGTTAATTAAAAAAAACTTTTTTTTCTTTGTTTTGTTTGTGCTCATAGTGAATTTTTATATATGGTTTAAAGCTCCAGAGATTAGATTTGGCTATGGAACCATAATTTCAACAGTAGCTTTTACGACATCTATACTTATACTCTTCTTTTTTAAAAAATTCTTAAATAAACCTTTTTTATACATAATTATACTACTAATATTTTTACCTTTATTTATAAAAAATGAAAAAAATATTAATCATATAAATTCAAATGTTTTTAGTAGGAATTTTGATTATTCATCTTTGGATAATATTTATAACTCTAATAAATTTAAAGTTTATAGTCCTACCAAAGATGTCTTTTGTAATTTTTTTCAAGGATTTTGTAGTTATCAGGGTTTTAAAGTGAAAATAGAGCAGAAAGGTAATTATATATTTGTATTTAAAGATTGATTTGTTGATTTATGAATTTTATAAAAAAAATTTTTTATGAGTGAAGCCATTGATTTAACTGTTGTTATACCATGTTTGAACGAGGTTGAAACAATAGGTATATGTATTACTAAAAGTTTAAAAAGTATTAAGAAAAATAATATTAAAGGTGAAGTTGTTGTTGCTGATAATGGTAGTACAGATGGATCGTTAGATATTGCCAAAAAACTTGGAGCTAGAATTATTAACGTTAAAAATCGTGGTTACGGAAGCGCCTTGATAGCTGGGATCAAAAATGCTAAAGGCAAATATGTCATCATGGCTGATGCTGACAACAGCTATGATTTTTCTATATTAGATAAATTTTATAAAAAACTTTTAGAGGGATATGATTTAGTTCAAGGGTGTAGGTTTCCTATAGGTGGAGGAAAAATTGAGAAAAATGCCATGCCAATTTCGCATAAATACTTTGGAAACCCATTTTTAAGTTTTGTTTCAAAGCTATTTTTTTCACTACCATTCAATGATGTATATTGTGGATTTAGGGGGTTTAATAGAAAGAAATTTTTAGAATTAGACCATTTTTCAAATGGCATGGTATTTGCAATTGAAAATCTTATAAAATTTAAAATTTCAGGAGCAAAATGTGCGGAGATACCTATTACTCTTTATAAAGATGGAAGAAAAAAAGGCAAAAGTCATTTAAATACAATTTCTGACGGCTGGAATACGCTTAGGTTTTTAATGGTTACCTGTCCGAAATGGGTTTATTTTTTTCCTTCTTTAATATTTTTTATATTATCTTTTATCTCTGTAATTGATTTTATGAACGTAATTGAAACTCAAAAAAATTTACTTATTGTTGAAAAATTATTTATAGCAGTAGTTTATTTTTTGCTTGGATTTCAATTTTTTATGTTTGGACTTTTTTCGTCTTTAATAGCGAAGAAACTTAAAATGTTTAGATCTAAAATAATAATAAATTTTTTTAAAATATTTAAAATGAGATATTCCTTTTTAATTAGTTTTTCTATTATTTTGATGATATTTATAGATTTTTATTTTTTAAATTTTGTAAAAATAGACCTAATTGTAAAAAAAATTACCTATTTATTTGGCATTTTATTTTCGGTATTGCTTATAATTAATACTTTGTTTGTGTCTTTGATCACTATCGATGAGCAGAAGTAAAAAAATATTTTAAAATTAAAATAAAAGCTATTAAACCATCTTTAAAAGTAATTTTTTTTCCTTCATCATATGTTCTTCCATTATATGATATACCCACCTCAAAAATTTTCAAATTTAGCTTAGCTATTTTCATTGTTATTTCTATTTCAATCCCAAATGAATTCTCATTTAATTTAACACTTCTAAGCACTTCTTTTCTTAATAATTTATAACCTGTTTCAACATCTGAAAAATTTATATTTGTAAAAAAATTAACCATAGTTGTAATTAAAAAATTTGCCAATCTGTGTGTAAAATAAATTACTCTTCGTGGTTTAGATGATATAAATCTTGTTCCATAAACTACATCGGCATTATTTTCTATAAATGGTTTTATTAATTTAGAGTAATCTTTGGGATCATATTCCATATCTGCATCTTGAAATAACAAAATATCTCCTGTGGAAGCTTCAATTCCCTTTCGCATAGCGCATCCTTTGCCTTTATTTACCTCTGACAATATTAATTTATCATATAGATTTGAATTTTCCTCTAGTAAAACTTTAGTTTTATCCGTTGATCCATCATCAGAGACAATTATTTCTAAATCAAAATTTTTTCTTTCTAAATTTACTTTTTCAAGAATAGAGATAATTGTGTTATTTTCATTAAAACAGGGAATTATTACTGAAATTTTCATTTTTTATACCAATTATGAAACTTTAAATTATTTTTATCTTTTTCAATAAATATAGAGAACAAATTTTGTTGTTTTTTAAAAATAAAAAAAAATACTTTAAAAAAAAACTTTACCAAAAATGAATCTGAAAACTTTAATTGATGGCCGTATTCAAATGTTATTTTATGATTTATTTCAGGTTTGTATGACTTGATTAATTTTATTATCTCTCTCTCTGTCCATCTGTAAACATAATTTGGAATATTGGTATTATCTACACCACCTGTATTTTTATTTTTTTTTACTGCCGATAATTCATATTCCTCTGAAAGATTTAATTTGCAGGCTATTCTTGATAACAGCGTGTCTCTTGCCTCGATCACCAAGATTCCTTTAGAGCTTACCCTATAAAGTTCTAGGATAGCTTGATGAGGTCTTGATGAATGATGAACACACGCATGTGCTACACAATAATCAAATTTACCATCATTAATTCTCAAATCATGAATATTTTGATTAAAATCTATTTTATTTTCGGTTGAATTTTCTAAATTTGTAAAAGTTACATTATTAAAATTTAAATCTTTAAAAACTTTCATATCAAGGTTACCTGCACCTAGAACTATAATTTTTGAGTTTTTGTCTTTAATGAAATTATTCAATTGGGTTGAATAAAATTTTTCTCTACTCATTTAATAAGTTTAAGTTATTCTTTTATTATTAATCTACAAGCATAATCTACATAATGCATCCAGACATATTTATCCTTAAAAAATTCATCAACTGCTTTTTTTGAACCACCCCAGTGCCCATAATCATCAATTATAATTACGCCACCTTTGCTAACTTTTTCATAAAGAGCATCTAATTCCTTTTTTGTACTGCTATACCAATCTGTGTCTAATCTTAATAAGCTAATTCGTTTAGGAATATTTTTTTCATTTAGAGTTTTTTCTACAGGTCCTTCTACAAATTCAATATTATCAAGATTTCCAATTGTTTTTAATATATTATCTTTAACATTATTTAAGCTACATATACCCCAAACGTTTGTTTTTTTTTCTTTATCTTGCATCAATAACTTTTCAGCTTTTTCAGTCGTGGAAATATCAAAATCATTGTCATCTGGATTTGTCATACCCTCAAAAGTATCATAAGCATAAATTTTTCTTGATATTTTTTTTGATTCCTCTAAAAATTTTTTAAACAATATTAAGTTTCCCCCTTTCCATACACCGCATTCAACATAATCTCCTTCAATTCCATTATGTTCTATATGTCTCAAAGATTGTATAAGATTATAAATTCTTATTTGAGGTGTCATGGAATATTTTGAAACCAAATCAATTATTTTGCGGTCATTTGTAGACATTTCAATAATCTTTTGATTTTTATTAATCAACTGTAAATTAAAATAATCTAATAATTTGGCAGTTAAATTTTTTAAATTTTTTCTCATTAGAATTTTGTTATATATTTCTTATTAAACTAGACATTTCAATATTAATAATATAACTGAAAACTTTATGAACATCTTTATTACAGGAATTGCTGGATTTCTTGGTTCAAATTTAGCAGATTATTATATTAAAAAAGGCTTTAAAGTAGCTGGTTGTGATAATTTGGTTGGAGGAGATTTAGATAACGTTAGTAAAGAAGTTACTTTTCATAAAGCTGAGTGTGAAGATCTTGCAATTATGAAAGAAATAATCAAAGGCTCTGATATCGTAATTCATGCTGCAGCATATGCTCATGAAAATTTATCAGTTTTTTCTCCAAGCTTGATTGCAAGGAACATAATTAATGGATCAACATCTGTTTTTAGTGCATCAATATCAAATAAAGTAAAAAGAATAGTATTTTGCTCTTCAATGGCAAGATATGGAAATATTGAACAACCATTCGATGAAGATGATATTCCAAATCCAATTGACCCGTATGGAATATCAAAATTAGCTGCAGAAAAAATATTAATTAATTTATGTGACACTTACAATGTTGAATATAATATTGCAGTTCCTCATAATATTATAGGTGTAAAACAAAAATACGATGATCCATTTAGAAATGTTGCTTCAATAATGATAAACCTGATGTTACAAGACAGACAACCAATAATCTATGGTGATGGAGAACAGAAACGAAGCTTCTCAGATGTTGATGATTGCATTTATTGTATTGATAAATTGGCCACAGATCCAAATATTAAAAGTGAGGTTGTAAACATTGGACCCGATGATAATTTTATTACAATTAATGAATTATTCAGCAAGTTATCAAATCAACTACAATTCAATAAGGGAGCGATTAATTATAAAGATAGAATAAATGAAGTAAAACTTGCGAATTGTTCAGATAAAAAAGCAAAAAAGATAATGAATTTTAGAAAATCAATTTCCCTAGATGAGTCTCTAACTAAAATGATAAATTTTATTAAAGAAAAAGGTCCAAAAGAATTTAAGTACAACTATGAACTAGAAATAATCAATGAAAAAACTCCTAAAACTTGGCTTGAAAAGAAATTTTAATCAAATTATAGGTATAATAGGAGTTGGATATGTTGGATTACCGCTCGCAGTAAATTTTTCAAAATTTTTTAAAACTTTTGCATATGATAATGATAAAAAAAGAATTAAAGAGTTAAAAAAGCATAATGATAGGAATTTAGATTTTAATAAGAAACAACTTTCCAATAGAAAACTAAATTTTACAGATAATTATAAATTATTAAAAAATTGTAATGTGTATATTATAACATTACCAACGCCTCTTAACAAAAAAAATTTACCTGATTTAAGTTTGGTCCTAGGTGCTGTAAGAAAACTATCAAAAATAATAAAAAAAAATGACTTTATAATATTTGAGTCTACTTTTTATCCTGGTACAGTAGAGGAAATTTTAATACCAATATTAGAAAAAAACTCTAAATTAAAATGTAAGATTGATTTTGATATAGGATATAGCCCCGAGAGAATAAATCCGGGAGATAAAAAACATAAACTTGAAAATATTAAAAAAATAGTTTCAAGTAGTAGTACAAATGGCAGAAAGAAAATCAAATATTTATATCAAAAAATAATAAAAGCAGGACTTCATGAAGTAAATTCAATAAAGGCTGCAGAACTGAGTAAACTATTGGAAAACTCACAAAGATTTGTAAATATTGCGCTCATAAATCAAATTTCAACATTATGTAATAAAATTAATGTTAACACAAAAGAAGTAATTAATGCTGCTGCATCAAAATGGAATTTTATGAAATTTTATCCAGGTATGGTTGGAGGTCACTGTGTTGCCGTAGATCCTCTATATCTATCTTTTATTCAAAAAAAAATGGGCATATCTTCTTTGTTGATTGACGCATCTAATAAAATAAATAATAAAAAAATTTTTGAAATAACTGATAAAATACTTAGGGATAATAAAAATAGTTTCAAAATTTTAATTTTAGGTGCAACATTTAAGGAAAACTGTCCGGATTTTAGAAATTCTGGCTCGTTGAGTATAATTAAGTTATTAAATAAAAAAAAAATTGTTCCATATTTGCATGATCCATATATGTCAGATTTAAACAAAAAATTATTTTCTACTTATAAGTTTAAGGAAATAAATAAACTAAAACCATATCGATATGATTGTATATTAATAAGTGTAGGGCATAAAATATACAAAAAAATTGGAATAAAAAAAATCAGGAGACTTTCTTCAAATAAAGATTGTAAAATTTATGATTTGAAAAGTATTTTTTCTAAAGAGATGGTTCATTATCAATTATAATGATTTAATCTTTTCCTAAGCCTGAACAATGAGTTTATATATATTTTCACCATTTGTTTCTTTAGTAACTTCTGTAATACTTTTTTTTGGGTGCTTTGAGATTGGAAAAATACTTTTTACAAAATTTAAAATTCATCAATCTATTGAAAGTGTATCTATACCAGAATTTCAATATACAACTATTGGTATTGTTATAATTTCTATTCTGATTTTCCCACTAGTTGCATTCACTGGGTATGCAGAAATAGTCTTAAGGTCTATAGCTTTTATTTTATTATTTTTAGGAATTAGGTTCTTATTCACTAGTAAATATATTTTTTTAAAAATAAATTTTAAAAATAGAGACTTATATTTTTACATTTATATTTTAGTATTAACTTTATATTTTTTTATTGCCTTGTCCCCTTTAACAGCTGCTGATGTTCTTGATTATCATACAGGTATGGCAATAAATATACTTAGATTAAATCAATACCTTTTATTGCCTGAATGGTTTACCGGATTGCAGTCTGGGCATGGAGAGCCTTTAATCGCACTAGGTCTTTCAGTCAAGGCAGAACAATTTGGATCATTAGTCCAATTTTCATCTTTGCTATCTATCTCTGGTATAATAATTAAATTTTCAAGAGATAAATTAATCTATGCTTCTAAATATTTTATTATATTGACAATTTTAAGTTGCCCAATATTAATTTTTTTACTTAGTGGAAATAAGCCTCAAATATTTTATTCTAGTCTTTTGTTTTTGTCGTTTTCTCTCAACTTCACAAAAAATGAAAATATTAAGACTAATATTATTAGTTATCTAATAATTAATATTTTAATTTGTATATGCGTTATGGGAAAATTTTCGTTTAATTTAACAGGTGCATTAATTTGGATATATTCAACAATAAATTTTGTAAAAAAAACCAACGTAAAAATACTCCTCATACCAGTTTTAGTTTTTTTTATGCTTTTTTTACCATTTATTTATTGGAAATTTATTAATTTAGGAGGAAGTATTTATGGATATTTTTTTAGCCCTTTCCCTTTGCATTTACCAGGCTACGAAACATTTTTATCACACAATAAAGGCTCTCAAGAAATACCTTTTCCAAACTTTTTATTTTATACCTCATTGTCAAGAATTACTGAATTCTTGGCTATGAATCCAATCTTTTTTGTTATTTTACTTTTTTACTTTAAAGAAAAGAAAGAAATTCAAATTATTTTAATATTATCTTCAATTTTTATAATCATTTCAAACACTTATGCATCACCAAGTGCAAGGTACTATCTAGATATAATTTTATGGCTCACATTTGCAATTATTTTGTTAAATAATGTAAAGTTAATAAAATATTTAAAAATTTTATTTTTTCCACAGATCTTAATTGTTTTAATTATACTTTTATATTCAAACTATAATTTTTTACCTGGATCATTTACAGTTGCAAATTATCAAAAAGTAAAAAATAGATATGCATATCTTTATTCAGGTTTTGAGTGGCTTAATGAAAATATACCAGATGAGTCAAAAATATTAATTATAAATAGACCAATATCTCTCTATAAAAGCTTTGCTGTTTCTGGGGGATTTAACTATTTTACAAATAAAGATGAGTCAATTTACTATAAAAAATTAATTAAAGATTACAAATTAGATTATATAGCTTATTTAGGAAATGATGAAAATTTAATGCATTTAAAGAATTGTACAAATGGTATTTATAAAAAGAAGAAAAATATTGGATACCACGCAACAAGAAACCCTTTTAATAGAGGTGGCAATTACAATGGTTACATATACTATATTGATAATAATAAATTGCCGAATTGTTAATATTTAATCTTTGAAATACAATATGTAATTCCCTATATATTCTTTATTTAAATTTTTCACGTTATAATTTGAACATGGTGATTTGCTGTACATGCAAAGTTTACCGTTACTATAATAATATAAAATTGTATTTGATTTTTTTTTTTGGCTAAATTTATTTTCTATACCTGAATTATCCTCAGAATATATATCAGGCCATACATTAAATTTAAGAATATTCATATTTTCATGAATTCTTAGAAAATTTTTTGAAATAAACCCAAATACAAATATAATTAAAATTACATTAAAATTTTTTTTAATTTGATCTCTTTTAGGTAATATTCCAAAATTATTCATAAAAAAAATACTCAAAGAAATTATGAATACAATTAGAAAGGATGATCCATACCTATAAAGTGGAAATTTTAAAAACCAAATGATAGATAAGGCAAAGCTAAAAAACAAAATATAACCAAAACCTTTTGAAATCTTATATTTATTTTTTTTTTTAAAAAAATAATATAACGTAAATAAAATTATAAAAATTAATAATGGTAATAATTTTTCTAAAATTTTAAGCAAATGATTGCTACTCCATGTTTTTAACCACTTAAATTCTTTGTTGTATTCTATATAATTTAATTTTACATCTTTTTGGTTTACCCAGTCTTTCGCCCAAGCTTCACCGGCCGATGATTCAGCTAAAGTTTGTTTTACATCGTGATATTTTAAATTTGAGAGACAACTCTCTTTGATTGGATAAATTAAACAACCGCTTATTATTATTGATTTTATAAACCATGATATAATTATTGCAAAAGATAAATAGAATGAGATATTTTTAAATATTTTGATTTTATTTTTTTTTAAAAAGAAAATTATAATTGGAATTAGTAAAGCTAAAGACATAAATGCTTTTGTTGTAAAAAGGAATATTGATATGAATAATATCTTAAAAAAATCACTATCTTTCTCTTTTATGTTGGAGAGATATTGTAGAAAAAAAATTATTAATAAAAAAAAATATATATTTGATGCAGCATCATTACCATAATTACCGAAGGATCCGTAACTTATAATGCAAGATATTGCTATAAATAAGCAAAATATTGAAAAGAAACTTTTTTCTTGATTGGTCTCAAAAATTTTCTTTATTATATATAATATTGAGAACGAGAAAATTGATGCAATAGGAATTGATAAAGAAGCAATGTTGAAGAAATAATTGTTTTGTAAAGCTGAAAGATATTGAATTATCGAAGTGTGACCGAATCTAAAATGAATATTCGTAAGTCCAAAAATAATTTTATTTTCATTAATTATACTAATGAAAGGTAAATGATAAAGTCCACCATCAGGTCTATAAATATGAGAATATGATAATAATAATGTCGAAATTAAAGATGAAATTATTATTAATTTGAACAATTTAATAAGTATTAACTTATTCTCAAAGATATGAACTATTAAGAAAATTAGACCCAATATTAATATTATACTTCCAACTAATTTGTTTATTGGAAAAAAAAAATTTATTAATAAGGATATAAAACTTAATATAATTATACCAAAAATTGGTATTTCATAAATATTATACTTAGATAGTTTTTCTTTAAAAATATATAAATATAAATAAAGGCCGTAAGAAAATATTAAACAATTTGTTACAATAGTGATAAAAAAAATATTAATCATTATATATGTTTTAAAATAATATATGAAACTTTCTATAATTATCCCAGTATTTAATGAAGTTAATACTATAGAAAAAATTATAAATAAAATACACTTACAATCTATCAAAAATTTTGAAATAATAATCGTAGATGATTGTTCTACTGATGGGACACGTGAAATTTTAAAATCAAAAATCAGGCCTAAAGTTAAAAAAATAATTTATCATAAAAATAATAGGGGAAAGGGTTCTGCAATAATTACAGCAAAAAATTATATAAAAGGAGATATTGTCATAATTCAGGACGCTGATTTAGAGTATGATCCAAAGGATTACAAGAAACTTATATTCCCAATACTAAAAAAAAAAACTCGTGTTGTTTATGGAACAAGAGTAAAAAAAAATAAAAGATATAATAGTAAAAATTTTATTTCATTAAGTAGAATTTTTTTTAATCATGTTTTAACTATCTTCTCCAATTTTTTAAATAATCAAAATCTAACTGATGCTCATACATGTTATAAAACGTTTGAATCTAAATTATTTAAAAGAATAAAACTAGAAGAAGAGGATTTTGCATTCTGTCCTGAGGTTACTTCAAAAATATCTAAGCTAAATGAAAAAATTTTAGAAGTCCCAATTAATTATAAAGGTCGGTCAAAAGCACAAGGAAAAAAAATTGGTTTAATAGATGGTTTCAGAGCAATTTATGTAATTATTAAATATAGACTTAAAACATAAACTAAAAACCTAATTCTTTCCTTTCGTCTTCAATCATTAATTTAATAAGTTTTTTAAATTTCGTTTTCGGTCTTACCAAAGTTATTTTTTCTAAATTTTTTTTGTCTATTTGTGAATTTTTTATTTCACTTGGTCGAAAGTATTTGCTGTTAATTTTTATAATTACCTTTTTATTTTTTCTAAAAATTAATTTTTCGGACATTCCTCTACCATACCAAACTACATCTAATTTTAGTATTTTAGCTGTTATGTCTATAAATTCTTTAATAGTATATGATTTTCCTGTAGCAATGATAAAATCTTTTGGTTTATTTTTTTGCATCATTTTCCATATGATTGCAGTGTAGTCTTTTGCGTATCCCCAATCTCTTCTTGTATATATATTACCTATCTGAATTATATTTTGTTTTTTTTTTATTATTTTTAAAAGTCCAACGATTATTTTTTTTATTATAAAATCTTTATTTCTTAATGGAGATTCGTGGTTAAATAAAATTCCTGATACTGAATAAATATTAAATGCCTCTCTATAGTATTTTGTAATATGATGACCAAAAAGTTTACTTATTGCATATGGGCTTTTAGGATTGAAAATAATATTACCTTTATAGGATTTACCTACAATATTGCCAAACATCTCTGAAGATGATGCTTGATAAAACTTTATTTTTTTATTTTTTTTTTTTATATACTCTAATATTTTAATTACACTTCCAATATTTACATCAACAGTTTCTACAGGTTTATCAAAAGATTTACTTACGTAAGATTTCGCAGCAAAATTATAAACCTCGTTTATTTTATATTTCCTAAAAATTTTTTTGATATTTCTTAGTTTACATATGTCTAAATTTTCAAAAATAATCTTATCTCTAATTCCCAATTTGATTAATCGCCATTTATCTTTTAGCTTGTTGCTCTTGGATACACCAACAACTTTATAATTTTTTTTAATTAAAAAATCAGCCAAGTACGCTCCATCTTGACCTAAAACTCCTGTGATTAATGCAGTTTTTTTCATATAATAATTATAGTATTTTATTTACTTATATTAATAAAAATAAATAAATACAAAAAAATTAATGATCTCTGTCGTTATCCCAACTTTAAATGAAAAAAAAAATATTTCTTTAATTATAAAAAAATTAATAAAACTAAAATTTATATATGAAATAATTTTTGTTGATGATAATTCCTCAGATGGAACATTTAAGGAAATAGAAAAATTTTCCAAAAAAAAAAAAATTAAAGGTTTTAAAAGAAAAAAAGATAGAGATTTGACTAAATCAGTAATTTATGGTGTTTTAAAAACAAAGTGCGAAAACATACTAGTAATGGATTGTGATTTGCAACATGATGTTTCTTATATTTTCAAAATGTGGAAGAAGTATAAAAAATCAAAATACGAGATAGTAATAGGATCAAGATTTGGTAAAAACAGTTTTTTTGGTAATTTAGGATTTTTAAGAAGTATAATTTCAAAAACTGCAATTTTATTAATTAATATTGTATTTGGAAAGAAATCCTCAGATCCGTTATCTGGCTTTTTTCTCTGCAAAAAAAAAATAATTACAAATCATCGCAAAAATTTTTTTTGTAAAGGTTATAAGATTCTTTTTGATATACTATATAACGGTAAAAAAAATCTATTAATATTTGATCAAGAAATTGTTTTTAGGAAAAGAATTCATGAAAATTCAAAATTTAATTTAAGGATTATTAGGCTTTTTTTTCATCAAATTCTTTATACTTTATCGCTTGTAAAAAAATAGAAATATACTATAACCTCCAAGCCTGGTGATTATTGCGAAAGGGTTATACCCGATCCCATTCCGAACTCGGAAGTCAAGCCTTTCTGCGCCGATGGTACTTTGTCTTAAGACATGGAAGAGTAGGACATTGCCAGGCAAATTTTTTATGAAAATAGCAAGTTCTTTAAAATCATTAAAAAAAAGAGATCTAAATTCTAAATTGGTTAGAAGGAGAGGTCGCGTTTACATAATAAATAAAAAAAATCCAAAGTTTAAAGCTAGGCAAAAATAAAATGGACAATGAAAGTCATAAAAATACTTGGAATAATTTTACAAAGTTTGTCCTTTGGGGATCTATAGCTGTAGTTGTGATACTTATTTTAATGGCAATATTCCTTTTATAGAATGATTGTTGGTTCAATTTCTGAAAATTTAAATATTGAAAAAAGAGTTGCTATTACTCCAGATATAATAAAAAAATATATATCAATTGGTCTTCAAGTCAATTTAAGTAAAAATTATGCCTCACACATTGGAATTACTGACGAACAATATGAAAATGAAGGTGCAACGATATCTGAAAGAGAAAATGTTATTGCAAACTCAAATGCAATTTTACAAATGAATATACTAAACAATGAGAACTTAGATAAATTAAAAGAAAAGCAGAATCTTATTGGTGTTTTAAATCCTTATGTTAATAAGGATAAATTGTCAGAATTAGCATCAAAAAATGTTAATTGTTTTTCCTTAGATCTTTTACCCAGAATTACTCGAGCACAATCAATGGATATATTGTCTTCCCAGGCAAACTTGGCAGGGTATAAAGCAGTCGTTGACTCTTTTGCTTATTTTCAAAAAGCTATACCAATGATGATGACTGCAGCAGGAACAATATCAGCTGCAAAAGTTTTAATTGTAGGAGCTGGGGTTGCTGGATTACAAGCAATTGCTACGGCAAAAAGAATGGGAGCCATAGTTTTTGCAACAGATGTGCGTTTAGCATCTAAAGAACAAGTTGAGAGCTTAGGAGGAAAGTTTTTGATTGTAGAAGGAGCAGAAAATTTAGAAACTGAAGGAGGTTATGCTAAAGAGACTTCAGAAGATTTTAAAAAAAAGCAGGAAGAATTATTAAAAGAAACTCTAAAAAAAATTGATATTGTTATCTGCACAGCCCTGATACCTGGAAAAAAAGCGCCAATAATTATAAAAAAAGAAATGATAGATGTTATGTCTAGTGGATCAATTATATATGACTTAGCAGCATCTCAAGGTGGAAATTCAGAATTAACAAAAGCAGATCAAATTATAGACAGAAATGGGGTACAGATTATGGGAGAAAAAAATATCTTAAATAAACTGCCAGTATCTGCTTCAAATTTATATTCAAAAAATATGTTTAATTTTGTTAATAATTTATATGATAAAGAAAAAAAAACTTTTAAAATAAATTTAGAAGATGAAATAATAAAGAAAACAATGATTAAATAATGGAAATCGATCCTTTTATATTTAGACTGAGCATATTTATTTTATCTATTTTTGTAGGTTATTATGTAGTTTGGAGTGTAACTCCTTCACTACATACACCTTTAATGTCAGTAACAAATGCAATTTCATCTGTAATAATAGTTGGAGCAATTATTGCAGCTTTAGCGGACACTTCTTCATCAGTTTTTCAAGGTTCAAACATTTTTGGATTTCTAGCAATAATTTTAGCAGCAGTTAATATTTTCGGTGGTTTTCTTGTCACTCAAAGAATGTTGCAAATGTATAAAAAGAAAAAGAAATAAATATGTCAGCAAATTTATCTGCATTATTTTATTTAATATCAGGGATTTTATTTATTTTAGCTCTAAGAGGACTTTCCTCACCTGAGACATCAAGGCAAGGAAATTATTTCGGTATTGCTGGGATGACAATATCCATAATTGTAACTTTTTTATCAGTGGGAAATTTTGGTCCTGGTTTTATATATGTAATAGTTTTTCTACTTATTGGTGGATCAATTGGAGCATTTATAGCTTTTAGAATACCTATGACAGCTATGCCAGAGCTAGTAGCAGGTTTTCATAGCTTAGTAGGTTTAGCTGCAGTTTTTGTTGCAATTTCTGCGTTTTTAAAACCAGGTGCTTTTAATTTGGGAGATCTTGGTAACATAAAATTAGCTAGTTTGATCGAAATGTCGTTAGGTGCTGCAATTGGGGCTATAACTTTTTCTGGCTCTATAATCGCTTTTCTTAAACTAAGAGGAATAATGTCGGGTTCACCAATTACATTTAAAGGTCAACACATTATAAATTTGCTATTAGGTGTAGCTATAATATTTTTAATTTATTATTTATGTAGATCTCAATCCTCAAATATTTTTTGGTCTGTTATATTTATTTCTTTTATTTTAGGAGTTTTATTAATAATTCCAATTGGAGGTGCAGATATGCCAGTGGTTATCTCAATGTTAAATTCTTATTCTGGTTGGGCTGCAGCTGGAATTGGATTTACATTAGAGAACACAGCCTTAATTATTACTGGAGCTTTAGTTGGTTCATCAGGAGCTATTCTTTCTTATATAATGTGTAAAGGTATGAATAGATCATTCTTTAATGTTATTCTTGGAGGATGGGGAGCAACAGATCAAACTAGCAACAAAGAAGATAAAGAACAAAAACCTGTTAAAAATGGTAATGCTGATGACGCGGCTTTCTTAATGAAAAATGCATCTTCTGTCATAATTGTTCCTGGATATGGAATGGCAGTTGCTCAAGCCCAACATGCTCTAAGAGAAATGGTAGATGCACTAAAAAAAAATGGTGTCAAGGTTTCTTATGCTATTCATCCAGTAGCTGGTAGAATGCCTGGTCATATGAATGTTTTATTGGCAGAGGCGAATGTGCCATATGATGAAGTATTTGAGTTAGAAGAAATAAATAATGATTTCGCTAATTGCGATGTTGCTTATGTAATAGGTGCGAATGATGTCACAAATCCTGTGGCAAAATCAGATCCTCAAAGCCCGATTTATGGAATGCCGGTATTAGATGTTGAAAAAAGTAAATCTGTTTTATTTGTAAAAAGAAGTTTATCGCCCGGTTATGCGGGAATAGACAATGACCTTTTTTATAGAGATAATACATTAATGTTATTTGCAGATGCTAAGAAAATGACTGAAGAAATTGTAAAGAGTTTATAATTGACTAAAATATTCTGCGATATAGCTGATATTAAACTTATTAAAAAGTTTAACAAAAAAAAAATAGTTAAAGGATTTACAACTAATCCGAGTCTAATGCGAAATGCTGGGGCTAAAAATTATTCAAAGTATTGTAAATCAATTTTAAAATTAACTAACAAACCAGTTTCTTGCGAAGTATTTGCTGATGATATGAAAAATATGATTTATCAAGGAAAAAAAATAAGCAAATGGTCAAAAAATGTATTTGTAAAAGTTCCGGTTACTAATTCTAAAGGCTTATTTATGGGCAAAGTTATCAAAACTTTAAATAACGATAAAATTAAATTAAATATAACTGCAGTTTATAGTTCAAAACAAACTGAGAAGATTTTAAAAAGTATTAATAAAACAACTAAAGTTATTATCTCTATTTTTGCTGGCAGGATGGCTGATGTAGGTAAAGATCCTGTGCCTCAGTTTAAGGAAAGCTTGAAAATTTCTAAGAAATTTAAAAATGTTGAGATACTTTGGGCAAGTACAAGAGAGCCTTATAACTATATTCAAGCAAAAAATTTAGGGTGTCATATTATTACAGCTCCTCCAGCTATAATTGAAAAAATTGAAAAGTTTGGTAAGAGTTTTTATAATCTTACAACTGATACTGTTAAAGGCTTTCTCTCAGACAGTAAAAAATCTAAATTTAAAATATAAATTGGTTGCGGGGGACGGATTTGAACCGCCGACCTCAAGGTTATGAGCCTTGCGAGCTACCAGGCTGCTCCACCCCGCGATCTAAATCCTGTTTTTGAGCTTGTTAAGTTTCTTTACTCTTTTAATGTTTTCTTGAAGAATTCTTTTCTTTTTTTCTGATGGCTTTTCATAATTATTTTTGAGTTTAATAATTTTAAAAAAACCATCTCTCTGTAGTTTTCTTTTTAAAACTCTCAGCGCTTGTTCAACATTATTATCTTTAACTTCTATTTTAATAACAACCTCCAAAAAAAATGTTAGTTAGCATTTTAAATAATATTTGTCTATAAATTTCAATTTTAAGTTTTGTTTAATAGATTTGAGCTTTCTTTATCTTTTTTATCTTTTTTTAATCTTCTTTCAGCTTTTTCTAATGCTTGAAGTAAATCTTTTTGAGAAAACAAACCCATTGCAACAGGATCTTTTGCATTTAGGCTGTTATAATTCCAATAACTTTTATTCCTAATTAAACTGACAGAATTTTTGGCTATCCCTACAAGTTTAGCAATCTGAGAGTCCTTCAAAATAGAGTGGTTTTTTAATAGCCAAAGTGCTGAATCAGGTTTATCTTGTCGTTTTGACAATGGAATATATTTTTTAATTTTACTTTCTATATTTTTTACCATTATCTCCTCATCAACTATATTTAGAGGTCGATCTTCTTTCTCTGAAGAGAGCCGTATTTCTTCTTGCGTCAATTGTCCTGACATTATGGGATTATACCCAACTATACCTTTTGCAACTTCTCCGTCAGCAATACCTTGAACTTCCACTTCGTGTAATTTACAAAATTCTGCAATTTGCTTAAAAGTCAAAGTAGTGTTCTCCACAAGCCATACTGCTGTTGCCATTGGCATTAATGGTGCTTTTGACATTAGTTTTTATTCTCTGATCTAAAGTTCTGGAATTTTTTGTTAAACTTGCTAATTCTTCCTTTATCCAAAATTTTTTGCTTTCCACCTGTCCAAGCTGCATGAGACTTTGGATCAATCTCAAGTTTTAAAACATCGTTTTCAGAACCCCAAGTAGATCTCGTTTCAAATTGTGATCCATCAGTCATCTCGACTTTAATAGTATGATATTTTGGATGTATATTTTTTTTCATCGCAGCCTTATAGCAAAAATCATTTTAAAAACAATTTAAAATTTTTCCAATTTATCCAACATTTTTTCGTAAATATTTGGATTTGCAGCTCTAATATCAATTTTTTTTTTAAATTCATTGATATTGTTTACTTTACCTCCAGCTTCCTCGATTATAATTTTTCCAGCAGCCACATCCCACAAATTAATTTTATTATGAAAATATCCATCAAATCTTCCACATCCAACATAGGCTAAATCTAAAGCAGCACAGCCAGTATTTCTTAAATTTAAATTTGGATGTATATTTTTTATTCCATCATTATTTGATGCAAATAAACACTCTTCAAGACTTGATTTATTGGAGACCCTAATTCTATTATTATTGATGAAAGATCCATTGTTTTTTTCTGCATAAAAAATTTCATTTTTTACGGGGTCAACAATTAATCCGATTATAATTTCATCATCTTTCTGTAGAGCTATAGATATTGCAAAATGGGGCACACCATGCAAGAAATTCGAAGTACCATCTATAGGGTCTATTATCCAAAAAATATTTTTTCTTTTATTAATTATCTTACCTGTTTCTTCGGTAATAAATGAATAATCTTTTTTTGTTTTATCTAATTCTTCAATTAAAATTTTTTCTACCCTTTTATCCGTTTTTGTAACAAAGTCTTTAGGACCTTTTCTAGAAACTTGTAAATTTTCTAATTCACCAAAATCTCTAATTATCACTTTTGATGCTTTTTCACATGCTTTAATCATTAAATTTAAGTTTGCAGATATTGAATTCATTTTAAATCTTTTTTACATATTCCATTGTTCTTGTGTCTATTATTATAGTGTCACCGCTTTCTATAAAAGGGGGTACTTGAATATTTAATCCATTTTTTAGCATTGCTGGTTTATATGATGAAGAAACTGTTTGACCTTTAAGAGCAGCATCTGTTGTTTCAATAACAAAAGTCAGCTGATTTGGTAGTAAAATGCTTAAAGGTTTGTCATTATGAAAATTAATAGTAACTTCTAAATTTTCAGTTAGCATTTTACCTTTATCACCTACCAGATCTTTATTTAAATTAATTTGCTCAAATGAGCTAGGGTTCATAAAATAATAATCATTCTCGTCATTATATAAAAAATTATATTTTAATTCATCTAATGCTGCTTTTTCTATAGTTTCACTTGATCTAAATCTTTCATTCAGTTTTGTTTTTTTGATTAAACTTTTCATTTCTACCTGTGCAAATGCTCCGCCTTTTCCAGGTTTAACATTATTAATTTTTAATACCTCCCATAAATCATCTTTATATTCCAAGATCATGCCCACTCTTATTTCTGTTGCATTAATTTTCATTAAATTTTTTAATTGCTTGATATGGTTTTAACTTTTTATTACTCCAAATGTAGCTTGAAATAGCCAAAAAATCTGCATTATTCAATAATAGATTTTTATAATTCTTCTCGTTAATTCCCCCAATAGCTACAACAGGCAAATCTATAGATTTTTTTATTTTTCTTAAAGTTTTAATATTTGCTTTATAAATGACTTTTTTGGTTTTAGTTTTGTAAAATGCCCCAATAGCAATATAATCCGCACCATTTGATGAAGCATTTTTTGCTAGTTTAATTGAATTATGACATGTGACTCCAATTATTTTATTTTTTAAAATTTTTTTTGCTTCAATAATATTCATATCTTTTTGGCCTAAATGACAACCATCGGCTTTCACTTTTAAAGCAATATTTGGATTATCATTGACAATAAATTTTACTTTATTTTTTTTACAAATTTTTAATATTTTCTTTCCTATTATGACCTTTTTTTTATTATTTTCTTTTTTAAGTCTTAGTTGAAAAAATTTGACCTTATTTGATTTTAGGACTAAATTTAAGTTATTATAAAATAGTTTATCTGTAATTTTATTAGGCGATATTAAGTATATAAATTTATTATTTTGTATTTTCAATATTTTTAGACCATTTTCCTTGCGCCGCCAAAGAACACATTTTAGCTCTATGATCGAAAATTTTCTGAGTTCCGACTATGTTATTTATATCTTTTGACCAAAATCTTAACGCACTTTGTTGTAGAGCTCTTCCATAAGAATAAGTCATTATAAAATCTGTATTATTATTGATATTTATTTGGTTAAGGTTTGCTGTTGCCTCTATTTCTGTTTGACCACCAGAGAGAAAAGCTATACCTGGGACTGATGAAGGCACATTATTTTTTAAACATTCTAATGTCAGCCCTGCTATTTCATCATTAGAAATTTTTTCGTTAGAATCTTTACCTGGTAAAATCATGTTCGGTTTTAATATTGTTCCTGATAAATCAATTTTGTACAATTCCAATTCTTCATAACATTTACTTATTACTTCAGAAGTTTTTGTTAAACAATCCTTAGCTGAATGATGACCATCCATTAGAACTTCAGGTTCAATTATAGGAACCATTCCTGCTTCTTGGACTAATGCTGCATATCTAGCTAATGCATGAGCATTTGCTGAAACTGATAATTTACTAGGATATTTATCAGATATAAGGTAGACACCTCTCCATTTTGTAAATCTTGCGCCAAGTTTGTAATAATCTCTTAGTCGTTCCCTTAAACCATCCAATCCTTCAGTAATTTTCTCATCTTTAGACCCTGCCAATATTTTAGCCCCTTTATCAACTTTAATACCAGTTAATGAACCACTTGCATTTATTAATTCAGGTATTGTTTTTCCATAGGAAGTTTTTTGTCTTATAGTTTCATCATATAGTATTACTCCGCCTATACATTTACTCATTGATGGAGATGAAAAAAGAGTTTGTCTAAAAAGCAGTCTATTATTTTCATCGGAATGTACTTTTACCGAATCTAATCTTTTTGTCATTGTGGCTGTACTTTCATCAGCTGCAAGTATACCTTTGCCATTTGACAATATTTGAAGAGCGATTTTGTTTAGTTCAGACATTTAATTTAATGCTTTTATACCAGGGAGAACTTTGCCTTCAAGATATTCTAAAAATGCTCCACCTGCAGTTGAAACAAAATTAAATTTATCTTTCATATTTAGTGAATTAATTACTGCAACCGTATCGCCACCACCAACAACAGAAAATATTTTGTTTCCTCTGTTTGCTATATATTTTGCAACTTCTGAGCTTCCTAATGAAAAATTCTTATTTTCAAAGTAACCTAATGGTCCGTTCCATAATATTGTTGAGGAATCGTCAATAATTCTTTTTATTTCAACTAATGTTTTTGATCCTACATCAAGTATCATGTCATCATTTTCGATATCTTTAAAATCTTTTTCAAAAGATTTATCGTTCAATTTTTTTCCAATTTTAACATCTTTCGGGAAATATATTTTACATTTATTTTTTTTAGCATCTGTAAAAATTTCTTGAATTATATAATCAATATTTTTTTCACATACAGAGTTACCAATATTTAAACCTTTGTATTTCAATATATTATTCGCCATAGCACCAACTATTATAATACTATTAAATTTTGGTATTAAATTTTTTATTATATTTATTTTCGAAGATATTTTAGATCCACCAATTATACATGTTATAGGCTTTTTTATTTCAGAAGTTATCTTGTTGAGAGCATTTAACTCTGCATTAATTTGAATTCCACTGTACGATGGAATATACTTTGTTATTTTTGATACAGAAGCATGATCTCTATGTGAACACGAAAATGCATCATTAACATATATTTCACCTAAGCTTGCTAATTTCTTTGAAAATTTATCATCGTTGGCTTCCTCTTCAGGATAAAATCTAATATTTTCAAGTAGTACCAACTCATCATTTGAATTCTTAAAAATGTCTTCTTTATTTAAATTAAAAATGTTTTCTTTAAGTAATGATACTTCTTTTTTAATTTTACTTTTAATATATAACGATATCAATTCTAGAGAAAGTTCCTTGACTACCTTACCTTTTGGTCTTCCAACATGAGAAATTATTATAATTTTTGCTTTTTTTTTTAATAGAAATTCTAGTGTAGGCATGATCTTATCAATCCGGTTAGAGTCTGTTATTTTTCCATTTTTTATTGGAACATTTAAATCAAGTCTAAGAATTACACTTTTATTTTCAATATTTTCTATATTTTCAATAGATTTCATTATTTGATCTTACTTACATACTCAGCAATATCACACATTCTATTCGAGAAACCCCATTCATTATCATACCAAGCTGAAATTTTACCCATTTTAGTACCAACTACATTTGTAAGTGAAGAGTCTATGATTGCAGATGCGCTATTGTGATTAAAATCAACTGAGACTAACTTCTCATCTGTAACATTTAGAATATTTTTAAGTTTCGTTTTAGAAGCTGAAAATAATGAATTATTTAATTTTTTTAAGGTAATATTTTTTTTTACATTGAATACAAATTCTATTAATGAAACATTTGGTGTTGGCACTCTCATTGCTATCCCCTCTAACTTGCCTTTCAATGAGGGTATAATCTCACCAATAGCTTTTGATGCACCAGTAGATGTGGGTACAATTGATTGACTTGCAGATCTCGCTCTTCTTGGATCTTTGTGAGAATTATCTAATATTCTTTGATCACTTGTAAAAGCATGTATGGTTGTCATAAAACCATTAAGAATTATAAAATTTTTATTAATCACGTCTGCAACAGGAGCTAAGCAATTTGTTGTGCAAGAAGCTGCTGAAATAATTCTATCATTCTTGTTGATCTTCTTATGATTTACGCCAAAAACTATAGTTTTATCTGCCATTTTACATGGGGCCGATACAATAACTTTTTTTACACCATTTTCTATATGTGGTAGTAATTGATCTTTAGAATTAAACTTACCTGTGCACTCAAAAACATAATCTACACCATATTTTTTCCACTTTATGTCATTAATCATAGAGTGTTGTGTGTAAGATATTTTTTCATTATTTATTTTTATGTAATTTCCTCCAGATTTTACCAGAGAACTAAAATTACCATGAATTGAATCATATTTTAATAAATTTGCACAAATTTCAGAGCTCGATCTATTATTAATATGTTTGATAATTATTTTACCTTTGTAATTTTCATAAATTGACCTCACAATCATTCTGCCAATTCTTCCCATACCGTTAATGCCTACTTTTATTGTCATTTTTTTAAATAAAGTTTAATTTTTTTACTAATTTTTTCACTACTTAAACCAAAATGATCATAGACTTTTTTATAAGGAGCGCTTTTACCAAAGTCTTCTATTGAAAAAGACAAGCCCTTTTCAATATATTTTTCCCAAGACATTTTTGATCCTGCCTCAATTGAAAAAGTATTTTTGCTTTCTTTTAAGATTTTATCTTTATAGCTCCTGTTTTGTTTGTCAAAAATTTCTTGGCAAGGCATTGATATTACTTTTGAATAAATTTTTTGTTTGGCCAATTTATGACTAGTCTCAATAGCAAGATTAACCTCTGATCCTGAGGCTAAAATAGTTAAATTTATATTTTTTCCAGTCCTTATAACTTCGTAAGCTCCCTTAGAGCATAGATTTTTTTTGCTAAAATTCTTTCTTATGGGTTTTAAGTTTTGTCTAGTTAAAGCTAATATGCTAGGTGTTTTGTTGCTGTTTAAAGCAATATCCCAACATTCAATTGTTTCAGTTTGATCTGCTGGCCTTAAAACATTTAAGTTCGGAATAGATCTTAAAGCAGCAAGTTGCTCTACTGGTTGATGCGTAGGTCCATCTTCTCCAAGTCCTATTGAGTCATGTGTCATTATATAAATTACTTTCTGTTTCATTATAGCGGACAGTCTTATTGAAGGTTTACAATAGTCTGAAAATATTAAAAAAGTACCTCCATAAGGAATGAAATTACTATGAAGAGCTAATCCATTCATTATCCCACTCATTGCGTGCTCCCTAACACCATAGTGAATATAATTACCACCAAAGTTACTTGAATTAATAATTTTATGTAACGTAGTTTTTGTATTGTTTGATCCCGCTAAATCGGCAGAGCCACCAATTAAAGTATTTCTCTCTTTTAATATAGCTGATAAAAACTTTTCTGAGGATTTTCTTGTAGCTATAGTCTTAAAATTTTTTATTGCATCTTTTTTTTGTTTTATAATTGAACTCGAGAATTTATTTTTTATAATATTTTTAAATTTTTGTTTGTGTTTGCTAAAAGTTTTATTCCATATTTTTTCTTTTTTGAAACCTTTTTCTCCAATTTTTCTCCATTCAATTAAAATTCTTTGAGGTATTTTAAATGGTTTATAATCCCAATTTAATTTTTTTCTAACTAATTTAATTTCATCTATTCCAAGTGGACTTCCATGAGAAGAGGCCTTGCCACCTTTATTTGGAGATCCAAATCCTATTTTTGTTTTACACGAAATCACAGTTGGTTTTTTTGATGTTTGTGCTTTTTTTAACGCATTATAAATTTCTCTGTAATTATGCCCATTGATCAAAATATAGTTCCATCCATAGCTTTTAAATCTGTTTTTATAGTCATCTGAGACTGCTAAACTAGTAGGACCATCTATTGAAATAGAATTATTATCAAAAAGCATTATAAGATTATTAAGTCTAAGGTGACCGGCTAGACTCATTGCTTCATGACTTATTCCTTCCATAAGGCACCCATCACCAGCCAAGACATAAGTTTTGTGATTTATTAAATTACTTCCTAACTTTTTCTTTAAAATTTCTTCTGCAATTGCAAAACCCACAGAATTTGCAATTCCTTGACCTAAAGGACCAGTTGTTGTTTCAATACCTGAGTTTGGATGATACTCTGGATGTCCTGCACAAATTGAATTTAATTGTCTAAATTTCTTGATGTCGTTAAGTGATACCCTTTTATACCCAGTTAAGTACAAAAGCGAGTAAAGCAACATTGACCCATGTCCAGCTGATAAAATAAATCTATCTCTATTAAGCCAGTTTGGATTTTTTGGATTAAATTTTAAAAAATATTTAAATAAAATTGTTGCAACGTCAGCCATACCCATTGGCATACCTGGGTGACCAGAATTAGCGTTTTGAACCGCATCCATTGATAAAAAACGAATAGCATTTGATAAATTTTTTTCTGTATTTTTCAAAAAGTATCCTATCTAGACTTAGGTGATTCAATTTATTAATATAGATATATATATGAAAAACATTGATGAAAAAGAAAAAAAATTAAAGGATACTTTAAAAAAATTAGGAGAGATAAACATTCGACATAATGAAGAATTAGATAAAGTTGCAATTTTAAAAGATCAAAAAAATCAATTAGAAATTGAAAAAAAACAGATAACCACATCTCTACAAAGCTTAGAAGAAGAAAACTTAAAACTTAGAAGTCAAATAAGTGAATTAAAAAAGGATTACGAAACTTCAAAAAGAAAAGAAAATCAATTTAATGAAAAAATTGATGAATTAAATCAAGAAACAGATAATTTATTGGAAGAAATAGACAAATGGCAAATGTAAATATAAAATTTAATGGTAAAGAATATTTATTATCTTGTGAAGATGGACAAGAGGAACATTTGGAAGAATTATCCTTGAGTTTAAATAAAAAATTTAATGATCTAAAATTTGATCTTGGAAATATTGGAGAGAATAAATTATTACTAATATCTTCTATAAAAGTCATGGATGAGTATTTTGAAACCAAAAAAAAAGTAGATGCACAAAAAAAAGAGCTTCAAGAATTAAAAGAAAAGTTTAAAGAATTAAAATCTTTAGTTTATCAGTACAAAGATTACAAAGAAAATGAAATTAAAAATTTAAGCTCAACACAAGAAGAACTTGAGAATGATATTGAAAACTACAAAATAAGTTATGAAAATTTAATAGACAAAGTAACCTTAGAAATAGAAGACTTTGTCAAAAAAAATAGCACAAGTACATCTATTTCATAAAATATAAGTGTCAAAATTTAAATTAAGAAAAAAAAATATTAAATTAAGAAAAAAAAAATATTTTGAAGTCAAAATAGGCAATAATATTATAAATAGTTTTCATAACAAAATTAATCTTTCAAAAAATAAAATCATTGGAGGTTATTTTCCAATAAATTTTGAATTTGATTGTTTGCAAATACTAAAAAAATTTAATTCTAACGGTTATAGTATTTCGTTGCCAATTATAAAAAGAAATCATCAAATGGATTTTTATAAATGGAGTCCAAATGATCCTTTAACAATAAGTTCATTAGGAATTCCTCAGCCACTAAAATTGAAAAAAGTATACCCAGATATAATATTTGTACCAATAGTTGCTTTTGATAAATTCAGGAACAGAATTGGCTATGGTGGTGGATTTTATGATAGATATTTAGAAAAAATTTCTCAAATTAAAAAATGTACAACAATTGGACTGGCTTTTTCACATCAAAAAGTTAATAAAATTAATGTTGAAAATTTTGATAGAAAATTAGATTTAATTTTGACAGAAAAATTAATGTAAATATGAAAATTTTATTTTTAGGTGATATAGTTGGAGACGCAGGCTTTAAATCAGTAAAAAAAAACTTGCCAAATATAGTCTCAAAAAAAGGTATAGATTTTGTTTGTGTTAACGGTGAAAATGCAGCCAGTGAAGGTGTGGGTCTAACTGAAAATATTGCTAATGAACTTTTTAATATAGGTGTAGATGTAATTACAACAGGCAATCATGTTTGGGATCAAAAAGAAATTTATGAATATATAAAAACTGAAAAAAAATTATTAAGACCAATAAATATGAGTGGAAATTTACCTGGTAAAGGTTTCTCCATATTCAATTCAAAAAAAAATCTAAAAGTTGGTGTGCTAAATCTTATGGGTAACGTTTTTATGAAAAAGTGTGATGATGTTTTTAAAATTGCTACTGAATTTATTGCAGAAAAAAAAAAATCAAAAGATTATGATTTTTTAATAGTGGATTTTCATGGAGAAATAACAAGTGAAAAAATGGCTATAGGTAATCTATTTGATGGATATGCAACTTTAGTTGTAGGTACGCATACGCATGTGCCAACAAATGATGCAAGAGTCCTTAAAAATGGAACTAGCTATATTACTGATGCTGGAATGTGTGGTGACTATGACTCGGTAATTGGTATGAATGCACAAAATTCAATTAACAGATTTCTAAAAAAAGAAGCTGTAAAACATTTTCCTGCCAATGGAGAAGCATCTCTAAGTGGGGTAGTTGTAGATTGCGATGTAAGAAATGGGCTAGCAAAAAATATAGAAAGTTTCATTTTTGGTGGGAGTTTAAATAACGTAAATTAATTATGGCTGGACACTCACATTGGGCGGGTATTAAACATAAAAAAGGCAAAGCTGACAAACAGAGATCAAAAATTTTTTCTAAACTCTCTAGAGAAATCACTGTAGCTGCAAAACTAGGAGATAAGAATCCCGATATGAATTCGAGATTAAGATCAGCAATACAAGCAGCCAGATCAGCTAACATGCCAAAAGAAAATATTGAGAGAGCAATTGAAAAGTCTTCTAACAATGATCAATCAAATTTTGAAAATATTAGGTATGAAGGTTTTGGACCTAGCAAATCTGCTGTAATAGTTGAAGCATTGACTGATAATAAAAATAGAACTGCTTCTAATATAAGAACAATATTTTCGAAAAATAACGGTTCTTTAGGAACCCAGGGTTCTGCATCACATAATTTTCAAAGATTGGGTGTAATTAAAATAGATAAAAATGAAATTGAACAAGATAAAATTTTTGAATTGGCAATCGAGTCGGGTGCAAATGATTGTATATCTCGTGATGAATTTCATGAAGTGCATACGGATATCGATGAAATATATGAAGTAAAAAAAAAATTTGAAAAAGTTATTGCAAATTTTCTTTCTACCGAAATCGAGTGGCTACCCATAAATAAGGTATCTCTTAAAGGTGAAGAAAATCAAAATATGGTAAAATTTTTAGAAACTCTTGACGATGAGGATGATGTACAAAATGTTTATACAAATGTTAACTTTGAAGATTAAATGATTATTGTTGGAATTGATCCAGGAATAGCAGGTGCTATCTGTTTTTTTTCTAGTGGGAATGTTATTGATGTAATCGATATGCCTACAATGGCTGAAGGAAAAAAAAATAAAAAACAAGTTAATGGTAGGCAAATTTATAATGAAATATTGCTAATAAAAAATAAATTTAAGAATGAAAAAATGAGTGTAATAGTCGAACAAGTTTCTGCTATGCCAGGACAAGGTGTAACAAGCATGTTTAATTTTGGACAATCATTTGGAGTAATTAAAGGCATATGTTCTGCAATGGAGCTTCCAATTTTTTATGTTAGACCAGCAAAATGGAAAAAACATTTTAATTTGATTAATTCTGAAAAAGATGCCAGTCGAACTAAAGTAATAGATATGTTTCCTAGAATTTCTAATAAGTTATCAAGAAAAAAAGATAATAATAAAGCAGATGCTATTTTAATTGCTCAGTATTTTGAAAACACAAGAGAAAACAACGATAACTAGACTATTAGAGTTTTTTGAAGACAAATTAATGACATATTTTAATGGGAAACGATTGAATGGAAGCAGATATTGCAACGCAAAGTTTAGGTTTAGCAAGTAACACAGATTTTTCTTTAATTAGTTTATTTTTACGTGCGGATATTATTGTCAAGTCAGTAATCATAATATTAATTGTAAGTTCTATTTATTCATGGGCAATAATATTTGAAAAAATAAGAATGTTTAGAAAAATTAATAAAAGCGCAGAGGAATTTGAAGAGAAATTCTGGAAATCAAAGTCTGCTGAAACATTTTATAACAGTCTGCCTTCAAATATTGAGGATCCTATGGCAAAATTATTTAAAAGTTCTATGCAAACAGTTATAAAAACTAGATCAAAATCAAATTTATCTGAGAGACTATCTAGTGTTTTAGAAGTAAATATTGAAAAACAAATGGTAGCAGTTGAAAAGTATAATAGTTTTTTGGCAACTGTTGGATCGACAGCTCCATTTATAGGATTGTTTGGAACTGTTTGGGGAATTATGAATTCATTTCAATCGATTGCAATTTCAAGAAACACTAGCCTTGCAATAGTTGCACCAGGTATTGCTGAAGCCTTATTTGCAACCGCACTTGGATTATTAGCAGCAATTCCTGCTGTAATTGCGTATAATAAATTTAATTCAGACTCTAGAAAATACTCACAAAAATTAGAAAATTTTTCAAAAAGATTTTTATCAATTATTTAAATGGGATTTAAGCTCAAAAGTTCAAAAAACGATCCAATGAGTGAAATTAATGTAACACCATTTGTTGATGTAATGTTGGTTTTGCTAATTATATTCATGGTCACTGCACCATTGCTTACAGTTGGAGTTCAGGTAGATCTGCCAGAAACTTCTGCTGATACACTTCCTGAGGAAAATGAACCATTAACTTTAACAATTAATTCTAAAGGTGAAATTTTTATTCAGGAAACAAAAGTTGAGTTTAACAATTTGATTGTAAAAATATTGGCAGTGTCAAATAATAGAACTGATACAAGAATTTATGTTAGGGGAGACAAAGCTATTAACTATGGAAGGGTTCTTGAAATTATGGGAATGCTTTCAGGGTCCGGATTTACAAAAGTTGCTTTAATATCTGAGCCGAATAAAGAGAGATAGAGGTTATGTATCGAGGTCTTTTAATCTCATCTGGATTTCATATTGCTATTGTTATGGTGAGTATTTTGGCTTTACCATTTGTTGCAAAAAAACCTCTGGATATTCCACCTCTTATCTCTGTTGAGCTTATTCAAATAGCTGAAAAGACAAATATTCCTTTCGCGCCAAAAGCATCAAAAATAATTGAGAAGGCAAAAAAAGAAAATGAAAAGCTTTTGTCCGAACAGGCTCCTCCTAAAAAAGTAAAAAAAGATGAAAAAAAAGAAGTTCAGACAGATAAAAAAAAAAATGAAATTTCTAAGGTTGCATCAAAAAAAACACCAACCAGTGAAAATAAAATAGAAAAGTTAAAAAAAGAAAAATTAAATGCTGTACCTATGCCAGATGAGGATAAACAAAAAATTCAACCTAAAGAAGAAAAAAAGCAGAAACCTTCAAAAGAAATTAATGACGAAAACATCAAAAAAATAGTTCAAACTAAAAAACCTATTTTAGATGAAAAAAAAGTTAAACAAGTTTCTGAATTTGAAAAAAAAGAAAAATTAGATTTAAATGAAATTGCAGCTTTAATTGATAAAAAAAAGGAAAATTTAGCAGAAACAAAAAAAGAAGTTGATAAGATTTCTCAATCAACTGATGAGACTATGGATTATTCAAAATTAACCCTAAGTGAAGAGGATGCATTAAAGGCCCAAATATTTACATGCTGGAGTGTTCCTATAGGTTTGCCATTTAGTGAAGATTTATTAGTTAGAGTTAAACTCCAATTAAAGCCAGACGGAACAATTGAAAAACTTGAAATGTTAGATCATGCAAAAATGAACACACCTGGTAAAGAAAAATTTAGAACACTAGCAGATAGTGTAAGACGAGCTATTCAGTTGTGTAATCCATTAAAAGTTCCCACAAGTGGTTATGAAAGATGGAAAAATATGATTTTAAATTTTGACGCTCGTGATATGCTTGGAGGATAATGATTAGAATAATTAATATATTTTTTATTATATTTTTTTTATTGTCATCTAAGGCTTATTCATTAATAGAGATTGATATAACAAGGGGTAATTTAGATCCTTTACCAATTGCAGTTTCTCCATTGTTTCAAGATGACAATTCAAAAAGAAATTCAATTAATGAACTTAAAATTGAAAATGTTGGATCTGAGATTTCATTAGTTGTGGAAAATAATTTGAAAATTTCAGGTTTATTTAATCCTCTTAGTAAAGAAGCATTTTTACAAAAGCCAGATATTGCTCATTTAAAACCAAGATTTGAGGATTGGGCATTGATTAAAGCTCAAGCTTTAATTACAGGCAAAGTAACAATTGAGGACAAAAAATTAAAAGTTGAATTTAGACTATGGGATATTTTAGCCGGAAGAGAAATGATGGCTTTAGCATTTACAACCGTTCCAGGTAATTGGAGGAGAGTTGGACATATAATTTCTGATAAAGTTTATGAAAGATTAACCGGAGAAAAAGGATATTTTGATACCAGAATTATTTATGTATCTGAAGAAGGACCTAAGACTGCAAGAGTTAAGAAGTTGGCTATTATGGATCAAGATGGTTTTAACACAAAATATTTAACACTAGGAAATGAATTAGTTTTAACTCCTCGATTTAATCCGACAAGTCAAATGGTGACTTACCTATCTTATTTTAAAAATCTACCAAGGGTATATTTATTAGATATTGAAACTGGTACCCAAGAAGTAGTTGGTGATTTTCCGGGAATGACATTTGCTCCACGATTTTCACCAGATGGAAAAAAAATTATTATGAGTTTTGCAAAAGATGGAAACTCAGATATTTATACAATGGATTTGGAAAATAGAATTGTTGAAAGAATAACTAATCATCCATCAATTGATACATCGCCTTCTTACTCACCTGATAATCGATTTATAACATTTAATTCTGATAGAAGTGGATTTCAACAAATCTATGTAATGAAATCTGATGGTTCAAATGTAAAAAGAATTTCATTTGGCAAAGGATTGTATGGCACGCCTGTATGGTCTCCAAGAGGTGATTTAATTGCGTTTACAAAACTACATAAAGGAAAATTTTATATCGGTGTTATGCGAACCGATGGTTCTGGGGAAAGATTATTGACTGAAAATTACTATCAAGAAGCTCCTTCTTGGTCTCCAAATGGAAGAGTGTTAATTTTTTATAGAGAGACCAAATCTAACGATAAAGGTGAAGGATTTAGTGCCAAGTTATGGTCTATAGATCTTACAGGTTATAATGAAAGGCAAGTTCAAACAGAGACAGATGCCTCTGACCCATCTTGGTCGTCTTTATTAAGTAATTAGGGCTTTTTTATTAATTTTTAATATAAATTAAGTTGATTTTTATGCTTGAAACATCTAATTAGTTGTGAAAAAGTTCTAATAAATTATTAAGGAGCATTAATGAATTTTAGCAAATCATTTAGAAATACTTTTCTAGTTATATTATTAAGTTTAATCGTATCGGCTTGTGCTACGAAAAAAACCACTACGACAGTTGAGGGTCAAATGCAAGGTGATGTCTACACAGGAACTGATACAGTTAAATATTTAGCTGACGGTGTTCCGGACAGAGTATTTTTTGCGACAAACGAATCTATTTTAACAACTAAATCAAGAGACACATTAAGAAAACAAGCAAATTGGTTAAGAGAAAATTCTAGCATCAATGTTGTAGTCGAAGGTCATGCCGATGAAAGAGGAACAAGAGAATATAACTTGGCATTAGGCGAAAGAAGAGCAAATGCTGCCAAAGATTATCTGATCACTTATGGAATATCCGCTGATAGAATTTCAGTGATAAGTTATGGAAAAGAAAGACCAGTTGACTCAGGTTCAAATCCGCTTTCTTGGTCTAAGAATAGAAGATCTGTAACTGTAAAAGCTAATTAAAGCTATTTTAAATATTTAAAGACCCTGAAATTATTATAAATAATTTAAGGGTCTTTTTTTTGCCATCATTATAATTAAAGAGTAATTTAATGTTTAAAAAGTTTATTAATATTTTTATTTATATAATTTCTATTTTTTTTATTACATTTAGCTCAGGTTCTGAGGAATTAAATATGAGAGAAATCTTAGAAATTATTCAAAAAGATCTTAGAACATTGGAAAGAGCAGTTTATTCAGAGTCATTTCAGAAAAAAACTGGAGCAGAAACCTCTTTGTCAAATAAAGAAACAGAAGATGTCTTGACAAGACATTTGTTAAAATTATCTGAAATAGAAAAACAATTTCAAAATTTGACTAACAAATTTGAGGAAATTAATTTTAAAGTAGACAAATTATCGTCTAGAATGTCCAAAACACAAGCTGATAACCAATTAAGATTTCAAGATTTAGAAAACAATTCTAGCCTTGTTCAAAAAAATGAAATTAATGAACAAAATTTATTAACAAATGAAAATTCAGAGACAAATCTAGCCAGCAAGAAAATTATGCCAGGCACATCTCAACCTCAAGATTTAGGAACAATATCTTATAAAGATATGACAGACACAAGTGAGACACAAGCAATTAAATCTGTTGAGACAACTAAAACTGTTTTAACAGAAAATTTTATTAGTGAGGAAAAAATTTTACCTGACGTATCTCCATTAGAACAATATGAATTTGCAACAAGTTTTTTAAAAGTTGGAGATTATAATATGGCAGAAAGAGCGTTTAGAGAATTTGTGGACACAAATCCAGATAATGACCTTTCTGGAAATGCACAATATTGGTATGCAGAGACTTTTAGAATAAGACAGCTTTATACAGATGCAGCATCTGCTTATTTAGAAGGTTATCAAAAATATCCAAAGAGTGAAAAAGCACCTATTAACCTTTTGAAGCTTGGTGTATCTTTAGTTCAAATAGGAGAGAAAGATCAGGGTTGCTTGATGATAGCTGGTGTTAAAAAACAGTATCCAAATGCTACTCAATCAGTTCTTCAAAAAGCTAAATATGAAGAGAAAAAGTTTGAGTGTAACAAAGAAAACTCTTAATTTTTACCTAACAAAATTAAAGGATCCCCAGGTAAGAAAATTATATAACCTATTTTCAAATAATCTCGCATCTATGGATTTGACCAATAAAAAGATTATGGTTGGGGTATCTGGTGGTGCTGACAGCTTAGCTGTTTTATTTTTCTCTCAGTGCTATGCTTTAAAACATCACACTAAATTGTACCCTGTAATAATAGATCATAAACTAAGAAAAGAATCTACAATCGAAGCTAAAAACTTAAAGTATAAACTTAAACAAAACTTTAAAATTAATTGTAAAATTCTCTCAAAAAAAATTGTTAAAATTAATAAGAATATACAGTCTTATGCAAGAGACTTAAGATATGATTTATTTTTTGAAGAGTGCAATAAACAAAAAATAGACTATCTTATATTAGGCCATCATAAAGATGATCTAATTGAAAATTTTTTTATAAGATTTCTGAGAGGCTCTGGTTTAAAAGGACTTGTTTCTTTTGAAAAAAAAGTGGTAATTTATAATGGAATTAATGTTATTAGACCATTTCTATCTACTTCAAAAAAAAATCTACTTAAAATAAATAAAAAAACTTTTGGATTTTTTATAGATGATCCCACAAATAATGATGATAAATTTTTAAGGAGTAGAATTAGAAAACTTATAATAAATTTAGATAAAGAAGGTCTAAAGTTTAATAAATTCTATTTAACTTTAAAAAATTTGTCAAAAAGTGATCAAGTAATCGAATTTTATGTTGATAAAAATATTTTAGAAAACTCAAAGTATTTTGTGAAAGATAAGAAAATAATATTAAACCAATCCTTTTTTAATAATCCTGACGAAATTATTTTGAGAAGTATTATGCAAGTAATTAAACGCATTAGTTGGAAAAAAAACTATCCAAGAGGAAAAAAGGTGAATAGTCTTATAGATTCTATAAAGTTTTCAAACAAAAACGTAAAATTGACACTTTCTGGATGTATTATCGAAAAAATTCAAGATTCGGTGATTATTTACCCAGAAAAACGATAATTTTTTTGTTAAATGATCAAATTGACACTTGTTAATTTACTAATAATTCTTAATTTAATGCTCTATGAATTTTAAAAACTTAGCCATGTGGGGAATAATCGTTGTTTTAACGATTGGTCTTTATAATATGTTTAAGAACCCACAAGGTTCGATTTCACAAAAAAATAAAATTATTTTCTCAGAATTCTTAACCGAAGTCGATAATGGAAGAGTAGTTAAAGTAGAGATACAAGGAAAAAATATAAAAGGTGTATTATCAAATGGAAACCAATTTACCACTTATGCACCTGAGGACCCGAACTTAATTCAGAAACTAAGCGATAAAGGTGTTAGCATCTCCGCTAGTCCATTAGAGGAAAAAATGCCTTCATTATTAGGAATACTTCTTTCATGGTTCCCAATGCTTTTATTGATTGCCGTATGGATTTTCTTTATGAGACAAATGCAAGGAGGAAAAGGTGGAGCCATGGGCTTTGGAAGATCGAAAGCAAAAATGATGAATGAAGTAAAAGGAAAAGTTACTTTTAATGACGTTGCTGGCGTTGAGGAAGCTAAAGAGGAAGTAGAAGAAGTAGTTGAATTTTTAAAAGATCCAAGAAAGTTTAGCAGATTAGGTGGTAAGATACCAAGAGGTTGTTTGCTAGTAGGCCCCCCAGGAACTGGTAAGACTTTATTGGCAAGAGCGATTGCTGGTGAAGCTGGAGTTCCTTTTTTCACTATATCTGGATCAGATTTCGTTGAAATGTTTGTTGGTGTTGGAGCTTCGAGAGTTAGAGATATGTTTGAACAAGGTAAAAAACATTCTCCGTGTATAATATTCATTGATGAGATTGATGCGGTAGGAAGAAGCAGAGGAGCAGGTCTTGGTGGAGGAAATGATGAAAGAGAGCAAACGCTTAATCAGTTATTAGTTGAGATGGATGGTTTTGATACTAATGAAGGTGTAATTATTATTGCCGCAACTAATAGACCAGATGTATTAGATCCAGCTCTTTTAAGACCAGGAAGATTTGACAGACAGGTTGTTGTCTCTAATCCAGATCTAATCGGTAGAGAGAAAATTTTAAAAGTACATGCAAAGAAAATATCAATGGCACCCGATGTTAATCTAAGAACAGTAGCTAGAGGAACACCTGGATTTTCTGGTGCAGATTTAGCAAATCTTGTAAACGAGGCAGCATTGCTAGCTGCAAGAAAAAACAAAAGAATTGTGACGTATCAAGAATTTGAGGAAGCTAAAGATAAAGTAATGATGGGGTCTGAAAGAAGATCTATGGTAATGTCAGAGGAAGAGAAAAAATTAACTGCTTACCATGAAGCTGGACATGCAATTGTAACAATAAATGAAAAAGCCGCTTATCCTATACATAAAGCAACAATAATACCAAGAGGAAGAGCCCTTGGAATGGTTATGCAATTACCTGAAAGGGATGAAGTTTCTCAAACAAGAGAACAACTTCATGCACAAATGGCCATAGCAATGGGCGGAAGAGTTGCGGAAGAAATAATTTTTGGAGATGACAAAGTAACTACTGGAGCATCAAGCGATATTGAACAGGCAACTAAAAGAGCACGAGCCATGGTTATGAGAGCTGGATTAAGTAAAGAAATGGGACCAGTTGCTTATGGTGAAAACGAAGAAGAAGTATTTTTAGGAAGGTCTGTTGCAAGACAGCAAAACATGTCTGAGGAAACAGCTAGAAAAGTTGATAGCGAAATTAGAAAATTTGTTGATATGGGTTACGAGAGAGCAAGAAAAGTATTGACTGAAAAAATTGATGATCTGCATAAACTAGCAAAAGCCTTACTTACTTACGAAACTTTAACAGGTGCTGAAATTGAAGATTTAATAAATAAAAATATATATCCTAAGAATAAAGAAGATCTCAAAGTTGAAGATGACGATCAAAGCTCAGCACTTGGTTCAATGGGCCTAAAACCAAAGATAGTGCACTAAGCGTTAATGAATAAATATTACACTAGAGCGTGTAATTTTTATTACGGAACAACATCAAAAACATACATTAAAAAAAAAAAATCTATTCCTCTCAATGGTTACAATCATATTTCTTTTGATAAATTAGAAATCATTGACAGAAAAAAAAACAAAATAATCAATATTAAAGATATTAGTAAACTTTCAACTAAATTAAAAAAAAAAGTTTATAGAGATTTAAAAAATATAAAAAAAAAGAAAATTTTTGAACAAATAAATTTATCGGATATCCCTATTTTGATGGGCATAGTTAATTTAACTCCAGATAGTTTCTCAGATGGTGGCAAATATAATAAAAAAAATTTAGCGTTAAAACATGTAAATAACTTATTATCAAATGGCGCAAAGATAATAGACGTTGGTGGAGAGTCTACAAGACCAGGTGCAAAAGATATTAATCCTAGAAAAGAATGGGATAGAGTAAAGTTTATCTTAAAAATTTTAAAAAATAAAAAAAGTTTTGTTTCATTAGATACTAGAAAAAGTTTTGTGATGAAGAATGCCTCTAAAATAAAAGTAGATCTTATAAATGATGTTTCTGGACTAAGTTATGATCCTGAGACTATAAATTATTTAAAAAAAACAAAAAAACCTTTTGTCATTCATCACATGAAAGGAACACCAAAAAGTATGCAATTAAAACCATCTTACAATAATGTATTGCTTGATATTTATGATTTCTTTGAAAATAAATTAAAATATTTAAGAAACGAAGGTATTAAGCATAATAATATTATATTAGATCCAGGTATCGGATTTGGAAAAAATTTGAAACATAATATTACTCTTTTAAAGAATATTTCTATTTTTCATTCACTAGGCCTTCCTGTAATGTTGGGCTTGTCTAGAAAAAGATTTATTAAGGATATTTCAAGAGAAAATGATACTAAAGAAAGGATTGGTGGAACTGTTTCTTCATGTATTCAAGCATACCTTCAAGGAGTTCAAATTCTAAGGGTTCATGATATTAAAGAAATTAATCAAGCATTTAAAGTATTTAAAGAATTACAAAACTAAAAATGATTAAAAAATATTTTGGAACAGATGGAATTAGAGGAAAAGTTAATGGATCTAAAATAAATGGAGAAATGTTTTTCAAATTTGGCTTAGCAGCGGGAACATACTTTAAAAATTTAAAAAAAAGTCAACAAACAGCAGTTATTGCAAAAGACACTAGATTATCAGGTTATACGCTTGAACCAGCTTTAGTGTCTGGATTGGCATCAGCAGGAATGCATATTTATACTTTGGGACCACTTCCAACAAATGGTTTAGCGATGCTAACAAAAAAAATGAGAGCTAATATGGGTATAATGATTACTGCATCTCATAATCCATATCACGACAATGGATTAAAGTTATTTGGACCTGATGGACTTAAATTATCTGATAGAATTGAGAAGAAAATTGAAAAATTAATTGATTCAAAGATTACTAAAAATTTATCAAAACCAATAGAATTGGGGAGAGTTAAAAGATTAGAGGATGCTAACGATAGTTATATTAAAATATTAAAACAAAATTTCCCATCCTCATTTAGTTTAAAAGGTATCAAAATTGCTTTAGATTGTGCCAACGGAGCTGGCTACAAAGCTGGTCCAGCTTTATTTAAATCATTAGGTGCTAAAGTATATGACACAGGCACATCTCCTAATGGTTTAAATATAAATCTCAAATCCGGATCTACTTACCCAAGTAAAATTTGTCAAATGACAAAAAAAAATAAAGCTCATATAGGTATTTCATTGGATGGAGATGCTGACAGAATAATTGTCTGTGATGAAAAAGGAAAGATTATTGATGGAGATAAAATTCTTGCAATGTTAGGTGAGAGATGGAAAAGAAAAAAAATTTTAAAAGGAGGCGTCATTGGTACATTAATGTCAAATTATGGTTTAGAAAATTTTTTTAAAAACAATGGAATTAAATTTTTAAGATCAGATGTGGGAGATAGATATGTAAAAGAAAAAATGAAAAAAAATAAATTTAATTTAGGGGGGGAACAGTCTGGTCATATAATTCTTGGAAAGTTTGCGACAACTGGTGATGGTTTATTAGTCGCACTAGAAATCCTTTTCTCTTTAAGAAAAACAAAAAAAGCAAGCGATCTTTTTAACAAATTTAAACCCACTCCTCAAATATTAGAAAATATAGAGGTTAAAGATAAATCAATTATTAATTCGCCAAAATGCAAAAAAGCGATTAACGAAGCAAATAAAATAATTAAAAACAGAGGTAGAATTTTAGTTAGAAAATCTGGTACTGAACCAAAAATAAGAATTATGAGCGAGTCAGAGGATTCAAATTTAAATAAAATGTGTGTTAACATAATTAAAAAATCTATTCAGTAAATTGAAAATCAAATCTAAAATATTAATTATTGCAGGATCAGACTCCTCTGGAGGAGCGGGCATCCAAGCAGATATTAAATCAGTTACTTCCCTTGGCTCTTTCGCTATGACAGCAATAACAGCAGTTACAGCTCAGAATACTACTGGTGTAATGTCTATAATACCAATGCGTAGTAAAGAAATTTCTAATCAAATCGAATTTACCTCAAAAGATATCAGGCCAGATTCAGTAAAGATAGGAATGCTGCATTCTACTGAGGTTATAAATTCAGTATTAAAATCAATAAAAAAATCAAAATTAAAAAAAATAATATTAGATCCTGTCATGGTGGCTAAAGGTGGAACCAAGCTTATAGACAATAAAGCAATTTTAGTATTGAAAAAAAAACTAATAAAAAAAGTTGATTTAATAACACCAAATATACCTGAAGCAGAAATACTAACAAAAATAAAAATTAAATCTATAACGGATATGAAAAATGCTGCTAAAATATTATTAGATTTAGGTGCTAAGAATGTTTTAATTAAAGGTGGTCATTTAAGCTCTAAAAACTTAAAAGATATTTTTGTAAATAAAAAAGAAACTGCAATATTTGTTAATAAAAAAATTGACACAAAAAATACTCACGGAACTGGTTGTACATTATCAAGTGCAATTGCAACATATTATGGATGTGGAAAAACTCTAAAGAAATCTTGTGAGTTAGGTATTAGATATGTAAACAATGCCATTAAAACAAGACCAAACTTTGGAAAAGGAAATGGACCAATTAACCATTTAAATAGTTTTACTATAGATAAGAAATTTAGATGAATAATGTAGTTGTTGTTGGATCGCAGTGGGGTGATGAAGGAAAAGGTAAGATAGTTGATTGGTTATCAAGCGAAGCAGACGTAGTTGTAAGATTCCAAGGAGGACATAATGCTGGTCATACCTTAGTCATAGATGGTGTTACTTATAAACTGAGATTGTTACCATCTGGGATTGTCAGAAAAAATAAAATTTCTATTATAGGAAATGGAGTTGTAGTAGATCCATGGGCGTTGCTAGATGAAATCGAGGAAGCTAAAACTAAAGCTGTAGAAATCAATGAAAATAATCTGATTTTATCTGAGGCTGCCACACTAATTTTACCATTTCACAGAGAGATGGATGAAATAAGGGAAGATACTGCTGGTAAATCAAAAATTGGAACTACAAGAAGAGGAATTGGTCCAGCTTATGAAGATAAAGTCGGACGAAGATCTATAAGAGTAATGGACCTTGCATCCAAAAAAAATCTAGAAAATAGATTAGCTGTGGTTTTAGAACATCATAATGCTATCCGAAAGGGATTGGGTAAGCCAATATATGAAAAAGATAAACTAGTTGAGGACTTATTAAAAATAGCCCCAAATATATTAAAATATTCAGCTCCTGTTTGGAGAAAGATAAACCAATTTAAATCGGAAAATAAAAAAATATTATTTGAAGGAGCTCAAGGAATATTACTTGATGTGGATCATGGGACATATCCATACGTAACTTCATCTAATACAGTAGCAGCTTCAGCAGCAACAGGATCTGGATGCGGTCCAAATTTAATAAACTATGTGTTAGGAATTACAAAAGCATATACAACAAGGGTAGGTGAAGGACCTTTCCCAACAGAATTAACAGATGATATTGGTAATCATTTAGGTGAAAAGGGACATGAATTTGGAACTGTAACTAGTAGAAAAAGAAGATGTGGCTGGTTTGATGGAGTTCTAGTGAGACAAACTATAAAAATTTCAGGCATTAATGGTATAGCATTAACAAAATTAGATGTATTAGATGAACTTGATGAAATAAATCTTTGCGTAGCTTACGAACTAAATGGAAAAGAAATAGATTATTTCCCTGCTGCCGTTGAAGATCAATTAAATGTCAAACCAGTATATAAAATATTCAAAGGCTGGAAATCTAAAACCCAAGGTATTAAAAAATTTGATGATTTACCTACAAATGCAAAGATTTATGTAAATTCAATTGAAGAATTTATTGAGACAAAAATATCAAGTATTTCAACAAGTCCTGAGAGAGAGGACACAATTCTTTTAATTGATCCATTTAAATAATTTTGATTTATCATTTTTGCTAAAAACTATTTATGAGTACTCATGTAAAATATTTTAATTCAAACGTTTGAATGACATATTATAAGAAAAATTTAAATATTTAATTAGCTGGAAGTAGATTCTTAGATTTTGCTGAGTTCAGCATATGTTTTTGAAGTTTTTCGAATGCTTTATTTTCAATTTGTCTTATTCTTTCTCTGCTTATCTTAAATTTCTTACTTAAATCCTCTAAAGTTATAGGGTCGTCTGTCAATCTTCTCGAGTAAAGGATTTCTTTTTCTCTCTCATTTAAAATTTTAATAGAGTCTTGAAGAAGATCTTTTCGTTGTTCCATTTCTTCATTTTGTGCAAATTTAAGTTCTTGATCCATATTATTGTCAACAACCCAATCTTGCCATTCGTCACCATCTTCTCCAATAGGTGCATTTAAAGACTGCTCTTTTCCTGAGAGTCTTCTATTCATAGATACTACTTCTTGTTCACTAACATCTAACCTATTTGCTATATCTTTCACGTGTTCATCACGTAAATCACCCTCTGCTCTAGGTGCAATTTGATTTTTTAGTTTCTTCAAGTTGAAAAAAAGTTTTTTTTGAGCTGTTGTTGTTCCAATTTTTACTAAGCTCCATGATCTTAGAATATATTCTTGAATAGAAGCTTTAATCCACCACATTGCATAAGTTGCAAGTCTAAAACCTTTTTCCGGTTCAAATTTTTTGACAGCTTGCATTAAACCTACGTTACCTTCTGAAATCATTTCATTAAGAGGCAAACCATAACCTTTGTAACCCATCGCTATTTTAGCAACTAGTCTTAAATGACTTGTAACAAGTTTTTCAGCTGATTTAACATTTCCTGTGGTTTGCCAGTTTTTAGCAAGCATGTATTCTTCTTCTGCATCTAGCATAGGGAACTTTTTAATCTGAGCTAGATATGCCGCTAATCCACCTTCATTTGAAAGAGTTGGTAAGTTGTATGTATTATTACTCATCGGAAGTATTTATGTAATAGAGAAATTTTTTTTTACAATCATTTTATTTACTTAATTTTCTTAGTTTTTTTAAGATATCATCTAACTCGTTTGGGATATTTGATGAAAATTCTAATCTCTCTCCTGTCCTTGGATGGTCAAAACCTAACTGTTTTGCATGCAAAAATTGTCTGTCTAGATTTAAAATTTTATTATTAAGATCTTCATCAATGTTTTTAAATTTCTTAAATTTCTTTTTATATTTTTTGTCTCCAAGAATATTGTTACCTTTGTATGACATATGAACTCTTATTTGATGAGTTCTCCCAGTTTCTAGTTTGCATTGTATAAAACTAAAAGTTGGAACTTTATCATTCTCGAAAACTTCTAATGTTTCATAATGTGTAATTGCCTTTTTACCTTTGCTAGATGAGACCTCCATCATCTGCCTATTTTTTGAACTTCTTGTTATATAACTTTCAATAATCCCTCTTTGAGGTCTGAATTTTCCCCATACTAAAGTTTGATATACTCTTGTTATAGTGTGTTCAGAAAACTGAAGAGATAATTTTTCATGTGTTAAATTATTTTTTGCGACTACAATTAATCCTGATGTATCTTTGTCTATTCTGTGAACAATACCTGGCCTAAGTTCTCCACTAATGTTTGATAAATTCTTGCTATTATAATTAATTAAAGCATTGACTATAGTATTGTCGTAGTTGCCAGGACCAGGATGCATTGAAATTCCAGAAGATTTGTCAATTACAATTAAGTCTTCATCTTCATAAATTATGTTTAATTTAAAATTATAAGGTTTTAAGCTTTGTTTCTTAGGTTCAACAATTTCAAGATCAATTTTGTCATTTAATTTTGTTTTAGCCGAAGGGTCTTTTATAATTTTCTCGTTAATTTTTAATTTACTATCTAGAATTAAATTTTTTACTCTAGTTCTACTTAAGCTTTTATCATGATTTGCTAATATCGTGTCTACTCTCTTGTTAATATCATCTTCTTTAATAATAAAATTGATGAAATTTTTCATAAATTATTATATTAAATTATTATGCGTTCGTAGCTCAACTGGATAGAGCGCCAGATTTCGGCTCTGGAGGTTCAGGGTTCGACTCCTTGCGGGCGCACCACTATTCTCCCATATTAATAAGCGTTCCTTTTTTTTTTGCGACATTGAAAGAATAATAGAATAATGCAATTGATAATACAAAGTAAACCCCATTCCAAATGAATGCATTGTAGATATTTTGAATGTCTACAGTTTGATTAATCAAAATATTTCTTGCTTCTTCGAAAATGTATACCAATGGTAATAAGTAAGCTATTTTTTGAAACAATTCTGGCAATATTTCTATTGGATAATATATACATCCAAAGGGTGCTAATAGAAACATTGTGGACCATGCTATATTTTCAAAAGAGGGTCCGTATCTCAATAGACCAGCTGACACAAGGATGCCAAGTGTTATTCCAAATAAATAAAGGCTCAAAAATAAAAAGAATAAAAATATTCCTAAATCTAAAATAGAAATACCAAACAACGGAGAGGTTAAAAGTACTGCTGGTATTAAACCTATAAGAGCTCTTATTAAAGCTGTAGCAACAAGTGAAGTTAATATTTCACCAATTTTCATTGGCGCAATAAATAAATTTGTAAAGTTTCTGCTCCAAATTTCTTCAAGAAATAGCATATTAAATCCAATACTAGTTCTAAAAAGAAAATCATAAAGGATCGCGCAAGTTAATATAACTCCAACTGCATTATTATAATATGTTGTATGTGTAGCAAAAAAATTTGAGATAAATCCCCACAAAGTAATTTGAATAGTCGGCCAATAAACAAGATCCAAAACTCTTGGGAAAGATCTGGTAATTAAATAAAAATGTCTTAAAAAAAGACCATACATTCTAGTTAAGCTCATTTTTACTCCTTGATAATTTTAAAAAAACTTCCTCAAGGTTTTTTCTTCCGTGTTTATTCATTAATTCTTCGGGATTTCCTTTATCGATAATAATTCCGTCTTTCATCATAAGAATAGATTTACAAAGTCTAGTGACTTCATTCATATTATGAGAAGCAAGAAGTATAGATATTTTTTTTTCTTTTTTATAATCTTCCAAAAAAGACCTAACAAAATCACCTACTTCTGGATCTAATGATGCAGTTGGCTCATCTAGTAGTAATACTTTTGGTTCGTTGATTAACGCTTTCGCCAAACTAACTCTATTTTTTTGTCCAGATGATAATTCGCCTGTAATGCTATTAAGTAATCCTCCCAATCTTAATTTTTCTGATAAAAATTCAATCCTCTCATTAATATTATTTATTTTATATAATTTTCCATAAACGGTTAGATTTTGTTTAACCGTAAGTTTTTTTGGTAATTCAATATATGGAGATATGAAGTTTATTTGTTCCAAGATTTCAATTCTATTTCCCTCCAATTTTTGACTATTTATCAAAATTTCTCCACTAGTTGGTTTTAAAAGTCCTAATAACATACCAATGGTGGTTGTTTTGCCTGAGCCATTTGGACCTAATAGGCCTAAAATTTCGTCTTCTTTTATGTTAAAGCTTATACCTTTCACAGCCTCATTCTTTCCATAATTTTTTTTAATATTTTTTACTTCGACTAAATTTTTCATTTTTTTGATGCTCTAAGAAGTCTATCGTTAATCACTAATCCAAAGTTTCGGTTTGGTATTCTTTGCACAGCTATTTTTCTGTAACCTAGCTTCTTAATTTTTCTTAATGTTTTATACAAATTTTTACTACTCTCCATTAGATTATTTGTCTTACTTAAATAAAAATAATTCTTATTATTCTCTTTTTTCTTCTTGATTAGGATAAAAGCCTCATCTTTTTTTATTTTAATTGCGTTTAATCTAATGGGTATACCTGGTGAATAATGAACCCTGCCTCTTCCTGGAGAATTTATATTGTTTTTACCGTGCAATTTAGTTTTTAAATTTATTTTTAATTTTTTTTTTAATATAGAAATATCTAAGCCGCCTAATCTTAAAATTTGGGGTTTTTTTACTAAACTTATTATTGTAGATTCAACACCGACTTTTGATCTTCCACCTTCTAGAATAAATTTAATTTTTTCTCCAAATTCATCATATACATCATCTTTTGTAACCGGACTTATCCCTTCAGAAATATTTGCGCTTGGTGCTGCTAAAGGATATTTTAAAGATTTTAATAATATTCTAGCGGTTCGGTGACTTGGAAATCTTACTCCTAATGTTTTTTTATTATTAGTAACGTATTTTGAAATTTTGCTTTCATTTTTTAGTTTTAATACAAAGGTAATTGGTCCAGGGCAAAATGAATTATAAAGTTTATAAAACAAAGTATTTGTCTCACAATCTTTTTCCAAATCTTTAATATTATAATAATGAACTATCAAGGGGTTATCAGAAGGCCTTCTTTTTAATTTAAATATTTTTTTAGTGCCTTTATCGGAATAGGCATTAGCGGCTAATCCATAGACGGTTTCTGTAGGTATTCCAATACATTCGTTATTATTTAAATATTTTACTGCTTTTTTAATTTTTGAATCATTAATTTTCATATAATATTACAAACTATTATATGAATGAAAAAATTTTGCCAGATGATATTGAATTAAAATCTTTGAGTGAACTCACAGATATAGCAGATCGTTTAATTCAAAGATTAGAAAATAAAAAAAATTTGGAAGAATCCATTGAAGATTATCAATATTTAATAAAGTTAAACAATATAATAGAAAAAAAATTTCAAAAGGACTCAAAAAATATATCAGAAAGTACCAAGCTAAAAATAGAAGAATTAACCTCAAAAAAAAATGAAAAAAAAATTAGTTAAAACTGTTAACGAAGTAAATAAATTTTTAAAAAATTACTTAGCAAAACAAAAAAAAACAGATCTAATTATACCTATTAAGTATGGTTTATTTCCAGGAGGAAAAAAAATAAGATCTAAGCTTATTTTTGATGTTGGAAAAATTTTTAATGTAGAAAAAAAATATCTTTTATATTTAAGTTCAGCTGTTGAATGTATACACGCTTATTCACTAATACATGACGATTTACCCTGTATGGATGATGATGATATTAGAAGAGGTAAACTAACTACACATAAAAAATTTGGAGAATCAACAGCTGTTTTAGCTGGAAACTCCCTTTTGACATTAGCTTTTGAAATTTTATCTGATCCAAAATTCAATATAAATAACAATAAAAAAATATCCCTAATAAATCTAATATCTCAATCATCAGGTCACCAAGGAATAGCTGGAGGTCAATTTTTGGATTTAAATTATGAAAGAAAAAAAGTTTCTAAACAAAAAGTTATAGATATGGAAATTAAAAAGACTGGAAAATTATTTTCATTCAGCTGTTTGTCTCCTGTTATTTTGACAAATAAAAAAGATCAAATAAAAAAATTCTCAATTATTGGTGAAAAAATTGGTTTACTTTTTCAAATTGCAGATGATCTAATTGACTATAGCAGTACATCGAAAACTGCAGGAAAAAAAACAAATAAAGATTCAAAAAGGGGAAAAGCAACATTAATAAGTTTACTAGGATATAAAAATGCTATTAAATATGCTTCAAAACTAAAAAAAGAAATATTTAATAGTTTAGTTGGCTATGGAAATAATGCTAGTGATTTAAAAGAGACAATTGAATTTATATTAAGTAGAAATAAATAAATGCAAAATTACAAATATTTAAATAATATTAATTTTCCTTCAGATATAAAAAAACTCAATAATGAAGAATTAAAAGTTCTATCAGAAGAAGTAAGAAGCGAAATGATTGATGCTGTCTCAAAAACAGGTGGTCATCTAGGTGCGGGCTTAGGTGTTGTAGAATTAACAGTAGCACTTCATCATGTTTTTGACACACCTAAGGACAAATTGATATGGGATGTTGGTCATCAATCATACCCTCATAAAATTTTAACAGGAAGAAAAGATAAAATACGAACTTTACGACAAGGAAGTGGATTATCTGGTTTTACAAAGCGATCGGAAAGTGAATTTGACCCTTTTGGTGCAGCTCATAGTTCCACTTCTATTTCTGCTGGATTTGGTATTGCAACAGCAAATAAATTATCAAATAAATCAGATCAGGTTATAGCAGTTATTGGTGACGGTGCCATGAGCGCAGGAATGGCATATGAAGCTATGAATAATGCTGGAGATTCAAAAACAAAAATGATCGTAATTTTGAATGACAATGATATGTCAATTGCAAAACCAGTTGGCGCAATGAAATCTTATCTTGCTAAAATTTTTTCAGGTAAGATTTATTTTAGTTTCAGAGAAACAGTTAAAATGATTATTTCATCATTTTCAAAAAGATTTAGCAAAAAGGCCGGAAAGGCTGAAGATTTTTTGAGATCGGCTGTCACAGGTGGTACATTATTTAATTCATTAGGTTTTTATTATGTTGGTCCAATTGATGGTCATGATTTAGATGTACTATTGCCAATTTTAAAAAATGCAAAAGAAAGCAATCATAATGGTCCAATACTAATTCATATAAAAACTCAAAAAGGGAAAGGATATAGTTTTGCTGAAAAATCTGATGATAAGTATCATGGAGTTACAAAATTTGATGTTCAAACTGGAGTTCAACAAAAATCAACAACTAAGACTCCTGCTTTTACAAAGGTATTTGCAAATACATTAATAGAGCATGCAAAGAAAGATAGTAAAATTGTAGGTATAACTGCTGCTATGCCATCTGGGACAGGAATGGACGCATTTAGTAAAGTTTTTCCGGACAGAACTTTTGATGTTGGAATTGCTGAACAACATGCTGTTACTTTTGCTGCAGGTTTAGCAACAGAGGGTTATAAGCCTTATGCAGCAATTTATTCAACATTTTTACAAAGAGCTTATGATCAGGTAGTTCATGACGTTGCAATTCAAAGTTTACCAGTAAGATTTGCAATTGATAGAGCAGGTTTAGTTGGAGCCGATGGAGCCACTCATGCAGGTGCTTTTGATATTACATATTTATCAACTTTACCAAATTTTATTGTTATGGCAGCAAGTGATGAAGCAGAATTGGTAAGAATGGTCAATACTTCAGTAGATATTAATAATCAACCATGTGCATTCAGATATCCAAGAGGAAATGGAGCAGGTTTAGAATTACCTGATATCAACGAAAAAATAGATATTGGAAAAGGTAGGGTTATAAGAGAAGGTAAGAAAGTTGCCTTAGTAAGTTTTGGTAACAGATTAAAAGAATGTCTATTGGCTGAAGAAGGTTTAAAAAAAATGGGAATTAATCCAACAATTATAGATGCTAGATTTGCAAAACCTCTGGATGAAAATCTTATGTGGCAAGTTGCAACAAATCATGAAGTGCTAATTACGTTGGAAGAAGGCTCTATAGGAGGTTTTGGAGCTCATATAAATCATTTCTTAAATGAAAAGAATTTATTAGATAATAATATAAAATTTAGATCAATGATTTTGCCTGATAAATTTTTAGACCAAGATAAACCAGAAGAAATGTATAAAGAAGCTGGTCTAGATGCTAAATCTATTGAAGCGAAGGTTTTAGAAACTCTAAATTCTAAAGTTTTAATTAAAAAAACTAATTAATTGCCACATTGAGCTTTATTCATTAAGTAGTGATCAAGAATTACACAATGCATCATTGCTTCGCCAATTGGCACTGCTCTAATACCTACACATGGATCATGTCTCCCTGTGACTGAAATTGAAGTATTTTTTCCAAATTTATTAATTGTTTTTCTTTGAGAAAGAATTGATGAAGTTGGTTTTACTGCAAAAGAAACTATTATTTCTTGACCACTAGAAATACCTCCAAGAATTCCTCCAGCATTATTCGATTTAAATTTTGTTTTCTTTCCTGTTTGGGACATTTCATCAGAATTTTGTTCACCAGAAAGTTGAGCAGAGTTCATTCCTGATCCTATATTTACCCCTTTTACTGCGTTAATACTCATCATTGCTGATGCTAAATCCATATCTAATTTTGAATAAATTGGAGCTCCTAATCCGACAGGAACACCTCTTGCTCTTACTTCAATAATAGCTCCACATGATGAGCCAGCTTTTCTTATCCCAAGTAAATATTTTTCCCATAATTTTAAAACTGTTTTATCAGGACAATATAAAGGGTTTTTTGTGATGAAACTGTCATTCCATTTTTCTGTGTCACATCCTAGTATTCCTAATTGTGTTACGGCTCCAATTACACTGTACTTTTTCCCAATAATATTTTTCAAAACTTGTTTTGCTATTGCCCCTGCTGCCACTCTTGAAGCTGTCTCTCTCGCTGACTGTCTGCCTCCACCTCTATAATCTCTAATTCCATACTTTTTAAAATATGTATAATCAGCATGACCAGGTCTAAATTTATCTTTAATATTTTTATAATCCCTAGAACGCATATCTTTATTGAAGATAATCATTGAGATAGGTGTACCAGTTGTTTTGCCATCAAATGTTCCTGATAAAATTTCTACTTTATCATCCTCTTTTCTTTGGGTTGTGAATTTAGACTGACCAGGCTTTCTTTTATTTAATTCTAACTGAATGTCTCTGATATTAAGCTTAATATTCGGAGGACAACCATCAACAACACATCCTATGGCTGGACCATGAGATTCACCCCATGTAGTAAATCGAAAAAATTTTCCAAATGTATTAAAAGACATTATATTATTATATAAATTATTTTGGTTAAATTATGAACGAAAAAAATTCTTTAGGGTTAGATAAATGCTTTCTAGATGTCGATAATCCAATACTATTATTCACTGAATGGTACAACGAGGCAAAGAAAACAGAAATAAATGATCCAAATGCATTAGCCCTAGGCACTATTAACGAAAAAGGTTATCCGAATGTAAGAATGGTATTGCTCAAAGATTATGGAGAGGATGGATTTGTTTTTTACACTAACTTTAATAGTAATAAGGGAAACTCTATAAAGCAGAATCCAAACATTTCGATGTGCTTTCATTGGAAAAGTTTACTCAGACAAATTCGAATAGTTGGTACTGCTGAAAAAGTTTCTGATGAAGAAGCTGATAATTATTATAAATCCAGAAGTTACGGAAGTAGAATTGGAGCATGGGCATCAAATCAGAGTTCAATTTTAAAAGATAGAGAAGAGCTAAACCAATCTATAAAAAAATTTAAAGATCTCTATAAAGATGAAAATAATGTTCCAAGACCTGATCATTGGTCAGGATGGAGGTTAAAGCACCACGAAATTGAATTTTGGTTAGATGGTGAAAATAGAATTCACGAAAGATTAAAATATATTAAAGAAAATAATGATTGGAAAAAAATTCTCTTATCACCTTAAAATTTTCTATTAATACTAAATGAAGTTAAATTTTTGAGTATAGTTTTTTCTTTACAATCTTGAAATATACTTAATGAATTTGATGCTAAACTTATATAGTGCTCCGCTTTTTTGTAACACTCATTAATTATATTATATTTTTTTACCAATGTAAGCACATAATCAAATTGTTCTTTAGATCTGATATTTTGTTCAAATATTTTTTTTAAAACTAATTTTTCATCTGAAGATAATTTTTGATGTAATAGAATAATCGGGAGAGTAACCTTGCCCTCAAAGAAATCTTTCCCTATCTCTTTACCAAACATTTTTAATTCTGAGTTATAGTCAAGTGTGTCATCTGCAATCTGAAATGTTAATCCAAGGTTTTTTCCATAGAATTCTAGTGCATCTTTAAATTTATTGTCTTTATCAGTAATTATCGACCCAACTTTTGAAGATGCTGAAAATAAAGCTGCAGTTTTAGAAGAAATTATATTCAAATATGTATCTTCTAGCATTTCAGAGTCACCTTTATGTTGTAATTGCAAAACTTCTCCTTGAGCAATAGTTGATGATGTAGAAGATAAAAGTTTTAATACTTCAATACTCCCATCCTCAACCATCATTTCAAAACATCTACTTAATAAATAGTCCCCAACAAGAATTGATGACTGATTTCCCCAAATTTTATTTGTAGTTTTTTTGCCTCTTCTTAAATCTGCGCTGTCAATTACGTCATCATGCATAAGAGTTGCTGCGTGTATAAGTTCAACACATGCAGCTAGGTTCACATCTCTACTACCTTTTGTATATCCACACAATTTAGCACACTCCAAAGTAAGCAATGCTCTTAATCTTTTACCTCCACTTGTCATGTGGTAAGCTGTCATTTCTTTAACAAGCTCAACTTTACTATCTAATTTATAAGAAATTTTGTCTTCAACTAAACTTAGTTTTTCATCAACAGAATTTACTAAATCTGTGTACGCATTAGTTATTTGCTTTTTTAATTGAACTACTGATCCCATAAATTCAAAATATTACATTAAGTTTATTAATATACTTATCAATTGACGCACCTAATTCTTCAACTATAAGTAGCTTTATAATTGAGTAAAATTTTTATAATCATTTGTATGTTTTCATTTTTTAAAAAAAAAAAAATTGTTAGTCATTTAAGACTTACTGGCGTCATAGGAAATGTTGGAAAGTTTAAACAAGGAATAGAATATTCCTCTCAAGAAGAAATGATAAAAAAAGCTTTTTCAGTAAAAAAAGCAGAGGCTGTTGCAATTTCAATTAATTCACCAGGTGGTTCACCCGTTCAATCACATCTAATATATAAATTTATTAGAGAACAGTCTAAGAAAAACAAAAAAAAAGTAATAGTTTTTGCTGAAGATGTTGCTGCATCTGGAGGCTATCTAATTGCATGCGCAGGTGATGAGATTTATGCTAATGCAAGTTCTATAATCGGATCAATAGGAGTAATTTATTCTTCTTTTGGTTTTAAAGATTTAATTCAAAAAATAGGGGTTCAAAGAAGGGTTTATACAGCTGGAAAAAATAAAAGTACTCTAGACCCTTTTTTAGATGAGAAAGAAGAGGACATTCAAAGATTAAAAAATATTCAACTGGAACTTCATCAAGAATTTATTAATGTTGTAGAGGAAAGTAGATCAACAAAGTTAAACAAGACTGATGTTGAACTTTTTTCTGGAGAATTTTGGTCTGGCAAAACATCTTTAAAACTTGGTTTGATAGATGGACTAGGGAATGCAGAACAGATATTGAGAGAAAAATTTGGTGAAGATGTTGAAATTAAAAAGTTTGAAAAGTCTAAAGGATGGCTTGCCAAAAAACTTTCGTCTTCAGAAGATCATGCGGATAAATTGATAAGTGTTTTAGAAGAAAGATCTATTTGGCAAAAATATGGCTTCTAAAAAAATAACAAAAAATCCAAAATCATTTATTTCTTTTCAGGATACAATTTTAAATCTTCAAAAGTACTGGTCAAAAAAAGGTTGTGTTATTTTACAACCTTATGATTTAGAAGTTGGAGCAGGAACATTTCACCCAGCAACAACTCTAAGATCATTAGGTTCTAAACCATGGAAAACAGCTTACGTTCAACCATCAAGAAGACCAACAGATGGAAGGTATGGAGAAAATCCTAATCGTTTGCAACATTATTATCAATTTCAAGTTTTAGTAAAACCTTCACCAAAAGATATTAAAAAAATGTATCTTAATAGCCTTTCATCAATAGGGATTAAATACGAAGAGCACGATATCAGATTTGTAGAGGATGATTGGGAAAGTCCAACCTTAGGTGCTGCTGGCCTTGGATGGGAAGTATGGTGCGATGGTATGGAAGTTACTCAATTTACTTATTTTCAACAAATGGCAGGTATGGAATGCAACCCAATATCTGTTGAAATTACTTATGGTTTAGAGAGATTATGTATGTTTATTCAAGGTAAAAAAAATGTTTTTGATTTAATTTGGAATGATGAGGGAGTTTTATACAAAGATGTTTTTCATCAAGCTGAAAAAGAATTTTCAGCCTATAATTTTGAGTATGCAAACACAGATAAATTATTTAAAATTTTTGATATGCTCGAAGAAGAAGCAAAATCATTAATTGAAAAGAAAATTTCTCTTCCAGCATATGATCAATGTTTAAAATCAAGTCATGTGTTCAATATTTTAGATGCTAGAGGAGTTATAAGTGTTGCTCAAAGAGCAGAATATATTGCAAGGATAAGAGATCTAACAAGAGAAATTGGAAAAATTTGGGTAGAAACACAAAATTAAAATGTCTGAATTTTTCCTTGAATTATTTAGTGAAGAAATACCTTCCAGATTACAAATCAATGCTAGAAATGAATTAACACAAATTTTTAAAAAATTTTTTGATGATAATGAAATTATAGTTAAAGGTAAAATTAATTCTTATTCAACTCCAAATAGGCTCATTGTTCATATAAGTAAAATATCTAAAGATGTAATAAAAAAAGCTGAGGAAATTAGAGGTCCTAATATAAATGCTCCAGAAAAGGCTTTGGAAGGATTTTTAAAATCCAATAAAATAAGTAAAGAAAAAGTTATCAAAAAAAGTACTGAAAAAGGCATATTCTACTTCTACAACAAACCATCGCAAAAAATAAAAACATACGATTTATTAAAAAAAAGTATTGCAAGTTTACTTTTAAAAATTTCATGGAAAAAATCAATGAAATGGGGCAATCATGATTTATATTGGGGAAGACCGTTAAAATCAATATTAGCTTTATTTGATAAAAAAATAATTGAATTTAAATTAAACCATTTACATAGTTCAAATAAAACTTTTACAGATAAAGATCTAGAAGATGATGTGAAAAGATTTGATGATTTTAAATCTTATATAAAATTTTTTAAACAAAAAGGAGTAACAATTGATCAAGATAAGAGGAAAGAATTTATAATTAAAGAAATAAATAAGGCAACTAATCAAAAAAAAATTCATATAAACGTGAATGAAAAACTTGTAGACGAAGTAATAAATATTGTTGAAAAACCAAAAATTTTAGTATGTGAGTTTAATAAGAAATTTTTAGAAATTCCACAAGAAATACTTATTATAACAATGCAGCATCACCAAAAATATTTTCCTACATTTGATAGCAAAAACAAAATAACAAATAATTTTATAGTTGTAGCAGATTGCAAGGACAAAAAGGGATTAGTTAAATTAGGAAATCAAAATGTTGTTGATGCAAGGTTGGCAGATGCAGAATTTTTTTGGAATAGAAATAAGTCTCAAAATTTAGTTAAACAGGTGTCTAGATTGAAGCAAATTAATTATTTTAAAGGGTTGGGGAGTTATTTTGATAAAATACAAAGAGTAAGAAAACTTAGCGGAATAATATCAGATGAACTTTTAATAAGTAAAGAAAAGATAGAAATTGCTTCCTCAATTTGCAAAGTAGATTTGATGTCGGATTTAGTTGGAGAGTTTCCCGAATTACAAGGCGTGATGGGTGGATATTTCGCAAGAGAGCAAGGTTTTGACGAAGAAATAAGTTTAGCAATTTCAGAGCATTACTTACCAAGTGGCATTGATAGCAAAGTTCCAAAAAAACCATACAGCATAGCATTATCGTTAAGTGACAAAATAGACTCTTTAGTTGGATTTTTTGGAATTAATCTCAAACCAACTAGTTCAAAAGATCCTTATGCCTTAAGAAGAATGGCAATTAGTTTATTAAGGTTAATAATTGAAAATCAAAAAAAAATAAAATTAAGAGATCTAATAAATTATTCAATAAATTTATACAAAGAACAAAATTACTCTTTTGACTCAAAATTGATAAATGATGAATTGGGAGATTTTATTTTAGATAGATTAAAAAATTATTTAAAAGAAAAAAATATTAGGTCGGATATTATTGAATGCTCCACTAATTCTTATGGAATAGATGATTTACTAAAAATTTTTAATAAATCATTAAATTTGAATAAAAATATTAAAAAAGATTTCGGTCTTGATGTTATTGCAATTTATAAAAGATCTGCAAACATTTTAAACAGCGAAAGTAAATTAAAGTTAGAAATTGTAGGTTCTGCCGATCCTGGTCTCTTTAAAAATGATTATGAAAAAAATCTTTATAAAAAAATCCATGCTATAAGAAAGTATTTTTCAAGCATAGGTAGAGACGAGGATTATGATGAAAGTCTTAAAACACTCTCAAGTGCCAAAATAGAGGTTAATGAGTTTTTTGATAATGTAATAGTTAATGATCAAGAAGAATTAATTAAAAAAAACAGACTAGAACTTTTAAAAATGTTGTGTAAAAGCTTCGATAATTATTTTAACTTTTCAAAAATAGAAGCATAAATGTCAAAATTAGTTTTTAATTTTAAATCTAAAGACACAATAAAAATAAAAAACCCAAAAAATATTTTAGGAGGCAAAGGTGCAAATTTATCAGAAATGGGAAGGATGGGTTTACCTGTCCCACCTGGATTTACGATTTCTACTGAAGTTTGTGATTTATTTTATAAAAATAAAAAGAAATTAAAGCCTAAAATTATAAATGAAATAAATAGAGAGTTAAAAAATATTGAAAAAGATTCCGGTAAAAAATTTGGAGATTTGAAAAATCCTTTGTTGTTATCTGTGAGATCTGGCGCGAGAGTATCCATGCCAGGAATGATGGATACTATTTTAAATCTTGGACTAAATGACAAAACTGTAATTGCTTTAGCAAATAAAACATCAAATATGAGATTTGCAAAAGATAGTTATAGACGATTTATACAAATGTATGCAAATGTTGTTATGGGTGTTGAAAGTTATAATTTTGAAGAACTAATTGAAAATTATAAACTTACAAAAGGTGTTTTGTTAGACACTGATTTGGATGAAGATGACTGGGATGGGTTGATTAAAGATTTTAAAAATATTGTAAAAGAAAAAACTAAAAAAGATTTTCCACAAAATATAAATGAACAATTACTAGGTGCAATTAGCGCAGTCTTTTTGTCATGGGATAGTAACAGAGCAAAGGTTTACAGAAAATTAAATCATATACCTTCAGAGTGGGGAACTGCAGTAAATGTTCAGTCCATGGTTTTTGGTAATATGGGTGTTGATTGTGCGACAGGTGTTGTGTTTACACGTAATCCATCCAATGGAATGAATGAAATTTATGGCGAATATTTAATAAATGCCCAAGGAGAAGATGTTGTTGCGGGAACAAGGACGCCTCAACAAATAACTCAGAAAGCTAGAAAAGATGCAAAAGAGACACTTCTTTCAATGGAAGAGTCAATGCCTAGAGTTTACAAAAATCTAAAAAAAATTCTTATAAAACTAGAGAAGCACTATAAAGATATGCAGGATGTAGAGTTCACAGTCGAAAATAATAAGTTGTGGATGTTGCAGACTAGATCAGGAAAAAGAACTGCAAAATCATCAGTAAAAATTGCTGTCGATATGGAAAGTGAAAAACTCATCACAAAAAAAGAGGCGGTGCTTAGAGTGCAACCAAATTCATTAGATACTTTGCTTCATCCTACTTTAGATGAAACAGCTAATTTAGAAGTAATAGCCAAAGGCCTTCCAGCTTCGCCAGGAGCAGCTAGTGGAAAAGTAGTATTTACTTCTGATGAAGCTGAAAGATTAAATGGAATGATGCAGAATACAATATTAGTAAGAGTAGAAACATCACCTGAAGATATCAATGGAATGCATGCAGCTAAAGGAATTCTCACCGCAAGAGGAGGAATGACCAGTCATGCTGCAGTAGTTGCAAGAGGAATGGGTAGACCTTGTGTATCAGGCTCAAGCGAAATAGAGATAGATTACCAAAATAAAATTTTTAAAACGAAAAATAATGAAATTAAAGAAGGTGATTTAATTACCATTGATGGTTCAACTGGTAGAATTATAAAAGGAGAGGTTAAAACTGTCAAACCAGAAATATCTGGAGATTTTTCTAAACTTATGAGCTGGGCCGATAAATTTAGAAAACTAAAAATTAGAACTAATTCTGAAACCCCTCTAGACAGTAAGACTGCTAGAGAATTCGGGGCTGAAGGAATAGGCCTTTGTAGAACAGAACATATGTTTTTTGATGAAGAGAGAATTTTATCTGTAAGAGAAATGATATTATCAAAATCAAAAGAAGATAGGGCTAATGCTTTAAAGAAACTCCTTCCTTTTCAAAAAAAGGATTTTATTGATATCTTTAAAATTATGAATGGTCTTCCTGTTACAGTTAGATTATTAGATCCACCACTTCATGAATTTTTACCCAAAAACCAAAAAGAAATTAGCGATGTAGCAAATGCTTTAAAAATTAAAAACTCTGAGCTAGAGGGTAGAATAACGGAACTTCATGAACAAAATCCAATGCTTGGTCATAGGGGTTGCAGACTAGGAATATCGTTTCCAGAAATATATGAGATGCAGTGCACTGCAATATTTGATGCATTAGTTGAATGTAAAAAGCTCAAGATAAAGCCTATTATTCCAGAGATAATGATACCTTTGGTATCAACTGAAGCGGAAATAAAAATAATGAAAGATTTAGTAATTAGAGTTGCAAAAGAAGTTGAAAACAAAACCAAAACAAAACTAAATTTTTTAGTGGGTACAATGATTGAGCTCCCAAGAGCAGCAATCAAAGCAGATGATATATCTAGACATGCAGAATTCTTTAGTTTTGGAACTAACGATTTAACGCAAACCACTTTTGGAATCAGTAGAGATGATAGTGGTAAATTTTTAAATGATTATATTGAAAATAAAATTTTTGATGTTGATCCATTTGTTTCTATAGACGATGGAGTAGGAGATTTGATTGAAATAGCATCAAAAAAAGGCAGAAAAAATAACAAAAAAATTAAACTTGGTATTTGTGGTGAACATGGAGGGGATCCTAAAAGTATAGATTTTTGTGCAAGCATTGGTTTAGATTATGTATCCTGTTCACCTTATAGAGTGCCTATTGCGAGACTTGCCGCTGCACAAGCACAACTAAAAAAGTAAAATTAAACTCTAGATTTCTAATTTTAAGTCTAATGCATTTATTGAGTGAGTTAAAGATCCTACGGAAATTCTATCTACACCAGAAGATGAAACTTTTTTAACATTTTTTAAGTTAATTCCTCCTGATGCTTCAGTCTCATAAAATTTCTTAGACATTTTGACTGCTTTTTTTAAATTTTTCGAATTCATATTATCTAATAGAATTCTATCAAATTTCAGACCTAATACTCTCTTTAACTGAGATAAATTATCAACCTCTACTGTAATTTTTTTTCTTCCCTTTTTTTTGATAGCTCTATGAATTAAATTTTCAAAATTTTTTTCTGAACTTATATGATTATCTTTTATTAAGAATTCATCACTTAAGTTAAATCTGTGGTTTGTTCCACCACCTAATTTAACAGCATATTTTTGAATTACTCTAAGATTTGGGATCGTTTTTCTTGTGCAGCATATTTTAGTTTTTTTTCCAACCTTTTTTACAAACATATTTGTTTTTGTTGCTATTCCAGAAATATGAGAAACAAAATTTAACGCCACTCTTTCACCAATTAAAATATTTCTTAGGTTACCATCAATAGTAGCAATTACCTCACCTTTTTTAATTCGAGATCCATCTTTTTTTTTATTTTTAAAATTTATTTTATTATCAACTAATTTAAATGTTTCTTTAGCAAATTCTATCCCACCTAAAATTCCATTTTGGTTACATATCATTTTAACTTTTTTTTTAATATTTTTTTTAATTAATTCTGCGGTAATATCGCCTGATGGATATAAGTCCTCATTCAAAGCTAATTTACATGAAGATTTTATAAAATTTTTACTTAATTGAATTTTAGACACAGATTTTATCTGCCTATTTCTGCCATTCTCTCTACAGATTTTCTTGCTTTTTGAATTATCTCATTATCCATTATTAATTCGTTAGTTTCATTTTCTAAACAATCTAATATTTTAGGCAATGTAATTTTTTTCATATGAGGACAAAGATTGCATGGTCTAATAAATTCAACATTTGGATTATCAATTTGTACATTATCGCTCATCGAGCATTCCGTGACCATCATAACTTTTTCTGGTTGATTGTCTTTTACGTATTTAATCATCCCACTTGTAGAACCTGCAAAATCAGATGCTTGTATTACATCAGGAGGACATTCAGGATGTGCTATTATTTTTATACCTGGGTTAGCTTTCCTAATATCATTAATTTCTTGATCATTGAATTGTTCATGCACTTCACAAGTTCCCTTCCAAGAAATAATTTCTATATTAGTTTGTGATGCAACATATTTAGCTAAAAAATCGTCAGGTAAAAATATTACTTTTTTTACTCCTAATGACTCTACAATTTTTACTGCATTCGCAGATGTACAGCAAATATCAGTTTCAGCCTTAACATCAGCAGATGTATTTACATACGAGACCACTGGAACACCAGGATATTGTTTTTTTAGATTTCTAACATCATCGCCTGTTATAGACGAAGACAGTGAACAGCCTGCCTTCATATCTGGTAATAAAACTTTTTTTTCAGGGCTCATTAATTTTGCAGTTTCAGCCATAAAATGAACTCCACACATGACAATTATATCCGCTTTTGTTTTTGCGGCCTCTACTGCTAATGCTAAAGAATCCGCAGAAAAATCTGAAATGCCGTGATAAATTTCTGGTGTTTGATAATTGTGTGCAAGAATTACTGCGTTCTTCTCTTTCTTTAATTTATTAATTTTATAAATGTAAGGTGCATGTGTAGCCCACTCTATCTCCGGAATTTTTTTTGATACCTTGTTATAAATTGAGCTTGTTGCTTTTTTTATTTCACTAGTAAATTCCATAAAAAAAACTTATCAACTTGAAATAGAATTGTCATTCATTTAATCTGCCGCATAACATGCGGTCATGCTGAAACTGGTAGACAGGCACGGTTGAGGGCCGTGTGGGCCTAGCCCATGAGAGTTCGAGTCTCTCTGACCGCACCAAAAACAAATCTTTATTAAGGGGCGTTCTGTTGCCAGGTGCCCCAAACCCCGTAACTTAATTAATAAATTAATTAAGCTGCAAGTGCGTAACTTTCGTTAGCATTTATAAATTAGCCCTTCACGGCGGAACAATACCGAACGAAAGAATAACTTTTAGTCATCCGTCGATCCTAATTCACCCCCATAAGTTGAAAATGGTGGAGGTGGTGGGTACTGCCCCCACGTCCGTAATGGTTATTACGAAATTCGTTTATCGTCATAGTTGGAAAACCAACATTAATAATATAAAACCAAACTCAACAGATTCAATATATTATTCATGAAGTTAACCGAAGAACAAATAAAAGAAATAAAAGACCAGCAATCTCAACAAAATTCAACAAAAAGAGTGACGGCACCAGAACTTGAAAAAATTCTGTATGATGCAATTCCAATATTAGACCACGGTTTTATAAGAGTTGTTGACTATATGGGTGATGATACCTCTGTAGTTCAATCAGCAAGAGTTTCTTATGGAAAAGGCACAAAAAAAGTTTCAACAGATGCTGGTTTAATAAAATATTTGATGAGACATTGGCACAGCACTCCTTTTGAAATGTGTGAAATAAAATATCATGTAAAACTACCTATATTTATAGCAAGACAATGGATTAGACATAGAACAGCAAATGTAAATGAATATTCTGCAAGATACTCGATTTTAGATAAAGAATTTTATCTACCAGAGCCGCAACATCTTGCTGCTCAATCACAGAGTAATAGACAAGGTAGAGGTGATATTTTAGATGGAGAAAAAGCAAAAAAAGTTTTGAATTTATTAAAAGGAGATGCTGAACAAACTTATAATAATTATGAAACTATGCTTAATGAAAGATATGATGGATCAACCATAGATGAAAATGCTGTAGGTTTGGCAAGAGAGCTTGCTAGAATGAACCTAACACTAAATACTTACACCCAATGGTATTGGAAAACAGATTTATTAAATCTAATGAATTTTTTGAGACTCAGAGCAGATCATCATGCTCAGTACGAGATTAGAGCTTATGCTGATGCTATGCTTGATACTGTTAAAAAATGGGTACCTGTAACTTATGAAGCTTTTATGGATTATAGGGTTGGTGGAACAGAAGTTTCTGCAAAAGGAAAAGTTATTATTCAAAAACTTATAAAAGGAGAAAATGTTTCCATCGATGACACAGGTTTGTCCAAAAGAGAATGGAACGAACTTATGGAAGCTTTTGATCTTAAAGATAAATTGATTTAACCTTTTTAGCGAATTTTAAATAAGTTTTTGATATTTCGTGATCCGGTTTACTTTCAACAATAGGTGAACCCATATCACCTTGCTTTCCGACTTCTGGATCAATTGGTATTTCGCCTAGAAAGTCTTTTTGAAAATCTTTAGCAGTCTTTTTGACACCACCTTCTCCAAAAATTGCATACTTTTTTCCATCATCCCCTACAAAGTGACTCATATTATCTATAAGACCTAATATTTTTACTTTAAGTTTATCAAACATTCTAATTCCTCGCTTTACATCCTGTAAGGCTATTTCTTGAGGTGTAGATATAATTATTACTCCATCCATGTTTATTTCTTGCGCAAATGTAAGTTGTGTATCTCCAGTTCCTGGTGGCATATCAACAATTAAAAAATCTAAATTTTCCCATAAAACTTTTTGGGTAAAAGTTTTTATTGCAGATATAACCATGGGACCTCTCCAAATCATTGGAGTTTGCTCATCTGTTAAAAACCCAATTGACATACATTGAATTCCATATTTTAAAATTGGCTTTAGTTTTTGCCCATCACTTTCAGGCTTCTCATTTATTGCGAATAATTTTGGCAGTGATGGTCCATATATATCTGCGTCAAGCAAACCAACATTCAAGTCCATTTTTTTTAATGCCAGAGCAAAATTTGAGGCAAATGTTGACTTTCCAACTCCTCCTTTTGCACTTGATATTGCAATTGTAAACTTTGTTCCAATAATTGGGTTCCGTCTGAAGGTTTTTGGCTCAATTTTTGCCTTTGTTGTGTCACTTAAACCTTCTTTTTTATTGTCCATAATCTACCATTACCTTGTTTTTACTAATAAAGACACTATATAGAGTGTCGTATTATGAATGATTTTAAAAATCAAAGCCCATGGGGAGCTCCTCCAGGTGGAGGTGGTAATGGTGGATTTAGAAAAGGTCCTACTCCCCCAAATATTGATGAAGTTATAAGTAAACTACAATCAATAATAAATAGATTTTTAGGTGGCGGTAAAGGTGGTGCTAAGCCAATAATAATTGGTCTAATAATTCTACTAATTGTTTGGACTTTAAGTGGTCTTTATAGAGTTTTACCAGATGAACAAGGCGTTGTATTAAGATTTGGAAAATTTATTAAAACTACTCAACCTGGATTAAATTATCATCTTCCTTTTCCAATAGAAAATGTACTAACCCCTAAGGTCACAAAAGTTAATCGAATGGATATTGGATTTAGGTCAGAAAGAGATAGCGGATTTTCCTCAGGCGGAGTTGCAGATGTTCCAGAAGAAAGTTTAATGTTAACAGGTGATGAAAACATAGTTAACATAGATTTTTCAGTATTTTGGGTAATTAAAGATGCTGGTAATTTTTTATTCAAAATTCAAGATCCAGAAGGAACAGTAAAAGCAGCTGCTGAAACAGCGATGAGAGAGGTTATCGCAAGATCTGATATTCAACCAATTCTGACTGAAGGTAGATCTCTCATAGAAGCTGATACTCAAGAAATAATTCAAAAAATTTTAGATGAATACACAAGTGGTATTCAAATTACGCAAGTTCAAACTCAAAAAGCTGATCCACCAGACCAAGTTATTGATGCATTTAGAGATGTACAGGCAGCTAGAGCGGATATGGAAAGATCTAAAAACGAAGCAGAGGCATATGCTAATGATGTAATACCACGAGCACGAGGAGAAGCAGCGAAAATTCTACAGGCGGCAGAAGCTTATAAAAAAGAAGTTGTTGCTAAGGCAGAAGGAGAAGCAAGTAGATTTTTATCAATTTATAATGAGTATGCAAAAGCTAAAAAAGTAACTCAAGAAAGAATGTATCTTGAGACAATGGAAGAAGTATTGGCTGATATTAATAAAATAATAATCGACAAAAATTCAGGTGAAGGTGTAGTACCATATCTACCATTACAAGAATTAAAGACAGGAACTAATTAAAATGAAAGCTGGAAAATTTTTATTACCAATAATAATACTAATAGCTGCAACAATTTACTTTTCAGTTTTTATAGTAAAAGAGGTTAATCAAGCCATAGTACTTCAATTTGGTGATCCTAAAAGAATTATATCAAAACCAGGAATTAATTTTAAAATTCCATTCATACAAAACGTTGTATTCTTAGATAAAAGAATTTTAAATCTTGATACACCACCAGAAGAGGTCATTGCATCAGATCAAAAAAGACTTATTGTTGATGCATTTGCTAGGTTTCAAATAATTGATCCTCTTAAATTTTATATATCAGTTGGAAATGAGAGAGTTGCAAGATCAAGACTGGCAACAATTATAAATTCAAGAATAAGAAACGTGCTTGGTCAACAAGAACTACAAACACTTTTATCAGAAGACAGAACAAAACAGATGTCTCTAATTCAAGAAGGTGTAAATAACGAAGCGGAAAATTTTGGTATTAGTATTGTTGATGTTAGAATTAAAAGAGCAGACCTTCCTCAAGCAAACAGTGATGCAATTTTTAGAAGAATGCAAACTGAAAGGGAAAGAGAGGCAAAGGAATTTAGAGCAAAAGGTGCAGAGATGGCAGTAACAATTACCTCAACTGCTGACAAAGAAGTAACCGTTATACTTGCGGATGCACAAAAAAAATCTGAGATTATGAAGGGTGAAGGTGATGGTTTGAAAAATAAGATTTTTGCTGATGCCTTTGGACAAGATCCTGAATTTTTTGCATTTTATAGAGCTATGCAGGCATACCAAAAAGCTTTGATCGGTGGTGAGACCTCAATGATACTTTCACCAGACAGTGAATTTTTTAAATTTTTCGGAAATATTGATCAAAAAGCAGAGTAAATTTCATGAGAGAATTGATCATAGCATTTGGTCTATTCCTTTTTATTGAAGGTATTCTTTACGCCATATTTCCATCAAAAATGAAAAATATGATAATGAAATTAAAAGAAGCCACTGACAATCAATTAAGAACTGGTGGATTAATATTTGCAGTGATTGGTTTTTTTATTATTTGGTACTTAAAAAGATGAGATTCATAAAAATTTTATTACTAATATTATTTTCAATTAATATTCAAAATACTACTAACGCAGCAAATATGCCTGCATCTTTTGCAGATTTAGCTGAAAAATTAATGCCGTCAGTAGTAAATATCTCGACTACAACAACAGTAACCACAAGGTCTAATCCATTTCCATTCGAATTTCCCCCAGGGTCTCCTTTTGAAGATATGTTCAAGGATTATGGTACTCCTCAAAAAAGACAGACAAGTGCACTTGGATCAGGGTTTATCATTGATGAAAAAGGAATTGTTATTACAAACAATCATGTAATCCAAGGTGCGGAAGATGTTTTTGTCAGAGTTAATGGTGAAAAAAATATAAAGGCAAAAGTGATTGGAGCTGATCCTGGTATGGATTTGGCAGTTCTTCAAATAGAGTCAGATCAAAAATTCACACCAGTTAAGTTTGGAGACTCTGATACAGCAAGAATTGGTGATTGGGTTATTGCAATTGGGAATCCATTTGGCTTAGGTGGAACAGTTACTGCTGGAATAATCTCAGCAAGAAACAGAAGTATTGGTCTTTCTAGATATGAAGACTACATTCAAACTGATGCATCTATAAACCAAGGTAATTCAGGAGGCCCATTGTTTAACATGGATGGTGATGTAGTTGGAATTAATACTGCAATATTAGGTCAATCAGGTTCAATTGGAATTGGTTTTGCAATTCCATCTAATAGTGCACAAAAAGTAATTAATCAATTAATTGAATTTGGTGAAACTAAAAGAGGATGGCTAGGTGTAAGAATCCAAACGGTAACAAAAGACATTGCAGATGTTGAAAAATTAGATGAACCAAGAGGGGCACTTGTTGCAAGTGTAGCTGAAAATAGTCCATCAGATAAAGGAGGAATTAAAGCTGGAGACATAATTTTAGAATTTGATGGTAAAAAAATTAATGAAATGAGTGAACTTCCAAGAATAGTTGCAGAAACAGAAGTTGGAAAAAAAGTAAAATTAAAAGTTTGGAGAAATAAACGTGAAATAACAAAAGAAATTACACTTGGAAGACTGGAAACATCTGAAGACTTTAAATCTCAAGGTTTAGTTACAGAAAAACCTAAAGAAGATATAATAGATGGTTTGAAAATAAAAGTGAGATTGCTTAACAAAGAGGATATTAAAGAAAGAAATTTACCAAAAAATACCACAGGATTAGTTATCACAGAAATCGATAAAAACAGCCCAGTTAATTATCTTCAAGTAAATAATATTATTGTTGAAGCACAAAAGAAAAAGATCAACACCATTGGAGATCTAGATAACATTGTAAAACTAGCTCTAAAAGGTAATGATAAAAGTTTACTAATTGCAATTTATAATAATAATAACCAAAGAAGATATATTGGTGTTAAATTAAATTAATGGACTTAAAGTCCAAAATAATTCTTATTTCAGGACCAACAGCATCTGGAAAATCAAAATTTGCTATACAACTTGCAAAAAAAATAAATGGAGAAGTTATAAATGCAGATAGTATGCAAATATTTAAAGAATTAAAAATTCTTACGGCAAGACCACAGCGAAATGATTTAAAAAATATAAAACATCATTTATACGGATTTAAAAGTGTAAAGGATAACTATTCCACAGGAAATTGGCTTAACGATGCCAAGAAAAAAATTAATAATATTAAGAAAAAGAACAAAATTCCAATCCTTGTTGGTGGCACTGGTTTGTATTTTAAAGCACTTATTGATGGTATAGTTAAAATTCCTGATATTCCATTTACTATTCGAAATAGAATAAGAAAAAAACAATCAAAAATAGGACAAACTAAATTTTATTCTGCACTTATTAAGCTTGATCCACTTTGCAAAAAAAAAATCAACAAAAATGACTCTCAAAGATCAATAAGAGCCTATGAAGTAAAAAAGTTTACAAATAAATCTTTGTTTGATTGGTATAGTGAAACTTATTCTGATTTTACTCAGGACAGCTTTATAAAGTTACATATTGATTATCCTAGAGATAGGTTAATTGAGAAAATTTCCTTAAGAACAAATGAAATGTTAAGAGATGGTGCAATAAAAGAGGCTAAGAGGTTTTATAAATTAAGAATAAAGAAAGATTTATCATCTAATAAAGTTATTGGTCTAAGTGAGATTAAAGATTATCTGGAAAAAAGAATAAATCTTGATGAACTTAAAGAAAAAATATCAATAAAAACAAGGCAATATGCCAAGAGACAGTCTACATGGGCAAGAGGACAAATGTCTGATTGGCAAAAAATAAAATTTGATAGAGTTAAATCATTTATAAAAAAATTTCCCAAATCCGCATAGATTGCTTGACCTATTAGCACAACTTCAGCTAGATTGTCTGAATGTCAAAATTATACTCTGGAGCTGAAATCGTATTTAAGTGTATGGAAGACCAAAATGTTGATCATATTTTTGGTTATCCAGGCGGCGCAGTCCTACCAATTTATGACGAATTACAAAATTTTAAATCTATTAAACACGTTTTAGTTAGACATGAACAAGGAGCAGGCCATGCAGCAGAAGGATATGCAAGATCATCAGGTAAACCAGGTGTTATTTTAGTAACATCAGGACCAGGCGCAACAAATGTAGTTACAGCTTTGACTGATGCGTATATGGATTCTATTCCGCTAGTTTGTATCTCAGGACAAGTTCCAACTCACTTAATAGGTACAGATGCATTTCAAGAATGTGACACAACTGGAATAACAAGGCCTTGCACTAAACATAATTGGTTAGTCAAAGATATAAATGATTTAGCTAGCACAATACATAAAGCATTTGAGGTAGCAACTACTGGCAGACCAGGACCAGTTTTAGTTGATATACCAAAAGATATTCAGTTTCAAAAAACAAAATATAAGAAACCCAAAAAAGAAAAAAAACTTAACGGTAAATCTCACAACCATTTTAATCAAAACAGCATTGATGAGTTAATTGAATTAATGAGTAAATCGTCAAAACCTATTTTTTATACTGGCGGTGGAGTGATTAATTCTGGACCTAGGGCTAGTGAACTTTTAAGAGAACTTGTTTATGCAACAGGTTTTCCTATCACATCAACTTTACAAGGATTGGGATCTTTCCCAGGTGATGATAATCAATTTTTAGGAATGTTAGGTATGCATGGAACTTATGAAGCGAATAATGCAATGCATGATTGTGATTTGATGATCAACATTGGTGCACGTTTCGACGATAGGATAACTGGTAAAATAGATGAATTTTCTCCAAAATCAAAAAAGGTTCATATTGATATAGATCCATCGTCTATTAATAAAAATGTTAAAGTTGATTTAGCTATTGTAGGAGATGTAAAAACTGTGCTTTCATCTACTTTAAAAAGTTTAAAACAAAAAAAATCAAAATTTTTAAAATCAAATAAACAAAAGACTTCTAATTGGTGGGAAAAAATTCAAAGATGGAGGTCAGTCAGATCTTTAGATTATATTGGAAGTGAAGAGACTATAAAACCCCAACATGCAATTGAAAGATTATATGAATTAACTAAAGACAAAGATGCTTACATCACGACGGAGGTTGGACAGCATCAGATGTGGGCCGCACAACACTATAAATTTAACAAACCAAATCGTTGGATGACATCTGGTGGTTTAGGTACTATGGGATATGGTTTACCAGCAGCAGTGGGTGTACAAGTTGCTCATCCAAAAAAATTAGTTATTGATATTGCGGGAGAGGCTTCAGTATTAATGACAATTCAAGAAATGTCTACAGCTGTACAATACAACCTTCCGATTAAAATATTTATATTGAATAATCAATACATGGGAATGGTTAGACAATGGCAAGAACTGTTGCATGATAAAAACTACTCTGAAAGTTATACTGCTGCTCTACCAGATTTCGTTAAATTAGCAGAAGCATATAACTGTGTTGGTATAAGAGCAAAAACTCCAGAAGAGTTAGATGATAAAATTATTGAAATGTTGAATACAGATAGGCCTGTAATTTTTGATTGTATGGTTGATAAAGTAGAAAATTGTTTTCCAATGATACCATCGGGAAAGCCTCATAATCAGATGATTTTAGGGCCTAAAGATCAAGAAAGTAAGAAGATTACTGGCAAAGGTAAGTCTTTAGTTTAATGCCTAATTCAAAATCAGCGTATAGTTTTTCAAATAAAAAAGAGAAATTTGATACACATATTATAGTCGTTTGGGTAGACAATGAAGCCGGTGTATTGGCTAGAGTAGTCGGTCTATTTTCTGGTAGAGGTTATAATATTGAATCTTTAGCAGTTGCCCAAGTTGACGAAAAGTTAAAGATATCAAGGATAACAATTGTAACTACAGGAACACCACAAGTTGTTAATCAAATTAAACTTCAATTAAGAAAACTTGTACCTGTTCATAAGGTTGCAGATTTTAAAAGAGAAGATAAAGCAGTCATCTTTAAGGAGATGGCTTTATTTAAAATAGTTGGTTCAAATAATAAATTAGAAGGTGCTTTGAAAGCTTGTAAAAAATATAATCCTGTACTACTAGACAAAACAAAAAAATCGAATGTTATTCAAATAACAGCTTTAAGACGAGAAATAGACAAAATGTCAAAGGATTTAAAAAAATTTGGATTGGTGAGTGTTTCAAGAACAGGAGCCGTAGCTATGACAAGAGGTGCAGATATATTTAAATAATTAATTAGGAGAAAAAAAATGAAAATGTTTTATGAAAAAGATACTGATGCAAATTTAATAAAGGATAAAAAAATCGCAATCTTTGGATATGGTAGCCAAGGACACGCTCATGCTTTAAATCTAAAAGATAGTGGAGTAAAAGAAGTTGTTGTAGCTCTTCGAGAAGGGTCTTCAAGTATTGAAAAAGCAGAGTCTAAAGGTTTAAAAGTTATGAACCTTTCTGATGCTGCTGAATGGGCTGATATTGTAATGATTTTAACTCCAGATGAATTACAAGCAACTATTTATAAAAATCATATTGAGCAACGTGTAAAAGAAGGAACATCAATCGCATTTGCTCATGGATTAAATGTTCATTATGATTTGATAAAAGCTAGAAAAGATTTAGATGTATTTATGGTAGCACCAAAAGGACCAGGTCACTTAGTTAGAAGTGAATATGAAAAAGGTGGTGGCGTTCCATGTTTATTTGCTGTTCATCAAAATGGATCAGGAAAAGCCAGAGACTTAGCAATGTCATATGCTTCAGCCATTGGTGGCGGTAGATCAGGTATAATTGAGACAACATTTAAAGACGAAGTAGAGACAGATTTATTTGGTGAGCAAACAGTTTTATGCGGCGGTCTTGTTGAATTAATTAAAAATGGATATGAAACTTTAGTTGAAGCAGGATACGAACCTGAAATGGCTTATTTTGAAACTGTTCATGAAGTTAAACTTATTGTGGATTTAATTTACGAAGGTGGAATAGCAAATATGAATTACTCTATATCTAATACTGCTGAATATGGAGAATACGAGTCTGGCCCAAGGATCATAAATAAAGAAGAAACAAAAAAAAGAATGAAAGAAGTTTTAGCAGACATCCAGTCAGGTAAATTTACTAAACAATGGATGAACGAATGTAAAAATGGTCAGAAAAATTTCTTAGCGACAAGAGCAAAACTAGCTGAGCATCCAGTCGAAAAAGTTGGTGCCACTCTAAGAGAAATGATGCCTTGGATAGCAAAGAAGAAGCTTGTCGATAGTGATAAGAAATAACTTGATGCTAAAATTGGGTTAATTCTCTCAAATTATTTTGCAATCTGAGCGAGAGCATGTATTATGCTCGAGCTAAAAAATACAATGTCAGATAAAGAAAAATTATACATATTTGATACTACCATGCGAGATGGTGAGCAATCCCCAGGCGCATCTATGAGTGTTGAAGAAAAAATTCAGATTTCAAGAGTATTTGACGAAATGGGAATAGACATCGTTGAAGCAGGTTTTCCAATAGCATCACCAGGAGATTTTGAAGCAGTTTCTGAAATTAGTAAAATAATGAAAAACTCAATCCCATGCGGCCTTTCAAGAGCACTTAAAAAAGATATTGATGCATGCCATGAGTCGTTGAAACATGCACCACGATTTAGAATTCATACTTTTATTTCCACAAGTCCTTTACATATGAAACACAAACTTGAAATGACAAACGATCAGGTTCTAGATGCAATTAAAGAAAGCGTTACATATGCAAGAAACTTTACTGATGATGTCGAGTGGTCATGCGAAGATGGAACTAGAACTGATATGGATTTTATGTGTAAAACAGTCGAGCTTGCAATTAACTGTGGAGCCAAAACTATAAATATTCCAGATACAGTTGGATATTCTATTCCAGAAGAATTTGCAAAAACAATCAAACATCTAAAGAATAATGTTCCAAACATAGACAAAGCAATATTATCTGCACACTGTCACAATGATCTTGGCCTAGCAGTAGCAAATGCATTGGCTGGAGTATCAGAGGGTGTAAGACAAATAGAGTGTACAATTAATGGAATAGGCGAAAGAGCAGGTAATGCTGCATTAGAAGAAGTAGTTATGGCAATTAAAACTAGAAATGATTTGATGCCTTACAATACAGGCATTAAAACAGAATTAATAAGTAAAGCCTCCAAAATAGTTTCAAATGCAACTGGCTTTCCAGTTCAATTTAATAAAGCAATAGTTGGAAAAAATGCTTTTGCTCATGAGTCAGGAATTCATCAAGATGGGATGTTAAAGAATAGAGAAACTTATGAAATTATGACTCCAGAGAGTGTAGGTGTTAAGAAAACCTCACTTGTTATGGGTAAACATTCAGGACGGCATGCTTTTAAAGACAAATTATCTGACTTAGGTTATTCAGATCTTACAGATGATATTATCCAAGCTGCTTTTGGAAAATTTAAAGTTTTAGCTGATAAAAAGAAACATATATACGATGAAGATATAGTCGCGTTAGTTGATGATAGTTTAATTGTAGATAATAAAATAAATGCAATTAATTTAAAATCTTTAAAAGTATTTGCTGGAACAGGGGAACCACAAAAAGCGGAAATGACATTAGATGTTTACGGTGATATTAAAAATACAACTGAAACAGGGGATGGACCAGTTGATGCAATATTTAAATGTATAAAAAAATTATTTCCTCACGATGTAAAATTATCTCTTTACCAAGTACACGCAGTAACAGAAGGCACAGATGCTCAAGCAACAGTTAGTGTAAAAATTGAAGAAAATGACAGAACAACAGTAGGCCAATCAGCTGATACTGATACTTTGGTTGCTTCTGCAAACGCATATTTAAATGCATTGAATAAAATGCTTATAAAACGTGAGAAAAAAGCACCTTCTCAAAATATTAAACATCAAAAAGTGAAAGGAATATAATTAAATGTCAATGTTTGCCAATTTAAGAAAATTTTGGAGCCAGGATATGGCAATTGATCTTGGAACAGCCAATACTTTAGTAGTTTTAAAAAGCAAAGGTGTAGTTCTAAATGAACCATCTGTTGTAGCAGTTGTTGATAATAAAGGAAAAAAATCAGTTTTAGCAGTAGGTGATGAAGCTAAAACAATGTTAGGAAGAACACCGGGCAATATTCAAGCAATTAGACCTTTGAGGGATGGTGTGATTGCAGACTTTATTGTTACAGAAGAAATGATAAAACATTTCATTAAAAAAGTTCATAAAAAAACTTTGGCCAATCCAAGAATACTGATTTGTGTTCCAACTGGATCAACACCAGTTGAAAGAAAAGCTATTCAAGATAGTGCATTAGCGGCTGGTGCAAGAAGAGTTCAACTAATTGAGGAGCCAATCGCAGCTGCAATCGGAGCTGGCCTACCAATTCAAGAAGCAACAGGATCAATGGTTGTGGATATTGGAGGTGGAACAACAGAAATTGCTGTAATGTCATTAGGAGGCGTTGTTTACTCAGAGTCTTTAAGAGTTGCAGGAGATGCTATGGACAATGCATTAAAAGATTATATGAGAGAAGAATATAACTTGATGATAGGGGACAGTACTGCAGAAAAAATTAAAAAAGATATTGGAACAGCAATTCCAACAAATAATAATACTTATGCAGTCAAAGGTAGAGATTTAAGATCTGGAACCCCCAAAGAGGTAAACATCTCAGAACAAGATACTTCAGAGGCTTTAAACCCGATACTTAAAGAGATTGTATCTGGAATAAAAAAAGCATTAGAAAATACACCCCCAGAGTTATCGGCAGATTTAGTTGACATGGGTTTAACAATGACAGGAGGAGGATCACTTTTAAAAAATATAGATAAAAGATTCTCTAAAGAAACTGGATTACCGGTAAATATTGCTGATGATCCACTGTCATGTGTTGCAATAGGAACAGGAAAGGCGTTAGACGATCAAGAAATATTTTCTACTGTACTATCTGAGTATTAAATATTATGTCAACAGAATCGAGTAGAGATGATTTTATTATTGCTATTCGTTCAGCATTTTTAAAAAAAGGAAATAGACAAAAATTTTCTTTATTTACATTATTAATTATATCTATTTTAGTTTTATCTTTAGAGTATTTTAAAACTGGTCCAATTAATCAATTTAGGTCTATCACAAAAGACATAATATTCAGAGGATCGTATGTTGCATCAAGTCCATTCAAATATGTGAAAGATAAATATTATCTTTTTCAAGATCATATGAGCATGTATGAAGAGTTTTCAGTTTTAAGGGATAAAGATCTTGATTTAGAAACACTTAGAAAAGAAGTCGTTTTTTATAAATCTGAGAATGCTCTTTTGAAAAAGTTAATTGAAGAAAGAGATTTGTACTCTAAAGAATATATGTTAACTAAAATTTTATTGGATAAACAAAGCCCCTATTTAAAGTCTTTAATAATTAACAAGGGTCAAAAAAATGGAGTTAAACTAGGATCTGCTGTAAAAGATCGACTATATTATATCGGAAAAGTTGTAAATGTTAACTTTTTGAGCTCACGGGTATTGCTTGCTAATGATCTTAATAGCAAAATCCCTATTATTATTGAGCCAAGTGGTATTAATGCAATACTATCAGGAAACGGAAATGATCAGTATGCAGAGTTAGAATACTTACCTAAAGATAATCAAATAAAAGAAAACGAAATTGTATACACCTCAGGGTCAGATGGCATAATTCCAGATACAATTCCTGTTGGAAAAATAATAATTCAAAATAACAAGAAGTACGTAAAGTTCTTTAGTAACTTAAATCAGCTTAATTATGTGCAGGTGAATAAGTAAAATGGCCAGAGGAGATATAAAAATTTATCAATACCTATTAAATGGTTTTCCAATTATTTTATTATTTTTCTTTGCTTTAACAGGCTACTCATTTTCATTCAATATATTTAAAATTAATATTTCATTTAATTTTATTCACTTAATTGTTTTTTATTGGGTTTTAAGGAAACCCGAAATGCTTGGATACGGACTTATTTTTTTTGCAGGTATTATAAATGATGTTGTACAAAACTTACCCATTGGAGTTTCATCAATAAATTATCTTTTACTCTGTGTTATTGCATCTTTTTTTAGGACAAGAACTCTAGTTCCTAATTTGATTTATGATTGGATATTATTTTTTATCGCGATATTAATTATTAGCTCAATTCATTTTACAGTATTAGCAATTTTTTTTGATGGAAATATTAGTTATGGGGCTTTAATGTCAACAGCCTTTTTTTCATTTTTGATTTATCCAGCAGTGGCAAAAATATTTAATCAAATTTATTTACTAGGTTTAAGACAAGAAAATGTTGAATAGAGGAAGAAACATAGAAAAGGGTAGAGTTATAACTAGGAGGATGTTTATCCTAGCTGCTGCAAAAATATTACTTTTTGCTGGTATATCTTCAAGGTTATATAATTTACAAATTTCTGACAGAGAAAAGTATGAAATTTTATCAGATAAAAATAGAATACGTGAGTGGAAAACTCCTCCTCAGAGAGGCATAATTCTAGATAACTTTAATAAAGTACTAGCAAGCAATGATAGAGTTTTTCAGCTACACTTAATATTAGATGAAATTAATGATTTTGATGTAACAATATTCAAAATTAAAAATTTAATTGGTTTAGATCAATTTGAAATTAAAAAATTATATAAAAAAAAGGAGAGATTAAAACCTTGGGATACATTAGTAGTTTCAGATAATTTAACTTGGGAACAATTCTCAAAAATTAATCTATATTTACATGAATTAGAAGGTGCAAAACCTGTATTATCGACATCTAGGTTTTATCCCTATGCGAATGACTTAGTACATATAGTTGGTTATGTTGGTGACGCTAGTCTAAAAGATCTTGAGAAACCCGAGATAAAAGAAAATTTTGTTCCAGGTCTAAAAGTTGGAAAATATGGAATAGAAAATTCACAAGAAAAAATGTTAATAGGTAATTACGGTATCAAAAGATATGAAGTTAATGCATCTGGAAAAAGAATAAGCCAAATAGATTATATAAAAGAAAGACAAGGCAATAAAGTTAACTTAACTATAGATATAGAAATTCAAAAATATGCTCAAGAGCTGCTTAAAGGAAAAGCAGGCTCAATATGCGCAATGGACATATATACTGGAGAAGTTGTTGCAATGGCATCATCACCAACCTATGATCCAAATAAATTTACACATGGAATTAATCAAAAAGATTGGCAAGAAATTAGAAATAATCCTCTAAAACCATTGATAAATAAGTCTATTGCAGGACTTTATTCTCCCGGTTCGACTTTTAAGCCATTAGTTGCTCTAGCAGCTCTAGAATATGGAATTTTAGATCCCGATAAAACAATAAGATGTAAAGGTCATAAGCATCCATATGAACTATATGGAGTTAAATATCATTGTTGGAAAAAAGAAGGTCACGGTTACATGAAGTTGAGAAATGCAATCAAACAATCTTGCGATATTTACTTTTATGAAATGGCAAGATTACTAGGTGTTGATAAATTATCTATAATTGCAAAAAGATATGGGCTAGGGGCTAATGTACTTGGAGATCTTTATAACGATGAAAAAAATGGATTGGTTCCAGACACTAAATGGAAGAGACGTGCGTTGGAGCAAAGTTGGTATTTAGGAGAAACTGTTATCAATGGTATTGGGCAAGGATATATCCAGACTACTCCACTTCAACTTTGTCTAATGACTGCACAAATTGCAAATGGAGGATATAAAATAAAACCTCATATTATAAAAGATGACTCAATAAATTATAAGGATGTAATAAATAAAATTAAATTAGATCAATCTAATTTTCCTTTGCATGAAAGAAATTACTTAGATGACATAAAAGTTGAATTTTATCAAAGAATGTATCATAGAAAATCTAATATTAATTTTGTTTTAGATGCAATGTTTGGCTCTACAAATGAGCAATATGGAACATCCTACAAATCTCGCTATGATGATCCCAAATATCAATTTGCTGGTAAAACTGGAACATCACAAGTTAGAAGAATAACTGATCTTGATAGAGAACTAGATTTAGATACTGATCAAATTGAGTATAAAAAAAGAGATCATGCACTGTATGTTGCTTTTGCGCCATATAAGGATCCACGATATGCAATAAGTGTTATTATTGAACATGGAGGCTCTGGTAGTAAAGCTGCAGCCCCACTTGCAAGTAAATTAATTAAAAGAATTATTGACAGACATAAATTAAGAGAACGATATAATAACGGAAATACAAGTTTAGCATAATGTTAAGAGAGAGAATACGAGCTAGCAATTACAGTTTTTTAGATAAATTAAGGTCTATTGATTATTTATTAATATTGTTAATCATTGCTATTGGATCAATTAGTGTATTTGCAATTTACTCTACCGAAGGGGGTAAATTTTCTTTTTACACAAAAAATCATATAATTAGATTATCCATATTTTTTAATTTATTTTTAGTTTTATCTTTTGTAAGAGTTTCTACATGGTATAAAAATGCTTACTTATTTTATGTTGTTGGATTAGTTTTATTAATAACAGTTTTATTTTTTGGAATTTCAGCCTCAGGAGCAACAAGATGGATAAACTTATACTTTCTAAATTTACAACCGTCAGAATTAATGAAGATCGCTGTAATAGTATGTTTTGCAAGATATTATCATAGAATTCAAAATTCAGATATTCAAAGCTATAAGTTTTTAATCCAACCAATTATACTTTTAATAATTCCTTGCTATCTTGTTATACAGCAGCCTGACTTAGGAACTTCTATTTTAATTGCTGGAAGTGGAATCACTATAATTTGGTTGGCAGGATTAAATATTAAATACTTTGTTTACTCAGGATTGTTGTTATTAGTATCATTGCCTTTTGTTATATCTGTTTTAAAACCTTATCAAAAGTCTCGAATTCTAACTTTTTTTAATCCAGATAGAGATCCTTTAGGAGCAGGATATCAAATAATTCAATCAAAAATAGCTATTGGATCTGGTGGTTTTTTTGGGAAAGGATATTTAAAAGGTACACAAAGTTATCTGGAGTTTTTACCTGAAAAACACACAGACTTTATATTCACACTATTTTCTGAAGAATTTGGATTTCTTGGATCAATTATACTTTTATTTTTGTACATATTATTAATTTATAGAATAATAAATGTTGGACTGGTCTCAAGGAGTTTCTTTGCAAAATTATATTGCTTTGGTTTTGCTACAGCAATTTTTTTATATGTATTTGTTAACATAGCAATGGTTTTAGGAATGCTCCCAATTGTTGGTGCACCATTGCCGATAATGTCTTATGGTGGATCATCTTTGTTATCTATAATGTTGGGATTGAGTATAGTTATGAGTTGTAAAATTTATAATCAGGAACAGATATCAGCCTATTAGTTATTTTCCATCTATAGCAACAATTGTTAAATCATCTTTTTGTGTGTGGCCCGCTCCCAAAATATCATCTATCATGGTTTTAAGTCTTTCATTAATTGGAGTTGACTGATATTTTTTAATATAATTTTCAAATCCTTCAGATCCTAACATTTCTCCACTTGGATTTTTTATCTCTGTAATTCCATCAGTAAAAATATACATTGAGCTTTTTTCAAAAGTAATAGTATGCTCAGGATATTTCGTTTTAGGCATGATGCCTAGTGGTGGACCCGCTTCTGAAAAATTACTAAAAGTACCATCAGAAGAAAGTATCAAAGGAGGTTCATGACCTGCACTTGAAAGAAGTAGCTCTTTTTTATTTGAGTCGTATATACCTATTAGCATAGTAACAAACATACCTCTTGAAATAGTTTCACATATTTCATTATTTAGTTGAAATAATAAATCTGATGCTGAAAAATTAGTTTTACTTAAACATCTATAAAGACTAGATGCCTTTGACATCAACAAAGATGATTTAATACCTTTACCAGATACATCTGCTACTCCAAATCCATATTTTCCATCCCCTAGGTCTGAAAAATTATAAAAGTCACCTGAGACAACTTTAGCAGGAATATTAATTCCTGAAATTGGAAAGTCTTTTTCTTTATTTTTCGACAATAAAGATCTTTGAATTTCACCAACGATTTCTACTTCTTTTTGAATTTTATTTTTCTCAACCATTTCCTTTGCCATCTTTGCATTTCTAATTGCTAATGCAGCAGGAGCAGAAAGTGTTTCCAAAAGTTTTCTATCATCTTCGATAAAAAGTTTATCTTGGGTTTTCTTATTCAAGCAGTGTATTACTCCAATACATTCATTTGCAGCAATCAAAGGAGAACACAGAACTGAATATGTAGTAAAATTTGTTTTATTATCTAGATCAAAATAAAATTCTGCTATTTCTCTAACATCTTTTCTAACATTTCCTACACGAATACATTTTCTTTGCTGAACAGCCTTTCCCATAACACCATCTTTTAGATCTAATTCATATTCATCTAAATAATCTTGATGAAGTGAAGCAATACACTCAAATTTTTTCTTTTGATCATTTATTAAAAAAATGTTTGCAGCTTCTGCATTTAGTCTTGCAATAATTACCCGCAATGCATTCATAAGAGTGTCATTTAAATCAAGAGATAAAGCAAAGTCTTGATTCATTTTTGTAACTAGCTCTAAATCAACGTTAACTTGTTCAGCTTCTTTTTTAGGTTCGATCGGTTTTTTTGATTTAAATAGAAACATTTATTTAACTAGTATTTTAAGCAATTTTTGGTAAATTTTTCAACAATGGAGATTATAATTAATACACCTAATTTATACATCCACCTCCAGGATGCAATCTTAATGGTTCAGTATGTAATAGACGGATTCATTCACATTACATCAAACATTAAATTATAATCATATTCTGTGGACTTCATATTTGTACTTGTTCTAGGAGCACTTTGGGGAAGTTTTGCGAATGTATGTATATATCGTTTGCCTTTAGGAAAAGGAGTTGTGTCAGGAAGATCATTTTGTACAATTTGTAATAAATTAATAATTTGGAAAGATAATATTCCGATAATTTCTTTTTTACTTTTAAAAGGTAAGTGTAGACAATGTAACAAAAAAATCTCTTCCCAATACTTATTGGTAGAGGTAATAAGTATTTTACTATTTTTAATTATATACTTCCTATATGGAATTAGTATTACAACGTTACTTTTATTAATTTTAAGTTTAAGTTTTTTAATAATTTTTTTTATTGATTTTAAACATTACATCATTCCAAATATTCTATCATTTTCAATGATGTTTCTGGGTTTTATAAAATCTTTTATACCAAGTTTAAATCCAATGTTTCCTAATTATATTAATTCTTTAATTGGCGGAATATTTGGATATGGAATTATTTGGTCTATAATTTTTTTTTATAAACAAATAAGAAAAAAAGAAGGCATGGGTTTAGGAGATGCTAAACTACTATCTGCAGTTGGATTTTGGTTTGGATGGTTTTCCATACCTTTTGTGATTTTTTTATCTTCGATAATTGCATTATTATCGGTAACACCAAGTTTGATAAATAAATCAAAAAAATTTTCTTCTCAAATTCCATTTGGGCCTTATATTATTCTTGGAACATTGATATATTTGGTATTTGAAAGTAATATCAGATCAATAATTTTTTATTAATCATTAAAATTTATGTTTGAAAAAATAATAAGTTATACTTCTGCAATTGTTGTTGGCAATTCTGAGAAAATTAAATTGACTTTAGCAGCAATCGTTTCAGAAGGAAGCATACTGATAGAAGATTACCCAGGATCAGGCAAGACAACTTTTGCAAAAGCTATCACACAAAGTTTAGGTCTAAATTTTAAAAGAGTTCAATTCACTTCAGATCTTTTGCCAAGTGATATACTTGGATTTAATATTTTTTTAGATGGTAAATTGAATTTCCAGAAAGGTCCAATTTTTACTAATATTGTTTTGGCAGATGAATTAAATAGGGGTAGTCCAAAATCTCAAAGTGCTTTTCTTGAAGCGATGGAAGAAAAAAATGTTTCAATTGATGGAATAAGCCATTCTCTTCCAGAGCCTTTTTTTGTAATTGCCACACAAAATCCTATGGATTCATCTGGCACAAGCTCTCTTCCAGATTCTCAACTAGATAGATTTATGATTTCCTATTCTTTATCAGATTTAAATGATGAAGACAAAATAGAGATGTTAAAGAAAGAAATTAATTTTGATCAACAAAAATCTGAAAATATAGATTGGCAAAAAATAAAAGAAAGAAAAAATATGATAACTGTTAAAAATGAGATTTATAAATATGTTGTAAGTGTAGAGCAAAGAATTCAAAGTCTTGATCAAAAAATTTATGTTTCTGCCAGATGTTTAAAACAAATAATTGATTTAGCTAGGGGTTGGGCAATTATTAACAATAAAGATTATGTAACTCACCAGGATATCAAAGATACAATTCCTTATATTTTAAGGCATAGAATAAGGTTTTTAAATCAAGAGGAAAAAATAGAATTCGTTAATAAAGAGATACTTGATAAGATTGATATTAGTTAATGTTAATTCAATCTCTAAATAGATTTAATCAAATAAATTTTAAAAATTTCTTCAAATTAAAAAACAATTCAAAAATAT
>CACFZE010000005.1 GCA_902570695.1 uncultured Pelagibacteraceae bacterium
ATGTTGGTGTTAACATTCCATTTTCAATTGAAAATTTTTCTCTTATTAAAAAAAATTTTTTTATATTTTCTATTTTAGAAAGATTACTATTTAAATCTTTTAGTTTATTTTCAATTTTTTCTTTTTTAATATTATAAAATTCATCTTTTAAAACTATTAATGCAACTAAATATGGCTTGTTATCTCCATATACAACTGCCTGATCAATAAATTCTAAATTTACAAGTTCATTTTCTATTTTTAGTGGTGAAATATTATCTCCTCCAGGAGTAATAAGGATATCTTTTTTTCTATCTGTAATTTTTAAAAAGCTATTTTCAATTACTCCAATATCTCCTGTATGAAGCCAACCATTTATTAATACTTTTTTTGTTTCCTCTTCATTATTCCAATAACCCAACATCACATTTTCACCCTTAACTAAAATTTCACCATCTTCGGCTATTTTAACTTCATTTCCCTTAAATGGTGGACCAACTGTTTCTATTCTAATATCACCTATTGGATTACAGCTCACCACAGGAGAAGTTTCGGTTAATCCATAGCCTTGCAGAGTTGGTAAACCAATAGCATTCAGGAAATATCCTACTTCTTTGTCTAAAGCTCCACCTCCAGAGACAAATGTTTTAAGTGATCCTCCAAATTGTGATTTTATTTTTTTCCTGACCAATTTATCCAGGATGCTATCTTGTATTTTTTCAGAAATATTTAATTTTTCTTTTTTTATTTTTTTTAGGCCTAATTCTAACATTTTTAATATTAATTTTTTTTTTAATCCTGTAGATTTTTTAAAACTTGCATTTATTTTTTGATAAAGATTTTGATAAAATCTTGGTACCGCAGTCATAATTTCAGGAGAACAATCATTCATATTCTTAACTAATTTATCAATGCTCTCTGCATAAAAAATTCTAGCTGCTACTGTAATTTGTACAAATTGAACAGTATGTTCATAAGAATGTGAAAGTGGAAGCCAAGTGAGGAAACGTGGCTGTTCTTTAGATAACAATGGTTTTAGAATATCTATTGCGCCCTCACAATTATTTAAAATACCTCCATGACTTAAAATAACACCTTTAGGATTTCCTTGTGTTCCTGAAGTATAAATTATGCAAGAAGGGTCTTTTCTTGAGGCTAAAGATTTATGAACTGGTAAACTTTTTTTATTATTATTATGTATTATGTCTTCTAAATTAAAATATTCAATTTCAACATTTGGTAATTTTTCAAATGAAAATATTTTTTTTATAAATTTTTTATCCTTAATAATATTTTTCAATTTATTAAATTGTTCAATGTTTGAAACAAAAATTACAGTTGGAGTGCAATCATTAATAATATAATCATAGTCATTTTCTACGTAAGTTGTATAAGCTGGAACTGTTATCCCGTCTGACAACATAATTGATAAGTCAGTGATAAACCACTCAGGTCTATTTTCAGAAACTAACAAACATCTATCACCCTTTGATATTAATTTTCTTAATTCATTAGAAACTAAATTAATAAAATCATATGTATCCTGCCAAGAATAATTTTTTCTTTTATCACCTAAAGCTGACAATAAGATTTTATCTTTATTAGTTTGATTATTAAATTGATAAAAGAATAAATCAGTTAAATTATTAATTTGTTTCAAGTTCATATATTTTTTGGTGGGCAAAGAGAGAATCGAACTCTCACAGTATTGCTACTATTGGATTTTGAGTCCAACGCGTCTACCAGTTCCGCCATTCGCCCATTTATTTTTAGTTTCATAGAATATAAATAATAGTATTAAAACACTATTTATATTAAAAGAAAATATGTTTAAGGAACTATTTAATAAAACAATTAAACTTGCAGGACATAAAAATTCAAAAAAAATTTTAGGTTTTATATCTTTTATTGAGAGTTTCATATTTCCTATTCCACCAGATGTTCTTATTATTCCAATGACTATTGCCGACAGACAAAGATGGATGAAGATAGCAATTATTGCTACGACGGGATCCGTCTTAGGTGCATGTTTGGGATATTTCATAGGATATGTTTTTTTCAATGAAATTGGAATTATGATTTTTGAGCTTTACGGTGTAGATAATACGTCATTTTTAAAAGATAAAATTTCATCAGATGGGGGAGTTTTTGCATGGGCAACGTTGCTGGCTATAGCGGGTTTTACACCCATCCCATTTAAATTACTCACAATAACAAGTGGGTTTGTTCAATTTAATATTATCTATTTTATAATTGTCTCATTAATAACAAGAGGATCTAGATTTTTTATAATAGCTTTCTTAGTTGGAAATTTTGGTCCAGCTATGAAAACTATAATTGAAAAAAAGCTGCTTAAAGTTTCAATTATAATTTCAATTGTATTAATAGTTTTTGCTTTTTTAATTTATAAATTTTTACAAAACTTTATGAACTAAAATGAATTTTATTTTAAAAAGAAAAAATATTTATTTACTAATTTTTATATACTCAATTATTGCTATAACTTCTGCGATCTATATTGAAAAAGTTCTTGGATATTTACCTTGTAAATTATGTATTTATCAAAGAATTCCTTTTTTAGTAGCGATCTTTATTTGTTTTTTGGGATATAACTATTTTAAATCTGATAGAGTATTAATTGCTTTAATCATTACATTCACACTAAGCACTGCTCTCGCAGGATACCATTTTGGTATAGAAAATGGCTTTTTTGATGAATATGCTGGTTGTACAAACATAAATATAGATATAACGAATAAAGAAAAAATAATCGAAAGTCTTGGAATGGTTAAAAATTGTAAAGATGTAGAGTTTACTATTTTAGGCATATCTTTATCTGGATTGAATTTTATAACATCTTTACTAATTGTATTATTTTCGCTAAGAGCTCTTGTTTATGAAAAAGACTAACAAGAAAATATTAGAAAAATTTATTAGAGTTGATCACGCAGGTGAAAGAGGTGCAATTAAAATATATGAAGGTCAACTTTTAGCACTGAAAACATTTAAAAAGGATCCTGAACTATTAAAATTAGTTGAGGAAATGAGAGAACATGAGCAAGAACATAGTGAATTTTTTGAAAATGAAATCAGAGAAAGAAATATAAAGCCAACTAAATTTTTACCACTATGGGATTTATTAGGAGTAGGTTTGGGTTTTGGTTCAACAATATTAGGAAAAAAAGCAGCAATGCTATGCACTGCATCTGTTGAGGAAGTAATTGATAAACATTATCAAAATCAAATAGATCAACTACAAGATGATGAAAAAAAACTTAGAGAAAAAATTAAAAAATTTAGAGCTGATGAATTGGAACATAAAGATATTGCATATGAGCACGGTGCGACAAAAAAAGGATTATATTCAGTTATGGATAAAATTATTAAAACTGGCTCAAAAATTGCTATAAATATCTCTGAAAAAATTTAACTAGGATCTAATTCTACATCCCAATATAAATAATCCATCCAACTACTGTGAAGAAAATTAGGAGGAAAATTCTTCCCATTTCTATGAAGATCTTCTGTTGTTGGTTGAAAAGGCCATTGATTTAACTTCATTCCAGAATTTTTTAGCAGTCTTCCACCTTTTTTTACATTACATGCTGAGCAAGCAGTTACAACGTTTTCCCAATCAGTTTTGCCACCTTTTGATCTTGGAAGAAGATGGTCAAAAGTTAGTTCATCATTACTTCCACAATATTGACAACTAAACTTATCTCTTAGAAAAACATTAAATCTTGTGAAATTTGGATTTGAACGTGGCTTTATAAAAGATTTTAATGCAATAACACTCGGTAACTGCATAGAAAAAGATGGGCTTCTTATCATTCTATCATAATGACTTACAATTGAGACTCTATCTAAAAATACAGATTTTATAGCATCTTGCCATGACCATAATGATAAAGGATAATAACTTAATGGTCTATAATCTGCGTTGAGAACTAGAGCAGGACATTTTTCGAGTGAAAGGTTCTCATTGATCATCAAAGTCATAATTATTTAATATATTATATATTATTATTAATCAATGTAACAAAAAATTAATTCTCTTTAAATATCAAAATTATCTTTGATAAATTTTAATGCATTACTTGAAGCTTCAACTGGTATATGATGGTCGCAGTCTTTGATCATTAAAGTTTCTATTCTAATATTATTGCGTGTAAAAAAATCTTTTGCTTCCAATAAATTGTAGGGTGGAACTATTTCATCCTTTTCACCATGAATTAATAAAGTTTTTGTTTTGGACACCAATCTTAAATTTAGATCTTCTTTGTCAATTATCTTTCCAGAAAATCCAACAATACAATTAAAAGGATCTTTAGAAGTTAAGCCCAAATTTATTGACATCATGCACCCCTGACTAAATCCAGATAAACATATCTTTGAATTTTCCAAATTATATTCTGCTTTAACTTCTTCAATATACTTTCTTAATCTATCTTCAGCTTTTTTTACTTCATTTAAAATATAATTTTTATCATTTGTTTCTAAATCAAACCATTGATAACCAATAGGATTAATTTTACATGGTTCATGTCCATTCGGGCATAAAAAGACTGTATTGGTTAAAAACCTTTTCCAATTCAGAGTTAACATACTTATATCTTTTCCATCTCCACCATATCCATGAAGTAAAATTACTGCATTTTTGATTTCAGACCCACTTTCAGGTTTTATAATTGTTGATTCAAGGCAAAATGTCATAGATAAGTAATTATGTTTTTTTATTTTAAAAAGAAACTAAAATCAAAGTATGATTTCTGAAATATTTGTTAAAATTGCAGCGATTGTTTTGCTTGTAGCCGTAGCTGTAGTCTTAATTCTTGGGATTAGAACTCTTTTTAAAGGAGACGGAGATAAAAAAACATCTAACAAATTAATGCAGCTAAGAGTTTTACTGCAATTTGTGGCTATAATTGTGCTTGTAGCATTAGCTTACTTTTATAAGAATTAATTTAATTCATTTAACCAATTTAAAAATTCATCACTGTCAAAATCTATTGAACCAACAATTCTTGCAAACTCATAACCATCTTTATCAATGAATAGTGTTGTGGGTAGTCCTCTTAATTTTAAATTTTTTGCAATTCCAGCACCATCACCAACAAAAACTTGTAATTTTTCTATGAGAAGTTCGTCAAAAAACTTTTTAGATGTATTAATATTTTCTCCACCTATATTTATTGGGATAATCTTTATTTTTTTTTCATCCTTGAGAATTTGAAGGTTGTTTAAAGATGGCATTTCCTCTCTACAAGGAGCACACCATGTTGCCCAAAAATTCAGAATAATTAATTCAGATTTAAAGTCTTTCAAATTAACTTTGTTTCCAGCCTCATTTAAAAAGTCAAAAGACTTAATTTTTTGTTTTTCTTCGTAAATTATTAGATTTTTTATATTAGGCGCTTCTATTGAATATGAAGAGCTAAATGATATGAAGTAAAGAAATATTATTTTAATGGATATAAATATAAATTTCATAGATTTATAATTGAATAACATGAGTAAAAATAAAAACAATAAACCAATTTGGGGGACAAGAATTAAAAAAAATGCCTCATCTTTATTTAAAAAAGTTGGTGGTTCATTACCAGTAGATAAAAGACTATTTAAAGAAGATATCGAAGGATCAATTGCTCATGTCGAAATGCTTCACAAACAGAAAATTATAAATTACAGAATAAAGAATAAAATAATCTGGGGATTAAAAAGAATTAAAAATGAAATTATAAAAAAAAAGTTCAATTTTGATTATGAATTAGAGGATATTCATATGAATATAGAAAACAGATTATTTGAACTGATTGGTGATGATGCTGGATATGTTCATACTGCTAGATCTAGAAATGATCAGGTAATTACCGACCTTAAATTATGGTTAAAAGAAGCAACAAAAAAAATTATAATTTTATTAAATAATACAAATTCAAATATTCTAAATCTTGCACAAAAAAATATCAGAACAATTATGCCAGGATTTACACATTTAAAAAATGCACAACCATTGTCTTTAGCACATTATCTACTAGCATATGTTGAAATGTTTAGGAGAGATAAGAAAAAATTTAAGAATAATTTAGAATTTTTAGATGAAAATCCTTTAGGTGTAGGGGCTTTATCTGGTACTTCTTTTAAAATTGACAGAAATTACACCACAAAAAAACTTAAATTTAAAAAACCAACAAATAATTCTGTAGATACTGTATCTGATAGAGATTTTGTTTTAGACTTTTTGTATTCTTCTCTAGCTTGCTCTTTACACATTTCCAGAATTGCTGAAGAACTTATAATTTGGAATTCTGATGCATTCAATATGATAACTTTAAATGATAAATTAGTAACTGGTTCTTCTATAATGCCACAAAAAAAGAATCCAGACCCACTGGAATATTTAAGAGGTAAAACTGGAATATTTATTGGAAATATCAATTCTATGATTTCAATATTAAAAGGCTTACCCTTATCATATTTTAAAGATTTACAGGATGACAAAGAAATTGTTTTTAAAACAAATGATCAATTAAAAATATCACTATCATTATTGAATGATGTATTAAAAAATTTAATAATAAATAAAAAAAGTATGGTATCCCTTGCGGATAAAGGATTTACTACAGCTACAGATTTATCTGATTACATTGTAAGAGAACTTGGATATCCGTTTAGAAAGGCATACATACAAACAGCAAAAATAATTAATCTAGCTGAAAAAAAAAACAAAAAACTTCACGAACTAGAATTGAAAGAAATAAATCAAATTGAGCCAAAACTTACATTAAATGTTTATAAAATACTAAATTTAGAAAATTCAATTAATTCAAAAAAATCTTATGGCGGAACTTCTTTTGAGAACGTTAAGAAAATGATAAAAAAAGCAAAAAATGAGTAAAAAAATTTTAATTATTATACTTTGTTTGTATTTTGTAGTTGCTTGTGGGCGTAAAGGCGATCCAGAGTATAAATCTGAATTAATTAAGAATGTTAAAAAAGTATTATGAGATATATAAGCAACAAATTTTTTATTGAAGGAAAAAACATTGAAAGTTTGACAAAAAAATTTAATACACCTCTATACTGCTACTCTTATAAAAATTTAAGAGAAAATGTAGAGAATTTTAAAAAAGCTTTTGAGGAAATTAAACCTTTAATTTGTTTTTCTGTAAAATCTAATTCAAATATTTCACTATTAAAAGAAATAAAAAAACTTGGCCTTGGGGCAGATGTAGTTTCAAAGGGTGAATTATATGCATCACTTAAAGCTGGTATTGATAAAAATAAGATAGTTTTCTCTGGAGTTGGTAAAACAAGAGATGAAATTGAGTACGCTATAAAGCAAAAAATATTATTAATAAATTCTGAGTCATTGAGTGAAGTTTTGGCGATTGAATCAGCTGCAAAAAAACTAAATAAAGTTGTTGATATAGGACTAAGATTGAATCCAGATACAGATGCTGAAACATTGAAACAAATTTCAACTGGTAAAAGTGAAAATAAATTTGGTGTAGATAAAAAGACTTTTGTAAAAATTATTAATTTGATGAAACAATCAAAATTTATAAATATTAAATGCTTAAGCGTTCATATCGGTAGTCAAATCTTAAACCACAAACCCTACGAAAAAATGCTAAATGTTCTTGATAAACTTTTAAAAAATTTAGATTATAAATTTGAGTTCATTGATTTAGGTGGTGGGATGGGGATAAACTATGATAATAAAACGAAAAAACTTAATTACACAAAATATAAAAAATTAATAATTAAATTTAAAAATAAATACAATTGTAAAATAATTTTTGAACCTGGAAGATCTATAATTGGAAATGTTGGTATACTTGCGTCTAAAGTAATTTATTTAAAACACAACAAAACAAAAACATTTGTAATATTAGATGCGGCAATGAATGATTTGATAAGACCAGCTTTGTATAATGCAAAACATAGAATAGTTCCATCCCTAAGAAATATGTCACGATCAAAAAAAATATTAGAATTTGTAGGCCCTGTATGTGAAACAACTGATAAATTTTTAACAGAAAAGAAATTTCAGAATATAAAAGAAAATGATATTATGATTATTTGTGATACAGGCGCCTATGGTTATTCACTATCATCTAATTATAATCTTAGATTAAGGCCTGCTGAAATTTTGATTAAAGGAAATAAAGTAAAGATTATAAGAAAAAGACAAAAAATAATAGATATTATCTAACATAAAAACTTATAATGAGAAATATCCTCTTTAAAAGTATATTTTTTTCTGGATTAATTTTAATATGTATTATTTTTCTTCCATCTTTATTACTACCAAAGAAAATCACTCTTTTTGGAGGTAAACTTTTTGGATACTGGTCCTCATTCTGTTTAAAAATTTTTTACTCAACCAGCATAGTAATAAAAGGTCAAGAAAACATAATTAATAACGAAAATTTCTTTATTGCATGCTCTCATCAATCGATGTTTGAAACTTTTTTTTTACAAACAATATTTAATTCACCAATTTTTATTCTTAAAAAAGAACTGTTAAATATTCCGATATTTGGTTGGTATTTAAGAAAGATAGATTCTATTTCTGTGAATAGAAATAAAGTTTCAAAAGAAAACCTTAATTTTACTGAAAAAATTAAAGAAGTTATGGAAAAAACAAAAAGACCTGTAATAATTTTTCCACAAGCCACTCGAGTTCTACCAGATGAAATTATTCCTTTTAAAAAAGGGGTTGGAAGAATTTACAGAGAATTAAATGTAAAATGTCAACCCGTCGCTATTGACTCTGGAAGAGTATGGCCAAAATCTGGAAAGATGAAGCCTAATAAAACGATTACTATTTCTATTTTAAAACCAATTAATACAGGTATCGAAGAAACAGAATTTGTAAAATTATTACAAAAAGAAATTTATTCCGAGCTTGGTCTTGCTAACTAACCTTTCATAGGCATTACAACATAAATACTGTCAAAGTCTGCAGGATCTTTTATTAGCGCAGGAGATCCAGTATCTTTCAAATATATTTCAATATTATCACCATTTAGTTGGGATGCTATATCAAGCAAATATCTAGAGTTAAAACTTATATCTAAATCTGTCTCAAATTTTACAGATAGGCTTTCTTTACCATCACCACTGTTAGTGTTATTGACAGATAAATTTAAATTATCTTTAGACAAATTAAATTTTACACCATCTTTTTTATCTAGAGAAACTGATGCTACTCTGTCGACGGAATTTAGAAAAGATTTTAGATCTATTTCAAGTTTTTTTTGATTCTCTCTAGGGATAACTTGAATATAATTAGGGAATTTTCCATCGATTAATTTAGATATCAAAATACTATTATTAAGTTCAAATTTAATTTTGGATTTAATATTTGAGACTTTAACCTCGCCATCATAATCTTCTAGAAGAGAACATAATTGAAATATAGTTTTTTTTGGAAGTATTATTGGTTCAAATTCAATTTTGTTTTTTAGTCTTATTTTTGAGATAGACATTCTATGGCTATCTGTTGCGGCTGCAGTTAAAAAATTCTTATCATCTGTTTGGGTCTGATGAAAAAAAATACCACTAAGATAATGCCTTGTTTCATCATTCGAAATCGAAAATTTACATTTATTTAAAAGTTTTAATAAATCTTTTGAATTTATAGTAAATTCATTTTCATTGAAATTTTCATCTGTAATTGGAAATTCAGAAGCATTTATAGAATTTAAATTGAATAGAGATTTATTTGATTCTAATTGTAATTTACTTTCTCCAGTGTTTTCAAAATTTATCTGACTACCAGAGGGTATTTTTCTTACAATATCAAACATAATTGATGAAGAAGTAGTTGTTTTGCCTTCATCAAAAATTTTAATATTTGAAATTTCATTTACAAATATTAAATCTAAATCTGTTGCTGTAATTTTTAACTTTGAATTTGCTGCCTCTATCAAAATATTTGAGAGAATAGGTAAAGTGCTTCTTTTTTCTATTACACCCTGACAGTAACCTAAAGATTTTTGCAAATCCTGTTGATTAACACTAAATTTCATTTTCTTGTTTGTATAATATTTTATTCTTTAGGCTATCAATGCTTAAATTTAATTCATTATCTTCTTTTCTTAATTTTTCTATTGTTTTAACTGAATGTATAACGGTTGTGTGATCTCTATTAGCAAATGATCGACCTATCTCTGGTAAAGATTTAGATGTTAGCATTTTTGCTAAATAAATAGCAGTTTGTCTTGGCCTTACAAGATATCTTGACCTTCTTGGTGACAACATTTCGTTTTTACTTATTTTAAAATATTTACATACTATTGTTTGAATATTATCTATATCAACTTTATTTTCGGTTAAATTTAATAGATCTTTTAATATTACTTTTACCTCTGACATTGAAGGTGTTTTTCCATAAATTCTTGAGAAAGATACTACTCTATTAAATGCACCTACAAGCTCCCTGATACTAGTATTAACTTCAGTGCTAATAAATTTTATGATCTCGTCACTGATCTTATTATTATTTGGATCATGAATTGAAAGATCTTCGTTTTTAGATTTTATTATATTGTATCTTAATTCAAAATCAGCATTTTGGATATCAACTACCAGTCCTCCTGAAAATCTAGATTTAATTCTTTCTTGTATTCTAGTTAATTTGTTAGGTGGTCTATCTGCTGATACTATAATTTGTGATCCTTTCTCTAACAAAACATTAAATGTGTGGAAAAATTCTTCTTGCATAGCTTCTTTTCCATTCATAAATTGAATATCATCAATCAAAAATATGTCAGTATTTCTAAAATACTCTTTAAACTTTACCATATCATTAGATTTTATCGATTTTACAAATTGATACATAAATCTTTCAGCTGAAATAAACATTACTTTATTTTTTTCTTTCAAACTTAATCCAATTGCATTTAACAAATGTGTCTTACCCATACCAACTCCACCATAAATATATAGAGGATTATAATGAGCTATTTGTTCTGAAACTTTTTTTGCAGCTTCAAAAGCTAGTTTATTACTTTTCCCAAGCAAGAAATTCTCAAAGTTTTTATTTGGATCAATTCGATTATATTGAAGATATGAGTCTTTAATAAATGAAACCTTTTCATTATCAGATGAATTATCTGGTTTTATTTCATCAGTATTTTTGTTCTTTATATTCTCGTTAATCACAAATTCTATTCTGGAAATATCTTTTTTATATAATTTAATTATTTGTAATATTTGATCTAAATATCTTGAAGTTATCCAGTCTCTGATAAATCTTGTCGAAACGGATAATAAAACATAATTTTTAAACTCATCAACCAAATCAATTTTTTTTAACCAACTATCATAAATCTCGGAACCAAACTTATTTTTCATTTCATTTTGTAATAATTTCCAATCAATCTTATTAATATTGTCTGATTTAATGTTAGTGAGATTATTTTTCATGAGAGTCTGTTAAACTCCTATTCATAATTCAATGCAATAAATTTATTTTTATTCTCAAAAAAAAATAAAATTTACAATTGTATAAATTAATAATTGAATCTATTTTTAGGGACCTAAAATTAGTAATCTTAAATTTACTTTTTTTATTTTTTTTTTATCTTGGTACTAAAAGATTAAAAGATTCTTTTTTTAATTGAAAAAATAATCTCTAGGGTTGTAATTTCTTTAAGTAAACTAAAAGTTGTTATAAGGAATTTATTTTTTTTGTTATTCTAGAAATATTTCTTGACGCGTTTTGCTTTTTTATCACCCCTGTCTTTGCTATTTTCATCAATTCAGAGTTTAATTTTGGCAAGAATGCTAAAGCTTCTTTTTTGTCCTTTTTATCAAGAATTAAATTCATTTTTTTTATTGCAGATCTAAACCTGCTTTTTCTAGATTTATTTACCGTTGTTTGACGTGATATACGTCTTATTCGTTTAATAGCTGATTTAGTGTTTGCCATAAGCGCGATTGTATATAACGAGAAATTTATACGGTCAATATAATAATTTTTTATTTTTGACAAATATTACAAAAAAATGTTGATCTATTAGTGATAAATTTTTTTTTTATTGTCCCTTTGCATCCTGGTGAACGACAACTCTTATTTTCTCTATTGTATACTTTAAAGTTATCTTGAAAAGATCCATTTTTACCAACTATATTTTTAAAATCTCTAATACTAGACCCACCTTTTTTTATCGCTAAATTTAAAATTTTTCTTGAATATTTAATAATATTAATACAATCGTTTTCGCTTAAAGATTTTGCTTTTTTTTTTGGATTTATTTTAGAGCTGAATAAAATTTCACTTGCATAAATATTCCCCAAACCTGAAACAAACTTTTGATCTAAGAGAAAATTTTTTATATTCTTTTTCTTTTTAAAAAAATATTTTTTTAAGTAGTTGAGATTAAATTTTGAAGAAAAAGGCTCAGGACCATAGTTATTTATAAAATTTTCTAAATTATTCTTATTTTCAAATAATTTGAAATAACCAAATCTTCTAGGATCATTATATATAATTTTTATGTTATCAAATTCCAAAAACACATGGTTATGTTTTTTTGGTAAATAAGGACTATGATAAAAACTTGCATTTGTTTTTTGATTTAAAATATTTTTTCTTAAGAGGTGTATAGTGCCAGACATTCCAAGATGAATTAAGCAAAATTTTTCATCATTTAAAACTAGTATGATATATTTTGAAAACCTCTTAACTTTTTTTATTGATTTTGATTGAAGTCTTGTTTCAAAACCTTTTTTTATTTTGTACCTTAAATTCCTATTCTTTATACTTACTTTTTTTATTTTTTTTCCTGTTATTGTTCTACTTAGTGACTCTTTAACAACTTCTACTTCTGGCAATTCTGGCATTTATTATTATATTAATTAATATTATTTATTTTATGCAACAATATCTTCAAAATAAAAAAGGTCTAGTCCAAGGTGTATTTGATAAAGTTTATGATAAATACGACATCATGAATGATTTGATGTCACTTGGAGTTCATAGAATCTGGAAAAGAAATTTAATAAATTGGATGAACCCAGGTAAAAATAAAATTCTAGCAGATGTTGCATGTGGCACAGGTGATATAGCAAAACTTTTTATCGATAATAGCTCAAATAAAAATATAGAATTATTTTGTATTGACCCCAATGAAGGAATGATGAAAAAGGGGAAAAATAGACTATCAAATTACAAAAATATCAAGTGGATTAAGGGGTCGGCAGAGAAATTGCCTTTAAAATCTAATTCATGTGATTATTACACAATCAGTTTTGGTTTAAGAAATACAAAAAATATTAATAAATCCTTAAGTGAAGCGTACAGAGTTTTAAAGTCAGGAGGTAGATTTTTTTGTTTAGAATTTTCAAAAATTCAAAATTTAAACTTAGATTTAGTCTATAAAAGATACTCTAAATTAATTCCAGAAATAGGAAAAATTGTGGTTGGTGAAAAAGAGCCTTATGAATATCTAATAAAAAGTATCCAAGAATTTGTTAATCAAAAGGAATTAAAGGGTTTAATGGAGAAAAATAATTTTACTAAATGTGAGTATAGAAACTTTTCTGGTGGAATAGTAGCTATTCATTCAGGTTGGAAAATATGATTAAAAAAATATACATACTTTTTAAGCTTGGAAGGAAATTAGCAAAATCTGACGCTTTAAGTATATTCACAAAGTTTCATAATCCACCAATTGGAATAAAAATTTTATTCTATTTGTTGTCTTTGTCATTTTCAAAAAAAGATAATTCTTTTGTAAATGAAACCGAAGGTGAAAGATTATCAAACTCCTTGCAATCTATGGGCACAACATTCATTAAATTAGGTCAATTTCTGGCAACTAGACCAGATATAATTGGAGAAAAGTTATCAAAGCAACTAGAGAGTTTACAAGATCGTTTGCCTCCTTTTGAATTGTCTAAAGCTAAAGAAATAATCAAAAAAGATCTAGGGGAAGATAATTTTAATTCAATTATAAATCTATCTGAACCAGTGGCAGCAGCATCTATAGCTCAAGTTCATAAAGCGCAAATAAATGATAATGGCACAATTAAAGATGTGGCTATAAAAATTTTACGACCAAATATAAAAAAAATATTTAACGATGAAATTGATGCTTTGATGCTTTTTGCTTTTTTAACTGAGTCAATTATCAAAAAGACAAAAAGACTTAAATTAGTTGAAGTTGTTTATTTGCTAAAAGAAATAACCAATTTAGAAATGGATTTAAGATTTGAAGCGGCTGCAGCTAATGAGTATTCTGAAAACACTAAGAATGACAGTGGATTTCAAGTTCCTAGAATTTATTGGAATTTTACAAGTGAAAATGTAATGACTTTAGACTGGGTTGAAGGTGTCTCTATAAGAGAAACAGAGGAGTTAGAAAAAAGAAATATAGATACCAAAAAAATTGCATCAGATATTATTCAACATTTTTTAAGACATGCTGTTAGAGATGGTTTTTTTCACGCAGATATGCATCAAGGTAACATTTTTATAAATAATAGTGGTCAAATAGTTCCTATCGATTTCGGTATAATGGGAAGGCTCGATGATTTGAGTAAAAAATTTCTCGCTGAGATTTTATATGGATTTATTAAACGGGATTATAAAAAAGTGGCTGAAGTTCATTTGGCTGCAGGGTTAGTTCCAAAAGAAATACCTGTTGATGATCTCGCCCAAGCACTAAGATCAATAGGAGAGCCAATATTTGGTCAGTCAATTAAAGATATATCTGGCGGTAAACTACTCAAACAACTTTTTGATGTCACAGAAAAATTTAATATGCAAACTCAACCACAGTTGCTAATGCTACAGAAAACCATGGTAGTAGTTGAAGGTGTTGCAAGAAGACTAAATCCAGAGACAAACATTTGGGAAACGTCAAGACCTGTTCTTGAAAAATGGCTTAAAGAAACAAAAGATCCTATAACAACACTAAATGAAACTCTAAAAAATTCTGCAGAAGTTATAAAAAGATTACCAGAAATGCCGCAAATAATGGATAAAGCAAACCAAGCATTAACATTTCTTGCAAGTGGACAAATTCCACAAAATACTAATACGTATAATGATCTAAATACAAAAAAAAATGAAATGGTAGCTTTCAGAAATCAATCAATCATTGGTTTATTATTACTTGTAATATTAGGATTAGTAGTATTTTAATCTCGACAATGAATTATTTTGAAAATAAAAAAATACTGTTAATTGTATGTGGTGGAATTTCTGCTTACAAAAGTCTTGAGTTAATAAGATTATATAGGAAAAATGGTGCTCGTGTAAAAACTATATTAACGAAAAATGCAAAAGAATTTGTAACTCCACTATCTGTTTCCTCTCTTTCCCAAGAAAAAGTTTATGACGATATATTTAGTGCAGAGAACGAAGCTGAGATGGACCACATATCTTTATCAAGATGGGCTGATGTTGTATTAGTTGCACCAATTACAGCTAATACCATATCTAAAGTAGCCTCAGGAAATGCAGAAGATTTAGCGTCTACTGTTTTATTAGCCTCTAACAAACAAATATTTTTAGCACCAGCAATGAATGTAAGAATGTGGGAGCATCCTTCTACTAAAGAAAATATATTAAAATTAAAAAGCTTTGGATACAAAATTATTGGACCAGAGACAGGAGATATGGCATGTGGTGAATACGGTGAAGGAAAAATGACAGAACCAAATGAAATAGTCAAAACGCTTAAAAATTATTTTTCTAATTTAGATAAAAATAAAAAATTAAAAGCTTTAGTTACTGCAGGACCAACTAATGAATATATTGATCCTGTAAGATTTATTACAAATAAATCCAGTGGCAAACAAGGATATGAAATAGCCAAATGTCTTAGAGACAATGGATTTGACACAACACTTATTTCTGGAAAAACGAGTATTAAACCTTTGGATGGTGTTAATTTTATAAATGTTGAAACAGCTGAAGAGATGTTCAAAGAAAGTTTAAATAATCTACCAACAGATGTAGCTATTTTTTCTGCAGCTGTTTCTGATTTTAAAGTAAAAAATTATAAAGGTACAAAGATTAAAAAGAATGAAGAATTTAACTTAGAGCTAGAAAAAAATATTGATATTTTAAATCATATTTCTAATCATAATTCATTAAGACCAAAAATTACTATTGGTTTTGCGGCAGAAACAAACAATGTTTCAACAAATGCAAAGAAGAAGTTGAATGAAAAAAATTGTGACTGGATAATCGCAAATGATGTCTCAGATCAAACTATAGGATTTGAATCAGATTTTAATAAAATTTCAATATTTTACAAAGATAAACCTGAAGAAAATTTTGAAAAGATGAGTAAATCGCTGGTCGCTGAAGAAATAGTCAAAAGAGTGATTCAACAGATTAATTGACTTAATGGTGAAAGTCTTAATTAAAAAATTAGACAAAAAAGTTAAACTGCCAGAATATAAAACAACAGGTTCATCTGGACTAGATTTGACTGCATTCATTGAAAAGAAAATAGTAATTAAACCAGGTGAAAACGCTTTAGTGCCAACAGGTATATCTATTGCAATACCTGAAGATACCGAAGTTCAGATCAGACCGCGTTCAGGTTTAGCAGCCAAAAACAATATAAGTGTTTTAAATACTCCTGGAACTATTGATAGTGACTATAGAGGAGAAATAAAAGTAATTTTATTTAATCATGGAGATAAAGACTTTACAGTAAATAAAGATGATAGGATTGCACAAATGATATTAATGCCAATTCTAAAAGTAGATTTTGAAACGGTAGAAGCTTTGCCTGAGACAATTAGAGGTTCAGGTGGATTTGGATCAACAGGTAAGTGAAAAATTCATTATCAAAACTAAAGCTTGAGAGATACTCTAGACAAATAATACTTAAGGATATTGGTATATTAGGACAAAAAAAAATAATTAATTCGAAAGTTTTAATTGTAGGAATTGGAGGATTAGGTAGTCCAGTTGCAGATTTGTTGGCTAGATGCGGCGTAGGGTATATAGGCGCTATTGATCACGATAAAGTAGATATTTCAAATCTTCAAAGACAAATCTTGTATACTCCAAGAGATATTGGAAAATTTAAGGTTGATATCTTTAAAAGAAGAATAAAATTAATTAATAAAGATGTAAAAGTCAAAATTTTAAAAGAAAGAGCTTCTGAAAAAAATTTAAATAAGATTGTTAAAGATTTTGATATAATTGTAGATGGAACGGATAATTTTAAAACTAAATTTTTAATAAATAAATTTTCATTAAAATATAAAAGAAAATTAATAGTTGGTGCTATTAGCAAATTTGATGGACATATTTTTTCATTCGATTTTAACAATAAATCAAGTCCATGTTTAAAATGCTTTTATCAATCAGAACCAACAGATGAAGTTTTAAATTGTGAAAGTGAAGGAATATTAGGAACTACATCAAATATAATTGGGAGTATGCAAGCAAATGAAGTTTTAAAAAACATAATTTCGTCAGATAAAAGTCTTCACTCATCAATTCTGATTGTTAATCTGAAAAAACTTGAATTTAGAAAAATAAAATTTACTAAAAAAAAAGGTTGTTTGTGCAATTAATCTTCAAGATTTTAATCATTATATTTTTTACTTCTAATGCCATTTCAGAAAATAATGAAAAATTTTTAATGCTTAAAAATGATAAGGTAAACGTAAGATACGGCCCAAGTTTTGATTATCCAATAAAGTATATTTACAAGAAAATAAACTTGCCGGTAAAAGTGATTGATAAAAAAGAAAATTTTAGAAGAATAATTGACAATAAAAAGAATGGTGGGTGGATACACATTTCTCAATTGAAGCAATCAAAATCCTTTATAACTGTATCAAATAAAATTTTATTCAAAAAACCAACTAAATTTTCTAAACCCTTGGCTCAAATAGAAACTGGAAGATTATTGATAGTGAAAAAATGCGAAAGAAATTGGTGCTTAGTAGAAACTAAAAGTTTTAAAGGGTGGGTTGATGAAGAAAATCTTTGGGGAAAAATCAACTAACCCTCTAAGTTATATATATTAACTAATTATTTTTGTTGGACACAAACGTCTTTGATAACTGGAGCATTAGCACAATCAACACATTTAGTCTTTTGAACTATACATCCATCATCAAGGACTTCAACATCAACTATTTTATCACACTTGGAACAAGTTGAAGAGATTGTTAATCCACATTTTTTACAATTATAATTTTCTATTTGCATTTTTTAAAAATTAAATATGAACAAATTATTTTCAACAAATATCCTTGCGAATAATTATTATTTACACATTTTTTTTGCGAATAATTATTATTACTACAAATTATCCTTATTAAATTTTTCCTAAATACTTATTGATAATGATTATTATTTACTTTTTGATCTACTTGCCCACCACTTATCTAAAATGAAATACCAAATAGAATTGGCAATTGGTTCTACAATTGCATCAGTCAAAGCTATCATAAAAGATACATCAGCTACTAACATCAAAACAGTTATAGCAATTGCAAAATGACCAACTGTATAAACAATTGTTCTTAAAATAGAGCCTCTATTATTGGAATAAATCTGACCGGCAGCTTTAAAAATACCGTTGGTAACTTCCATTATTCTTTAAACGGGCTTTCTAGAACACAAGCAACTAAGTGAACTCTGGCCTGTTCTCCTCCATTAAAAAAGTTATGATACTTTGTATTGTTAGTAATCCATACATGTCCATCTGCAGGCAAATGTTTTGCAACATTTTCAATGACCATTGAACAACCTGCATTAGTTACTATCGGAATATGCAATCTACACTCTGGATCTTTGTGCCAGCTTAGCGTTGATCTTGGCTCTTTTAATAAAAGCCTTACTCTTCCTAGTTTAAATTTTTTACTAAGAATTTCATAAACCTCTTTAAAATAAGTTTTCTCGAACTCTGGTAGCAACTGAGTATATTTCGATTCATCAATATCAATATCTCTTGAGACTTCTTTGCCTGTCTCATCTGCAATAGTCCAATATCTACCTCTGATATTGTTCCCTTCTATAGAGTCTTTGTTGTTTGGAATTTGATTTAGAGGAATTGCACCAAAGTGAGTAACACCTGGCGAATTAAATTTCTTTTTCTCTAAAATTAGATTTAAGTCATTTCGCAATCTATTTATATCAAACTTAATTTCAGGAACTTTGTAAAAGTCTTCGAACGATAGTGATGTCATTTTTCCGCTTTCCTTATTGCTAGTTTAATCTTAAATCAAATCTATCTGCATTCATCACTTTGACCCATGCAGATACAAAGTCTTTAACAAATTTGTCAGATGAGTCTTTGCAGGCATAGACTTCAGCTAATGCTCTTAATTGAGAATTTGAACCAAAAATAAGGTCAACTCTTGAACCTTTCCACTTAGTTTTTCTAGACTTTCTATCTTTACCAACAAAATATTGTTCTGATTTGTCAGTTTCTTTCCAAGTGGTACTCATATCAAGAAGATTTACAAAATAATCTGTTGATAGAGTTCCAGGTTTTTTTGTGAAAACTCCATTTTTAGAACTATCATAGTTTGTATCTAAAACTCTCATTCCTCCTACAAGAACTGTCATCTCTGGTGCCGTTAATCCCATTAATTGTGCCTTATCGATTAATTTTTCCTCAGCTGAAACATTAGATTTACCTTTTTTCATGTAGTTTCTAAAACCATCCGCTTGAGGCTCAAGTAATCCAAATGAATTTACATCTGTTTGGTCTTGTCTTGCATCTCCTCTTCCAGGAGTAAATGGAACCTGAATTTTATGACCAGCTTTTTTTGCTGCCATCTCTATTCCTACATTTCCACCTAATACTATAAGATCCGCCATTGAGACTGATTTTTTATTTGTATCAAATTTTTTCTTAATTTTTTGTAAAGCTTTAATAACCTTTGAAAGTTTTTTAGGGTTATTGACTCTCCAACTTCTTTGAGGCTCAAGCATAATTCTTGCTCCGTTTGCTCCACCTCTTTTGTCAGAACCTCTGTACGTAGAAGCAGAAGCCCAAGCAGTGGAAACTAAATCAGAAACAGAGATTTTTGATTTTGAAAGCTTTGATTTTAAATCTCTTATATCTTTTGATTTAAGTTTATATTTTGGTTTATCTATAGGATCTTGCCAAATTAATTGTTCTTTTGGAACCTCGCTACCCAAATAACAAGCTCTTGGTCCCATGTCTCTGTGAGTAAGCTTAAACCACGCTCTTGCAAATGCATCAGCAAATTCATCTGGATTTTGATAAAAATGTTTTGAAATTGGACCATAACTTTTATCCATTCTCAAAGATAAATCAGTTGTTTGCATCATTGGAGGATGCATTTTACTTTTATCATGAGCATCGGGTACCATTTTAATTCTCTGACCATTCTTTTTTGGAGTCCATTGAAATGCTCCAGCAGGTCCTTTTGTCAATTCCCATTCATGGTTAAATAAACAATCAAAGTAACCCATATCCCATTGTGTTGGTGTTTGTGTCCACGCTCCTTCAATACCACTACTTATTGCATGTACACCTTTTCCTGATTTGTAATTACTATTCCAACCAGTTGCTTGATCTTGAATTCTTGATGCTTCTGGGTCAGGACCTTTATGAGACTCTGGTGCTGCACCATGAGATTTTCCAAAAGTGTGGCCACCTGCAACTAGTGCAACTGTTTCATAATCATTCATTGCCATTCGCCCAAATGTTTCTCTAATATCATGAGCCGCTTTTAACGGATCTGGATTAAAATCTGGACCTTGTGGATTTACATAAATTAATCCCATGTGAGAAGCCCCTAGTGGTTGTTCAAGATCTCTTTTTCCGCTGTATCTCTTAACACCCAACATTTCTTTTTCTGAACCCCAGTAAATATCATCTTCTGGCTCCCAGATGTCAGTTCTTCCAGCTCCAAATCCAAAAGTTTTAAAACCCATCGACTCTAATGCTACATTTCCAACTAGTATAAATAAATCTGCCCAAGAAATTCTTTTTCCATATTTCTGTTTTATTGGCCACAAAAGTAATCTAGCTTTATCTAAATTAACATTATCAGGCCAAGCATTTAACGGTGCAAACCTTTGATTACCTGTTCCAGCTCCCCCTCTACCATCACCTGTTCTATATGTACCTGCTGCATGCCATGCTAATCTAATAAATAAAGGCCCATAATGACCGTAATCTGCTGGCCACCAATCTTGTGAATCAGTCATTAATTTGTTTAAATCTTTTTTGAGTGCTTTGTAATTCAGTTTTTTAAATTCTTTAGAATAATTAAATTTTTTCTCCATTGGATTTGATAAATTCGAGTGCTGACTTAAAATTTTCAAATTCAAACTGTTTGGCCAAAAATCTCTATTTGTTTGTCCTCTTCCAGCACTAAATTTTGCCGGTGTGCCTGCGCCTGTAAAGGGGCACTTACTTAATTCTGCTGATTTAAATGATTTATTTTTATGAAATTCCGCACTCATTATTATTTATCTCCTTTAATATTATAATTATTCTAATCTCTTTTTTATAATTATTCTAAAGAAGATTGTCAATAAGTCAGAATATTTATGATGTAATTTTCGAAACCTAGTCTTCTAATTTAACTAAAACTTCAACTGATTTAATTTTTTTTCCAGGAATTGATTTTTGTATCTCTATCGGTCCTACATCCTCATTTTTAATGTCAATAAGCTTTTCTTCTTTAACATCGAAAAAATGGTGGTGATCTGTGACATTTGTATCAAAATAAGTTTGATTAGAATTAATTGGTATCTCTTTTAGATATCCTTTTTTAAGAAATGCATGGACTGTATTGTAAACGGTTGCTAAAGAAACATTTTCACCTGTTTTATCTTTAATTAGATTGAACAAGTCATTTATTGTAAAATGGAAAGTTTTATCTCTATTAAATAGAACCTCACATATATTTATTCTTTGTTTAGTTGGTCTTAAGCTAGAGTTTCTTAGTTTTTCGATAAATTCTTGTTTACTAGTCATTAGCAATTTATAACTATTCTAAACTATTTGTATATTATAATTTACCTAAATCAAGTAATAAGATTACAATATTATGAAAAAAAGTTCCTTTAATTACGATGAACTAATTGATTGCGCTAATGGTAAGTTATTTGGTCCAGGTAATGCAAAATTACCTTCTCCGCCTATGCTAATGTTTGATAGAATTACAGAAATTACCGAAAGTCAGGGTTTTTATAAAAAAGGCTCTATGAAAGCCGAACTTGATATAAAGGATAATTTATGGTTTTTTGATTGTCATTTTAGAGAAGATCCCGTTATGCCTGGTTGTCTTGGTTTAGATGCTATGTGGCAGTTAGTTGGCTTTTTTCTTGGTTGGTTAGGTAACCCAGGAAGGGGTAGAGCATTAGGCGTAAGTACAGTAAAATTTACTGGTGAGGTTCTTAAAAATGTCAAAATGGCAACTTATGAAATAGATATAAAAAGAATTCTTGTTAAAGGAGAAACAACTGTGGGACTTGCAAATGGAATACTTCTTGCTGATGGAAAAAAAATTTATAGTGCAGAAAATCTTAAGGTAGGATTATTTAAATAATGAAAAGAGTAGTTGTAACAGGACTTGGTGTAGTTTCATGTTTAGGAAATAATCAAGATGAGGTTTATCAATCATTAGTTAATACAAAATCAGGAATAACATTTTCTGAGGAATACAAAGAGCATAATTTAAAAAGCCATGTTCATGGTAAGCCTAATATCAAATTAGAAGATTATATTGATAGAAAAGTTATTCGTTTTATGGGTGCTGGATCAGCATATAATTATGTTGCAATGAGTGAAGCAGTTAAAGATTCTGGATTAGAAGAAAATGAGGTTAGTAATATTTCAACAGGTATGGTCATGGGATCTGGAGGACCATCAATTGAAAATGTGATTTTAGCATCAGATAAAACTAGAGAAAAAAATCCAAAAAAAATGGGTCCATTTATAGTTCCAAGAACTATGGCAAGTACTGCTTCTGCCACTCTAGCGGTTCCATTTAAAATAAAAGGCACTAATTACACAATAAGTTCTGCATGCGCAACGAGTGGTCATTGTATTGGTAACGCAATGGAACTTATTCAATTAGGAAAACAAAATATTATTTTTGCAGGTGGCAGTGATGAGGTTCACTTTGCAATGACTGCAATGTTTGATGCAATGACTGCACTATCATCAAAATATAACGATACCCCTGAAAAAGCCTCAAGACCGTATGATAAAACAAGGGATGGTTTTGTAATTGCTGGTGGAGGTGGAGTTCTAGTTTTAGAAGAATACGAACATGCGAAAGCAAGAGGTGCTAAAATATACGCAGAATTAACTGGTTATGGAGCAACCTCAGATGGCTATGATATGGTTGCACCATCTGGTGAGGGAGCGGTGAGATGTATGAAAATGGCTCTAGCAACCTCAAAAAATAAAATTGACTACATTAATACTCACGGGACATCAACACCTGTGGGAGATATTACAGAATTAAAAGCAGTTGGTGAGGCTTTTCCAGAATATAAACCTAAGATAAGTTCAACAAAATCTTTGTCGGGCCATTCATTAGGCGCAACTTCAGTTCACGAAGCAATTTACAGTTTGATAATGATGAAAAACAATTTTATATCAGCATCAGCAAATATTTCAGAAATGGATGATGAAGCTAAGAACTATCCAATTGTTACACAAGTTGAAAAAGACGTAAATCTAAATGCAATTATGTCTAACAGCTTTGGTTTTGGTGGAACTAATGCAACATTAGTGTTTGAGAAAGTTTAGATCTATGAATTTAATGAAGGGAAAAAAAGGTCTTATCATGGGCGTTGCTAATGAGAGATCAATTGCATGGGGTATATCGCAAAAACTAGCAGAAGCTGGAGCAGAGTTAGCTTTTACATATTTAGGTGATGCTTTAAAAAAAAGAGTTGTTCCACTTGCGGAAAAACTAAATTCAAATGCAACATTTAGCTGTGATGTAGAAAAAAAAGAGGAAGTTGTAAAGCTTTTTGAAGACGTAAAAAGTCAATGGGGAGAAATTGATTTTATTGTGCATGCAATTGCATTTTCAGATAAGTCCGAGTTATCAGGAGAATATTTAAATACAACTAGAGAAAACTTTTTAAGAAGTATGTTAATATCTTGTTTTTCATTTACTGAAGTTGCTAGAGAGGCATCTAAAATAATGAAGCAAGGTGGCAGTATGATTACTTTGAGTTATGAAGCAAATAAAGCCATACCTAATTATAATGTAATGGGAGTATGTAAAGCTGCACTAGAGTCTAGTGTTAAATATCTAGCAAGGGATCTGGGGGCAAAGAATATTAGAGTTAATGCAATAAGTGCGGGACCAATTAAAACTCTAGCTGCATCTGCCATCGGCGATGCTAAATTTCTTTACAAGTGGAATGCTGATCATTCATTTTTGAAAAGAAATGTTGATAATCTTGATGTTGGAAATTCAGCATTATATCTTTTAAGTGATATGGCAGGTGGTGTTACTGGAGAAATTCATTATGTGGATGCAGGTTACAATAAAGTTGGAATGCCAGATCCTAAGAATATTAATTAATTTTAAAAAATAGTAAAATTTAGTTAAAAATTTTAATGAAAAAAGTTATTTCTAGTCTTGTAATTTATTTTCTCTTTATAACTATTTGTTTTGCTAAAAGTTATAGGATAGGCGATAAAATATCTGACAAACTAGTATTTAATCATAAATATTCTTTCGAATTACCCAAAGGTGAGTGGATTATTGCTGACAGGTTTTCATACTATTATTATGGCCTTGTCTCTAAAGGATATGATCTTTTAAAAATTAAAAATAAAAAAGTTATAGAAGGTTTTTCTGTAGCCGAATTAAAATTGCCAGCTAAATGGCAAGGATATTTAAACGCTGCGATGCATGAAATAATTTTTAAAAATAAATACGACGGGTGTTATGATAGACCTGAGTATTATGTCTTAGAGTATTTTGCAAAAGGTTCTTCTCATAATTGTTTTTGGATAATGCATCTTGATGTATATAAAGAATTAAATGACCCTGAAGATCCTGAATTAAGAGGAGTGAATACGCAATTTAAAGCGTGGTTGAGGAATAATAAAATAGAATTACCAAGAGTCGCGATTGGAAGCTTACATAGTTATTTTTCTAGACTAACAGGAGGGAAGTGGTTTGTTGTTGAGCACTTTATTGATCCTGAAACATTAGGTGCTCCGAAGAGTAATTTTGTAAATGAGGATAGATCAGAATATCATAAATATAATATTTCTAGCTATCCAGATCATAAAATAATTATGGAAAAGATGGTTTCTATAGGCGCAAAAAGACATAAACAGTTTGAATTAGAAGTAAAAGCAAAAGATCATCATAAATTGGATTTAACTCATCTTATTATAGAACCTTTAGGGGATAAAAAAATTGAAATGAATGAAGATATAATTTTTCAAATAAATAGATTAAAAAATTTACTAGACTCAGGTGTCATAACAAAGGAAGAATTCAAGAAAGGAAAAGAAAAAATACTCAACTAACAATGCAACAAATTAGTATTTATCTAACAAGTATAATATTGGGAATTATGCTATTCTTTTCTTTTGTTGTAGCACCTGTAACTTTCACTGCATTAGATGAGGAAAATGCTAAAAAATTTATAAGAAAAATATTTCCTTATTACTACACTTTTAATTTAGCTATTAGTGTTTTAGTTTTAATTTTATTTATTATTCTAAAAATTTTTTCCTTAGATTTTTATTTAATTTTAAGTGTCGCGGTATTATTTGCCGTCTCAAATTTTGTACTAATGCCACTGATAAATAAGTTCAGAGATGAAAAGCAGGATAAAAAATTTAAACAGTCACACTTTCTTTCTGTGGTGATAAATTTTGTTCAAATAATATTGTTGGTAATTATCTTAATTTAAAAAGAATTAGTAATACCTAAGCCAACAGCAATAAAAATACCTAACCAAATTAAACCTTTAATAAAAAAAAATGCAAAACTGCCAAGTAACAAATATCTTCCATATTCATTTTTAAACAGTTCAAATTTTAAGTTTTTTAGAAGCTTCATTTTATTATAATTTATTACAATTAATTTCTACTTGTTCTTCTCCCATTCTTTCATTCCGCCAGAGATATTTTTGACATTTTTAACCCCCATGTCCTTCATAGTTTTGGTTGCTAATGTTCCTTGTCCTCCAACACCACAAAAAACTACATATTCTTTATCTGGATTATTTTTAAACATATCATTTTCTAGAGGACTGCCTTCTGCTAAATAAAATTCTAATAAACCTCTATCTAAGTGAATTGCATTACCTATTGTTCCTTTTGAAAAGCTTTCTTTATCCCTAACATCAATAAATTGAACATTTGGGTCGTTTAGCTTTTCTTTTGCATCACTAGCGCTGATATTCTCAATTTCATTGCTTACACTCATCAAATCATCAAATTTTTTCATATTTCTCCTATAAATTTATATTGCAGCTTGTTTAATTGATAACTTGACTTTTCCTCTATCAAAGCCAATTACTTTAACTTTAACTTCATCACCTTCTTTTACAACATCAGTTACCTTACCTACTCTCTTATCAGCAAGCTCCGATATATGAACAAGGCCATCTTGTTTTCCAAGAAAATTTACAAACGCACCAAATTCCATAATTTTCATTACTTTACCGTTATAAATTTTATTGAGTTCAGCCTTAGCTGTTAGGTCTTTTATCATCTGCATAGCTTTATTCCTAGATTCTTCATCAGGAGCAGCAACTGTGACTTCACCTTCGTCATTGATGTCAACTTTAGCACCTGATACTTCAACTATTTCTCTTATAGTTGCACCACCTTTTCCAATGACTGTAGCAATATCCTTCTTATCTACAGTTATTTTTTCCATTTTAGGTGTATGTTTTCCAACATCCTCTCTTGATTTAGATAAAGCTTTATTCATTTCACCTAGAATGTGAATTCTTCCATCTTTTGCCTGTTTTAAAGCTTGCTCCATAATTTCAAATGTTATTCCCGTGATTTTAATATCCATTTGAAGAGATGTTATTCCATCTTTAGTTCCAGCAACTTTAAAGTCCATATCGCCCAAGTGATCTTCATCTCCAAGAATGTCTGAAAGAACGCTAAAGTCATCTCCTTCTTTAATTAATCCCATTGCAATACCTGCAACTGGTTCTTTAATTGGTACACCTGCATCCATCAAAGCTAAGGATGAACCACAAACAGTTGCCATTGATGAGGAACCATTTGACTCAGTTATCTCTGATACGATCCTAAATGTATAAGGAAAGCTCTCCTTTGAAGGCAAAGAAGAGTTTATTGCTCTCCAAGCTAATTTTCCATGACCAATTTCTCTTCTGCCAGTACCAATTCTACCTGTTTCCCCTACTGAGAAAGGAGGAAAATTATAATGAAGCATAAATCTTTCTTTTTGTAATCCTTCAAGACTTTCAATTTTCTGCTCATCATCTGACGTTCCAAGTGTAGTAGTAACTATTGCTTGAGTTTCTCCTCGAGTAAACAGAGCAGAGCCATGCACTCTTGGAAGAATTCCAACTTCACACATGATTGGTCTAACATCAGCAAGACCTCTACCATCAATTCTATTTTTATTTTTTAGAATATCTGTTCTAACAATTCTTTTCTCTAAATTTTTAAGTTCAGAATTTACATCAAGATCTGTATAATTTTCGTCTTCTTCATATAGCTTCTTTGCTTTATCAGTGATTTCTGAAATTAAATTTGATCTTTCCTGTTTATCCTTTATTGAAAATGCTTTTTTAAGTTCCTCAGTAAATTCACTTTCCAATTTATTTTTTACTTCTGTAAGATCTTTTTTCTCAATTATCCAGTCAGATTTTTTACATTCTTTGGCTAGTTCCTCTATCATTTCAATTATAGGAACAAACCCTTCGTGACCAAACTTAACAGCATTTAACATTTCTTCTTCAGTTAAACCACTTGCCTCGGACTCAACCATTAAGACTGCATCTTTTGTTCCTGCTACTACAAGATCAAGCTTAGAATCTTTAAGTTCTGCTTTAGTGGGATTAAGAACGTATTCCCCTTTAATAAAGCCAACTCTAGACGCACCGACAGGGCCCAGAAATGGCATTCCTGAAATTGCTAATGCAGCTGACGAAGCAATTATTGACAAAATATCTGCTTCATTTTCTTTATCATATGAGATCACTGTTGGGAGAACCTGAACCTCATTTTTAAATTCATCTGGGAACAATGGTCTAATAGGTCTATCAATTAATCTTGAAATTAATGTTTCACTATCTGTTGGTCTTGCTTCTCTCTTGAAATACCCACCTGGAATTTTACCTGCTGCGTAGTATTTTTCTTGATAGTTTACTGACAATGGAAAGTAATCCATATCTGGATTAACTTTTTTTGCGCCAACTGCAGTTGCTAATACAACTGTTTCTCCACATTGTGCTATTATCGCGCCGTCTGCTTGTCTTGCTATTTTACCCGTTTCTAGACTGATCATTTTTCCTGCTACTTCTATTTCTTTCTTTACAACTTTAAACATTTACTTCCTTAAATTTAATTTTGATATTACTTCTTTATAAGACTGCACTTTGTTTTTCTTTAAATAGTCTAATAATTTTTTTCTTCTATTTACTGCTCTTAAAAGTCCAACAGATGAATGTTTATCTTTTTTGAACTGTTTAATATGTTTAGACAAGTTCTCAATTTTATCTGTTAGTTGAGCAACTTGAACTTCTGAAGAACCTGTATCTTTGTCATGGATTGCAAGTTCTTTTGCTTTATTTGCCATTTTCTATTCCTTATTTATTTGTTTGTTTTATTAAATTTTCAATTTTTTCTGCGTAATCAAAAGAGTCATCTTTTACAAAAAATAGCTTTGGTAAAAATTTCATTACTATCTTTTTTGATAAGACTTTTCTTATTACAAATGAAAATTCTTTTAATTTAGCAACGACTTCTTCAGCGTCTTTTCCACCTAAAGGCATTACAAAAATTTTTGCTGTTTTCAAATCTGGAGACATTCTAACCTCTGTAACTGTTATCTCTTTTGTAGATAAATTTGGTAATTTTGCTTCATCTCTGATGAATAACATCCCTAGTGTTTGTTTAATCATTTCACCAACTCTTAATTGTCTTTGGGTTACTGGTTTTCCTAAGTTGGTCATTATATAGTTCTCTCTGTTATTGTAGAATTATACACTTCTATTAAGTCTTTTTTCTGGAAATCGACAAAATCCTTAAGTGTTATTCCACATTCTAAACCAGCAGACACCTGTTTGGTTTGATTCTTTTCTCTAAATATTGATCCAATTTTTCCATTGAAGATTATAGCTCCATCTCTGATAACCCTTGCATTAGAATCTTGGGTAATTTCTCCATCTGTAACCTTTGAGCCTGCAACTTTACCTACTTTTGAAACTTTAAATATTTCCAATATCTCTGCAGTTCCAATAATTTTTTCGTCTACTTCTGGAGCTAATAGACCAGACATTTTATTTTTTATGAAATCTAAAACTTCATAAATAATATTAAAGCTAGAAATAGAAATCTTTTCTTGCTCAGCTCTTTTTTTTGCTTCTTTACTAGGTTTTACATTAAAAGCAATAATTACAGCATTAGATGCTTTGGCTAATGTAACATCAGTTTCTGTAACCATACCAATATCTGACAAGAGTATTTTTGGCTTTACCTCGTCGTGTTTAATTTGATTTATTGCATTTTTTATTGCCTCTGAAGACCCATGAACATCTGATTTTATAATAATATTTAGCTCCTCAGAAAATGTATCTTTAAACGCTGAGTCTTGTGTTACAAATGACAATAAGTTTTTACTATCCTTTGATTCCTGAATTCTTCCATCACATAAGGACTTTGCCTCTTTTTCACTTTTCAACACAATAAAATCATCTCCTGATTTTGCTGCTCCATTAATACCTAATATTTCAATTGGTGTTGCAGGTTCTGCTTTTTCAATTTGTTTTCCTTGATCATTTATTATAGCTCTGACTTTTCCCCACTTTAAACCACTAACAAAATAATCTCCTCTTTTTAGAGTACCTGCTGTAATAATTACATTTGCAATTGGTCCTCTTCCAATATCAATCTTAGACTCCAAAACAATTCCCTTGGCATCTGTTTCAAAATCAGTTTTTAAATCTAATATTTCTGCTTGTAAAATAACGCTTTCTACTAATTTATCTAAGTTTTGTTTTGTTTTTGTTGATATTTCGACCATTAAGGTATCGCCAGATAAATCTTCAGCTACAAGCTCATATTCTAAAAGCTGATTTTTAATTTTTTGTGGATCAGCGTCAGGAAGATCACACTTATTTATCGCTACAACAATTGGTACTTTAGCGGCTTTAGCGTGTTTAATAGACTCTACTGTTTGAGGTTTTACGCCATCATCAGCTGCAACTACAAGAATAACTACATCAGTTAATTTTGAACCTCTTGCTCTCATTTCAGTAAATGCTGCGTGACCAGGAGTGTCTATAAAAGTTAATTTATTTTTTTCATGTACAATTTGATATGCTCCAATATGTTGAGTGATCCCTCCAAATTCTCCTGATACTACATTTGCTTTTCTTAACACATCTAAAACTGATGTTTTACCATGATCTACATGGCCCATAACAGTTATTATTGGAGGTCTACTCTTTAAATTTTGAGTTTTTAATTCTTTAATTTTATCTAATATTTCTTCTGCTTTTTCTTCTTTAACTGGATGATGGCCAAATTCCTTAACTAAATATTCTGCAGTATCAGCATCAATCGTATGGTTTATTGTAACTGTTACACCCATACCCATCAAATGTTTAATTATACTACTGGATTGCTCGGCCATTCTATTTGCTAATTCTCTTATAGTTATAACTTCTGGAATATTTATATCTCTTTTAACTGGTTTTAAATTTTCTTTACCATCCTCTTTATTTAATAACCTATTTTCTTTTTGTTTTGCTCTTTTTAAAGAAGCTAAACTTCTTGATCTTATACCTATATCATCCTCACTTAGAGCTCTTGAAACTGTCAGTTTTAATTCTCTTCTTTTACCTCCTAATTTTGTCGCTTTACTTTCTTTTTGGAAATTTTCACCTTTTAATCTTCTTGTAGCTCTTTGTTCAGCTAGTTTTCTTTTTTCAAAATCAGATTTAATTGGTGCCGAAGGTTTAGAAAAAATTGTTTTTTTTTGTGTGAAACTACTTTGTGATTTATTTTCTGAGGATTTAATTCCTCTAGAAAAGTTTGGCTTACTTCCAAATTTTGTTGATTTTTTTTCTATTACAACTGTATTCTTTGATTGAGATCTTGCTTGTTCAATACTATTGATCGTTTTTTTGGAAGCTCCAGAAATTGATAACTTTAATTTTTTTTTTTCCATTTTTCATCTCTCAATCTTGATAAATTATATCTCTTGCAGACATTATTAAATCATCTGCTTCTTTTTTTGAGAGAGCAAAATCTTCCAAATAACCTTTGATTCTCACTCTTTCTCCTTTGACAACATCATATCCACCTGTCAACTCATCAGACGCTAAATCTGCAAAATCGTTTAATGTTAATATTTTTTGTTCACCAAGTGTAACCAGCATTCCTGGTGTTAAACCTTTATGATTAATTAGGTCATTCTCTAAACCCAAGTCTTTAATCCTATTTGCTATTTCTTCTTGGTCTTTTTGATAAAATTCTTTGGCTCTTTCTATTAATTCTTTTGCAGTATCCTCTTCTATACCCTCAATCTTTATTAAAGCTTCTGGATTACTATCTTTAATATCATCTATTGATGAAAATCCCTCTGCTACTAACAATTGACCAAGTGTCTCATCTAATTCCAAATTTTTTACAAAATTATCAGTTTTTTCTTTAAATTCTATTTGTCTTCTTTCAGAGTCCTCTTGGTCGGTCATAATATTTATTTCATAATTCATAAGTTTAGTTGCTAGCCTTACATTTTGACCTCTTCTTCCAATTGCTTTACTGAGATTTTCCTCCGTTAAAATAACATCAAGTTTTCTTCCTTCTTCATCAACATTCACTCTTTGCACTTCTGCAGGCGATAGTGCATTTGCAACAACAATGGCAGGATCTTCAGACCAATTAACTATGTCAATTTTTTCACCTTGAAGTTCATTTACGACTGCTTGAACTCTACTTCCTCTCATACCAACACATGCTCCTACAGGATCCAAAGAAGTATCAATTGCTTTTACACAAATTTTGGCCCTACTACCTGGATCTCTTGAAGATGATTTTATCTCTATAAGACCATCATAAATTTCTGGAACTTCCTGAATAAATAATTTTTCCATAAACTTAGGATGTGCTCTTGAAAGAAATATTTGTTGTCCTCTAGGCTCTCTTCTGACATCTAGACAATATGCTTTTACCCTGTCTCCCGCTTTTATATTTTCTCTTGGGATCATTTCATTTTTTTGTATTATCGACTCTGTTCTTCCGAGATCTACAATTACATTCCCAAATTCTAATCGTTTTACTATGCCACTCAAGATAGTATCAATTTTATCCTTAAAATCGTTATATTGTCTTTCTCTCTCCGCTTCTCTTACATTGAAGCTAATTACTTGCTTTGCAGTCTGAGCAGCTATTCTACCAAAATCAAAAGAAGGCAAAGGTTGGAGTACCTCATCCCCTAATTTTTTTTCTTTATTATTTACATTAAGCTTTATTGCATCATCAAGAGTTATTTCTAAGTTAGAATTTTCTGGATTTTCAACTATTACTAATCTTCTAAAAATTCCTATATCACCGTTTTCTCTATCAATTTCCACTTTAATCTCGTTATCAGATCCAAACTTAGATTTTGCTGCTTTTGCTATTCCATTCTCCATTGAGCCAATAATAAGCTCTTTATCAATAGATTTTTCTAAAGCTACGGCTTCTGCTATTCTAATCAACTCTAATTTATCTGCTCTTCTATTTAACATTTCTGCTTATCCTAAAAAAAAATGGGCCGAAGCCCATTTTGAAATTTCAATAATGTTAGTGGAATATATTTATTTTTTTTTAATATTCAACTTTATTTACTTGCTAAATATATCTGATTTATCGGTTTTTTCCCATGAAAATGAGCCTTTATTATCAGGAATTCTTCCAAAGTGACCATAGGCAGCGGTTTTTTCATAAATAGGTTTATTCAGACCAAGCATTTCTCTAATACCTCTTGGACTTAAATCAAAATTTTCGCTTATAAGTTTTTCAACATATTTATTTTTTTCATCATCATTATCAAATAAATCAACATATATAGATAAAGGTTTTGATACACCGATTGCATATGCAAGTTGAATTAAGCATTTATCGGCAATTTTAGATGCTACAACATTTTTTGCTAAATATCTGGATGCATAAGCGGCAGATCTATCTACTTTGGTAGGATCTTTGCCCGAAAAAGCACCTCCACCATGTGGTGCAGCTCCACCGTATGTATCAACAATAATCTTTCTACCAGTCAAACCACTATCACCATCAGGACCACCAATAACAAAATTTCCAGTGGGGTTTATATAAATTTCTTTTTCATCTAATGAATTCAACAATTCTTTTGGAATTGATCTCTCAATATAAGGTTTAACTAGATCTCTAACTTGTGCTTGATTTACATCAGACGAGTGTTGTGTAGATATAACAACTGATTTCACTGAATATGGCTTACCATCTTTATATTCGATTGTTATTTGGCTTTTTGAATCTGGTTCGATATTTTTTAATTTTCCAGATTTTCTATCCTCAGCCATTAATCTTAATATTTTATGAGAGTAATGTATCGGTGCTGGCATCAAAACATCAGTTTCATTGCATGCGTAGCCAAACATAATTCCTTGGTCACCTGCGCCTTCATCTTTATTCTCTGCAGAGTCTACACCCATAGCAATATCAGCAGATTGAGAGTGCAAATGACTTTCAACTGATGTTGCTTCTTTCCAGGTAAATCCGCTTTGATCGTAACCAATATCTTTGATGCAGTGCCTTACTTTTTCTATTAAATCCTCTTTTTTTATTTCTGGACCTCTTACTTCACCAGCTAAGACAACTTTATTTGTTGTTGTTAAAGTTTCACAAGCAACTCTCGATTGAGGTTCAGCAGCCAAATATGTATCTACAACCATATCTGAAATTCTATCACAAACTTTATCTGGATGACCTTCGGATACTGATTCGCTAGTAAATAAGTAATCTTTTTTCATTTATTCTCCCTAATTTTTAAAATCACAATGAAAGTAGTATAAATTAGGACAAAATAAAAGAAGATCTTATTACCGTGTTCAGCAAAATAAGTTTTATCAACACGTTTGATTTTATTAACATCAAAATATCCTTTTTCACTAATTTGTTTAATAATTTGACCTTTGGGATTCACAAAAGCAGACACTCCATTGTTTGAAGATCTAATAACATTTTTACCTTCTTCAATTGATCTGAATATCGAATGAGACAAATGTTGAGCTGGTCCAATGGATTTGCCAAACCAACCATCCTCAGAAATATTTAATATAAAGTCGTAATATTTCTTATTTGTATTAATTTTTCCTGAATAAATAATTTCATAACAAATAAGTGGGATAAATTTTAATTTATCAATGTTCAAAATTTCTCTTTTATTATCGGCTGAAAATGATTGATACCCTTGGGTTATTTTTTTAAAACCTAATCTTTTGAAGAAATTTTCAAAAGGTAAAAATTCTCCAAATGGAACTAATTTATTCTTGTTGTATTTATACAATAATTCTGTTTCAGAATTTAATACTACCAAAGAATTATAAATTTTATTTTCTTTAATACTATTAATTCCCAAAATAACTTTGTGTTTTGCATTAAATTTTTTTTTGAAAATATTTTTAAATAATTCGAGATCTTTAAAATAAATACTAGTAATTATACCCTCTGGAAAAATAAATATTTTTTTTTCAGATTTATTTGGATCACTTAAAGTAAGTATTTCATGAATATTTTTTTCTGGGCTCTGATTTGTTAAGAATCTTTCAATTGGTATGTTTGGAGAAACAACTCGAATAACAGAGTCTAGCTTGTCGTACTTTTTTTTTTCAAAATTTTTAATATTAAAGTATCCATACGAATAATTTATTACTACTAGAATTAATCCAAAACAAAAAAAGATAACTGCTGTTGAACTTTTATATTTATGAAAAAATATTATTGGTAATAAGAAAATTGTGATTGATAATAAATTTAACGAGTAGGTCCCTACATAGGATAAAATTTGTAAAGAAGGTAAGTTATTTGAAACACTAAAGACTAATAGATTCCAAGGAAAACCACCTAAAATAAAACTTCTTAGAAATTCAATCCCACCAAAAAAAATCGAAAAAATCAAAACTGATGAGAGTTTATTTTTTAAATTAAAAAGGCTACTTAGATAAGTTACTAAACCATAAAATATTCCCAAAAATAAAGGTATTAATATTAATGCAAATGGAATAATTAATTTAAAATTTACATCAAATGTTAAAGAATTTGTAATCCAATAAAGGTTAGAAATAAAATAACCAAATCCAAAAAACCAACCAACAAAAAATGATATGATTTTTTTATGGGTATAATTTATTAATATATAAAGTAATGTCGGAAGTGATAAAAAATTAAGAAATACAAAATTATATGGCGGTAAACTAAATGATGTTATTGTACCTAAAAATAAACATGATAAATATAGATAAGCTTTATTTTGTAGAATAGATTTCAATTTATTTTATTCAATTTTTTAAATATTAAATTTTCTCTTTTTTTCATTAAATAATAATCTTTATTTTTTTTATGATCATGTCCTAAGAGATGTAAATAACCGTGTATCCACATTTTATCTAATTCATAATCAAAACTCGTTAATTTTGCTCTTTTGTTAATTATTTCAAAAGAAATTGCTATATCTCCTAAATATAATTTATTTTTTAATTTAACTTTTAAAGGAAAAGAAAGTACATCCGTTGAAACATTTTTATTTCTAAATTTTAAATTTAAATCTTTCATTTTTTTATTATTAGTAAGCATCACAGTAAATTCTTGGTTTTTATTTTTAAAGATACTTAATTTAGATAATTTGTTTAATTTCTTTTTGAAGTAAACTTCTGGTTTTTTTAATTTCTTTTCCCAAATTTTTTTATCTAAAACTATGTTGGCTTTAATCATTAATCTGAATTTTTATCAGAATAAGCCTTGACTATCTTGGAAACTAGTGGGTGTCTTACAACATCAGTATGATCAAAATCTACCACAGATATCTCTTTTAAATGACCAAGTAATTTTTTTGATCTATTTAAACCTGACATTGTTTTATTAGGTAAGTCTATTTGAGAAGGATCACCGTTAATTACTATTTTGGAATTTTCACCAATTCTTGTTAAAAACATTTTTATTTGAGTATCTGTTGCATTTTGTGCTTCATCGAGTATTGCAAATGAATTTTTTAAAGTTCTTCCCCTCATGAATGCAAGTGGTGCAATCTCAATATCTCCAACTTCAATTTTTTTTTGAATTTTTTCAAAATCTAATAAGTCATATAACGAATCGTAAAGAGGTCTTAAATAAGGATCAACTTTTTCTCTCATATCTCCTGGTAAAAAACCTAATCTCTCTCCTGCTTCTACCGCTGGTCTAGATAAGATGATTCTCTCTATTTTTTTTTCAAGCAACATTGTTAAAGCAACAGCTACAGCTAAAAAAGTTTTACCAGTTCCCGCTGGTCCTGCAGAAATAATAATATCAAATTCTTTTAAAGCCCTTATATAATTTTTTTGTTTCTCTGATCTTGGTATTACAGATTTTTTTGGAGTTTTTATTATATATTCAACATTTCCACTTTTATTTGTAACTTTTTCATCAATCATAAATTTGTTTACTGATGACTCTATATCCTTTTTTTCTAATGTTCCATTATTTAAAAATTGATCTACAAGGAATTGAATTGCATTCTTTATTATTTCATTTTTTTCAGGAGTATTTTTTAATAAAATTGAGTTTCCTCTAGAGTAAATGCTAGAATTTGTAATTTTTTCTAATTCTTTTAAGTTATTATTAAATTCTCCTAAAACACCTAAAAGTAATTCGTTGCTTTGAAATACAATGCTTAAGGCATTGTTTTCTGAATATACATATTTTAAATCAGGATTAATTTTTGATTTTGCAAAATTTTTCAAATTATGCTGCTTTCATTTCATCTATTACTTTACCAAATAAAGAATTTTGATTACTTTTTTCGATATTCACTTTAATTAATTTGCCAATATGACTTTCATTACCATCAAAAATAACTGAACTTAAAAATTTATTTCTTCCAAAATATTTGTTTTGGTTTTTAAGTTTGTTTTCAACAAGCACCTCTAAAGTTTTTCCTTCTAAAGATTTATTTAATTCTATTTGATTGCTAAATAATTTTTCTTGAATAGTTATCAGTCTATTTTTAAGTTTATCTTTATCAGTAATATCTAATTCTGCAGCCTTTGTCCCTGGTCTTGGGCTAAAAATAAATGAGAATGAATTTATAAATTTAATTTTATTAACTAAATTTATGGTTTCTTTGAAATCATTCTCTGTTTCTCCGGGGTATCCAATAATAAAGTCACTAGAAAATTTTATGTCAGGATTAATTTTGATTAATTTTTCATAAATGTTTAAATAATAACTTACAGTGTGCTTTCTGTTCATCATTTTTAATATTCTGTCAGAACCACTTTGAATTGGTAAATGAACAAAAGGCATTAATTTTTTTGAATTTTTGTAACATTCAATAAGATCATTTGTCATATCTCTTGGATGAGATGTGGTATACCTAATTCTACTTATTTCAGAATATTTGCTAAGTGTATTTATAAGATCTGACAGTCGGTACTCCCTAGATCCGTCTTTATAAGAATACGCATTTACGTTTTGACCAAGAAAAGTTATTTCTCTAGATCCATTCTTTATCAATCTCTCAGCTTCATCAATAATGCTTTTGAATGGTCTAGAATACTCTGGTCCTCTAGTATAAGGTACAACACAAAAGTGACAGAACTTATCACAACCTTCTTGAATTGTTAAGAAAGATGAAACATTGGTATTGTTATTTTTAATATTATCGAAGTACCTAAACTTTGAAACTGAGTCGAATTCAGTTTCTTCAACTTTATTTTCTTCTTCAAAGTTTTTCAAAAGATTATTTATTTTTTGATAAGATTGAGGACCTATAACTAAATCTATATATTTCTCTCTATTAAGCATCTCAGTATTTTCAGCTTGTGCAACGCAACCTGCAACAACCATAATTGGTTTTTTTTTGTCTTTATATAATTTTTTTACTCTCCCAATCTCATGATAAACTTTATCTTTAGCCTTATCTCTAATATGACAAGTATTTAAAATATAACAATCAGCCTCTTCTTGATTTTCAGTTTTATTATAACCTATCGACCTAACAGCATCGTATATCCTGTTAGAATCATACTCATTCATTTGACAACCAAATGTCTTTATAAAAACCTTCTTATGCATGAATTATTTTTTTTTGATACCGTATAGTTCTAATTTATGATCAACAAGCTTATAACCGTATTTATCGGCGATTTTTTTTTGTAACTCTTCAATCTCTTCATCAACAAATTCTATTATTTCTCCAGTTTTTATATCAATTAAATGATTATGATCATCATTTAATTCATATCTTGCCTTTCCAGATTTAAAATCATGTTTTGTTAATATACCAGCTTCTTCAAAAAGTTTGACTGTTCTATATACTGTGGCAATACTAATTTTAGAATCTATTTGAGAAACTCTATTATATAATTCATCAACATCTGGATGGTCAGATTCTCCATATGTTTTTTTAGATTCGGATATTACTCTTGCGATTATCCTTCTTTGATCTGTAAGTTTTACACCATTTTTTTGGCATTTTTCTTCAATAGTTTCTAGCATAATTTATTTTAACTCGAGTAAAGGGGTTTAATCAAATTAATATTTGTAAAATTTTTTTTATCAGTTTTTACTAACTGATTTACATCTTTATCAGTTATATGTTCACTCAAAAATCCATATAAATCAATATTTTTTGCAAAAGCAATGCCTTTAGCAATTGCTATCGAATTTCTAATGCTTGAGATTTTCCCAGGACCTTGGTTTACAAATATTTCACTTATTTTATCTAAATTTGAGTCATGCTCTTTAAGAAAATTCAAAATTAATATCATTATTTTATCAAAATTTTCTCTACTGTTTGTATGAGCGGTAGTATAAGATTCTAAGTTCGTTATGAGAGAAAATAAAATTTTATCATCTGCAGCATTAATAACTAAAGTATTCATTTTTTTTATTATTTTTTTAAACGTTAAAGCTGAAGTAGTAAATAAAAAATATTTTAAGAATGAACAAGGAATTTTGGCAATTATGTATCATAGATTTGAAGAAAATAAGTATCCATCAACAAATATAAGATTAGATATATTTAAAAAACATATTAATTTAATAAAAGAAAATAATTTACATTTTTATAATCCTGGTGAATTTTCAATAAATTTTGAAAAGGTTAAAAAACAAAAAAAAATTTTATTAACTATTGATGATGCATTTACATCTTTCTATGAAAATGCATGGCCAATCTTAAAACAGGAAAAAGTTCCTTTTATTTTATTTGTCTCAACAGAGGCGGTTGGGAATAAAGGATATATGAGTTGGGATCAAATAAAAGAAGTAGAAAAAGAAAACTTTGCATACATTGGTAATCATTCACATTCTCACGATTATTTAACTAAATTTGCTTTTCAAAAGTTTGTAGAAGATATTGAAGAATCAATTAAAATTTTTAAAAATAAATTGGGATATAATCCAATTTATTTTTCTTATCCTTTTGGTGAATATAATTTAGAGCAGAAAAATTATATTTCAAACAATTTTGAATTTGCATTTGGTCAACATTCAGGTGTTATTGATTTAAATAAAGATAGATATGAGCTACCAAGATTCCCTATAAATGAAAAATATGGAGAAATAAAAAGATTTAAAGAAGTAATATCTTATTTGCCACTTCAGTATAAAATTATTAAACCTGAAAACAAATTTATGAATGACGGAGAAAACCCACCTAAAATGACGATAGAATTTTTCGAAGATCAAAAAAATTTAGAAAATATTAATTGCTTTTCAAATGAAGGTTCGAAATGGAGAAAGACAAAAATTGTCTTAATTAATAATATATTAAATATTAATTTTTCAGAAAAATTTATTGAAAGAAGAGGTAGAATTAACTGTTCTTTAAAAGATGAGAATGGGTGGAGATTTTCAGGTTTCCAATTTGTTCAAAATTAAATTAATTTTTTAGTCTTATTACTTGTAGGCATTACATTTACATCATCAAAATCTGTAAGGGAATTTTGCTTTATAATTTGTTTCAACACATCAATGTATTGTTGCCCTGTCTCCGCGTATTTATCTAAATAATTCACCAATTTTAAACTATCTAATTTTTCATCATTGTCTCTTTGAATTGCTCTTTCTTTTCTAAACTCGATATAGCTGGAGTGCGTATTTAAATTTCGTTGGTATGCTCTTACTGATGCTTTAAGAACTGCAAACTTTGCAACTTTGTGTTTTGCATTCTTATCTACACCTGCAGGCTTAATGCCATCTCCACTCCAAGTCCATTGTCCAAATAATGCATTACCTTCTTGTGCAAATCTTGATGTTCCCCATCCAGTTTCTTTAGCAGCTTGAGCAAGTGCTAAAGATACAGGTATTTCGTCCATTCTAACTTTGAGAGAATAAAAATCTCCATCTTTTAAACCATATTGTTTAAATTTTTCTTTTAACCAATTCTTTTCTTTTTGCGTGTTGATATTCTTGCCTAATATTCTAAATAATTCTTTTCTATCAAGTCGAATTTTAGCGTTCTCTTCTACTATTAATGGTAAAACTATTTGAATAAAAAGCTTTTTTTTCTTTTTTGAACTCTCAATACTTCTAATCTCCTTTGGAAGATGATCAATTTTGTTGCCTATATTTACTAACTTAGTCTCTCGAACTCTTTCAAGATTATAATTTGTATCTTTAAACAGTTGCTCAATTGTTCTTGCATCAAATCTTATTGAATTCTGTCCCTCATGATCTGTGCTGAAAAAATCAATATCAGCAAATATATTTTTTAAACTCAGATTTTTTGTTTTAGTTTCTTTCTGCCCATCAAGAATTTTTTTTCTTTTTTCTAACTCTTGGTCAAAGTTTACACCCGCGTTTGAAATAACAGATTTATTAAAATTTAGATTTTTATCTAAAAAAGTTTTTATAGTTGGTAATGTAAAAAATGAAAAAATTACTAATAGACTTATTGCAGAAAATCTTAATATATTGTTTTTCTTTTTAATCTGTTTAGTATTTTTATTTTTTGTATGTCTAACCATTAATCTCAATATAATAATTATTAATTAATTATACAGCTAAAACTTCTTTAACTTCAGGAATATAATGACAAAGCAAGTTTTCTACACCTTTTTTTAAAGTTATAGTTGAAGATGGACAACCTGAACAACTACCTTTTAACAAAACTTTAACTTTTCCATCCTTGAATTCTTTGAACTTTATATCTCCTCCATCTCTTGCAACAGCAGGTCTGATTTTAGAGTCTAAAATACTTATAATTTTTTTTTCAATCTCTGAATAATTTTCGTTTTGCTCTTTTTCATTTATTTTATCGATAATGCATGTATTGCCATTTGCGTAATGCTCATTGACATAAGATATTACAATATGCTGAATGTCTTCCCATTTTTTATTCTCTTCTTTATTTATTGAAAAGAAATCTTCCCCTAAAAATACTCCAGTTACTCCATTTATCTGTAGTAAGTTCTTTATCAATAAATTATTTGTATCTTCTTGATTTAAGACTTCTAAAGGACCATTATTAGATACCTTCCTACCAGGTAAAAACTTTAATGAGTTTGGGTTTGGTGTATTTTCAGTTTGTATAAACATAGTTCTTATATAGTGTTTATTTCAAAATATTAAATGATTAAAAACCAACTATTTCTTTTATTTTTTTAACTTTTTTAGAGGAAATATCCTGGGCTTTTTCTGCACCATCAACTAAAATTTGATCTATATATTTTTTATCCGACAACAATTTTTGAATTTCTTTTGATATAGGTGACAGCTTAGTCACAATTATTTCAGAAAGTTTACTTTTTAAATCAGAAAAATTTTTTCCCTCAAATTCATTTAATGTTTGAGTAATATTTTGATTGCTTAAGCTAGAGTAAATACCCATTAAATTTTCTGCTTCAGGTCTACCTTTAAGTCCATCTTCATTTCCAGGCAAAGTATCATTATCTGTTTTTGCTTTTTTTATTTTATTAATAATTTGATCCTCTGTATCTGTTAAGTTGATCCTGCTTCCTTCAGCAATATCTGACTTACTCATTTTTTTTGTGCCATCTTTCAAACTCATTATTCTTGAAAAATGTTTTTGTATGAGAGGCTCAGGAGGTCTTAAGAGATCTGGACATTTATATTCGTTATTAAATTTTTGGGCTATATCTCTACAGAGTTCTAGATGCTGTTTTTGATCATCTCCTACTGGCACATGAGTAGCATCATATAAAAGAATATCAGAGGCCATTAGAACTGGATAAATATATAGACCAACACTAGCTTTTTCCTTGTCTTTTCCTGCTTTCTCTTTAAACTGTGTCATTCTATTCAGCCAACCCATTCTGGCAACACATCCTAAAATCCAAGATCCCTCAGAATGTGCGGGAACTAAAGATTGATTAAATATTATACTATTTTTTGGATCAATGCCGCTTGCGATAAATGCTGCCGCTGTCTCTCTAATATTATTTTTTAACTCTACCGGATCTTGCATTACTGTAATGGCATGAAGATCAACAACACAAAAAATGCAGCTGTTATCTTTGTTGTTTTGTAAATCAACAAAATTTTTTATGGCACCTATATAATTACCAAGATGTAAATTTCCGGTAGGTTGTACTCCAGAAAAAATTTTTTTAGACATAATTAATAGTTTAATTTAATATCAGATATTTTAAAGGCCTTAATGAGTATTGAAATCAACATATAAAAAGCAAAAGTTAAAAGAACTAATAATATAATTGCTAAAAATTTATAACTATTTGAAAATATAAAATAATTACTAAAATAGTTTATTAATATTTTAAATAATCCAAGACAAATTAGATTTGCAATAGATATTTTAAAAAGTTGTATAAAAAAAGAATGATTAAAATTAAAATAATTTTTATTTATGACAAATATCATCAATAAAAGTCCATTTAACCATGAAGAAACAGTTGTTGCTATAGGAATTATAATAAAACCTAATTTACTAAATAAAGATACACTAATAATTATATTTAAAACTACAGATATTACTGAAAAATAAAAAGGTGTTTTAGTATCATTTCTAGCAAATATAAAACTTGAAAATATTTTAATCATAGAGAATGCGGGTAAACCCAATGCAAAATAAAATAGTGCAAGGGCAGAATTTTTAACACTTTCTTCATTAAAAGATCCATACCCAAATAGAGCAGAAACTATCTCTTCAGAGGCAAGAATTAATGCAAGTGTAGCAGGAAGACTTAAAAATAAACTCAACTCTAAAGACTTATTTTGTAAAATTTCTAATTTAAGATCGTTTTTACTTTTAACATATCTGCTCAAGTTGGGTAAAATAATTATACCAATTGCGATACCTGCAATCGCTAAGTTTATTTGATATATTCTGTCTGCATAATACAAATATGAGACTGCGCTTGCTTGGAAAGAAGCAATTATTGTTCCAACCAATATATTAATTTGAGTAACCCCAGATGAAAATATACTTGGCAAAAGCTTCTTGAAGAAAAATTTTATTTTTTTATCTATTTGGAATTTGAAATTAAAACTTGGATAAAAATATCTTCTTGTAAAAATAATTAAAAATATAAATTGAATAATTCCAGCAAATGTTACTGAGTAGCTTAGATAATAAACTAAATCTGTATCATTTTTTATAATAAGGAAACATATAATTAATATTATATTTAAAAAAAGTGGAGCAGCGGCGGCGGCGGCAAATTTATTATGAGAATTTAAAATTGCTGAAAAAAAAGAAGCTAAACTTATAAATAACAAAAATGGAAAAGTAATTCTTGTTAAATCAACAGCTAATTTAAATTTTTCATCTAAATCTGAGAAACCAGGTGCAATAAACTTTATGAAACTTGGCATAAAAATCTCGACTAATATTGTTAGACTTAAAAGTGCCAACACCAATAAATTAAATACCGAATTTGCAAACTTTCGTGCTTTTTTTTTACTGTATGAAACTTCAGATGTATAAGATGGAACAAACGCTGCATTAAAGGTACCTTCTGCAAATAATCTTCTAAATGTATTGGGTATTCTAAAAGCTACGAAAAATGCATCGGCGATTGGACCTGATCCAAGATAAATTGCTATAAAGAAATCTCTTATGTATCCTAGAATTCTACTAAGTATAACAAATAGACTGAATGTGCCTGTTGACTTAATTAAGTTCATAAATCATATTAGTTATTAATCCATTTGTATATCTAAACGAGCAATGAAAAAAAACAAAATAGAACATTATTCTGATAAAGAAGCATTAGATTTTCATACTAATGATAAATCTGGCAAAATAGAGATTGTATCATCAAAGCCAGTTACAACTAAACGTGATTTAGCACTAGCCTATTCGCCTGGTGTAGCTGCTCCAGTTAAAGCAATAGCTGAAAATCCTGAGCTAGCTTATGAGTACACTACAAAAGGAAACCTAGTCGCAGTAATTAGTAATGGATCAGCAATATTAGGACTTGGAAATTTAGGTGCGATAGCATCAAAACCAGTGATGGAAGGAAAAGCAGTTCTATTCAAAAGATTTGCAGATATTGACTCGATTGATTTAGAAATAGACACAGAGGATACAAAAGAAATAATTAATTCCATAAAGCATATTGCAAAAAGTTTTGGTGGGATAAATCTAGAAGATATTGCGGCCCCTAATTGTTTTATAATTGAAGAAGAATTAAAAAAGATTTTAGATATACCTGTGTTTCATGATGATCAACACGGCACTGCAATTATAACTACAGCCGCATTAATTAACGCAGTTGATATTGCTAAAAAAAACTTAAAAAAAATTAAAATTGTAATTAATGGCGCGGGTGCTGCAGCTATGGCATGTGCAAAATTATTTAGAAGTACAGGTATTCCAAAAAATAATATTAAAATGTTGGATACAAAGGGCGTAATAAATAAAAAAAGAAAAGATATTAATTCTTGGAAGAAAGAGTTTGCGATAGATACAAAAGATAAAAATTTAGATGATGCGATGAAAAATGCAGATGTATTTTTAGGCTTATCTGCTGCCGGTGTTGTAAAAAAAAGTATGGTTAAAAAAATGTCGAAGAACCCAATTATATTTGCGTGCGCAAATCCAGATCCTGAGATTAAACCAGAAGATATAGAAAATGTGAGGAATGATGCAATTATAGCAACAGGTAGATCCGACTATCCAAACCAAGTAAATAATTTAATCGGTTTTCCTTATATATTTAGAGGTGCATTAGATGTAAGAGCGAAAACTATAAATGAAGAGATGAAGATTGCTGCAGCTAATGCTATTGCTTCACTTACAAGAGAGTTTGTACCTGATGAAGTTGCAGCTGCAATGGGTGGTGAAAGGCCAAATTACGGAAAAGATTATATTATCCCATCAACTTTTGATCCAAGGTTAATAAGTGTAATACCAGTAGCAGTAGCAAAAGCTGCTATAAAATCTGGAGTAGCTAGAAAAAAAATTGAAAATTTCGACCAATATTCTGAACAATTAAAACAAAGGTTGGATCCATCAGTCACTATAATGCAAGGAATTAACAATCAAATTAAAAAGACAAATAAAAAAGTTGTCTTTGCAGATGGCGAAGATGAAAATACTTTAAAAGCTGCAATAGCTTTCAAAAATAGTGGACTTGGTACACCTATATTAGTTGCTAAAGAGAAAGTGGTTAAAGAAAAACTTAGAGAGATTGGTTATGGAGAAAACTTTGATATTGAAATTGTGAACTCTACTTTAAGGGATAAAAGAAAAAAATATGTGAATTATCTATTTAGGAAACTGCAAAGAAAAGAAGGATTACTTGAAAGAGATTGTGATAAAATGGTTAGAAATGACAGAGTTATATGGGGTTCTTGCATGGTTGCATGTGGTGATGCTGATGCAATGGTTACCGGAAATTCGAGAAGGTATGGACAATCTCTTGATAAAGTAAAAAAGGTAATAGATGCTAGACCTGGAGAAATTATGTTTGGACTGAACATGGTTATTAACAGAGGAAAAACAGTCTTTATTGCTGACACAAGTGTAAATGAGTATCCAACTTCAGACCAATTATCTGAAATTGCAATTTCAGCATCTAGAGTTGCAAGGTTATTTGGTTTTGAACCAAAAGTAGCATTTCTTTCCCACTCTACCTTTGGTCAACCAATTACAGCTAGGACTAAACATATAAGAGACGCAGTAGAAATTTTAAAGAAGAAAAAAGTTGACTTCAAGTTTGATGGGGATATGCAACCCGATGTTGCGTTAAGTGATGAATATAAGGATTTGTATCCTTTTTCAGAAATTGTTGGAAATGCAAATATATTGATTATGCCCGGACAACACAGTGCTGCGATAACATATAAAATAATGAAAACTTTAGGGGGTGCTAAAGTTATTGGGCCACTTTTAATCGGCTTAGGTCAAGCTATAGAAATTGCCCCTCTCCGATCCTCTACTTCTGACATATTAAATTTAGCTTCGGTAGCGGCATATTCAGCTGGGGTTATTAATTATAAAAAACCAAACTAGTTTTTTATTACTCTCAAATCCTCTACTAAAAATATACTTGTTACGACGTCTTCAACATCAAGAACTTGGTTGGCTTCATTTATTACTTCAGCTCTCTCATCCTGATTATGTGAAATACCGTAAACATAAATAATCTTTTTATATGTATCGATATCATAATTTGCTGACTTGATTTTCTTGTTTGTTATTAGAGCAGTTCTTAATTGAGATGTTATAAGTACATCTTTTGCGGTCTGTTTAAAATTAAATTTTTCTTTAATTTTAAGATCATTTTTTACTGACCTCGCACCTTTTATTTCCCAGCCTAATTTTGTTATTTTGATTTTTTCTTCAACTGTGTTAACTTTACCTGTTATAAAAATACGACCATCTAAAACTTTAGTTTTAACATTTAACATATAACCTTTATCCATTAGTATTAATTTTGCTCTTAGGTTTTTTTGCATTAAAGAATCATCAATTTGAGTACCAATTGTTCTTGGATCCATTGCTATTGTTACACCCGTTCCTAATACTCCAGTTGATGAATAACCTACACACCCAGATACTAAAATAAAAATTAAAATTATTAAATAATTCCTAAATTCCATTTTTTTTTTTTAGACAAAAATCATAAACAATTTTTTTTGATATATTATTCTCTTTGCTGATTTTTGAAGTTATATCTTTAATTGACATTTTTTGTAAAAGTTTAACAATTTTTTTTTTAACTGATTCTTCCATTACTTGTAACCTATTTTCTAAATTTGTATTTTCAGAAATAACAACGGTCATTTCCCCTTTTTGTAATATATCAATATTATTGAGGTTTTTAACTTTATCTCTAATATATTCTTCATATATCTTAGTCATTTCCCTTGTTATTAAAATGTTTCTATTATTAAAATATTTTTGGATTTGAGCTGTTATTTTTTTTATTTTTTTTGGTGAAATAAAAAAAACAATTGAGCAATTCAAATTAGAGACCTTTTGAAAAAGTTGATCAATTTGTGACTTTTTATCTGGTAAAAAACCACAAAAGAAGAAATTGTTTGAAAAACCGCTTATAGAAAAAGCCGCTGTAACAGCAGAGGATCCTGGAACTGGAAATATATTGATTTTATTCTTGATGCATTCGTTTATCAAAATTCCACCGGGATCTGAAATTGTTGGAGTACCAGCATCTGAAATGATAGAAATTATTTTATTTTCTTTTAGTAGATTTAATACATATTTGATATTTTTTTTTTCATTAAATTTATGATTAGATAATAATTTTGCATTTATGTTGAACCGAGATAATAGTTTACTTGAAACTCTTGTGTCTTCTGACAAAATCGCGTCTGATTTATTAAGTATGTATATAGCCCTAAAAGTAATATCTCCTAAATTTCCTATCGGCGTAGAAACACAATATAGCCCAGGTTTTAAATTATCATTTAATTCAAAATTATACATTTAATGACGATTAAAAAATTATATATCATAGTTTTAAAAGTTTTTCTTATAATCGTTTTGTCAAATCTTAAGGCAATTTCAGATGAGAAAATTAAAATAGGTTTAATTGTACCTTTATCTGGCGAATATTCATATATTGGCGATTCAATTCTTAAATCTACAAGAATGGCTTTGAATATAATTAATGATGATAGAATTACAGTAATACCTAAAGATACTAAAGCAAACCCAATAGATGCATTAAAAGTATCAAATGAACTCTACAATAATGGAGTAAAGATAATTATTGGACCAGTATTCAATGAGAGTAATAAATATTTAGATGAATTAAATGGAGTAACATTTTTGTCTTTTACAAACAAAATTAGAAATAACCCAAAAAATGTGATTTCTGCAGGAGTAAATGCAATATCGCAAATAAATACAATTAAAAAATATTTAAGTGAAAATAATTTAAAAAATACAATATTTTTAATCCCAGAAACAGACTATAAAAGAGAAATTGAAGGAGCTATTGAGAAATCTAATTTAATATTGAAAGAAAAATTTATTTATAGCAAAGATCCAACATTATTAACAAAACAAATAGAAGATTTAACAAGATATAAACAAAGAAAAAAAAATTTAGAAAACGAAATTAGAAGAATAGAAAATTCTAATACTTTCAATAAAAGAAAAAAAATAGATGAATTAAAAAAAAAAGATACTTTAGGCTTTATCAACTTTGACTCAGTAATAATTGCTGATTTTAGTGAAAGTCTAAAAAGTGTTGCCACATCATTATTATATACAGATGTATCTTCAGAAAGAATAAAATACATTACCTTAAATCAATGGTTTGATGAAAGTCTTTTAAAGGAAACATCATTGCATCCAATTTATTTTCCATCAATAAATAAAAATAATTTTGAAATATTTCAAAAGGAATACATTCGGAACTTTAAAAATACACCAAATCAAATTTCTTTTTTAAGTTACGATCTAATAGGTTTGATATATTACTTGTTAATAAATAATGATTTTAAGACCAATGAAGATTTATTTATTAAGAAAAATAAATTTAAAGGAAAAATAGGCATCTTCGAAATAAATAAAAAAACAATCACCCATCAATTAAACTTTTATGAAATACAAGATAAAAATTTTAAAGAAATTTTTTAATTTTTTTAAAAGCTTTTGCCCTGTGATCATTTTTAAATTTCAATTTTTGACTCATTTGACCAAATGTTAATCTTTTATTTTCTGGAATAAAAATTGAATCATATCCAAAACCTTTATTTCCAATTTTCTTTTTGGAAATTCTACCATTAATAATTCCCAAAGATTGGATTGGATATTTTTTTAATCCATAAATAGTTAATGCACAAATAAATCTTGCTTTAATCTTTTTTGACTTCCAGTTTTTATCTACTTTCGATAACTTTTGATATACTTTTGATATTGCCAAATTAAAATCACCCTTTTTTCCACCCCATCTTGCTGAATAAATACCTGGTTGATTATTTAGTACGTCAATTTCAAGCCCGGAGTCATCTGCGATACAAATTTTTTTTGTTTTTTTTGAAAAATGCTTTGCTTTAATTAAAGAATTTTTTAGAAAGGTATGTCCGTTTTCCTTAGGGCTTTTAAGGCCATAGTCTTTTGGAGATGTAATACTGTAGTATTTTGGCAGTAAATCTTTAATTTCTTTTATTTTTCCCTCATTATTTGACCCTACTACGATTTCTTTAATTTTTTTTTTCAACATCTAGAATTTTATAAATTTCTTACCATATAGACTCTAATGAAAAAAGAAGAATTACAAAAAGAAGAGGATCAAAATCTAAAAGACGAAAACTCAGAGCAAAATCTAGATAAGCAATCAACAGAAAAGGAAGAGGAAGAGGAACAAGTTTCACCTGAAGAAGAAATTACAAACCTTAAAGATAAAGTTGCTAGAACATTTGCTGAAATGGAAAATCAAAGGAGAAGATTTGAGAAAGAGAAAGATGAAGCTTTTGAATATGGTGGATTTTCATTTGCAAGAGAAACACTTAATCTTCTAGATAATTTGGAGAGATCAAAACAAACACTAGAAAGTGACGAAACTATAAAAGATAAAGACACTCTAAAAAAATTAATAGGGCACATTGATATTATTAATAAAGATATGATTTCAATTTTCAAAAAAAATAATATTGAGCCGATTAAAGCAATTAACGAAAAATTAGATCCAAATTTACATCAGGCCATGATGGAAGTAGAAGATGATACAAAAGATCAAGGGACAATAGTTCAAGAAATTCAAAAAGGATTTATGATGAAGGATAGGTTGTTAAGACCTTCTTTAGTAGCTGTATCTAAAAAAAAAGTCAAAGTTAAACAGAATAACCAAAAAAACCAAGAAAATCAGGAAAAAGACGTAAAAAATTAATTATTTATTATGGTTGTAGTTGTAAAATTAACACTTATATGAGCATCAAATAGGATAAATTATGAGTAAAGTTATTGGAATAGATTTAGGAACAACAAATTCTTGTGTTGCTGTTATGGAAGGAACACAAGCAAAGGTTTTAGAAAACGCTGAAGGAGCGAGAACGACACCATCAGTTGTTGCATTTACGGATGAAGGTGAAAAATTAATAGGTCAACCAGCAAAAAGACAAGCTGTTACAAATCCCGAAAATACAATATTTGCAGTTAAAAGATTAATTGGAAGAAATTTTGATGATCCAACAGTAAAAAAAGATGTAGAAACTGCACCTTTTAAAATAGTTAATTCTGATAAAGGCGACGCATGGATTGAGGCGAAAGGCCAAAAATATTCACCATCACAAATATCCGCTTTCACACTTCAAAAAATGAAAGAGACAGCAGAAAAATATTTAGGTTCTGAAGTAAAACAAGCAGTTATAACCGTTCCGGCATATTTTAATGATGCCCAGAGACAAGCAACAAAAGATGCAGGTAAGATAGCTGGTCTTGAAGTTTTAAGAATTATAAATGAACCAACAGCTGCATCTTTAGCATATGGTTTAGATAAAAAAGCTAATAAAAAAATTGCAGTTTATGATTTAGGTGGAGGAACATTTGATGTTTCAATTCTTGAATTAGGAGATGGAGTATTCGAAGTAAAATCAACTAATGGTGATACATTTTTAGGTGGAGAAGATTTTGATAATGCAATAGTTGATTATCTTTTATCAGAATTTAAAAAAGAAAATGGTATTGATTTAAAATCCGATAAATTAGCTTTACAAAGACTTAAAGAAGCTGCGGAAAAAGCTAAAATAGAATTATCATCTGCAACTCAAACTGAAATAAATCTACCATTTATTACAGCAGATAAAACTGGTCCAAAACATATTAACTTAAAAATGACAAGAGCTAAGCTTGAGGCTTTAGTTGAAGATCTAATTTCAAGAACTATTCCACCATGTAAAACCGCTTTAAAAGACGCAGGTTTATCCGCAAGCGAAGTAGATGAAATTGTATTAGTTGGTGGTATGACTAGGATGCCTAAAGTAATAGAAGAAGTAAAAAATTTCTTTGGGAAAGATCCTAACAAATCTGTAAACCCTGACGAAGTTGTTGCTATGGGTGCAGCGATTCAAGCAGGAGTTTTACAAGGTGATGTAAAAGATGTGTTGCTGCTAGATGTAACTCCTTTATCTTTAGGAATAGAGACGTTAGGAGGTGTGTCTACAAAATTAATTGATAAAAATACAACAATACCAACCAAAAAAAGCCAAGTATTTTCTACTGCAGAAGATAATCAACCAGCAGTATCAATTAGAGTTCTTCAGGGTGAAAGGGAAATGGCTTCGGATAATAAAGTATTAGGAAACTTTGAATTAGTTGGAATAGCTCCTGCACCAAGAGGAGTTCCGCAAATTGAAGTGACATTTGATATAGATGCAAATGGTATTGTAAATGTCTCAGCAAAAGATAAAGGAACAGGAAAAGAACAAAAAATTCAAATTCAAGCATCTGGAGGATTAAGTGATGAAGAAATTAATCAAATGGTAAAAGATGCAGAATCTAATAAAGAAGAAGATAAAAAGAAAAGAGAAGCTGTTGATGCAAGAAATCAAGCAGATACACTAATACACTCAACTGAAAAAAATTTAAAAGAACATGGAAGTAAAGTTTCTGATGCAGATAAAAAGGCTATTGAAGATGCATCGGCAAACTTAAGGAATGCTCTTAAAGGTACTGATGTTGAAGAAATTAAGAAGAAAACACAAGATTTAGTTCAGGCATCTATGAAATTAGGTGAAGCAATCTATAAATCACAACAAGGTGCAAAGCCTGATGATGCTCCAAAAGACGCAAAGAAAGAAGATACAAAAGACGATAATGTTGTTGATGCAGATTTTGAAGAAGTAAAAGACGAGAACAAAGAAAAAAGCGCCTAATAAAACAACTGTTTGTCTATAACACGTTATGGCAAAAAGAGACTATTACGAAGTTTTAGGTGTAAACAAAAGCGCTTCAGCAGACCAAATCAAATCGGCTTACAGAAAACTCGCAGTAAAATATCACCCAGATAAAAATAAAGGTGATAAAGCTGCCGAGGAAAAATTTAAGGAAGCATCTGAAGCTTATCATGTACTTTCCAATTCAGAGAGAAAACAAAATTACGATAATTTTGGTCATGCTGCTTTTGAAAATGGAGGTGGTGGAAGAGGTGGATTTGGAAATTTCGATTTTTCAAATCATTTCTCCGATATTTTTGAAGACTTTTTTGGAGAGGGTTTTGGAGGAGGCCGTAGATCAAGAAGGTCAAATAATAGAGGATCAGATTTAAGATATGATTTATCAATTTCTTTGGAAGAGGCCTTTTCTGGAAAGAAACAAGATATTAAATTTTCTACATCTGAAAAATGTAATACTTGTAGTGGGTCGGGTTCAAAACCTGGTCATCAAGCTGGAGTATGCTCGATGTGTGGTGGTCATGGTCAAGTAAGATCAAGCCAAGGTTTTTTTACAGTTCAACAAACATGTCCTCAATGCGCTGGAGCAGGAGAGGAAATCACTCATCCTTGCTCTATTTGTAATGGACAAGGTAAACAACAAGCTTCAAAAAGATTATCTGTTACTATCCCAAAAGGCGTGGATGATGGAACTAGAATTAGACTTTCAGGAAAAGGTGAGGCTGGATCAAGAGGCAGTAGTAGTGGTGATTTATACTTGTTCATAAATGTTCATTCTCATGAGTTATTTAAAAGATCCGATGAAAATTTATTTTTCGAATGTCCAGTCTCTATTGCAGATGCTGCTTTAGGTACTTCAATTGAAATTCCAACAATCGACGGTGGTAAAGCTAAAATTAAGATTCCCGCTGGAACACAAAGCGGTAAGCAATTTAGACTAAGAGGCAAAGGAATGCCTTATATGAGGGGTAATGATTTTGGTGACTTATATGTTCAGGTAAATACGGAAGTTCCAGTATCATTAAATAAAGAGCAAAAAGAATTACTTGAAAAATTCAGAGAAATTGAAAACGAAAAATCTAACCCAAGCATAAAAAAATTCTTTCAAAAAGCTAAAAGTTTCTGGAAAAACTAATCAATAGTGCTAATCTAAAAGGCTATAATGGGTAAAATTAATCTAGCCATAACAGGATGTATGGGAAGAATGGGTCAACAGCTCATTAAATCTGCCATTAAAGATAAATCTACCAGATTGGTTGCTCTAACAGAAAATAGAACGATTAATAAGAAAATCAGTGGAATAAAACCTGAATTAAATACTGAAAAAGCTCTTGTTAAAGCGAATGTAATAATAGATTTCACAATTCCAAAATGTACATTCGAGGTTTTAAATATAGCCACAAAGTTAAAGAAGAAAGTGGTTATTGGCACAACAGGTTTTACAAAAAAAGAGGAAGATTTAATAAAGAAGTTTTCAAAAAAAATCCCGATTTTAAAAGCAGGAAATATGAGCCTTGGAATTAATTTACTCATGTACTTGACAGAGATTACATCGGCATCACTTGGAAGCAATTATTTAAGTAAAGTTTTTGAGGTTCATCACAGACATAAAAAAGATCATCCATCAGGTACAGCTTTAATGCTTGGAAAGGGAATTGCTGTAGGAAAAAATAAAGACTTTTATAAAATGATAGGAAGAAAATATTTAAACAAAAAAAATTTTCCTTACGGAAAAAAAATTAATTTTAATTCAATAAGGAAAGGTGAGATTATTGGTGAACATGAAGTTACTTTTTCAAGTGGAAAAGAAATAATTACACTGAACCACGAGGCTTTTGACAGAGCTTTATATTCAGATGGAGCAATAACTGCTGCAAAATGGTTATTTAATAAAAAACCAGGCCTTTATTCGATGAGAAATCTTTTGAATTTTAAATAATGAATGAAGTTCAAAGGGCTAAAATAGTTTTAAGAATACTTAATAAAACCTATCCAACAACACCTATACCCTTAAAACACAGAAATATATTCACTCTTTTAATATCTGTTTTACTTTCGGCTCAATGTACAGATGTAAATGTAAATAATGTCACAAAAAATATTTATCCAAAATTCAATAAACCTAAGCATTTCGTTAAGCTTGGTAGAAAAAAAATAGAAAAATTAATAAGAAGTATTGGAATTTTTAGAGTAAAGGCAAAGAGCATTTATAATTTGTCAAAGACGTTAGTCAAAAAATATAATGGCAGGGTTCCAAAAACATTTAAGGAGTTAGAGGAGCTGCCTGGGGTGGGACACAAAACAGCAAGTGTAGTTATGTCCCAAGGTTTTGGATATCCTGCATTTCCAATAGATACTCATATACATAGACTTGCTCAACGTTGGGGTTTAACTAATGGAAAAAATGTTGTTCAAACAGAGGAAGATTTAAAGCGTTTATTCCCAAAAAAATATTGGAACAAACTCCATCTTCAAATAATTTATTACGGTAGGGAATATTGTAAAGCGAGAGAATGTTACGGTATTTCTTGTATAATTTGTACTTCTTGTTATCCTAATAGAAAAAAACCAATTAAAACAAAAAAAGCTTAAAATGAAAATTCTAGGAATTGGAAACGCAATTGTAGATGTTATTTGCAAAGTTGAAGAAGGTTTTATCGAACAAAATAATTTAACTAAAGGCACCATGAAGCTTATTTTTGATGAACAGGAATTTAAGAATATGTTATCTAATCTTAGAATTGAAAAAACTATATCAGGAGGATCGGTAGCAAATTCTATTGTAGGATTATCTCAACTTGGTAATAAAGTTGGTTTTATCGGCAAGGTAAGTGATGACGAACTAGGAAGTAAATATGAAGATGGTTTAAAATCAGAGAATGTTGAATATTTTTATTCAAAGAAGAAAGAAGAATTACCAACAGGAACTTGTTTAATTTTAGTAACCCCGGACTCAGAAAGAACCATGTGTACTTATCTTGGAACAGCAGGAAAAATAAATGCGAATGATATAAATGCCGATGTGGTAAAACGATCAGAGATTATTTTTTTAGAAGGATATTTGTGGGACGAAGGAGAGCCAAAAAAAGCATTTGAAAAAGCAATTAATAGTGCGAATAAAGTTGCAATGTCACTATCAGATCAATTCTGTGTGGACAGGCACAAACCACACTTTTTGGAATTAGTGAAAAACAAATTAGATATTACATTCGCTAACGAACAAGAAATGATGTCATTAATAGATGCCAAAGATTTTAAAGATGTTATTGATTTTGGAAAAAGTTTAAAAAAATTTGTTGTTATTACAAGAGGAGAAAAAGGAGCTATATCAATAAATGGTGATGAAATTATTGAAAATGGAATTGAAGATAATTTAAATATTAAAGATCTTACAGGAGCTGGAGATTTATTTGCTGCAGGTTTTTTACATGGAAATTTAAATAATTTAAGTACATCTGAGAGTCTTAATAAAGGGCGAGAAATGTCGTCGAAAGTTATTCAGCAAATAGGTGCTAGACTTTAGTCTTTTTTCTGCTGTAACTTCCTTTACCTTTTTTAGGCTTTACAATTCTTTGTTTGAATTTTTTTGAAAATAAATCTTTGGCAAGTTTATTTTTTTTTTTTCTCAATTAATCTTGTACCCTTTTTTTGAACTTTTAATAAAATTATTATCCCCAAAAGCTTTTAAAATTTTCTTTCTTAATCTATAAACATGCGTTTCTACAGTATGTGTTTCTAATTTAGACTTATGTCCCCAAACGTTAATTTGCAAATCGTTAATAGATATTGGAATATCTGAATTATTCAAAAAAATTATTATATCAGTCTCCTTTTCAGTCAAAGGTAGAGTTTTAAACTGATGTTTCATAATTCTAGAGTTTAAATTGATAGAGTATTTATCAATTTTAATATTATTTTGCTGATAGTATTTATTTTTCAAAAATTGAATATTTATTAAATCAATTAATTTAAATAAATTAATAGGATAATTATTTATTTGAATATGATTATCAATTTTCATTTTTTTTTCAGTAGAGATAACTAAGCCTCCTTTTTTTAAGTATTTGTTATCTATTTTTCCACTGTTAATTGATTTTATATTAAAATTTAAAATATCTTTAACTTCGTTTAAAATATTGAATAGTACTGGAAAATTATAGACAATAAGAAAATGACTTTTAAACATTATCAATAGAATATGACAATATATGTTAAAAATAAAGATACTTTAATATATGACGATTTTATATTTAAATGTTGTGTAGGAAGAAATGGTTTTACATACAATAAATTAGAGGGTGATAAAAAAACACCAATTGGCTTATTTTCTCTGGATAGAATATATTTTAGAGAAGATAGAAAAAAAAAACCTCAAACAAAATTAAATTTGAAATCTATTACAAAAAATATGGGTTGGTGTAATGACGTCAGTTCAAAAACAAAATATAATAAACCTATATCTTTAAATTTAAAACTTAAATATGAAAAATTATATAGACACGATTATAAATATGATTTTGTATTACCAATAAAATATAATTGGAATAAAAGACAGCTAGGTAAGGGTAGTGCGATTTTCATACATTTAACTAAAAATTTTAAACCGACAGCGGGTTGTATAGGTCTTTTAGAAAAAGATTTTTTAATATTAATTAAAATAATAAAAAAAAATACTAAAATTAAAATTCTTTAATTTCTATTGCCAAAAATATTTGAACCAATTCTAATCTGTGTAGATCCATTTTCAATTGCATTTATATAATCAGAAGACATACCCATACTTAATTCGTTTAAATTTAATTTTTTATTTAATTCTTGCAGTTCCTTAAAATATTTTTCACTTGGCTCATCTAGTGGAGGAATGCACATTAGACCAATTATATTTAATTCAAGATTTTTGCAATAATTATAAAAGTCTAATAATTCATTTTTATCAACACCGGACTTTTGTTTCTCGTTGCCTATATTTACTTGTATAAATATTTTTAACTTTTTATTTAATTCTTTTTCTTGAATAGCAATTTTATTCGCTAATTTAATACTATCTAAAGAGTGAATATAATCAAATAATTTTACTGCAATTTTAACTTTGTTAGATTGTAGCCCACCAATTAAGTGTAAACTTACATTTTTAACTTTTTTTATTTCGTGCCATTTTTCATTTGCTTCTTGGACTTTGTTTTCCCCGTAATCTTTATGTCCATATTCAATCAAATGCTTAATATGATCCAATTTAAAGGTTTTTGATACTGCAATAATTTTAGGTTTTCGGACATTATTTGGGAACTTAGACTTTATATTTTCTTCAATTTTGAGTAAGTTTTTTATTGTTTCATGCATAAATTCATTCCAAATAAATTTTATTTTATAAATAGTTTTAAAAAAAATTACATTGATAAATTAGATAATAATACTGCTATAATTTATAGGAACTATAATAACAGGGTCAATTTAAAAGAAATAATAAAGATTAAAGATTATTGTCTAAAAAAGAAAATTAAATTTATTATATCTAACAATTTTCGTCTTTCCTTAAGATTAAATCTAGATGGCGCTTATATTCCATCCTATAATAGTAGTTTTGCTCATTTAAGCTATAAAACGAAAACTAATTTTTTAATTTTAGGATCGGCACATAATATTAAAGAAATACGACAAAAAGAGAGGCAAGGTGTGGATTTTATTTTTATTTCTTCAATTTTTAAAAATAACAAAAATTATCTTGGTGTTAACAAATTTAGAATACTTAGTTCTTTAAGTAAAAAAAATGTAATAGCTCTTGGAGGAATTAATAAATCAAATATTAAGAGATTGGGGTTAATTAATTGTTACGGTTTCAGTGGTATTTCTTATTTTCAATAAAAAAAAGGCCCCTATAAAAGGGGCCCTTCTTTATAATATTTAGTTCCTCAATTAAAATGCAAATGATACTGATACTTCGTATCCAGTTCTGTCATCTGTTGAAGTGTTAGCAATGTTATCTACTGAGTGGTATGATCCACTAATTGACATAGATCCCATTGTATATGCTATACCGATTGCAGCAGCTTCTTGGTCATCACCAGAGTTGTACTCTGTAGTGTGTTGTCCGTAAGAAACTGAAAGATCATCATTGACTTGGTATGAAATACCTAAACCAGTTGTATCTCTCTCAGTAGTTCCAGATTCTGGATCAAACTCAGATGATTGTACACCAACAGTTAATCCGCCCATTGCATATGTTGCATACATTGTGCTTTCATCTGACTCTACAGCTGTGTCATGTACAGTACCTGCACCATAACCAACTTCTAAACCATCAACACCTGTGTATACAAGTGAAAAGTCGTTGTATGATTCTACTGAAGTTGCAGCAGCTGCATTATGATAAGCTAAAGCTACAGATAAACCTGACTCATGAGCATATGTATACTTGAACATATTGTTTTCAGCGTCACCATTAACAACAGCAGCAGATGCTCCTGTTACAACAGCCCATGGCTCTTCGTAAGCTGCTGGCATTTTATCATCAATTGCGCTTAATGCAGATGATCCACCATGACCAGCGAATACTAAAGTACCAGCGTCACCTAGATCAAATGTAATTGAATGATCATCAAGTCCACCTGTGTTTTCTGCACCATCCATCTCGTATGATAGAGTAACACCGATATCATTAACATCACCTGATGCAGTGAAAGTAACAGAGTCACCCATTGACCAACCGTTACCAGTTGTTTTATTGTCGTCACCACCACCGAATGTGATAGACGCACCACCAGTTACAGAAAGATCTGCTGCACTTACTGAACCAGCTACTAGGGTACTAGCAAGTGCTGTTAACCCTATTTTTGTTAGTTTGTTCATATTTAATACTCCTTTATGTTTTAATATTAATATTAAACATGACACTTCTATCAAAAAAGACAGTAAATTCTGAATATTTGAAGGAATTATATCAATTTAATGAAAGAGTGTTGCAATTTTACATCACAAAAAAGTCCAATAAAATGAGCATTATTAGAATATTTTATATTATATATTGATAAAATTAAATATTAATGAATTTATGATAGTTCAAAAATACCTAAAATCTTTTTATATTTTACTTCTAAGTTTGTTGATTCTAACAGCATGCAACCCAGGAGATGCAAGAAAAATTCCACCTAACGCTAAAGACAGAGTGCAAAAAAATATGGAAGAAGGAAGAGGATTTAGACTTATGGATAATGTTGGAAAGGGGCAAAGTGGAACTTTTGATTTTGCTAGTTCTAACGAATTGTGGAGAGCATCTCTCGATACTCTAGATTTTATGCCTCTAGCGCTTGCCAATTATAGTGGGGGTATCATTGTAACAGATTGGTACAGTGATGGTAGTTCAAAAAATGAGTCAGTGAAAATTTCAATAAGATTCTTAAGTAATGATGTAAGATCTGATGCTTTAACAATAAAAGTTTTTTATAAAAATTGCTCGATGAACAATAACTGTAAAGTAGTAGATAAATCAGCTGAATTATCAAATGAATTGAAAAAAAAGATTTTGTCTAAAGCAGCGATTTATGAAAAATTAGCCAAGACCAAAAATAAAAAAAAATATATTAACAAAGCTCTCGAAGATTAACTAAATAATCATAGTCGTGGATAGATATAATTTCAAACAAGTTGAAGAAAAATGGCAAAATTATTGGGACAAAAATAAAGAGTTTTCCACAAAGATAGATAAAAATAAAAAAAAATTTTATTGTTTAGAAATGTTTCCGTATCCATCGGGTAAAATACATATGGGGCATGTAAGAAATTATACAATTGGAGATGTTCTATCTAGATATAAAAAACTAAAAGGTTTTAATGTATTGCATCCAATGGGTTGGGATGCATTTGGAATGCCAGCAGAAAATGCTGCTAGGGATAATAACTTGGATCCAAAAGATTGGACCAATTCAAATATTCAAACTATGAAGAACCAATTAAAAAAGTTGGGACTTTCAATAGATTGGGACAGGGAAATTTCTACATGCTCTGAGGATTATTATAAACACCAGCAAATATTTTTTTTAGAATTATTAGAAAAAAAACTTGTTTATAGGAAAGAAAATTACGTAAATTGGGATCCAATTGACGAAACTGTTCTTGCAAACGAGCAGGTAATTGACGGAAAAGGCTGGAGATCGGGTGCAGTTGTTGAGAGAAAAAAATTAAGCCAGTGGTTTTTTAATATTTCAAAATTTTCTCAAGATCTTCTTGATGGATTAGAGGACTTAGAGACATGGCCAAATAAAGTTAAAATAATGCAAAAAAATTGGATAGGTAAATCGTTTGGTTGTGAAATAGAATTCAAGATTAAAGGAGATCTTCCTGTTGAAAATATAAAATGTTTTACAACTAGGCCAGATACACTTTTTGGCTTCTCTTTTCTTGCTTTATCATTAGATCATGAGATTTCGGAATATTATAAAGATGATAAAGATTTTATTAAATTTAGAGATGAATGTTCAAAAACTGGGACAACAGAAGAAGCAATTGCTGTTGGAGAAAAGATAGGATTTAAAACTAATTTAGAGGCTGTTAACCCTTTAGATGAAAATCAAAAAGTTCCAGTATACTTTGCGAATTTTGTTTTAATGGAATATGGATTTGGAGCAGTTTTTGGATGTCCTGCTCACGATCAGAGAGATTTTGACTTTGCTAAAAAATATAACCTAAAAATTAAAACTGTTGTTAAACCTTTTGACAAGAAAGATGATTTTCAAGTTAGTGACGAAGCATATCCTGGACCAGGTATTTTAATAAATTCAGATTTTCTTAATGGCCTAGAGGCACCAAATAATTCTGTAGTAGAAACAATTAAAATTCTTGAAGATAGAACTTTAGGCAAAAAGAAAATCAATTATAGATTAAAAGATTGGGGAGTATCAAGACAAAGGTATTGGGGCTGTCCGATTCCAATAATGTATGATGAGAAAGGAGTTGCTCATCCTATACCAAAATCAATGCTACCAGTTAAATTACCAGAAAATATTAATTTGAAAGTTAAAGGCAATCCATTAGACAGCAATAAAGACTGGAAAGAAATATCTGTAGACGGAAAAAAGTATAAAAGAGAAACAGACACGTTAGATACATTTGTTTGTTCATCATGGTATTATTTAAGATTTTGTTCACCAAAAGAAAATGATTATGGTTTTAGAAAAGAAGATATAGATTATTGGATGCCGGTAGATCAGTATATTGGTGGTGTAGAACATGCAATCTTGCATTTACTTTACTCAAGATTTTTTATGCGAGCAATTAATTATCAAAATACTAATTTTAAAATAAAAGAACCTTTTAAAAGTTTATTTACACAGGGAATGGTATGTCATGAAACTTACAAGGATAAAAATAATAATTGGTTAAGTCCTAATGAAGTAGAAAAAGTAGAGGGTAAGTTTGTTAAGAAAATCAATACTAATGAAAATGTAATAGTAGGTCCATCAGAGTCTATGTCAAAATCAAAAAAAAATGTAATAGATCCAGAATTAATAATTAAAAACTATGGTGCAGATGCAGTGCGATTATTTATATTATCAGATAGTCCTCCTGAAAAGGATGTGCAGTGGTCAGAACAAGGTATGGTATCATCCTATAAATTTATTCAAAAATTGTGGACATTACATAATGAAATAAAAAATAAAATATATAATGAAAAAAAAGATAGTTTTGATGAAAAGTTAAAAATATTTACTAATCAAACAGTTGCTAAAATTACAAGTAATTTGGAAAAATTTAATTATAACGTCATTATTGCTAATATGTATGAAACATATAATTATCTGATCAATTATGTAAAAAAAAATAAAGACATAGAGAATTTAAAAGAAAATTATGTAAAAATTTTGATTTGTCTTGCACCAGTAATACCTCATTTCTCAAATGAATGTTTGGAGGATTTAGAGGAAAAAAATGAAATTAGTTGGCCTAGTTTTGACAAAAGTATATTTAAAAATGATGATATAAAAATTGTAATACAGATAAATGGCAAAAAAAGGTCGATTTTAAATGTAAAAAAAGATACTCAAGAAAAAGATGTATTAGAATTGATTAAAAGAGATCAAATTAGTAAAAAATATTTAAATAAAAAAGATATTAAGAAAGTTATATTTGTTAAAAATCGATTAATGAATATTTTAATAAATGATTAGATTTTTAATTATTTCAGTAATTTTATTTTCAATAAATGCTTGCTCATATGAGCCTTTGCTCTCAAGTAAAAATTATGATTTTGAACTGATAATAAAATCTACAGCTGGAAATGAAAATGTTAATAAAATTATAGTAAAAGAACTCAAGAAAAAAAGTGTAGGAAATAAAAAATATAGTGTTGAATTTTCAAGTGAAATAGATAAGCAAATTGTATCATCAAATGAACAAGGTGACCCGATTATATACAGATTGGAAATAAATACAGATTTTAAGATATCAAAAGATGGTAAAAATATTCTCAAAAACAAAATTTCTAAACAGTCAAATTATAATAATATTGATGATAAGTTTGAATTAGATAAATACGAAGAAAAAATCTTAGAAAATTTATCAAAAAATATATCGTCTGAAATATTAAATACGGTCAAAATGATTAAATAAATGATAATAAAAAGTTACGAATTAAATAAGATTGATTTAAAAAAAAATAACTTCTTTTTATTTTACGGTAAAAATGAGGGACATCAAAATGAGATAATTAAACAATATTTTACTGATAAATTTGAAGGACAAATTACTAAGTACGATGAGAATGAATTTATAAGTAATAACCAATTTATCGTAAGCGAGATGATGAATAAATCTTTGTTTGCAAATAATAAATTAATTATAATTTCAAGAGTTAGTGACAAAATTTTTAAAGTTATTGATGACATTATAAATAAAGATTTGAGTGACATCAAAATTCTATTAAAATGTGGAATGCTGGAAAAGCGTTCAAAAATTAGAAGCTTATTCGAAAAAAATAATAATTTAGTCATTATTCCTTTTTACGAAGATAATGAAAGAAGTTTGTTACCTATTATAAATAATTTTCTCACAAAAAATAAAATTAATTTGGCTAGAGAAAGTATTAATTTATTAATCAATAGATCGAGTGGAAATAGAGAAAATCTAAAAACTGAATTAAATAAAATTTTGAATTTTTCTTTTTCAAACAAAATTATTAGCTTTGAAGATGTGCAAAAGTTATCAAATCTGGCTGAAAATATAGATGTAAATCATTTGGTTAATTGTTATCTTTCTAAGAATTCTAAAAAAATTGCAAAAACTTTAAATGAAAATAATTATTCAGATGAAGATTGCATATTGATTGTAAGAACTATTTTGAGCAAATCCAAGAGGCTTTTAGGAATAATAGAAAAATATGAACAGAATAAAAATCTAGATCAAGTTATATTGCAAACAAAACCTCCGATTTTTTGGAAAGATAAAGATATAGTGAAAAAACAAGTTAAATCCTGGAATTCTGAAGATTTAAAAGAAAATATTTATAAAATTAGTGAAATTGAAGTTTTGATTAAAAATAATAGTAATAACTCATTAAACATTCTTTCAGATTTTATACTTAATTAATAGTTATTTTTTATAACCTTTATCAATCTATCAAGTTGATCAGTTTCTTTGTATTCAACAGTTATAGTGCCAGAATTATTCTTTTTATTTTTTAAAAAAACTCTCATACCAATTTTTTCTGAAAGTTCATTTGCAGTAGATATAATATTTGGATCCTCTGACTTAAAGGATTTTTTGTATCCATTTTTTAAAACTCTAACTAAGTTTTCTGTTTGTCGTACGGACAATTTTTTTTTTACTATTTTTTCAGCAATTAAAATAGCATTGTCTAATCCAATTAAAATTTTAGCATGCCCTTGCGAAATTTTTTCATTTCTAATCATATCTATCAGTTTTGTTGGCAAAGATAAAAGTCTTAGACAATTTGAAATATGCGATCTACTTTTTCCAATAAAATTTGAAACTTTTTCTTGATCATACCCAAAATTTTCAATTAAATTTTTGTAACTTTCGGCTTCATCTATTGCATTAAGATCTTTTCTTTGAACATTTTCAATAATTGCTAATTCTAATGATTTAAGATTATCTGCCTCAATGATCACTACTGGCACTTCATGCAAACCAGCAGATTGTGATGCTTGCCAACGTCTTTCTCCAGCAATGATTTCAAATTTATTATTTTGATCATCCAATTTTCTTACAATTAAAGGTTGGATTACTCCTCGTTGTTTAATTGATTGAGTTAACTCATCTAATAAATCTTTTTGAAATACCTTCCTTGGCTGATTTCTATTTGGCACAATCGAACTTATAGAAATCTTATCATTTGAAGTTTTCAAATCACTATCACCGATCAGTGATGAAAGTCCTCTTCCAAGGCCTCTCTTGCTTTTGAAGGGATTAATCATGCTGCACTCTCCACTTGTTTGTCTTGATCTAAAAATTCTTCTGTCAATTTAAAATAAGCTTTGCTACCTGGACAAATTTTATCATATAAAAGAACTGGCATGCCATGTGATGGGGCTTCAGACAATCTGACATTTCTTGGGACTACACTAGAATAAACTTTTTCCTTAAAGAAGTTTCTTGCTTCCATTTCAACTTCTCCAGAAAGTTTATTTCTTTTGTCAAACATTGTTAAAAGTATGCCTCTTATTTCTAAAGATGGATTTAAGTTAGATTTTATCCTATCAATTGTTTTAATAAGTTGTGTCAGACCTTCTAAAGCAAAAAATTCTGTTTGAAGAGGTACAACCAAAGCATCCGATGCTACTAGCGCCATAATTGTAAGCAGACTCAACGATGGAGGACAGTCTATAAGTATATAATCATAAGATGCTCTAGAATCATTTAAAATAGAGGTTAATTCGTCCTTTAGTTTAAAGGCTCTACGGTTATCGCCTGCTGTCTCTACTTCCAAACCAGACAAATCAACGTTCGATGTGACCAAACTCAGATTTGAGAAACTGGTTTTTTGAATCACATCAGATATTTTTCTATTTCCATTTAATACACTATAAATTGTTTTATCTGAATTTATATTATTTGATAATCCAAGACCAGTTGTAGCATTGCCTTGAGGGTCAAGATCTATAACGAGTATTTTTTTTCCTTTTATAGATAATCCTGCTGCTAAGTTGATAACAGTTGTAGTCTTACCAACTCCACCCTTTTGATTTATTACTGAAATAACTTTTTTATGCATTTTTTTTATGTCTAAAAATATTTTGATTTTTTTTTTTTAATTTTAATCATTTATTTTTTTTAAATTTGAAATTTTTACAATAATCGACTCATCATTTGTTAAACTTTTTTTCTTTTCGTAGTCAAACTTCCATATTTTGAGCGCATCATTTAAAATTTTTTGACCACTCTTACCTAAAAATAAAACTATATAATTAAAATATTTAAAATTAGTTTTTGCTATTTGAAAAATTATAGGCAAAGGTTTAAATGCTCTTGAAATAATAACATCGGTAATTAAATCTCTTTGATCAAAAATATTTTTTCGGTGAATTTCTATATTTAAATTAAATTTTTTTGCCATCTCATCTAAAAAAATACTTTTGTGATAGCTTTTTTCATACAAAATTAGCTTAAATAAAGGCTTTTTTGATTTCATCAAAATGCTTAAAACTATACCAGGTAAACCGGCACCAGAGCCTAGATCAGTACAGTTTTTAATATCTTTTTTATTAATAAAATCAATTGTTTGCGCACTATCTAAAATATGCCTTTGTTTTATTAACTTTTCTGTGCTTTTACTAATTAGATTTATTTTTTTATTTTTTTGAATTATTTCATTTGAATAATTTTCTAATTCTTTTAATGTTTCACGTGAAACATTTAGAACTGAAAATTTACTATTTTTTAAAAAATTCGAATCAATCAAGCTATATGCTTAATAGACTTTCTTTTAAGATGAGACAACAAAATATATACCGCTGCGGGTGTGACTCCATCAATTCTTAAGGCTTGACCCATTGTTTTTGGCCTTATTTTTTTAAATTTTGACTTTACTTCGTTAGATAATCCTGAAAAGCTATCATAATTTATATTATCAGGAATTATTAAATTTTCATCTCTTTTAAAAGCTAAAATATCCGCATTCTGTTTGATAAGATATCCTTTATAATGGGAATTTATCTCTAATTGCTCGTCTATTTCACGTGAAAAATATTGAATTTCTGGCCAAATTTCACGTATTTTTAACATATCTACTGATTTTTGACCTAATATTTGGTTTGCAGATCTGCTGACACCATCTTTTGCAATATTTACACCATATTTTTCAATTTTAGAGGGTGTAATCTTCAATTTATCCATTTTTGATTGAGTATTTAATAATTGAAGATATTTCTCTTTATATATTTTTTCTCTTTTTTTCAAAACTACTCCGACATCAATTCCTTTTTGAGTTAGTCTTGCATCTGCATTATCTGCTCTTAATGAAATTCTATATTCAGCCCTGGATGTAAACATTCTGTATGGCTCTGCAACACCTTTTGTTACAAGATCATCTATCATGACGCCGATATATGCATCTGATCTATCAAGGATAAACGGTTCTTTTCCTTTATGAGCTAACGCAGCATTTATCCCAGCGACCAATCCTTGAGCTGCGGCTTCTTCATACCCGGTAGTGCCATTGATTTGACCCGCGAGATAAAGATTATTTATTTTCTTTGTCTCCAGTGTCAAAAAAAGCTCTCTTGGGTCTACAAAATCATACTCAATTGCATATCCAGGTCGTAATATTTTAACATTTTCTAAACCATTGATTTTATTGCATATTTCATACTGAACATCCTCTGGCAAAGAAGTAGATATTCCATTTGGATAAATGGTATAATCATTTAATCCTTCTGGCTCCAAAAAAATTTGGTGCCTTTGTTTATCTGCAAATTTTATTATCTTATCTTCGATAGATGGACAATACCTTGGTCCTACTCCTTGAATATTTCCAGAGTACATTGCACTTCTTTTTAAATTTTTAGAAATTATTTTATGAACCAATTCGTTAGTGTATGTCATTCTACATGATATTTGTTTGTTAAAATTTTTCTTAGTTAAAAATGAAAAAAAGTATGGCTCTCTATCTGCATGCTGCTCCTCTAAATTTGCAAAATTTATTGTACGTGCATCTAGTCTTGGTGGTGTTCCAGTTTTTAGTCTTCCTATTTTAAAATCATATTTTTCTAACTGCTCAGTTAAGCCTGTAGATGGTTTTTCATTAAATCTTCCTGCTGGTGTTTTTACTTCACCTATATGTATCATGCCGTTTAGAAAAGTGCCAGTTGTCAAAATAATCTTTGATGCTTTAATCTCTTTTCCAGATTGAGTTGAAAATCCTATTATGCCGTTTTTAGTAAAATTAAATCTAATTACAGGATCATCAAAAATGCTTAAATTACAATAGTTTACGAGTTTTTCTTGCATAAATTTTTTATATAATGATCTGTCACTTTGTGTTCTTGGACCCCTAACCGCTGGTCCTCTGCTTCTATTTAATAATCTGAACTGAATACCAGATTTATCAGCAACCTCACCCATTAAACCATCAAGAGCATCTATCTCTCTCACTAAATGACCCTTGCCTAAACCTCCAATAGCTGGGTTACAAGACATCTCTCCAATTGTACTAAATTTATGGGTGAATAAAGCAGTATTTACACCAAGCCTTGCTGAAGCAGCAGCTGCTTCACAACCAGCATGACCACCACCTACTACTACCACATCAAATTTTAATTCATTTTTCACAACTTTAACTTATTATCGATCTTATAATTTACAAGAAAACACTTAATATTATCTAAAAAGTCTTAAATACCAACGATTATTTGCCTATACAAAAATCGCTGAAAATTGAACCTAATATCTCTTCTACATCGACTTTGCCTACTATTGTTCCCAAATATCTGGTTGCCAATCTTATGTCTTCCGCTCCTTTATCAAAATCATCTATAGATTTTTTTTCTTCAAAACGATTTAAATGTTCAACACATTTTTCTAAATTTTTTCTATGTCTTTGTCTGGTTATATAAATATCTTTAGATGATAAGAATTTATTTTTTAAATTTTCCTTGATGTTATTCATTAAAGTATCTAAGTTTTTATCCTCTTTAATGGAGATATAAATCGGATTATATTTTTTTATCTCATCATTTATTTGTTCGATACCAAGATCTATTTTATTAATTACCAAAATAAACTTATTAGGAATAAAATGCTTCAAAAAATCAGTAAAATCAACGTTTTTTGGCTCTAGTACTATTATGTTTAGGTCAGAATTCTCCGCTCTATTCAACGCTAATTTTATGCCTTTTTTTTCAATTTCATCTTTAGAATTTCTTATTCCTGCTGTGTCAGAAATTACTATGGGTAGGCCATCTAAGTTTAAATGAGCCTCAATAACGTCTCTAGTGGTCCCGGCTATTTCCGATACAATGGCTACATCTCTTTTAGATAAATAATTTAAAAGAGATGATTTGCCAGCATTAGTAGGGCCTACAATTGCAATTTTAAAACCTTCTCTAATGATTTCTCCTACCTTTTGATCATTCAAGATTTTCTTTATTTCATCTTTAATGCTTTTTGTCTCAAAGTGAATATTTTGTAAAATATTATTCGGCAAATCTTCTTCAGGGAAATCTATTTTAGCTTCAATATTTGATAAAACTTTTAATAGTCTCTCTCTTAAAGAATTAAATTTATCTGAACTTTTACCAGACATAATTTTAATTGCTTGTTGTCTTTGTATTTCTGTTTCTGCAGATATAAGATCAGAAATACTTTCTGCCTTTAACAGATTTATTTTGCCATTTTGAAAAGCAATTTTTGTAAACTCTCCAGGTTCTGCTAATCTACATCCATCAATGTTAGATATTGATGAATGTATGGCATCAATTACCGCCTTACTACCATGTATGTGAAATTCTGCCATATCTTCACCTGTGTAGCTGTGAGGACCAGGAAACCATAATAAAATACCTTCATCTATAAGTTCTTTTGTTTGAGGATTTTTAATTTTTCTTAAAGATGCTACTTTGGGCTTAGGTAATGAAGAAAAAGTCATGTTTCTCAACACTTTTTTTGTATGAATTCCTGACACTCTTATTACTGCAATACCAGATATTCCGGGACCGGACGAAAGCGCATATATTGTCATTTTATTATAGCTACAATATGAATTTAATATAAAAATAATTCAATGATTATTTGGCTAGCATCATATCCTAAAAGCGGAAACACATGGGTAAGATCATTTTTATCTGCTTATTATTATTCTAAAGATGGTAAATTTGATTTTGAGCTATTAAAAAAAATTAAGCAATTTCCTAGTAGAGATTTTTTTGGTGAAAAATTGAGAAGTGTTGATGAGGCTGCAAAAAATTGGTTAGTTGCTCAGAAAAGAATAAAAGAAAGTGGTCAATTTTGTTTTTTAAAAACTCACAATGTTTATGGTTCTTACAAAGGGAACAGTTTCACTACTTCTGAATTTACTGCTGGTTTTATATATATAGTACGCGATCCAAGAAATGTGCTTACATCCTTAATGAACCACTATTCATTAAGCGAAGAAGATTCTTTAAAGATGTTAAATAGTGTTTATAGAAATTTAAGAGATGAAAATGATAATAATAATTACTCAAATTATTCATTTATAAGTTCTTGGGCAAATAATTATAAGTCTTGGAAATTATCAAATAATTTGGAATCTCTATTTATCAAGTACGAAAATTTAGAAAATGACCGGCTAAACACTTTTAAAAAAATAATTAATTTTACTAATAAAATATTAAATAAAGATGAGAAGATAGATATTAAAAAATTAGAAAACGCAATTGAAACAACCAACTTTGATGTGCTAAAAAAAAAAGAGGAAAAGGAAGGTTTTGACGAGTCAATTTACTCAGTTAGAGATGGTAAAACAAAAACTTTTTTTAATTTAGGAAACAAAAATAATTATAAAGTACTTTTAAAAAGAGAAACAACAAAATCTATAGAAGAAATTTTTCAAAAAGAAATGAAAGAATTAGGATATATCGATTAAGCTGGTTTGTTCATTGAATTAAAAAAATCAGAATTATTCTTTGTTTCCTTTAATTTAGAATTAATAAATTCGATAGCATCCATTGATCCCATTGGAGCTATTATTCTTCTTAAAACATTCATTTTCTGAAGATCATTTTTTTCAAAAATCAATTCTTCTCTTCTTGTTCCTGATTTTGTTATGTCAATTGCAGGAAATATTCTTTTTTCGGAAATCTTTCTATCAAGTATAGTTTCACTATTTCCAGTTCCTTTGAATTCTTCAAAAATAACTTCATCCATTCTACTTCCTGTGTCTATTAAAGCTGTTGCAATAATTGTTAAAGAACCACCCTCCTCTATATTTCTAGCTGCGCCAAAAAACCTTTTGGGTCTTTGAAGTGCATTAGCATCTACTCCTCCTGTTAGTACCTTTCCTGAACTTGGTACAACTGCATTATATGCTCTTCCTAAACGAGTTATCGAGTCTAATAATATAACAACATCTTTTTTATGTTCAGTTAACCTTTTAGCTTTTTCAATTACCATTTCAGCAACAGCCACATGTCTTTGAGCCGGTTCATCAAAGGTGGAGCTAATTACTTCACCTTTGACAGTTCTTTGCATATCTGTAACCTCTTCTGGTCTCTCATCGATCAAAAGAACCATTAAATAACACTCGGGATGATTTGCTGTTATTGAATTAGCAATGCTCTGCAAAATCATTGTTTTTCCAGCTTTTGGTGGCGAAATTATTAATGATCTTTGGCCTTTTCCAATAGGACTTACTAAATCAATTAATCTTGGTGTTAAATCAATTTTTTTTTCTACTTTGTTAGTTTCAACCTCCATAACTAATTGTTTATTAGGATAAAGTGGAGTTAAGTTATCAAAAGCAATTTTATGTTTAAATTTGTCTGTTTCCTCAAAATTGATTTTACTAACCTGCAACAATGCAAAGTATCTTTCTCCTTCTTTTGGTGATCTTATAGGTCCTTCAACAGTATCGCCTGTTCTCAAACCAAATCTTCTTATTTGATTTGGACTAACATAAATGTCATCTGCACCTGGTAAATAATTTGACTCTATTGCTCTCAAAAATCCGAAACCATCTTGTAATAATTGGAGAACACCACCTCCAGTAATCTCCTCTCCCTTTTCGGCTAATTTTTTAAGTATTGCAAAGTAAATTTCTTGCCTTCTAAGTGTGCTTGCATTTTCGATGCCTAAATTTTCTGCTTCTGTAATCAGTTTTTCTGAGCTTTTTTCTTTTAGTTCTTGAATGTTCATAATTTTGGGAAGGTTGTATAGATATAATCAATATAGTTTTTGTTCAAAAAATTTCAACCCTATAAAGGCTTAAAAATTACAACAAAAACAATCAAAATAAGCAATATTGTAGGTATTTCATTAATTAATCTATAAAATTTATGTGAATGAGTATTTTGATCGAATTTAAACTGTTTTAAGGCTTTTCCTAAATATAAATGATACAAACTGAGGAAAATCACAAATATTATTTTTAATAACATCCACGTTTGTCCTAATTGCTGAAATCCTATACTGTGAATTAAAAGCAAGCCAAATATCCATGATAAAATCATGGCTGGTGTCATAATGTAAAAATACAATTTTTTTTCCATGATCTTAAATACACCTGAAATTTTCTTATCATCACTATTTTCAGCATGGTATACGAAAATTCTTGGTAGATATAATAAACCAGCCATCCATGAGATAACTGAGATTAAATGCAAAGATTTAAAAAGAAAATAATAATTCATTAATTAAATATTTCGTTTAATCAAACTATTAAGTAATTTTATGTGATCATCATTATCATTAAGACACGAAATCATATCAAAATTTTCTCCACCGGCCTCGATAAAGCTTTCTTTTCCTTGAATTAATATTTCTTCTAATGTTTCAACACAATCTGATGAAAACCCAGGACAAATTGCTAAAACATTTTTTACTCCCTCTTTTGGTAAACGTTCTAAAGTTTTATCTGTATAAGGTTGTAACCATTCCTCAGGTCCGAATCTTGATTGAAAGGTAGTTTTAATTTCTATTTCATTAAACTTTTCAGAAATGAGCCTTGTGGTTTTGTGACAATAGCAATGGTATGGGTCTCCTTTATCAAAATATTTCTTTGGTATTCCATGATAAGAGGCTAATATTAAATCTGGTTTCCAATTTATGTTTTCTATCTTAGAATTAATAGAATTCACCAATGCATCAATGTATAAAGGATCAGATTCATAATGCGGAATAATTTTAAGCGATGGTTGCCACCTCATAGACATTAATGTCCTATAAACTTCATCGCATACTGTTGCTGTAGTAGCAGCAGCATACTGTGGATATAAAGGAAGAATTACTAAATTTTCGCAACCATTATCATGTAATTTTTTTATTTTACTTTTAATACTCGGATTTCCATATCTCATTGCAAAGTCTACTAATATTTCCTCATTTGATATTGAATTTGAGACTTTCTCAGCTTGCTTTTTTGTATAATACATTAATGGTGACATGTTTATATCTTTCATCCAAATTTCCTTATAAGCTTTTGCTGTTTTAGATGGTCTTAAGTTTAAAATTATAAGGTTTAGTATTAACTGCCATAAAACTGGATTAACCTCTATAACTCTTCTATCAGACAAAAATTCTTTCAAATACCTTCTTATGTCTAGCCATTTTGTTGAATCTGGAGTGCCTAAGTTAACAATTAAAACTCCAGTTTTGCCAAATTTAATTTTAGGGTGATCTTTCATCATTTAAATTCTCTAACTATTTTTACCAATTCTTCTACCATTTCAATTTTTGTTTCTGGAAGAATACCATGTCCAAGGTTAAATACATAAGGGTGATCTTTGAAAATCTCTAAATATTTAATTACTTCCTTTTTTAGTTGAGCTTTGTTTGTTAATAATGCCTCAGGGTGCAATCCACCTTGTATAGGTAAATCTATATTTTTGATTAAATTTTTTGGATCAACGTTATAATCTATATTGATCATACTTGGTTTCACGATTTTACAAAATTGATTGTAATCAGTTATACCTCTTGGAAAACAAATAACCGGTACCCCTAAACTCTTGGTATAATTAACTAGAGATAATGTTGGATCGTATAAATATTTATGAAAATCAGATTTGATCAGCCCAGACCAGCTATCAAATATTTGGATTATAGAAACTCCGGCATTCACTTGGTTTTTGATATGAATTTTAATAAATTTATCTAAAATTTTTAACAAGTTATTAATTAGGCCTATATCTGAAAAAAAAATTAGTTATTAAACCATTTTTTGGTGAAACCTTATTTATCATATATACAAGTAAAGTCCAAGGAGCTCCTACAAAGCCAATTATGTCTTTTTTTTTTAAATTTTCACTTTTTTTCAAATTGGCTATAAGTTGGTAAATTGGAGATAAATTTTTTGTAAATCTTTCTTCATCAATTTCTATTAATTTGTCTATCTCGAAATCCTGAAGGTTAGGTCCAAAATTTTTCTTAAACTCAACTTTTTGACCAAGTCCGTAAGGTATCATTAAAATGTCAGAGAAAATAATTGCCGCATCAAAGCCAAACCTTTTTATTGGTTGAAGAGTTATTTCTTTTGAAAGTTCTGAGTTTAAACAAAGATTTATAAAATTTGGGTTATTTTTTCTTATTTCTCTGAATTCAGGTAAATATCTACCCGCTTGTCTCATTAACCAAATAGGAACTTGATCTGTTTTGTTATTTATTAAACATTCTTTTATTGGTGTCATTTATAATAAGATAATTATATTTAGATTTATTATTAGTATGAATTGTTGATAACGTAAATTACTCAATTTCAACACTTTATTAACTTTTTATTCATTATCCTGAAAAAAAAACCTTTAAAACAGACATTATTTGATCACTTTTATATATATGAAAATTGTTAATAAGTTATTCACATTTATAAAAATGTTAATTAAACAATAACATGTATACTAAAATTAGATGTGGTTGCTAAATCAAAAGTTTTTCTTATTCTATAATTAATTTATAAACAATTTATACATGAAGAATACACACCAAGTTTATTTAATATCAGACTCAACAGGAGAGACACTTGATAGAATTTTCATGGCTCTAAAGGCGCAATTTAATAACTTTGACTATGATCTAAACCAATTTTCGTTTACAAGGACCGAAAATCAAATTACCACTATATTGAATGAGGCTAAAAAACAAGAGAGTCCAATAATTTTATATACTGTTGTTAATAGTAAATTAGCAAAATTTCTAGCAGAAGAAGCCAATGAGAAAAACATTCCATGCTTTGGTGTTTTAGGAGATTTAATACTTAACTTCTCAAAAATTCTAAACGAAAAAGCAACACACCAGCCTAGCGCCCAACATGTTTTAGATGCAGATTATTATAAAAGGATTGAGGCAATACAATTTACCATGAATCATGACGATGGCAATAATACAGAAAACATTTTAGAGTCAGATATTATTTTGGTTGGTGTTAGCAGAACAAGCAAAACACCAACCTCAATATATCTTGCAAACAAGGGATTAAAAACTTCAAATATTCCACTTGTAAATGATATGAGCATTCCAAATGATATTATGAAATCAAAAACACTTTGTGTTATTGGCCTAACCACAGAAGCTGAAAGACTTTATGACATTAGAAGAAATAGATTAAATTCTCTGAAAGAAAATGAAGCGTCAGATTATACAAATCTAGAAAAAATTAGATTTGAAGTAGAACAATCTAAGAAAATATTTAAAAAAAATAAATGGCCAACAATAGATGTAACTAGAAAATCTGTTGAAGAAACTGCAGCATCCATAATTAAAATATTTGAGATACAAAATAAAAATGGTTGAAATTATTTTAGCTTCAAAAAGCAAGGTTAGAGAGGAAATTTTAAAAAAAAACGGGATTCAATGTATAGTGTTTCCTTCAAATATTGATGAGGATCCCGTAAAAGAAAGTTTATTAAATGAAGGCGCATCTCCGGAAATAATTTCAAAAAATTTGGCCGAACTAAAAGCAAACAAGGTTAGCCAAAAAAATTATGATGTTTTGGTTCTTGGTGCAGATAGCGTAATAGATTTAAATGGAGAATTAATTTCAAAACCTGAAAACAGGATAGAAGCTTTTAATATTTTAAAAAAATTAAACGGAAGAAAACATTCACTGATAAGCTCAGTTTGTATATCTAAAAATGGATCAATGACTTGGAATTATACAGATAAAGCGTTTCTTACAATGAAAAATTTTTCAGACAAACAAATCAATGAATATTTAGAAAAAATAACAGACGAAGCTCTGTATGCATATAATGTTTATCAAATAGAAGGAGAGGGTAAAAATTTATTTACATCTATTGATGGAGATGAAAATACTATTATGGGATTACCTATAATTGATATTAAAAAGTATCTAGGCAATTATAAATGAAAAAATTTTTAGTTATTGGAAATCCAATAGATCACTCACTATCTCCAAAATTGCATAATTTTTGGATAAGAAAATATAATTTAGATGCAATTTATGGAAAATTAGAGACACACAAAAGTGACCTAGCTGAATTATGTGAAAACTTAAAACAAGGTAAGTTGAATGGTCTTAATGTAACTGTACCTTTTAAAAAGGAAATTATTCCCTACATCAACGTCTTAAGTGGCCATGCTTTGAGAACAAAATCCATAAATACCATTTCTGTTGAAAATGGAAATTTAATAGGCCACAACACTGATATCGACGGTTTTGAACTCAGCATAAAAAAATTAAATTATAATGTAGCTAACAAGACTATAATTATTCTAGGTGCTGGTGGTGTAGTTCCATCAATAATATATGCTTTAAAAAGAATGAACGCTTCAAAAATATTTGTTAGCAATAGAACGAAAGGTAAAGCTGATGAGTTAAAAGATATATTTAATGACTTAATGGTTTTGGATTGGGGTGATTTAGTAGATTTTGATATGATAATTAATGCAACCAGTATAGGTCTAAAAAAAGAAGATGAATTTGATCATGATTTTAGTCAATTCGGAAAAAATAAATTTTTCTATGATGTAATTTATGATCCTTTTGAGACGAAATTTTTAAATATAGGAAATCAAAAAGGTAATAATTTTGAAAATGGATTAAATATGTTCCTTTTCCAAGCCCAAAAAGCTTTTAATATTTGGCATAATATTGAACCAGATATTGATGAGGAAACTATAAATTTATTAAAAAATTGAATTATGAGATTAAAAAATAAAGTTGCAATAATAACAGGATCAGCATCTGGATTTGGAAAAGGTATAGCAAAAAAATTTACCGACGAGGGTGCTAATTTAATAATGGTAGACTTAAATTCAAAGTTATTAAAAAAGGCTTCAAAAAACTTGTCTCAAGATTATTTTGTTGCCGATGTTGCGAAAGCATCAAATTTTAAATCATTATTTAACTATGTTTATAAAAAATATAATAAAATAGATATAATAGTAAATAATGCAGGAGTAACTCATAAGCCTAAATTTATGGAAACTGTGACTGAGAAAGAGTTTGATAAAGTTTTTAACGTAAATGCCAAGTCAGTTTATTATTGTGGAAAATTTTTTGTTCCAAAAATGAAAAAACTTAAAAAAGGTGTCATTTTAAATGTTGCATCAACCGCAGGTTTATCTCCTAGACCAAAGCTAAATTGGTATAATGCAAGCAAGGGCTGGATGATAACTGCAACAAAAGCGATGGCAATTGAACTTGCTCCATATAAAGTAAGAGTAAATGCAATAGCCCCCGTTGCTGGAATAACACCATTGTTAAAATCTTTTATGGGTGGCGATACCCCTAAAAAAAAACAAGCATTTTTATCAACAATTCCAATTGGTAGGTTTTCTACACCTCAAGATATGGGAAACGCTGCATGTTTTTTATGTTCAGACGAAGCCAGCATGATAACAGGAGCTGTATTAGAAGTAGACGGAGGAAGGTGCATATAAAAAAGAATGATTAGAGTTGGTGTTATGGGTGGAATAGGTTCTGGTAAGTCATTTATTGCTAAATTATTTAATTGCCCAGTTTTTAACGCTGATAAGGAAGTCAATAAAGTTTACAAAAATGATAAAAATTGTTTTGTTAAGTTGAAAAAAAAATTACCAAAATTCATCAATTCTTTTCCTGTAAAAAAAAAACAGTTAGTTAAAGCGATCAAAGAAGATAAAAAAAATTTAGCTAAAATATCTTCAATAGTTCATCCAATAGTTAGAAAAAGAATGAGAGTTTTCTTAGCTAAAAATAAAAAAAATAAAATGGTTGTCCTTGATGTTCCTCTTCTTATTGAGAATAAACTTAATAAAAAGGATGATGTTTTGCTGTTTGTTAAATCTAAAAAAAAAGAAGTTTTAAAAAGACTTAAAAAAAGAACTAATTTTGATGCAAAAGTATTAAAAAGTCTTAACGAAAATCAAATAATTTTGTTAAAAAAAAAAAAATTGGCAAATTTTATTGTCGATAACAATTTTACAAAGATTATAATGAAAAAAAAAGTTAACTTCCTTAAAAAAAAAATTCTTTATGAAAGAAATAGTACTTGATACTGAGACAACTGGTTTATCTGTTAAAGATGGTCATAGGATAGTTGAAATAGGTTGCATAGAGTTAGAAGATCTTATTCCAACAAAGAATGTATTTCATTGCTATCTAAATCCTGAAAGAAAAGTATCAGAAAGTGCATTAAAAGTTCATGGATATACAGATGAATTTCTATCTGATAAAAAAAAGTTTTCTGATATTGCGGATGAATTTCTTGATTTCATAAATGGAAAAAAAATTGTTATACATAATGCAGAATTTGATATTGGTCATCTCAATAATGAACTGATGCTAATAAATAAGAATATTATATCTAAAGATTTCGTAGTTGATACTTTAGAGTTAGCTAGAAACAAATTTCCTGGATCAGGGATTAGTTTAGATGCACTTTGTAAAAGATTCAGAATAGATAATTCTAGAAGAATAAAACATACTGCGTTAATAGACTGTGAATTACTATCAAAAGTATACATCAATCTATTGGACCAAAAAGAACCAATATTTGAGTTTCAAGACAAAGAACTTTTAAAAAGAAGTTTTAAAAAAGTTAATACCTACTCAAAAAAAATAATAAAACCCACAGAACAAGAACTAAGCGACCACAAAGAATTTATAAAAAAAAATTTAAAAAGAAATTTCTTTTAGTTAGTTCGTTGACGATATAATAGATCAAAATCAATTTTTTTATCTAATTTTAATGCTGGAAAACCCGAGTCTTTAATAGTTCTGATCAAAATTTTTTCAAGTCCGGGGTAAATTTCTTTTTGAACGTCGCAAAGTATTATTTTTTCTAATTCATTTTTTTTGCATTTTATCGTCATTTATTTTTACTACTGTTGCATACAAAATTTCAAAATGACATTTTTTATTATTTTCATTTGGATCTTTAAAGGTTAATTTTGTTAAAACTTCTAACATTTTATTTTTTAGAGTTTTCGTATTAATATTAATGCTCAAAACATATTTAGTTATATGTTCTCTACTAATCATGAAAGTTTCAGCACTTGGAATTTCAACTGATAAATCTTGAATATATTTAAAAATTATTTCATATTTTTTTGTCATCATTTTCATTTATATCTTCATATTCACCTTCTATAAAATTATTATTTTTTTTTTTATTTTCATAATTATTCTTATTTTTTTTTACTAATTTATTTAAAAAAATTTTCCTGGTAAAAGGTATGATTAATACGATACCAACGGCATCTGTTGCAAATCCAGGTAAAATTAATAGAAAAGCTGCAAAAGCAAGGGTTGCCCCTGAAATTATTTCATATACTGGCAGTTCATTCTTTACAATTTGTCCTATGCCAGATTTTAAAGTGTTAAAACCCTCATACCTTGCATAGGCAACGCCAACAATAGCTGTAGTAATTATTAATAAAACAGTATTAAATGCACCAATTTGCGATCCTATTTTAATAAAAAGGTAAATTTCAATAAGTGGAATACCAATTAATAAAATTAGAACTGTGTTCATTTGTCTATAATTTAAATAGCAGGTTGAAATTTAATAACATAGTAAATATTATAAGTATATGAGTTATAGTTTTGAATACATAGATATCATATTACTTGCAATGATTGCGGGTTTCATTTTTCTAAGATTAAGAGGGATTTTAGGAAAAAAAACAGGTTTTGAAGAAGATATAAATTCAAGCTTTCCCCATGAAGCTCCACCAACTAAACCAACATCCGTTTTAAATGCAAATACATTTGACGAGAATGCGAAAAAAGATTTCGTAAAAGGAGCTAAAATAGCTTACGAAACTATTATTACAAGTTTTGCAAAAGGAACCTTGAAAGATATTAAATCTCTTTTGGACAAAAGTGTTTATCAGCAATTCGAAGATGCTATTAAAGATAGAGAGTCTAAAAATTTTTCTTCTGAAACTACATTTATAGGTATAAATTCTGCAGAGATAAAGCAGCATGAACAAAATAAAAATATGCTAGAAGTAACGGTTGAATTTGTAAGTGAAATTATTTCTTGTGTTAAAGATAAAGATAATAAAATTGTATCTGGTGATCCAGAAAAAATAAAAAAGGTTTTAGATACCTGGAAATTTTCAAAAGATAGTCAATCTTCTAACCCTAATTGGCTTTTGATTGATACTCAAGCTTGACAAACAAATTATCAGACAAAGATAAAAAAGATTGGCAAAATTTCTTAAACAGTTCAGAAAAACTTGAGAGCAAAGATATTAATCTACCAAATAAAAGAAAAATTATAGAGAGATCAATTGACTTACACGGTTACACATTAGAAGAAGCTAATAAAGAGATCTCTAAATTTGTTGAACATTGTTATTTAAGCGGAGTAAAAAAAATTAACGTAATTACTGGTAAGGGAATGAGATCAAAAAATTTAGCTGATCCTTATAAATCCTCAGATCTAAGTATTTTAAAACATTCAGTACCAGAATATATTAAGAATAATTCTGAATTAATGAAAAAAATAATTAAAATAGATTTTGAATCTGTTAATAGCCCTTCAAAAGGAAATTTTGATATATTTTTGAAAACTATAAAATAAACTTTGAAAGATCAGTATCTTTTACCAATTCACCGATATTATCTTTAATGTATTTGCTATCAACTGTTATTTTTTCTCCAGCTCTATCTGTTGCTGTAAAACTAATTTCATCTAAAACTCTTTCTATAATCGTATGTAACCTTCTTGCACCTATGTTTTCAACAGAGGAATTGACTTCACTAGCTATATTAGCAATAGTATTAATTCCATCTTCTGTAAATTCTAAATCCACATTTTCTGTTTTCAAAAGTGCTTTGTATTGTTTTATTAAGCTATTATCTGGTTCTTTTAATATTCTTATAAAATCTTCGCTATTTAGTGCGTCTAGCTCAACTCTTATTGGTAGTCTACCCTGCAACTCAGGTAAAAGGTCTGAGGGTTTTGCTAATTGAAAAGCCCCTGAAGCAATAAATAAAATATGATCTGTTTTAACAGGTCCATATTTTGTACTTACTGTTGTTCCTTCTATTAATGGTAATAAATCTCTTTGAACACCCTCTCTTGAAACATCACCACCAACTCTATCTGTTCTTGCAGAAATTTTATCAATTTCATCTAAAAATACGATCCCATTATTTTCTGTTGAATCTTTTGCTGATTTTATAATTTTGTCTTGTTCGATAAGTTTATCTGATTCTTCATTTATTAAAATTTCGTGAGATTCTTTGACTGACATTTTCTTTTTTTTTGGGCTTTTGACCCATGGATTTCCCAAGCATGTCAGAAATATTTATCATTCCTACATTTGCCCCTGGCATTCCAGGTATCTCAAATGATGGCATCTGATTAGATTCACTAACAGCTATTTCAATTTCATTATCATCTAAATCTCCATCTCTAAGTCTTTTTCTAAAACTTTCTCTTGTTGCAACACTTGCTTTATTACCTACCAGTGCATCTAAAACTCTGTCTTCAGCTAGTTTTTGTGCTTGAGCATGTACTTCTTTTCTTTTTTTTACTTTCTCCATAGCAATTGCAATTTCTAATAGGTCTCTTACAATTTGCTCTACATCACGTCCCACATATCCTACTTCAGTGAACCTTGTTGCCTCAACTTTTACAAACGGCGCTTCTGCTAGTTTTGAAAGTCTTCTAGAAATCTCAGTTTTTCCAACACCAGTTGGTCCAATCATTAGAATATTTTTTGGTAGAACCTCGTCTTTCATATCATCTTCTAAGGCCTGACGTCTCCATCTATTTCTAAGAGCGATGGCAACTGCTCTTTTAGCTTTATTTTGCCCAACAACAAATCTGTCTAATTCTGAAACAATTTCTCTTGGTGATAATGAATTTGCAATTGTAGTCTTCTCTTTTGCAATTTTGCCTTTTGGAAATGATGTAACATTTGATTTTTCCATTATATTTTCTCCATACTCAAATTGTCGTTAGTAAAGACACAAATATCTGACGCAACTTTAATAGATTTTTTAGCAATTTCTTCTGCAGACATATCAGTATCCATTAATACCTTTGCGGCTGCTAAAGCATAATTTCCACCTGAACCAATCCCAATAACATCTCCCTCAGGTTCAAGAACATCACCTGTTCCAGAAATTATAAAACTTTTTTCCTTATCACCTATTGCCATTAAGGCCTCTAATCTTCTTAAATATTTATCTGTACGCCAATCTTTTGCTAATTCTACAGCAGCTCTTGTTAGGTTACCCGCATGCTTTTCAAGCTTTGACTCTAGTCTTTCAAACAAAGTAAGTGCATCTGCAGTCGATCCTGCAAATCCTGCGATCACATTTCTTTTCTCAATTTTACGAACTTTGTTAGCAGTTTTCTTAATTACAGTATTACCCATACTAACTTGACCATCACTGGCCACAACTACGTCATTATTTTTTCTTACAAGCACAATTGTTGTCATGGACTATAGATGGATATGAATTTAAATAGTTCAAGCCCAGGTTTAGTATTATTGATATAATCAAAAATACCTATATACCTAATTTATAATATGAAAAGAAAAGCAAAAATAGCTAGAAAAACAAAAGAAACCAATATTAGTGTTGACCTTAATATTGATGGTAAAGGTAAGTACAAAGTTGACACAGGAATAGGTTTCTTAGATCACATGCTCGAACAGCTGTCTAAACACTCATCAATGGATTTGACTGTTAAAGCAAAAGGAGACACACACATCGATCTTCACCACACAACAGAAGATACCGGGATTGCTATTGGAGAATGCTTAAAAAAAGCCTCAAAAAAATTTGTAGGCATTAAAAGATATGCACATATTTTATTACCAATGGATGAAACATTAACAAGAGTAGCAATAGATGTTTCAAACAGACCTTATTTGATTTGGAATGTAAAATTAAAAGTTGAAAAACTTGGTGAGATGGACACTGAATTATTTAAAGAATGGTTCCAAGCATTCTCTCAAGCTGCAGGAATTACATTGCACGTTGAAAATATTTACGGTGATAATAGTCACCACATTATAGAGTCTTGTTATAAAGGACTAGCCAGAACTTTAAGAGCTGCATTAGAATTGGATCCAAGAAACAAAAGTACAATTCCTTCGACAAAGGGCTCTTTATAAGATTAATGGACGTCACAATTGTTGACTATAAATCGGGTAATATTAGCTCTGTAATTAACTCCTTTAAGGAAGTTGCTAAAGATAAAGTTAATATCGAAGTAACTTCAGATTTAAATAAAATTAAATCAAGCGATAAAGTAGTTTTACCAGGGCAGGGCTCATTTAAGAGCTGCATAGATGGTTTAAATAGCATAAATGGTTTGATTGATACTTTAAGTGAGTTTACGTTATATACTAAAAAACCACTTCTTGGTATTTGTGTAGGCCTTCAAATGTTTGCAGATGTTGGCTATGAAGAAGTTGAAACCAAAGGTTTAGGATGGATTTCAGGAAAAGTATCTAAAATTGATAATCAAAATGGAAAATATAAACTTCCACATATTGGTTGGAACCAAATAAATATTGTTAAGGAAAGTAAAATTTTTAAAGATATAGAAAATAACTCACATATGTATTTTGTCCACAGCTATGAATTTATTCCAAATGATAATTCAGTCACCGCTGCTACAACTGATTATTCATCAAATATTGTGTGTGCAGTTGAGAAAGAAAATATATTTGGAACCCAGTTTCATCCTGAAAAAAGTGATAAGACTGGTCTAAAAATAATTGATAATTTTATAAATTTATAAAATGAAAAAATATATTTTAATTTTAGGTTTAATATTTATTTCAACAAAATCTTTTGCAAAAGAACTAGATCTAGGAATGCACAAAATAATTTTTCCTAATAAATTCAATGTAATTAATTGGAATGATACAAGTTTTGGTTCTTCTTTTTGTCAAGAATTTTCAACTTGTTTTGGCTTAATCGACAATAAAGTCCTAGAAATTGTTAATCAGGTAGAAGCTGGAAAAAATTTTGAAGAAATAAAAGTCATTAAGCCAATAATAACTAAATATAATAAGATGATAGATTCATTCAGTGATTCCAAGGTTAAAAGTTTATTAAAGACTACAAAAAATATTTTGAAAAAAAATAACTCTGGAACATTTTTTACATATTTTAGAACTGAAGAAAAAATAAATGATAATGATATGTTGTCTGAATTTGGAATAAATATTGATGAAATAAAAGAAATGTCTTCGTCAGAACTAAAAAAATTTTCAAATAAAATTAAAAATGAAATAACATCTGGCAAAGACTATTATATGTTTATGGATGGTTTATTTATAAATTTTGATAAATTCACCATATCAAAATATTCAAATAAGAAACCTTACCTTATAATCAATGGTGATATTACGTATCTTCTTGCATCATCGAAAATTAAGTTGGGTAATATTGCGTACTATATTTCAGAAGTTGAAGATAAGTTATTTGTTATGGATGGCTATTGTGTCGTTGATTGCAAAAGTTTTTTTTTAGATTTTAACCAAATAATTGATAACTCTTTTAAATCAAAAAATAAATCTAGTAAAAGCATATCAACAAAAAAAGATTCTGATTTGATAAATCAGATTCAAGAGCTAAACGAGCTGTATAAATCTGGTGTTTTATCAAAAGATGAATTTGAAAAAGCTAAAAAGAAAATTCTTAATTAATATGAAAATTTTTCCTGCAATAGATATTAAAGATAAAAAGTGTGTAAGATTAATCAAAGGAGATTTTGAAAATAAAACTGAGTATGAAATGTCTCCCTTGGAGCAAGCTGGAAAATATAAAGATAATGGATTTAAAAATTTACATATAGTCGATTTGGATGGTGCATTAATCGGGGAGCCGATTAATATTGATATTATTCAAGATATTATTGGAAAATTTGACCTTAAATTAGAAATAGGTGGCGGTATAAGAAATTATGAAACTATTCAAAAATATGTTGATTCTGGTGTTGAAAAAGTAATTTTAGGAAGTGCTGCCATAAAAGATAGAAAATTTTTAGAAGAAGCTTGTAAAAAATTTTCAAATCAAATTGCATTAGGTTTAGACGCTAAAGATGGTCATCTTGCAATTTCAGGTTGGACAGAGGAATCTGACAAATTAACAACTGAATATTTAAAAAAAGTAAATGATTACGGTGTTAGTAGAATTATTTACACAGATATTAATAGAGATGGAACTAAGCAAAGCCCGAATTTTGAAGAAACACAAAAAGTGGCAGATATTTCAAATTGTCCGGTAGTTATATCTGGTGGTGTTTCATCAATTGATGACATTAAAAGAGCAAAAAAATTAAATAATATCGAAGGTGTAATTGTTGGAAAAGCTATATACGATGGAGATATAAAGTTAGATGAACTTGCAAAAGAAATAGATGCTTAAAAACAGAATTATACCTTGTTTAGATGTCAAAAATGGTCGTGTTGTAAAAGGTATAAACTTTGTAGATCTAAAAGATGCAGGAGACCCTGTGGAACAAGCAAAAATTTATAGTGATGGTGGTGCCGATGAAATTTGCTTTTTGGATATTACTGCTTCAAATGAAAATAGAGATACCATTTATGAAGTGGTAGAGAAAACTTCTAAGAAATGTTTTGTGCCATTAACAGTTGGTGGTGGAGTTAGAAGTGTTGATGATATAAATAAATTACTTAATTGTGGAGCTGATAAAGTTTCCATAAACACAGCAGCTGTACAAAATGCAAAAGTTGTTGAAGATAGTTCTAGAAAATTTGGATCACAGTGCATTGTTGTTGCAATTGATGCAAAGAGAAAAGATGATGGATGGGAAATCTTCACCCATGGTGGAAGAAATCCAACTGGCATAAATGCACTAGAATTTGCATCTAAAATGGAAAAATGTGGTGCTGGAGAGTTATTAGTGACCTCTATGGATAAAGATGGAACTCAGTCTGGATATGATATTGAATTGATGCAAAAGATATCATCCATGGTCAATATTCCAGTTATTGCATCAGGTGGAGTTGGAACTTTAGATCACTTAGTTGATGGAATAAAATCAGGTGCTAGTGCAGTTTTAGCTGCATCTATATTTCATTATGGCACTTATTCAGTAAATGAAGCTAAGCAATATTTGGCTTCGAAAGATATACCTGTTAGGATTTAGAATGTTAAAGATTTTAGAAGATCTCGTAAACCTTGCAAGAGAGCGAAAAATTAAACCTGTTGAAGGTTCATATACCAATAAGCTTTTAGAGGATAAATCTTTAGCGAAAGAAAAGGTTTTAGAAGAGATAAATGAACTAATTGAAGCTGTAGAGCAAGACTCAAATAAAATCCATGAAGCTGCAGATGTTTTATATCACTTAATTATGTATTTAGAAAAAAGTGGTATAAAAATTGAAGAAGTAATGGAAGAACTAAAGAGTAGAAAAAAATAACTATGATGCAAGGTTATATAAATTGGGAAAAAAGACAAATTCAGTGGTGGAAGAAAAAACTTGGACTTTCTGAGCATGGTCTTGCATGGATATCTTTCATTAAAGGAATTTTAGTAGGGTTAATAGTTTACCATTTCTTTTTTAATTAATTTTTAAAAAATTATGAAAATATTTATTCACAAGCTATTTGTTTTGTTCGGTCAAATTATCATTTTCTATTTAACATTTATTTTTTGTTTTTTTATTACTTTCTTAGCATGTGGTTTAGCTTTCTTAGTTTTAGAATGGATTACAGATTTAGCTTTTAATTTTAGTATTGAAAGATCTTATAACATATTTGTTTATTACATTTTTGACTCCACGGATGGGACTATAAAATTATTAATTTTAATTCCATTAATTTTATTCTTTATGAGACATTTTCTATTTATATTAAGTGAAGAAGACACATTAGACAAAGATGTGATGGTATATAATCCATTTACTCAATGGGGTAATTTAATTTATATGAAAAGACACAAGGAATTTTATGATAAAAATGAAAAAAAATTTAATCCGAAACCTTTGACAGCAAAAGCTTATAAGAAAATTATCAAAGAACATAAGAAAAATTTACAAAAAAAAAAGAAAAAAAAATAGTTTATTTATAATTTTTCGGGTAACCAGGTTGAGAATATTGGAAAGAGTATCATTAGTATTCCATAAATTATTCCAACGATTGTAAATAGGGGAACTTCTTTAAAAGCTTTGGCTGGATTTTCTTTGATCACACCTGCTGCTGTATAAATACCAACACATACAGGGGGTGTTATCATTCCTATTCCTGCAAATGCAACAAACACCACATAAAGATGAAGTAAACTCTGATTGAACGATAATGTGATTGCCGCAAAAATTGGAACAGTTAAATAAAAAACAGGAACAATTTCAATAAACGTTCCAAGAATTAAACAAATTGCTCCAAGCATTATCCAGAATAGATTTACACTCACACCTTTATCTGTGAAGAATGTAATAATTTTTTGAGGAGCTTGTGTATAAGTTAAAACAACACTTAAAAATGTTGCGGTTGCTATAATTGCAAAAATAACAGCTGTAATGATGGCTGTTTCTCTTAAACAGCTCATCAAAGATGAAAATGTTAGTTCACGGTAAATTAAAAATCCAATTAGAACTGCATAAACACCTGCAACAGCGGCGGATTCAGACGGAGTAAGTATCCCTGCATAAATTCCACCTAAAATTATCACTGGGGTGATTAATGCTGGTAGCGCAGCAATAAAAGAACTTACTCTTTCTCTTAAAGATGCTTTTTCATCTGTTCTAATATGCCTGCATTTAAACAAAACTAGAAGGACCATCAAAACAAGGAGAACTAAGCCTGGAATAACCCCTGCTGCAAAGGTTTTAGAGACTGGAACATTAGTTAGAGCACTAAATAGTATGGCTGCATTAGATGGAGGTATCAATGCCTCTAATAGAGCTGCAGAGGCTGCTAGGACAACAACGAATGGAGTTGGATAACCTTGCTCAATCATCTTTGGCATCATAATTGTCCCAACAGCAGTAATTGCTGCAAGTATGGATCCACAAAAAGCTGCAAAGAATCCCATCGCAATAACCATAGCAACACCTAATCCACCTGGCCAATGACCAACTAGAGTTGTTGTAAACTTAACTAGTCTTGATGCAGCACCTCCTTTTAACATTGCCATTCCAGTAAAAATAAATAATGGAACTGCAATAAGAACATGTTTAGTTAATGCACCAAATGAAACCTGAATTAGAACTGACCAAGGTAAATTTAATCCAGCAATTGCAGCTAATGAACTTCCTAAGCCGAAAACTAAAAAAATTGGAACCGAAATAACTAATGTTACAAGAGAAATAATAAAAGCTAATCCAAACATTTACTCTTTCCCTAAAAGTTTTTTGAAATTATCTAAAATAAGTTCTAATGATGTTAATGCTAAAATTAAAAAACCAACTGGAAATGCTAAAAACATCCACCAAATTGGAATATTAATTTCTAATTCCATCTTCTGTCCTAAATTGTAATACATTGTTGTTGCATCAACTCCTGCTTTGAAGAAGACACACGCAGAAATTAGAGCAATTAAATTTACAATTGTTCCAATAATATTTTTTGATTTGTCAGATAAATAGTGACTTAAAAAATCTACTTTAATATGTTGTCCTTGTTTTAATAAAGGACCTAATAATGGAAATACTAACCAACTAACCATTACAGGTGGTAATTCAATAAACCATGCAAATCCTGTACCTGTTATAAATCTTGTTGTGGCGCTTAATGCTAAAGCTGCCACCATTAAAAAGACGATGAACATTGCGAGCGAAATTGCAGCTTTTGCTAGCAAATTATTAATAGCTCGCAATGCCCTCATAATCTTTATAGAAAAAGCTTAACTTCTTCTAATTACTTTTAGCATATGCTTGCGCTGCTTCTAAAGCGTCAGCATCAATCATTTTAGCCATTGCTGGCATTACTTCATCTTTCATAAGCTTATCAAACTTAGCTTTTTCAGCCCCTGAAAGTGTAGTAACAACTCCACCTCTTTCTTGGAATTTCTTAAGAGTGCTTTCTCCAGTATCCATAATTAAGTCAGTTGATCTTTTTCCTATTTCTTTACCAACATCCATTATGATTTTTTGTAAGTCTGGAGACAGACTATTAAACCAAGTTGAGTTTGCCATAATATATGCATCAGCATAATATTGATAAGGCTTTTGAGCGTATTTTAAAAACTCCCACCAGCTATATGCTTCAATACTTCCTGGAGGGCTGTTTATCGTATCAATCATTCCAGTTTGTAATGAAGTATAAACTTCGCCAGTAGGTAAAGATACTCTATTTGCTCCTAAAGCATCCCACATTGGCTCTTCACTTTTTAAAAGTCTTCTAGCTTTTAGACCTTTCATAGCATCGATCCCAGTTAACTCTTTAGCACTTGAAAAAGTCATTACGGGTCCAACTGGGTTATACATTACTAAAGTTGAATTAGTTTTTTTTGTTAATTCACCCCAAATTTCTTTTCCTTTAGGTGAATTTTGAAAAAAACCTCTTTGCTGTTCCCAAGAATTAAATAGCCCTGGAAATGAAGCAACATTAAAGTTTTTGTTTATTGGTGGAAAACTTACTACACCAACAATTCCTCCAAGTTCAACCGCACCAGATGTTACTGCTCCCATTACTTCTCTAATTCCAAACAATTGTTTAGAAGGATAAACTTCTATTTTTAATTTTCCTTTTGCTCTTTTATTCACTTCATCAGCAAATATTTGTGCATGTTTTGCACTATGGTGCTTTGGACTCCAGTGAACCGATAAACGTCCAACTATTTCCGAAAAAGCAGCTGTTGAAGTAAGAACAAATGAAAAAATAAATGTTAAGCTTATAATAGCTTTATAAATTGATTTAAATTTATTCATTTTTCCTCTCTTTTTTTAAAAATTTATCTTATTAGTTGCATATATTTTAACAATGCAAAAATTTAAAAAATTAACTAAAATATATTTCTAATATGAACCAAAAAGGTTTTACACTTATTGAACTTTTAGTTGTAGTAGCAATAATTGGTATCTTGGCAGCAGTTGGTGTTGTTGCTTATAGTGGATACACTTCTGGTGCAAAGAAATCTGCAGCAAAGTCTAATCATAATGCAATTGTTAAATACATTATGAGCGAGTCCATGAAATGTTCATTGGGTGAAGATAAAGCGATGAACAGCGAATTAGATTGTTCAAAACAAAGTCAAGCTGATTGGAAAGATGTTGTTGCAAAAGCTACTGAAAAGGCATTAGTGGATTTCAAGAACCCTTACGATAGTTCAAAAACTTCTGTAACCCATGGAGGAGGTGTTTCAAACGATACTGATGTCGGATTTAACAGAATGAGGTCACCTGGAACCACTATTAAAGTTATGACTTGTATTACAACTCCTTGCACAGGGACCATGTGTACTGTTCCAAATCATCTTTGCAGCAAAGATATTACAATAAATTAATAAATGCTGAAGTTGTCCTTAATTATTGCTGCAATTATATTTAGCATACTTACTTGGGCTACTGCTAATGTATGCAGTTATAATTATGTTATCAAAAAAAAAAGTAATATAATTGAAGAATTGAGTAAAGAGATTGATATTTCGTTGGGCAATACGAAAGTATATTATTTTAGAGAATTAAATTGTAAAAAAGCTGATTTAAGTTTTGATATGATTAGAATGATGGAAAATATTGAAGTTATATCTGTGATGTTTTATCAATATTTTACAACGGACATAACAGGAAAACCTTTGGGAGATAAACGATAATCTATGAAATATGATGAGAATAATATATTTGCAAAAATCTTAAGAGGCGAAATACCTTGTAATAAAATTTACGAAGATGACTTTGTATTATCATTTTATGATATCAATCCTCAAAAAAAAATTCATGCTCTAGTTATTCCAAAAGGAAAATATATTGACTTAGACGACTTCAGCACGAATGCATCCAACGAAGAAATAATTGGATTAATGAAAGGTGTTACAACTGTTGCAAGAAAATTAGGTATCTCGTCTATAGATGGTAAAGGTTATAGAGCTCTGGCTAATATAAGTGATTATGGTGGTCAAGAAGTTCCGCATCTGCATTTCCATTTATTTGGTGGTGAAAAAGTTGGAAAAATGGTTTCGTGATAACTAGGGTTTATAGAAAATATTTAGAGATAGACTCACCAGATAAAATAAATTTATCTGAAAAGCCTCAAAATTCATGTAAGATTGAAAAAAAAATTCCTCCCGATTTTCAAATCAATAAATTTTTTTATAAGAATATTGGTAAAAGTTATCGTTGGATCGATAGATTAGTTTGGAATGATACTAAATGGATGGATTATACTAACAATTCAAATTTAGAGACTTACATACTCAGTGAAAACGATGATTTAATTGGTTTTTTCGAACTTTTATTTCATCCAGAATCGCAAAAATGTGAAGTGGCCTACTTTGGTATCCTTGATCAATTCATAGGGAAAAAATATGGCGCATATTTACTGTCCGAAGCATTAAAGTTAGGATTTAGAAAAAATACTAAAAAAGTTTGGTTGCATACTTGCTCGCTTGACCACAAACATGCACTAAAAAATTATTTAGGAAGAGGAATGAAAATTTTTAAATCTGAAACTATTAATTTGGATATTAGTTAATATAATTTTGAACTCTAAATATTCTTTCATTAATCATTATATTTGTTTCTACATTAGACAACTTGGTTTCAACTTTGTTAAGATAAATGTCGGTTGTAGTCCAACCTTTAATTTCATAACTAATTTTATCAAAAAAAATATTTAGTAAGTTATTGTTATGTGCAATTTTAAAAGAGAACGTTTCATCATTCTCTTTAATGGTTTCAACTTGATCTAGTTTGTCTAATAGAAATTTTTTATCTAAGATTAAATTAAGCGGAGTATCTTTAAGCTGGTATCTTAAATAATTTGTAATTTTTTTACTATTTATGATGAGTGATCTTCCGTTAGAGACTAAAATTTTATTATAAATATCATCATACTTACATAAAATTTTTTTTGGATAGGAAATTATACAATCGCCTTTCTCAGTTTTTTTTCCAATCTTTTGTATGAATTTAAAAGATATATTATCAGTCTCATTTAATTTACTTTTTATTAGCTCTTTTGATGATGCAAAAATATTAATTGGATAAAAAAATATTAAAATAAAAATTATATATCTCACTATTTTAATACTTCTCTTTTACCAACATGATTTGCTTTACTAACTTCACCGTTAGCTTCCATTTGATCAATAATTCTTGCAGCTCTATTGTATCCAATTTGTAATTTTCTTTGCAAAAATGAAGTAGATGCCTTTCTTTCTGATTTAATTATTTCTAATGCTTCGTTATATAATTCATCGGTTTCAGAATTATCCTTATTTTTTTCAACAATTTCTTTTTCATCAGCAAAATTCAAAATTTCATCAACATAATCTGGCTCTCCTTGATTTCTCAGAAAGTTATTTACTTTATCAATCTCTATTTCAGATACATAAGGCGCATGTATTCTAGTAATTCTGTTTGCAGAAGACATATACAACATGTCCCCTTTACCTAAAAGTTGCTCAGCCCCTTGCTCACCTAAAATTGTTCTGCTATCAATTTTAGAGGTTACTTGGAATGAAATACGAGTAGGAAAATTAGCCTTTATTGTACCAGTTATTACGTCTACGCTTGGTCTTTGAGTGGCCATTATTATATGGATTCCAGCCGCTCTAGCCATTTGTGATAATTTTTGAATATAATTTTCAATTTCTTTTCCAGCTACTAACATAAGATCTGACATTTCATCAACAATCACAACAATATAAGGCATCTTAACTTTATGCTTTTCGTTATATCCATCAATGTTCCTTACACCCACTTTTGTCATTAACCTGTATCTACTTTCCATTTCTTTAACTACCCAACCTAAAACAGACGCCGCCTTTTTTGCTTCTGTTATAACTGGACATAATAAATGAGGAATTCCTTCATAAGTTGAAAGCTCTAACATTTTTGGATCAATTAAAATGAACTTGCAGATATCAGGGGTATGTTTATAAATTAGTGATAAGATAATTGTATTTATACATACTGATTTTCCTGAGCCAGTAGTTCCAGCTATTAATAAATGAGGCATCAAGCTTAAATCACTAGTTATTGGTTCTCCAGATATACTTTTACCAAGAGCAATAGGTAATTTAATTTCTCTTTTTTTAAAATTTTTATCTGAAATTATTTCTCTTAAAAAAACATTTTCTCTGGATATCTTTGGTAGTTCAATACCAACAGTATTACTCCCGGGTATTGTGGCTATTCTCGCAGACACTGAACTTGTATTTCTAGCAATATCATCTGCTAAATTTATTATTTTGGAAACTTTAACCCCAGCGGCAGGCTCAAATTCATTGAGAGAAACAACTGGTCCATGACTTATTTTTTTTATTTTTCCTTCAACACCAAAATCAAGAAGTATTTTTTCCAAACCCGCAGCATCAATTTTTATATCTTCCTTATTATTAGAAACTTTTTCTGGTTTTTTTAAAAAATCGATTAAAGGTAATTTAATTTTTACATCGCTTAAAATTGATTTGCTATTAGAAAACAAATCTTCTTGAACAGGAGGTTCCTTAGATCTTTCAATCATAGTATTTTCTTTAAAAGTATTTTCTTGAGAAATTAAATTGTCTTTTTTTGATGAAAACAGTTTTTTTATCATAGTGAATGAACTTAAAATATGAGAAATTTTGAAATTACTGCTTAGCAAAAAAAATAATAAAATAAAAAATACTAATAAATAGTAACTCACTGTTTGATTAATTTTCAAAAAATCTACAATTACAGTTTCTGACATTAAATCGCCAACAAAACCGTTGTTCCCATTTATTATTAACCAGTAGGTTTCCTTATGAAAAATACTAAAGAAAAAAGTTGCAACAATAATGTAAAGAATTATGAAAAAAATATTTTCTATAATAATAATAAATTTTTTGTTAATTGTTATTGATACTCCAGTAAATAGAAGAGAAAAAGGAATTAAAAGTGATATTATACCAATTGATTGAAAAAATATATCAGCGATGAAGCTTCCTCTAAATCCAAGTAAATTTCTTATCTCTTGATTTTCTGGGAATATAAAATTTGGATCTTCTGGTGAATAGCTAATTAGAGATATAAAAAGTAATATTGAGACAACCACCAGAAAAATACCAACTAATTCGGCCAATCTTCTTATGATAAAATTGTTTATTTTATTGATATAATTTTTAAATATCATGAATCAAAACTGCATTTGTCACTTTGTATCATTTAATTTTTATTGTTAAAATTATTTTGTTATGAAAATTTGTCTTATAGGCCAAAATTTAACAAATTTGATTCTCGCTAGTGTTTTTGAGGAAAAAAAACTTAATGTTGACATATAT
>CACFZE010000006.1 GCA_902570695.1 uncultured Pelagibacteraceae bacterium
CTCAGATAGATGCAAGCTCGGGATTATTTTGTAATCCTTTAGGTCACGGAAGAGAAGAAATAATTAATGCGATTACAAATCAATTAAAAAAATTAGACTATGCTCAACCATTTCAACAAGGTTTTGGAGGTTCATTTGAACTTGCAACAAAAATTTCAAAACATACACCAGGGAATTTAAATAGAATTTTTTATACAATTTGTGGATCTACTGCTGTTGAGACTGCAATAAAAATTGCAGTTGCATATCATAAAGCAAGAGGTGAAGGACATAGATTTAGGTTTGTTGGAAGAGAAAGAGGCTATCATGGAATGAATATCGGAGCTACTTCTGTTGGCGGAATGATTAACAACGTGAAAACATTTGCCAATGTTTTGATGCCAGGTGTTCTTCACATGAGACATACACATTTACCAGAACATAAATTTGTTTCAGGTCAACCTGAAACTGGCGCAGAGATGGCAGAAGATCTTGAGAGAATTTGTACAAATTTTGGTTCAGAAAATATTGCAGCTTGCATTGTTGAACCAATTGCTGGATCAACAGGAACTTTAGTTCCACCAAAAGGATATTTACAAAGACTAAGAGAAATTTGCGATAAGCATGGTATTTTATTAGTTTTTGACGAAGTTATTACAGGTTGGGGAAGAACAGGTTCGCCTTTTGCATCTCAAGAATACGGAGTTACACCTGATATTATAACAATGGCTAAAGCTACAACAAATGGAATAAGTCCTTTAGGTGCAGTTGCGTGTAAAGAAGAAATTTATGACACAGTTATGGATGGATCTCCAAAAGGAACAATAGAATTATTTCATGGTTACACTTACTCTGGAATTCCTGTCTCAGTAGCTGCAGGCTTAGCAGTTCAAGATATTTTTGAAAAAGATGATATCTTTAATAGAGCAAAAAATTTATCTCCATATTTCCAAGAAGGTTTAATGTCTTTAAAAGATATTGATGTTGTTGATAACATAAGAGGTTATGGAATGATGGGTGGTATTGATATTAAAATGCATAAAAAACCTGGCGCAGCAGGATTTACATGTTTCAAACACTGTTATGATGCAGGGGTTAACTTTAAAGCGACTGGAGATTGTTTAATTATTGCTCCAATGTTTATCTGTGAAAAAAAACATATTGATGAAATAATCGAGAAACTAAGAACTGGTATTACAAACTATTCAAAAAGCAAAAAAAATTAATTTAATTTTATGAAAATCGGGGTTCCAAAAGAAATAAAGCCTCAAGAAAATAGAATTGGACTCACTCCCGAAAGTGTAAAGACATTAACTTCTAATGGCCACGAAGTTTTAATTGAAAATAATGGAGGTTTTGAAGCGGGATTTGAAAACGATCATTACGTATCAAGTGGAGCAAAAATAGTTAATACAGCTGAAGATATATTTAACGACTCCGACATCATTGTTAAAGTCAAAGAGCCACAATCTAGCGAAGTAAGAATGATAAGAGAAAATCAAGTTGTCTTTACATATCTTCATCTTGCTGCAGCCAAGGAACTGACACAAGGTTTAATAGACAGCAAATCAATATGCATCGCTTATGAAACAGTCACAGATAATAACGGAAGACTTCCTTTGTTAGCACCAATGAGTGCAGTAGCTGGAAGAATGTCAGTACAAGCGGGTGCACATTGTTTAGAAAAAAATCAAAAAGGCCGTGGTCTTTTGTTAGGAGGAGCTCCTGGTGTAGAACCTGGAAATGTAGTTATACTTGGAGGTGGAGTAGTAGGAGAAAATGCTGCTATAATTGCAACAGGCATGAAAGCCAAAGTTAATATTGTAGATAAATCTGAAAAAAGATTAAACGAACTTACCCAAATGTTTGGAGATAAAATAATACCTAATTTAAGTGATAAAACTGATTTAGAAAAATTAATTTCCGAATGTGATTTGTTAGTAGGCGGTGTTTTGATACCAGGTGCTGAGGCACCAAAATTAGTTACAAAGAATATGTTAAAAAAAATGAAAAGGGGATCAGTGATTGTAGATGTTGCAATTGATCAAGGAGGATGTGTTGAAACCAGTAAACCGACTACCTTTGCAGAACCAACTTTTATAATAGATGATATAATTCATTATTGCGTTGCAAATATGCCCGGTGGTGTTCCTAGAACATCAACAATTGCATTGAATAAAGCAACACTTCCTTTTTTATCTAAATTAGCAAAAGATGGTTACTTAAAAGCTTTAAATGATGATCAAAATTTTCAAGCAGGATTAAATGTATTTAAAGGAGGTGTTACTCATAAAGCTGTAGCTGATGTATTTGGTCATGATTATTTGCCAGCTCAAAAAGCATTGCTTAATTAAAATCCCTAATTTTTCTTGCTTTTTCATAAATTGACAAAAAAAAAATTAATTCTATATAGCAGTCATAATTTAAAAAATTATTCCTGAATTTAACATACATTTATTTCTCTCTTTTTTTGTTGAATTCACCTCCTCGAAAGGGGAGGTAAAAAGGAATTATATTCCTTTATTTATTAGATTATATATTTGGTCTTTGTCAGTTAAACCAATTTCTCTTGCTACTTCACTTTCACCTTTAAAAACTACTATTGTAGTCCAATAATTAACTCCTAAAGCTTTAGCAATATCTTCATGTTCTGTTTGCTCATAGAATAAAAACTCAACATCTTTAAAGTCTTTCATTGCTTGATCGAAAACTTTTGTTTGTGCTGCGCAAGTTGAACAATATTCATTCCAAGAATTAATAACAATTGTTTTACCAGATTTTTGAATTTCAAATAATTTTTTCAGATCAAAGTTTGTGGTTTTTTCGAAACCAAATGAGATATTTGGTATCAAGAATAAAATAAAAAAGACAAAATATTTTTTCATGAGCTCTATTTAATTATCTGGTCATTCTTTTCAAGATGTTTTCTCTCAAAAATATTTGATGAAACAAAACTGCAATAATATGCAATGAGATTAAAACTATTAATGTATAATTTGAAATAACGTGAACATTGTAAAATTGATCTGCTAAATCAAAGTTATCTTCAATCCTTAATTTAAAAATAAAAAAGTTTAGTTTTTCACCATTAAATAGCTTTTTTAAAATTCCTGATGTTGTTATTGTTAAAAGTGCGACATAAAGAGCGAAATGATTCAATTTCGCAATCAAGTTTTGTCCAAAGAATGCCTCAGGCATTAGTTTTGGGGACTTGCTAAAAAATTTATAAATTAACCTAAATAAAGTTATATAAAATATAGATATCCCAACAATTACGTGCACATTTTCTATAGTTATTCTTAAATCCGAAAAATCCAATCTGACTAAAATAAACCCCATTGGTATCTGAGCAATTAAAAGGAGCAAAGTGAACCAATGGAAAAATTTAGCTAACCAACTATATTGTAATGTTATATCATTCTTCATGAGCTATTTTATAAAAATAAATAATATTTTCAAAATAATGTTTATTGTAGCACTTTCTTTTTCATTTAATTCTAATGTTTTATCAGAAGAGAGCGCAAAAGACATTATTAAGAAAAGAAAATCTTTATTTAGTCAAAATTACAAACTAGCAAAAAGAATTAGTATTTTACTTAACGAAGTTGAAATTGAGGACTCAAAAAAACTGATGATTAGAATGAGTGATAATTATTTAGAATTACTAAATTTATTTCCAGAAAATACAAAAGAGGGACACGGAACAGAGGCTTTACCAATTATTTGGGAAGAAAAAGATGAATTTAATGCTCTAATGAAAAAATCTTCTGATCAAATGATAAAGCTAGCTTCAATTATCGAAGACCAAGATGATTTTAGAGCAGCTTTGAAACAATATATGTGGTCGAGCTGCAAAGCTTGTCATAGCAGATATAGGGCTCCACACTAATGAAAAAGTATTTTTTTATTTTTATTGTTTTATTTTATGCAGATACTGCTTTATCTCATTCGCACTATCCCATAACTAGAGATTCATTAGAAGCAATTAAAAATGGCAAGATATTATACAATCAATATTGTGTTTCTTGTCACCAAGCAAATTTAGCTGGAGCTACAAATTGGCAAGGTTTAGATGAGGATGGGCATAGAAAAGCACCGCCTTTAAATGGAACTGGTCATACTTGGCATCATACAGATGAGTTACTACATAGAATGATAAAGTATGGATTTGCTAAATTGATAAAAAATTATGAAGGCAAGATGATGGGTTTTGGTGATAAAATAAGTGATGAAGGTATTGATAACATTCTTTCGTACATTAAATCTTATTGGAAAGATGATATTTATGAATATCATTTAGAAATGAGCAAACAATGAGTTCAGAAGCAGTTAATTTTAATTGGTCATGCAAACATACTTGGAAAAGAAGCGCAAAAAATACTGCTTGGTGTTTACTAGGCTGTGCAATTGGTGACTTTGGAACCATATTGTATTTTCAGATAACAGGAATTCCCTGGCCTGTTTTAGCCATCATGACTTTAGCAATTATAAATGGTTTGATTACAAGTATTATTTTAGAAACTATAATTTTACTAAGACAAAAACTTGATTTTTCCAAAGCATTAAAGACTGCGCTTGGTATGAGCTTTATATCAATGGTCAGTATGGAAATAGCCATGAACCTCACAGATGTAATTTTAACAGGTGGAGCTATTTTAAATTGGTGGGTAGTACCAATAATGCTTTTAGTTGGATTTTTAACTCCATGGCCATACAATTATTGGAGATTAAAAAAATATAATATTGCTTGTCACTAAAAACATCTCTATATCAAATTAAGACCTCAGATAATGACTAAAGATTTAATAACAATTGATAGCCTTTCAAAGGTATACGACAATGGATTTAACGCTTTAAAAACTGTTAATTTAAATATAAAGCAAGGTGAAATTATTGCTATGCTTGGACCAAATGGAGCTGGCAAAACTACACTGATAAGTATTGTATGTGGTATAGTTAAACCAACTTCTGGAGTAATTACAGTAGATGGTTTTGATATTATAAAAGATTATAGAGAAACAAGATCAAGAATAGGACTGGTCCCCCAAGAAATTTCACTAGAACAATTTGAAACAGTGTTTAACAATGTTTCATATTCAAGAGGCTTATATGGAAAAAAGCCAAACCCGCAACATATAGAAAAAGTTCTAAAAGATTTTAGTTTATGGGATAAAAAAGATTTAAGGTTAAATCAGCTTTCAGGAGGAATGAAAAGACGTGTAATGATAGCAAAAGCATTATCTCATGAACCTTCGATATTATTTCTTGATGAACCAACGGCAGGCGTAGATGTAGAATTGAGAAAAGATATGTGGAAAGTTGTAGAGGGATTAAGGAAAACTGGAGTAACCATAATTTTAACAACACACTATATTGAAGAAGCAGAGGCAATCGCAGACCGAGTTGCTGTAATTAATCAAGGAGAAATCATTGTTGTTGATAATAAAATAGATTTATTAAAAAAGATGGGTCATAAAAAATTAACTATTGAGTTGCAGGATAAAGTCGAAAAAATTCCATCAGAACTTGATGAATATAATTTATCAATCTCTAATGATAATTATTCATTAATTTACAACTATAACTTACATGCTGAAAGAACAGGTATTACAAAGATGCTTCAAGATTTAAAAAATGCAGGTTTGAGGATGAGAGACTTAAAAACAGAGCAAAATAATCTTGAAAAGATTTTTGTGACATTGGTAAAGGAAAATAATGAGGATTAATTTTTACGCATTAAGAGCAATTTATTTTCATGAAATGGATAGATTTAGAAGAACATTAATACAATCTCTTCTTTCTCCAGTTTTATCTACTTCATTATACTTTATAGTATTCGGCTCGGTAATCGGGGATTATGTACAAAAAATTGATGGCATTAGTTATGGCTCTTATATAGTTCCAGGATTATTGATGTTAACATTATTAACGCAATCTATCAGTAACACTTCTTTTGGAATTTTTTTTCCTAAATTTAATGGAACAATTTATGAAATTTTAGCAGCTCCAATTTCTACTGTAGAAATTGTAATTGCTTATGTTGGTGCGGGTGCAACTAAAACATTAATTGTTGCTGCAGTAATTTTCTGCACTTCACTTTTTTTTGCAGAAGTAAATGTAAAGTTTCCTTTACTAATGATTTTCTTATTAATTCTGGTTGCTTTTACTTTTGCTTTGTTCGGGTTTTTAATTGGACTTCTTAGTAAAAATTTCGAGCAAATGTCTATAATACCAACAATTGTCATAACACCAATGGTATTCTTAGGTGGAAGTTTGTATTCGCTAGATATGCTCCCAAGTTTCTGGCAAACAGTCACTTATTTTAATCCTGTTGTATATTTAATTAATGGGCTGAGGTTTGCATTTTATGGAGTTTCTGATTTTGATATTTGGATAAGTATTTCAACAATGTTTATATTTTTAATTGTATGTGTAACTCTTGTCTCAATTATACTTAAAAAAGGTTATAATATAAAAAATTAATTTGACTGTTGACCAGATAATTCCTGCAATATTTTTAATATTAGTCTTAATATTAGTTCTACCTAATTTTCTCAGATCAAACTCAAATATTAAACAATTGATATCTAATTTTTCAATTTGGATAATAATTATACTTGTTATATTTGGATTGATGTATTTTTTGATGTAAATAGATTTATGATTAAATTTATTCTTCCAGCAGTACTATTAATTTTAATTATTATTTTCTGGGAAAAAATTAATGAATTTTTATTAAGCAAATTTAAAATTAAACTCAATTACATAGCTGTCATCATATTAGTTTTAATATTAGTGGTTTTATCTTTATTACTATATTTCTAATTTATAATGGAGATAAATTTATTATTCTTTGTTAGCGTTGTTCCAGCTATCGTATTATATGGAATTGCTAAATCAGGTTTAGGTGGATCAATATCATTAATTTCAGTTCCATTAATGACAGTAGTAATGCCATTAAATCAAGCACTTGCAATTATTTTACCAATATTAATTTTTTCAGACATTATTGCTGTTTATAGATTTAGAAGGGAATTTGATTTTGGAACACTAAAGTTATTAGTTCCATTTGCTGCTACAGGAATAATAATAGGCTCATTTACCTTTACTTATTTTTCAGAGGATTTGCTTAAACTAATTGTCGGAATAATGGGTTTCTTATTTGCTGGTCATTATTTTTTATTTAAAAAAGAAAAAAATATACCAGCAAAAAAAAACTTTTTTAAAGGGGCTATTTGTTCATCCATTGCTGGTTTTTCAAGTTTTTGTGTTCATGCGGGAGGAACCCCAACAAGTCTTTATTTGCTTCCACTAAGAATGAAAAAAGAAATTTATGTTGGCACAAGAATTATTTTTTTTAGTTGTGTTAATCTAATTAAGCTTCCTCTGTATGTTTATTTATCCATGATGAATTTTGATACTCTGTATCAGTCAGTTACTCTTTTCCCTTTAGCGCTAATTGGAATATTTATAGGTTATAAATTACTCAAAATAATTGAGGAAAATTTATTCTACAATATTATTTATGCTTTAATTTTGGTTAGTAGCTTTAAGCTAATATTAGATTTTATGGTTTAATTAGGCTTTAATTTCTTAAAGCCTAATAAGTTCATAACTAAAAGGAAGAGAATTAATAATTCGTAAACTAATTCAATCAACTCAGAAAATACAATGCTAATTAGTCTAATCAGTAATGCAAAATCTAGGATAATTTCTTGAAATTTTAAATTTAATGATTTACTTAGATCTTGGGGTGCTTTTAGCTGAGAATAACCCATTGAACCTGTCCGGTAATTCAGAAAGGGAAAATGAATAATTTAAATATAATCAATCAATCATCAGCAATAATATTAATTATTTCAATTTCTTTAATATTTGTTTTTGTTGGAATTTATTTTTCAAAAAAATTTAAAGGACTTAATAATTATTTAGTTGCAAACCGTTCGATTGGAACTTTATCCTTAACAACAAGTCTTGTTGCTTCAGCACTTGGTGCTTGGATTTTATTTGGACCGGCATCAGCAGCAACATGGGGAGGAATTGGTGCAGTGATTGGTTATTCACTAGGAACTGCATTTCCACTCTTTATTTTAATTTATCTTGGTAAAAAATTTAGAACTAGTTATCCGCAAGGCAAAAGTATTATTGAAATAATAAGATTAAGATTTGGACCAAATCTTTATAAACTGATTTTAGTTTTTTCCATTTTTTATATGACAATCTTTTTAATTGCTGAAGTTACTGCTGTAGCTTTTTTAATTAATTACATATCTGGTACTGAGTTGTGGATTACCTCTTTAATAGTAATATCATGTTCGTTACTTTACACATTATATGGAGGTTTAAGAGCATCCTTAATTACAGATAATATTCAATTTTTTGTATTTATAGGTCTTTTAATAATTAGTTTAATTTTTATTACCTCAATTGAAACAAACGATTTTAACTTTGAAATTATTAAAAATAATAATCCGCATTTGTTAAGTTTTAGTTATCTCCCAAATTATACTGCTGGTTTAACTTTCTTTATAGCTGTTGCTGCAACTAATCTTTTTCATCAAGGTAATTGGCAGAGAGTTTACGCTGCAAAAAATTACGAAGTTTTAAAAAAAAGTTTAATATTTTCATTTTTAATAATATTACCAATAGTCTTTTTTATAGGATTTAGTGGTTTAGTGGCTGTCTCTCAAGATACTAATGTAATACCTGATCTTGCATTTTTCTCAATTTTATTAAAAGAAAATTTAATAATATTTTCAGTCATTGTAATAATTTTAGCTATCTCTTTAACAATAAGTAGTATTGATACTTTAATAAATGCTATTTCAAGTTTGGTAATAGTCGATGTAGATAAAGTATTAAATTTAAAAAATAATCATTTAAATATCTCAAAACAATTTGTTATTTTTCTTTCGGTCATAGCTTTTTTTGTAGCATCAAAAGGATTTAGTATTCTTTATTTATTCTTAATAGCAGATTTATTTTGTTGTGCGGCTGTTCTAAGTGTTTTTTATACTTTTTATTCAAAATCTTATGATGAAAAAAATGCTTATGTTTCTATATTAATAGGATTAATTGCAGGACTATTATTTTTTCCAAGTCCTGATTTTTCTAAATCAATACTATTTGGAATAATTTTGCCAATGGATTTAGCACCATCGTATATTTCTCAATCTCTTTTATTTTGTTCATTTATTGCGGCAACTTTATCACCAATAATTGCATGGAAATTGAAATAATTGATGTTTATTTAAAACCTAATTATTGTATAATTTAATAAATGCTCAATTTTATATTACCATTTATTGTATTAATCGTTGTTGTTGTTTTCATTCATGAATATGGACATTATTATTTTGCAAAAAGATATGGTGTTGGTGTAACAGATTTTTCGATAGGTTTTGGTCGAGAATTATTTGGATGGAACGATAAATCAGGGACAAGATGGAAAGTTTGTTGGATACCACTAGGCGGTTATGTAAAATTTTTCGGAGATAGGAATGTATTTTCACAAGCAGATCAAGAGGAACTACTAAAAAAATATAGCAAAGAAGACCAACACAAATTGTTTGTAACAAAACCTCTTTACCAAAGAGCCTTAATTGTTGCTGGAGGACCATTGGCTAATTTTATTTTAGCTTTAGTCATTTTTACTTTCATATACATGTTTGCAGGTAAAGATTTTACACCAGCTGTAATTGATGAAGTATTAAAAGATAGTCCAGCAGAAGTTGCCGGTATGCAAAAAAATGATGTTATTATTGAAATAGATAATACAAAAGTTGAGAGTATTCTTGATGTTTCTAAATTAATAGCAATGTCAACATCAGAATTTATCGATTTTAAAGTTTCAAGATATGACCAGGAGATAATATTAAAAGTAAAGCCAAATTTTGTTGATAGCGTTGATGAATTAGGAAACAAATTAAAGAAAAGGATGGTAGGCATTAAACTTAGTCCTTATAACAATCAAATAACACACAAAAAACTTGGACCTGCACAAGCTTTACTTCAATCATTTAATGAAGTTTATTTTGTAACAACTTCATCACTTAAATATCTTGGATCAATGTTTACAGGAGCAGGGGACAGTTCTCAATTGGGTGGTCCAATTAGAATTGCTAAAATTTCTGGCCAAGTAGCAGAATTTGGAATTATACCCTTTGTCAGTATGATGGCTTATATCTCAATAAGTTTAGGATTAATTAACTTATTTCCAATACCTTTATTAGACGGAGGACATCTCATGTTTTACGCATTTGAAAAAGTTTTAGGTCGTCCTTTAAGTCAAAAAACACAGGAAGGTTTTTTTCGAATCGGAATGTTTTTGTTGTTATCTTTGATGTTTTTCGCAACATTTAACGACCTTAAAGATTTAGGCTTATTTTAAGGCTTTTTTAATAGCTAAAAAAACATTGTATTTATTGACTTTTTTTACCACTATATATTGTTGTTCAAAAAAAAATATATACTAAAAAAAAGCTTGAATTATCAATGATTTTGTTAAGTATAGTTTCATAAACCTTTAAAACCGGAGCTAAAATGAACAAAAAACAATTAGTAGCAAAGCTAGCTGGTTCGTTAAATCAAAGTAAAGCTGATGCAGAGCGTACTTTTGATACTATTACGAATACTATACTAGATGCGTTGAAAAACGACGATTCTGTAAAGATTGCAGGTTTTGGTACATATAAAGTGGCTAAAAGAAAAGCCCGAATTGGACGTAATCCAAGAACTGGAGAGCAAATCCAAATCGCTGCTTCTCAAAAGGTAAAGTTTTTGCCTGCTAAAGCACTTAAAGAAGTATTTAACAAGTAAAACTCATTTAACAGCCTTTATTAGGAATGCTAAAACATTTAATAAAGGCTGTTTCTACATGCAAAAACTGCATATCTATTTTTAACAACAATCATTAGTTTTTATTTATTTTAAAATTATAAGAACCTCTTTTTAACAATGGAGGTTAAATGACTAAACATTTAAAAAAACTTGTCGGTCCTTTAGTAAGTTTGTTTTTCTTACTAAACATGACAAGTGTAGGTTATGCCGAATCTACAGTCTCTGCAGAAGTTGGATTTATTTTTAATACATTTCTATTTTTAGTTTGTGGTTTTCTTGTCATGTTTATGGCTTGCGGATTTGCGATGCTAGAATCAGGAATGGTAACTTCAAAAAGTGTATCTGTAATTTGTGCAAAAAATATAGGATTATTTTCTATCGCTGGAATTATGTTCTGGATGGTTGGTTATAATCTAGCATATGGAATTCCAGAAGGTGGCTATATAGGAACATTCACTCCGTGGTCTGATGCAAGTGCTGTTGATACAGGATATGCAGATGGTTCGGATTGGTATTTCCAAATGGTATTCTGTGCAACAACAGTATCAATTGTATCTGGTACGTTAGCAGAAAGAATTAAATTATGGCCTTTCTTCTTATTTGCAGCAATTTTATCAGGAATCATTTATCCAATTGTCATGGGATGGCAGTGGGGTGGTGGCTGGTTAGCCGCTTTAGGTTTCTCTGATTTTGCTGGTTCAACTCTTGTACACTCAACTGGTGGTGCTGCAGCATTAGCAGGTGCTATGTTGTTAGGTGCAAGAACAGGAAGATTTGATAAATCAGGTGCAGCAAAGCCAATGAGACCATTTGCAGCTTCTTCTATACCTTTGGTAACAGTTGGAGTATTTATTTTATGGTTAGGTTGGTTTGGTTTCAACGGTGGTTCACAGCTTGCTATGGGAACTTTCGATGATGCAGTAGCTGTATCAAACATATTTATAAATACAAACTTAGCAGCGTGTGGTGGTGTTTTAGCAGCAGCAGTAATTACTAGATTAATGTATGGTAAAACTGATGTAGTTCAAATGCTTAACGGTGCGATTGGTGGATTAGTTGCAATAACAGCTGAACCATTAGCGCCAGCACCTATAGCAGCAATATTCATCGGTGCAATCGGTGGATTGATAGTAGTGTTTGGAACAAAACTATTATTCTCATTTAAGATTGATGATGTTGTTGGTGCAATACCAGCCCACTTATTTGCTGGAGTTTGGGGAACATTAGCTGTTCCACTAACAAACTCTGATGCAAACTTTAGCGCACAGTTAATCGGTGTAATCTCGATCAACGCATTTGTTTTTGTAGTATCATACATTGTATGGGCAATTATGAAAAACACTATGGGTATCAGATTAAGTAAAGAGGCTGAACTTAAAGGTACAGACGTAACTGAAACTGGTGTAATAGCTTACGCTATAAGAGACTAAATTTAACTCCCTCCCTTAAGTTAAACTAAAAAGGCCCCGTAAATGGGGCCTTTTTTTATTAAACTGTTTTTAAAAATTCTAACACTTCTTTTGCGTGGTCTTTAACTTTTACTGAACGCCACTCTTTAATAATTTTGTCATCTTTTAATAAAAATGTACTTCTTATTAATCCCATAAATTCTCTACCCATGAATTTTTTTTTACCCCAAACTTTGTATGCTTTAATCGCTTCTTTTTTTACGTCCGCTACCAAATCAAACTTAATTTTAAATTTATCTCTAAATTTTTCATGACTTTCCATACTATCTTTAGAAATACCAATAACTTCACAGTCTAATTTTTTAAATTGTGAAAGTAGAGAATTGAAGTCTTTTGTTTCAACTGTACAGCCTGGTGTATTATCCTTTGGATAGAAATATAAAACTTTATATTTACTTTTTATTTTCTTCAGTTCTAAAAGCTTTGAATTAGTTGATGGGATTTTGAAATTAGGAGCTTTATTTGGCATATTTTTTCGTAGATTATAATTTATAATAATGTATTAAACGTTTATGAGCATTAAATCAGCACAAACATTGGTCGCAGAAGCTTTGACAGAAATCAAAACACTTTCCCCTGCGGAAGCATTAGAGATGGTAAACAGTGATAAATGCAATTTAATTGATATACGAGATATTCGAGAACTTGAGAAAATGGGAAGAATAGAAAATTCTCATCACATTCCTAGAGGAATGTTAGAGTTTTGGATGGATCCAGATAGTCCTTACTTTAAAGAAGGCAAGATAGATATGAACAAAGAAATGGTTTTATTTTGTGCAGGTGGACTAAGATCTGCACTAGCTACAAAATCATTGAAAGATATGGGGTTTGAAAAAATTTCGCATATAGATGGTGGCTTTTCTCAAATGAAGAGCAGTGGCTTTAAAGTAGAGAAATAAAAATCAATCAAATAAACTTATTCTCTTTGCGAAAAAAATTCTTATCACCCAGTATATAAATAATCCTAAAGGACCAATAAAATATGTGATTATTAAAGGAAAAAAGACTAGAATTTTTGACATATAAAACCTCTGGCTATCTCTAACAATCCAAGATCCACAAAACAAATTTATTGCTAAGAAGTGCGTCCAAAATAAAATTAAAAACTCATTATTCTCAAAAAGCTCAGCTAGATTATAAAAACTTAAATATAAAATAAAGTTTTTATCAAAATCATATCCGGCAAAAAAGAATATATATAATAGATAAACATAAACACTTGCCAAAATAAATGTTGGAATTATTGATGTAACAAATAAACCACAAACTTTAGTTTGTGGAAAAATAATAAGCATTAACCAAAAAGGTATTACACCTATATTCAACCACATATAGATCATTTCTACTGTAAAAAATGCAGATATTTGTTCAATCATCAGGGTTATATTATATTAAATGCAATAATGATTCCTATAAAAAATAAAAAAAAAAACTTAGAAGCGACAATTGATGAAATGCGCAACTTTGCACTTAATTATGTAGAAAAATTTGCACCATCAAAACAACAGCTAAAAACATATCTTTTAAAGAAATATTTAAGATCTAAAGTTGATAACGTTAAAAGAAGCAATATTTCAGATCTAATTGAGATTGTTGCTGAAGATTTAGAAAAATCTAAATTTATAAATGATAAATTTTATTCAGAAACAAAAGCGAAAAGTCTAATCCAAAGAGGTTCATCAATAAATAAGATTAGAAATTATTTAATAAGCAAAGGAGTTGGAGAAAAATATATAAAAAATACAATTGAACAAATTAATGAAAATAATGAAGATCAAGATTTTTTTTCAGCCATAAAAGTTTGTAAAAAAAAAAGAATTGGTCCTTCAAGAACTGAAGATAATAGACCTTTATTCTATAAAAAAGATATTGGTATATTGGCAAGATCTGGATTTGATTTTGAGGTTTCTAGGAGAGTAATGGAACTAGATAAAGAGGAATACTTGAAAATTATAAATCTTCTTTAGATTTTTTATTCTTTTCTTCTAAATAATACTGAATTTTGCTTTTGATATAGTTTTTTACCATCACAAATACTATTAATCCAAAAATTGATACAGAAACTATTATAATTAATATTATTCTTAATTGTTCACTCATTATATATTTTTATTTCTTTTCAAAATTATACTGGGATTTTTAAAATTTTCTTTTCCGTAAAGTATCTCATTTCCCTCAAAATCTGTAACTATGCCCCCTGCATTTTCAAGTATAGCATGTCCGGCTGCTATATCCCATTCACACGCTCTAGGCTCAGCAACATATCCGTCATATTCATTTGAAGCTATTACACAAAATTTTAAAGAACTTTTCATCCTTTTAAATTCGCTAACATTCATTGATTTATATATTTTGTTAATTTCAGGTTTTAGTTTATTTGAATATGATACAAATTTGAGTTTATTATTTGAAATTTTTGAACAGTCTAATTTTACACTATTATTATTAATTATTTCAAATGAGCAACCTTTGTCATAAGAATAAAATAATCTGTTTTTAGCAGGTGCATATATTATACCTGCTACTGCTCGATTATTAATTATTAAACCAGCATTTAGAGTAAATTCGTCAAGATCATTAATGTAATCATAAGTACCATCAATTGGATCTATTAGCCAAAAATTTTTTAAATCTTTCTTGGATTTATTATGACTTGTTTCTTCTGATACAATCGGTATTTGAGGAGTTAAATCATTTATTTTATCAGTTAATATTCTATTAACTTCGAGATCACCATTGCTAACAGGTGTGTTATCTTCCTTAATTTCTTTTATTAACCCTTTTTCCCTTAATTCTATTGAAACTTTTCCCGCATATAAAAAAGTATCAATCAGTTTTTCAATTGTCGCTTTTATTTCGATTTGTTTCATTTATTCTAACTTTTCTAATTCGATATTTTTAGCATTGATAACTTTTTTTCCTACATTTTCGAAATTCACAGTTACTTTTTCCTTAATAATTGACTGTACTTGTCCTATTCCCCAATCTTTATTATTAGGATTTATAACTTTATCACCTGGTTCAAAATCTAAAATCATTTGATTTTACTTATAATAGAAATGAGTATAAATACCACCACATGAATTTAGAGTTGAACTCAATTGGATTAAATAAAAAACCCTCTGATACAAAAGTAATTGTAGCTATGTCTGGTGGTGTAGACTCATCTACAGTTGCAGGTTTGATGAAAATGCAAGGATATAATGTTACCGGCATAACATTAAAACTATACAACGATAGTAAAGAAGTTGTTAAATCAAAAGTATGTTGCTCAGGCCAAGATGTTATAGATGCAAAAAGAGTTGCTCATAAATTAGATATTGATCATAAAATTCTTTATTACCAGGATAAATTTAAGCAAGGTGTTATTGATAATTTTGTAGAAAGTTACTTAAAAGGAGAAACTCCAATACCATGCGTACAGTGTAATCAAACTGTCAAATTTAAAGATTTGTATGAAGTTGCTAAAGATTTAAATGCTGATGCTTTGATTACAGGTCATTATGTAAAAAATATAACAATAAATGAAAAAAATAATATGTATAGAGCAGTAGATGAAAATAGAGATCAGAGTTATTTTCTATTTAATACTACTAGAGAGCAATTAAATTATTTACGATTTCCATTAGGTGGAATGTTAAAAAATGAAACTAGAGATATTGCTAAAAAACTAAATTTAAATGTTGCAGATAAGCCAGATAGTCAAGATATATGTTTTGTTCCTAACGGAGACTATTCATCAGTAATAAAAAAGTTTAAGCCAGATTCTTTAAAAAAAGGTAACATTAAAAATCTAAATGGTGAAGTAATAGGTGTTCATGATGGAATTATAAATTTTACTATTGGTCAAAGAAAAGGAATTAAAGTAGCTGACAAAGAGGCATTATATGTAATTAAAATTGATGCAGAAAATAATGAAATAATTGTTGGAGGAAGAGAACATCTAGGAAAAAAGAAAATTAATTTAAAAAATATTAATCTTCTATCGGATAAAAATGAATTAAATGAAAATATACTAGTCAAAGTTAGGTCTACAGGAAAGTTATTAAGTGCCAATGTAAATTTTATAAACGAGAATGATGCTGAGGTAAATTTAGATAATTCTGAAGATGGTATTTCACCTGGACAAGCATGTGTCTTTTATAAAAAAGACCAATATGGTCACAAAGTTCTTGGTGGTGGATGGATTAAAGAATAATTAATTTTACTTTTTCTTATTCTTTTTTCTTGCTCTTCTTTTTTTAGAGCCCATTTTTCTTCGGCCTCTATGCTTTTTAGGGTATCCCATAATCTCCTTAGTTTTACAATTTTATTGACTTATTTGAGGGATATAGCATTGTCAATATAACTAATCAATTTTTTTATGGTTAATTCAGTTAAAACTTTTTTAAAACAAGTAGGAAAAGATTATCAAAATCAGTCAGTTAATCCGCCAGTAGTAAGAGCTTCAACGATAATATTTAAAACTCTTCAAGATATAAAGAAAACACAAAGTAATTATAAAAAAAATCCCTTAAGCAAAAATTTTGATTATGGTAGAAAAGGAACATCAACAACTTTTGCACTACAAGAACTATTAAGAAAAATTGAAAATGCTTATCAAGTTTATTTAACACCAACAGGATTTGGTGCAGTTTTTCTTGGAGTGATTAGTGTTGTAAGACCTGGTGATGAAATCATTATAACGGACTCAGTCTACTCTCCCACAAGATTTTTAACCGAAGACTATTTAAAAAAATTCAATATTAAAGCAGTCTTTTATGATCCAAAAAACTTAGATGACTTAAAAAAAAAAATTACAAATAAGACTAAACTTATTTTTGTTGAAAACCCAGGAAGCAACACATTTGAATTTCAAGATTTAAAAAAAATATTATCTTTTGCTAAGAATAAGAATATTTATACAGCTATTGATAATACCTGGGGAACACCTTATTTAATCAAGCCTTTAGACTTAGGCTTTGATATGTCTATAGTTTCAGCGACAAAATATTATTCTGGTCATTCAGATGTTATGGGTGGCAGTTTAGCTATTAAAAAAAGACTTTTTAAACAAGTGGAATTAAGTCAAAAAGCAGTTGGTTTAAGACTAAGTCCTGATGATGCCTATTTAATTATGAGAGGACTAAGAACGTTGGATATTAGGTTAGACAAACATCAAGAAAATACCATCAAGGTAGCTAATTTTTTGAGCAAACAAAAAAAAGTTAAAGAGGTTTTTTACCCAATTAAAAAAAATATTAAACAATACAAAATGTGGAAAAAGTATTATTCAGGATCATCTGGGTTAATGGGTGTAAAAATTATTTCTAGAAATAAAAATTCTGTAATTAAATTTTTAAATAAACTAAAATTATTTGCCCATGGTTACAGCTGGGGAGGATTTGAAAGTCTTGCTTTATATCAAGACAAATTGGCACTGGGCAACAGGAGCTACACAAAGCTGAGTAATAACGAACATATTATAAGATTACATATTGGTTTAGAAGACCCAAATGATTTGATTGCTGACATTAAACAGGCTATTAAATCTGTAAGATGAATAACACCAAATTTTTTCCAACAAAAAAAGCATTAATTACTGTAATAGCTGCATCTGTTGTTGTTATTATTGCATTAGGAATAAGACAAACTTTTGGAATGTTTTATTTTGATTTTGCAACTGATTTGGATATCACCATAACACAGTTCGGTTTTACAATGGGATTACAGCTCTTATTGTGGGGTGTTTTCAGTCCTATGTTTGGAATTATTACGGATAAGTATGGTGGTAATATTGCAATCTTTATTGGTTTTGTTTTTTATTTATTAGCAATTTTATTATTTTATTCAGGTTTTAATACTGGTTATTACTTTACAATAACAATTGGAATATTAGTTGGAGTTGGACTTGGATCCACAGCTATCAGTATACCTGTTTCAGTTGTTGCAAAACACTTTCCAGTTTCAAGCAGAACAATAGCAACAGGAATAGTAACTTCAGCAGGATCTTTTGGATATTTTATATCACCACTAATCACTAGATACTCACTTGTTGAACATGGATGGGAAAATACAATGTTATTTTTCTGTTTCTTTTTAGGTTTAGGATTAATAGTAGCATTATTTGTTTCAACACCAAAAATACCTGTCGGTACAAATCAAAATAACAATCAAACAGCTAGAGAAGCTTTAAAAGAGGCTTTTTCAAATAAAAGTTACATCTATCTTACGTTAGGTTTCTTTGTATGTGGTTGGCACATTGCTTTAGTTGCAACTCATATACCCACTTACATGATTGATAAAGGATTACCAGATTGGTGTGCAGCAATGGTTTTGGCTTTAATTGGACTTTTTAATATGGTTGGAACAATTACAAGTGGATATCTTGCAACTAGATACAGTCAAAAAATTTTATTAAGTGCAATTTATCTACTAAGAGGAGTATCAATTATTTATTTCATATTCCTTCCACCAAGTGTTTTTAATTCAGTAATCTTTGGAATAACATTTGGAATGTTGTGGCTATCAACAGTTCCACCAACCAATGGAATCATAGGAAAAGTATTTGGAACTAAGTATATCGGATTATTGTATGGAATTGTTTTTGTAAGTCATCAAATTGGATCTTTTTTAGGAGCTTATTTGAGTGGAGTTTTCTATGAACTTAACGGCAATTTTGATTATGCTTGGTACATATCTATCGCATTATCTATTTTTGCTGGTTTGATACATTTACCTATAAAAGAGAAGCCAATTGAAAGACCACAAATCGCATAAACTTAAATTTAACCCGTATTTAGAAAAACTTTATCAATCAGATAAGCCACTGATAATCTACAAAGTTGATAATGGTTATGACATTTATACAGATTTTTCTAAAAAAATTAATTTAACAAAAAAAAATATACATAAATTTTTAAACTCTTTTGAAAGAATGAAATATAAAAAAGAAACGGATCAATATGTTGGTTTTTTTGGATATGAAATTTTAAATTATTTACTTGGTATTAAAATTAGCAAACATTCTAAAAATGGTTTTTATAAAGGAGTTTTTTACAAACCAGAAACAATCATTAAAATAAGAGATAATATTTCAATATTTTCAAATAAAAAAAAGCACGAATTTAATAATTATTTTAAACCAACTAAAATTTTATCACCCTTTAAATTAAATATTAAATATCAAAAATACAAAAAAATATTTGATATTTTTTCAAAAAAAATTAGACAAGGAGAAACATATCAAATAAAAATTTGCACAAAATATCGTAATAAATCTTCAATAAATCCAATTAATTTTTTCTGGAGATTAATGAAGTCAAATGCTTCACCAGAATCTTTTATGATAAGAGATAAAAATTATTCTATTGTAAGCTGCTCACCTGAAACTTTATTATTAAAAAAAGGTAACAAAATCATTACCAAGCCTATTGCTGGCACATTAAGAAAAACTAAAAAATCTAACAGATCTAGTGCCTTAAAGTTTTTTAGAAATAACATTAAAGAGACTAAAGAACATAATATGATTGTTGATATGGAAAGAAGTGATTTATCCAGAGTTTGTATTCCAGGAACAGTAAAAATTGATAAAGAAAAGTATGTTGAGGAATACAGACACTTATTTCATTATGTTACAACCATATCTGGAAGCCTATTAAAAGGTATGACTATAAAAAATATTATCAAATCTATGATGCCTGGTGGATCAGTTATAGGCTGTCCCAAAGTAAGAACTTTGGAATTATTAAATCAACAAGAAAAAGAGAATAGAAATATTTTTACAGGTAGTTTTGGCTATATAAAATTTAATAAAGATATGAGATTTAACATAATAATAAGATCTATACTAAATTATAAAAATACATCAGAAATATCTGCAGCATCTGGAGTTGTACTAGATAGTGCAGCAAAAAAAGAATTTAATGAAAATTTTATCAAAGCAAAATCATTATTAGAATTATTTAAATGATTTATATAATAGACCATCAGGATTCATTCACATGGAATGTAGTTCATCAATTCTCTCAGTTTGATAAAGTTTATTGTTCAAATTATTTTGAAATAAATAACAGTTTATTAAATAAATCTAATACAATTGTATTATCTCCTGGACCCGGTTCACCCAAAGATTATCCAAATACTTCAAAAATTTATAATAAATTTAAAGGAAGAAAAAAAATCATAGGAATTTGCTTAGGGTACCAGCAAATATTACATTGTGAAAATGCCAAAATTATTCAACAAAGGAGAATATTCCATGGTTATCAATCTGAAGTAAAAGTTGTTTCGAATAAATCCATCTTTAGAAAGAATTCTAAATTTAAAGTCGGAAGATATCATTCACTTAAGCTTCAAGAGCCATTTATTAAAGAAAATTTTGATATTACTATGAGATGCGCTAAAACTAATATTGCTATGGCTTTCGAAAACAAAAGAGATGATGTATATGGTTTTCAATTTCATCCAGAATCTTTTTTAACAACAAATGGTAAAATTCTTATTAAAAAAATCTTACAGTCGAAAAGATCTTAAAGAAAAAGAATTTAAAGATCTATGGAATGCCCACGGGGTTTTCACAACCATGTGGATCTATGGAAAGCCTCAAAAGATTTTATTTTTTAAAGAACACATAACAAATCTTATTAAGTCTACTAAAAATTATAAAATTTATGATCGAAATTTAAAAAGAAATATATTTAAAATAATTAAATCGAATTTAAATAAACAAAAAAATTATAATCATTTATTGAGAATTGCTGTTACCAAAAGTTTAATTTCTATTTCTTTGAGAGATAAATTAAAAATTAAAAAAAATCTCCAGTTAAAGTTAGTAAATTATAATAGAATTGAGCCTGAGCATAAAAATCTAAAGTATAAATTTATTTTAAAAAGCTTATCTAAAATGGATAACACAAAATCTGATATTGCGCTTTGCTCAAACGGAAAAATTCTCGAAACAGGAACTTCAAATATTATTTTTATAAAAGATAATAAATATTATTCACCTATAAGTAAATTTTATCGAGGAGTTAATCTAAAGTTTTTTGAAAAGCAATTTAAAATAAAAAAAACCAATATTAATATAAATAATTTAAATCAATATGAGGAAATACTTTTAATCGGATCTGGAAAGGGAGTTTCCACAGTTTCATCTATAAAAGAAAAAAACTGGAATAGAAAAAAATATAAATCTTATGAAACTTTTGTAAGTAAATATCAAACTAAAGTACTAAAACAAAAAAAATTGAGTAATTATTTATGAAAAATCCTAATAACCCTTGCATATTCTGTTTTACAAAGAAAAAGGAATATCTTTTCGAAAACGAACTAGCTTATGCAACTACTGACACTTACCCTGTTTCAAAATTTCATTCTCTTATAATTCCAAAGCGGTGTGTAAAAAATTATTTTGATCTAACTTCAAATGAAATACTAGCTTGCAATAAATTAATAAAGAAACTAAAAAAAAAAATTGAAATGAACGATAAATCTGTAAAAGGTTTTAATATTGGTACAAATTCGGGCAAGGTTGCTGGACAATCTATTAATCATTGTCATATTCATTTGATTCCAAGAAGAAAAGGTGATGTAAAAAATCCTCAAGGCGGTGTAAGAGGTGTAATCGCCTCTAAACAGCATTATGTTAGAAAAAAGTAAAGTTTATTAACAATTTTGTCTCAAGGTGAGATTATTAGTCAGTTGAACTAATATTTTTTTTAGATTATGAACTTAGATTAGTATTATATTTAGCGGAGATAATAATATGTTCACAACAAATCCATTTGCTGTCCTTTCCTCAACAGTCCCTTCAATTGCCTTGCAAGCATTTGTTTTATTGATGTTAGCATTGGTGGTAATTGGAACACTGATGGATATTATTCATAAGAAGAATGTAAAATATTTTTTTAATAATGCTAAAAAAGCAAAAAAAGCAGCAAGTAGAGATTTAAGTCTTGGAGAGAAAACTGCGATAATTTCTAAAACAGTAGTACATGATATTGGAACTACATCTGAATTAGGTTTGGGTAAAAGAAGATTTGCACATGTATTAGGAATGTATGGAACAATATTATTTTGGATCGGGTCAGGTGTAATGATATTTGGATATTCTTCTCCTAATGCGTTAACTCCATCTATATGGCCAATCATTTGGCACGCTGGTGCAATTTTAACTTGTCTTGGAGCTTATTGGTTTTGGTTTTTTTTAAGAGTAGATGTATCAGCTGAAGCTCACTCAGTTTTTAGAATCATAAAAGCAGATTTATTTGTTTTAGCTTTAGTATTATCTTCTACGTTTGGTTTAGCTTGGTCGTATTTCCAATATTCAGGATCTTCTGGTTTAAGCACTTTATTTTTAATTTTGTTTGCAGTAGCAAACATAGTTTTATTTGGAGGAGTTTACTGGTCTAAATTTGCTCATATGTTCTATAAACCAGGTGCTGCAATCCAAAAAAATTTAGCAGAAGCAGATGGTTCTAGAGATAATTTACCTCCACCTGCAGATGCTCCAGAACAATTTGGACTTGGAATTAAACGTGAGGCACCAAAGCACTATTAATATGATTGATAAAATTTTAAAGAAAGGTAATAAATAGATATGTCAACTTTTGTATATATGACGAGATGTGATGGTTGTGGTCATTGCGTAGATATATGTCCATCAGATATCATGCACATAGACGAAACTATTAGAAGAGCAAAAAATATAGAACCAAATTTTTGTTGGGAATGCTATTCATGTGTTAAAGCATGTCCTAATCATGCAATTGATGTAAGAGGTTATGCTGACTTTGCTCCAATGGGACATAGCGTTAGAGTTAGAAGAGAAGAAGAAAAAGGAACTATTTCTTGGAGAATTAAATTTAGAAATGGAACAGAGAAAAATTTTGTATCACCAATAACAACTAAGCCTTGGGGAAAATTTATACCAAAATTAGCTGAAGCTGATACTCCTAACCAGGGAGAGATTAATTCACAAATTTTATATAATGAACCACATGGCTTGAATACTGAAAAAGATTTACCAACCTTAGACAAAAATTCATTTAAGCAAGGTGTTTATTATTAATGGCGAAGCACAAAACTATAATCGAAGAATGTGATGTACTAGTTGTCGGTGGAGGTATGGCCGGAACAGGAGCTACCTTTGAGGCAAGACACTGGGGAAGAGATTTAAAAATAATTTGTGTAGAAAAAGCAAATATAGACAGAAGTGGTGCAGTTGCTCAAGGTCTTTACGCTATTAACTGTTATATGGGAATGCAGTGGGGCGAGAATATGCCAGAAGATCATGTAAGGTACGCTAGAAATGATTTGATGGGTCTTGTTAGAGAAGATTTAGGTTATGACATGGTTCGTCATGTAGATTCAACTGTTCATATGTTTGATGAATGGGGTCTTCCAATGATGAAAAATAAAGAAACTGGAAGATATCAAAGAGAAGGTAAGTGGCAAATAATGATTCACGGTGAGAGTTACAAACCAATTGTAGCTGAGGCCGCAAAAAAATCTGCTGATAAAATTTATAATAGAATAATGATTACCCATCTTTTAAAAGATGAAAAAAATCCAAACCGAATAGCGGGCGCAGTTGGCTTTAATGTCAGAACTGGAAATTTTCACGTATTTAAATCAAGAACGGTAGTTGTTTCTGCTGGAGGAGCTTCGCATATATTTAAACCAAGAGCAGTTGGTGAAGGTATGGGTAGAACATGGTATGCACCCTGGAGTAATGGATCTGCTTACGCGTTACCTATTCAAGCAGGGGCAAAAATGACTCAAATGGAAAATAGAATTGTGCTTTGTAGGTTTAAAGATGGTTATGGTCCAGTTGGAGCTTATTTCTTACATTTAAAAACTTATACTCAAAACGCTAATGGCGAAAATTATGAGAAGAAATGGTATGAAGCTACTAAAGAATTAGTAGGTGAATATATAGACCATCATCCAACACCAACATGTTTAAGAAATCATGCATTTATTCAAGAAACAGCTGCAGGCGGTGGACCAATCCACATGGTTACAAAAGAAGCATTCCAAGACCCACACTTAGAAACAGTTGGATGGGAAAATTTCTTAGGAATGACGGTTGGACAAGCGGTTGTATGGGCATCTCAAAATATTGATCCAAAATACACAAATCCTGAATTAACAACTTCTGAGCCATATGTAATGGGATCTCATGCTACATGTTCAGGGGCATGGGTTAGTGGACCAGAAGATATAGCACCTGATGAATATTTTTGGGGATATAATAGAATGATGACTATCGATGGATTATTTGGAGCAGGAGATGCAGTTGGTGGAAGTGCTCACAAGTTTTCATCTGGCTCATTTACAGAAGGAAGGTTAGCGTCTAAAGCTGCTGTTAAATATATTCAAGATAAAAAAGCTGATGATATCGAAGTTTCTGATGCTCAGTTAGAGAAGCTTAAAGAAGAAATATTTAAGCCAATTGAGAATTATACAGTGGGAAGAAATGAAATTACTGGAGGAACTGTTTCTCCAAGCTATATTTTACCTATACAAGGATTACAAAGACTACAAAAAATTATGGATGAATATTGTGGTGGATTAACAAATAATTACATGACAAACGATAATCTACTTAAAAAAGGCTTAGAACAGCTACAATTACTTCAAGAAGACTTAGATCATGTCGGAGCTGAAGATTATCACCAATTGATGAGAGCATGGGAACTTAAGCACAGAGCTGTAACATCAGAATGTGTTGCTCATCATACTTTATTTAGAGAAGAAACGCGTTGGCCAGGTTATTATTATAGAGGCGATCATATGAAACTTGATGATGAAAACTGGCATTGTCTAACTGTTTCTAGAAGAGATCCTGAAACTGGAAAATTTGAAATGGAGAAAAAGCCTGTTTATCATATCGTAGATGATAAAGAGAAGAAGCAAGCTTCCTAACCATTTTAGATGAGTATTGTCGACAAATCAGACGAAGAAATCATTAAAATTGCTGATCCCATCTGGGCTAATATGGTTAGATGTTCTAATATGAAGGATTATGGTGGTTTTACGAGAGATTTATCATCACAAATGTTATATGGCGCTAACGAAGTAGAGCTTGGCAAGCAATGGGCTAGTAATAAACTCATCTCAAGTCTTAAAGAGGGGTGTAAAGCAATAGGTTGTCTAAGAAGAGGTTTGTACGTGACTGTTATCTATAAACAAAACAGTACAGAGATACCAGGTGACTTTTTAGGAAGACTTGTTCTCGGAGAAGAAGGTGATGAGGTCAAAGTCTTCGGAGCAACTATTTTTTAACTTTTTAATTTGACTATCCTTAAATTTATGTTATTTGCCGCTACAAATGCACTTAACAGATAACTTAAAAAAACTATCAAATTTTTTTTCAAATCCTTCAATTACAGTTATCAAGTCATTTTTATATTTATTTTTATTTTTATCTTGGGTTACAATCATATTTGGAACTTTTCAAAATTATCTTTAATAATCAAAAAAGTTGACTTTAAACCTCTCTAGGAATAACTGTAGGTATGGAATATATTCTTCCAATCGCACAGGTTGAAATAAATATAATTTTAATTTTTCTTCTAAGCCTATTTGTAGGTGTTTTGTCTGGATTATTTGGGGTTGGAGGAGGATTTCTTATGACTCCTTTTCTTATTTTTATGGGAATACCACCTGCATATGCTGTTCCTAATGAAGCTAGTAATATTTTAGGAACTTCTGTATCTGGTTCTACAACACACTATTTAAAGGGAACATTAGATTATAAAATGGGTCTAATGATAGTAATAGGAGGTACCATTGGAACTTTGTTAGGAATTTTAACATTTTCATATTTAAAAGATATTGGAAGAATAAACGAAGTCATTTCTTTATCTTACATGTATATCTTGGCAATACTAGGAACTTTCATGTTAATACAAGGTGTCTCTGAAATTGACAAAGCTAGAAAAAAAATTGTTGTAAAAAAAAAATTACATTCTCATTATTGGATACACGGTCTACCTTTTAGAATGAGATTTAAAAAATCTGGTGTTTATGAAAGTGTATTTACACCAATTATAATAGGTTTAATCGTTGGTTATATTGCAGCAATCATGGGAATTGGAGGAGCATTTATATTAGTTCCAGCAATGATTTATATAATTGGCATGCCGACAAAACTTATTCCAGGAACCTCATTATTTGTCACAATTTTTGTAAGTGCAATTGTAACAGTTTTGCATGCTTTCAACTACGGAACTATAGATTTAATTTTAGTAATAATATTAATATTAGGTTCGATTGTTGGAGTACAAGTAGGACAAAAACTAGGAGAAAAAATCGATAGTTCTGAATTTAAAACAATTCTTGCATTATTAATTTTAGGAGTAGGTGTTGCAATTGCATACGAGTCTTTCATTAAAGAAGAGGAGACAGTTGTAAAAAAAGCAATTAATTTAGAAAACCTTGATAAAATAAGTATGTTTATATTAGATTATTCAAAAGATTTACCAACTTTTTATGGATTAACATCTGTTATTATTGCAGTAGTGGTCGGAGTTGGTGCAGCAATATTAAGAAATTCTTTTTCAAAATGGAATAAATCGAGAATTGAAAAATTGAAATCCTAAAATATGAATAAAAAGAAAACAAATACATTAGTAAAAAGAATTGTACAAAATGCGAGAAAATCCCAAGAAAAATTTCAACATTATTCTCAAGAAAAAGTAGATAGAATTGTTACAGCAATAGCATGGTCAATATGTAATCCAAAAAATAATTTAATGTTATCTCAATTAGCTGTGAAAAGTACAAGACTTGGAAACGTAAAAGATAAAATAATTAAAAACCAAAGAAAAACACTTGGATTATTGAGAGATTTAAAAAATGTCAAAAGCACAGGTGTAATATTTGAAGACAGAAAAAAAGGAATTATAGAAATTGCTAAACCAATAGGTATAATTGGTGCCATTACTCCTTCAACTAACCCTATTGCTACACCCATAAATAATATTATCAATGCTATTAAATGCAAAAACTCAATAATTTTATCTCCTTCTCCAAGTGGTCACAAAGTTTTAAAAAAATTGATAAGTTTTTTAAATAAAGAGTTATCAAAAATAAAAGCACCTAAAAATTTAATACAAACATTTAATGTTCCAATTACAAAAGAAATAACTCAAGAATTAATGAAACAAGTTGATAAAATAATCGTTACGGGATCACAAAATAACGTTAGAGAGGCAACTGTCTCAGGAACCCCAAATATAGGTGTAGGAGTTGGAAATGTTACAGTTATAGTAGATAACAATGTTAACTTTAAAGATGTTATATCTAAAATTAAATCATCTAAGATTTTTGATAATGCAACAAGCTGTTCATCTGAGAATAACGTAATCATTTTAAAGAAGAGCCAGAAAATTTTTAAAAAATTAATTTCTAAAAATGGTGGGATTATTTTAAATAATACTCAAAAACAAAATCTAAGAAAATCTCTATGGAGCAAAGGGAAATTAAATCGAAATTTAATAGGAAAATCTGCAAAAGAAATTTTAACACTCTCTAATTTAAAAGTAAAAACAAATATAAATTCCTCAGAATTTATTGTTGTAAATGAAAAAGGTGTTGGAAATAAATATCCATTTTCTGGTGAAAAATTATCTCCAATAATGTCATTATACGTAGCCAAGGATTTTAGTAATGCAAAATTAATAGCTAAAAAGATTTTAAATTTTCAAGGAGCAGGACATTCAATTGGTATTCACTCAAAAGATAAAAAAAAAATTTTAGATTTAGGATTAAATTTTCCAGTTTGTCGGGTTATTGTTAATCAAGCTCACACATTTGCAACAGGAGGAAGTTTTACAAATGGTTTACCATTCTCTTTATCTATGGGTTGTGGAACTTGGCAAAAAAACTCAATTGATGAAAATTTAAATTATAAACATTTTATGAATATTACAAAAATTTCGAGACCTATAAAAGGCAAGGAACCAAAATTAAAAGAATTTTTTAAAAATTACTTAAAATAATAATTATAGTAATTGACTAAATGAAAAGTTTAGAAAAAAAAACAATTAATAATTATTTATTAAGGAACAATAAAAAATTTCCACAAAAAAAATTTTTATATTGTCCGCACTTAAATAAAAGTACTACATATTCAGATTTTCTCAAAAAAACTCAATCAATTAGTTATTTTTTAACTACATTTAAAAAACAAAAAAAAGGCTCTAAAATTTGTGCATTACTAGATAATTCATTATTTTCAGTTGAATTAATGATAGGAACTATGATCTCTGGCCTTACTTATGTGCCTTTAAATCTTGTAAGTGGTGAAGATCAACTAAAATATGTTGTTGGGCATTGTGACACAAATCTCATTTTTACAAATTATGAACACCTAAATTTAGCTAAAAAAATTATAAAAGGTACAAAGCGTAAAGTAGAAATAATTATAATTGATCAAAAAATTTTTCTAAAAAATCTATATAATTTTAATAAAATAACACGAAATAATGTTAAGGAAAATACCGATGCTTTATTGATGTATACATCCGGTACCACAGGTAAACCTAAAGGAGTGTTACTAACACATAAAAACTTAATTTGTGGTGGTTTGAATGTGATGATTTCACATAATCTTAAATTAAAAGATAAAGCTTTATGTGTTCTTCCCACATATCATATAAACGGCCTCATAGTCACTATAATTGGACCACTTGTAAGCTCAGGATCAGTAGTAGTTTGTAAAAAATTTTCAGTTACTAATTTCTGGTCATATATAGAAAAATACAAATGTACTTGGTTTAGCGTTGTTCCTACAATTATTTCAGCATTAATTAACAAGTATAATTTTAGTTTTAAGAGATATAATTTAAAAAGTTTGAAGTTTGGCAGGAGCGCATCATCTGCATTACCTCCAGATGTTCATAAAAACTTTGAAAAAAAATTTAAAATTTCGATAATAGAAACAATGGGTTTGACGGAAACTTGCGCACCAATTTTATCTAATCCATTAAACCCTAAAAAAAGAAAATACGGATCTCCTGGCAAACCGTATGGAAATTACGTGAAAATTTTTGATGTTAATTATAAAGAATTAAAACCTAATATTATTGGTCAAATCAGTGTTAAAGGATCAAACGTTATGACCAAATATTATAAAAATCCTATTGAAACAAAAAAAAGTTTTTTCAAAAAATGGTTTTTAACTGGTGATCTTGGATTTAAAGATAAAGATGGTTTTGTTTTTGTAAAAGGTAGAATTAAAGAATTGATAATTAAGGGCGGGGAAAATATTTCACCGATAGAAATAGATGAAGTTTTATATAAAAATGAAAATGTTTTGGATGCAGCATGTTTCCCTGTAAAATGTGAACATTATGGTGAAGATATAGAAGCAGCGGTTGTTTTAAAAAATAAAAAAATAAACGAAAATCAATTAATTAAATTTTGCAAAAAATTTCTTCCAAAATTTAAAGTTCCAAAAAAAATTCATATTTTAAAAAAGTTACCCAAAGGTTCTTCAGGAAAAATTCAAAGATTAAAAATTAGTAGTATTATTTAATTTATATTAATTAATTTAGAATTTAATTTTTTTGATATTAAAGCACTTTCAAATAATTTTGTGTTTTCGAAAACTTCACTTAATCTGACTGGAAAATCTTTCTTGCTTTTAATACTTTTGGCAAATGCTTCTAACTCAGCTTTTTCAATATTTTCATATTTTAATTTAATTTGTTTTTCTTTTTTATTGCCAATTTTTAAAAATAAATCTTTTTCATTTATAACTCTTACAATTCCATTAGATCCATAAACTTTAAGTTCCCAAAATTTAGATGTTGCTAGAATTGTACTTACATAACCCATTACACCATTTTTAAATTCAAATATTAAATCGGTAGAGTCATCTAATTCTGAATCTTTTAATATTTTTTTACTCCTCGCCAAAACATTTTTGACTTTTCCATTTAAGTTAATCATTAAATCAGTTATATGAATTCCTTTACCTGTCATTCCACCAAGTGGTGTTTCAGTTATTTTATTTCTCCAACTTTTCTTTTCACCTTTGAAACTACTTTTTCCAGAAAATGTACCCTCTAGGTGAGTAATTTGTCCAATTTTTTTACTTTCAATTATTTTTTTTAAATATTTATAAGTACTAAGAAATCTTCTATTATGTCCTACTGCAAGTTTAATTCCATATAGATTACATATCTTAATTATATTTTTTGCACTTTTGCTATTAAGAGCCAATGGCTTTTCAACAAATATCGGTTTATTAAATTTAACTAGTTTTTTTATAGTTTTCTCATGAGTACTATGAGGAGTACATAAAACAATACCATCAATAATACTTGATTTAAGTGCAGTGCTTAAATCATTAAAAGCTTTTAAATTATATTTTTTTGAAATTTTTACTATTTTTTTTGGATTTCTAGAGATAACACTTGAAAATCTAACAAATTTACTTTTATTTTGAACTGATTTTACTAATGTTTCCCCCCATTTTCCTAACCCAATTATAATTAAGTTTTTCATTAATTAACTTCATAGCCATTTTTCTTTACTGCTTCTATACAAAATTTTTCATCATTTTCACCTTTATCTCCACTCACACCAATAGATCCAATTATTTTCTTATTTTCATAAATTGGCACTGCTCCCGGATTTGGTAGAATATTCCCCTCTGACTTAACTATTAAACCATTTACAAATGATGGATTTTCTTTCGCTTTAGCTGCAATACCTCTGCTAGATTCTCCAAGAGCTATACAACCCCAGGCCTTGCCTTTTGCTACGTCAATTCTAAAAATACTTGCATCATCTTCTTTTAATGCAACAACTATATTTCCATTGCTATTAAGCACTACGACTGCTATCGGTTTTGCGTTCTCTTTTCTTGCTATTGAAATACATTCATTTGCAATGCTTAAAGCTTTTTCTAATTTAATCATGAGTAAATTTATAATTAGTTTTATGAAAAGATAAATAAATATTTTTGTTGATAAAAATATTAATTAATTTATATTTTTTTATATGTCTAATACCACAAAAACTGAAGGTGCAACAAAAGCTGGCTCAGGAAAATATTGTTTTCTAATGAAATCTCTGGATGTTATTCCTGCAGGAACAGGATACTCAACGTCAAAAGGGGGTGTTGTTGAAGGTGAAAGAATGCTAGTTGGTTATATACATAAAGCTAAAGGAACAGGTTCTCGACCTCATAGTCATCCAAATGAGCAATTCAATTATATTCTTCAAGGAACTTTAGACGTTGAAATCGATGGTCAAAAATTCCAAGCAAAGGCAGGAAGTGTTGTATATGTGCCTGCTAACATGGAACATTCTATGGTAGCACTTCCAGAGGAAGACGTAATATTTATTGCTATTAAAGATTTATCTCATGGCATTATAGGAAAAGCCACAGACGGAACGATGAGTGGACCAAGATATATGAAAGGTTTCGAACCAAAGTAGTTTGAAACAATTATCTAATCAAATCAGAAAAGATTATTTAAATAATCGACCTACCCACCAGGTTTGGGGCTCAAAAGGTGGAGTTACCACAATGGATCCAATTGCAACAAAGGTTGGAAATGACATTTTGAATAATGGGGGGAATGCTATTGATGCTGCTGTAGCAATCTCTACTACATTAGCAGTAACAAGTCCTAATTGGTCTGGATTAGCTGGCGATAGTGCATGGTTATATTTCGATAATAATAAAAAAAAATCTTTTCATTTAGATGGTTATTCCGTATGTCCTAGTAAAATTAGTATAAGCAAATTGAAATCTATTTATAAGTTAAAAGGTGATAAAAAAAAATTTGATTATGAAGAACCTAAAAATTTAAGAAATACTGGGATAAGCTGTTCAATGATCCCAGGGACACCATTTTTAATTGATAAAGCTCATAAGATGTGGGGCAGTACAAGTTTTGAAAAACTTATAAAACCTTCAATTAATCTTGCAAAAAATGGATTTCCAGTAAGTGAATATTTATTCAATGCATTTTTAAATTACAGAAAAAAAATTACTCAATTTAAGTCTACAAAAAAAATTATTGATCAAAATGAATCTTTAAAACCAGGTTCAACTTTTATTCAGAAAGATTTAGCAAATACATTAACCAATTTTTCAAAACTGAGATCAAAAGAATTTACATCTGGCAAAACTTTTAAATTGATAATGAAATATAATAACTTGAATAAAGGTTTTTTTAGCGAGAAAGATTTTAAAGAATATCGGATTAAAATTAGAAAAACTTTTTCTATAAAATATGGCAAATATCTTGTTGAAACATGCGGAATGCCAACTAGTGGGATAAGTTTATTACAATGTTTTGAATTACTTAAAAAATATAATTTGAAAAAAAAAAAGTTACTATCTAATGAATATATGAGAATATTGATTAATACACTGCAGCTAATATTGGTTAATAGAAGAGAAACTAATACTGACCCAGATTTTACATCCTTAGATCAAAAAAATCTTTTAAAAAAAAACTATTTAAAAAATTTAAAATTAGATTTTAAATCAGTAATAAAATCTGAAAATGACTCCACTACTCATTTTTGTGTATGGGATAGTAAAGGAAATATTGTATCTGCCACTCAATCTATTGGATATCAATTTGGTTGTGGTGAAATTGTTGACAAAACTGGATTATTTATGAATGATAGAACTTGGTGGATGTCATTAAGTAATACTGCAAATAAAATTGAACCAAACAAGAGATGTAACATTGGACATGCACCAACAATAGTATACGAAAAAAATAGACCAATACTAACAATTGGAAGTCCAGGTGGTTTTGGGATTATTCAATATATATTTCAAGTTTTAGTTCACGTTTTCAATTGTGGTATTGATCTGCAAACTGCAATAGATTTACCTAGATTTAAAGTTGGTAATAACTTTAAAGATGTATTTATTGAAAATAGGTTTAAGAAAAATTTATATAAATATTTAAAAAGCAAGAACATTAATCCAATTACATGTGACGAATGGACCGATTTATTTGGAGGTGTCGAAGGTATTTTTAAAAATAAGTCAAATAATTATTTGAATTGTTACGACATAAGAAGAAATTCTCACTCTCTTGGACTTGATTAAAAACAATTCTGAATTTATAATGCAAATATGTACAGCAAAATCTTAGATAAAAGTGCTTGGTATGGTCCAGAAGAAGAAGAAAAAACGGATTGGATTTATAATCTAGATTATGACGATATTGCTGAAATAAATTACGAAGCAGACAAATTTATAAATTCAGAAAATGATATTACAAAAATAAATTCTAGTAATTTTAATCTTCCAAATTTAAAAAAAAAATATTTAGAAATTATAGATGAAGAACTAAAATCAGGTAGAGGTTTTGCCCTAATTAGAGGTATGCCAACTGATAAATGGGATATAAAAAAAAATATAGTTGCTTATATGGGTTTATGTTCGTTCTTTGGAAATTATAGAGTACAAAATAAAAAGGGGCATCTATTAGGCCATATAAAAGATTTAGGAAAAGATACAAATAAAGATGTCACTGCTAGAGTTTATGAAACTTCTTACAGACAAACATTTCATAGTGACAGGAGCGATATTGTGACTTTACTTTGTTTAAATAAAGCAAAAACTGGTGGAGAATCTTTGCTTGTAAGTTCTATGACAATATTTAATGAGATCTTGGAAAACTATCCTGACTATTTACCAACACTTTTTGAACCTTTTCCATTAGATAGACGTGGAGAAGAGGGGCCTGGACAGAAAGGATATTCAATGACACCTGTGTACTATGAAAAAAATGGAAAAATCTCATCATATTTTTTAAGACAATATTTTGAGAGTTCTAAAAGATTTGATGAAGTTAAGATTACACAAAAACAAAGAGAAGCATTAGAAATAGTAGATAAATTAGCGAATGATAAAAGATTATATATGAGAATGATGTTTGAGCCAGGTGATATTCAAATTATATACAATCATACTTTATTCCATGACAGAATGTCTTATCAAGATTTTGATGAACCAAATAAGAAAAGACACCTTTTAAGATTATGGATTTCGGCATTTAACGATAGAGAATTATCTAGCTATTATGAAGATAGATGGGGCAGTGTTAGAATTGGAGAAAGAGGTGGCGTTTACGCTGATCCATCAAAGATCAATGTTCCTTTACAAGCAAATTAAATATATTTAATGAAACTCAAAAAGATTGGTTTTATTGGTATAGGCAATATGGGTTTTCATATGGCTTATCATTTAATAAAAAAGAAATATGATGTTTACCCATATGACAAGATAAATAAAAATTTAGAAATTTTTCAAAATAAATATTTAAAAAAAAATAAGAATTTTTTAACTTCTATAAACGAACTAGACTGTATAATTTTAATGGTACCTTCAAGTAGAGAGGTAAGTGATATAATTTTTAAGCAACTTAAATTGTATAAAATAATGAAAAAAGGCTCAATTATTATTGATATGAGCACTTCAATACCTACAGAAACAGTAAAAATTGGTAATAAATTGAATAAATTTCATATTAAATTTTTAGATTGCCCAGTAGCAGGAGGAGTTAAATTTGCCAAAACGGCAGGACTTACACTTTTTTTAGGTAGCAGATCTATTAATAAAAATCTAAAACAATTATTAAATGTATTTGGTAAAATAATATGGTGTGGTAATTTAGGAAGTGGTCATTCAATTAAAGCTTTAAATAATTTTATTAATGCTTCAACTTTAAACACATATTTAGAGGCAATTACAACTGCTTTAAAATTTGGAATTCCAAAAAAAAATTTAATATCAGCTATAGATAGTGCGACTACCGGAAAAAATAATCCATATTTAAAAAAAATTAAATTAGGTATATTAAAAAATAAGCTTAATTCAGGCTTTACAATTAATTTATTGGCCAAAGATGTAAATATAGCTCGAAATTTAATTAATAAATTTACAAAAAAACCTCTTGTATCCTCAAATATTTTAAAAATATTAAATGCATCTAAATATAAGCTTGGAAAAAACTCTGATCAATTAAATTTATATAAAATGTGGTCTTCAAAAATATGAAAAAAGTTCTTGTTTTAGGCAAGGTACATAACTCTGGATTAGAATTTTTAAAAAAGAAATCATATGAAATATTAGAGCTTTCAGACCAAAATGATGATTATAAAAAAGCACTTCATACTATTGATGCTCTTATTTTAAAAATGACTAATGTTGACAATGAATTTTTAAATTTAGCATCGAAACTCAAAGTTATTGCTAGACATGGAGTAGGTTATAACAATGTTGATTTGAAATCATTAAATAAAAAAAAAATTCCATTATTTATAACAGGTGATGTAAATTCCGATTCAGTAAGTGAGCATACAATTGGGTTAATGCTTTCAATTGCAAAAAAAATAAATATTTACGATCAAGAGATAAGAAATAATAATTTTAACATTAGAAATTCATTTAAAAGTGTTGATTTGAATGAAAAGAAAATACTTATATTTGGTTATGGTCGTATAGGGAAAAAAGTTGCAACTATTTGTAGATTTTTTAACATGCAAGTTTATGTTTATGACAAATTTATAGATAATTCTGAAATAAGTAAGGAATTTATTGCAGTAGATGACCTAAATGAAAATCTTGAAATTTATGATTACATTTCTTTACACATTCCATTTAACAATTCAGACAAACCCTTAATTGATAAAACTTTTCTTAACAGACTAAAAAAAAATTGTACATTAATAAATACCTCTAGGGGAGATTTAATTGATCAACAGGATCTCAAAATGCATTTATCAAATAATCCAGATTTTTATGCTGGTTTAGACGTATTTAATCCAGAACCACCAGACTTAAATGATGAAATTTTCAAATATAAGAATTTAGTTATGACACCTCATTCAGCTGCTTACACCGAAGAGTGTCTAAAGAAAATGTCATTATTTTGTGGTGAAAATATTGATAATTTTTTCAATAAAAATTTTAATAAAGATTTATTAATTAATAAAGAAATATTAAATTAATCTACATCCGAAGCATCTAATTTAATTTTATTAAACATCACAGGAATTAATATTGATATAATTGCTAAACCAAAAAATATTAATACAATTGGTCTATCAAGTATTTGAAAAAAATTTCCTTGGTTCATAATCATAGTCTGCCTAAAAGATTCCTCCATTCTTGTGCCTAAAACAACGCCCAATATAACTGGAGCAAGAGGATAATCATTAAGTCTCATAAAGTATCCAATTATTCCAAACATACACATCAAATATAAACTTAAAGTTAGTTGATCACTTGAATATATTCCAAGCATACAAATAATGGTGATTATAGGAAGTAGTATTGCCATTGGTATGTACAAAATTCTCACGAAAAGACTTATCAGAGGTAAATTCAATATTAATAAAAAAATGTTTCCAACATACAAAGCCGCAACTAAACCCCAAACTACATCTGGTCTTTCTAAAAATAGCATTGGACCTGCTTGAATATCTAACATTAAAAAAGCTCCTAACATAACTGCTGTGGTTGCCGATCCAGGCACACCCAAAGCTAACATCGGAACAAAAGCACCAGCGCTAGCAGCATTATTTGCTGACTCTGGCCCTGCAACACCTTTTATTTCGCCTTTTCCAAAATTCTCTGGATTTTTACTTATTTGTCTTTCTGTTGAGTAAGATACAAATGATGCAATACCTGCTCCAGCTCCCGGAAGGACACCAATTATGAAACCTATAAAACCACCTCTAATAATAGACCAAAAACTATAAATAATTTCTTTAAGCTTTATGAAAACCCTGTGTTTTAAAACCTCTCTTTTTTCATTAGATAAAATATTTTCAGCATTAATTATAACTTCAGAAATTGCAAAAAGTCCTAACGTTACAGATAAAAATTGTATTCCATCCCAAAGTTCTGTGACACCCATTGTAAATCTTTTGACACCCATAAAATCTTCACCAATGGTTGATATCATTAAACCAAATACCATTGCTAATAGAGCTTTAACCATTGAATTACCAACTAAGCTACATACGGCTGTTACTGCAAAAATATACAATGCTAAATATTCAGGAGCACTAAACTTAAGTGCTAAGTCAGCAACAAAAGGACCTAAAATCATTAAACCCACAACTGCAATTGTACCAGCTATATATGATCCGATAGCTGCTATACATAAAGCAGCTCCTGCATTACCTTGTTTAGCCATTTCGTGACCATCAAGACATGCTATGACTGCAGATGTATCACCAGGAACTCTCAATAATATAGATGCAGTAGAACCTCCATACATTACACCAGTATATGTTGCTGCAAGCATAAATACCGAACCAAGAGGATCCAAAACTAATATTATTGGTAACATCATTGCTAAAGCACCAGCAGATCCTATACCAGGTAAAACACCAACAATGGTTCCTAATAAAGATCCAAAGAGTGCATACATAAGATATTTAACTTGAAGAATAATTTTAAAGCCTTCAATTAAATTTATAAAAATTGTATCAAACATTTAATAAATAATTTTTTTTAAATCCTCTAAAAATGGAAATATTTTATCGGTTTCTATTAACTCTCCCATTGGCATTTGAAAATTTAATCCGTAATAGAAAATAATAAAAATACAAATAGTGATGATTGCACTAAAATATAATGAATATTTAGGTGGTTTTTTTAAATATAAAATAAATAAAAATGAATATATAAAACTTGAAAAAAGAAAACCAATAAGTTCAAACAATACAACAAAAATAATAGTTATAAATATTGGTGCCATTTTTAAAAATTTATTTTTTACAGCAGCTATATTTAACTCTTCATTTTCATTCAAAGTTTTTAAACTTTTTAAAAAGTATATTGCCAATAACAAAAAACCGAAACTTGCTACAAGTATAGGAAAGCTAGATGGACCTACAACATCTTCACCTATAGTCTTTTCTAAACCAAAAGAAGAAATGAAATATATAATTAATGTAATTAAAAATATTGATGCTAGTATATTTTGTTTCGAAAAAAATAATTTAAATATAAGTTTCATAAACATATTACCGTGACTTTAATTAGCCACGGTAATATTATAACTTTTTATTTCTTAATTAAATTTAATTCAGTACTTAATTTGAAATAAGCTTCATGCTCTTCTGCAAGCATTTTATCTAATTTAGATGTATGAGTAGCAATAGGTGCTAAATTGTTTTTAGCTACATAATCTTGAAACGTTTGAGTTTTTGCAACTTTTTTCATTAAATTACTATAAAACTTTGCTTGCGCGTTTGAATTTTCATTAGAAAACCATAAACCTCTATATTGAGCTAGTATTGTTCCTTTATAGCCAGCTTTTTTAAAGGTTGGTACTTCAGGCATTGAAGGTAATTTCACAGATGAAGCTAAAATTCTCATTTTTCCAGCTTTGACAAATTTGAATACCTGGCCTGGATTTTCTAAAATAAAATCAATGTGACCGCCAAGCAGCTGTAAAACACCTTCATCATCAAAAGGTGTGTAAGTAATATCAACACCTTTTTCGTCAGCAATCATTTTACCAACTAATGAAGCTACTTGTCCAAAATCTCCACCACCCTGAACAACTTTTCCAGGATTTGCTTTAGCTTTCTTTATTATATCATCTAATGATTTATATTCTGAATCCGCATTAACTGTTAGCAACAAAGGCGAAACAACCATAGCTGCAATACCTTTTGCATTTTGGTACCCTACTTCTTGACCAGTCAATATTACGTTGTTTATTTGTGATGGTGTTAAGACTTGCATAACATGTGGATCTTTGTTTTTGTTTAAAACATAGTTTCTTGCCTTACCACCTCTTGCGCCTCTAATAATTGTTAGTTTAACACCATTTGGTAATAGTTTTTCTTCCTCTATTACTTTTATAACAGCTCGTGCAAATGCCACTGTCGAAGATGTTTCTTTGGCATGAGCTACGATCTCTACTTCTTTACTTGGTGTCCATGCACTTGCAAATTGAGTGAAACTAATCAAAAATGCAGATACTAAGACAACCAATTTAGATAATTTCTTCATATTAATTTCCCTCCTAAAGCTAAATGCTACACTAAATGCCCAATAATTACAAATTTTTGGAATATGATAAACTTATTAGTTTATTTTACTTTCTAGGTATTCGTTAGAACTTATCGATATTACTCTAGATTTTTCTGTAATATTTTCAAAACTGTATTTTTGATTTTTTTCAACCTTTACGATTGATCCTTTGTCAGCGGTGTGAGTTTTATCTCCTACTTCAAATTTACATTCACCATCCAAAATATAAAAAAAATTTTCATGATCAGATTTATCTTTCTTTTCATTATACTTTTTAGAAATTTCGTAAAATTTAAAATTCATTCTTTCACCATTTACTGAAGTTATTTGATTACCAGCGCTATAACTTTGATCCAAATTGTCTAAAATTTTATAATAACAATTTGGAACACCTTCAATAATAATTGATTTATTATCTTTAGAACTGTCGCTTTTTGCTCCTTGATTTTTTCTATCTTTAATCTCGCCTTTTTCAAATTTTTTATTTGCCTCCTCAACAGTCATTGCTTTATCTGGTAACTCTTCATCTGCTGAAATTCCAACTACAGTCCAGGTACAATCTTTTATATATAGATATGCACAAGGCCCATCTTCTGTTGCTTTCATTGAGTGTCTTACATTTGGTGGTATTAATATAAACGTGCCTGGATCTACAATTTTTCTTTCTTTGCCAACAACTGCATTAATTCTACCTTTTAGTGCAAAAATTAACAATTCATTAGGATGATAGTGAAGTTCAGATCCAGTTCCTGCCTCTTTTTGATTTAGACAGTAGTAGACATATTTTCCCTCAATAATTGGTGAAGTACCTGAAGATAAATGCGGTGTAAGTTTAACAGATTTTAAATTTTCAAATTTATAAATACTCATTTTAACGTTTGGATTTTATACCATAAATAATTGTAAGAACAGCTAAAAATAAAATAGTTAAAGTTATAGGTCTATATAATACGTTGGTAAGATCACCATTGTGTATTGTTAAAGCTCTATTCAAATTTTGTTCAATGATTGGTCCCATAACAAAACCTAAAACAATTGGTATTGCTGGTATATTTACTTTTAGAAAAATATAACCAATGAAACCTAAAATTAACGACATAATTACATGCGCACCATAATTGCTGTATGAATATGTTCCTATAATAATTAAAATCATAACAAAACATCCTAATTTTTTTTTAGATATGCTTGTTACTTTTGAAAAAAGATTAGTTGCAAAAAAACCAACTGAAAATAAGAAAATATTTGTGACTATTAACCCTCCAAATATTAATGAAATTAAATTTTTCTCATCTACAAATAAAAATGGACCTGGCACCACTCCTTTACTTATCATTAATCCAATTAATATTGCTGCCGCACCTGATCCAGGTATCCCTAGGGCAAGAGTAGGAATAAGAGTTCCAGCTACAACTGAATTGTTAGCTGTTTCTGGTGCCGCTATACCTTCGTCTACTCCAGTTCCAAATTTTTCTCCAATTTTTGACCATTTTTTTTCTTGTGTATAAGCAATCATGGACCCTATAGCTGCACCAGCTCCAGGAATTGCTCCAATTAATGTACCAAGTAAACTACACCTTAACCAAGTAGGTAATAATCTTTTTATAAATGAAAATTTGAAACCTTCGTCTTTACTTTTAAAAAAATTATCTTTTTTCTTTGCAATTTCATTTTTAGAATCTATCAATAGTTTAAAGGCCTCAGGACACGCCAATAATCCAATAACAATAACAACCAACGGTATTCCATCCATCAAATATGCCTGATTAAAAACAAATCGCATTCCACCAAAACCAGAGGTTCCAACTGTTGCTAATAATAAACCTATACCAGTGGCAAAAAACCCTTTGGCTATATTTTTTCCAAAAAAAGTTCCTATGATTGAAAGACCAAAAATCCCTAGCGCAAACATTTCCCCTGGACCAAATTTCAAACCGAAATATGCTAATGTTGTTCCAGATACTATAAATATTAAAGTACTTGTTAAACCACCAAATACTCCAGAAACTAAAGAGACTTGTAATGCTCTTTTAGGTTGTCCTTTTTGGGCCATTGTATAACCGTCAAGTATTGAAATTGCATTTGCAGGAGTTCCAGGAGTTTTAATTAGAATTGCTGGAATTGAACCGCCATACTCAGCAGCAGAATAGACTGCTAATAAAAATATCAAAGAGTCGCTTGTAGACATTACAAAAGTTAATGGAAATAATATTGCTAAAGATTGAGCGCTACCAAATCCTGGCAATGCACCTAAAACTATACCTAAAAATACACCAGAAATTATAATTATAATTGTAGTTAATGTGAAAACATTAAAAATAAAATTCGGCAAATTTATTAGAAGTTCCATTTAAAATAATAAGAAGGGTAAAAATTTTAACGAAAATGGAATTTTTAGAAAAATTATAAATACTAACCAAAATAGAATTACTGAAACAAATGAAATTATAATTGAATAAATTATAGATTTTTTAATATTCATATCCATCCTATTCACCAATAATGTAAACAAAAATAAAAATGTAAGTATTTCAAATCCTATTAAATCAATAGAAAATACGTAGATTATTGATAAAGCAAATATGAAAATTATATCTTTGTAAAATATATAAACATTTTGTTCATTATTACTTTCATTTGAATTGATTAATTTAAAATTTTTAAATGTCTGTTGTATAAATAATATAAATGTCCAAATTCCTGTGAATATCAAAATAATTCTTGGAAAAAATGCATCACCAGGGTAACCAGGTAATATAGATTTTGACATATTATATGTCTCAAAAAAAAGAAAAATTAAAAATAAAAAAAATAATATTGTTATAAAAAGGACAATATTTCTGTTTTTAAAATTAATCACTAGCTTAAATTACCAGAGCTAGAAAACTAGCTCTGGTATTTTTAATTTAGATTATACCGTTGTCCTTCATGAAGACTTTAGCATCTTTTAAACTTTGTTTAAAATTAGATGTAATTGCGCTTCTATCATCTTCAAACATCGGTATTACATGTGGTTGTTTTTTAATGTATTTTTGATACGCCTCAGAATCTATTACTGCTTTTGCTGCTTTTGCAATTGCATCCATAACTTCATCTGAAGTTCCTTTTTTAACCATGAACCCTTGGAACTGGTGTGGTATAGTGTATTTTGCTCCCAATTCACCAATTGTTGGAACGTCTTTCCATAAAGGGTGGTCAAGTCTTGTTTCATTTAATAAAGCAAGAGGGCAAGCAACACCTGATGTGATATGTTTGTTCCATTTTCCTGGTTGAGCAAAGCCAACTCTTAGGTGTCCACCTGCAATATCTTTAACAACTCCCCCAGTACCTTTATAAGGTACAAACCTCATTTTAATACCTTGGTCGTTATTGATTAAGATATGTTGTCTATGGTGAAGAGATCCTGGTTTATTACTTCCCATTGATAATTTTCCTGGGCTTGCTTTTTCAATTTTAATAAGATCTGCCCATGTTTTAATTTCAGGGTCATCACATCTTACTGCAATTGCATAAAGGTGTCTCTCAACCTTCGCTACCATTGAAAAATCATCAAATGTTTTAGTAAAGTGTGGAAGGTTAAAATATCCAGAGTGACTTCCATTTATGTGAAGAATTGTATGTCCATCTGCTTTTTTAGAGTCAGTGTAAACAACACCTTCATGGTTTGCACCACCTGGTTTATACAATACGGTAATTGGTACCCCTAATCTTCCTTTTTGTGACATTTCATTAGCCATCATTTCACACCATGCAGCCGCACCTGATCCAGCTTTAGTTGAACAAATCAGCTCAATTGGTTTTGTTGGATAAGAGTTTGCAACTGATCCAAATGAAAATAAACTAACTAAAATAGACAGAAAAAAGAATTTCGAAATTATATTTTTCATATTTCTCTCCTTAAGTTATTTCATTATAAAATGTTATATTTATGCAATAAGTTAACAAAAAAATTATAACAAGTTAACAAAATAATATTAATTAAATTTTTGATTATTTAAGTTGAATTAATTTAGGAAAAAATATACTGTAATATTAGGCTATTCAGTAAATCTTAATAAAATGTCAAAATATAAAGTAATTAAAGTTGGAAAGATTATAGATGGAAACGGATCAACTCCAATCGATAATGGAGTAATTGTTATTGAGGATAATAAATTATTAAAAGTAGGTACAGAAAAAGATATAAAAATTGATCAATATAAAAATCATGAATTAATTGACTTAGGTTCTGAAGTAAGCGCAATGCCAGGTATGATGGACTGTCATATTCATTTATGCATGTACAACAATTTAACTTTTAAAAATTATAGAGTTGCACAGTGGGAGATAACACCTGAATTGCAACAAATGTATATGTTATTTCATGCACAGCTTTGCCTTGATAGAGGTATGACTACTCTAAGAGATCTGGGACTTATGTCAAACAGAGGACTACTTACAGCTCAGTCTACAGCAGTTAAAACTTCAATAGAAAATAACATTCTCTCAGGACCAAGATTAATTACAGGTGCTTTTACAGTTGGAACTGGATCGCATTTAGACCTAATCAACCCAAGAGGATCATTAAGAAATCCTAAAGCAACAGCCGATGGGCCAGATGAAATGAGAAAATTAGCAAGATTGAATCTTTTAGAGGGAGCAGATTGGTTAAAAACATGTGCATCTGGTGGTGGAGGAACAGACAAAGAAGAGCCAACAGTAAGAAATCACACTCAAGAAGAATTAGATACAGTTTGTGATGAAGCACATGCACTTCATGCTTATTGCTCAATTCATTGTTTTACACCTGACGCACATAGAATGGCTTTAAAGGCTGGAGCTGATACGATTGAACATATGGTATTTCATGACCAAGATTCTTTAGAAAAATTAGTAGAGTCTCAAGTGCCAGTCACACCGACATTATCTCATAGAACAGACCATGCAATTGAAATAAGAAGAGAAATTGGAACTCCATCATTTACACTGGAAAAAATGAAAAGAATACAGCCAGATTGCTTTAAAACTTTTCAAGCATTTTATAAAGCTGGAGTAAAGATTGCAATGGGAACTGATATGGGATTTGAACCTGATATTGGTTCAAACGCCGATGAATTAAAAATTTATGTAGATCTAGGAATGAAACCTATGGATGCAATAATGACGATTACAAAAAATGCTGCAGAAGCTCTTCACATCGATAATGAATTAGGCACTCTAGACGAAGGAAAATTAGCAGATGTAGTTTTAGTCAAAGGCAATCCTGCAGAAAATGTTGAAGTGCTAGGAAAAAGAGAAAATATTCTTATGGTTCTTAAAGAAGGTAAAATTTGTGTTGATAGAACAAACGGAAAAGACGTTAAACCATTCCCAACTGATTACAGGGAATGGAAAATGATGGATTAAGTAATTGCCTAAAAAAATTCCAGCTACAATTCTCACAGGTTTCTTGGGTAGTGGGAAAACCACAATACTAAACTCTATAATTAATAATAAACTTTTTAAAAATACTCTCGTTATAGTAAATGAATTCGGAAAAATAAGTATTGACCACCATTTAATTAAAAAAAAAAGTAATGATAAAATTGTCCTAAATAATGGATGTTTATGTTGCTCTTTTTCAGGAGATTTAGTTAAAACTCTTGATGATACTTTAAAACTAAAACAAAAATTTGATAACATAATAATTGAAACAAGTGGATTAGCTGATCCTGTACCAATAATTCAAACATTAGTATCCGATCAAATAATTTCTGAAAAAATAAAGTTTAATTTACTAGTGACTGTTGTGGATGCAGTAAATTTTCAAAATAACTATAAAAATCATTTAGAAAATTTTAAACAAATTTCAGCAGCAGATATTTTAATTATTTCAAAGTCCGATTTAAGTTCTGAAACCAAATTAAAAGAAATTAAAGTAAATTTAAATAAAATTAATCCACATTCAGATGTTTATGATAAAAATAGTCTTTCAATTCAGTCTTTAATTAAATTATTCAAAAAAATTAATTTAAAAAAAATAACTATAGATAAACTAATTAATAAAACTAAAAATAATATTAATTATCTTCATGATCATCACTCTGAAAAATTAAATAAAATAAATTCAATATCTATTAATTATAAAAATAAAATAACAAAAGAAGGTCTGAAACTGTGGCTTAATGCTTTAGCAAGATTTAAGAGCAATAATCTATTAAGAATGAAAGGAATTATAAAAGTAGGTAGAAAAGTAATTCTAATTAATTCAGTTCAGAAAGTATTTCATGAACCTGTCTACCTAAATAAATGGCCATTTAAGGATAAAATATCAAAAATAATATTTATTACTAAAAATATCGAAAAAAAAGAAATTAAAAAAACGTTATCAGTTTTAAGTTTTAAACAAGCAAAGAAAAGAAAAAAATCAAATCTAAATTTTTCTAAAAAAGATTATGCTAATTTTATTAAGTCCATGAATAGTTTTGATGCCTTAAAAGCGCTCGATACATAATTCAAGAAAAATTTAAACTTTCATAAATTGATCTTACTGAGATTATTAATAAAATAATTCCGAATGTTTTATTAAGATACTCTTTCTTAATTTTATAAACTAATTTTGCTCCTATAGATGCCATAACAGTAGTTACTGGAACAAATACAAAAAAGCCTATCAAATTCACAAATCCTATACTATGTGGCTCATCAATTTCAGCAATATACTTTCCTCCTATCATCATTGAAATTAGTCCAAGAAACGAAATAATTATTCCTAAATGTGCCGTAGTACCAATGGCTACTTTTATAGAATAATTATAAATTTTCATTATTGGAACCATTACAGATGCACCACCTATGCCAATTGGTATAGAAATAAATCCAGTTATAAATCCATACAAAAATTTTAATATTCTAGGTATTTCTTTTTTTTTATTTTTACCTTCTTTCTGAAATAAAAAAATCATACTTGAAACAAATGCAAAAAAAGAAAAAATAATTAAAAGTTTTTGAGTATTAATATTACTCGTAAATATTGCTCCAAAAATAATACCTATTGCTAAAAAAATTCCTGAATATTTAAGTAAATTTAAATCAACATTTCCTAATTTATAATGAGTGTATGATGAAATTAGCGAAGTTGGAAATATAATAGCTAAAGAAGTTCCAACTGCTAGATGCATTAAAGCATCGGGACTGTAACCTAAAATTTTAAAAGCATAAAAAAGCGCTGGCACAATTATCATCCCACCACCTGCACCCAACAGTCCCGCTAGAAATCCAGATAAGCAACCAAAAATTATTAGGGTAAGAATTAAATTTATATTTTGTGAAATTATATCCATGTATTTATTTTTTTAATTTTAAATATCTATCATATGATGTTATAGATTATATATGAAAACAGTACTTATAACAGGTGCTAATCGAGGTATAGGTCTTGCAACAGCTAAATTACTTAAAAAAAGAAAATACAAAGTAATAGGAATCGCTAGAAAAAAAATTAGAAATTTTCCAGGAAAGTTTTTTGAATGTGACTTAACTAATCAAAAATCAATTAAAAAATTAATTAAACAAATTAAAAATTATAATATTGATTGTTTAGTAAACAATGCTGGAACATCTTTTGGTCAATCAATAGATGATTTAGACCTAGACACTTTCGATAAATCAATTAATTTAAATTTAAGGCCTGCAGTACAATTATCCTTGGAACTCGTCAAAAATATGAAAAAAAAAAAGTTTGGGAGAATTGTAAGTATCTCAAGTAGAGCAGCTCTTGGAAGAGAGTTAAGAACGAGTTACTCTGTTGCAAAATCTGGACTATATGGTTTTACCCGCACCTGGGCCCTCGAATTGGCTAAATTCAATATTACTGTAAATTTAGTTTCACCTGGTCCAATAATGACAGAACTACATAAAAGAAATAACAGTCAAAATAAATCTTATCAAAAAAAATATCTTAACCAAAATCCTATGAGAAGATATGGTGATCCTAGTGAGGTTGCCGCAGCTATTTGTTTTTTTATATCTGATGAAGCTTCATTTATTACAGGTCAATCTTTATACGTTTGCGGTGGGATGAGTGTTGGTCATGCACCGATTTAAGATAAAGTTAGAGCTCTTACTATCATAATTATACTTCCCGCAATCATAAAAAATTCAATAAATTTTTGATGTATTTTATTTCCAATCTTATCTACAATTTTTTTTCCAACATAAGTTCCTCCTAGACACATAATTCCTAAAAAAGTTCCAAGAGTAAATATTTCTAAATCAATCACCCCTAGTTTGATAAAGTATATAGATCTGATAATTATCGTAAAAAGATCCGCTACCGAACTTGTTCCAACAAGCACAGAGCCAGTAAGGCCTGTAGCTGATAATCCCGTTAGTATCATCAGACCTGGTCCCAAAATAATTCCCAAGGATAGTCCAGTGAAAATTGCATATCCAGCTAAAAACCAATTATTGAAATAAATATTATAAAAATTGAAGCTTTTTTTAAGAATTACTAAAAACAAAATTGAGAAACCTACAATTAAAGTTAATAATTTTGCCGAAGCTACATAGTAAAAATATGTACTAAAATATAATCCTGGCGCAGCAAAAGTGATAAAAAAAAACGATTTTTTCCAATCAATAGAATTTCTATAAAGAATAATTCTCCAGATATTAATGTATAAAGTTAGAATAGTAACGATTGGTATAATTTTTTTAATTCCAACAATTGGAATTAGAACCACTCCAATTAAAATACCAGCTCCATATCCTGACATACCAGCAATGATTGAGCCAATTAAAGTCAGAACAATAATTGATACTAAGCCAAAAGTATCAAATGAACTCAAAAACTCTTTTAAAATTAGAAAAATTTCATTCAGCATTATATGAAGCGATAAATTGTACTATTAAAAACAAATGAATTATTAAATCAGATCTATATGATAATATATGTATATAATCAATTTAAAGATAATTAATGGATACTACAAATATATTAAATTCAATTAAAAATATTTCAGAAGTTATAAACATAAAGGAAAATAAGGATGAAGTTATTAAGCATAGTAGAGATTGGAGAGGAAGAATAAATAACAATGCGTTGTGCGTTGTATTTCCAAAATCTAATAATGATGTCTCAAAGTTATTGAAATTTGCAAATTCTAACAATCTTAAAGTAATACCACAAGGTGGCAACACAAGTTTAGTTGCAGGTAGTAGTCCAACAGAAAATGAAAAAGAAATTTTAATTAATTTAAAAAAAATGGATAAAATTATTGAAATCGATAATTTTAATAAATGTGCAGTAGTTGAAGCAGGTGTTATAGTTGATAACTTATCTGACGAACTTAATAAAATTGGAAAACATTTCCCAGTTGAAATGGCATCAACTGGATCCTCTCAAGTAGGGGGAATTATATCTACTAATGCAGGCGGTATTAATGTTTTGAGGTATGGATCAGTAAGACAAAATATTTTAGGTTTAGAGGTAGTTACAGCTAATGGTGAAATTTTAAATCTTGGATCAAAAGTTGTTAAAGATAATACAGGTTACAATCTAAAGGATTTGTTTTGCGGATCTGAGGGAACATTAGGAATAATTACAAAAGCAATTTTAAAAATTTACCCTAAACCAAAAGATCATATACATTTTATAATGTCATTTAATAGTATTAATAATGTTCTAAAAACATTTGAGAAGATTAATAATGATTACAGTGGCTATATTGAAGGCTTTGAGTTTATTCCCCATCTATCTTTTGAATTATGTATTAAGCATAAATTAATAGGTAGAAATTTTTTTAATAAAAATTATCCTTATTACGCTCTAGTAAAAATTGCAGTTAATGAGGGCAAGGATATTATTTTAGAAAATTTTCAAAATAAAATGATGTCAAACGATAACTTATTTGAAGATTTAATAATTGCTCAAAATATTCAAGAGAGTAACAATTTTTGGCAATTTAGAGAAAAATTGACCGAAGCTCAAAAATTAGATGGAAAATTACTTGGTTTTGATATTTCTATACCTTTGGATCATCTAGACTCTTTTTTTGAAAAAAGTAAATCTTTGATAAATGATATCGTACCAGGAGTAAAGTTTCATACTTTTGGTCATTTAGGAGACTCAAATATACATTATAATTTAATTCAACCAGATAATTTTAATGGAAATTTTTTTGATTGTGAGAATGATATAAAAAAAATTATTAATCCTCTTTTAAAAAAATACCATGGTTCAATAAGTGCTGAACATGGCATTGGAATATTAAAAAAAGATGATTTTTATGAAACAAAATCAAAAGAAGAAATTCTAATTATGAAAAAAATTAAATCTTTATTTGATCCTAAAAATATTCTGAATAATAAAAAAATTTTTGATTAAAATAAGTTTTCTTAAGCACTTCGGTAGAGTTTTGTCATAACAAATTCTTTATGACCTAAAGCTTCTGCACATGTCAATCTACCATTTGCAACTCTTAATGTTGCTTTGATTAGCTCATCTCCTGCTTCATCTAAATTCATTTTTCTAGATAATATCTTAGATACATCTACATCGATGTGTTCACTCATTGTTTTTGCTGTAAGTGGATTTGCTGTTAGTTTTACAACAGGTTCAATAGGGTTGCCTATAATATTACCTTGTCCAGTTGGAAATAAATGAATATTAAAACCGCCTGCAGCTTGTAACGTAACACATTCAGCTGCCGCAGAAGATGTGTCCATAAAATATAAACCTGGTCCTTTACTTGGCTCTTCAGCTGGTTCAAGAACATCAATAAATTGTCTTGAGCCAATTTTTTGAAAATTACCAAATGCTTTTTCTTCAATAGTGGTTAATCCACCCGCTATATTACCTGCAGTTGGTTGACTTTCTGAAAGATCATCTGTTGCTTCCTTTAAAATAAAATCATTATAAGCACTCCAAGTTTTTTTAAATTTCTCTTGAGCCTCAGGTGTTTTACCTCTTTTTTCACAAACCGTTTCGGCTCCTGTTAGTTCTGAAGTTTCACCAAAGCATAAATGAACACCTAGTGGCTCTAGTTTATCCATTAAATTACCAACAGTAGGGTTAGAAGCTAATCCTGAAGTAGTATCTGACTCACCGCACTTTACAGAAATCCATAAATCACTAATTGGGCGTTCTTCTCTCTGTTTTTCAGAAGCCCACATAGAAAACTCTTGAGCTTTTTTTGATACTTTGGCAATAGTATCTATATCTCCCACACCTTCTATACTAAAACCTTCAACAGGTTTACCGGTAACGGCTATTGCATCGACAATTCTTTTTGTCCACTTAGGCTCAATACCAATTACTATTACAGCAGCAACATTTGGATTTTTTCCTGTTCCTATCATCGTTCTAAAATGAAGTTCAAGATCAGCACCAAATTGTAATCTTCCGTACGAATGAGGTAAAGCTATTGTTCCTTTTATATTGTTAGCAACTGCTTCAGCGCATGCATTTGAAATATCATCAACTGGCAAAATTATTACATGATTTCTTGTTCCAGATCTGCCGTCTTCTCTTTTATATCCTAAAAAAGTTTTTGGGATTTCCATTTTACCACTTTTTCGTTTTTACATTATGGACATGAACATGCTCGCCCTTTTTAATATTTTTGACAACTTTACCAATATCATGACCATACTTAAGAATAGTGTCACCCTCTTTTAGATCAGTCATCGCAATTTTGTGACCCAATGGTATTTCATCCATTGATTGAATTTTTACTGATTTATCATTTTCCATGATCCAACAATCACAATCCTGTTTAGGAGTAATTTTCTCAATAACCACAACACCCACGTTGTCTTTTTCATCATGAATTATAATGTCAGTACCAGCCATTGTGACGATTTCTTAGTTTGAAATTCGGGTCAATTTATATATGAATTGGATCCTTTGACAATTAAAAAATAGATTTTATAAGGGATACATATGGCAAAAATGACAACTGAAGAAGCTTTTGTAAAAGTTTTACAAATGCACGGCATTGAACATTCATTCGGAATTATTGGATCAGCATTTATGCCAATCTCTGATCTATTTCCTGAAGCTGGAATAACTTTTTGGGATGTTGCTCATGAAACTAATGGTGGGCTTATTGCTGATGGATACACAAGAGCTACAGGCAAAATGTCAATGGTCATTGCTCAAAATGGTCCTGGCATAACTGGATTAGTTACTCCAATTAAAACTGCATACTGGAATCATACACCTTTATTATTGGTGACACCTCAAGCTGCGAACAAAACAATGGGTCAAGGTGGTTTTCAAGAAGTAGAGCAAATGAATTTATTTAAAGACATGGTGTGCTATCAAGAAGAAGTTAGAGATCCTTCAAGAATGGCAGAAGTTTTAAACAGAGTAATAGAAAAAGCATTTAGAGGTTCAGCGCCTGCACAAATAAATGTGCCAAGAGATTTTTGGACACAAGTTATAGATATAGAATTACCTCCAATTGTAAGATTTGAAAGACAAGGTGGCGGAAAAGATGCTGTTGATAGAGCTGCGAAATTATTATCAGAAGCAAAATTTCCAGTAATTTTATCTGGGGCAGGAGTTGTTATAGGAGATGCTATAGATGATTGTAAAAAATTAGCAGAAAAGCTTGATGCACCTGTATGTAATGGATATCAACATAACGATAGCTTTCCAGGAAGCCATCCATTAGCTGTTGGTCCATTAGGTTACAACGGATCTAAAGCTGCAATGGAATTAATTTCAAAAGCTGACGTAGTTTTAGCATTAGGAACAAGATTAAATCCATTTTCAACATTGCCAGGATATGGAATTGATTACTGGCCAAAAGACGCAACAATAATTCAAGTTGATATGAACCCAGATCGTATTGGTTTAACTAAAAAAGTTACAGTTGGAATTTGTGGAGATGCTAAGATGGTATCGCAACAAATATTGGAAAAACTTTCATCAAATGCTGGAGATAATGGTAGAGAAGATAGAAAAAATCTCATTCATCAAACAAAATCTGCATGGTTACAAACACTTACAAGTCTAGATCATGAAGATGATGATCCAGGGACAGTGTGGAATAAAGAAGCAAGAGAAAGAGATAAAGATAGAATGTCTCCAAGACAAGCATGGAGAGCTATCCAAGCAGGTTTGCCTGAAGATGTTATAATTTCAAGTGATATTGGAAATAATTGTGCAATTGGTAATGCATACCCAACATTTGAGAAACCAAGAAAATATTTAGCACCAGGTTTATTTGGACCATGTGGTTATGGATTTCCATCTATTCTTGGGGCAAAAATTGGATGCCCAGATACTCCAGTTATAGGTTTTGCAGGTGATGGTGCATTTGGAATAAGCATGAATGAAATGAGTTCGTGTGCTAGAGAAGAATGGCCAGCAATAACAATGGTAATTTTTAGAAATTATCAATGGGGTGCTGAAAAAAGAAATTCAATATTATGGTTTGATGATAACTTTGTTGGAACAGAGTTAGATCCAGAATTAAGTTATGCAAAAGTTGCTAATGCATGTGGATTAAAAGGTGTTATCGCAAATACAATGGAAGAAACTACTAAAGCAATCAAGCAATCATGCGAAGATCAGAAAAAGGGTATTACTACATTTATTGAAATAATCTTAAATCAAGAATTAGGTGAGCCATTCAGAAGAGATGCTATGAAAAAACCAGTTAAAGTAGCGGGCATAAGCAAGAGTGATATGAGACCTCAAAAGTCTCTTGTTAGCTGATATTAATAAAATTTCATAATAAATATGAAATTTGTCTCTTTCAAACACAACAACGTTGAAAAGTTTGGAATAATTGAAAATAATCTCATCACTGATCTAACTGGAAAGATAGGTGGAGCTTCAAATTTAAAAGAATTAATAAAGATTAAAAAAATTAAAGAAGCAAAAGAATATGTAATAAGCAATCCCGGTTCCATAAAAACTGATGAAATTGAATACTCACCTCTGATTCCTAATCCAGGTAAAATTATATGTGTAGGTTTGAATTACATTGAACATGCAAAAGAAACCAATCGTACAGTTGAGGAAAACCCAGTTATATTTCACAGATTTCCAGAAAGTCAAACAGCTCATATGCAGGCAATCCAAAGACCATCTGTATCCAAAAGTTTAGATTATGAAGGTGAAATGGCAGTAATTTTGGGTGAGGGCGGCAAACATATCAAACCAGAGAATGCTTTAAAACACATTGTTGGTTTTTCATGTTATAACGAGGGAACAATTAGAGAGTGGCAAAGACATACTAGACAATTCGGTATGGGAAAAAATTTTGAAAAGACAGGAAGTTTTGGTCCTCATATGGTTTTAACAGATGATATTCCAGATTATAAAAGTTTAACAATAGAGACGAGGCTTAATGGTGAAGTGATGCAAAATGCTAAATTAAGTCAATTAATTTTCGATTTGCCAATTTTAATTTCTTACGTATCTAAAGCTATGGCTTGGCGAGCAGGAGATGTTTTAGTAACAGGAACTCCCGGTGGAGTAGGATCAAAAAGAAATCCACCTGTATATATGAAACCTGGAGATAATGTTGAAGTTGAAATCACAAATATTGGAGTTTTGTCTAACACTGTTGAAGATGAAATAATTCATGAATGAGTAATAATTTAAAAGTTTCAATAATTATAATACTTGGAGTTATAGCATTGTATATATCAACTCAGTATTATTCAGGTTTTAACAAAAGCAAAACCATTAAAGCATGTATAATTGGAAAAGCTGAATTAGATTCGAATAAACCTGAGAGCGAAAGGCTCTCTGCTGATGAAGTTAAAAAATTTTGTGAAGATCAAATAAAATGATGAAAAAATCAAAAAGATCTGATGTTGATCCATTTATAGTAATGGATGTAATGGAATCAGCAAGAATTGCCGAAGAAAAAGGTAAAGATATAATTCATATGGAGGTAGGGCAGCCAGGAACACCAGCACCTAAGATTGCTAAAGATTATATTACAAATGAGATAAACAAAAACAATCTAGGTTATACAGTATCACTTGGTCTGCCAGCCCTAAGAGAGAAAATTTCAAAGCTATATGGAGATTGGTACAACTTAGATTTAAATCCAAATAGAATAGTAGTTACAACAGGCTCCTCTGGAGCTTTTATATTATCCTTTTCTGCACTATTTGATAGTGGAGACAGAGTTGGAATTGGTTCTCCAAGTTATCCTAGCTATAGACAAATACTAAAATCACTAAGTTTGGAAACCGTAGATATTCAAACCAAACTTCAAAATAGATTTCAACCAGTTCCAGATGATATTACAGATAATAATTTAAATGGAATTCTTGTTGCATCACCTGCAAATCCAACTGGGTCTATGTTAGATAAACAATCCTTAGAGAATTTAATTAATACTGCAAATGAGAACAATGTAAGCTTTATTAGTGATGAAATTTATCATGGAATTCAATATGAAAATAACCCAACTTCAGCTTTAGAGATTACAGATAATTGTTATGTAATTAATTCTTTTTCAAAATACTTTTCAATGACTGGTTGGCGAATAGGCTGGATGGTTGTACCAGATGATCATGTTAGACAAGTAGAAAGACTTTCACAAAATTTGTTTGTTTGCCCTCCTCACGTAAGTCAAGTTACAGCTCTTGCTTCTTTAGATGCAAATGAAGAGTTACAATCGAATGTTGAGGTATATAAAAAAAATAGAGAGATACTTTTAGAAGAATTACCGAAGGCAGGATTAAAAAAGTTTTCACCACCTGATGGAGCTTTTTACATTTATGTTGATATATCTGAATATTCAAATGATAGCTTAGCTTTTTGTAAAAAAGTTTTAGATGAAGCAAATGTTGCTATAACACCAGGAATTGATTTTGATCAAAAAAGAGGAAATTCTACTATCCGATTCTCATATGCCAGAAGCACAAAAGATATAATTGAAGGTGCTAAGAGAATTAAAGATTTTATGTCTAAAAATTATTAAAAGGGGTCAGCTCAATTGGTTATTACCAAAAGAGCTCCCCTTTTTTATGCCATTTTGGCCAAATCCATCAAATGGATTTAGTTTGTGTTATTTTTAATATGTGATATCTCACCAGCTAAGTGTCAGGTGGCGTTATTCTAAGCATTTGCACCTCCTTCACTTATAAAAATAAGTTTTAGGTAGGTTGTATTCAACAAATTTATTTCTATTTTTTATAAATATATTATTTGAATACAACCTGTCTCTTTAGTAGATTCTCGATATTAAAATAATTAAAATATTCCCAAACTCTTAAATGAAACTTATGTCACAGAGACAGATAATAAATATATTTGTAATTAAAATCTCATGAAAACAATATTTGTTATTGGATCAAAAAAACATACTTTGAAGTACACAAGAAAAATGCCCGAAGGTGAAGTTAAGAAAATGAAATCTTTTGTTACAAACAAAGGACAAAAACTTGAAAAAACTTCAAAATTTAAAATTTTAAAAGTCTCAGACGACAAAACTTCAAGAACTTTCAAAATCAGTCTTTAATTATTAAAATGAACAAAATCGTATGGTTCAGGAACGATCTACGTGTATCTAATAATGATGCATTTAATGAGGCTCTAAAATCAGGAAAGATTTTACCAATTTACATATTTGATAAAGAATATCACAAATTACCTACATCAAGCTCATTCCATTTAGATTTTTTAAAATCATCATTAGATGATTTATCAAAAACACTAAGTGAAAAATATAATGCTAAACTCAATATATATTATGGAGATACATTAGAAATTTTAAGTCATTTAACTGATAAATTTAAAATAAATGAGGTTTATTCAAATATAATATTCAAGAACATGTATATAACTAACTTAGATAAAGAAGTTAGTTTTTTATTTAAAGAAAAAAATATTAACTGGAAAATATCAAATCAATTTGGCGTTCAACTAAATCATAGAATTAGAAATAAATGGTCATATAATTGGAATAAATTCATAGATAGTGAAAGCGTTAATTCGAATTTAAATTGCGAGTTTATTCCAGATAATTATGTAGAGGATTTATCGAAAATAGAAACAAACGATTTAGAAAATGGAAAAATTCAAATTGGTGGAAGACAAAACGCACTTCAACTATTAGATTCTTTCCTTACCGATAGATCAGAAAATTACCAAAAAGAAATGTCTTCGCCGATAACAGGAGAAACTTCTTGTTCTAGATTAAGCCCTCATATTGCATTCGGAAATATTTCTATTAAAGAAATTTTTAAAAAAACTAACGATAAGTTAAAATCCAATTTATCTTTTTCAAAAAAGAGATCCTTAATTGCTTTTAAAAGTCGATTAGCCTGGCACTGTCATTTTATTCAAAAGTTATATGATGAACCAGAAATTGAATTTAGAAATATGAATAGTGCTTATAATGGAATAAGAGAAAATGATTTTAATGAAGATTATCATTTAGCATGGAAAAATGGAAATACTGGTTACCCATTTGTTGACGCTTGCATGAGGTATCTTAGAACTAATGGATGGATTAATTTTAGAATGAGAGCAATGTTAGTTTCATTTGCGTCTTATCAATTATGGCTTGATTGGAAAAAAACATCAAAACATTTAGCAAAATTATTTACAGATTATGAGCCAGGTATTCATTATTCACAATTTCAAATGCAATCAGGAACAACAGGAATAAACTCAATAAGAATTTACAATCCAATTAAACAATCAATTGATCAAGATTCTACAGGAGATTTTATAAAAAAATGGGTTCCAGAATTAAAAAATGTTCCAGGAAAATTAGTTCATGAACCATGGAAATTAACATTCATTGAACAAAAGGGAATAAATTTAGAAATTGGTAAAGATTATCCTTCACCAATAGTTGATAATAAAATATCAACAAAGATTGCGAAAGAAAAAATTTGGAGTGTTAAGAAAACAACAGAAGCAAAAGTTATTTCAGCTGAAGTATTAAAAAAACACGCTAGTTTATCTCAAAGAAGATAAAATTTAATTACCGTAAGGTATTCCAACTAATTTTCCATTTTCATTATAAAAATAAAAAAAGTTCGGGTTTATAGCCTTAGGCTTTTTTGAAAGCTTTTTAGATTTATTTATTGATTTATTTTTTTTTAATTTACGTTTCACAAGTTCTTAATACTAAAATAAATAAGGTAAACTATTGATAACTTTTCAACCCAGATATGCATTTATTCTTAATCAACAAATTCAAATTAAGTATATCTATTCATTTACCTTATGAAATTATCTGAATTATTCGAGCAAAATGGCTTTGATTTAGGAAATCTAAAAGAATCTTTTGATTTAATAGATGGAATATCAAAACATATAATAGCTGAAAGTGATGAGGTTTTAGCAAAGCAGCATCAAATTTCAGAAAACATTTATTTTTTAATTAAAGGCAAAGCTACATTTACTAAGTATTTTGAAACAAAATCTATAACCTTTGCGAAAATAACAAAGCCTGCAACACCATTAGGTATATCTGGACTTAATCAACCCAATAGATTTATGGGTGAAATATTTATTGAAGGTGGAACAGAATATATCTCGATAAAACTAGATGATTTAAGAGATTTACAACAAAAAAATAGTAAACTTATATCAACATTATACTCAGCCATTTCGTTTTTTTCATTCCAACTGCTTGTCTCTTCAAGAAATTTAAACACTTTGTATAAAGATGATGAAATACAAATTTCACCAGGCATCCCATCAGAAAAAAGTATTACAAATATACATAGAATTAAATCTGCTACTTTTTTTTCTACACTTACTGATGGTGACTTAGAAAATTTTATTAAATTAGGTAATATTAAGATGTATTCATCAAATCAATATATAGTTAAAGAGGGAGATACTTCTAAAGGTTTAAAGATATTATTAAGTGGTAAAGTTGATGGCTTATTCCATAACTTTATTAATGGCAAAATAAGAAGAAATTTTAGAACACTAACTAGAGCTGGCATTGCTCTAACTTTATCTTCTGGAAAAGGAGATTTTTTTAATCCATATACAATTAAATCTACTAGGGATACAAAAGTTTTACATATTTCTAACGAAGCACTTGAAAATCTGATTATTTCTGACCCTGAATTATCAATAAAGATTTTCAAAAGACAATTGTGGCAGCTAGGACGTTTCCAACAAAGTGCAACTGGTCTAACAAAATATTCAGCAGAAAACGAATTAGAATTTGTTAATTTATTATTGAAAGATAATACTGCAAGAATACCTGCTAGTTCTAAGTTATATAGTATTCCACATTTATTGAAGAGCACTCATACTTATGCAATGGCATTTGATGTTGTATACGAACTAATTATCAAAGGAAATGAGATAGAAAAATCATTATCTAGTCTAATAAAAGATACCTTAAATAATTTAGAAAGAGAATCTCGTTTCCACAGCCAATTAAATATTATTTATAATAGAGTTTCAAATTCTTCTAGTAATTCAGATAAAACAAAATTAAGAGAGTTAACCAATTCAAATTTCACAAAAGCTTTTGATAATGTTAAATATGTAATTAAGGGTTGGGAAAATTTGCCAGATGAACCAACAAATATTTTTTTCTACAATCACTTAGCAGCTATAGATGATAATCAACTTGCAAATGGGCATTCATTTTCAATCGACAGTCATTTCATCAGTTCAAAAATATTATATCCAAAATATAATGATGGAGGCCAACGTATCGTTAGAACAAGTCGGAACACAGAATTTTGGAGATATAATTATTATGAAAATTTAGATTACATTTTTGTTCATACCCCAGAGTCTGATAAGTTGGACGAAAGCGAAGAGGAAAAGAAATTAAGAAAACAAAAGCTTTTTGATGAAGCTCAAAAGGTATTTAATCAAAAACAACCGATTGTAATTGCACCCGAAGGAACATCAGAAACAGAAGATAATAAAACAATAACATCTCCAGGACCATTTAAAGCTGGAGCATTTAATCTTGCATTTAAACTTAATCCTAAACCAAAACTTATTCCAATTGCACTTGCTAATTTTGATTATCCAGTTTCTAAAACAATATATTCAGCAGTTATTAAGGAGCCAATAATTATAAGTGATCATATCAAAGATCCAGAAAATCAAGATGAAATGAAAAGTTTCTTAGATAATTACAGAACTAAGTTTAGATCTTATGTGGAAGAAGCTATTGATTTGGCAAAAAATGTTCAAGACAACTTAGATAAAATAGAAAATTTAAAAACCAATGTAAATTTAGTTAGTCCAGTTGAAGAAGAGTTTGAATTAGATGTTAGAGAATTAGAACATAATTCTTTTCAACAGACAAAAACAAATAACAGTGTTGCCTTGTATGGAAGTTCAACTTTTAAAATGTGGGATAATGCTAAAAACGATTTATCAATAAATAATCTTTATAATTTAGGTTTTGGGGGTTCAACCTTAGTCTCTTGTAGAAGATATTTTGATAGATTGGTTGCTCCCTTAAACCCATCTAATCTTTTCTTTTATGCTGGAGACAATGATATCGGTTATGGAATGGATAGTGATGAATTATTAAAAGAATTTTCATTGTTTTCTAATCAAGTTGAAGAAAAATTGCCAAAAGCAAAATGTTTTTTTATTTCAATTAAACCTAGTCCTTTTAGAAGGGATCTTATGACAACAATTTTAGATGCGAATTCAAAGATAAAAAAACACTTAACCAATTTAAAAATGTGGGATTATGTTGATATTACAACACCAATGATAAATGCCGGTTATGATAAGTTTTATGATGAAGATCCACTACATATGAATGAACTTGGATATAGCTTGTTAAGTAAGCTTGTAAGAGACAAAATTTATAACTAATATTTTTTAATGAGTTTTAAAAAATATCTATGGAAATGTAGATTGTTAGTTCTTAGTACACCTAATTACAGTCATCCGGAATATAAAAGATCAAAAGATTTGTATCAAAAAGACATCAAAGGCTTTCACAAAAGATATATAAAATTAGTTACGAAATTAGATAAATCAAAAAAATTTAAAATTACTTTAATTGGTTTTGATGGCACAAAAAAAATTGAGTTAGATAAAATATATACAAAAAAAATCTTTGAAATAGTCGATAAAATGCCAATGAATAAATTAATCAAAGATAAAAAGTTTAAACCATTAAATCTTTCTTTATTTTCAGATTATAAGCCAGAGACAACCTTAAAAGGCTTAGGTTTTAAAGATAAAGAAAAGGCATTGTTTACTGTTTTAGCTATAAAAAAAAGACAAATAAAATACCAAGTAAATGTTATTGCAACTATGCTAGGTAGAGCAAAAAATCATCCGAATAAAACAAAAGACATGAATGATGCCATAATAGTTTTTAAAAAATGGATGGAAAATTATAAAAGGAATAAAAAAAATGAAAAATAAAGGCTTTACATTAATAGAACTATTAGTTGTTGTAGCTATCATTGGTATCTTAGCTGCTGTAGGTGTAGTTGCTTATAGTGGTTATACCAGTGGTGCGAAGGTTAGTACAACTAAAGCAAATTTTGAAATGATAAAAAAATATATGTCTGCTGAAATTTTAAAATGTGAGATTGGTGAAAGTACAATAATGAAAAGATCTAATGGTAGTGGTGTAGCATGTTCTGGTATAACTTATGGTAAGATTATACCTCATTTGCAACAACTTTTTAATACTGATGAGAAATTGAAAAGTGTTTATACAGACTTAACTTATGTGAGAAATACAGGACCATCAACAAATTCTAGCAGTATTGGATCTATTCATCTTAACGGTATTTCTCATGATAGTACATTTAATCCAGGAATTAAACCTGCACTAAAAAATAATGATATTAGATTGAGTACATGCTTTAAAGAACCCTGCACTGACTCAAAAAATAATTTGTATTATGTAGTAGTAATAGACTAGATTTATTTAATGAAAAATAAAGGCTTTACATTAATAGAACTTTTAGTCGTCGTAGCCATAATAGGTATTCTAGCTGCAGTAGGAGTTGTTGCTTACAGTGGATATACGAGTGGTGCTAAAAAAGCTGCAGCAAACGCCAATCATAAAGCAGTCGTTAAATATATTACGAATGAAATAATGAAATGTAATATAGGCGAGAGCAAAGCTATGAATAATAATTTAGACTGTTCAAAACAAGGCACTTATAATTGGAAAGATGATGTCGCAGATGCAGTTGAACAATCTCTATCTGATTTTAAAAATCCATATGATACATCAAAATCATCAGTCACTCATGGGGGAGGTATGCAAAATGACAGTGACGTAGGTTATAATAGAGTAATGACTCCAGGCACGAATGTTCAAGTGCTTACTTGTGTTAAAACACCATGCACAGGCGCACAATGTAAAATGCCAAATCATTCGTGCAGCAGTATTATAGAAATAAATTACTAAAATGATTGAATTCTTATTTAAAGTATCACTACTAATTCTTGGTTTAATAGTAATTAGGTTTGGCATCATTCAGATCAGAAAGTATAAAAAGGGAGAAATTAGATCAAAGAATAATATTTTTAGTCAAATCTCATTTTTAATTTTCTTTGCTGCAATTATAGGGTTAGTTATTTATTCAATTTTAGGCTTACTTGAGTAAGCTAATTTATCTCATATATTAATTTTTAAATTCTAATAAAGAGCTTGATTATGAAAAAAATTATCTTTGTTTTTCTCAGTATTTTATCAGTATTTAATTATGCTAACGCTAAAGATTTTTTCTTAAATATAACTGATCAAATAGCAGAAAATGAGTTTCGATTAAGCTATGGAGTTTCAGTTACTGATGTAAACAAAGACAATAAATACGATTTTGTGGTAACTGGCTTTGGTTTTAAAAATTTAGCCCTTACTTATAAGGATGGAAAATTAATAAATATTGTAAATGAAAAAATATTTACAGATGAGGAAAGAAGAACAATTGGTGTTGCTGCATGTGATATCGATCAAGATGGCTATGAGGAAATATATTTTTTAAATACTGATACATATAGCGGATCAAAAATTTATTCTGATCGATTAATAGATTTAAATAACAATAAATTTGAGGATTTATTTGAAAAGGAAATCAATCAAAGTGAATTAAACTTAACAGCTGGAAGGTCAGTAGTTTGTGTAGATAGAAATGGTGATGGTGCATATGGTATTTATGTTGCAAATTATGGAGGTCCCACTAGATTTTATGAATTAATCAGAGATCGAATAAAAGACCAAGCTAAATCATTATCAATCGATAAAATTACTGGAGGTAGAGCTATTGTATCAGGACACATTCTTTCAGATAGATCTGATATTTTTGCAGCAAATGAAAGAGGAGATAACTTTTTATATTATAATTCCAAAGGTTCTTTCCAAGATGTTGCTGAAGAGTATGTAGTTCAAGATAGATTTGAAAATGGAAGAGGAACAGCTCTAAGTGATCTTTTATATAGAGGAAGATTAGATATTTTATCCTCAAACTGGGATGGAATGCATAGAGCATACGTTTTAGATGGTGATAAATTTAAAGATATATCAACATCTCCATACAATGATCCTACAAAAATCAGAACAGTCATTTCTGCTGACTTTGATAATGACGGATATGATGAAGTTTTTATGAATAATATTGGAGAACCAAATAAACTTTTCAAAGTTTTAGAAGGCGGAGTATTTAAAGAAATTAAAATGGAAAATGGTTTAGAGACAGTTGGTCTTGGAACTGGCGCAGCTGTTGCGGATGTAGATGGTGATGGAATTTTAGAATTATTAGTTTCACATGGTGAGTCAGGGTTTCAACCGTTAACTTTATATAAAGCAGATATTACAAATTTTAATTATTTACGAATTAAACCACTTAATCAATTTGGAGCTCCTGCAAGAGGTGCAACAGTAACAATGAAATCTAATAAAAGAATTCATTCAAAAACAATAGATGCAGGTTCAGGATATCTTTGTCAGATGGAACCTGTTGCTCATTATGGAATAAGAAAAGGTGAAAAAGACTTTAAAATTGAAATTAAATGGACTGATGGATCAATTGAAACATTTAATATTAATGAATTAAATAAAACTTACGAATTTAGACAAAAATTATAGGACAATACTACTCATTATATAGTGTTGAAAAATTATAAAGCTTTTATATATCAAGCGTATGACTATTTGTTCTTTATCATTATTGGCATTATTTGTTTCAGGAATTGTAATGTATCTTTTTAGAGAACCATCTGAGGAAGAATTAAAAAAATTCAATAGCAAAACTCAAGACCAAAGCAACTGGTCGAATATGGGTTTTTAAATCATTTATTAATGCACAGTATTAAAAATATACTTAGTCTTATTATATTTGTTATTTTTTTTTCAATTCCAATAAATTCGGTAAATTCTCAAGAAAAAAACTATTATCAAGATATTGTTAATGACTGGAATAAAATTTTCCCAGATAGAAATAGAAATGCGGCAGGTCCTAAATTTTTTAAATATATAATTGATAAAGATATCTCTTATGAAGATTTTGTTGAATATAATAAATTATATTGTGCGGTATCAGGTTCTTTAATAAGTCCAAATGCAGTACCAGAATATGTTTATTTGAGTGAAAACAATACGGGTAAGAAAATATGCGGTGAATATTATAGATGCTGCATTCCATGTTCCTGTGATTTAATGAAATATTCAAAAACAACTAAGATGAAACATAAATTTAAAGGTATAGAAAAAGAATTTTATGTTTTCACAATTGAAAATCCTTGTGGAAAAACAGATTTTCCTGAAAGGGTAAACAAAAAATATTTTTGTAATGGCAACGACTTAGATACGAAACAAGTATCTGTAATAGATGGAAAATTGGTCATTGGTTTATTACACAAAGCCAAAACCTGCACTCAATATAATGTTAATGCCATAGACAGGCACCAGGTGACAGGCAGATATTGCACTCTTAGAAACAATACTCCATTAGATCAGCTCCAGTCAGGTATGGGAGATATATTCATTAAACTTGCAAGATAACACCAAGATTATATATTCATTAAAATGGTATTGTATAACGAAAAAATTAAACACCTTAGTTGTTCTGATTTAAGGGTATTTTTGAAAAGATTGGTCAAAGATAAAATAGAGAAAGAATGGACCGAGGACTTCATTGATAATATGAACCTCGTAATAATCCCAAGAATGACAATAAAAAGACGTTATGAGAATAAGGGTATAGATATGTCAAGACTGATTGATAATCCTACCTACTATCAGCATGTCAAAAAGAGTGTCGACTCAAGAGGCAATCTTGAATTTAAAGATCGATAATTTTTTTCCGATACGCCAATTTAATCCCTAGCACTGCATTCATATTTTCTGTAAGCTGTTTAAAAAAAAACAAACTTAAGAGGGAAATATGAACAAATATTTTAAGATAATTGTTGTTTTATTATCGTCTCTATTTCTAAGTTTCTCAGCAAATTCAACTGAAGTAAAATTTGGACATGTAGGAAAACCAGGATCTTTATTTTCTGCATCAGTTGATCATTTTGCTAAACTTGCAAATGAGAGATTAGGCAGCAAAGGAAAAGTTACTGTTTTTGGTTCTTCGCAACTTGGTAAAGACAAACAAGGAATGCAAAAACTAAAATTAGGTACAGTTAACATGTGGTTACCTTCATCAGTAATGGCATCTATTCATGATGAGTTTGGTGTATTTGATATGCCTTTCATAATTAAAGACAGAAAACACATGAATAAAGTTGAAAGCCAAGTTTTACCAGGAATGTTTAAAAATCTTGAAGATAAAACTGGATACAAAGTTATTGCTGTTTGGGAAAATGGATTTAGACATATCACAAACAACACTAGACCAATTAATACTCCAGGTGACTTAAAAGGAATTAAATTAAGAACACCTAAATCAAAATGGAGAGTTAAAATGTTCCAATCATATGGTGCAAACCCAACTCCAATGTCTTTCTCAGAAGTATTTACTGCTTTGAAAACAGGAACTATGGATGGACAAGAAAATCCATATGCTCAGATTGCTAGTGCTAAATTCCAAGAAGTTCAAAAATATTTATCAATCACAGGTCACGTTTACACTCCTGCTTATGTAACAGTACATAAAGACCATTGGAGCAAACTACCTGCAGATGTACAAAGTATTTTAGAGCAAGCTGCTAAAGATACACAAAAGTTTGTGTACGCTGAAGCTGCTAATCTTGAAAAATCTTTATTGGGAGTTATCAAATCAGCTGGAGTTCAAGTAAACGAAGCTGATAAAGGTGCTTTCATTAGTGCAAGTAAAGGAATATACGATCAATTCGCGTCAGAAGTACCAACTGGTGGTGCGTTAATTGATAAAGTATCGTCTTTAGCAAATTAACATAATTTGTAACAGGCCCTCTACCAGAGGGCCTGAAAAAAAATGACATTACAAAAATTTATAAATTCATACGAAAAAATATTAAAACTAATACTGTTTATAATGATGGTAGCATTAGCAGTAACAGTTTTACTTGGTGTTACTTTTCGTTTTGCTGGCAGTGCTTTAGTTTGGTATGATGAGGTTGCAGCTGTTCAGCTTGCTTGGATAACTTATTATGGTTCAGCATATGCAGCTTTAAAAGGTTCTCATATAAGTGTTCCTAGTATTTTCAAAGCCTTTCCATTAGCGCTTAGAAAAATTTTCTTTGTTGTGTCAAAACTTGTTGTTTATGGTTTTTTAATATTATTGGCTTATTATGGTTATTTAGTTTTAACTCTTATAACAGGAGAAACTTTAGTAACATTAGAGTGGGTTCCACAACCTTTTGTGCAGTCAGTTATTCCAATTGCATCATGTTTATTTATTTTATCTGAAACTTTAAGAATTCCTGAAGATTATAAAAATTTAGTTCTTCAAACAACAGGTGACGAGCAAACAGGAGATATTTAATGATAATTCTTACAATGTTTGCAGTTCTTCTACTTCTTTTATCTATTAATGTACCTATTGCTATTGGCCTTGCTGTAACAACAATTATTGCAATGGTATTGAAGACGGGAACAAGTTTTTTAATTGATACCGCAATCGTAATGTTTGATGGATCAATGAAGTTCCCACTGATTGCTATTCCATTATTTATCTTAGCTGGATCAATTATGAATAGTGCTGGTATATCTAGGAGATTAATTGCTTTTGCATCAGCACTTGTAGGATTTATCAAGGGTGGTCTTAGCATGATCAACATTGCTACTTCTATGTTTTTTGCTGAAATTTCTGGATCTGCAGTTGCTGATGTTGCTGCGTTAGGATCTATTTTAATTCCAGCAATGAAGAAAAAGGGATATCCAGGTCCATTTGCTGCTGCAGTAACTTCATCTTCAGCGTCTTTGGCGATTATTATTCCGCCTTCAATACCAATGATTGTTTACGCTGTAATGGCTCAAAGTTCAGTAGTTCAATTATTTGTAGCGGGAATTGTTCCAGGTGTAATAGGTGGTTTCTTTTTAATGTTAGCAGCATATATTACTGCAAGACGTAAAAACTTTCCTGTTGAGGAAACATTTAATATTCCAAATGTAAAGAAAACTGCAAAAGATGCAGCTTTAGCATTTTTACTACCTATCATTATCTTAGGTGGAATTTTTGGAGGAGTTGTAACAGCAACTGAAGGAGCAGGTTTAGCAGTAGTAGCATCATTAGTTATTGGATTTATTTATAAAGAAATAGATTTTAAAAGATTATACGAGTCAGCTTGTGAAGGAGCAATTCAAACAGCTTCAGTAATGTTATTAGTAGCAGCGTCTGTATTACTGGGTGAATTTTTAACAATTGAACAAATCCCACAAAAAGTTGCAGAGTCAATTATTGATTTTACAAATAATAAATATGCAGTCTTAGGAATACTTAATGTTTTTCTTTTAGTAATAGGTTTCTTTTTACATTCAGTTGCTGCAATAATTTTAACAGTTCCAATTGTAATGCCATTAGTTAATGCTGTAGGAATTGATCCAGTTCACTTTGGTATAATTGTGACATTAAATTTAGCTATTGGTCAACAAACACCACCAGTTGCAAGTGTTCTAGTTACGGCTTGTTCCGTTGCAAAAGCAGACATATGGGATGTAACAAGATCTAATATATCTTTTATATGTGTATTATTAGTATTGTTAATGTTAGTAACTTATGTTCCAGCTATACCGATGACATTAGTTGAATTTTTTTATAGGAGCTAAATGAGCAAGTTAATTAAATTAAATAAAAAAAATAAACATTTAGTTGAAGTTGTTATCAATAGACCAGAAAAATTAAATGCAATGACAAAGCCAATGTGGATTGAGCTTGGCAAAGTTTTTAATAAGTTATCTAAGAACAAAAATTTAAGATGTATCATTATAAGAGGAGAGGGTGGTAAATCTTTTTCACCAGGAAACGATATCGGAGAATTTAAAAAACAAAGATCTTCATCAAAATTAGCAAAATCTTACGGTAAATTTTTACACGGAACACTCGGAGCAATTTTTGATTGTCCAATACCAACAATTGCTTTGATTGAAGGAATATGTGTTGGAGGTGGATTGGAAATAGCAGGATGTTGTGACATAAGAATTTGTGGCAAAAGCTCTAGGTTTGGAGTTCCAATTAAAAGATTAGGCTTAACAATGGCTGCAAAAGAACTTGAGGTGCTTTTAAAAGTAACCAATTACACAACTGCAATGGAAATATTGTTTGAAGGAAGAGTATTTGGAGCTGATGAAGCATTTCAGAAAAGGCTAGTTAATAGAGTTGTGAATGATAAAGATGTTGAAAAAGAAGCTTATAAATCAGCAGAATTAATATGTGAAGGTGCTCCAAAAGTTGCAAGGTGGCACAAACAATTTGCGAGAAACATTTTAAAAAATGGAAAAGTCACAGAAAAAATAAATAATCTTGGTTACAAATGTTACGATACCCAAGACTTTAAAATTGGATATCAATCTTTTTTAAACAAAACAAAGCCAAAATTCAAAAATAAGTAATAGATGACAGCATCATTAAAAGGCATTCGTGTACTTGAGATGGCACAAATAATGGCCGGTCCAACATGTGGACTGTTATTAGCTGATCTAGGTGCAGAGGTAATTAAAATAGAAAAGACACCCAGTGGAGACGATACCAGAAACTTTTTACCACCAGAAATTAATGGTGAGGCTGCAGCTTTTATGATGATGAATAGAAATAAGAAAGGTATTGCATTAAATTTAAAGGACAAAGATGGAATAGAGATATTTAAAACGATGGTAAAAAATTCTGATGTAGTTTTGGAAAATTTTAGAAAAGGGACATTAGAAAAATTAGGAGTTGGATATGATGTTATGTCAGAAATTAATCCTAAAATCATATTATGTGAAATTTCAGGATACGGTAGAACGGGTCCATACGCAGATAAAGGAGGATTTGATTTGGTTGCACAAGGAATGAGTGGATTAATGAGTATTACTGGCGAAAGCAAAGATAAACCACCGATGAAAGTTGGTGCACCAATAACAGATATAACTGCAGGTTTACTTGCAGCTAGTGGAATTTTAGCAGCATTAGTTCATAGAGAAAAAACGGGAGAGGGACAAAAAGTTGATACATCACTATATGAAGCAGGTATTGTTCATACATACTGGCAGTCTGCTATTGCAGGTGCAACTGGAGAGTCGCCTGGACCTTTAGGTTCAGCACATCCTTTAACAGCTCCTTATCAAGCATTTAAAACAAAAGATAAATGGATAACAGTAGGTGCTTCAAATCAAAATACCTGGCTTATGTTACTTAAAGCAATTGCTCGTGAAGATTTGCAAGAAAATGAAAAGTTTTCATCTAATTTAAATAGAAAACAAAATTTAAAAGAATTAGTTGATATTCTTAACAAAGAACTAATTAAAAAAACTTCTAGTGAATGGTTAAAAATTTTTGATGATAATGGATTACCATGTGGACCTATTAACTCTATAACAGAAATGTTTAAGGATCCTCAAACAATTGAAAGAGAAATGGTTATAGAAGTAGATAATAAAAAAGCTGGTAAAAGTAAGGCTATTGGTATGCCAATAAAATTTTCAAAAAGTAAAACTGAAAAATCAAAAGGTGCTCCAAACTTAGGAGAACATACAAAAGAAGTTATGCAAATTTTTGGTTACAAAGATTACCAAATTGAAGATTTTTATAATAGAAAAGTAATTCTTTAATTAACAGTTTCAAAAATTTTAAATAATAATTCTGAGACATGTTTACCTTTTTTCTCAGATAAATCAGATATTTGATGCCTACAGCTCGTACCATTTGCAACTATAAAATCTTTTTCACTACTATTATTAATTGCGGGTATTAAAGAAAGATTAGCCATTTTTTTTGATACTTTATAAGTCTTACTGTCATATCCAAATGAACCAGCCATTCCACAGCAACTAGACTCTATCATTTTATTGTTAATATTTAATTCTGATAAAAGATTAGTTAGCCCCTTCATTCTATCTTGTGATTTTTGATGACAGTGCCCATGGATTAATACATTTTGATCAAACTTATTAGCTTTAATATTATTGTTATTTCTTATTTGTTCTAAAATAAATTCCTCAAGTAGATAAAATTTATTTTTAATTTGTTCTTTATTATTTACATTCTTTAAAGTCTGATACTCATCGTTAAATGTTAGTAAACAGGATGGTTCAATACCTACAACTGGTAAATCTACATAATTATTTTGTATAACGTAATCATTAAATCTATTTAGCTCTTCAGAGGCTTTGTCTAATTGACCGTAAGATATATAAGTTCTTCCACAACAAAGGGGTCTCTTTAATTTATCTTTACCAAAACTTGGAATAACTGCCTGATAACCAAATTTATTTAGTACTTTGATTGCATAAACTAAATTTTCATTTTCAAAATTAATATTAAATGTATCTGCAAACAAAATTACTTTATTCTCTGATACCGTCTGACTTTCGTAAATTTCTCTTAATGCGTTTTGGTTTTGAACTTCAGGCATAGTCCTTGCTGTTGCAAAACCAAACTTTTCAACAATTGTTGAGATTAGTGGTAGGTTTTTGACCTTATTGAATATAGGAGCAAAAATCTTTAATAACCAAATAAGTCTTGGCATATCTGAGATAACTCTATCTTTAATTCGCATACTAAATTTTTTATAGTAATGAGAAAGAAATTCAGATTTCATTTTAGCCATATCAACCGACATAGGGCATTCTCTTTGACAAGCTTTACAGCTCACACATAACTCCATGGTTTCATACATTTCTTTAGATGCAAATGAACCTTCTGGAAGTTGGTTAGATAAAGCTAATCTTAAAGTATTTGCTCTTCCTCGAACTAAATCCTTTTCTTCTTTAGTTACTCTGTATGATGGACACATCACACCTGAATCTAATTTTCTACAAGCACCATTGTTATTACACATTTCTACAGCATCAGAGAATTGACCCCAATTAGACCAATCGTAATGTGTATCTATATTTTCTGTTTGATAACCTGATTTGTATCTCATTAAAGATCTATCGTTTGATTTAAACGGTCGAACGATTTTGCCAGGATTTAAAAGGTTTTTACAATCGAATGTATCTTTTATTTCTTCAAAAGCATTTGTGATTTTTTTACCAAACATCATTTCATGAAATTCTGATCTAACAATTCCATCACCATGCTCACCAGAATGAGAACCTTTATAATCTTTAACCATTTCAAAAGCTTCTTCAGAAATAGATCTCATGTTTTGTATATCTTTGTCTGATTTCATATTTAAAACTGGTCTTACGTGAAGGGTTCCAACAGATGCATGTGCATAAAACATTCCACTTGTCCCATATTTTTTAAATATTTCTTTTAATCTTGCTGTATAGTCAGCTAAGTGTTCAAGAGAAACTGCACAATCTTCTATGAAGGCAACTGGTTTTCTATCACCTTTCATTGACATCAAAATATTTAATCCAGCTTTTCTTATTTCAAAAACTTCTTTCTGCTCAGATAGATCTGAGTAATATGAAAATTTATTTTTTTTGTTTTGGTCTAAAACTAAATATTCTAGATCCTTTATTTTCTTTTCATATACACGTTTTTCTGTATCAATAAATTCAACCATCAAAACTGCTTCAGGATTCCCTTTGATGTATTTTTTTATACCTCCAGCATACATTGGTATTTCTTTAGCCAAATTTAATAAATTTTGGTCCATCAACTCAACGCAAGTTGGTTTCAATTTTACTATCTCTTTTGATAATTCCATTGCTTGATGGAAATTATCAAAGTAGCAAACACCTAAAATTTTATTCTTTGGTATTTCTGATAATTTTAATTTTATTTTATTGAATAAAGACAATGTTCCTTCAGAGCCAACAAGAAGATTTGATGAGTTGAAGCCTTCAGGATCAATTAAATCAATGTTATATCCTCCAACTCTTCTTTGTGTTGTTGGCCAATTCGCATCAATTTCGCTTCCAACCTTTTGTCTTACATCGATAAATTTATCTATGATTTTATAGAGTCTATCTTGATTGTTCTTTGTGGCTAAATAATTCTTATTTATTTGATCAAAATTAAATATAGAGCCATCATCTAATATTGCTTCAATAGCTAATACATTATGAACCATGTTGCCATAATATAAAGATCTTGATCCACAGGAATTGTTAGCTGACATTCCTCCAATAGTTGCTCTACTGCTTGTTGAAACGTCTACTGGAAACCAGAGACCATAAGGCTTCAAATAAGCATTTAGATGATCTAATACGACACCTGGTTGAACCCATACATATTTTTCTTCAACATTGAGTTCTAAAATTTTATTTTGATGTTTGCTGTAATCGAGTACAACACTTTCGCCAACAGTCTGGCCACATTGAGAACTTCCACCTCCTCTAGCTAATAGGGGAACAGAATTCTTTTGTGAATATTCCATTAAATTTAAAACATCATTGGTATCTTTTGGAAGAACTACACCAAGGGGTTTAATTTGATATACAGAAGCATCGGTACTGTATCTTCCACGTGAGAATTCATCGAATAAAGTTTTTCCATCTACTTTACTACTAATTTCTTTACCAATTTTTTGTATCTGATCTGAATTAAACCGCATAAAACTTAATTAAAGGTTTATTTATTTTTGTAAACCAGTTTACCGAACTTTTTTAACGCGGCTTCTGAAATCTCTAAACCTAAACCAGGTTTTTCATTTAAATGTATCCATCCATCACTCATTTTGTGTGGATTTTCAAATAATTGAGCCTGCAAAGGATCTCTTTCATCATCAAATGACTCAACAATTCTTCCTGCTGGAGTTGATGCTACTAATGGAGCATGAACATAACAATCATGATGTGGTGCTACATCTATATGATTTAATTCACACAATGCAGAAAGTTTTTTTCCATTAGTAAAACCACCAAACATTGTGCAATCAAATTGTAAAATTTGTATTGCATCTTCTTCAATCATGGACCTGCATCCATAAATAGTTGTTTCACTTTCACCTCCTGATAACGGAATTTTAGTTTGTTTTGATAAAAGTTTTAAAGTCCTTCTATCATCTTCCCATCTAACAGGTTCTTCAATCCATGTAGGATTAAATCTTTCAAATTCTCTTACACCCTCAATTGCTGTTTTTAGATCCCATGCTCTATTGACATCAATCATTAAACCTTTTTGATCTCCAATTTCATCTCTAATAATCTCTAATCTCTTAGCATCTTCTTTGATACTAAGTCCCCCAACTTTAACCTTAAAACTTTGATGACCAATATTTACTAATTTTTTGATTTCATCTCTTAGTTCTTTTTCATCTTTACCATCTCTGTAGTAAGCACATGTTACATAAACGGGAATTTTATTTCTGTATCCACCAAATAATTTGTACAATGGGATGTTTGAAGCTTTTCCTATCAAATCCCAACAAGCAATATCTAAAGCTGCTGAAATTCTGATTAATGCTTCTCTGCTCCAACCTTTTTCGCTACTGGTCCGAGTATCAGTTAACTTAAAAATTTTTTCATAAATTTTTTCAGGGCAAAATGGATCTTCTCCAATTATTAAATCTTGTAAGCCATTTGAAAATGGTTTGATGATTGGAGCAATATCAGTGTAGCTTGTTGCTAAACCAACGCCTGAATGACCATCTTTAGTTTTAATTTTAATCAAGAGTTCATTAGCTGTCGGCACAATGAAGTGACTAACCCAATGTGGCTTCACTTCATCTGGATTATTAAGAACATAAACTTCTAAGCTATCAATTAAATTACTACTATTTGTCATACATTATAAATTTGCTTATATAATTTCTTTAGCATATACAGCGGTATGGCAATTTCAAATAATATAAGACCTGGTCGACATTTTTTACAAATTCCAGGACCAACAAACGTTCCAGATAGAGTTCTAAGAGCTATGGATTATCCTACTATTGATCACAGAGGTCCTGACTTTGCTGAATTAGGATTAAGAGTTTTAGATCGAATAAAATTAATTTTTAAAACTTCTGAACCTGTAATAATTTTTCCAGCTTCAGGAACAGGTGCTTGGGAAGCTGCACTTGTAAACACTTTAAGTGCAGGTGATAAAATCTTGATGTTCGAAACTGGACATTTCTCAACGCTTTGGTGGGATATTGCTCAAAAATTCAAAATTGAAGTAGACTTTGTTGAAGGTGATTGGAGAACAGGTGTTGATCCAAACATAGTTGAACAAAAATTAAAAGAAGACAAAGATAAAAAAATTAAAGCAGTTTGCGCTGTACATAATGAAACTTCTACAGGTGTTACAAGTAGAATTGGAGAAATTAGAAAAGCTATGGATAATGCGGAACATCCAGCTTTATTATTTGTTGATACGATATCTTCATTAGGTTCTATAGATTATAGACATGAAGAGTGGAAAGTTGATGTAACTGTTGGTGGTTCTCAAAAAGGATTATTATTACCACCAGGACTTTCTTTTAATGCAATAAGTTCTAAAGCTTTAGAGGCATATAAAACATCTGAATTACCAAAATCTTATTGGGATTGGGGACCGATGTTAGAAAATAATAAAAAAGGTTATTTTCCTTACACACCAGCCACAAATTTATTTTATGGTTTGGATGAAGCAATCAATATGCTTACAGAAGAGGGTTTAGATAATGTTTTCAAAAGACACAAAAGATTTGCAGAAGCTACAAGAGTTGCAGTTAACTCTTGGGGATTAGAAATACTTTGTAAAAACCCTGAAGAATACTCAGACTCATTAACAGCTGTAATGGTTCCAGATGGTCATGATGCAGATTTTTTAAGAAAAACTATTTTAGATCACTATAATATGTCATTAGGAACAGGACTTGCAAAAGTTGCTGGTAAAATTTTTAGAATTGGACACTTGGGTGATTTTAATGAACTAATGTTAGCTGGAACATTAGCAGGTGTTGAAATGGGTTTAATGAAATCTAAAATACCTTACAAAAAAGGTGGAATACTTAAAGCACTTGAGTATCTTTGTTAATTAATCAAGTTAGAAATCATGCTTGATTTTTGCATTATTGGATCGGGAATTTCTGGATCAACAATAGCAATCTTATTAAATAAAAAATATTCCGTTGCAGTTTATGATAAAGCAAGAGGTTATGGTGGAAGAAGTTCATTTAAAAAATACAAAGATAAAGTCGGATTTGATCACGGACTTCAATATATCTCTCCAAAATCTGCAAAATTTAAAACATTTACTAATCAACTTATTAAGAAAAAAGTTTTAAAAAAGTGGGGAGGAAATCATTTATTTCTGCATAAAACAGTTAAAGAAATTAAAAATCATTTAAAATTAATTGGAACAAAAGGAAACAACTCTATTAGCAAACATTTATTAAAGAAAATTAAATGCAATTTTGAACATGAGCTTATAAATATGAAGAGATTAAATGATTATTGGGAATTAACATTTAATAATGATGTAAAACAAAAATGTAAAAATCTTATTTTGACCTGCCCATTTCCACAAAGTAAGAAATTAGGACAAAAATATTTAAATAAATCTTATTTAAATCAAAAAGTTAAGATGGATGCCAATTTAACAGTTATGATTGTCACCAATAAACTTAAACAATCAAATAGTAGTTACTTTTTTAATGATGATATGCTTGGTTGGGCAGCATACGAGAATAGTAAGAAAAGATTTAATTATAAGTATGATTTATGGACACTTCAAAGCACATACAAATACGGTAATAAATTCACGAAAGATTATAGAAACAAAAGAAAATACTATACAAATCAACTAGTAAAAAAATTTGAAAAATTAACAAAGTTAAAAATCAAAAAAATTTATCACTCAAGAATTCATGGCTGGATGTATTCATCTAATTCAAAGCCACTTAAACAATTATCTTTATGGAATAAGTCTTTAAAATTGGGATTATGTGGAGATTATTTTGGTGGACCAAGATTAGAAAATGGATGGTTAAGTGCGCAAGACTTATTTAATAAAATATAGTATAGTATTTTTATGAAATACAATGGTTTTACATTGATAGAGCTATTAGTAGTCGTTGCAATTATCGGTATCTTGGCAGCAGTAGGAGTAGTGGCATACAGTGGTTACACAAAAGGTGCAAAAGTCAGTACTGCTAAATCTTATCACGGCCAAATCTGTAAACTAATTCAAGCAGAAAGTATGAAGTGTAACTTATCCTCAAGTCCACTTACTTTTATAGATGACGAAGGAAGAAATTGGAGTCTTTCATGTCCAATCACAGGAGCATCAACGGCAAGAGACTATTTCTATAGAGTTGCAAGTAGCACTTTTAAAAATCCTTTTGAGGGAGGTAAAAGAGGAGTTGTTGCTAGTCCAAATATAAAAAGTAATAATCTACTCGATAGCAGATATTGGGGTTTAGTTTCTATTGTTCCAAATGTTCCAACTTCAAGAGATATTTCAGTTTATACAAATGTAGGTAGGACCGATGGAAACACCTCATCTGGAGATATAAAAGAATGTGTAGTAACAATATTTGATTAATTTAAATTATAAAATATGAAATCCTAATTAAATTTGATAAGTAATAAATGATGAAATTTATTAAGTATACTTTGATTTTTGCATTATTATTTTCACCCACTATTTCATACTCTAAAACAGGCAAAGGTGAGTTAAAACTATCTAAAGAAATTATGGAATATGTTATGATGTATATGTATGGAGCGGGTAGTAAAAAATTTTCAGCAGACAAAAAAACAAAGAATGATCCATCTCTAATGGCTGTCTCAGAAGATGGAAATTCAGCATATTATTTCTATTGTCCGGCAGAATACAGAGCGTATGGATGCATTGACAACCATACAACAAATAAAGCTAAAAGACTTTGTGAAAAGTATTCTAATGGTGTTCCCTGTTTCACATTTGCAAAAAAAAGAGTAATTGTTTGGAAAAATGGTGGAAAAAAAATTAAAATATCAAGATCAGATCTAAAAGATCCTTATTTAGTTGCAAAAAGAATTCAAGATGGAGGATTTTATGACGGTGATTTATCTAATTTACCAGGAATTAATTTAGAAACAGGTCATATAGATTACGAAAAGAAAAATACTATAACTAAGCAGATAGATAATACTGCTAATAACTCTATTAATAACACAAATTCAAACACTTTTATAAAAGAAATAAAACAATTGAATGAGTTGTATAAACAAGGTGTATTAACTAAGGAAGAATTTACTAAAGCAAAAAATAAAATATTAAATAATAATTAAATTTATACATATTTTAACACCATCCATCTTTAGAAATTAAAACTGGATAATATTCTTTGTGTGTCTTTATCCAAAGTGCAATTTGTTTTTTTGATGAATCTTTAGGACATACAGTTTCATCAAATCTCATTCGTCCATCTCTGTCATTAGCACCATTTCTTGCTGTATAAACCACTGGATCACTTTCACCATACGGATTTTTCCAACCAAGATCTAAAAAATGATTAATGAATACATCATTCATATTATTTATATTTCCAGAGTTATTTATAATATTACAGTTTATAGATCTTTTGTTACTTAGCGTTAAAGTTCCACCACCTTGCACATCACATAAACCTAGAGAATTTTTTATAAATTTAATTGCAGTCTGATGCTGTGCTAAAGCTGCGTTTCTTTTTGCACTTTGTGTGTAACCACTGTATGCCACTACTCCTACTGCTGCCAAGATACCGATAATTGCAACGACTACTAATAACTCTATCAATGTAAAACCTTTATTATTCATAAGTTTTATAAAACCACTAAATCTAATTTTTTGTTTCCTAATTTTTCATTTCCTTTTTCAGTGACAAGATAAGTTTCTCCTAAATTCATTGCTAATTGATTTTCAGAGTCCATTAATATCATATGCATAAAAAATACATTTCCTGGTTGGATTTCATATGGATTTTCTGTGTATAACATTGGCCAATCCATCCAGTTTGGTGAAAAAGTTGCACCTAACGAGTAGCCACATGCATTCATTCTGGAATTTTTAAAACCATGATCATCAAAAGTTTTTGCATGAACATCAAAAACTTCTCCAATTTTATTTCCAGGCTTTAATTTATTTTCACAATTTGTAAGAGCTTCAACGCATGCTTCATGCATTTTATGATGTTTTGGATCTGCTTTTCCTATGGGTATTGTTCTAAACATCGCTGAATGATAGTGCCTATAAGTTCCAGCCCATTCAATAGTTAACTGATCTTGATTATTAAGTATTTGTTTTTCTGCTTGATATCGACAGAGTAGGGCATTTTTCCCAGACCCTATAATAAATTCATTTGCAGGATAATCCCCACCTCCCTCAAATATAACTCTGTTCATTTCAGCTAAAATTTTAGACTCACTTACTCCTGCTTTTGCATGTTTCCAAACTTCATCCAAAGCCTTGTCAGCTAAATTTGCTGCTTTTTTAACATAACTAATTTCTTCATCAGATTTAATTACTCTTAGTTTTGTTATTAATTCAGACTTATCCTCAATTGAGCAATAGTTTTGCAATACTGTGTTAAGTCTTAATGCATTTCTTCCTGTAAGACCGTATGCTTCATATTCAACACCAATTTTTTTACCTTTTAAATTTAACTCATCTAAAATTATTTTGAGATCATCAGCAGGATTTGCACCATCTTTATCAACCCAAATTCTAATATCACTTATATTGGATGTGTTTTGAGCTTGTCTTAGATCAGGGGCTCTAGTTAATAATATTACATTACCTTTTTGATCTAAAACTAATGCTTGAAAAAAAACATATCCGAAAGTGTCGTAACCGGTGAGCCAATACATAGACTCCTGTCTAAACATGATAATAGCATCTACACCCTCATTTTTCATAGAATTTAGTGTCTTTTCTTTTCTATTTGAGAATTCTTCTTTACTAAAATGAAGACCCATTAACGAATGTTAACACTAACAGAACCGATTTTATCAACTGTTCCTTTGTATAATCCTTTTCCTTTAAATGGAACTACTCCCACAGTTGAGCCTGTGAAAACATAAAAATCTTTATTTAATTTTATCTTTTCTTTCTTAACTTTATTTAAAACAAATCTTAAAGAATTTAATGGGTTAATATAAACAATATTTGTATTACCATTTACTTTTACTCCATTTTTCTTACTAACTAATGATGTTTTTAAATTATTTAAGTTTAATTTTTTAAATTTTGTTTTTCTTCCAACAACAAATTTGATGTTAAATCCAAAATCTCCACAAATGTCTCCTAAATATGTAAATTTTTTATTTCTTTGTCTAAATCCAACTATTTCAAAACAAGGCCCCATAAATTTAATAAATTTAGTGACATTTGATTTTGTGACTTTTCCTTTAAAATTAAAGAAAGATTTCTTAATAAAATAATAAACTTCAACCTCTATACCTTTAGTGTGTTGGTTTATTTTTACTTTTTGACCGGATTTAACTAGTCTTTTTTTAAATACTTTTGCTGTAAAAGGTTCTTTTTCTTTTAATTTTTTTAAAGCTTGAATTCCAGTTCCACCAGCTTTTATTCCAATTGTTTCATCTTTAATTTGATCTTCACACAATTTCCTAAGTTTGTTGGCTAAATTAATATTTTTACAATATTTTACTGGGATAGGATTGATGACTGTATTTGTGTTGAAAGCTTTTACAAGTCTTCCAGCGATACGATTAATTTCATTTTTCATAGCCAGAACTTATTGAAGAATGCTCATAGGATCAAGTCTAGTTTGAAACCAATTTATCCTAAAATCTAAATGAGGTCCGGTTGATCTTCCAGTAGATCCAACAGTTCCAATAATTTCTCCTTGTTTTACTTCATCACCAACTTTAACTATTACATTTTCAAGATGCGAATATATTGTTGAAATACCATGGCCGTGATCCATTATTACAGTACCACCTGTATAATAAAGATCATCTTCCGCCATTGTGACTACTCCTGTTCCAGATGATTTTATTTCAGTTCCCTGTTTAGCTGCAATATCAATTCCATAGTGAGGCCATTTTGGTTTACCATTAAGAATTCTTTGGCTACCGTAAACTCCACTAATTATTCCTTTAACTGGCATAATAAATTGTTCAGTAAAGAAAGTTAAATCTGAATTAATAGCTCTTGCTTTTCCAATTCTTCCATTTTCTTCTTTAATCCTTTTATAAACAGACTCTGGCGGTGTAACTTTACTTTCAGGCAGACCATCTATTCTTTGAATATTATATTTTCTTTTAAAAACTTTTTTTATAACTTTATTTTTTTTACCATTATTTATTTCAGTAATGGCTACATCAAACTTTCGATCTCTATCAATTCCAAATACAAAATATCCATCCTTAGATACTTTAACTTGTGTTTTATCTACAAATACCTTTGATCCAGCTTCTGCTTTACCTAAAATAAAATGTCCTTGTAAAAATTTACCTTGAAACTCTAAAGCATGAGAGTGTGTAGAAAATATAATTGCTAAAAAAAGCAACAATTTTTTCATTATTTTGCTGTCCAACCCCCATCAATTAAGATTGATGTCCCAGTTATCATACTTGCTGCATCTGAAGCTAAAAAACATACCGCTGTAGCTACATCAGACTCTGTTGCAACTTTTCCCATTGGAATATTACTTAAAGCAAGCTTTTTGAATTTTTTATTTTTAAAGAACTTTTTAACCATTGGGGTTTCAACAAATGTAGGTGCAACTGTATTTACTCTAATATTTTTTGTTGCAAGTTCAACACCCATTCCTTTTGTTAATCCCTCAATTCCAAATTTTGTCATGTTATAAACATTTCTACCTGACATACCGACATGCCCTAATTGTGAGGACATATTAATTATAGATCCACCTTTTTTTTTATTTTTTAACATTTTTAGGACTACTAATTGCGCAACATTGAATGCTGCTTTCATATTTAAATCTACAAGATAATTCATGCTTGTTTGTTTTATTTTTTCAAAAGGTTCAGGAATGTTCGTACCTGCGTTATTTACAAGTATATCTACTTTCTTAATTTTTTTTAATTTAGAAGAAAGATCTTCATAATCCATTATATCGCAAGTTATTTTAGTTAATTTTCCTTTAACTTTTTTTATATCTTTTTGAAGTTTATCAAGATCAGAAGTAGTTCTACTTACTCCAATTATTGTTGCACCAGCTTCTGCAAGAGCAATAGAGCATGCTCTACCAATACCTTTTCCTGCACCAGTAACTAAAGCAACTTTATTTTTTAAATTTATTTTTTTTAAATACATTTATAAAAATAGTTTTACGTCTGTATATATTAGCTCTATTGCAACAAATAATATCGCTAATAATCCAACCCATCCTATCCATTTATACTTTTTAATCCACCCAGATATCAAAGTTGCTGCAGTAGCCATTAAAACTATTGATAAAACTAAACCAAATATCAATAACATGTAATGATCTCTAGCTGCGCCTGCTACTCCTAATACATTATCTAAACTCATTGTTACATCTGCTAGAATTACAGTTGTTATTGCCTTCATGAATGAACTGTTGTCTACTTTTTTTACATTTTCTTCAGCATTACCATTCATTTTAATTACATCTACATAAAGCCTGTAACATATATAAAGAAGTAATATTCCTCCAATAAGTCTAAGTCCTGTGATTTGTAATAGATAAGCAGTTATTAGTGTAAATATAATTCTTAAAACTACCGCTGCTCCAATTCCCCAAAAAATAATTTTTTTTCTTTGCTCGGTTGGAAATTGAGAAGCAACCATCCCAATTATAATTGCGTTATCTCCTGCTAAAACTAAATCGATAAAAACTATTTGAAAAAAAATTACTATTTGTTCGGTCATCTTCTACTATCCTCAATTATCATATCAGCTGCTTTTTCCGCAATCATTATTGTCGGTGCATTTGTATTTCCTGATGTGATATGAGGCATAACAGAGGCATCTACAACCCTTAAATTATCTAGTCCGTGAGCGACTAATCTATCATTAACAACAGCATTTTCATCTTTACCCATTCTACATGTGCTCACTGGATGGAATATAGTATTCGCAAATTTTCCAGCTTCAGTTGCTAATTCTTCATTATCAGTAATATTGATTCCCGGTCTAAGTTCTTCAGGTTGATAATCTTTATAAGCTTTAGACTCCATAACAATTTTTCTTACAATCTTTAATGCTTTTCCAGCAATCTCACGATCTTCATCGGTTGATAAATAATTCATTTTTATTTTTGGTGAAACTCTGGTGTCTGGAGATTTTAATTCTATAGATCCTCTGCTTGTTGGTCTTACATTTGTAATTGTTGGAGTGAACGCTGGAAATTTATGTAAAGCTGATTTTCCTAAAAGATCGGTACTTGCTGGTGAAATATGAAATTGAAGATTTGGAGTTTCTAAATGTTCATCACTTTTAACAAAACCACAAACATAACTAGCACCAACTGTTAAAGGTCCTTTTCTTAAGAGAAGAAACTTCAAACCAGATAACATTTTTTTAGTAAAGCTGTAGTAAATATCATTTAAAGTTTCTAAATTTTTAATTTTGTAAACAGGTCTTAGCATTAAATGATCAGTTAGATTTCTTCCAACTCCTTGATGATCTTTTAAAACATTAATATTATTTTCTTTTAGAAGTTCTCCTGGACCAATACCTGATGCTTGTAATATATGAGGTGATCCTATTGTACCTGCACTTAATATAATTTCTTTATTAGTCTCAACAGAAAACTCATTTCCATCTATCCAATAATTTACTTTTTTCGCTTTATTATTTTCAAATTCTATATTTTTAATATGTGCTTTAGTAATAATTTTTAAATTTTTTCTACTCTTAACTGGATTTAAATAACCTACAGCTGTACTACATCTAAAGCCATTTTTAATTGTAAATGGAAAATATCCCATTCCTTCATTATCACCGTTGTTAAAATCATCAGTTCTTTTATAACCATGCTCTTCAGCAGCTTCTAAAAATAGATCGAGAACTTTAAATGTTGCTCTAATTTTCTCAACTGCAATAGGCCCTCCAGAACCATGAAATTCATTTTCTCCAAATTGAAAATCTTCAGACTTTTTAAAATAAGGAAGAACATCATCCCACGACCAACCAACATTACCTAATTGTCTCCAATAATTATAATCATTAGATTGACCTCTAATATAAAGCATTCCATTAATAGATGAGCTTCCACCTAATGTTTTTCCTCTTGGATAAACCATTTGTCTGTTATCACAGTTTGGTTCTTTCTCAGTATTAAAGCACCAATCGGTATCTGGATTGTGCATAGTTTTAAAATAACCACCTGGAATATGGATCCATGGATTAGTGTCTTTGCCACCAGCTTCAAGTAAAAGAACTTTAGTGTCAGGATTTGCTGTTAATCTATTAGCTAAAACACAGCCAGCTGAACCAGCGCCAATAATTATGTAATCAAATTTATCCATATTTTTTATTAATAATTTTTAATGAATATTTAATGATTTTAAACATTTTTCTCATAAATACTTCGAAATGACGCTTGTATCTGCCTTAGATTTTTGAGAGGATCTTTACATTATAAATAAAAAGAGAGGGATATAATGAAAAAAATCGTTTCAGCGTTGTTTGCTGCTTTCTTAGTATTTGGATTTATTTCAAATGCGAATGCTGCAAAAACGTTAAAGTGTCAGACGGTTATTAGCGCTAAAGGTGATGAAGCGGTAATGTTAAAAGACTTTACTGACAACGTAACAAAACTAACAGGTGGATCTCTAAAATTTGAAATTATGCCAGCAGGAACAGTAGTTGGAGTTAAAGAAACTCTAGATGCTGTTGATAAAGGGTTGATTGATTGCGGATTTGCTTGGACTCACTATTGGTCTGGAGAACATCCAGCTGCTATGTTATTTGGCTCGCCAGTAGCAGGTGGTGGTGTAGGAATTGATAACATCGCATTCTTATCATGGTTTTTATATGGTGGTGGAGAACAACTATATGACAGACTTTGGGGAGAAATGAAAAGAGACATTAAAGGTTTCATGCTTCAACCAGTTGGTCCAGAAGCTTTAGGATGGTTCCCAAGAAAAATCAAAGATATGGATGATTTCAGAACATTTAAGTTCAGAACTCCTCCAGGAATTCCAGGTCAAACTTATAAAGACATTGGAATAGCTTCAGTTGCAATGGGTGGTGGAGATATTCTTCCAGCATTAGAAGCAGGAACTATTGATGCTGCTGAGTGGTGTTGTCCTCAACCAGATAAAGTGTTTGGTATACATAAAGTATTAAAACACTACTATCTACAAGGTTTACACCAAGTAGTCGTAAATGCTGACTTTTACTTAAATAAAAGCACTTACGATAAGTTCACTGACCATGAGAAATTTTCAATGAAGATGGCTGCTGATGCATCGTTGATGAGAGCTTTAGCTTACAGAATCAACACTAATGGATTGGCACTTAAAGATCTAACTGAAAATCATGGTGTGATACTTGAAGATACACCAGCTGATTATTTCCCAGCTTATATGGCTGCAGCGAAAGCAACTTTAGAGAAAAATGCAAAAGAAAACGCATTCTTTAAAGAAGTTTATGATTCAATGATAAGCTTTGCTAATACTGCTGTACCATTCTGGTCTGGTGCACAAACATCGAATGCTAAGCTAGGAATGGCTTATGCTAATTCGTTGAAGAAATAAATAAAGTTATTAAGCGGGCTTTTATAAGCCCGCTTTCTTTTTCTAAAATTTATATGTCGGATAATCCAAAGTTAGATATTTCAGATGAAATGATAGCCGAAAGGCGATCAGGATCTGGAAAGATGCCTGATGATATGCCAACTTGGATGGCTAAAACTATAGTTAACATAGACAAATTTAGTAAATTAATAGGAAACATTGTTTGCTGGATTACGATCCCACTAATGCTTGGGATGGTTTATGAAGTTTTAGCAAGAAAATTATTTTTAGCTCCTACAATCTGGGCTTATGATATGAGTAGATTTTTTTATGGAGCGTTATTTATGTTAGGAGCAGGATACGCTCTTTCAAAAGGTGTTCATATTAGAGCAGATTTTTTATATAGAAATTTTAAAGTTAAAACTCAAGGCAGAATAGATTTTTGGCTTTACTTATTATTTTATTTTCCAGGATTAATAGTCTTTTTATATATGACAACAGGCTTTGTCCAAGAAAGTATAATGAGAAACGAAAGAGGGATGGATACAACATGGATGCCATATATGTGGCCAATAAAATCTTGTCTGTGGATTGGTATTGTCTTCCTTCTAATCCAAGGTATTTCAGAACTTTTTAAAAGTTATTACGCAGCCGTCAAAGGTAAATGGCCAGGTAGTTAATGCTTTCAAATTTAATAGATCCAGCAATTTTAGGTTTCATACTTATTGGTGTGATGTTGTTTGCAATATTTATAGGTTTCCCAATTTCATTTACTCTTATTTTTTTAGGTTTCGTTTTTGGTTATTTGGGTTTTGGAAAATTAGTTTTCTATTTAATGACACTTCAATTTTCGATGGTAATGACCGAACAAACTCTCGCCGCCGTCCCCTTATTTGTATTTATGGGAATAATGATGGAACAAGCAGGTTTAATGGAAAGATTATTCTCAGCTTTCCAAATGATGCTAGCAAGAGTTAGGGGCTCTTTATATTATGCTGTTTTATTTGTTTCGGTAATATTCGCAGCTGCAACTGGAATAGTTGGTGCATCAGTTACAATTCTTGGAATTATGGCAGCAAAATCAATGAATAGATCAAATTATGATGTAAAATT
>CACFZE010000007.1 GCA_902570695.1 uncultured Pelagibacteraceae bacterium
ATAATTCTAGCATCAGGTAATTTTAAATCGTCTTTATTTTTATTAGGAATATTTTCTAGATATCTAATAATGTCATATGAAAAGTATCCCGATATTATGGAGCTAATTGAGGGCAATTCTTTTGGAATTTTAAATTTAAAACTTTCAATAACATTTTCTATATTTTTTTTTGCATTACCTTTCAAAATTTTAACTTTGTTATCAAAGTATATTTTGCTTACATTATTGTTAAATTCCCAAATTTTATCAGGATTTTTTCCAAAAATTGTATATCTACCTTTAATAAATCCTTTTTCCACTGACTCAAATACGAAAGCATTTTTTTCAGTAAAAAAATTATTTATTAAATTTATTATTTCTTTAGAACCATCACTATCTAAAGATAAATAGAGTATTTGGTTTAATTTTTTTTTATGATTAATCTTAAATTGTTTAAGGCTTATATTAAGCATTATTTAAAATAATCTTTTATTCGATCTATATTGTTATTAAAAATTTTAACTTCATACTTGGTGTTAAGAGATGTATCATAGGAACTATAAATATCATCGATTAAATTAATATTTGTTTTAGCTAAATATTCTTGAATATTTTCATTTGTGCTCTTTAAATTTTCATAATTAATCTGATTAATCTTTGCTAAAAATATATTATTAGCTCTATTCGAAACCATAACAAAACTATTTTTTGGCAGTTCATAAATAAGTTTTAAAGATGTCTCATCAAATAAACTATCATCATTAATTGAATTAATTATTCCTGAATTTATATTTTCTTTATTTTTTACTAGATTGTCAAAGTCAGAATCATTGAAATCTTTATTTTGAATTTTTTCAAATAAATTTTTATTAAGATCAAATTTTTTCTTTAATAATATTCTATTTTTAACTTTATCTCTGAAGGATTTATTATTTTTATTTGGTAGTAAATTATTTATTTTTGTAACCTGATATAGTAAAAAGTAATTGTCTTTATCTTTTAAAACTATTTCTTTTTTATCTTTATTTTCATAAATTTCTTTAAATACATCATCCTCATTTACGAACTTAAAATTGTCTCTTTTTTGCAATTTTATTTCATTTTTTTTAGCGATATCTTCTAAAGAAACTTCATTTAATATATCATTTTCGATTTCATCAATTTTTTTGTAAAAATCTTCATTAAATTCGTTAATTTCAATTAGATTTGAGGGTTCAACTTTAGCATAACTAAAATCAATGTATGCTTCTTTTAGGTTTTCCTCATTATCGATTATATAATTATTAATTTCGACGTCTGAAATATTTTTATCATAAGCATATTCAAGATCATAGTATTTAATATTTATTTTTTTGTTTTCATTTATGTAAATCTTATTTTGTAAATAATATGGTGATTTAATACCGCCACCAATATAATCAAATAGTCTTTTTCTTAACTGAGAATTTTTTAGTCTATTTTCAAATTCAGCTGCAATAATATTATTTTCTAAAAGAAATTTTTCATATTTTAATCTTGAAAAATTTTTGTCATCATCAAGAAAGTTTATGTCGTTTTGTAAATTTAATTTTAATGATCTATCTGAAACCTTTACATTTAAATCTTTATACTCCATTGACATTAAATCTTTTGATATAAGGTCGCTCAAAATTCTTTCTAAGATATTGTTATCTAAATTTTCTTTTATATAATCAGGATTAATTCTTGATCGGTTTATATGATCGATGAAGTCTTTCGTTGAAATTGAATTATTATTTATCTTAGCAATATTATTTGTGTTTCCACCACTAAAAACACTTCCCATTCCCCAAAAAACAAAAGGGACAATTATTATAGCTACGAGCACACCTGCCAATTTACTATTTGTAAAACCTCTTAATTTTCCTAACATGAGTAATTCTTTAATATATTGATTATAAAAAACAAACCTATAAATTAAATTATCTAAGATGACAAATAATAATATGATCTTTATAGCTAATTGGAAGATGAATGGAGGAAAAAGTCATATCTCTGGCATTAATAAAACCATAAAATTTTTAAAACAATCAAAAAATAAAAAAAATCAAATAATTTACTGCCCACCATTTACCCTAATTTCATCGATTAAACATAAAGTAAAAAACACTAAAATTAAAGTAGGTGCTCAGAACCTTTCTCAATTAAATGATTGTGGTGCATTTACAGGATCTGTAAACTCTAAACTAATTAAGTCAGCAGGAGGTGACTATGTTATTATTGGTCATTCTGAAATTAGAAATCAGGAAAATGATTTACTAATAAATAAAAAAATTCACTCAGCACTTAAAGAAAAATTAAAAGTAATTCTTTGCATTGGAGAAACATTTAAAGAAAAAAAAAATAATAAAACTCTTTCAGTTCTTAAAAGACAAATAACAATCGCATTAAAGAATATAAAAAAAATTAATAATATAATTTTTGCATATGAGCCTAGATGGGCAATCGGAACTGGAAAAATACCAAAATCATCTGAATTAAGAAAAAACTTTAAAGACATAAACAATATAATTAATAAATTAAAAAAAAATCAAAAATATAAAATTATCTATGGCGGATCTGTTAATTCAAAGAATGTGTTAGAGTTAAAAAAAATTAATGATTTAAAAGGATTTTTAATAGGAAGCGCTTCTTTGAGAGCAAAAAATTTTATTGATATAATTAAAAAATCAACTAATTAAACCTCGTGGAAAACATACTTTTAATAATTAATATTATTCTTGCAGCTATTTTAGTTGTCTTAGTTTTATTTCAAAAATCTGAGGGCGGTGCATTGGGTATTGGGGTGTCCCAAGATAACTTTATGCTTTCTAGATCAGCAGGAAATTTTTTAACCAAAGCTACAGCAATAATTGCTACTTTATTTATAATATGTAGTCTGTGTTTAACGATTCTTTCAAGAGGTGAATTAACTCCAACAACATCAGTTTTAGATAAAATAGAGGAAACTGATGATGCTCCGAAGGTGCCAGATAGTAATAATTAATACTTTGAATTTTTAAGTTTTAGGTCTATAAGATACTTCCATGGCGCGATATATCTTTGTCACTGGCGGCGTGGTATCATCACTTGGAAAAGGATTATCTTCAGCATCGCTCGCATATTTACTAAAGTCTCAAGGTTATAAAGTTAGGATACGTAAAATGGATCCATATTTAAATGTTGATCCAGGAACAATGAGTCCTTTTCAGCATGGAGAGGTATTTGTTACTGATGATGGTGCAGAGACTGATCTAGATTTAGGACATTACGAAAGATTTACTAATATTTCATCAAAACAATCAGACAATATTACAACAGGTAAAATTTATAGTGATGTAATAAAAAAAGAGAGACAAGGGGGCTATCTAGGTAAGACGGTTCAAGTTATACCGCATATTACAGATAGAATTAAAAAATTTATTAGCAAAGACATAAGTAACGAAGATTTTGTAATTTGTGAAATTGGTGGAACAGTTGGTGACATAGAAAGTTTACCATTCTTAGAAGCAATAAGACAATTCTCAAACGATCATGGAAGGGCTAGAACATTATTTGTTCATTTAACTTTAGTACCATTTATGAAATCTTCTGATGAAATAAAAACAAAACCTACACAACATAGTGTCAAAGAATTAAGAAGTATCGGTATACAGCCAGATATTGTTATATGTAGATCAGAGCAGCATATACCTTTAGAACAAAGAAAAAAAATATCATTATTTTGTAATGTAGATATTAAAAATGTTATTGAGACTGTTGATGTTAGGACAATTTATGAAGCTCCAATTAGTTTTTATAACCAAAAATTAGATAAACAAGTCTTAAAATTTTTTAAAATAAAATCAAAAAAGAAACCCAATTTAAATCCATGGAAAAATATTACTTCTAATGTTCTTAAAAATAATAAAGTAATTAACATTGGAATAATAGGTAAATACGTAAACTTGAAAGACGCATATAAATCTTTAGATGAAGCATTAACACACGGTGGCATAGCAAATAATGTAAAAGTTAATTTGGTAAGAATTGAATCTGATAAACTAAAAAAAAATGAAATAAGCAAAAAATTTAAGAGTGTTTCTGGAATATTAATACCAGGTGGATTTGGCAAAAGAGGAACAGAAGGGAAGATTGCAGCAATTAAATATGCAAGAGAAAAAAAAATACCCTTTTTTGGTATTTGTTTTGGAATGCAAATGGCAATCATTGAATTTGCCAGAAACAAATTAAATATTAAAAATGCTGGATCTACAGAGCTTGATAAAAAATGCTATCCTGTTATTGGATTAATCCATGAATGGAACAAAAATGGAAAAGTTTTTAAGGGCACAGAAAAAAACTTAGGTGGAACAATGAGATTAGGGCTTTATACAGCTAAATTAAAAAATAATTCTGCCATAAAAAAGATTTATAAATCTAATGAAATAAAAGAAAGACATAGACATAGATATGAAGTTAATAATAACCAAAGATCAAAATTTGAGAAAAAAGGATTAATATTTTCGGGCATGTCTCCAGATAATAAATTACCTGAAATAATTGAATTAAAAAATCATCCTTGGTTTATTGGTGTTCAATTTCATCCAGAGTTTAAATCAAGACCATTATCACCACATCCATTATTTAAATCATTTATAAAAGCTTCAAAAAATTACCATGGAAAATAGAGTTGTTAAATGTCAGGATTTAAATATTTCTAACTCAAATAAAATTTGTTTAATAGCAGGACCATGCCAACTAGAAACTGAGCAACATGCTTTGGACATGGCAGGGGAAATAAAAAATATTACTGACAAATATAAAATTGGATTTATATACAAAACATCATTTGATAAAGCCAATAGAACAAGTCTTAAAGGTAAAAGAGGAGCTGGATTAGAAAAATCTTTACCAGTTTTCGATAAAATAAAAAATCAAATAAAAATCCCTGTCCTTACCGATATTCACAATGAGGAGCAATGCTCAATTGTTGCGCCACATGTTGACGTTTTACAAATTCCTGCATTCTTATGTCGACAAACAGATTTATTAGTTGCTGCTGCAAAAACAAAAAAAATTATCAATGTGAAAAAGGGTCAGTTTTTAGCTCCATGGGATATGGTAAATGTAACAAAAAAAATATCTGAATCAGGAAATAATAATATTCTTGTAACAGAGAGAGGGGCTAGTTTTGGATATAATACTTTAGTAACAGATATGAGATCAATACCCATAATGGCAAAAAATGGTTATCCGGTTGTTTTTGATGCTACTCATTCAGTTCAGCAACCAGGTGGTCAAGGAGATAAAAGTGGTGGACAAAGAGAATTTGTTGAACATTTATCTAGAGCAGCTGTTGCAGTGGGTGTTGCTGCTATTTTTATAGAAACACATCAAGATCCTGATAACGCTCCATCTGATGGGCCAAATATGGTTCCAATTAATAAATTAGATAATCTTATTAATCAGATTGTAGAAATAGATAATCTAATAAAAAAAAATAATGTCTAAAATTTCTAAAGTTATTGCAAGACAAGTTTTTGATAGCAGAGGAAATCCAACTATAGAAACAGAAGTATTTGTAAAAGATATTAGTGCATCCGCAATTTGTCCTTCTGGAGCATCAACAGGTACTTATGAAGCTTTTGAAAAAAGAGATATTAATAATAAAAAATATCTTGGAAAAAGTGTTTTAAAACCTGTTGAATTTATAAATAAGGTAATATCAAATAAGCTAAAAGATTTTAATGTTCATCAACAAGAAAAGATAGATAATTTATTAATAAGGCTTGATGGAACAAAACAAAAAAAAAGAGTTGGAGCTAATGCAATTCTTTCAGTTTCTATAGCTGTCAAAAAATTATCTTCTAAAATTAAAAAAATTCCAATTTATAAAAATTTGCTAATAAATAAGAATTTTAAATTACCTTATCCATTAATGAATATAATTAATGGAGGTGCACATGCAAATAATGGCCTCAGAATCCAAGAGTTTATGATAAGACCGGATAAAGCTAAGTCTTTTTCTGAGGGTGTTAGAATGTGTTTTATTGTTATTAATAAATTAAGACTTTTAATTAAGAAAATGGGACATTCCACCTCTGTAGGAGATGAGGGTGGGTTTGCTCCAATGATAAACGATAATGAAAGCGCGCTTAAACTTATAGTAAAAGCTATAAATTTATCAGGTTTTAAAAACGGAAAAGACATAGTTATATGTCTTGACGTAGCAGCAAATGAGTTGCTTAAAAATAAAAAATATTCAATTCACTCTAAAAAATACACTAGTGTAGATGAAACAATAAAAAATTATCTTAGACTTGTGCAAAAATACAAAATTATGTCTATTGAAGACCCATTTGGTGAAAATGATTGGTCGGCTTGGACAAAACTTTTAAATAAAACAAAAAATAAATTACAAATTGTTGGAGATGATCTGTTTGTTACAAATTTAGAAAGATTGAAAATTGGTTTTTTGAATATTTCAGCTAATTCAATATTAATTAAATTAAATCAAATTGGCACTATCACAGAAACAATAGAGGTTATAAAATTTGCAAAATTAATTGGTTATAAAACCATAATTTCACATAGATCTGGTGATAGCGAGGATACATTTATTGCGGATTTTGCTGTAGGAACTGATTCTAATCAGATTAAAACTGGATCATTAGCGAGATCGGAGAGAGTTTCAAAATATAATCAATTGTTAAGAATTGAGCAAGAACTTGGAAAAAAATCAAAAATGCATAGTCTTAATTAATGTTTGAAAAAATAAAAAAAAATTATTTTATTTTAATTATAACATTTCTATTTATTTACTTTTTTTTTAATTTATTAGGTGGTGATAGAGGTCTAATCTCTTATTTAAAAAAAAAAGAAATTTATGAAGAATTAAAGATAAAACAAACAGATTTGAATTTTAAAATTCAAGAATTGGAACACAAAAACTCTTTATTAACCAAAGATATAGACCTTGATTTTATTGAAGTTTTGATACGAGACAAATTTTTATTTGGAAAAGATGGAGAGACTACTTATATACTAAAAGATGATGGACAAAATTAGACCAAGACACCCTGAAAAAGTTAAAAATCCAGTTAATCCAATTAAAAAGAAACCAGCTTGGATTAGATCTAAACTATCAGACAGTAAGGAATTTTTTCTAACCAAAACTGTTGTTAATCAAAATAACTTAGTCACTGTTTGCCAAGAAGCAAACTGTCCCAATATCACTGAATGTTGGAGTAAAAGGCATGCAACATTTATGATAATGGGTGATACTTGCACTAGAGCTTGTGCGTTTTGCGATGTAAAAACTGGGAAACCAGAAAAGTTGGATCAATTTGAACCAGTAAAAATTGCAAATGCAGTAAAAAAATTAAATTTAAAACATGTCGTAATTACATCAGTTGATAGAGATGATTTACCCGACGGTGGATCTACTCATTTTAAAGAAGTTGTAGAAATTACCAGAAAAAAAAATCCAAATACTACTATAGAAGTCTTAACGCCAGATTTTCTTAGAAAAGGAGAATCTTATAAAATTATTTTAAGCGCCAACCCAGACGTTTTTAATCATAATATTGAAACTGTTCCAAGGTTATACGTTAAGGTTAGACCTGGTGCTAGATATTTTTCATCTTTAGAACTTCTTAAAAATGCAAAAAAAGATAATAAACAAGTTTTTACTAAGTCAGGCATAATGGTTGGTTTGGGCGAGGAAAAAGATGAAGTGATCCAAGTAATGGATGATTTAAGATCTGCAGATGTTGATTTTTTAACAATCGGTCAATACCTTCAACCAACAGCAAAGCATCATCCTTTAGATAGATATTATCATCCAGATGAATTTAAAGATTTAGAAAGAATAGCAAAGTCAAAGGGTTTTTTATTAGTTTCATCTTCTCCATTAACTAGATCTTCATATCATGCTGATGAAGATTTTGCCAAATTAAAACAAAACAGACATAATTAATTGAATGCCAAAAGCATCTGTAACGCGATTAATAGAACGCGATAAAAAAACACTTATTAAATTTGTTTTAGATATTGAAAAGTATCCTGAATTTATTCCCTTTTGTATAGATTCTAAGGTTTATGAGAAAGAAGAAGTCGAAGATTGTATAAAAATTATTGCAGATTTAACTATTGGTAAAAAACCTTTTACTGACACTTATAAAAGTGATGTTAAGTATGATAAAAAAAATGATCATATTCATGTGACTAATATTGATGGTCCTTTGAATTATTTAGAAAATAATTGGAGGTTTGTCGAGAAAGATAATTTTACTGAAGTTCATTTTGATGTCGATTTTGAAATTAAGAATAAATTTCTTAATATTATAATGTCAAAATCTTTTCAATATGGGCTTGATAAAATAGCTGATGCATTTCAAAAAAGAGCTGAGAGTTTGTAGATTATAACTAAATAATTTTTATCAATAAATTAACACATTTTTTAACTGTATTTTTTTGTATAATTGATCTTTTCTTTTTTCCAAATAAATTTTTGATAATAAAAATTTTATTTCCCATCTTAATTCCAATAAATACAAGACCTACAGGTTTATATTTTGTACCACCTTTAGGGCCCGCAATACCTGTAATTGATACGTTGATTTTACTTTTTGATAATTTTGATAAATTTTCTACCATTGATCTACAACATTCTTGACTCACAGCTCCATACTTATCAATTACTTTTTTGTTAACATTCAGAATATTTATTTTTGCATTATTTGAGTATGTAATTAATCCCATTTTAAAATACTTTGACGAACCATTTAATGTAGTTAATTTACTTGATAATAAACCACCTGTGCAAGATTCTGCTACAGATATTGTGATTTTATTCTTTATCAATTTTTTGTGTAATTTATTAAAACTCATTAAAACTTAAATGAAATAAGATATATGATTAACATTGTATATAACCCTGCCATTATATCATCCATAATTATACCAAAAAAATTTTTATGTTGTTTATCAAAATAACTAACCGGGAAGGGCTTCACGATATCAAAAAATCTAAAAAGAATAAAAGATAAAAAATAATATATTTCGACTGGTATATTTATTTGATTTTTGGATGATAAATATACTATAAGTATTAGCGGCATTGCTTGACCTAACACTTCATCAATCACAATTTGTCTAGGATCTTTATTTTCAAACTCAGTTTCAGAGTCCATTACAGCATAAAAAGAATAAAAAAAAGTAATGGAATATAATATCAAAATATAATTTAGATTTTTAAATTGTAATACTTCGAACAATATATAAAGAATTATTAATGTACTAAAGGATGTGAAAGTTCCTGGAATTTTAGAAATATATCCATTTCCAAAAAAAGTTGATATTATAACATTTATCTTTTTCATTTTGATAATGAACAAATAACTTCACAAGCAATTGCATGTTCTTTTCCAATTATACCCAATTTTTCGACAGTTTTCCCCTTTAAATTTATTAAATTTCTATTTATGGATAGCAATTTTGATAATGAATTTATTATTCTATATCTAATTTTTGAAACTTTAGGATTTTCACATATCAAATTTATATCTATATTATTTATTGAGAAGTTATTATTATTCAACAACTTAAGAACCGGGTTAAGCATATTCTTGGATCTAATGTTTTTAAATTTACTTGAGTTGCTGGGATAATAGGTACCGATATCACCCTTTTTCATTGCTCCTAACAGGCTGTCAATTATTGCATGTATGATTACATCTCCATCAGAATGACCTTTAAGACCTGAATGAAAAGGAATTTTCACCCCTCCAAGAAAAAGTTTTTTATTTTTAATTAATCTATGAACATCAAAACCAATTCCATAATAAGTTTCTGATTTTAAGTATTTTAAATCATCTACTGTTGTTATTTTAAAATTATTCTTATCTCCAGTAATAAATTTAATTTTCTTATTATTATTTAAGTAAAGACTGGCTTCATCTGTAATCTTTTCTTTATTATTTTTATATAAGTCAAAAATCTCAATAAAATTAAAACATTGAGGTGTTTGAGTTAATAAGACTTTGTCACGATTTAAATTATTTATTTTATTATTATTTCTATATTTTACTGAATTTTCTGAATTTAAATAAGGAACTACAGCACTATTTTTTTTTAAATTATTTCTTAATTTCTTTAATAAATTTATTGATAAGTTCGGTCTTGCGGCGTCATGAATATATACATTTTTAATTTTTTTATTTTTTAAAAAATGTAAAGCATTTTGAGTAGAATTATGCCTCTCTATTCCTCCTTTTATAATATCTATACCTTTGTATTTCTTTTTTTTTAATTTTTTATTTGTGACTACTAAAATTCTTTTAAATAATTTTGAATCTTGAGCAATTTTTAATGAATGCTCAAATAAAGGCTTATTTTTATACGTAATAAATTGTTTGTTAATTTTTGATTTAAATCTCTTACTTTTTCCTGCACTTAATAATATAAAACAATCACTCATGTATTTATTTGTAAATTTCTATATATATTCATAGTTTATGATAGCTTTTATAAAAAGAAATTTATTTATCATAATAATATTTCTACTAACTGTTTTTCTATCTTTTATTACCTTTTTAACATTTATTGGAAGAAGTTTTATTGAATTAAATCAACAAAATTTACAATTCGTTCTAATTTTAAACATTGCTTTTTTATTTTTATTTTTTGTCTTAATTTTTGTTGATATTAAAAATTCAATTAAAAATAATATAAATGTAAGAGGATCAGTCGCAAACAGAAAATATATAATTTCTTTTGGTTTATTTACATTAATTCCATCATTACTTATTGCAATATTTTCATTGTTTATTTTTTCATTTGCTCTTGAAAAATACTTTGATAAAAAAATCACTACTGCTGTTAATAATTCATACGAAATTGCAAAAAATTATGTTGATGAAAAAAGAAATAAAATCCAATCAGAAATTGTCTTAATCGCTTTTGATTTAAATAAATATTACAACGTATACAAAAATGATTTAAATAGGTTTAAATCCTTTTTAAATACTCAAAATTTAATTAGAGATATAGATCAATTATACCTAATTAATTCAGCAGGTGAATTAATTATTTCAGCAAATAATTCTAAATATATTAAAATAGAAGATCAAGCAATTGAAATGGTAAAATCTGATGACAGGCCTCTAAAGATTATAAATGCCCCTGAAAATAGATCTGCTGCTGTAATAAGATTGCAAAATTTTGAAGACACTTTTTTATATGTTGTGAAAAGTTTGGATAAAAATATATCTAATTATTTAATTGAATCTGAAGAAGCGGTAAATTTTTATTATACTGTAGAAAATCAAAGTCTAGGCATTAGGATTTCATTTGCCATAATTTATATTTCTTTAGTAACACTATTATTGTTTTTATCCATAACAATAGCAATAAGATTTTCTTCAAGATTTTTCATTTCTATTAATAACCTAATATCAGCATCAGAGAAAATTGGAAAAGGAAATCTAAATGTGAAGGTTCCTGAACTTAAAGCTGATAGAGAAATGGAATTATTAAACAAAAATTTTAACTCTATGATAGAAAAATTAAAGAATCAGCAAGATAAATTACTATCTAATGAGAGACATGAGGCTTGGGAAACTGTTGCAAGAAAAATGGCACATGAAATTAAAAATCCATTAACTCCAATTCAATTAACGATTGATAACCTAAATTCTAAATATGTACCTGAATTAAATGTTGAAAAAAAAGAAAAATTCCAAGCAAATTTAAATACAATCTTAAAACAGATTCAACAAATAGAAAATTTAGTTAATGAATTTTCTGATTTTGCTAGAATGCCCAAACCTCATTTCAAAAGCAATGATTTAATAAAAGTAATAGATGAAAATATTAATCTATTAAAAAAATTAGACAATTCTATAAATTTTAACGTTAATAATAAAATAAAAAAAAAAGTTATAACTAATTTTGATAACGAACAGTTTAATAGATTATTTTTTAATTTGATTAAAAATTCTATTGAAAGTATTCAAGAGAAAGCTAAAAAAACCAATAAATCATTGAAAAATATTGATATAGAAATAAATCAAAGAAGAGACTATATAACAATCAACTTAATTGATACAGGTGAAGGTTTTAAAAATAAAAAAACCAAGGATATTATTAAACCATATTATACAACTAAAGAAAAAGGTACTGGATTAGGATTATCAATAGCAGATAAAATAATTAATGACCATAATGGATCAGTTAAATTCTTAAACACAAATAATGGAGCTAAAGTTCAGATAATACTTCCTAAGTAATTCATGGCAACAGAAATATTAATTATTGATGATAATGCGGATATTAGAAATATTCTTGATGAGTTAATACAAGATGCTGGCTATAAGACAAGATTGGCGGCAAATTTTAATCAAGGACTTTCAGAAATAGACAAAAAATTACCAGATGTTGCAATTATCGATGTAAAATTAGATAAAGGAGATAACGATGGTATTCAATTGCTTGAACATATCAAAACTAAAAATACCGATATTCCAGTCATTATAATTTCAGGACATGCAAATATTGAAATGGCTATAAATTCCCTAAGATCTGGAGCCTTTGAATTTATTCAAAAACCCTTTGATAAAGAAAGATTATTAAATTTTGTTAAAAGAGCCGTTGAAAATTTAAATTTAAAAAAAGAGAATAAATCTCTATCAAATAAGTTATTCCATTCTTTTGAAATTATCGGCAAAAGTACAAATATTACCTCCATCAAAGAACAGATACAAAAACTTTCACAATCTGAAAGTAGAGTTTTTATAAGTGGACCAACTGGATCTGGGAAAGAGTTGATTTCAAGAAAAATTTACAAAAACTCTAAACGTTCAAAAGGACCATTTATAATTATTAATGGTGCTCTGTTAGACTCAAAAAAATATGAGTTAGAACTTTTTGGGGAAGAAAGAAAAGACGGCTCAATTGTATATGGAGCTCTGGAAAAAGCATCCGGGGGAGTTTTGCTAATTGACGAAGTGACAGAAATTCCATTAGAGACGCAATCAAAAATTTTAAGAGTAGTAATAGATCAAAAGTTCAAGAGAATTAATAGTAATCATGATATAAAAGTTGATGTAAGAATTATTTGTGCTTCTAGTAAAAATATTAATAATGAAATAAAAAATGGAAATTTTCGTGAAGACTTATTTCATAGATTAAATGTATTTAATATTAAAATCGAACCGTTAAATAAAAGAATAGAAGACATACCATTGCTAGTTGAATATTTTATAGAAAATATTTGCAACACTTATAATTATAAAAAATTTAAAATTAAAGATGATAACTATCTATTGAATTATGATTGGCCAGGAAATGTTAGGGAATTACGTAATCTTATTGAGAGAATTGCAATTCTTTCACCAGGAAATGATGAGGAAAAAATACTCAATATTATTAAAGAATCTTTATCCAAATCCTCAAACGAAAATTTCTCAGTTGCTGAAAATATGTCTATACCATTAAGAGAAGCAAGAGAAAACTTTGAGAAAGAATATTTAATTTCCCAAATAAAAAAATTTGGAGGAAATATATCTAAAACTGCAAAATTTGTAGGTATGGAAAGATCTGCTCTTCATAGAAAATTAAAATTGTTAGGTGTTAAGGATCTTAATTAATGAATATAATAATTTGTGGTGCTGGTAGAGTAGGTTTTACTATATCTAAACTGCTAACCGAGCAAAATCATTCTATAACTGTTATAGACCAATCAAGTGAGGATATTCAAAAAATCAATGAGTCTCTTGATGTAAAAGCAATTGTAGGTAAAGCAACTTCTCCTGAAATTTTAGACAGGGCCAATACAGCAGAAGCCGATATGTTAATAGCTGTAACAAGAAATGACGAAATAAATATGCTTATTTGTCAAATAGCATATTCATTGTTTAAAGTACCAAAAAAAATTGCAAGGATCAGATCTCAAGAATATTTAGATCCAAAATTTTCTAAATTATTTAACAAAGAAAATTTACCAATAGATTATGTTATTTCTCCAGAGCTAGAAATTGCTAAATCTCTTCAAAGAAAGCTAGAGGCACCAGGAGCTTTAGATAATGTACCTTTTGCAGAAAATAAACTTAGATTATTAGAAATTCTAATTGATGAAAAATGCCCAATACATGAAACTAAATTAAAAGAACTAACAAATAAATTTCCAAATCTAAATGCATATATATTAGGAGTTATTAGAGAAGAAAGTTTTAAAATATTAAAGAAGGACGATAAACTTCAACATAACGACAAAGCTTATGTCATTGTTAACTCAAATCAAATGGAAGAGACTCTTAAAGTCTTTGGACATAATGAAAAAATTGCAAATAAGATACTTATTATTGGTGGTGGTAATATTGGATTTAATCTTGCTTCAAACATAGAAAATAACTTTGAAGAAGCCAGAGTAAAAATTATTGAGAAAGATAAAAATAGAGCCGAATATATTGCAAATTATTTGAATGATACAATTGTTATAAATGGAAATGGTTTAGATGAAGATGTATTGAATGAAGCTAATTTAGATGAAGTTGAAACTGTATTAGCTTTAACAAATGACGATGAAGACAATCTTATGGTAAGTGTTCTTGTTGAGAAATTCTCAAAAAATAAAAGAACTATGGCATTAGTTAATAAACCCAATTATTCACTTTTACAATCATCTTTAAAAATTGATGATTTAATTGATCCTAGAATGAGTACAGTTTCAAGTATATTGAAACATGTTCATAAAGGTACAATTGAGAATGCTTACACAATCTTAAACGGTGAATACGAAGTTATTGAAGCTGATATTTTAGAGTCGTCAGAATTAGTAAACAAAGAGTTAAAAAATGCAGATTTACCAGATGAAATTCGTGTGGGTGCAATTTTAAGAGAGAATAAGTTTATACTTCCTTCATCTAAATATATCTTTCAGAAAGATGATACGGTTGTATTGCTAGCTAAAAGAGACCAATTACCTTTGGTAGAAAATTTATTTAGAATTAGCTCTATTTAATAAATGTATATTTTTAGCCTAAAATATTTTGGCATTTTTTTTCTTATTATAAGTTTTTTCTCATTTTTTAATATTATTTATTCTTATTATTTAAATCTTTTAAATAATCTTAGCAGTTATATAATTACGTTTTCTATATCTCTGATAATTGGACTTTTTCTTATTGTATTTAAAAAATACAAATATGAGAAAATTAACTTGTTTGAAAGAATACTAATTGTTTTAGCTGGTTATTTAATTCTACCTGCTGCAATATCTTTTCCTTATTACTTTAATATAGATAATTTAGGTTTAATTAACTATTATTTTGAGGCCATTTCTGGTTTTACTTCTACAGGTTTTACAATTTTTAATGATTTGAATAAATTAGATCAAACATTAATTTTATGGAGATCTAGCTCTCAATGGATTGGTGGTTTATATTTTTTATTTTCAATATTATTAATCATAGATATATTTGATGAAAATTTAAAAAGATCTTTAACAAATTATATATCGTTAAATTCTTCAGAAATATTTAAACAAGTATTTAAAATAATAGTTATCTACTTATCTATGACAATTTTAATATTTTTAATGTTAAAATTAGTTAATTTAAGATCTTATGATGCTTATAACTATTCTCTTACAATAATATCTTCCGGTGGATTTTTGCCTAATAATAATTTTGACACTACATTTGCTACAGATATAAGTAAAATCATTCTATCAATATCGATGTTGTTTTCTTTTTTTAGTCTTTTTTTCATTTTTAATTTAATTTTTTTCAAGAAAAAAAATATTAATTATTTAAGTGAGGATATTAATATCCTAATTTATCTTTTAATTGTAATTGTATTGTCGTTTATTTTTTTTAATTATAATAATAATTTTTTAAATGTACTAGTTTCTATTTCAAGCAGTGTTTCAAATATAGGAATTTCTTTTGAACAAGTACCTAAAAATCTTGTTTTTGTTTTTCTTATACTTGTAATTCTTGGTGGTTCTTTTTTTTCAACAAGCTCTGGTTTAAGAGTAATAAAAGTTTTAACTTTAATTAAATTTTCTTTAAATAATTTATTATCTCATTCAAAACCAAATCAAATTTATTCAAATAAATTATCATTAAATAAAATTAGTGCTAATATTAATGATATTAATAAATATTTCTTTGCAATAATCATTTTTATATTTTCTTTATTCCTGATAACAATATTGTTAACTGTTTCTAACTTAGATTTCGAAGAATCTTTTAAATTAGGCATTTTAACTTTAATGAATACTGTTAATTCTGAAATGTATAATCTAGCAAACATTGATTTTTACAATTTTAATATATTCAGTAAAATTTCATTAATTATTTTTATGATTATTGGAAGAATTGAACTATTATCTGTGATTATTTTATTGAAAAAATTTCTTTTCAAAAATTAAATTAGTATTATAAATCATTACTGTGCGCTCTTAGCTCAGCTGGATAGAGCAACGGTTTTCTAAACCGTAGGTCGAAGGTTCGAATCCTTCAGAGCGCGCCAAATTCAAATAAAGCATAAATTTTGCGACTAATTTAATATTGATGAGTTTCATTGTTTCTGCTTTACTTAGAAAATTCAAAAATAAATTTGAATTATTTGTTAACAAATAAATAAACAAGAGGAATAAATAATGTTTAAATTAGTAAAACGATTGACTTCAGTTGTTGCTATGTTTGCTGTTCTATTTACTTTTACAACAGAAACTATGGCTGCAAAAAAGTCAAAAACTCTTAAAAACACTCAGAAAAAAGGATTTGTGAGATGTGGTGTTTCACAAGGTCTACCAGGATTTTCTAATGCTGATGCTGCAGGAAACTGGACTGGTGTTGACGTTGATGTATGTAGAGCAGTAGCTGCTGCAGTACTAGGTGATGCAAGTAAAGTTAAATTTACTCCACTAAGTGCAAAAGAAAGATTTGAAGCTTTGAAATCTAATGAAATAGATGTGTTATCAAGAAACACAACTTGGACAGCTACTAGAGATGCAAAAATTGGACTTACGTTTGTAGGTGTTAATTTTTATGACGGTCAAGGTTTTATGGTTAGAAAAAATTCAGGAATTTCATCAGTAAATGATTTCAAAGCTGGTGTTTCTGCATGTACTAACCTTGGAACAACGACAGAGCTTAATATGAGAGATTTCTTTAACTCAAAAGGAATTAAATATGAGCCAGTCACTTTTGAAAAAGCTGACGAAGTTGTAGCTGCATACGATGCTGGTAGATGTGATACTTATACTACAGATAAATCTGGATTAGCTGCACAAAGAATAAAACTAAGTAATCCTGATGATCATGTTGTATTACCTGAAACTATTTCAAAAGAGCCATTAGGCCCAGTTGTTAGACAAGGTGATGCTGTTTGGGAAGATATCGTGAGATGGTCCTTAAACGTGATGATTGAAGCTGAAGAGTATGGAGTAACATCTGCAAATGCTGATATGATGAAAACTTCTGATAACCCAGCAGTTAAAAGATTAGTAGGTGCTGAAGGTGAGTTAGGAGCTGCCTTAGGTTTAGATCAAGAATGGAGTCTAAGAATAATTAAGCAAGTTGGTAACTACGGTGAAAGCTATAAAAGAAATATAGCTGATACTGGAATTCTACCTGATAGAGGTCCAAATGAGTTATGGACAAAAGGCGGAATACTTTACGTACCACCAGCAAGATAATTCTTCGTTAAAAGAACATAAAGAGGGCTAGATTTTTCTAGCCCTTTTTTTTATAACCATACTAACAGTGAATTTTAAAAAAATATTACCCCAGTTACTTACATTAGCAGTCGTTATTCTAGTCTTTGGTTTCTTTTCATATAACGCTCAAGTAAATATGGAAAATAGAGGACTTGAATTTGGTTTTGGTTTTTTAACATATGAAGCTTCTTTTGATATTCAATTTTCCTTAATTGAATATGATGGTTCACACTCTTATTTTAGAGCTTATCTTGTTGGATTATTAAACACAATATTAGTATCGGTTATTGGAATTATATTTGCGACTATACTTGGTGTAACTGTAGGTATAGCAAGATTATCTAGGAATTATTTAATTGAGCGAACGGCAGCTGTTTATGTGGAGTTTTTTAGAAATATTCCTTTGTTACTACAAATATTTTTTTGGTATTTTGCTGCATTAAGAGCTTTGCCATTACCTGAAAAAGCAGAACCTATGTTTGGCGTTTTCTTCTTAACAATAAAAGGTTTTTTTATTCCTGCATTTGTTTGGAATAATCTAGATATTTTTATTTATTCAGTAATCGCAGCAATCATCTCAATAGTTTTTGTTAGATTATACGCAAAAAAAAAGCAGGAAAATCAAGGTATTCAAACACCAGTTTTATCAATATCTATTGGTCTTTTAATTATTTTGCCATTGTTAAGTTTTTTTCTAGGTGGAGTAGATGCATCTGTTGAAATACCAGTTATTGAACAATTATCACAAACATCTTTTACTTATAAGGGTGGACTTAAATTGCCACCTGAATTAATTGCATTAGCACTAGCTTTATCATTATATACAGCAACTTTTATAGCTGAAAATGTAAGAGCTGGCGTTCAAGGTGTTAGTAAAGGCCAGAAAGAGGCTGCTGCTTCAATTGGCTTGACTCCTAATCAAGTTCTAAAATTAGTAGTTATGCCACAAGCATTGAGGATTATAATTCCTCCAACAACTAATCAATATTTAAATTTAACAAAAAATTCTTCACTTGCTGCAGCTATTGCTTACCCAGATTTAGTTTTAGTTTTTGCTGGAACTGCTTTAATGCAAACAGGTAGTGCTATCGAAATTGTTTCTATCACAATGTTAACTTATTTAACTTTAAGCATAACAATCTCAATATTTATGAATTGGTATAATAAAAAAATAGCTATTAAAGAAAAATAATGAACAAATTAAATTTTTTATCACCAGACAAAAATAATCTTTATGCATACTTGTATTTAGGCATCAGTTTATTTTCTTTTAGTATTTTAATTGTATTCTTGAATTCTTTCTTCAATTTAGATTTGACTAGCTTTCTACCAGGAACAATAAGTTATTTTTTGCCCCTAATAGTAGGTTTTATTGGTTTGCATTTAATTAGAATTGAATATTCAGGAATTAAATTTTTAGACATAATTAACAAAAATATTAATACAAATAAATTTAACGCACTTTTATCCCTATTAATTATTTTTCTAATTATCAAATCTGCTCCACCGCTTTTAAGTTGGTTTATAATTGATGCAAATTTTGCTGGCGATTCAAAAGATGCATGTTCTGGATCCGGAGCATGTTGGGCTTATATAAAAACTTGGTTTAATAGATTTATGTATGGAATGTATCCAAATGATGAACAATGGAGAATAAATTTATCATTTATTTCTCTTGCTTTTCTTGGAGGTATTGGTTTTTTTGCACCAGAACAATTAAAAAAATATCTAACATTATATTATGTTGTTATTTATCCAATAATTGCATTTTTATTTATATTCTTTTTTATTTCTGGTGGGCCAATATTTTTTGATTTTTCATATGGAATTATTGCAGCAGTGATCTCTATTGTAATAGGTTTCTTTATCCCATCGAAATTTAAAATGTATTATTTTTTAATAATACCGATCACAATTTATATATTATTAAAGTATGTGTTTTTTTACGAAGAACTTATTGAATTAGGAAAGATTCAAGCATTTGAATGGGTTGAAACTGGAGCTTGGGGTGGTTTATCATTAACTTTTATAGTTTCATTTTTCTGTTTAATATTCTGTTTTCCAGTTGGATTATTTTTATCTTTAGGGAGAAGATCTGATCTACCTTTAATTAAATATATTTCTATAGGATTTATTGAATTTTGGAGAGGCGTTCCTTTAATAACAGTTTTATTTATGTCGTCTGTTATGTTTCCAATGTTTCTACCAGAGGACATGTTTATTGATAAACTTGTAAGGGTTATAATTGCAATATCACTATTTGAAGCTGCCTATGTAGCTGAAGTAATTAGAGGTGGACTACAGGCTTTACCAAGAGGCCAATATGATGCTGCAAAATCTTTAGGAATGGGTTACTGGAAAATGCATATTCTTGTTATTTTACCACAAGCTCTTAAATTAGTCATACCAGGTATAGCAAATACATTCTTAGCTCTTGTCAAAGATACACCTTTAATATTTGTTGTAGGTCTTCTGGAGATTGTAGGAATGCTTAATTTAGCAAAAACAAATCCTGAATGGTTAGGTTTTGCAATGGAAGGGTATGTGTTTGCATCAATAGTATTTTTTATTATTTGCTATGCAATGAGTAAATATAGTTATAATTTAGAACAAAAATATAAAACTGAGAGATAATGTCAGATAAAATAATTCAAATAAAAGAAATGAATAAATGGTTTGGAGATTTCCAAGTCTTAAAAAACATTAATTTAGACGTTGAAAAAAACAAAAAAATTGTTGTTTGTGGTCCCTCTGGTTCAGGTAAATCAACATTAATTAGATGTATTAATAGACTTGAAGAACACCAAGAAGGGTCAATTGTCGTTGATGGCACTGAATTAACCGAAGAGACAAAAAATATAGAACAAATAAGAGCTGAGGTTGGAATGGTATTTCAACAATTTAATTTATTTCCTCATTTATCAATATTAGATAATTGCACTCTTGCTCCTATATGGGTAAAAAAAATGCCTAAAAAAGATGCTGAAGCATTAGCTTTAAAACATTTAGAAAAAGTTCAGATTGCTGATCAAGCATATAAATATCCAGGCCAACTTTCTGGTGGTCAACAACAAAGATGTGCAATAGCCAGAGCGTTATGTATGGAGCCAAAAATAATGCTTTTTGATGAACCTACATCAGCATTAGATCCTGAAATGATTAAAGAAGTTTTAGATGCAATGGTCAATTTAGCTAAGGCTGGTATGACTATGATTGTTGTAACACACGAAATGGGGTTTGCAAAAGAAGTTGCAGATGAAGTTATTTTTATGGATGAGGGTATGATTGTAGAACAAGCTGAAACTAAAGAGTTTTTTGCCAATCCAAAAAGCGATAGAACAAAGCTTTTTTTGAGCCAAATATTATAAAAATTATAACTAAATTGCTAAAAAGACGCTTGACAGGTTTATAAAATCTTAAAAATTATTATTCTTTTTAAAATTATTTTACTTGAAATAACTTTTTGATTTCTATTAACTCAACTTATTATTTTTAATTAAAGAGGGGTCTTTGATGGAAGAAAATTTCAATAAACATCTAGGTAACAAATTAAAACTTAGACGTTTGGCTTTAGGTTTAACTCAAACTAAAGTTGCAAAAGCGATAAATGTTACATTTCAACAAATACAAAAATATGAAAAAGGAACAAATGGTGTAAGTTCGATTAGATTACTACAACTATCTAACTATCTTAAAGTGCCAATAAACTATTTTTTTGAGGATTTTTCAGAATATTTAATAAATCTAGAAAAATCTAAAGAAGGTCACATGAACGTAAACTATAATTTTTTAGTAAAAGTTTATTCTGAACTTACTCAAGATCAAAAAATTAAGTTTACTAAAAACATACAGATCAACCAGGTAAATATTTCTAAAACAGGATAACTAATTTTAATTGGCTCCTCGGGCAGGACTCGAACCTGCGACCAATTGATTAACAGTCAACTGCTCTACCAACTGAGCTACCGAGGAATGTAAAATCACAACTTACTTTTTTTTTATATTATCTCAACAAAAATAAATTGTGGAGGCAACGCCCGGAATCGAACCGGGATACAAGGATTTGCAATCCTCTGCGTAACCATTCCGCCACGTTGCCATGAATTAAATATTCAATGAGGACATATATAATTAATTTTATAATTTAGTCTATAAATTTAACGGATAAATTCATTGTTGTTTATTGATATGATTAATTTATAAAATAATTACCCATGAGTTCAGACAAATATATTCACGAAAATGTTGAAAATAAGATTTATTCTTATTGGGAAGATAAAAATTTATTTAAACCAAAATCTAACAAAAAACAATTTTCGATAGTCATCCCACCACCAAATGTAACAGGTAGTCTTCATATGGGTCATGCATTAAATAATTCGATACAAGATTTGTTAACTCGATATCATCGAATGAATAACTTTGAAACTTTATGGCAACCAGGAACTGACCATGCGGGTATTGCTACACAAGCATTAGTGGAAAAAAAACTTAAATCTGAAGGTATTGATAAAAATGATTTAGGAAGAGAAAAGTTTATTGAAAAAGTTTGGGAATGGAAAGGTCAATATGGGGACATCATAATTAATCAATTAAAAAAATTAGGCTGTTCATGTGATTGGTCTAGAAATGCCTTCACCATGGACGAAAATCTATCAAAATCTGTATTAAAAGTTTTTGTGGAAATGTATAAAAATGGATTAATTTATAAATCAAAAAAATTAGTAAATTGGGATACTGTTTTAAAAACAGCAATATCCGATTTAGAAGTAGATCAAAGAGAAGTTAATTCAAAGTTATACCACATCAATTATCTAATAGAGGGATCCGATAAATTTATAACTATTGCAACTACAAGACCAGAAACCATGCTAGGAGATACAGCTGTTGCAGTTAATCCATCAGATGAAAGATATAAATCATTAGTAAATAAAAATGTAATAGTTCCAATAGTTGATAGAAAAATAAAAATTATTGAAGATGATTATGCAGATCCTGAACAGGGGACTGGAGCTGTTAAAATTACTCCAGCACATGATTTCAATGATTATGAAGTAGGGGAGAGAAATAATTTAGAAGTCATAAATATTTTTACACCAGATGGTAAAATTAATGAAAATGCACCTGATAATTATATTGGGCTTGATAGATTTGAAGCTAGAAAAAGAATTTTAAAAGAACTAACTGATAAAGAATTACTTGTTAAAGAAGAGAAAATTAAAAATAAAGTTCCTTATGGTGATAGATCTAATTCTATAATTGAGCCTTATTTAACTGAGCAATGGTTTGCAGATGCCAAGAAACTGTCAATAAAAGCTAAAGATATAGTAAATAATAAAACAACTAATTTTTTTCCTGTTAATTGGACAAAAACATATTTTCAATGGATGGATAATATAGAACCTTGGTGTATCTCTAGGCAACTTTGGTGGGGACATCAAATACCTGCATGGTATGGACCTGATGGAGAAATATTTGTAGATGAAACAGAAGAAGGTGCAAAAAAATTAGCAAAAGAACACTATAAAAAAGATGTTGAATTAATTAGAGACCCAGATGTTCTTGATACATGGTTTTCTTCCGGTCTATGGCCTTTTGCAACATTAGGATGGCCGGAAAAAAATGAATATTTAGAAAAATTTTATCCAACCTCAGTATTGGTGACAGGATTTGATATTATTTTCTTTTGGGTTGCAAGAATGATTATGTTTGGAATGGAATTTCAAAATAAAGAACCATTTAAAAATATTTATGTTCATGCATTAGTTAGAGACGAAAAAGGTCAAAAAATGTCAAAGTCTAAAGGCAATGTAATTGATCCATTAGAGTTAATTGAAAAATATAGCGCTGATGCTTTAAGATTTACACTTTTGGCAATGGCATCTCCTGGACGAGATGTAAAGTTATCTGAGGATAGAGTTAAAGGTTATAGAAATTTTTTAAATAAAATATGGAACGCTAATAACTTTCTTATTCAAAACGATTGTAAATTTGAAAATATAGAAACGCCTAATGATTTGAAACTAAATATTAATAAATGGATTTTTGTTGAATTCACTAATACTAATGAAAAGATTAAAAAATCAATAGATAGTTATCGATTTGATGAGGCTGCAAGAATTGCCTATCAATTTGTGTGGCATTCTTTCTGCGATTGGTACTTAGAATTATCTAAAACCGTTTTTTATTCAGAAAATAACGAAAATATCGAAGAAACAAGAAATGTAGCTAGCTTCATATTTACTCAAATTCTAGTTATTTTACACCCATTCATACCTTTTCTAACTGAGGAAATATGGTTGAAAAATAAATTGGATAAAGATGGAAAAGACTTTCTTATGTTAAAAAACTGGTCTGAAGCCATTTCTAATAAAGATAAAGACTCTGATGAAGTAAATGAAATAATTGAATTTGTTTCATCTATAAGGTCTTTTAAAAATGAAATAGAAATAAGCCCTGGATCATTTGTTAAAATACTAGTGAATAAAATAAATCCCAAAATTAAGAAATTTATTGAAAATAACTCTAATACATTAAAAAAAATTGGCAGAATTAATGAATTTGTAACTGAAGATATTAAAAAACCTTCAGCAAACTTGGTCATTAAAGGTGAAATATTTAAAATTTACTTTGATGAAGATGTAGATTTGTCAAAAATTAAAGAAACATTATTGAATAAAAAGAATAAAATTGAGAAAGAGATGGATAAAATAAATACAAGGCTAAATAATAAAAGTTTTATTGAAAGAGCTCCAAATGATATTGTTGAGCAAGAAAAGTCTAACTTTATTAATTTAGAAAAAGATGTTAATAAATTAAATTATACTTTAGAAAGTCTATAATGCGAAAATTTAATAAAAAAAAACTACCAAGTAGATATACAACTGTAGGTGCTGACAGAGCTCCTCAAAGATCTTTTTATTACGCAATGGATTTAACTGAAAAAGATGTAGCAAAACCTTTTGTAGGTGTTGTTTCAACATGGAATGAGGCTGCTCCTTGTAACATAAACTTAATGAAACAAGCTCAATTTGTAAAACAAGGTGTAAATTCATCAGGAGGAACCCCTAGAGAATTTTGCACAATAACTGTTACTGATGGTATTGCTATGGGTCATGAAGGAATGAAATCCTCATTGATTTCAAGAGATGTAATTGCAGACTCCACTGAATTAACTGTAAGAGGTCATTGTTATGATGCTTTAGTTGGTTTAGCAGGATGTGATAAATCTTTACCAGGTCTTATGATGTCTATGGTGAGATTAAATATTCCTAGTGTATTTATTTATGGTGGATCAATACTTCCAGGTAGATTTGAAGGTAAAGATGTAACTGTTGTTGATGTTTTTGAAGGTGTTGGAAAATATACATCAAAAAAAATGACAGCTCATGCTCTTAGAAAATTAGAATTGAAAGCTTGTCCAAGTGCAGGTGCTTGTGGTGGTCAATTTACTGCAAATACAATGGCATGTGTTTCAGAAGCAATTGGATTAGCCCTACCATATTCAGCAGGAACACCTGCTCCATATAAAGAAAGACACAAGTACGCTATTAACAGCGGTAAAGCTGTAATGAAACTTTTAGAAAAAAATATTAGACCAAGAGATATTGTTACAAGAAAAGCATTAGAAAATGCTGCTACAGTTGTTGCTGCAACAGGAGGATCTACTAATGCAGGTTTACACTTACCAGCTATTGCAAATGAAATTGGAATTAAATTTGATTTAATGGATGTTGCAAAAATTTTTAAAAGAACTCCTTATCTTGCTGATTTAAAACCTGGTGGAAAATATGTTGCAAAAGATATGTGGGAAGCGGGTGGTGTTCCAATGCTTTTAAAAACTCTTTATGATGGTGGATATATCCATGGAGATTGTATGACCGTTACAGGAAGGACAATGAAAGAGAATTTAAAAAATGTGAAATTTAATCCAAAACAAAAAGTAATGAGAAGTTATAAAAATCCAATCACTCCAACTGGTGGTGTTGTTGGATTAAGAGGCAATTTAGCTCCAGAAGGTGGAATAGTTAAAATTGCAGGTTTGAAAAAATTACAATTTACTGGAAGAGCAAGATGTTTTGACTCTGAAGAAAAAGCTTACAAGGCTGTAAAAGAGAGAAAATACAAAGACGGTGATATAATTATAATTAGATACGAAGGTCCAAAGGGTGGTCCAGGAATGAGAGAAATGTTGCAGACAACAGCTGCAATTTATGGTCAAGGAAAAGGGGAGAAAGTAGCCCTTATAACCGACGGTAGGTTCTCTGGGGCTACAAGAGGCTTCTGTATTGGTCATGTGGGTCCTGAGGCCTCTATAGGCGGCCCAATAGCCCTTTTAAGGAACGGAGATATAATTGATATAGATGCAAAAAAAGGGACTATAAACGTTAGATTAAGTAAAAAAGAGCTTAGTTTGAGAAAAAAGAAATGGAAACAAAGAAAAATGAACTTTGGAAACGGAACTCTTTGGAAATATGCTCAAACAGTAGGTCCAGCTTATTTAGGTGCACCCACTCATCCAGGTGGTAAAAACGAGGTTAAAACTTACGCAGATATTTGATGAAAATTAGACCTGTAATACTTTGTGGTGGTGCAGGAACACGCCTTTGGCCCAATTTAAAAAATACTCAAGCAAAACAATTTATTGATTTTGGTGGTTGGACTTTATTACAAAAAGCTTTTGAAAGAATAAATAATAACTCTTACGATTTTCCAATTATCAGTACAAATCTTAAATATTTAAAAGATGTTAAGAAAACATTAAAAAAATCTAAGATAAAAAAATATAAAATAATATTAGAACCAGCCAAAAAAAATACAGCACCAGCTATCTTAGTAAGTGCTTTAATTAAAGATATTCCAACTGATCAGCCAATAATGTTTTTTACTTCAGATCATTTAATTGAAAATCCAAGTATTTTAACAAGATCTTTAAAAACAAATGTTAAAAATTTAAGTGATCAAAATATATTTATATTTGGAATTAAACCAACAAGACCATCTAATGAGTACGGATATTTAAAAACAAAAAGTATAAATAAGTTAAACAAAGTTACTAAATTTATTGAAAAACCAACAGAACAAAAAGCCAAAAAGATAATTAAATCTGGAGGTTATTGGAACTCTGGTATGTTTTACTTAAAAAAATCATCAATAATTAATAACTTTAAAAAATATCAGCCTAGCATTTATAAAGCATGTCTAAAATCTTTAGAAAAATCTAAAATTAGAAATAATACATATTTTTTGAGTAAAAAATTCTTTGATAAATGTAAGGAAATTTCTTTTGATTATGCAATTCTTGAAAAATCAAAAGATATAAACGCAATAAAACTAAGTATTCAATGGTCAGATCTAGGTAATTGGTTTGAAATATCAAAAATATATAAAAAAAATAAAAATAAATACTTTAAGAAAAAAAATGTTTTTCATAGACCATGGGGAAGATATACAAACCTATACGAGGGTAAAAACTTTTTGGTAAAAGAATTAGTGGTCAATTCTAAGTCTAAATTAAGCTTACAAAAGCATTTTCATCGATCTGAATATTGGACCATTACTGATGGAAAACCTCTAATTACATTAAACAAGAAAAATTTCTTTAAAAAACCAGGAGAAAAAATATTTATCCCAAGAGAAGCAATTCATCGAATAGAAAATAAATTTAAGAAAAAAGTAAAAATTATTGAAATACAAACTGGACCTATTTTAAAAGAAACCGATATAGTTAGATATCAAGATATTTACGGTAGAGTTAATTAATACTCTTTATGGATACGTTAGTATTTTCTGTCGTTTTATTGGCAGCACTACTTCATGCCACTTGGAATGACATGGTCAAAAAACACTCGGATAAAGCAGTTGCTCTAGCAGGTATAATTTTAGGTCATATACCTTTTTCAATTGTTGCAATCATCTTGTTACCCGCACCCTCAATAGAAAGTATACCTTATATCTTCGCAAGTATTGTTGTTCATATAGGTTATCAATGGTTTTTGCTTAAATCATATGAAATAGGAGATTTGACAAAAGTCTATCCTATAGCAAGAGGAACGGGGCCTTTATTTGTAACTGTAATTTCGATTTTATTGTTAGGAGTAGTGTTAAATAAATTTATACTGATCTCTATTTTTTTAATATGTTTTGGAATTTTTTTTCTTGGTATTTCTGATTATAAAAACAGTAACTTAAATGTAATTAAATTTTCTTTTATTACAGGTTTGTTTATTGGATCATACTCACTTGTAGATGGATATGGAGCAAGAATAAGTAATTCTGCAATATCTTTTGTCAGCTGGTCTTTCATATTAAACGCTATGATTTTCCCATTTATTCTAAGTTTAAGAGGTCAACAGGATATTATTAAAAAGGTTTATAGAGACGGTAAAATGATATTTTTTTACGGTGTAACATTATCATATGCTAGTTATGCCTTGGCTGTATGGGCATTTACAAAAGCTCCAATACCTGTTGTTACATCCTTAAGAGAAACAAGTATTTTATTATCGATATTTATTGGATATTTTTTATTAAAAGAAAGTATCAATTTAAAAAAAATCATATCAATTTTATTTATTTTAATAGGTGTGATTGGGATTAAATTATTTTAATTAAATTGTAACAATCTATAAATATTTTTGTCATTAAAGTTTATTAAAAATAATTAACAAAAATTTTAAATAATAAAACATCTTCATTTCCTCTTTGTTTAAAATTTTGTTGATTAACTACCTTCCCCTTTTTGTTATAAAAAAGGGGAGGGACAATTTTTATACATTAATTATTTACAGACGCAGGACTCTCACTGGTTTTCTTTTTAGCTAATTTTTTTGCTTTTTTTTCGGCAACTTTTTTTTCAATACCTGCAATTTTTATATTAATTTTAGCTAGTTTTTTTTCCTTTAAATTAATCTTATTTTTAAGTTTATCTATTGATTTGATAAACTTTTTTTTTCTTCTTTCATTTTTCTTTAACATCTTACCCATCATCGCCTCCTATGAAAATTTAAATTATTATATTTAATTTAAATTTCTAAGTAAAATAATTTGTCTAAAATTTTGTTATTAAAATTATAGTAAAAAATTTACTTTTTTTTGTGAAAATTCAATATCAATCTTATTGTGACATCCAAAATTATCTCCATCAACCTGAACGGGAATTTCAAAATTATTGCAATTAATTTGGATACTTTTTGAATAGGTGGTTATAACAGATTTGTTTCTTGATAAATCTCCATAAATAATTATCAAAATAATATAATACATTAATTTTAGCCTACTTAAATCTTTAAAAACATAAGTTATTAATCTATCATCAAAAATGTTTGACTTATTTATCTTATGATGACCAGCATAATATTTGGTATTAGAACTTAATACCCAATCAGCTTGATATTTTTGACCATCAAAGAAAACATCAAGTTTATTATTTTTCATAAATAAAAAATGCTGAAACCCTTTTAAACCAAATATTATCTTACCAAGTATTTTTTTTATACGTGTATCAATAGAGTGAACAATTTTAGCATCCCAACCAATACCAGCCATTAAAAAAAAATAATTTTTATTTATTTTTATAAGATTAGATTGTTTATAATTATTTGATGTTAAAATATTACAAATATCGTCTACTTTTTTATTTATCGATAACTCTGCTTGAAGTAAATTGGCTGTTCCAGCCGGTATGTACCCAATTGCAAATTTATCATTAAAATCAAAGTCATTTTTTATCAATTCATTGATAGCAAATGATACTGATCCATCTCCACCAGCAACTATCAATCTATCATAATTTTTATTTTTAAATTCCAAAAATATTTCTTTCGCCTCTTTTTCAGATTTGGTTTTGAAATAATCTACAGAGTTGTTAATTTTTAATTTTTCATAAATCTTATTTACAAATTTTATTTTTTTCCCTGTTGAAGAATTAAGGTTATAAATCAAACAATAATGCATAATTTTTTCGTAACTAATTTTTAATAAATCTTTAACATTTCAATGACATAAGAATTAAATGATTCGAGTTACAGTTGTGTTACAAAATAGGTTTTTTTAATGCCTCCGTTATTAAAATATAGGAGTATATTTATATCTGATGTGCATCTTGGCACCAAAGGTTGTCAAGCTAACAAGCTTTTAGAATTTTTTAAGAATTCAAGATCCGAGAACCTTTATTTAGTTGGAGATATAATCGATGTTTGGGCAATGCAAAAGAGTTTCTATTGGCCTCAAGAGCATAATGATGTCATACAAAAAATATTGAGAAAAGCCAGGCACGGGACAAAAGTATTTTACATAATTGGAAATCATGATGAGGTATTTAGAAAATTTATTCCAATGCATTTAGGTGATATTAAAATAGTAAATAGAGTTATTCATGAAACGCAGTTAGGAAAAAAATATTTAGTTGTTCATGGTGATGCTTGGGACGGAGTAATGAAATATGCTAAATGGCTTTCTAAATTAGGAGCTATTGCCTATGAATTATTACTTAAAATTAATGTTATTATAAATTTTTTTAGAAAATTGAGAGGTAAAGACTATTGGTCATTGGCAAAATTTTTAAAATATAAGGTAAAAAATGCTGTAAAATTTATAGGTGAATATGAAAACACACTTTCTTCATATGCAAAAAGGAAAAAATTTGATGGAATAATTTGTGGACACATACATCATGCTGAAAATTTAAATCTTGATGGTGTTAATTATTTAAATTGTGGCGATTGGGTTGAGTCATGTACAGCCTTGGCAGAAAAATATGATGGAACTTTTGAGATAATTTATTGGGATAAAAAAAGAAACGAATATATTTCAGAAAATATTGATAATAACAGGATCGGTTCATTCAAAAAAGCATCTTAAAGAATGAAAATATTAATTGTTACCGATGCTTATTACCCTCAAGTTAATGGTGTTGTAAGAACTCTCCACGAAACTGGTGAAATTCTTAAATCACAAGGTCAAACTATTGAATATATTACTCCTCAACAATTTCTTACCATGCCCATGCCAAAATATAATGAAATTAGATTGTCCTTAAATGTTTGGCCCCGTGTAAGTAACTTAATTAAATCAATTAAACCTGATGCAATACATATTGCAACAGAAGGACCCTTAGGGTTTATGGCACGAAGGCATTGCATTAAAAATGGCTTAAAATTTACCACAAGTTTTCACACAAGATTTGATAAATACATGAAACTTTATATGCCTATCATTCCAGCTAAATGGTCAGAAAAATTTTTATGCAATTTTCATAATAAAGCTGAAAGAATTTTAGTAACAACAGAATCTATGCGTGAAGAATTAATTTCTTTAGGTATTGATAACAATAAAATGGTTACATGGACCAGAGGAGGTAATCATGGTGCATTTAAAAACCCCATTAAGAAAGACTTACCTTATAAAAGACCTATATGGATATATGTTGGAAGAGTTGCTGTTGAAAAAAATATCAAAGCATTTTTAGATTTAGATCTTGAAGGTACTAAAATTATAATTGGTAAAGGTCCTGATTTAAACAATTTAAAAAAAAAGTTTCCAAAAGACATTTTTTTAGGTGAGAAAACAAATGGAGAATTAGCTTCTCATTTTGCATCATCTGATGTTTTTGTATTTCCAAGTAAAACAGATACGTTTGGTATAGTTGTCTTAGAGTCTTTAAATTGTGGCACACCAGTCGCAGCTTACCCTGTACCGGGACCTAAAGATATATTAGGGGGTACTAATATTGATACTTTAAATAATGATTTGAAAACCTCTGCTTTAAAAGCTTTGAAGGTAAGTCGTCAAGATTGTCTTGATTTTGCAAAAAAATATTCTTGGGAGGAAACGGCAAAAATATTTTTTGAAAATATTTCACCTAATAATTAAAGACAATATACATTACATTTGTTAAAACATATCCATGTTTTGGGCAGAGTTGATACTTATAGTTATAATAATCATTTTATTATATTTTTTATTTAAAAAAAATATTAAGCCAGAAAACACAGCACCAATTGTAAACAAGACTAATAAGGATGATTTAGGAAAAAGAGTAATTATTGAAGAATTAGAAGATCAATTCTTTGCTTTAGATAAATATAATTTAATCAAATATCTAAACAAAAGTGCAAAACAACGTTTTGGAGAAAACCTAATTGATAAAAATATTTCAAGTGTAATTAGAGATACAAAATTATTAGAAACGATTGAAGAGGCTATCAAAGATCAAACTACAAAAAATGTCAATGTAGAAATAAATTTACCATCTTATCAACTTTACAAAATCTATGTTATTCCTGGTCCGACCCATTTGTTTCCAGAAATAAACTCTGTCGTATTGTTTCTAAAAGATTTTACAGAAATAACAAAAGCACAAAAACTAAAAACTGATTTTGTTGCAAATGTGAGTCATGAATTAAGAACACCTTTAGTTTCGATTAAAGGTTCGTTAGAAACTATTCTTGGACCAGCTTCAAAAGACCAAGAGGCGCAAAAAAAATTTATGTCTATCATGTCTGATCAAGTATTAAGAATGGAAAACCTAATCAATGATTTATTGATTTTAAGTAGAATAGAATTGGAAGAACATATCAAGCCTAATAAAATTGTGAGCTTAAATGATCTTTTTACAAATATTAAAAGTAACTTTGAATTAATTCTTAAAAAAAAGAAAATCAATTTACATATTGAACTTATGGAACCAACCTTAGTTTTTGGTGATAATGATAAATTGTTAACTGTATTTTCAAATTTAATTGATAATTCAATTAAATATTCACAAGATGGAAAAAATATATACGTAAAAAGTCAAATCAGTGAAGGTAAATTAATTGATAAAAATATTGCCATTATCATTAAAGATGAAGGTGTTGGAATACCTCACCAGCTAATTCCAAGAATAACTGAAAGATTTTTTAGAGTAGATACAGAAAAAAGTAAAAAGGTTGGTGGTACAGGTTTAGGTTTAGCTATAATGAAACATATTATATCTCAACACAGAGGTGACTATGAGATTCTCAGTAAAGTTAATGAAGGTACTGAAATTAAGATATATCTTCCAACAAAATAATTAATTTAAAAAATTGTTTAAAATTAACTCTTATTCAACCAAGATTTAACAAATCTTTTGTTGATTCGTATCTTAGTTTATTTAAAATTAATTTATGATTAAGATATTACATAGTATTTTAATTATTATTTTTTTTTTAATGTCGATCATTACTAAAAGTAATGCATCAGATATTTCTACAATTTTAAGAAACCAGCAATTAACTGTTTTTGATATTGGTATCTTTAGATTACAGGAAGACTTAAAAAGTTCATATCCTGAAATAAAAAAACATAAAGATGTACCGTATGAAGATATATATATAGATGTTCTCAGTTCCTATTGGAGAAATACAGTAGATTTAATTGTTTCAATTCCAGTAAATGAAAATTTAAAAAAAGAGAACTACATGTCAGATTCATTGAGATGTCGAAACATATTTAATTCTGTTAGAGATCATTTACTGAGAAATGAAAATATGAGTAATTATAGGTTTACTATGGCGACAAGCTATTTAACATCTATTTTTTCTACTCCTACTAGTTGGCCAAAATGGCGTTATGACCAAAGTATTCTTGAGGAATTAGTTAATTTGGTAAAACTGGAAGTTGTCTTAAGACCAACCCCAGATCTTGCTTTTAAGGATAACGTAAATCCAGTTTCATGCAAAGGTGGTCTAGAAACTGAAAATAGTGAGATTATTGTCTCAATGAAATACAACTAAAAAGTTAGGTTTTTAACAAAACTGTAATAATTCTGTAATATTAAAGATTCAATAAATTTATACGAGTCAGGCATCTTTTAATTAATAAATAACGAAAGGATTAAAGATAATGAAAAAACTAACTATAGTGATTGCTTCTTTAGTTGCTCTATCAATAGCAACTGTTGCTCAAGCAAGAGATCAAATTAAGATAGTTGGTTCGTCTACAGTATTCCCTTACGCGACTGTTGTTGCTGAAAGATTTGGTGGTTCAGGATTCAAAACTCCTGTAATCGAGTCGACTGGTACTGGTGGAGGAGCTAAACTATTCTGTGCTGGTGTTGGTGAGCAACATCCAGATATTACAAATGCATCAAGAGCTATGAAAGACAAAGAGAAAGCCCTATGTAAGAAAAATGGTGTAAATGATATTGTTGAGATCGTAATTGGTAACGATGGTATTACATTAGCTTACAGCAAAGATGCAAAACCAGTAAACTTTACTAAAGAACAATTATATTTAGCATTAGCTGCTCATACAGTAGTTGATGGTAAGTTAGTTCCAAATATTTATAAAACTTGGGACCAAATTGACCCTAGCTTACCAAAACAAAAAATTTCAGTAATGATCCCACCAGGAACATCAGGAACTAGAGATGCTTGGAATTCTTTAGTAATGAAAAAAGGTATGACTAAAGAAGCTAAAGCTCTTTATAAAGCAGGTTTTGAAGCTGGAAATAAAAAATACAAAAAACCACAAAAACTTTACAGAGAAGATGGAGCTGCTATTGAAGTAGGAGAAAACGATAGTTTAATCATCCAAAAGTTAACTCAAGATAAAGATATGTTTGGTTTCTTTGGTTTCAGCTATTTCTTAGCTGCTAAAGATAAATTACAAGCTGCTAGCATAGATGGTGGACAACCCTCTCTAGCGAGTATTCAAGACTACAGTTATGCAGTTGCAAGACCATTATTTTTCTATGTGAAAAAAGCTCACGTTGGAGTAATCCCAGGATTACATGAGTTTGTGAAAGAATTCACAACTAAGAAAGCTATTGGAAAAGGTGGTTACTTAGCAGATATTGGTTTAGTTCCATTAGACTCTAAGTTGTATAAAACAACTAGAACTAATGCTACGAAGCTAGTTGCTATGGGTAATTAATTATTACTCTGTTAACAAATAATTAAAAAAGGGGTCTTTTTAGACCCCTTTTTTTTGAAATAAGAGTAAAGTCCTCAACAAAGGAGATTCTTTGAACTTAATATTGTTTATATTTATTGTTCTTCTGGGTTTCACAAGTTATTATTTTGGACGTAGAAAAGCATATACAATTCAATCTACAAATAAAAGATTAACTGCATTACCACAATTTTATGGTTATTATCTTGCAATTTGGTGTGCAATACCAGCTTTTATAATTTTTTCTTTATGGGCAATTTTTGAGCCCACAATTGTAAAACTATTAATCTTAAGTGATTATTCAAATCAAGGTTATCTTGATGATGAATTAAATTTAATTTACGAAAAAACAAAAGCATTGTCTCGAGGACAATTTACCGGAGAAATTACACCTTTTATTGAGGCTTCAGCTGAAAAATATTTAAGTCTTCGATCAATAGCTCAAAGTTCAAAAGCTGTTATAGTATTATCTATAATTATTGCCTCTGTTGCTTACGCTTATAAAAAAATTTCATCTAATTCTAGAACAAGAGAACCAGTTGAAAAATTTTTGAAAGCAGTTTTATTTACAGCTTCTTTAGCTGCAATATTAACTACTGTTGGAATAGTATTTTCACTTATATTTCAAACTATAGATTTTTTTAAAGTAATTCCATTATTTGATTTTGTCTTTGGAACTCATTGGTATCCTGCAAAAGCTTTTGTTAGAGATTCTTCAGAGGCTTTAGATCCGACAATGTACTCCGATACTTTTGGAGCAGTCCCTATTTTTGCTGGTACTTTTTTTATTGCTTTCATAGCTATGTGTGTTGCTATTCCTATTGGACTAATGAGTGGAATTTATTTGGCTGAGTATGCATCTGTTAAAGTTAGACAATACGCAAAACCTTTAATTGAAATTTTAGCTGGTATACCAACAGTTGTTTATGGATTTTTTGCTGCTCTAACAGTTGGACCTTTTTTAAAGGAAATAGGTAATAGCATGGGTTTAGACGTTTCAGCTGAAAGCGCTTTAGCGGCAGGCGGAGTAATGGGCATTATGATTATACCATTCATTTCAAGTTTAAGTGACGATGTGATTACAAGTGTACCTCAAAGTTTAAGAGATGGAAGTTATGCCATGGGAGCAACCAAATCAGAAACAATAAAAAAAGTTATTTTTCCTGCAGCATTGCCTGGTATAGTTGGATCTATTTTGCTTGGTGTTTCAAGAGCAATTGGAGAAACAATGATAGTTGTTATGGCCTCTGGTTTAGCTGCTAATTTAACTTTAAATCCATTAGAATCTACTTCAACAATTACAGCGCAAATTGTTGTAATATTAATTGGAGATCAAGCTTTTGGCGACCCAAAAACGCAAGCTGCATTTGCTTTAGGTATGTCATTATTTTTAGTAACGCTCTGTTTGAATATCGTGGCCTTAAGAGTAGTTAAAAAATATAGAGAAAAATATGAATAAAAATAAAGAACAATTATTAAATAAAAGATATAAAGCTGAAAAGAGATTTCGATTATACGGTCAAAGTGCAATTTTTATGGCACTTTTATTTTTAACAATCTTTATTTTTAAAATTTTTTCGACAGGCTATTCAGCCTTTCAAAAAACTTGGCTTATTGTTCCAGTTACTTTTGATGCTGAATTAATGATGTTAGAGCAAAATCCTTCTAAAGAGGATTTAAAAGATGCTGATTATTACGATATAGCATTAAAATCAATGGCTGATTTGGATCCAAATGCTAATGAGGATCAAGAAAATGAGCTGAAGAGAATGGTCTCTTACTTTTTCGAAAGAGAGATTAAAAGGGAACTTTTAAACGACCCTTCATTAATTGGAAAAACTAAAGATGTTTATTTAACTGCCTCAGATGATTTAGATCAAGTATTTAAAGGCAATTATCCAAGAGATTTACCTGAAGATCAAAGAAGAGTTACGGATTATCAATTAAAGATTTTTGATCAACTTGTAGAACTAGGAAAAGTTGAAAGTAAATTCAATTTAAGTTTTTTTACATATCCTGATTCAAGAGAAGCTGAATTAGCTGGTATAGCAAGTTCATTTATGGGATCAATATTTTCTATACTTGTTTGTTTAATGATAGCTTTTCCTGTAGCAGTTCTAGCAGCTATTTATTTAGAGGAATTTGCTCCTAAAAACAGATTTACTGATTTTATTGAGGTAAATATAAATAATTTAGCAGCAGTACCTTCAATTGTTTTTGGTCTTTTAGGACTGGGTATTTTACTTGCTGTATTTCAATTACCTAGGTCAACACCTCTAGTCGGTGGAATAACTTTATCGTTGATGACATTACCAACAATTATTATTGCTTGTAGAGCATCTTTAAAAGCAGTTCCTCCAAGTATAAGAGAGGCAGCACTTGCAATGGGTGCTAGTAAAATGCAAACTACAATGCATCATACAGTTCCGTTATCTATGCCAGGGACTTTATCCGGTACAATAATTGGTTTGGCCCAAGCTTTAGGCGAAACCGCACCTTTGATATTGATTGGCATGGTGGCTTTTGTAAATACAATACCAGGATCTCCTTTAGATCCAGCTGCAAGTTTGCCAGTGCAAATTTATATTTGGGCAGAGAGCGCTGAAAGAGGTTTTGTCGAGAAAGTTTCTGCCTGTATTATGGTTCTATTAGGATTTTTAATTATAATGAACTTATTTGCACAAATAATTAGACATAAATTTGAAAAAAAATGGAGTTAAGATGATAAAGATAAATTCAAAAAATGTAGATGTTTTCTATGGAAAAAAACAAGCTCTATTCAATATAAATTTAGATATTGAAGAAAATCAAGTTACAGCACTGATTGGGCCTTCAGGTTGTGGTAAATCTACTTTTTTAAGATGTCTAAACCGAATGAATGACGTTATTGATATATGTAGGGTAAAAGGGCAGATTATAATTAATGATTTTGATATCAATGATAAAAGTTGTGATGTTGTTAGATTAAGAGAAAAAATTGGTATGGTTTTTCAAAAACCAAATCCTTTTCCTAAAACTATTTATGAAAATATTTCTTATGGTCCAACAATTCATGGTATGGCTCAATCAAAGAATGAAATGGATGAAATAGTTGAAACTAGCTTAAAAAAGGCAGCATTATGGGAAGAGGTGAAAGATAGACTTCATGAACCAGGTACTGGTTTGTCTGGTGGTCAACAACAAAGATTATGTATAGCAAGGGCAATTTCAGTTAAACCTGAAGTTATTCTAATGGACGAGCCTTGTTCTGCTTTAGATCCTATTGCTACAGCTCAAATAGAAGAACTAATTGATGAGTTAAAAAAAGACCATACTATTATAATAGTCACTCACTCAATGGCACAAGCTGCAAGAGTTTCTCAAAATACAGGTTTTTTTCACCTTGGAGAATTGATAGAACATGGTTCTACTGATAAAATATTTAAGAATCCAGAAAACAAAAAAACTCAGGATTATATCACAGGGAGGTTTGGATAATGACCGAAGCACCACATACAGTAAAGTCTTACGAAGAAGAACTTAAAAATTTAAATAGCAATATAATTAAAATGGGTGGATTTTGTGAAGAAGCTTTGGGTAAAGCTATTCAAGCAATTACTACAAGAAATAGTGATAATGCTGAGGCAGTAATTAAAGATGATGAAAAAATTGATAAATTTGAGACTTTAATTGAACAGCAAGTAGTAAATTTAATTGCTTTAAGACAACCTATGGCCATAGATCTTAGAGAAACAGTCACTGCTTTAAAGATATCTTCTGACCTTGAGAGAATAGGTGATTTAGCAAAAAATATTTCTAAAAGAACTCTTTTGTTAAATGAAAATTTACCAAAAAATTTAGTAGATGCTATTATAAGAGTATCTTCGGATACTCAAAAACAATTGAAATCAATATTAGATGCATATTTAGAAAGATCTTCGAGTATGGCAATTAATGTATGGGAAAGCGACGAACAAATTGATGATTTAACAAATTTATGCATGCAAGAAGTGATTAGATATTTAAAAGATAACGAAAATAACTTAAGTGATGGAACCCACTTATTATTTGTAACTAAAAATATAGAGAGAATAGGTGATCATACAACCAACATTGCTGAGCAAGTATATTATTTAGTTAAGGGAGAATATCTAGAGGGTGATCGACCAAAAGGCACAGAACCTATTGTTACTGGAGAAAAGTAAAATATGTCGGCTCACATTTTTATAGCTGAAGACGAGGCTGCTATAATAACTCTACTAAAGTATAACCTTGAAAAAGAAGGTTACAAAGTAAGTTTCTGTGAAAATGGTGAAGATGCGCTTAAACAAATTAAAGATAAGCTTCCTGACTTAATATTAATGGATTGGATGTTGCCCGATTTGTCAGGCGTTGAAATATGTAAAAATTTAAAAAAAGACAAAAAGCATAATGACATACCAGTAATAATGTTAACAGCAAAAGGCGAGGAGGAGGACAAATTAAGAGCTTTTGATACAGGTGCAGATGATTATGTAACAAAACCATTTAGTCAAAAAGAACTTAATGCAAGAATTAAATCTTTACTCAGAAGATCAAAACCACAATCCACCGTTGATGTTGTTGAGTTTACAGATCTAAAAATAGATAGAATAACAAAAAGAGTTTATAGAAATAACATTGAAATATCTCTAGGACCTACAGAATTTAAATTATTAGATTTTTTTATCAAAAATCCAAAAAGGGTATATTCAAGAGAACAACTCTTAAACAATGTTTGGGGAGAAAATATTTACGTTGAAACTAGAACTGTCGATGTGCATATCAGAAGATTAAGACAGGCTATTAATATAGATAATACTAAGCCTTTAATTAGAACTGTAAGATCAGCAGGTTATTCTTTAGAATCTTGAAGGTCTTTAGGTCTAGTAAATTCTTTAATTAAACCATTTCCATCTAATTTATTCCATTCATTAAAATCAAAATAAATTTTTGCAAATGCCGATGTCGGAAATTTGTAGTTTAATAATTTAAAATTGTTGTTGTTGTGATTTTTTGTCAGTGATCGTATTAGATTTCTAACAGTAGGTTCATGGTTAATTAAAAGCACTGATTTATATTTTTTTGGTATTTTTTTTATTATATCTATAATTTTATCTTCACTTGATAAGTATAATTTTTTTGAAGAAATAATTTTTTTTGGTTTATCTATTTTTTTTAATAAAATTTTTAGAGTTTTCTTTGTTCTTTTTGATGATGAAAGTAATATGTAATCAAACTTATAATTGTTTTTAACAAAAAATTCACAAATCTTTTTTGCATTTTTCTCGCCACGCTTACTTAATGGTCTTTCATGATCACCAAGATTTGGGTGGTCCCAGCTAGATTTTGCATGACGCATAACGTATAATTTAAGCATAAATTTTAAATATATGACTGCATTAAAAAAACAAGATAAAGAAACACTAAAATCTAAATACATAAATAGAGAGCTGTCTTGGCTAAAATTCAACGACAGAGTTCTTCTTGAGGCCCAAAATTTTGAAAATCCTCTTTATGAAAGAATTAAATTTTTATCTATAGCTGGATCAAATTTAGATGAATTTTTCATGGTTCGTGTTGCAGGTTTATATAGTCAAATCAAACAAGATGTAGATTCACTTAGTTCTGATGGTCTTACTCCTGATGAACAAATGAGTGAAGTTATTTTGGAAACAAATAATCTTCTTAATAAACAAAATAAAATATTTAGAGATTTAATTCTTCAATTAAAAAAAGCAAATATAAGTATAGTTAAACCTGAAAATTTAAGTAAAACTGAACAAAAAAGATTATTTAAAATTTTTAATGAAGAAATTTACCCTCTGCTAACCCCATCAGCAATAGACCCAGCTCATCCCTTTCCATTTATTGCAAATCAAGGAAGAGCATTAGTTATGAGATTAAATAAGAAAAATAAAAAAAGGACTTTAAATGCAATAATAGTAATTCCAAAAGCTTTATCAAGATTTATTGAAATAGATGGAAATAAAAGTTTTAAAAAATTTTTAATTATAGATGATGTTATAAGTTTTTTTGCCTCTGAAATATTTCCTGATCATGATTTAGATAAAAAAATGTTATTTAGAGTTATAAGAGATAGTGATGTAGAAATTCAAGAGGAGGCCGAAGATTTAGTAAGATCTTTTGAATTGGCTTTAAAAAGAAGAAGGACAGGTGACATAGTACGTTTAGAAATTTTAAAAAATAGTAATAATGACCTAATTAAGTTTATAACCAATAAGTTAAACGTAAAATCTGAATACATCTATGAAATTGAAGGCATTGTTGGAATTCAAGATATAGACCAAGTTTGTAAAATTAAAAATTCTAAATTAAGATTTAAAAATTTTAATCCCAGGGAGGTTGAGAGATTAAAGGAGTTTAATAATAATTTTTTTGATACTATAAAAAAAAAAGATTTAATAGTTCATCACCCTTTTGAAACATTTGATGCTGTCGTTGAGTTTTTAAATCAAGCTGCATATGATAAAAAAGTTATAGCAATTAAACAAACTCTATACAGAACAACGCTAGATTCTCCAATTGTTAAAGCCTTAATAACAGCAGCTGAAAATGGAAAGACAGTAACCGCTTTAATAGAGATCAAAGCAAGATTTGATGAAGAAGCAAACATTCAACTTTCAAGAAGTTTAGAAAAGGCAGGAATTCAAATAGTTTATGGTTTTGCAAAATATAAAACACATGCAAAATCATCTTTAATATTAAGAAAAGAGCAGGGAAAAATTCAAACTTATATACATCTGGGAACTGGCAATTATCACCCAGTTAATGCAAAAATTTATACTGACTTATCTTTATTTAGTTCTGATAAAAAATTAGCAACTGATGTGGAAAAATTTTTTAATTATGTAACTGGTTATTCAAAACCACGAAATCTTAGTAAAATATCTATATCACCAATTAATCTTAGGGAAACCTTGAACAAATGTATTGCTAACGAGATAACAAATGTCAAAAAAGGTAAAAAAGGTGAAATATGGGCCAAAATGAATTCCTTAGTAGATCCAGCGATAATTGATAAATTTTACGAAGCTTCAAATGCTGGAGTAAAGATATTTTTATTTGTAAGAGGTGTTTGTTGTTTAAGACCTGGAGTTAAAGATAAATCTGAAAATATAATAGTTAAAAGCATGATTGGAAGATTTTTGGAACACTCAAGAATTTATTGTTTTGCAAATGGAAAAGCAATGCCTAGTAGAGATGCAAAAGTTTTTATTTCATCAGCAGATTTAATGCCAAGAAATTTAAATCGAAGAGTAGAACTTCTAGTTCCAATTGAAAACCAAACAGTCCACGAACAAGTTCTTGATCAAATTATGTTAGCTAATTATTTAGATAAAAAACAAAGTTGGGAACTTGATGCTAATGGAAATTATAAAAAAATTAAATATAGTGAAAATGATTCTTTTTCAGCCCATGATTATTTTATGAATAATCCTAGTTTATCTGGAAGAGGTAAAGCTAAATTAAAAATGAAACCAAAAAAATTAAATTTAAGATTAATTAAAAGTGGAAATTAAAGTTTTAAAAAATAATCAAAATTTGAAATTAAAACCTGCTAAATTAGCAGTAATTGATATAGGTTCCAATTCTATCAGGATGTTAATCTATGAAGATTTTAACTCATCTCGTGTGCCTTTTTTCAATGAAAAAGCCGTTTGTGAACTTGGTAAAAATTTAGATAAGTCAAGAAAACTTCATAAATCTGGTGTGGATTATGCCCAAAAAGTATTGAAGAGATTTTCAGAAATTTTAAATGTTTCCAAAATTGTTAATTTAAAAATAATAGCAACTGCTGTTTTAAGAGAAGCAACAGATTCAAAACCCTTTGTTGAATACGTAGAAAACCTTTTTAAAAAAAAAATAGAAATCTTAAGTGGTGACGAAGAAGCAATTTGTTCAGCTGAAGGTGTTAAAATTGGATTTGATAATGTAGATGGGTTAGTTGCTGATCTTGGTGGAGGAAGTTTAGAATTGGCTAGAGTTGAAAATGGTTTGATTACTAATAAAACATCTTTTCCCTTAGGTGTTTTAAGACTACTTAATAATCCAATTGTAAAAAAGAGAAACCTTTCTAAATATATAAAACAACTTTTGAGAGAAGAGAAATGGTTATCTAAAAAAAAATTTCAAAATTTGTATTTAGTTGGAGGAACATGGAGAGCTTTATTTAAACTTCATCTGTTTCAAAATAAACATCCTGTCCATATAATTCATCAGTATTCAGTAAATTATGAAACTATATCATCATTTGTAGAAAAAATAGCATCGTTTAATAAAGCAAAACTAAAAACAGTTGAATATATATCTAAATCTAGAACACCTTATCTACCATATAGCTCTATTATTTTAGATGAGATCATGAAAGTCACAAATCCAAAAAACATAATTTGTTCTATAAGCGGTATTAGAGAGGGATCTCTAGCAAAAGATTACTTTAAAAATATTGATAACTCTCAAGTTTTTGAAAAATCATTAGAATATATTTCGAAGAAGAGAGGTGATTTGGGATTAACCTACAAAAAGTATCATGAATTTATCAAACCTGTATTTGACGGTAATGAACATTTTAATGAAAAATTACTTAATTTAGCTTGTGTTTTAAGTCATATGGATTGGGGACTAGGTGCTTTTCAAAAGGCAGAATTAGTTTTTCAAGAAACATTAAATACCCCTTTATTGAGACTTTCACATAAAGAAAGAATTCAAATAGCTCTTTCATGTTATTGGAGGTACTGCAGTATTAAATACAATCCAAAAATAGAATATTTAACTTTTTTAAATAATAATGAAATTTTTTCTAGTAAACAAGTTGGTGCAGCCTTAAGATTTGCACACTCACTTACATCTATTTCAACTATCTTCTTAGAGGAATTCAAATTGTATAAAAGAGGTAACTCTGTATTTTTAAAAATTCCAGCTCAACACCAAGAAATAATTTCTAAACAAGTTACAAAAAGATTTAAAGCTCTGGCGAGAGAATTATTTTTAGAACCAAGAGTAATTTATTCAAATAATTAATATATAATTTAATTTATTACAACTTACAGGTTAGTGATTTTTCTTCTTTAATATATTTTTAATTTTATTGAAACATATCTTTAATCCAAATGTAATATTCTTCTGTGATTAAATTGTAAACATTAAACCCCTGAAATACGCTCGGTATTATTATTGAGCGTATTTCTTTTTATAAAACAAATACATTCCTATATGAGATGCATTGTTAAATTTACCATTCTCAATTAATTGAATTATTTGATGATCTGAAACTATGTGGATTTTAATTCCTTTTTCAGGCTTTGAAATTTTAATAAGATTATTACAAAAAAAACCAGTAATTTTAGTGGTGAGTCGACCTGGTTCAGAATAAAATGAAGTAATTTTTCTTAATTTATTTCTTGATTTATATCCTGTTTCTTCAATTAATTCTTTTTTAGCAGATATTAAAGCTGTTTCATGTTTTTCAATTATACCAGATGGAAACTCAAAATTAATTTGATTTATAGGAATTCTTTTTTGTGAAACCAAAATATACTTGTTCTTAATTTTGGGTATTACTATTGAAAGGTTTGAGGTTTTTAAAAAATGATAAAATTCTTTTTTTTTAAATTTTTTATTAATTAATTTAATATTGTTTGTTAGTTTTAAATTTTTCAATCTTTTTCTAAGAATAATTTTTTTGCGATATAAACAGCAATTAACATACCAATTAATTCTGCAATTATATAAAAAGGAGTGTTTAAATAACTTATACCAGTAAACGACTCTGTGAATGTTCTTGCTATTGTTACAGCAGGATTTGCAAAAGAAGTTGACGAGGTAAACCAATAACCAGCAGTGATATATAAACCAACTGATCCAGCAACAGCTATTTTACCTGATTTCATTGAACCAAAAATAATTAAAATAAGACCCAACGTAGCAACTATTTCAGAAGTAAAAATATAAATCCCACTCCTTGACTTTGTTGATAATTCAAAAACCTGATGTTCAAAAAAGAAATTAGCTAATGCTACACCTAGCAAACATCCAAGTATCTGAGCAGAAATATAAAAGGGTAGAAGGTTTTTTTTTAACTTTCCTGTAATTGTCATAGCAATACTTACAAATGGATTGAAATGAGCCCCAGATACATCAGCAAATACTGTTATTAGCACAAACAATCCAGCTCCGGTTGCCAATGTGTTTGCTATTAGCATTACTGCTATATCATTAGTTAGATTTTCTGCCATTAAACCTGATCCAACTATGATCATGACCAGAAAGCAACTTCCAATGAACTCTGAAAGAAAATATCTATTTTTATTTTTCATCTATCCAATCTTTAATTTTATTACTTATAATATTGAAAGTTTTTCTAATGATTATTTGCTTTTCTTCGTCATTTGCATTTTGAAGTTTAGCTACCGGATCTTCTATATCCCAATGTATAATTTGGTTTTTATCAGGCCAAATAGGACATACCTCATTATTTGCGTTGTTGCATACTGTTATTACATGATCCATTTTTAATTCTTTATTGATAAATTCTTCAAAGTTTTTAGAACTGTAATTAGTTAGATCATAACTTTTATTTTTTTCTAAAAAACTTTTAACATCTTCATTGATTTTTCCAGATGGATTACTACCAGCACTAAAAGCATTAAATTTATTTGAGTATTCGTTATTAATAATACTCTCAGCGATAATGCTTCTCGCTGAATTTCCTGTGCATACAAATAAAATATTTTTCATTAAAAAATAATTTTATAAATACCAATTACAAACAAAGGAATTTGTAATCCAAAATTAGTTAATATGGCCTTATCTTTTAATAAAAAACCCGATATTGTCCATCCAACTACACCAAGACCATGAAAATATATATTAATTGGATATATATTTAAATTTGTAAGCAATATTCCTGTTAAGACTAAAAACGTGCTTATCCATTTGAGATATTTTTTTAATAACATAAAACTCCTTTCTCTATACTTATGACAGTTATGTTAAAGATTTATTAAAATTATTATTTTATATTAAATTGATTATGTATCTATGGATAAAATATCCTCCGATTAGCAATATTAAACCTGTAATATAAATTATGAAAAAATTCATATTAAAAGATTTTGCAAAAAAGAAGGGTACAAAGAATAAATAACTTGCTGGTACTGCAATAAATATACTTTTTGTAAACATTACTGTTTTTTCTGTATCATTATGCTCATAATACGAAAACAGTATCGCTATTAGTGATACCAAGGGTAATGCAATAATAAATCCAGCGAGCTTAGGATTTTGACCAGCCAACCAACTTGAAAAAGCAACAATTAAACCTGCTGCTACAACTTTAAAAATAAAAAATAACATCTGTTTTTAGTTTGTTGCAAATTCTTTAATTTTCTCAAAACTGAAGTGATCGGCTATATCTTTCTTGGCGTAGTATACTTCATCAACTGTGCCTTGTTCGTTTATCAAAACATCTGTAACAGCTATATCAAAATGACCTTTAATTTTTAAAGGAATATATCCCTTTAACATTGCAGGTATTATTTTATGAGATTTAAATAGCATTGCAGATAATGTTTTCATCATTGATCTTTCAATTTCATATTTTTGAAAATATTTAAAATCTTCATCGGCTAGTACAGTAAAAGGTAAATTGTTATGTTTTTTCATATATGACCTTAAATTATCAACCGGCGAGTGAAATATTGCAACATGTGTAAAATTATTTCCTAACTCATTAAATCTTTTATTAATTTCGTTTAATCTAAGATTGCAAAAACTACATCCAGCTATTCTGTAAAAAGTTAAAAGAACTTTCTTTCCATGTGTTTCTGATAAATTAAATGTAGACCCGTCATCTCTTGGAAGTGTAATTTCTTCTATTTTATCTCCTTTGGAGATCTTCATTTGATAGAGCATTTTTTACAAAGCCCAAAGAATTCAAGATTATATTTATTGAATTTCATACCCGCTTTGTCTTGAAAATTTTTTAAATATTTTGAAAGTTTGCTGTCACTAATTTCACTTACTTCTTCACAGCTTTCACATATTGAAAATGCTGTTGCCTTTGAGATCTGACAATTTGAATTTTTACATGCAACGAAAGCATTTCTACTTTCAATTTTGTGAATTTTTCCAATTTCAACCAATTTATCAAGCGCTCTATAAACTTGAAGAGGGGCTTTAATACCTTTTTTTTGCACATTATGTAAAATTGAATAAGCTTTTATGGGCTCATTTACTTTTTCAATGAAATCAAGAACTATTCGTTGATTTTTTGATAGTGTTTCCTGTTTAAGCATAGTTTTTCTTTTATCAATTTCCCATTAGTTTTTCAATTGTATCGTCTGTTTAATTTTAAATAGAGATATTACAAATAATAATAACGCTGCAGCAATGATAGATGGACCCGAAGGAGTATTGAATTGCAATGAAGAAAATAAACCCATGATTACTGATAATAATCCTCCACATATAGAAAAAATTACCATCTTTTTGGGAGTATCTGATATGTTACGAGCCATAGCCGTTGGTATAATTAACATCCCAGTTATTAATAAAAGTCCTACAATTTTTATAGAAATTGCAATTATTGCTGCCATTAAAATAGTAAATATTGCTTTTGCTCTATCAGGATTTAATCCTTCTGCTTCTGCAAGTTCATAATTTACTGTTGAAGCAAATAAAGGTTTCCAAATTATTTTTAATACAATTAAAATTATTGCTCCTCCTCCCCATATAATTATCAAATCATCAACATTAACAGCTAATATGTCTCCAAATAATAGTCCCATGACATCAAATCTTATAAATGAGAGAAAACCAATTACCACTAAGCCAACTGCTAATGCTGAGTGAGCTAAAAGACCAAGTAAAGCATCACCGGGCAAATTAGTATTTTTTTCAAGTTTAACTAATATGATTGCTATTACTGATGAAATGATAAATATCGAAATTGCTATATTAATTTCGAATGCCAATGCCATTGTAACACCAAGTAATGCTGAATGTGCTAATGTATCTCCGAAATAAGATAATCTTCTCCAAACTACAAAGCAGCCCAAAGGACCTGTTACAAAAGCAACACCTATACCAGCAATTAAAGCTCTTATAAAAAAATCATCAAACATTTAATTTTTTTTTATATCACCATCATTTGAATGAACATGATCATGCTTATGTTCATATATAGAAAGAGTTTGTGAAGCTTGTTCGCCAAATAACAGTTTATACTCATTATTCATTGCAACGTCTTTTGGTGTTCCTGAACAACACACGTGGCCATTTAAACAAATAACATGATCTGTTGCTGTCATAACAGTATGCAAATCATGAGAAATTAATAAAATTCCACAATTTAATTTATCTGCTATTTCTTTTATTAATTTATACAATGCAATCTCCCCAGTAAAATCAACTCCTTGAACCGGCTCATCCAATACTAAAAGATCAGGTTTTTTTGAAACTGCTCTTGCAAGAAGCACTCTTTGAAATTCTCCACCAGATAAATTTCCTAAATTCTGGTTTTTAAGATGATCTGCACCCGTTAATTTTAAAGCTTCATTTATTTTTTCTTCATCGAGTTCATCTGTTAAAACCATAAAATCACTCACTTTAAGTGGCAATGTCCAGTCAATTGAAATCTTTTGAGGAACATATCCAATTTTATCAGTAAATTTTTCTACATTGCCTTCTATATTCTTATGAAGTCCTATCGCAATTTTTGCAGTTGTGCTTTTGCCAGAACCATTTGGCCCAATTAATGTTACTATCTTTCTTCTTTCAACAATTAAAGAAACACCTTTTACAAGCCATTTATTCCGTTGTTTTAATCCAACTTCAGTTAATTTTACTAATACATTGTTCTCAATTGTCATTTATTACCTTGACTTATTAATGTTATATTATTACACAATGTTATATTATAACAATTAACACTAAATTAAATTATGAAAAACTTAAAAAAATCAACATTAATAATTACAATATTATCTTTTTTAGCTCTTTTTACATCAGCAAAAGCAGAAATAAAAGTTGTAGCTTCAATTAAGCCTATACACTCTTTAGCTAGCTATCTGATGGATGGAGTTGCTAAACCAGACCTAATAGTCGATGGATATTCTTCACCACATGGATTTCCGTTAAAACCATCTCATGCAAAGATGTTACAAGAAGCTGATCTTATTTTTTGGGTAGGTGAAGATCTAGAAAACTTCATGGAAAAACCATTAGATTCAATTGCAAAAAAAGCTGAAAAAATTGAATTAATGGAAATTAAAGGTCTTAATAAATTAAAATTCAGAGAACGAAATATTTTTGGTGATCATGATGATCATGACGATCACGGACATAAAGAAGATGGCCATAAAGAAGATGATCACGATGATCATGACCATAAAAAGAAAGATGGACATGACGACCACGATGATCACGACCACAAAAAAAAAGACGGTCATAAAGAAGACGACCACGATGATCATGACCATAAAAAGAAAGATGGGCATGACGATCATGATGACCATGGACATAAAAAGAAAGATGACCATGATGACCACGATGATCATGCAGGACATGAAGGTCACCACCACGGTGAGCATGACCCACATATTTGGTTAGATCCAATGAATGCTAAAGTTATATTAAATGAAATGGCAGAGCATTTAATTGAAAATGATGCTAAGAACGCATCAAAATATAAAAGCAATTTAAAGAAAGCACTAAAAGATATTGATAAACTTGTTAGTGACGTCTCTTCTGAATTAAATCAGAGTGTTGCATCAATTGTTTTCCATGATGCTTACCAATATTTTGAGAAAAGATTTAATGTTAATATATTGGGTGCTTTTACAGTTAATACAGATGTAATGCCAGGAGCAGAACAATTGGCTGAAATCAGAGAAATAATTGAGCATGATAAAGTAGCTTGTGTATTTTCTGAACCACAGTTTAATCCAAATATCATTAAAGCTGTAGCAAAAGATATGAATATTAAAACTGGTGTTGTAGACCCATTAGGAGCTACTTTGGATCCTGGAAAAGACTTATATTTTGATTTAATCAGAAATATGTCTAAATCTTTTAAAGGTTGTTAATTAAAAATTGAACTTTTGCCGTAAATAATATCTAATATTATTTATGGCAACCGTTCCTTTAAGTTTAGAAGAAATTTTTCATTTAGCTAAAAAAACATTAATAGCTAACGGATGCGATGAAGAAACAGCAGATACTTTATCTACTTTAATCAAAAATGCTGAAAGAGATGGATCATTATCTCATGGTCTATTTAGATTACCCGCTTATGTATCTGGTTTAAAAAGCGGAAAAATTAATGGTAAGGCTAGACCAGTGATTTCAAAATTAACCCCAAGTGTTGTTAAAGCAGATGGGAAAAATAGTCTTGCCCCAATGGTTTTAAAATATGGAATACCAGAACTCGTAAAAGCTGCAAAAGAAAATGGAGTTGCAGTTTTAGCAATCACTAATTCTCATCATATGGCTGCTATGTGGCCTGAGACTGAAGCAATAGCAGAGCAAGGACTTGTTGCTTTTGCCTGTACATCATACAAGCCAGCAGTTGCACCAGCAGGAGCAATTAAACCTTTATTTGGAACAAACCCAATTTCATTTGCTTGGCCAAGAAAAAATAAACCACCTGTAGTTTATGATATGGCTACTGCATCGATGGCCATGGGAGAGGTTCAAGTTGCAAAAAGAGAAGGGCACAAGGTCCCAATAGGAACTGGTTTAACTAAAGATGGAAAAGAAACAACAGATCCTGGTGAAATAGCAGATGGTGGAGTTTTGTTACCATTTGGCGGCTATAAAGGCTCAGGAATAGCAATGATGGTCGAATTACTTGCTGGAGCCTTAGTTGGAGATAATTTTAGTTATGAGACGGCTGAGAAGGATACAGATGATGGTGGACCACCAAGTGGTGGAGAGTTTATTTTAGCTATATCTCCTGACAAATTAACAAATTCTGATTGGGATAGTCATTCAAATAAATTCTTTGAGAAAATGAAATCAATGGGAGAGGTTAGGTTGCCTGGTGAAAGACGTCACAAAAACAGATTAAATACTGGACCTAGAAATATTAATGAGGAACTTGTTAATAAAATAAAATCATTAAGTTAATTCAATTTCAATTGGTGTGTGATCTGAAGGTTTTTGTCTTCCACGAGGAAATTTGTTAATTTTAACATCTTTCACAAGATTTATAATTGAGTTTGAAACTAAGAAATGATCAATTCTCATGCCATTATTTTTTTGCCATGCACCGCTTGTGTAATCCCAAAAAGTATATCCTTCTTTATCAGGGTGGATATATCTATATGCATCATGAAAACCTAAACTTAATAATTCTCTTAATTTTTTTCTTATCTCAAGTCTAAATAATGCATCATTTTCATATCCTTTAGGATTATGAACATCTTCTGCAGATGGAATTATATTAAAATCACCACCAATAATTATATTTTCTTTTTTTTTTAAATAACCTTTTAACTTCTTAATTAAACTTTCTAGCCAATATAATTTGTAAGTATATTTTTCTGTATCAACAGGATTTCCATTGGGTGTGTATATGTTTATTAATTTAATAGTTTTTGATTTATGTTTTAGATCTGCAGTAATAATTCTAGATTGTTTATTTTTGTCTTTAAAAATATCTTTTTCAATTTTGTCTAATTTTTTTTTAGAAATTATCGCAACTCCATTATATGATTTTTGACCAAATACATAATTCTGGTAATTTGATTTTTCAAAGTCTTCGTAAGGATAGTTTTCATCTTGAGCTTTGATCTCTTGCATCATTAAAATATCTGGTGAATATTTTTTTAAATACTCTTTAATATTTTCAATTCTTGCTCTTACAGAGTTAACATTCCAGGAACTAATTATCATTAAAGCGAGAAAGATACGCCACAACCACAAGAAGATTTGCTTTGCGGGTTGTTTATTTTAAAAGAATCTCCGATTAATTCTTTTACAAAATCAACTTCAGATCCTTTTAGTAAATCTGCCGATGTTTTGTCGATAAGAATATTATCTTGTTGTAGATCATCATCCTTAGCAGAGTTATCAAATGAGAAATCATATTGAAATCCAGAGCATCCACCACCTTTAATAGCGATTCTAAAAAATGACCCTTTATCTTTTGATGAAAGAAGATGGTTTATCTGCTTTATAGCATTATCTGTAAATTTAATTTCTTTAATCATAATTAAACATTGATAAAAACAATATAATAATATTTTGCCATTTTTAAAGAATGAAAAATTACTCAAAATTAGGAACATTTGCTTCAAAAGGTAGACTGTTCAAAGAAGCGAGCAATCCTTTCAGATCACCTTTTCAAAGAGATAGAGATAGAATAATTCATTCTACCTCATTTAGAAGATTGAAGCACAAAACCCAGGTATTTGTTAATACTGAAGGAGATCATTATAGAACCAGAATCACACATTCCATTGAAGTATCACAAATTGCTAGAACAATTGCTAAATACTTAGGTTTAAATGATGATTTAGCTGAAACATTAAGCTTAGCTCATGATTTAGGTCATACCCCTTTTGGCCATGCAGGAGAAGAGTCTCTAAATGAATGTATGTATGAGTATGGTGGATTTGACCACAACCTTCAAACACTTAGGATAGTAATGTTCATTGAAAATAAATATTTTAAATTTGAAGGTCTTAATTTAACATTAGAAACATTAGATGGTCTTATTAAACATAATGGTCCGGTAACAAAGCTAGTCAAAATAAATAATTTAATTGGGTTAAAAAATTTAAAAAATAAAATTAATTTTTCAAAAAACTCCTCTTTGGAGGCTCAAATTGCATCTATATCCGATGACGTTGCATATAATAACCATGATATTCAAGATGGAATAAAAGCTAAATTATTTACATTAAACGATCTTAAACAAATCTCTTTTTTTGATGAAATTTTAAAATCATATAAAAACAAATTAAAAAGTGAAAATAATGATATTCTTGTATATCAAACTATAAGAGACTCTATAAATTTAATGGTTCAAGACTTAATAAAAACTACGACAAGAAATATTTTAATGAATAAAATATCTACAAAAAAAGATGTATCAAATAAAAAAAATCAAATTGTTGATTTTTCCAACAAATTAAAAATAACTATAAATGAGATTAGAGATTTCCTTAGAATAACTATGTATAATAATAAAGATGTATTAAAAAAAAATAACGAAGGAAAAAAGATAATTAAAAAGCTTTTTAATGTAATTAACAAAAATCCAAAAAAGTATATTAAAACTAAATATTTAAAAACTAACAAAGAAAGAGCTATATCTGATTATATTTCTGGCATGACAGATAGGTACGCCATACAATTATATAGAGCATCAAAATGAATATATTTGAAGAATATTTAAATAAAATTTTAAATAAAATTAAATTAGCAAGTGAAGAAAAGCTAATTTTATTACCTGAAAGTTTATCTGGTATAAATGTAGATATACCTCCTAAAAAATTTAAGTGCGATCTGTCAACCAATGTTGCAATGGTTTTATCTAAAACAAATAATGAACCACCAATTAAAATTGCTGAAAAATTAAAAGATATTATTTTTAAAGACGATAATAATGTTGAGAAGATAGAAATAGCAAAGCCTGGATTTATAAATATTATTTTAAAAAAAGAGTTTTGGACTTCATTTCTTTTAAATATAAATAATCTTAATAATTTTGGCGCAGCACTTAAGGGCTCTAAAAAGAAACATTTAATTGAATTCGTGTCTGCAAATCCCACTGGACCATTACATGTTGGTCATTGTAGAGGTGCTATACTAGGTGATGTTATCTCTAATTTGCTAAAATTTAACAATCAAGAAGTTGTAAAAGAATATTATGTAAATGATCATGGTAATCAAATTTTACATTTTACTAGATCTGTATATTTGAGAATAAAAGAAAAATTAGATAATCAAACCTTTCCACTAAATGAGGATGATTTATATCCAGGAGAATACATCAAGGATATAGCCCAACATATTATAGATAATAATAAAGATTTACAATTTGATGATTATGAAAAAATTAAGTTAACACTTACTAAACTAGCAATTACAGAGTCACTTAAACTCATTAAGACTAATTTAAATAATTTGGGAATTATTCATGATAATTTTGCGAGTGAGACTGAAATAGTTGAAAATAAAGAGGTTGATAAGGTTATAGAGAAACTTAAAAAAGATAAATTTGTATATATAGGAAAAATCAAAGCTCCCGAAGGAGAAGACACAACTAATTGGGTAGAAAGAGATCAATTACTTTTTAGATCAACAGATTTTGGGGATGATAAAGATAGGGCATTACAAAAATCTGACAACACATGGACTTATTTTGCTGGAGATGTTGCGTATCATAATACAAAACTAAATAGAAACTTTGATAAATTAATAAATATTTTAGGAGCGGATCATGCAGGTTATATAAAAAGAATTACATCTGTTGTTGAAGCATTATCTGGAGAAAAAAATAAATTAATTTGTAAAGTAAGCCAACTTGTTAAGCTAATAAAAGATGGCAAACCTTTTAAAATGTCTAAAAGAAAAGGTGATTACATTACCGTTGAAGATTTAATTTCTGAAGTTGGAAAAGATGCAACAAGATTTATTATGCTAAGTAGAAGCAATGATGCTGAATTAGATTTTGATTTTACAAAAGTAAAAGAAAAATCTAAAGACAATCCGCTTTATTATGTTCAATATTGTTATGCTAGAATTTCATCGGTTTTTAGAAATATAAATAAAAATATTGATGACAAGATTGATAATGAAAATAATAATATGCAATTTAATAATGCAGAAATTGAAATTTTTAAAAAAATATCTGAATGGCCTAAATGTGTAGAAATTTCCACTAAAAAACTAGAACCTCATAGGATCCCTGTATATTTATATGAGTTATCATCTCAGTTTCATTCCTATTGGAATATGGGAAAAGATGATGTTGAAAAAAGATTTATCAATGATGATAAAACAATAAATATAGAAAAACTAATATTTTTAAAATCTATTGCCAAAACAATTAAAACTGGAATGGATATTATAGGTGTTGATACACCTGAAAAAATGTAATGCTAAAAGAGCTTAAATATCTATTTTATTTAATAATTATATTTTTCTTTCTATTTTTTACTCTAAGATATTATTTTTCAGACGATAATTACAAGAAATCATATAGAGCAGTTTCAAGTATTGATGAAAAGATATCATCTAACGAAAATAATCTATTTATTCTTAAAAATGACACGGACAACATTATTGAATATGTAGAATACAAAAATAAAAACACAAAAAAATATTCTTTTTGGGAATTGTTATATAATGATTAAAAAAACTAGAGCTTTTATATGTGGTATTAGTGGACATAATTTAAAAAAAAGTGAAGTAAGTTTTTTAAAAAAATATAAGCCATGGGGAATAATCCTTTTTTCAAGAAATATAAAATCAATCAATCAAGTTCAAAAATTAACTGGTTCGATTAAAAAAATATTTAAAAACTCTAATTATCCAATTCTAATTGATGAAGAAGGTGGAAGAGTAAGTAGATTAAGAAAATTCATAGATAATTCCATTTTTAGTGCAAAATATTTTGGTGATTTATATTCAAAAGATAGAAAAAAATTTAATATTTATTTCAATGTTTATGTTAAGCAAATATCCTATTTGTTAAGACTTATTGGTATTAATATTAATACAGTTCCCGTATTGGATTTAAGACGAAATAAGTCTCATAAAATTATAGGTGATCGATCCTATTCAAATGATAAAAAAACTCTGTCTAAAATTGGCGATATATCTATCAAAAAATTTCACGAAAATAGGGTTGGTACAGTAATTAAACATCTTCCAGGTCATGGTTTAGCTAAAGTTGATAGTCATTATAAATTACCAGTTATAGATAAAGATCTAAAGTATCTTAAAAAAAATGATTTTTTTCCATTTACCAAAAAAAAATCTGTTTTAGGTATGACCGGTCACTTGTTGTTTAAGAAACTTGATCCGATAAATAACGTTTCACATTCTAAAAAAATCATAAAAATGATTAGAAGAGAAATATCATTCAAGGGAATATTAATGTCAGATGATATTTCTATGGGTGCTCTTAAAGGTAATTTAAAAAATAACGTTATTAAATCTTTTCGTGCAGGTTGTAATTTGGTGCTTCATTGCAATGGAAAAATGAGAGAAATGAATGTGGTAGGTCAAAATTCACCTTATATCGACGATTTTATTTTAAAAAAAACTTCTAAATTAATTCAAATAATAAGTTAAATTTAAATCCATGAGTGATTCTTTAGAATTTAATGTTGATCTTAGTAATTACTCTGGATCATTAGAAATACTTTTAGATTTAGCAAAATCACAAAAAGTTGATTTGGAAAATATATCAATCACTAAATTAGCAGATCAATTTCATGATTTTATAACAAAAACTGAAAATTTAAATTTAGAATTGGCCTCAGAATATTTGCTTATGGCTACTTGGTTAACTTATCTTAAATCTAAACTACTATTACCAGAAACAGAAGAAGAGGAATTTAAAGCTCTTGAAGTGGCAGAAAAATTAAAACTCCAACTTAAAAAACTAGAATTAATAAGATTGTTGTCCTCTCAGATGTTGAGTAGAAAAAGATTAGGAAAAGATATTTTTATGAGAGGTTCAAAAAGCGGAATGAGATCAATTTATAATTCTAAATATTCATTAACATTGTTTGAATTATTAAAAACGTATTCGAATATCGTAATGACAAAAGATTTTCAGAGAATGAATATTCCAAAACTTCCAGTATTTACCACTGAAGAAGGAATTAAAGTGATAAAAGAATTTTATAATAATTTAAATGATTGGAAAAATATGACTGATCTAATACCAAAAAATTTTAGAAACTCTAAAACGTTAAGTAAGACAGGTAATGCAGGAATTTTTGCTGGATCTTTAGAGCTTGCAAAAGAAGGTAATATATCTATTAAACAAAATAATTTATTTGAGGACATATATATTAAAAAAATCTAATGAATAAATTAAAAAAAAATAATGTTGTATCATTTCCATCTAAATTAAGTGATGTTGATAAAGAAATAGAAGCTATTGTTTTTGCGGCAGCAGAACCGTTAAATATTGAAACTATTGAAAATAAAATTTCAAAAAAGACAGATGTTGAAAAATCTTTACTAAAACTTCAGAATTTTTATTCTGATCGTGGAATAAATTTAGTCTGTATATCCAATAAGTGGTCTTTTAGAACTTCACCAAATTTATCCTCATTAATGTCTCAACAAAAAACTGTTGAAAAAAAATTATCAAAGGCTGCAATAGAAACACTTGCAATTATTGTATATCATCAACCAGTCACTAGAGCTGAAATAGAAGAAATTCGTGGAGTTGCGTTCGGAAATAATACACTTGAGATATTGATGGAATTGAACTGGGTTAGACCTCAAGGTCGAAAAGATGCCCCTGGTAAACCTATTCAATATGGAACAACAGATGACTTTTTAAGTCATTTCAATCTGCAAAAATTGTCAGATCTTCCAACCGTTGATGAATTAGGAACTGCAGGTCTTATTGATACATCTAGTGTAGATGCATCTATATTTGGAACAGGCAAATTCTATAAAGAAAAACAGGAGGATAAAAAGGAAAATATATACTCTGATATAGATGAGATGCTTAATAGCACTCTTAATACCGATAACGATAAATAAAAAAATAGTTTTAAAACTAAAATTATAAGGTTATAAGTAATTATGAGTATAGGATTTTGGCAAATTGCAATTGTAGTAATTTTAGTAGTATTACTTTTTGGCAGAGGTAAAATCTCTAGTTTAATGGGTGATGTTGCTAAAGGAATTAAAAGTTTTAAAAAGGGTATGGCTACAGATGCTACAGAAGATAGCCAACCAAAAAATATATCTGAAAATCAAGACTCAGACAAAAAAGAGTAATCAATGCCACAGATCGGCTGGTTTGAAATATTAATAATAGTATTTATTGCAATAATAGTTGTAGGACCAAAAGACTTTCCTGTAATGTTAAAAAAAGTTGGATCATGGATAGGTTCTGCTAAGAGATATTTTTCAGATGTTCAAAATCAAGTTACAGAAATAACGGATGTTTCAATTAAAGAAGAATTAAAAAAAAACACTGAAATTATGAAAGAGGACAAGCCTAAAGATGACAGCTAAAAAAAAAGAAACAGGTTTTATAAGTCATCTTACTGAATTAAGACAAAGACTAATAAATTCATTTATCTTCTTAGCAGTATTATTTGTAGTTTGTTACTATTTTTCTGAATACATATATGGATTTTTAGTTGAACCTTACGCTAATGCTGTAAAGGATGACACTGTCGATAGAAGATTAATTTTTACTGCTCTTCAAGAAACATTTTTAACATATCTTAAAGTCTCTTTTTTTGCTGCTTTCTTTGTGACCAGTCCATATATCCTTATTCAAATTTGGAAATTTATTGCACCAGGTTTATACACTCACGAAAAGAAAGCAATTATGCCTTACTTAGTAATTACACCAATACTTTTTTTACTAGGAGGTATGCTTGTTTATTATCTAATTATGCCTCTAGCATTTAAATTCTTTTTATCATTTGAAAGTGCAGGACTTGGGACTAGCTTACCAATTCAATTAGAAGCTAAAGTAAACGAATATTTATCTCTTGTAATGAAATTAATTTTTGCATTTGGATTAAGTTTTCAGCTACCAGTTGTATTAAGTTTGCTAGCAAGAATAGGAGTTGTAAATTCAACTTATTTAAGAGAAAGAAGAAAATATTTCGTTGTAATAATATTTGCTGCTGCTGCAATATTAACTCCACCAGATCCAATTACGCAAATAGGTTTAGCAATACCTTTGTTAATTTTATATGAATTATCAATTTTTTCTGTAAATATTATCGAAAAGAAAGCTCAAGAGAGAAATGCACAATATTAAGGATATTAGAAAAGATATCGATAATTTTAAAAATACAATTAAAAATCGAAACGTTGATGTAGACTTTGACCAAATATTAAATCTTGATGAAGAAAATAGAAAATTAATTCAAGAAAAAGAAAAATTAGAAATGGAAAAAAAATCTATTTCTAAATCTAAAGATGAAACCCTTTTTGAAAAGTCAAAAGAAATTTCAAATAAAATAGATGATTTAAGTAAAAATCAAAAAAATGTTAAAGACCAACTTGATCAGATATTAAGTAATATTCCTAATTTACCATTGAATGATGTCCCAGTAGGTAAGGATGAAAATAGCAATAAAGAGGTTGTAAAATCTGGTGAAATTAAAGAAATGAGTTTTAAACCAAAATCTCATTATGAAATTGGTGAAAAACTGAATATGTTAGATTTTGATTTAGCAACAAAAACAACTGGATCAAGATTTGTTTTTGTTAAAGACAAATTAGCATCATTAGAAAGAGCAATTTCTAATTTTATGATTGATACACATGTCAATAATAATGGCTATACTGAAATCTCTCCACCTTTAATGGCTACAGACAACACTATGTTTGGAACTGGCCAATTGCCCAAATTTGAAAATGATCAATTCGAAATTAAGTTTGATGATAAAAATGATAGAAAGTTTTTAATCCCTACTGCTGAAGTGATCTTAACTAATATGGTTAAAAATCAGATATTAAATTTAAAATCATTGCCAATGAGATTAGTTGCATCAACACCTTGTTTTAGAAAAGAAGCAGGAAGTTATGGTAAAGATACAAAGGGCATGATTAGACAACATCAATTTTATAAAGTTGAATTAGTCAGTATTGTAGAAAATAATAAATGTATTGAAGAACTAGAGAGAATGACTAATTGTGCAACTAAAATTTTAGATGATTTACAATTACCTTACAGAAAAATTATTTTAAGCACTGGTGATATGGGTTTTAGTGCAGAAAAAACTTATGACATAGAGGTTTGGCTTCCATCTGAAAATAAATATAGAGAAATATCAAGCTGTTCTTCATGTGGAACATTTCAGGCCAAAAGAATGAAAGCTAGATATAAAAATAATAATAACGAAAATGAATTTGTTGGTACTTTAAATGGGAGTGGACTTGCCGTTGGTAGAACTTTAATTGCGATATTAGAAAATTATCAAACTGAGGATGGTTCAATAATTATTCCTGAAAAACTAAGACCATATATGAACAATATGGATAAAATAGGTATCAATTAAGAGTTGTCTTCTAAAATTATATAGTATAAATAATCGTTAACTTTTTAAGGACTTAACATGGACGCAGGAATTGGACAATTTATACCCCTAATTTTAATATTCGTAATATTTTACTTTTTCTTAATTAGACCCCAGCAAAAGAAAGTTAAAGAACATAAGGCTATGGTTGAAGCTTTAAAGCGTGGAGATAAAGTTATTACTTCTGGAGGTATCGTTGGCACTGTAGAAAGAGTTATCGATAACGAAAAAGTAGAAGTTATGATAGCTGATAATGTTAAAGTTGAAATTGTTCGAGCTACAGGAATACAAGGACTAGTTACTAAAGCTGAACCAAAAAAATAATAACTTCCTAAAGTGTTATATTTTTCTAAATTAAGAGTTTTTAGTGTTTTAATTTTTACACTTATTATTTCATATTTTACTATTTCCAACTTTACAAAAGTTGATGATGAATTTTTCTCAAAAAATATAAAATTAGGATTAGATCTACAAGGTGGTTCTTATTTATTATTAGAAATAGATAACGAACCAGTCATTACTCAAAGATTGCAAAGTAAAGTCTTAGAGTTTAAAAAATTTTTTAAAGATAAAGATATTAAGGTTAGAAATTTTGTAATTGAGGATAAGTCAATTATATTCGATGTTGAAAATTCTAAAATTGATGAAGTTAAATCTCTGTTAGATGATGATAAAAGTGAGATAAATCCATATTTTCAACAATATAAATCCCATCAATTTAACTTTGAAAACATGGATACCTCATTCAAGTTAGAATTTTCTGACTATGGATTGGTATTGTTAAAAAATTCTTCATTAGATCAAGCAATTGAAATTGTAAGAAGAAGAGTTGATGAAGTAGGAACTAATGAGCCAAATATTTTAAAACGAGGTAATGATCGAATTCTTGTTGAGTTACCAGGACTGGATGATCCTGGTAGAATTAAATCTTTATTAGGTAAAACTGCAAACTTAACATTCCAATTTATATCCAGTAGTTCTGAAGAAACGTTTGGAACAGAAAAACTTTCTTTTGAGGATGGCTCTAGTGAAGCCATTGTTAGTAAAAGAATTGTTTTAAGTGGTGATAATCTTATGGATGCCAAGCCAACCATGAATAATCAAACTAATGAGACAGTTGTTTCATTTAGTTTAGATAGGGTAGGAGCAAAAAAGTTTGGTAAAGCGACTTCAAATGGTGTTGGAAAAAGGTTGGCAATTGTTTTGGATGGAAAAATTATTAGCGCTCCTGAAGTCAGAGAACCAATTATTGGAGGAAATGGACAGATATCTGGTAATTTCACCTTTCAATCAGCAACAGATTTAGCTTTACTCTTAAGATCAGGTGCTTTACCGGCTCCACTTAATATTATCGAAGAAAGAACTGTTGGTCCTGACCTTGGAAAAGACTCAATTAATGCAGGAATTATGTCATTGATAATAGGATTTATCTTAGTCGTTGCCTTTATGTTTTATAAATATAGATTTTTTGGCTTAATTGCTAACTTAGCCTTAATTTCTAATTTATTTTTATTAGTCGGTATTCTAACATTATTTGAAGCAACTCTTACACTCCCTGGAATTGCAGGTATTATTTTAACAGTAGGTATGGCTGTTGATGCAAATGTTTTAATTTTTGAGAGAATTAAAGAAGAATTAAAAAATGAAAATAATTCAATTGTAGCTTTTGATTCTGGTTATACAAAATCACGAACAACAATTTTAGATGCCAATATTACAACTTTAATCGCTGCAGTAATCCTATTTTTCATGGGCTCAGGTCCAATTAAAGGATTTTCTATAACACTTGGAGTTGGAATACTTACAACACTATTTTCAGTATATTTCATTGCCCGTTTGATTACTGCATACTATGTCATCAAAAATAAACATAAGGAAAAACTTATATAATGAAAACAATCTATTTTAATAAGTTTTATAAAAGTTTTAATATACTTTCAGGTATATTAATCATAGCTTCCTTAGTTTTCTTAGTTTTTAAAGGATTGAATTTTGGTGTTGATTTTAAAGGGGGTACTCTAATAGAGCTAAGGACTGACAAATCTTCTGCTAATATAACAAAAATAAGAGATAGTTTTAATCAAATGAATCTTGGTGATGTTTCAGTTAAAAATTTTGGTAATGAAACAGATTTTGTAGTTAAATTTGAAAAACAAAATTCAAATGACCCTCAATTTATAGAGGAGATAAAAACTAAGCTATCAAATTCTATAGGCACGGTTGATTTTAGAAGAGTAGAAAATGTTGGGCCAAAGGTTAGTGCAGAACTTTTAAGGTCAGGTGTAATAGCGATAGCTTTATCTTTGGCGGCTATGCTTTTATATATTTGGATCAGATTTGAGTGGCAATTTAGTCTTGGAGCTATTTTAGCTTTATTTCATGACGTTATAATTACATTAGGAGTATTTTCTGTATTTTCATTAGAAATCAATCTTTCAATCGTTGCAGCTGTTTTAACAATAGTTGGATATTCAATGAATGATACAGTTGTAATATTTGATAGAGTTAGAGAAAATTTGCGTAAATATGCAGATATTAAAATATTCGAACTAACAAATATCTCAATAAATGAAACTTTATCACGAACAATAATAACTTCAGTTACTACATTGTTGGCACTTTTATCTATATTTATTTTTGGTGGAGAAATATTAAAAGGATTTTCGTTGGCAATGATATTAGGAGTAATTTTTGGAACTTATTCATCTATTTATATTGCAAACCCAGTGTTGGTTTCTTTAAAAGTTAGCCAAAGAACGATCGTTAAGGAAGAAAAAGAATAATTAATAAAGATTTTGTGCCGCTACCATTGTTAATAACATTGGTAATGATAAAAGTGTGTTTGTTCTAGAAAACAGCATTGCAGTCTTTGCCGATTTAGCCTTAACTTCAGGTTCACACTCAACCATACCTAAAGCTCTTTTTTGATTTGGCCATATAACAAACCAAACATTGAATGCCATTATTAATCCTAACCACATTCCGATTCCTATTGCAGTATTTTTTCCGCCACCCGATCCAATTCCTAATGTCATCGCTTGATGAACGTAACCATTAAAATAGGCTAATAATAATCCTGATATGATTGTAAATAGCGCTGCCCATCTAAACCAAAATAATGCTGCTGGAGCTATAACTTTGCCTATTGCTGGTTTTTGTTCGTCTGGAATTTTAGCCATGTTAGGAATTTGAACAAAATTGAAATACCAAAGTAAACCAATCCACATAATACTTACAGTTACATGTACATATCTTAATAACCAGCTCCAAAATAAAACATCAAAATCAAATCCACCATTACCGATGTAAAGACCAATGAATAGTAATATTGCAATAGCTAATGATAAATGAATAGTCTTTGATAATGATTGTAATATTGAAATCATCTATGAAACGATTTTATATTATTTTTCTATAAAGATTAAGCAGTTTTTTTAAATTTTGTATCTAATAAAGGCTTTAAAAATTTACCTGTATAGCTATCTTTCACTTTTGCAACTTCCTCGGGTTTACCTTCGGCAATAATATTTCCGCCTTTAACACCACCCTCGGGTCCCATATCTACAATATAATCGGCAGTTTTAATAACATCTAAATTATGCTCAATAACTACAACTGAATTACCCGTTGCAACAAAGGTGTGCAATATTTCCAAAAGTTTTTTTATATCATGTTGATGTAATCCAGTAGTTGGTTCATCTAATATATACATTGTTCTTCCTGTAGATCTTTTAGATAATTCTTTAGCAAGCTTAATACGCTGAGCCTCTCCACCAGAAAGAGTTGTAGCTTGCTGACCAATTTTTATGTAGCCAAGACCAACTTTCTTTAACGTTAGAAGTTTAGTTTTGATGTTTGAAATATTTTCAAAATACTCACACCCTTCATCAACAGTCATATTTAAAACATCTGCAATACTCTTATCTTTGAATTTAATCTCTAATGTTTCTCTGTTGTATCTAGTACCTTTGCATTCATCGCATGTTATGTAAACATCAGGAAGAAAGTGCATTTCGTAAGTAATTACACCATCTCCTTCACATGCTTCACATCTTCCACCCTTTACATTGAAAGAAAATCTTCCAGGTTTATAGCCTCTACTTTTTGCTTCAGGTAAATTGGCAAACCAGTCTCTTATAGGACCAAAAGCTCCAGTATATGTAGCAGGATTTGATCTAGGAGTTCTACCAATAGGTGATTGATCAATATCTATAACTTTATCAATTAATTCTATTCCTTTAAATCCTCTAAATGGCTGAGGAATTTTTCTAGACTTATTATTATTCAAAGTAAGATTTAATGCATTGTATAAAGTTTGAAGTATCAAAGTAGATTTACCACTTCCAGATACACCAGTAACACAAGTGAAACTACCTAAAGGTATTTTTAAATTTACGTTATTTAAATTATTTCCCGATGCACCATTGATTTCTAAAAATCTACCATTTTTTGCAAGTCTTCTATTTTTTGGTATAGGTATGAAACTCTTATTTGATAAATATCTTCCAGTAATACTTTTATCATTTTTTAAAATTTGCTCATAGGTACCTTCGGCAACAATTTCTCCACCTTTATTTCCAGCTTCAGGTCCTAAATCTATTATATGATCTGCATTCTCCATTGTTTCTGTATCGTGTTCAACAACAATAACAGTATTACCTAAGTCTCTTAATCTTTTTAATGCATCTATAAGCTTAACATTATCTTTTTGATGTAAACCAATTGATGGTTCATCTAAAACGTATAGAACTCCAGTTAAACCTGATCCTATTTGTGAAGCTAGTCTAATCCTTTGTGCTTCACCACCAGATAATGTTCCAGACTCTCTAGATAAAGTTAAATAATCAAGACCAACATTTAAAAGAAAATCTAAACGTTCATTAATTTCTTTTAATATATGTTGTGCAATTTTAATTTGTCTTTTATCTAATTTAACTTCTAAAGATCTAAACCATTCCTTAGCATCAAAAATTGATTTTTCTGTAACTTGGCTAATGTTTAATTCATTTATTTTAACACACAGAGCTTCATCTTTTAATCGATAACCATTGCATCTTTCACATTTTGTATCAGATTGATATTGAGCAATTTCTTCTCTTTTCCAATCGCTATCTGTTTCTAAATATCTTCTCTCTAGATTATTGACTACACCTTCAAAGGTTTTTTTGTGCGAATATTTTTCATAACCATCGTCATAAGTAAATTTAATTTCTTCATCATCAGATCCATACAAAATTACATCCTTAATTTTTTTTGGTAGTTTTGACCATTTATCATCTAATGAAAAACCATAATGTTTAGATAAAGATGCTAATGTTTGGGCGTAATACATTGATGTAGATTTTGCCCAAGGTTCAATAGCACCATCTGCTATAGATTTTTTTTCATTTGGAACAACTAAATTTGGATCAACATTTAATTTCATTCCAATACCCTCACATTCTTCACAGGCTCCGTAAGGACTGTTAAATGAAAAGAGTCTTGGTTCAATTTCTTCAATAGTAAAACCACTTTCAGGACAAGCAAATTTGGTTGAGAAAATTAATTTTTCAATTTTTCTGTATTTTTTTGGAAGTGTTTCATTTTCATATTCAACGAAAAGTAATCCATTTGCTAAATTAACAGCTGTTTCAACACTTTCAGCTAATCTGTTTCCTAATGAGGAATTTATTACAATTCTATCAACTAAAATTGAAATATCGTGTTTAAGTTTTTTATTTAACTCTGGAACACTTTCAATATCATACAATTGGTCATCAACTTTAATTTTTCTAAATCCTCTTTTTTTATATCCTAATATATCTTTTTTATATTCACCCTTACGTCCTCGCACGACTGGAGCGTATAAATATATGGTTGATTTTTTTGGTAATTCTTTAATCTTATCAACAATTTGACTAATAGTTTGAGAAGTAATTGGTTTACCTGTAAATGGAGAATAGGGTATTCCTGCTCTTGCATAAAGTACCCTCATGTAGTCATATATCTCAGTAACGGTTGCAACTGTTGATCTTGGATTTTTAGAAGTATTTTTTTGTTCTATTGAAATTGCTGGACTCAAACCTTCGATTAAATCCACATTTGGTTTTTTCATTTTGTCTAAAAACTGTCTTGCGTATGCAGATAAACTTTCAACATATCGTCTTTGACCTTCTGCATAGACAGTATCGAATGCTAATGATGATTTTCCTGACCCAGATAGACCCGTTATTACAACAAATTTGTCTTTAGGAATCTCTAGTGAAATATTCTTTAAATTGTGCTCTTTTGCGCCCTTAATAAGTATCTTTTTAAGCATAATTTTAGTTGCTTTAGATTAATAAAATTAATATTCAAGCCTATTAATGTTATAAATAACATTTCAAATATATAAATATTATGGCAGGAAGCTTAAATAAAGTACTTTTAATCGGTCGATTAGGCGCAGATCCAGAAGTTAAACAAATGGTTAACGGTAAAAGTGTAGCAAGATTAAGCCTAGCTACTAGTCAATCATGGAAAGATAAAAATACCGGTGAAAAAAAGGAAAAAACAGAATGGCATAGAGTAGTTGTTTTCAATGAAGGACTAGTAAATGTAGTTCAACAATATTTAAAAAAAGGAGCACAAGTATACGTTGAAGGACAACTGACTACTAGAAAATGGAAAGATGAACAATCAGGTCAGGATAAATATTCTACTGAAATTTTAATTCAAGGATACAATTCATCATTAACAATGTTAGGTGGGGGAAATCAAAATTCAATTCCATCTCAAGATAACAAACAGAGTTTTGATGATAGTTCTATGGCTCAAAACGAGTTAGACGATGATATCCCTTTCTAAATAAATGCAAAAAAACGAAGTAACTAAGGATTCAAATATCAAACCAATTTCAATGTATGATGAAATGAGTTCATCATATTTATCTTACGCCATGAGCGTAATAATTAGTAGGGCATTACCCGACATAAGAGACGGTCTTAAACCTGTTCACAGAAGAATTTTATATGCAATGCACAAAGGTGGTTTTGATTGGTCAAAACAATTTAGAAAATCTGCAAGAATTGTTGGAGACGTAATTGGTAAATATCATCCGCATGGTGATCAAGCTGTGTATGATGCCTTGGTTAGAATGGTTCAAGATTTTTCAATGAGTGTTCCTTTAATTGATGGTCAGGGCAATTTTGGTTCAATTGATGGTGATCCACCTGCAGCAATGAGGTATACAGAAACAAAACTTGCAAAAATATCTCAATTTTTGATTGATGATATAGAAAAAAATACTGTCTCATTTAAAAGTAACTACGACGAAACTGAGCAAGAACCCACAGTATTGCCTGCTCAATATCCTAATCTTTTGGTAAATGGAGCCGGAGGTATCGCTGTTGGTATGGCTACTAGTATACCACCACATAATCTTGGTGAAATTATTGATGGAACTTTAGCGCTTATAAAAAATAAAGATATTAAAGTTAAAGAGTTAATGAAGCATATACCTGGCCCTGATTTTCCAACTGGTGGAGTTATTATTGGTAAAGATATTATTCGAGAAGGATACAAAACTGGCAGAGGTTCTTTTAAAATTAGAGGTGAGATAAATGTAGAAAATCTTAAAAATGGTAAAGATAGATTAGTAATTACTTCAATACCTTATCAAGTAAACAAATCTAACTTAAATGAAAAAATTGCAGAATTGGTTAGAGACAAAAAAATCGAGGGTATAAGTGACATTAGAGATGAATCTAATAGAGAAGGTATAAGAGTTGCAATCGATCTAAGAAGAAGCGTTGAGCCCGAGACAATCAAAAGACAACTTTATAAATATACATCCATTGAAACCTCGTTTGGTTTTAATTCATTAGCCATTGTTGATAATAAGCCTAAAACATGTTCATTAAAAGATTTTTTAGAGAACTTTTTAAAATTTAGAGAAGATGTAGTCATTAAAAAAACTAAATATGATTTAAAAAAAGCCGAAGATCGTGTTCATGTCTTACTTGGTTTATCTGTTAGTGTAGAAAATATCGATAAAGTAATTAAAATTATTAGATCTTCAAAAAATCCAGAAGAAGCAAAAAATACTCTTATAAAAACTAAATGGAAAATAACAAAATCTGCAAAATTAATTAAATTAGTTGATAGTAAAAATTATAAAGGATCATATAATTTATCTGAAACTCAAGTTACATCAATACTAGAACTTAGATTACAAAAATTAACCGCCCTTGGAATTAATGAAATTGAAGACGAAATAAAAAAATTATCTGAATTGATTACAAAGTATAAAAAAATAATAAATTCTAAAACTGAACTATTAAAAGTAATAAGTAATGAGTTATCTCAAATTAAAGAGAAATTCTCATCTCCGAGAAGAACGCAGATTATAGATGCTGTATTAAACTATAATATTGAAGAAACTATTCAAAAAGAGTCTGTAATAATTACAATTACTTTACAAGGATACATTAAAAGAGGCGCTTTAAGTAATGTTAAACAGCAAAAAAGAGGTGGTAAAGGCAAAACTGGAATTAAGACAAGAGATGAAGATTCTGTAGTACAAACATTATCGGTAAACACTCACACATCTGTACTATTTTTCTCTACAGAAGGATTAGCATATAAAGTTAAAGCTTGGAAAATTCCGGAAGGATCAGCTGCATCAAAAGGTAAGTCTTTATTTAATATTCTTCCTCTAAAAAATCATCAATCAATTAGTTCAATTATGCCATTTCCAGATAGTGATGTTGATACAAAAGACATGCATATAATTTTTGCAACAAGTGAAGGAAAAATTAGAAAGAATAATCTTGAAGATTTTACCTCAATTAATGCTTCAGGTAAAATTGCAATGAAACTTGACGGTAATGATAAAATTATTGGTGTTAAAATTTGTAGAGATGATCAGGATATAATTTTAAGTACTAAATTAGGAAAATGCATAAGGTTTGAGTCAAAAAAACTTAGAGTTTTCAAAGGTAGATCATCAAAAGGTATAAGAGGTATCAATTTAGCAGAAAATGATACTATTGTATCTCTGTCTATTATTGATCATGACTCAAATAAGAAAGCAAAAACTAAGGATCATAAATCAGAAATTAAAGCTAAAGAAAAGTTCATTCTGTCTATTACAGAGAATGGTTATGGTAAGAGAACATCTCACTATGATTATAGAGTTACAAATAGAGGGGGAAAGGGAATTATTGGTATTGTCAATTCACAAAGAAACGGGAATGTTTCTTCATCCTTTCCAGTTTTTGAAGGAGATCAGATATTAATTTCAACAAATAAAGGTAGAGTAATAAGAACAGCTGTTAAAGAAATAAGAATAGCTGGTCGTAATACACAAGGTGTTAGAATAATTAAACTGACTGGTGATGAAAAAGTAGTTTCTGCTATTAAATTAGATGATAATCTCATCTAATGAAAAATATAGCTATCTATCCAGGAACTTTTGATCCAATTACTTTCGGCCATATAGATGTCATTAAGAAATCACTTAAGATAGTAGATAAAGTAATTGTAGGTATTTCAGATGGAAATCAGAAAAACTTTCTATTTTCATTAGAAGAAAGAATAGAAATTGTTAAAAGAGCTCTTTATAAAGATCTGAAATTTAAAAAGAATAAGGTTGATGTTATAAAATTTAATACTTTGACAACAGACCTTTGCAAAAAATATAAATCAAATATCATTTTAAGAGGCCTAAGGGCTGTTTCAGATTTTGAGTATGAATTCCAATTAGCTGGAATGAATAGAAAACTTAATAATCAAGTTGAGACAATTTTTTTAATGTCAGATGTTGAAAATCAAATAATATCATCCAGATTTGTTAAAGAAATCGCTCAACACAATGGTGATTTAAAAAAATTTACAACTAAAAGTACAATTAAATCATTGAAAGAGGTTTATGAATAAATTTTTAAATATTTTAATTATTTTTTTTATTTTTTTATCAACAAATTTAATAGCAAAGGAGAATATAATGATTTTAAAATTAAAAGATGGTGATGTAAAAATTGAAATGTATCCAGATGTTGCCCCAAATCATGTTAAAAGAATTCAAGAGTTAGCAAATTCAGGACAATACGATAATGTTGTTTTTCACAGAGTAATTGATGGTTTTATGGCACAAACAGGTGATGTAAAATTTGGAAATTCATCTTCAAAAGATTTTGATTTAAGAAGAGCGGGTATTGGTGGATCTGATTTACCAGATTTAAATCAAGAATTTAATGACCTTCCTCATGATAGAGGAACCGTTTCTATGGCAAGATCATCAGATCCTAATAGTGCCAATAGTCAATTTTTTATATGTTTTAAACCAGCACCTTTCCTGGATAGACAATATACTGTTTTTGGAAAAGTGATAGAAGGAATGGAATTCGTTGATATGATTACAAAAGGTGATGGCGATAATGGAGCAGTTTCAAATCCAGATAAAATTATTAGTTTTAAATCTCAATAATTAATAATGAATGTCATTAAAAGATTTCAATTTTAATGTTCATCACACTCAAAATTATGCAAGAGTAGGAGTTATAGAGACTCATAGAGGAAATATTAATACTCCTGCGTTTATGCCAGTTGGTACACAAGCAACTGTTAAAGGTGTTTTTTTAGAGGATATTAAAAAAACAGGTAGTGAGATCATCTTATCAAATACATATCATCTAATGATAAGACCTGGTGTTGACAGAATCGAAAATGTTGGAGGACTTCATGAATTCATGAATTGTGATCTTCCGATTCTAACCGACTCTGGTGGCTTTCAAGTAATGTCTCTGTCGAAATTAAATAAAATTGATAGAGATAAGGGTGCAATTTTTCAATCACATATTGATGGTAAAACTTTTGTTTTAAGCCCTGAAGAAAGTATAAGAATTCAAAAAGGTTTGAACTCAGACATAGTGATGGTTATGGATGAATGCCCTAAAAATACTAAAGACTATAATAAAATTAAAAAATCAATGGAATTGTCATCCGAGTGGGCAAAAAGATCAAAAGATGCATTTGGAATAAATGATCACAAAGGTTTATTTGGAATAGTGCAAGGTGGATTATTTAACGATCTAAGAATAAAATCCTTAAATAACCTTATTGACATTGGATTTAATGGGTATGCGCTTGGAGGATTGGCAGTTGGGGAAACACAAGATGAAATGTTTGACGTTCTTGATGGAATAAAAGATCATATGCCTAAAGATAAACCAAGATATTTAATGGGTGTTGGTACTCCATCTGATATACTCGGAGCAGTTAAGAGGGGTGTTGATATGTTTGACTGTGTAATGCCAACGAGATCTGGGAGAACTGGTTTGGCTTTTACATGGGAAGGACAAATTCAAATTAGAAACTCAAAATATAAAAATGATAATACTCCACTGGACAGAAGTGTCACAAAGTTCAATTTAAATAAATATTCTAAGAATTATTTAAATCATTTATTTAATACCAACGAAATGTTGGCCTCAATGATTCTGACCCTTAATAACATCAACTTTTATCAAGATTTAATGAGAAACATCAGAGACAATATAAAACATGGTACTTTTGATGAATTTCACGATAAGTACATCAATAAATTGTAAATTTTTAACATTGATTAATAAAAAAAAATCAATATAAAAACGCTTCTTGGGGGCCCTTAGCTCAGTTGGTAGAGCAATTCCCTTTTAAGGAATGGGTCGATGGTTCGAGTCCATCAGGGCTCACCACTTAAGCAATAGGCGGATATTTAATAATAATTTCGTTTATCCAATTTGTAATATTATTAATTCTATTTGTTGAAGATGGGTGAGTAGACATAAATTCTGGTGGTTCTTTCCCTTTTTTAGCTTCTTTCATTCTTTCCCAAACTTTGATTGTTTCCCTAATGTCATAACCAGATAATGATGCAAATATCAAACCAAGATAATCAGCTTCACTCTCTTGCTTTCTATTGAAGGGATTCATAATTCCTATTTGTGATAATAAACCGACAGCATTCATCCCTGTGGTTCTATTTATCTGAGATACTTTACCTTTAGTGGCTATATCTAAAATAGCTGTACCAGTATTTAACAAAACACCTCTACTTGCTCTTTCTACTGAATGTTTTGCAACAGCATGCGCAATTTCATGACCCATTACAGCTGCCAATCCATCTTCATTTTTAGTTATATCTAATAGACCTGTATAAACAGCTATTTTACCTCCAGGCATACACCAAGCATTTTTAACTTTTTTTTTATCAATAAGTATATATTCCCAATCAAAATTTATAGTTGGGTCAGGTATATTATTGCGGTCAAAGTATTCTGATATTGAATATTCAATTTTGGATCCAATTTCTTTTATTTGATTTAATGTTTTGGTATCATCACTTAAAGTTTCTTTCTCTTTTACCTTTTCATATAATTGAGCAGCTTTCGCATTGAGGTTAGATTCGGGAATTAATTTTAGTTGTTTTCGATCTGTTATTGGTGCACTACCACATGCAGATAGGCCAAAAGATAAGCAACTACAACCAAATAAATGTATGAAATTTCTTCTATTCACTTTTTTTACTTAATATATTACACCTTTTTTATAATAATTTATATGATACTTAATAACAAAATTTTAATAGTACTATTTGTACTGGCAGTCGTATTTGTTTTATATGCAAGTTACAGTTAATTTATGGCAAAATTAAAGAGAAGAGGCATTTCAATCCTTGGAAGACTTAGAAACTATTTTATAGCAGGAATAGTTGTTCTTGTTCCAATAGGTATCACATTATATTTAACTAGATTTTTTATATCTATATCTTCAAAATTAATACCAAACGAATTAAATCCAAATAGTTACTTGCCTTTTGCAATACCAGGTTTGGAAATATTATTAGCTATAATTTTTATTACAATAATTGGAAGTTTATCTCTTTCATTTATTGGAAAAAAAATACTTAAAATATTTAATGATATATTAAAAAGAATACCAATTCTTAGAACAATTTATTCAGCAATTGGCCAAATGACTGAAACATTAGCACCAAAAAAAGGATCAAAGAAAAGTGTAGTCTTAGTTGAGTATCCGAGAAAAGGTAGTTGGGCAGTAGGGTTTGCGACCAGAGAAAACGATGGTGAAATATCAAAAAAAACAAATACTAATCTTATTAATGTATTTGTTCCAACAACACCAAATCCTACGAGTGGATTTTTATTAATGTTTCCCAAAGATGAAGTTATTTATTTAGATATGACTTTTGAAGAAGCTTCTAAATTTATTGTTTCAGCCGGTACTTCAGATCCAAAAAAAATTTAAGAAATTTCGTTAATTATTGAGGCTCGATCGTATAATTTTAATAATTTATTATATTTACTGAAATTATCACCTTTCATCTCTAATTTTTTTACTTCTGCCTCAGCAAGTAAGAATAAATCTTCATTTAATATGGGATCAGCTAATCTAAAATTTTTAATTCCACTTTGTTTAAATCCTAACAAATCCCCATATCCACGTAATTTCATATCTTCCTCAGAAATTACAAAACCGTCATCTGAACTTTTTAGAATGTTAATTCTTTTTTTTGCATTTTCACTTAGTGAGGATTTAAACATCAATATACAGTAAGATTGTTTACTACCACGTCCGACACGACCTCGTAACTGATGTAATTGAGATAAACCATACTTATCAGCATTTTCAATAATAATTACGTTAGCATTAGGAAAATCTATTCCAACCTCAATAACAGTGGTTGAAACCAATATATCCAACTTTCTATCTAAGAAATTATTTAAAATTTTGTTCCTTTCATCCTTATCAAGTGAACCATGAATTAATCCAATTCTATTCTTAAAATATTTTTCTAAATACTTAAATTTATTTACAACAGATTGTTGTTCAACTTTTTTCGACTCTTCTATCAAAGGACAAACCCAGAAAATTTGATTTTTATTAAAAATTTCTTTTTTAACAAATCTAATTATTTCAGATATTTTATCTTCTAACTTACTGTAAGTGACTATTTTTTTTCTATTTTTTGGTTTTTCTTTTATTAAGGTTAAATCCATATCACCATAAACCGTCATCATCATTGTTCTTGGTATTGGAGTTGCAGACATGACTAGAACATCGCAGTTATTTCCACCTTTTTCTGATAACTCTTTACGCTGACGAACACCAAACTTATGTTGTTCATCAATAATTATTAAACCCAGTTTATTATATTCAACTTTTTTTTGGAATAACGCATGTGTTCCTATCAGAAAGTCTATTTTACCAAGTTTAAGATTTTCTAAAATTTTCTTTCTATCAGCATATTTTGACTTACCAGTTAACATTTCAATTTTTACATTTTTGGGTAGATATTTTTTAGCAAAAGAAAAATGTTGCTTTGCTAGAATTTCAGTAGGCACCATAAAGCTTGTTTGATATCCAGCATTTACACAATTTACCGCTGCTATCATTGATACAATTGTTTTACCAGATCCAACATCTCCTTGTAAAAGTCTAAACATTCTACTTTTTGATTTAAGATCTTCGTTTATAATTTTTATTGCTGCTTCTTGATCATTTGTTAATTTAAAATTTAAATCTTGTATCAATTTTTCCTTACAATCTTTAAAAATTTTTTGTGATTTCTTTATTTTTTTTATTTTAGTTCTTATCTTTGAGGATAATAAAAAATGAGCAAACAATTCATCAAAAACTAACCGTTTATAATACTTAGATTTTAAAATTTCCTTAGTATCAAGACTGTGAATTTTTAAGATTGCATCTTTCCACTTAATATTATTAAATTTTTTCTTTATATCATCATTTAGCCACTCATCTAAATCAGGTAATTTCTTTAAAACTTCATTAATTATAATATTGTATTTATTGATAGTAAGACCATCTGTAAGACTATATTTATTTTGAGTCTCCAAGATATTTTCATTACTTTCTTTAACCTGAGTAGGATTAGTGATTTGATATTTATTTCTAAAAAAATTAATTTTTCCACTTATTATTATTTCAGTATTTAATGGTAAGATTTTTTTTATATATCCCTCATATGAATTAAAAAAAACGCAATCTATTTTTATATCTTTACTTTGACACACAACTCTATTGGGCAATCTTCTTATTCTAGGAAAATTATATTTTATGGGTGTTAATTTAATAGTTTGTAACTTACCTATTTGTATATCACCAACATTTGTTACTTTTGAATTTTCAATTTTACTTGTGGGTAAATGCCACAATAAATCAAAAATTGTATTTATATTTTTTCTTTTAAATAATTGGCTTGTTTTTTTCCCTATACCTTTAATATTCTGAATATTTGACAATAAATATTCGTGATCATTCATGATTTATATATATAAAGATTTAATTAATGGATTCAAATAAACAAAATTTAATTAATAAAATTTTATACAGAGCTCAATACCGTGGAACTAAAGAAATGGATATTTTTGTTTCTAAATTTGTTAATTCAATTATTGACAATCTCGATCATAAAGAATTAGTTTCTTTAGATAAGTTAATTAATTTTGATGACGAAACTTTAGTCGATTTAAGTTTAGGTAAAAATTCAAAAGATTTTGAAGATAAAATCGTCTTAAAAAAACTTATAGAATTTAAAAATAAATATTAGTGGCGGAGAGACTGGGATTCGAACCCAGGAAAGAGTTGCCCCTTTGCCGGTTTTCAAGACCGGTGCTTTCAACCGCTCAGCCATCTCTCCTAATTTGTAATAATTAAAATTCTATATTTCATAAACAAAATAGTTTAATTGATCAATATAATGTTAAGCAAAAATCAATTTAATAAAGGTATAATTTTAACGGCATTTGGTTCTTTCTGGTGGGGTTTTATCGGAGTTATATATTTTAAATATATTGCTTTTGCTGGCCATATTGAAGTTGTCCTACATCGAAGTGCATGGACAACTGTTATGCTAATTTTAACAACAATCATTTTATCAAAGTGGAAAAAATTTAGCTCAGTTTTTAAAGATAAAAAAAAAATTATTATGCTGTTTTTATCTGGATTATTAATTTTTACGAATTGGGCTGTTTGGATTTATGCAATAGGGAATGATCAAGTTATAGATGCTAGTTTTGGATATTTTATAATGCCTATAATAAGTGTTTTTTTAGGTTATTTTTTTTTAAAAGAGGAATTAAGTTTCAAAACTAAAATTTCACTTTTAATCGTAACTATATCAATTTTGTATTTAGTAATTTCTAGTTTCCAATCAATACCATGGGTTGGATTAATAGTAGCTTTAAGTTGGAGTTTTTATAATTTAGTAAGAAAAAAAATTGATGTAGACACAGATATTGGTTTATTAGTTGAAAGTTTATTTATTTTTCCAGCGGTAATATTTGCTTTTTATTTAATTGTACAAAATGATTTAAATGATTTCGATATATCGAATGTTAAATTAATGTTAATATTCATGCTGGCAGGCCCTATGACCGTGATTCCTTTATATTTATATGTCAGAGGTGTTGAATTATGTGGTTTAGGTCCGACTGGCATGGTTTTTTATATAACCCCAACTTTGCAATTCTTGTTGGGTTATTTCTTATATAATGAGGAATTAGATATACATAAATTAATCAGCTTTATTTTGATATGGATTGCTGTATCGATATACCTAAAAGATTTGTATGAAAAAAATTAAATTATTTATCATATCAATTTTAATTATTTTAAATTCTTCAACTCTAATCGCTGATGATTTTAACAATTGGAAAATTAAATTTAAAAAAAGAGCAATTAATGAAGGTATTAGCAAATCAACAGTTAATAATTTAATAGATAAAACAAAGTTTTTACCTGATGTAATAAAGTATGACAGATACCAGCCAGAATTCTATGAAGATACAAAGACATATATTTCAAAAAGAACATCGTCAAAAAAAGTAAAATTAGGAAAAATTATATTAAATAAAGAAAATAATATTATTAATAAAGTATCTTCCGAATACAAAGTAGATAAAAATTTGCTATTAGCGCTTATGGGAATTGAAACTAATTTTGGAAACTATTTAGGCAAAATGGATATTATTTCGTCACTTGCAACATTAAGCTTCGATCAAAGAAGAAGTGAATTTTTTACTAAAGAATTAATCACTCTTTTAAAATTAGTAGACGCAAAAATTATAGATCCAAGCACATTATTTGGATCTTGGGCAGGTGCATTTGGCAATTTTCAATTTATGCCATCTACAATTAAAGATCATGCCATTGACTATAATAAAGATGGATCAATTGATCTAAAAAATATTGAGGATTCTTTTGCATCTGCAGCTAACTATTTAAGTAATCTTGGATGGAATGATAATACACCGTGTTTTTATAGAATTAATCTAAATGAAAATATTCCTGATAAATATTTAAATACATCAGCAAAAAAAATTAAACATGAGAGAAAAGTAAAATATTTAAAAAATTATATAAAAAATTCGTCTTTTTTGGACAAATATGACAATTTGACAGCAGCAATAGTTACTCCTGATGCTGAAATAGTAGAAAATGCAAATAAACTTAAACCAGCATATATTATTTTTAATAATTATAAGCTAATCTTAAAGTGGAACAGGTCATTAAGATTTAGTTTGGCTGTATGCACATTAAAAAATAGTTTTGAAAATGAAACTTAAGATAATAATTTTTTTAGCAATAATTTTAACATCATGTGAAACTACTAATAATAAAGTAATCACGAATAAAGATTTCAAAAATTATTCAAATGATGGATTTGCTCTGATATATAATAATGATATTTTCAAAAAAAGAATAGTTTCAAAAAAAATAGATCAAAGATCATTAATTATTTTCAATAATAAACTTAAAAAAGATACAGATATAAAAATAACAAATTTGTTAAATGAAAAGTATTTGATTGCTAAAGTAGGAAAAAATTCGAAATATCCGATTTTTTATAATTCAGTAATTTCTGAAAGGATTGCGACTGAACTTGATATTGATCCTGATCAACCCTATGTACGTGTAGAAACAATAAATTCTAGTAATACTTTTGTTGCAAATAAAGCTAAAACATTTGATGAGGAAAAAAAAGTAGCTAATAAAGCTCCAGTAGACAGCATTTCAATTCAAAATATATCAATTGAAAAAGATAATAATTCAAAAGTTGAAAAGGTGAAAAATATAAAATTTGAATTTATAATTAAATTTGCCGATTTATTTTTTGAAGAATCTGCAATTACATTGAAAAAAAGACTTGAGGATGAATACAATTTAAAAGACATAAATATCAAAAAAATGTCTAAAAATTTATATAGGGTTTATAAGGGTCCTTTTTATAATTTAGGATCAATTAAAAATGTATATAATGAGATATCTGATATAAATTTTGAAAATATTGAAATAATAAAATTATGAAAATAAAAGCACTATTAAGTTTTGTCCTATCATTTTTAATTATAACTAATATTTCTTATGCAAAATTTAGCATAAATGCACGAACTGCAATTTTACAAGACTACTTATCAGGTGAAATTTTATATGAAAAAAATCCTGATGAGAGAATATTTCCTGCTTCTATGACAAAAATAATGACTTCAATCGTTGCTTTTGATTTATTGAAAAGTGGCGAAATCACTTTAGATGAAAAATTTATTGTTTCTGAAAACGCTTGGAGATTATCCTCATCTGGTTATTCATCAATGTTTATAATGGTTGGAGATGAAGTTACAGTAGAAGATTTATTATTAGGTATAATTGTTGCTTCAGGTAATGATGCTTGTGTAGCTTTAGCAGAAGGTATTGCGGGAACCGAGGATGAATTTGCTTTGTTAATGACTGAGAAAGCCCAGGAAATTGGAATGGAAAATACAAATTTTTCAAATTCATCAGGGATTAATGATGATAATAATTATTCAACTGTTCGAGATATTTTAATTATGTCTAATTATCTGATTAAGGAACATCCTAAATTTTATGAATATTTTAAGATTAAAGAATTTACTTGGAGTAGGACAGGTGGGGATCCCATTACACAAGGAAATAGAAATCCATTATTGTATAAAAATATGGGTGTAGATGGAATTAAAACTGGCTACCTTGGTTCAGAAAAATATTCACTTGCATCTTCTATATTAAGAAAAGAACGAAGATTAATAGCTGTTGCAAGCGGTTTTGAAACTAAAAATTCAAGATCAAAACAATCACAAAAATTATTAACATGGGGAATTACAAATTTTGATACAATAAAAATAAGTAATGATAACGAATATCTTTATGAACTAGATGTATGGCAGGGCAGTAAGAAAAAAGTAAAAGTTAATACTAAAGATATAATTTATAAGACTATTCCAAAAGCCAAAAAAAAATATATGAAAGTGAAGATTGTTTATGAAGGACCTATACAAGCACCGATAAAAAAGGGTGAAAAATTAGCAGAAATAAAAGTATTATATAAAGATGAAGTTATATCTAATCATGACTTATTTTCTACAGAAAATATCAAACAGCAAAATGCAATATCAAGGTTGATAACTTCTATCAATTTTTTGATATGGGGCGATGTCTAAATATCCAATTATTATATTTGAAGGTATTGAGGCCTCAGGAAAAACTACAAATTTTAAAATTGCTGCTAATTATTTAAAAAAGCGAAGAAAAAGTTTTATAAAATTAAGAGAGCCTGGTGGTTCAATTTTTTCAGAAAAAATAAGAAAATTGATTTTAAATAAGAAACTAAATTTAAATAATAAAACCGATCTATTACTATTTTATGCTGGAAGATCAGAAAATTTTGAGAAAATTATTAAAAAAAATTATAAAAAAAAAATAATATTAATTGATCGTTTTACAGATTCTACTATTGCGTATCAACATTATGGAATGAAAATTGATTTAAAGGTAATTAAAATGCTGAATAAGTTTATAATTGGAAATTTTAATCCTGATATAGTTTTTTTAAGTACTGTAAATTCAAAAAATTTACAAAAAAGGCTTAGAAATAGATCTAACTTAAATAGATATGACAAATTTAAACTTAAATTTTATAACAAAGTTCAGAACGGGTATGAAAAAATATC
>CACFZE010000008.1:0-17500 GCA_902570695.1 uncultured Pelagibacteraceae bacterium
TAAAGCCCAATTTTTTTTTAAAAAATTACTCCATTGTTGACCGTAGTCATATACCGTAACTTGAGAGTTCAAAACCTTGGCTAGAAATATTGATGACGAGGGTGAAGTAAAATACCTTTTGATATTAAAATTAGAAATTATTTTTTCTAGATTAATCATTTTAGGAAATTCTTTATTAATTAATATTAACTTTTTTTTAGGAAACTTTTTTTTTATATGTCTCATAACTGTTAACTGAAAATGAAAGGGGATATTTTGTCTAAATTTAAAAAGAAAAATATCGTTCTTGCCAGTTAATGGCAAAATTTTATAAAATATTTGATCTATAAAAAAAATAACATAATTTTCTAATATTTTTTTTGAGTACTTTGAATCAAAGGCGTAATATGGGATGTAAAAATTTATAAGATTATATACAGATTTTGACTGAAAAATTAGTTTTTCTCGATTAAAATGATCAAATATATTTTTGAATTTATTTACTGATAATTGGTATCTTAAATTTTTTTTTTTTAAAAAATTAGCAAAAATTGATTTTTGTTGAAAATTACCATTTCCTTTATAGTAAATGTTCATAATTTCATTGTTTACATAACATTCAATAAATTTTTTTAGTTTTTTTAAAAGATTTAAATTAATATTCAACATTGTATCTATTGGAGAATGATCAAAATAAATTTTTTTAATGTTCGAATTAAATAATAAATAGTTGGAAACAGATTCATTAGAAAAATAAATTTCACTGTAATTATCTATATTGAAAGAATTTTTTTTAAGCGAATTATGTATTTTTTTATTAATAACCAAATTTTTATTAGCATGAAAAATCCTCCAAAATTTTAAAATACTAAAAAAAATAGGTCTTGGCGGTTGTTTAATAAAAAATTGTTTTCTTGAAATTGTTTTAAATATTTTATTATTTTTAATTCTATAGATTTTTTTATCATTATTTTGTATCAAGACATCAATAATAAATTTTTCTTTTCTTTCCTTTAAATATGTAAGCATCTGATAAAATGATAATTCAGTAGAAATTATAAATAATATTTTTTTCATATTTACTGAATTATTTCTTCGCAAATTTTTATTATCTTCTCAGTAAATCTTAAATCGTTAATTATATTTTTGCCATTGCAAAAATTTTTAAATTCTTTCATTTGAAACAATATTCCCGGCTTTATTTTATTAAAATTATACTCATTTGCTTTATAAGAACATTTGAGTTTATAAATATTATTATTGTTTAAATTAATTTTTTCTAATTTATTATATACTTTTAACTCTTCTATTGATGGAAGCTCTATAAAAAAATTTTCTGAAATGAGTTCAATTTTAAAATTCGCAATTGCATTATAATTAATAAATAAATTTACAATATTATCGTTGGACAGTTTGTAGCGTAAGAAAATGCCTTTTTTTTGTTTGTGCCTGTATATCAGCTTAATATTTTTAAACAAAAATAATAAGATTGATATTATATGCGATGAATTGCTTATAACTCTTGTTTTATTTAACTCAGGGCAAAAACAATTCACAGTAATATTTTTTGATTTTCCTATTATATTCTTTAAAGTCTTAATATTTTTGTAGTAAATTCTATTAAAACCTACAAATATTTGGCTATTAGATTTTAAATATTTTTTAAAGTTTTGGCTTTTTAAAAAAACAGGTTTTTCTATTAGTATTTTTTTTTTTGTTTCAATACACTTCTTCAAATAAAAAGCATTTTTAGTGATTTTACCCGCAATTAAAAAATTTGATTTAGTTTTATTTGATAATTCAATAAATTTATCAAATGCTTTAACATTTTCTATTTTATATTTTTTAGATAAACGTTGAGCATTATTTGAACCTGGTCTTGAGGAAAAAATGTGTTGAACTTTAATATTGCAATGCAAAGCAGCTTTTATGTGTTCCTCAACAATTCTTCCAGATCCTATTATTGATAAGTTTTTCATAAATTTTAAGTTATATTATAAATATATGATTTTTTTTTTATTTTTGTCGAAAATTCACTAATAAATAAAAAATTTTCCATTAACGCTTCATCAAATGTTGGCAGGTTAACTCTTCCTTTCTTTAATAAACTTTTAAAAAACTTATTAGACAATTTGCTAACATACTCTCTTTTACAAAAAAAAATTTTCTTTCCTACAGACAACTGCTCTTTTTTAAAATCAAAGTTAAATGTTTTTTTTCCATCTTTTAAACAAAAAAAATGTTTCTTGGTTTTTTTTGATGAAATAATATTCAATGTACTACCATTTTCATAAACAACTTTAATATTTCCATGAAAATCTATAAAGTTTTTTCTTACTAGATTATAAGGTCTACCCAATTTTTTTATTATTATTTTTTTAACCAAAGAATTTGTGATATGGGAGACATAATTTACATAATGCAAGGAATTACAAATCATATGCCAATTTTCACCTTTAAGACGAACATGAACTTTTTTAGAATTAAGGTTTGACTTAATTAATCTAAATGGGTGCATATTTCTTATTGGCATATTCACAAAAATATTTTTAGTATTAAATGTGATTTTATTAAAATTAGAGATATTGCTTTCAAGAATTTTTTCTACAATAAAATAATTTATCTTATACGTACTTTTAATCTTTTTAATTAAACGTATTCTGTTAAATGCATATGTGCACAAGAAAGCTAAAAAAAAACTTTTTTCTTTTATTTTTTTTTTATCATTAAAAAAAAATAATTTTTCTTTATTAATATTATTGCAAAAAAAAAGAGAAATTTTTTCTAATGATGACTTTTTTTTATCAAATATGTAAATCTTATTAACGCTTTTCTCATTTATTATTGATTGAACATGCCTAATTGCAATATTGCCCGCACCATATATTAAAATATTTTTTTTCAAATTAAAAACTTTTGATTAATTTTTTAAAATCTCCAAGGGTATTAATGTCTATAGATTTACTCTTTTTCATAATAAAATTTGTTATTTTGCCATTTTCGTAAATATTTGTTTTATTAATATTTTTAATTTTTGTAATTAAGATAGATGGACCATTTCTATAATAACATTTGTTGTTATTTTTCAATGTTTTATTCATATTTAAAGATAAATATTTACCGTCGAAAAACATTATCTTATTTAAATATATATCTTTAATCTCAAAAGAGCTAACTAATGCATCAGCTTTTCTATTTCTCGTAATTTGTTTACAGGCTTTGTTTAAATCACTATGTGTTCTTTGAGGTGAAGTTGGTTGAAGTAATACAAGATATTTAAATTTAGATTTTTTTAATTTTAATTTTTTAACAAAATAATTCACCGTTTCATGCATAGTAGTTTTTGTTAATGATATATTTTTTGGTCTTCTAACTTTATTTATAGCTCCTAACTTGACTGCATAATCATTAATTTTTTTTGAATCTGAGAAAATGTGAGTTTCTAAAATGTACTTGCACTTAATAGCTGCTTTTACTGAATAATAAATCAATGGTTTTCCTTTTAACAGTTTGAAATTTTTATTTTTCAATCTAGTTGAGCCTTTTCTTGCGGGTATTAATGCTATAAAACTCATTTTAACTAGTTTATTACAAAATTTGATAAGCAATGGGAAGATTAAAAAATATCGATGGTTTAAGAAGTGTAGCTGCAGGTCTTGTATTTTTATATCATGTTGATCTTTTAAATGGAGGATTTATTGGAGTTGATATTTTTTTTGTTATAAGTGGATTTATAATATCCAGTATTATATATAACAAAAAAATAAGTATAAAATTTATCTTAAACTTTTTCATAACAAGAATAAATAGGCTTTTGCCAGCACTAATCTTTCTAGGTATATTCTCAATATTTTTTGGATACTTTATTTTATTACCTGAAGAAATTAATTTTTTAACTAAAACAATTCAAAACTCGCTAATTTTTAATTCAAATAATTTTTTTTATCATAATACAAATTATTTTTCTGAGGTTTCAAACTCTCCTCTCTTACATACCTGGACCTTGGGTGTTGAGTTTCAATTTTATATATTTATTATCTTATTTTTTCTGATATTTTCAAAACATATAAATTTTTGGTTAATATTAGCAATTTTTTTTTCAATCTGTTTAGCGCAATTTGGTGGAAACTTAAAATTTCAAAGTCCATATATAGAGGATAAAATAAATTTTTTTAGTCCTATATTTGGAAGTTTTTATTTATTTCCAACTAGAATATTTGAATTTTTAATTGGTTCTTTTTTTTTTATTCATTCAAATCAAATCAATAAAATTAAACAGTTTCAGTATTTAGAATATCTGGCTGCTTTAGTTATCATTTTATCAGTTTTATATTTTGATCAAAACACACCAAATCCATCGTTACTTAATTTCTTTGTTTGTATTAGTGCAGGTTATTTAATTGTATCTAGTAATAATAATAAAAACTATGTTCAAAAGTTTTTATTATTTAAGCCTTTATACTCATTTGGTTTATTAACCTATGGATTTTATATTTGGCATTATACAGTAATCTATTTTTATAAATTATATTTTGGGAATGATCTATATTTTTTAGATTATTTTATTCTATTATTCTTATCTTTAGTATTTACATATTTGAGCTTTTATTTGCTGGAAAAACCTATGAATAATAAAAAGATATCATTTATAAAAAAAAGTATTCTTTATGTTATTTCTATTTTATTACTAGGGATTATTTTTTACCTTAGTGTTAAAACATCTGGTTTTTCATATAGAATTGATAACGAAACTATAAACAAAATAAAATCATTTGATAACTATGAAAAAATAAATTCTGAATGCAGAGGCAATCTTTTTAAGGAAACGTGTAAACACGGTAATTTAAATAATTTAAATACAGTGTTATGGGGTGACAGCCATGCAAATCAGCTTGTTCCAGTTTTAAATCAAATAGCAATTGATAAAGAATTTGGTTTTTTTGAATATAGTAGTATGGGATGTCCACCAATTAATAATGTTGAAAGACTCGATAAAGCAAGTCAAAATTGTGCTAATAAGACCAAATTTATTTTTGAAAGAATCATAGATGATCCAAGAATCGAAAATGTAATTATTCACGCATATTGGAATTATTATATTGATAAAAATCATACTTACACAATTAATGATTCAACTATAGATTTAGAGATAAGAAATGGATTTTTAGAACTAATAAACAATAAAAAAAAAATTTTTTTAATTTTGAGTGTCCCTGAAATGAATATAAATCCAAGGAAATATTATATTAGAAGTAAAATACTTAAAAATAATAATCTTGAGAATGATGAAAATATTAGATTGGATATGACTACACATAAAATGAAAAATTATGAATTTGTTAAATCAATCAAAAAAATTAAAAATAACAGTTTATTTATATTTGATCCAGCTTCTGTATTATGTAATAAATTTAATTGTTCATCTTTTCAAAACAATAAACTTTTATACAGAGATAAAAGTCACATCTCTAAAAAAAATTCATTTATTTTTTATGATAAATTATTTAATTTTCTTGAAATTAAATAGATAAAACAAAATTATATTTTATTTTAGGTTTCATTTAAAACTTTACCTAATGCTAAAGATACTTGCTCTATCTGATTATCTGTGAGTGCTAAGCCACTTGGAACATATAGTCCCCTTTGATACAGTTTTTCACTATTAGGCAAGATATCGTCTAAAAACAAACCCATTTTATTAAAAATTGGTTGTTTATGCATTGGATAAAAAAAGGGTCTTGTTCCAATTTTTAATTCTTTTAATTCATCCATCACTTGTTTTGCTGTTTTTGGATAATTATCTTTAAGAGTTATGGGATAAACCCAATAAATATTTTCACAATAATCTGTTTTAATTATAGGAAGGTTAATATTTTTGAAATTTTTTAACATTTCATTATATTTTTTTCCTATCCATCTTTTTTTTTTTTTTATAAGTTCAATCTTTTCAAGCTGAGCAACACCAATAGCAGCTTGAATATTCGTCATTCGATAATTATAACCTAGCTCATTATGAACAAATCGGTCACTTGTAAAACAAAGATTTCTTAAACTTTTAGACCTTTTATCAAGATGTTTGTCATCAGTTAACAACATGCCTCCTTCTCCAGTTGTTATATGTTTGTTTGAATAGAAACTAAAAATACTTATATCTCCGAATGTTCCACACTTGTTTCTTTTATATTCTTGGCCAAACATTTCTGCTGAATCTTCGATGATTTTTAAATTGTGTTTTTTCGCAATATTAATAGCAGGGTCAACATCAACTGTTAGTCCAAAAATATGAACAATCATTATAGCTTTGGTCTTGGAAGTAATTTTAGTTTCTATATCCGAAACTTTCATATTAAATGTTTTATAATCACAGTCTATAAGCACTGGTTTGATGCCTGATGTAATTAGAAATTGAGCGCAAGAAATTATGGTAAAAGATGGCATTATAACTTCATCGCCTTCTTTGAGTTCTAAAGCTTTAATCGCTATATTAATTGCTGCTGTGCCACTTGAACAGGATGTTGCGTACTTTCTTCCTATATAATTAGCTACACCTTCTTCAAATCTACTTACAAAGGGGCCTTCACCACTTATCCAACCAGTATCTATACATTCATTAAGATATTTTTTTTCATTACCCTCTAATAGAGGTGAATTTACTGGTATCATTATTTTATTTTTATTTTATTTTTTTTCACAGATTCAAATCTTGTTTTATCTTTATCATGAGCATATGGACCCTGCTTGATTTCTATAATCTCAGTCTTCTCTAACATTTCAAATCCATGCCCTCCATTCACGAGTAATATAACATCACCTTTTTTTAAAATCTTACTTTTCAAATATTTTTTTTTTTCATCATAAAAATCAATTCTAACTTTTCCAGATTTTATTATTAAAGTTTCATCAGTTGTCAAAACTTCTCTCTTAACTTTATTATGATGATGTGGTGCTATAGAATAACCTTTTGGCCTATTCATATAACCCAATTGTTGAGAAAAATCATTTGGAGTAAAAAACTTAATTCCCTCAGATTTATAGTTTGCTCTTATAATAATAGATAATAATTTTTTTTTGTTTATTATTTTTTCAATCATATAATAAAGTTATTTTCATGATTTGATTATTTTACTATTTATACTGTTAAATTCATACTTAAATCAATTCATGAAAATTTCAATTCCTTTAGATTTGTGCTTAGTCTTTATAATTATAGACAATATTTTTTCTTTATTTATAATTCTTTTATCATTTAATATAGCTATTTACTTTAATAAATTATTTTACTATTTATATTATTAAATTCATACCTAAATCAATGCATGAAGTTAATAATAAAAAAAATGTAAAAAAAATTACTTTAATTAATCAATCAAAAATTATTACTCCGGTATTGATATTGTGTTTTGATAGACCAGATAATTTAAAAATACTGTTTAAATATCTAAAAAAATATCAAGTTCAAAATATTTATATTTCACAAGATGGATATAGCGGACTAGATTTAAATATTCGGAAAAGACACAATGAAGTAAAAAACTTAATTAGAAAAATTGATTGGACAAAATCAGTCAAAAAAAATTTTTTTAAAAAAAACTTAGGAAAACAAATAGCGCCTCCCAAAGGGGTAGACTGGTTTTTTAAAAAAGTAAAAAGAGGTATAATAATTGAAGATGATACAATACCAAGCAGGTCTTTTTTTTCTTTTTGTGATATTTTGTTAAAAAAACATTTGAAAAACAGAAATATTTTTCAAATTTGTGGCTCTGCCACTTTACCTAGAAAATTTGGTAATATAACTTATATCTCATCTCTACCTTTCATGCATGGATGGGCAACCTGGAGAAATAGATGGGCTAGATATAAATATAAAATGAAAAATATTGAAGAGCTGAGAAATAACGAAAACTTTATAAAAAATGTCCCAAATTTTTATGCTAGATTGTTTTGGTTAAGTTTATTTAAAGAATTTAAAGATGGAAAACACAAAACCTGGGACTATACAATTGTTAAAGATTGTATAAGTAATAATCTTGGATGCATAAAACCTAGCTTTAATATGATATCAAATATTGGTTATAAAGATAGTAGACATCCGCTAAATAAAAGAAAAAAATTAGAAGTAAAAAAATTTAATCATTTGGTAAATAAACATAATAACTATAAAGAAGAAAAAATATATGAAGGATGGATATTGTATAACTTATCATTCAGGTATAGGTTCTCTCTCCTTATAAAGTATTTTTTAAAACTTATATAAATGAAAAAAATAGTCATTACTGGTGCACTGGGATACATAGGTACAGAATTGTGTAAATTGTACTCTGGTTTTAGTTGGAAATATAATGTTACAGCGTTAGATAATAGATTTGTATCTGAAAGAGTAAACGAATTAAAAAGAAGAAAAATCAAATTTGTTCAAGCAGATATTTTAAATACTAATGAAATTAAAAAATACATAAATGATGCAGATGTAGTACATCATCTTGCGGGAATTACAGATGTAGCTTATGTCAAAAAAGATGCTGATATAGAAAAAGATGCATTAACTGAAAAGGTTGCTATTGAGGGGACAGCTAATGTTTTAGATTGCATGAATTCTAATGCTTTAATTGTTTTTCCATCTACTCATGTTGTATTTGAAGGTCTAAAATCACAAAAAAAAGATATAGATGAAAATGAAAAAACTAGTACTTTTTTATCTTATTCCACAAGTAAAGTTAAAAATGAAGAGCAAATAATTAATTCAAATAAAAAACATATAATATTTAGGCTAGGTTCTGTTTATGGTTTTTCTACAGACACCATGAGAATTAATATAATGCCAAATTTATTTTCGAAAATAGCTTCTCAGAATGGAGAAATAAAACTATTCGGAGGAGGTACGCAACTTAAAAGTTTAGTGCCGTTAATTGATGTTGCAAGATGCTTTATGTTTGCAGAAGAGAAAGAAGATTTAGTAAACGGAATATATAATCTTACCAAAGAGACTAGAACCGTCAAAGAGGTAGCATATATATGTAAAAAATTTAACCCAAAACTAAAAATCATATCAACTAATGATGATGTTCCAAATAAAGGTTATTCATTATCCAATAAAAAATTACTTAATGCAGGATTTGAATTTGTTAATAATTTAGAAACTTGCATAGAAGAAATGATAAATAAATGGAGTTTTGAAAAATTTGACAAAAACTTAGAATATAAATTTAAAGGTGTTAGAGAATTTACAGATGAAAGAGGTAAAATAAGTAACTACGATTTACCTGAACCAATTAATATGATTGGATACATAGAATCAAAAAAGGGTACTATGAGAGCTAATCATTTTCACCCAGTTCAAGAACAAAAGTGTCTAGTAATTAAAGGTCAATTTATAAGTATATACAAAGATTTGTTAGATGAAAATTCTTCAAAAATTACACATGTCGTTAATGAAGGTGAAATGATTGTAACCCAACCAAATGTTGCTCACACTATGGTATTCACGGAAGATACAATTTTTTTAAATTTAGTAAGAGGTGAAAGAGAACACGAAAACTATGGAATTACTCATACTATCCCTTACAAATTTGTAGATGAAAAAGAGAAAGAGTTATTATGCTCAATTTACAAGCTAAAATGTCGATGCTGTAGTTCTAAAAATCTTAAAAGAGTATTATCTCTTGGTTATCAACCTTTAGCAAATAACTTAAAAAATAACGCTACAGATGATGATGAATTGTATCCATTAGAACTAAATGTCTGTGCAGATTGTTTTAATTGCCAACTTTCAGTTGCAATTGATAGCAATAAAATGTTTTCTAACTATTTATATCAATCGTCTACAACTGAGAAATTTAAGAATCATTTTAAACTTGCTGCAAAAAAATATATTTCAGAATTTAAACTAGATAAAGAAGCATACATTATCGATGTTGGGAGTAATGATGGAATTGGCTTAAAACCTTTTCTGGATGAGGGCTACAGAAATATTCAAGGTATTGAGCCAGCAAAGAATTTAGCAAAACTTGCAAATGAAAATGGAATTAATACATATAACGGATATCTTGAAGATAAATCTATAAAACCTTTAAAAAATGGTGCAGATTTACTACTTGCTTCAAATGTATTTGCTCATTCTGATAACTTAGAAGGTATGGCTGAGGCTATGAAACGACTAATTAAGCCTGACGGTAAAATTATAATTGAAGTTCAATATTTATTAAACACTATTAAAGATCTTACCTTTGATAATATTTATCATGAACATACTAACTATTGGTCGCTGCACACTTTATCAAATTTTTTAAACAAATTTGATCTTAAAGTTTTTAAAGTAGAAAAAATAGATACACATGGTGGCTCGATAAGAGTTTATGTTAGCCAAAGTAAAGAAATTTTAATTGATAAATCAGTTAAACAGTTTCTTGATAAGGAAGAAAAATTTGGACTAAAAAAAATATCTACATATGTCGAATTTGGAAAAACTATTGAAAAACTAAGAATTAATACAATAAAAAATATCAAAAATATAAAAATGAAATATAAGAAAATAATTGGGTATGGTGCTCCTGCTAAAGCGACTACCTTATTAAATTATTTTAATATAGGTAATGAAATCGATTTTATAATTGAAGATAATGAACTGAAGCATGGAAAATTTGTACCAGGCGTAAATATAAAAATAGTTAAAAAAAAAAAAATTGAGGACAAAAGCAATGCTATTTTAGTTTTGGCGTGGAATTTCTTTGAGGATATTAAAAAAAATAACAAAGATATTTGTGATAACTTTATTAACATAAAATCTTTAGAATAATAATTTAGTTTGAATTGATAAGTTTTAGATAATCAAATAATTTAACTCCCAAAAAGTTAGAACCATATTTTGTTAAATGATCTTCATCCCAAAAATAAAGATTTAATTCACTATCGAAAAGCTCACACAAATCATTTTTACAAAAGAAGTTGTACTCATCTATAAAATTAATTTTATTTATTTGAGCTAATCTTTTTATATCAATGCTTATATCGATATTTCTTTTATCTTTAGTTTTGGAGAATTCTTTGATTAATTTTTCTCTACTCATGCTATTATTTGATGCAATTTTATACGCAAATTTTTGAAGATTTTTAAATTTGGCATTTCCAACCAAATATATTTTAGAATTAGTATTTTCTAAATAATCTAATAAATATTTAAGTGTTAATTTACTTTTTTCAGACCATCTCAACAAAATGAATATTTTGTCGTATTGATTTACTGACAAATCATCTTGAAAATTTTTAATGTAAGGATGACAACTTTTACTCAAATAACTTATATTATTTAGAAATTTAAAACAATTTTCATCTAATATTAAATTTTTAAATTTAAATTTTGATCTAAATAGGTTTTCACTTTGATTAACTGCATCGATCCAATTTGTTGACATTGAATCTCCCAAAATTAAAATCTTTTCTTTTTCAGTGTTTTCGTTTAACCTAAGACTTTCTAATAAAGAAATTTTTTCAAATCTTTCTAAGTTTTTCTTTAAATCAACTATTAAATTTAAATTTTTAAATGGAATTTTATTTTGATATTTTATTTTATGTACTTCTTGAAAACTGTTTGATTTTAAAAATAAAAAAATGCTTACAAGCATTAATGTAATAATAAAATAAATATATATAACTTTATTTGAATCAAAACTTAATTTCTTAAGCTTTTTTTCAAAAAATAGATATGATAAACACGCAAATATAAAACTAATCAAAATAATTATTAAAATATGTATAATTGGAATATTAGAACTGAATTTTATTCTATAAAACGCAAATAATGGTTGGTGCCAAAGATACAAACTGTAAGAGATTGTTCCTACAAATAAAAGAGGTTTGTAATTTAAAAAATTGATTTTTGTGTTTTTAGTTTTATTGAATATTATTATTAGAATACTGCCAATGACAGGCATCAAGGTTAATAAATTTGGAAAATTAGAATTTCTATCACACAAAATTAAAGACAAAAATATTAGAAAAAATCCAATATAGCTTATTATCTCATGAGAAATCTTTAATCTTTTAAATCTATCACTTAGAAAGTATGAGGCAGATCCTAATAAAAACTCAAAAAATCTTCCTATTGGTAAAAAATATGAGGCAAATCCAGGTTGGTTAAAAAAAAACAAATTATCTTCAACATATGGTTTTTCAAAAGTTAAATTGCCTCCCCATTGAGCTAATAAAAGACTGATTAATGCAAAGCTTATTAAAAATAAAACGATTCTATTTTTGTGGGTATAATAGAGAAATATAAATAAAAATGGAAATATTAAATAAAATTGCTCTTCTAAAGATAGGCTCCATGTATGCATCAATGGATTTTCTAAAGTTGAGAGTGAGAAATAATCTGAATTTTCTGAAAGATAAAAATTGGAAATTAAAATTGATGAATAAAATGCCTGATCTATCAATGTAAAGAATTGATAAGGACTCATTAAATAAAAACCAACAATAAGTGAAAAAATTTTAACAATTATTAGAGGGGGTATTAAACGTTTAATACGTTTTGAATAAAATTCTGAAAATGAAAAAGAGTTATTTTTTAATTTTTGATAAATTACCCCTGTAATTAAAAAACCACTTATAACAAAAAATATATCAACACCTATATACCCTCCAGAAAATATTTCTATTCCTGAATGAAATAATATTACAAGGATTACAGCTAAACCTCTTAATCCATCTAAATGTTTTATATAATTCATTATTAAAAGTTTTTAATAATTACTTAAACCTAAAAATTAAATTATCATTAAAAAAAATTCTAATTTTGAGAAAATTATTTAAAATTATATAAATATGTATTTTATTAAATAATGATAACAAAAGGCCAGAGGAAAATTTCTTAAAGCCGTTGGTCTCGAAAGCTGACAATTTTTTTTTTGTTCTTAGTGTTGATATAAAAATGTCATTTATTTTATATTTTTCAATAATATTTTTAATTTGTAATTTTAGAGCTTTTGCATAAAATTTCTTACGTCTGTATAATATATTAGTGTAAGTTGACAGTACAACTGCATATTTTTTTTCTTGAAAATCATAAAAAAATTTATCGTCTGGTTTTTTTGATAAACAAACACCTGATGAATGAATTACATTTTTATTGTCGTAAAATAAAAAGATATATTTTATTTTATTATTCTTAAGACTAAGAATTAATCTGTTTAAATTTTTATTGATCTCAAAATTAAAAGAATAAAACTTATTTAAATTATGTTTGTAAATAAACATATAATTTATATCTAATTTATTTTTTTGATAAAAATTAGAAAAATTATAATATTTGTACAACGAGTAACTATTTATTTTAATCATTGTTTAGAAATTTAGATGCATAATTAAAGTAAATTTCTTAATCTATAAATCAAGTAAATAAAATAATTAGTAAAATTTAGATAAAAAAATCATATAATTATTTAATTGCGCTTGCATAAATTGACTCTGAATCTCTGATTTTGCTATCTAAATTTTTATCAAAATTTCTTGATTCAACTCTTGTGAAAGAAATTTTTTTTAGTGTGTTAATTAAATTTTCTTTATCAAATAAATATTTATGTTCTTGATCCATATACGCAACATAATTTATTTGATCAATTAGCGATCCTGTATCAACTATTGCGGGCTTATAAAATCCATCTTCAGGCTGAAATTTTTCTTTATTAACATAAGCATTTATAAATAAACTTGCATCAGGCACACTTACAGATAATTCTCCTCCTTTTTTTAATATTCTATGAATCTCTCTAAGCAAATTAATTAGTTCTCTATATGGAATATGCTCTAGAACATGAGACGCATAAATTTTATCAACACTATTTTCAGGTAAAGGTAATCCTTTTCGAAGGTCATGGATGATGTCTGCCCCTCTATTCAAATCAATAGTAATCCAACCATTTTTCCCTTTTCTATTACCAGAACCAATATCTAAAAATATTTTTTTTTGTTTTTTTAGACTAATCCATTTTGGATAACATGACAGTTGAAGAAGTAAAATATATGTTTGCTTAAATAAGTTAAAAAGTTTTAGTGATATAAGTATTTTTTTTAATATTTTTTTCATTTTTATTATGAATAAATGACTACTTTAATAAAAGTTGAATTATTTTTTCTCAGTGCTTCTTTTTCCTTTATGATATAATGAGTGTCCTGAGACTTTAGAAAAAGCTTCATAACTTAAACCCTTAAATTTTCCATCAGGATATTTTGTTATTAAGTTTATCTTATAAAAATCAGAAATTTTACTTTCATAAAGCTCGCTCAATTTAATTAATCTATCAACATATATTTTATTCATATTATCAAAAATCATATTTGCCTTTTTTGAGAATGTAATCAAATCTTTATTTCTAGGAACATTAGCTTTGGCCATTTCAGTCTTAGTAAAATCAGTTCTAGTTGTGTCTAGTAAACTTTCAAACTTTTTAATGTATTCTTCAGTTTCGTTAATATAATGTTCAAATGGAACCACACAAGAATTTTTAGAATACAACAAATTTGAATTAATATATCCAGTCAACTGTTTCTCAATAACCAAAAAACATTTTTCTAAAGGGTTTGCTTTACTATATTCCTCTGGATTATCGAGATGAAGATAAGGTATATTATTAAAATTTTTTACCGTAAACGCTGGCTTTATATAATATGGATTTGTTCCAAGACTTGTTCCCCTTCCACTGCGAAACCAAGTAAATACGAAGTCAATTGGATGTCTTACTACAATAATATATTTAAAATTTTTATTAACTTCACTAATAAACGAACCAATCGTCATTCCATTATCAATAACAAAAGGGAAGATTAACTTTCGATCTTTAATTTCCTTTGCAACATTGTTAAAGGTGTCTAATGTATCTTTTCTATTCATTCTTGTAATGTACTCTTTATGATTAGCAGAGTTAACAATACTACTTAGATCGTGTAAGTTTGTATTTACGTCGCGCCCCATCATACTAAACCATACATCTAATATCAGATCTGTCTCAAATAAATATTTAAAACCATCTTTAGTTAAATTACCAGATGCATATATCATGAGAAATCTATCAAAATTTGCTCTTATTTTAAAATGCTCAACCCTTTCAAAAGAACTAACTATTGGAGCTATACCTGATTTACCACTTCTACTCATTCCATCTATAAATACATAATTTCCATCAAATATCTGACTCTTTTGTATTTTGTGTGCAAGTTTTATTGGTATATTCATCTTAATTTGAGGTTATAAGTTTGTTTTATTTATCATAATATAAGCTTTATACAAAAATTTATATATGAAAAATTTTTTTATTAATAAATTTAATGTTTTATATATTCATTTAAAGCAACTTATTAATAAATAGCTGATTTAAGATATGAAAGATCTATTACATATCTATTTAATGATTATCAAAGCTAATATAATTAATTGATATTAATAAGTTGAATAAAAAATATCTAATATTAAAAAAGTCTTATATTTTATTTTAAAATGAAATTAAAAAAAAAAAACGGAATTGTTTTTTGGATCACAGGATTGTCTGGTTCTGGTAAATCAAATTTAGGTAATATTATTTTTAATGAAATAAATAAAAATTATGGAAAAACTGTAATTATACATGGGGATGACATTAGAAATATTTATAATTTTAAACAATATGAGAAAAAGGATAGAATTAAGCTTGGTATAGGTAACGCAAAACTTTGCAAACTAGTGGCCAATCAAGGTGTAAATGTAATATTTACTACAGTAGCTCTCTTTCAGAAGCTCCATAAATTTAACAGACAAAATATTAAAAATTATTTAGAAATATACGTTAAGAGTGATATTTCAAATCTGTTAAAAAAAAAGAAAAAAAAGTTTTATAGAAAAAAAACAAAATTTGTCTGGGGGTTAGATTTAAGACCTGAATTTCCAAAAAAACCAGATATTACTTTGGAAAATAATTTTAATATGCCTTTAAAAAGATTAGGTAGAATACTCATAGAAAAAATTAAAAAAAAAATAAAACCTATCAAAAAGAAAACTAATTAAAATTATTAAGATTATTTTTTTTTATAACTTAAAATAACTCTACAAATATGTGGTTTATCTTTTTTAAATACAGCAAACTTATTACTTGTTTTTAAAAATAAAATATCAATTTTTAGTTTTTTCATTCTTTTCACAAATCTATCGACATTAATGAAACGTCTATAATGATCAGTAAACCTTTCATACTTACTCAAATATTTTCCTTTCTGCATTAAAGGATCTTTATCTGTTCTAAATTCCAAGAAAATTTGACAAGTTGAAAAAGCATTTTTTTTAATATTATTAAAAAAAATCTCTTCTTCTTTTAAGCTAATAGCATGAATAAAAAATCTTGCGTAAAATATATTTACTTTTCTTTTTAACTTAATATTTTTTTTACAGAAATTAATTTTAGAAAAAACTTTCTTTAAATTATTATTCTTTTTAACAACAGTTAAACTACGATCACAACCTATAGTTTGAATTTTATTTTTTATGAAAAAAAATGTGTCTCTTCCATTGCCACAACCAACATCAATCAAAAAACCCTTTGTTTTTTTTATTTTTTCCAGAACAAATTTAGCAAAATCTGATGGCTTAGAGATAACATTAGTTTTGCTGTAATATTTATTCCAATAAGAATTTTTTTTAGAGGAGACCTCAAATGGAAATTTCATAATTAAATATCATTATTTATCTTATTTTGTAATCTTATGCATTTTAAATCTTAATAGTTTTGATTAAAATTATAGTTTAAAAATTTTTGATACTTGAAAAATTAGTAAATATTTATTTATTATTTAATTTTAATTTATGTGTGTGTATAAATCTTGTTTAATCACATCACAACTATTGCATCCACTTATCACTTTAACTCTTTTTTTTGATACATATATATTTGAAAAATGATTCCAAAATTTACTATTAAATATGTTGGGAGTTCTGTAAACTTTGACCTGAAAGCCAATTAATAAGTCCTCCCATGATTTTGCATTTTTTACACAATCTATGAAGGCCTCTTTTCTAATTTTTAGATGTAAAATTCTTTTTGTGGGATAATTTTGTTTTAAAATTTTGTTTTTTTTTATTATTTTGAAATTAATAACATCATCAAACGTTACGTAAAATTTTAAAATATTTTTTTTAAAGTAGTCGTCGGTAAGACTAATGACTAATAAAAGATTATCCTTAAAGCCTGAATTTTTGAAATAATTCTCTATAAAGTTTTTATCTATTTTTGAGTTTTTTCTATCAAAATCCTTTAGATATTCATCACGACTTTTATCTTTATAATATTTTTTAATTATTTTTTTTTGTGAGACTAAATTATCATTATAAAATTCAAAAAAATTTGATTTATTTAAATCCAAAAGTTGAATTTTATTTTTTTTACAAAAATTATTGTAATCATCAATTTTGTTTTTCTTATTCTTTTTTTTTACATAAAAATCTCTCGCAAGTTTCTCTTGAAAAAAACCAGCATAAGGTAAAAAATAATTTGCAGCATTATTTGAA
>CACFZE010000008.1:22500-72073 GCA_902570695.1 uncultured Pelagibacteraceae bacterium
AATTCTGCTTTCCTCTATCACACTCTAGCTAAAAAGTTTTGATGGCAGTTCCAGAGTTAAGCTCTGGGATTTCACCACCAACTTTTTTAACCACCTACGAACTCTTTAAGCCCAGTAATTCCGAACTACGCTAGGTCCCTTCGTATTACCGCGGCTGCTGGCACGAAGTTAGCCGGACCTTCTTATTCGGGTACAGTCATTTTCTTCCCCGACGAAAGAGCTTTACAACCCAAAGGCCTTCTTCACTCACGCGGCATCGCTGCATCAGAGTTTCCTCCATTGTGCAATATTCCCTACTGCTGCCTCCCGTAGGAGTTTGGGCCGTGTCTCAGTCCCAATGTGGCTGATCATCCTCTCAGATCAGCTATTGATCAAAGTCTTGGTAGGCCATTACCCCACCAACAAACTAATCAAATGCAGGCTCATCCTTCGGCGCATAAAGCTTTCTCCGTAAAGACTTATGAGGTATTAGCACAAGTTTCCTCGTGTTATTCCTCACCAAAGGGAAGATACCTACATGTTACTCACCCGTCTGCCACTAAGTATTGCTACTTCGTTCGACTTGCATGTATAAGGCGTGCCGCCAGCGTACGTTCTGAGCCATGATCAAACTCTCAAGTTTAAAAACGGCGCACACTAGCTTCTACATAAATACTAAGAATAATATTTATGTGAATGTTGAAGTGTGTACGACAAATTTTGGTAACCTTAACCGTCCACACTTCTCTTTTTAAATATATACTAATCAAATAGCTAATTGGATTTTTGCCCAATAAATAACATTTTAAATGTTGAGTGGGACGCTTATAAATAATATTATTAATAAATCAAGATATTAGATAAATTAAAAATGATAAAAAAAGCCAATAAAATCAACACTTTTAGGTCAAAAAATAAATATTTTTCAAAATTTTCAGGCATTGGTGATTACTCAATTTTTTTTTGGCTTATTTTAGTTACAGTTATGGGAATCTTTATTTCAAGCATTTATTCAAATAATAAATTGAAAAAAGTTGAAAATGTTAAAGCTGCCTTTGATAATACATTTTTAAAAAAAACAATTTTAAACATAACTAAAAATTTAGAACCAAGATACTCAATTAAAAATTATATTTCAAAAAATGGTGATACTTATGAGGCTATTTTAAACAAATTGGATATAAATAAGAAAGATAGAGAAAACTTACTTGATGCAATTTCTAAAGAAAATACTTTAAAAATTTTAAGAATTAATCAAAAATTCTCTTTTAAAATTGATCACTTATTTAATAATGAAATAGTTCAATTTAAAATTGAAACAGATAAAAAAAATGAAATTCTTTTCACAAAAAAAATAAATGAAGACAAATATAATTTAAAAAAAATACAGAAAAATTTCACTAAAAACTTTGTATATAAAGAAACTATTATAACAAATAGTCTGTATGATAGCGCGATAAATTTAGGCATAAAACCTAACATAATTATTGAATTTGCAAGACTATACGGATTTCAAGTAGATTTCCAAAGAGACATATGGAAAAATGACAGTTTTCAAATTATTTATGAAGAGTTTGTAAATGATAAAAATATAGTTGTTGATACTGGTGCAATTATTTTTGCAAGTTTAAATCTGCAGGATAATGATTTACAACTTTACAAATATGAATATGAAAAAAATAAAATAGATTATTTTGATGAAACTGGGAAAAGTATAAAAAAAACTTTGATGAAAACACCAATTAATGGTGCGCGTTTATCCTCTTCATATGGAAAAAGGAAACATCCTATTTTAGGTTATACTAAAATGCATACTGGCACAGACTTTGCAGCTCCAAAAGGTACTCCAATAATGGCTTCTGGTGATGGTAAAGTAACCAAAGCAGGTTGGTGTGGTGGTGGAGGCAATTGTGTAAAAATTAAACACAATAGCACTTACCAAACTGTTTATGCGCACATGTCAAAATTTGGACGAGGAATAAAAAAAGGTTCAAGAGTTAAACAGGGGCAAATTATTGGATACGTTGGATCAACTGGTTTATCTACAGGACCGCATTTGCACTATGAGGTTATTGAGAATGGAAGAAAAATAAATTCACAAAAATTAAAATTACCATCTGGTAAAATATTAAAAGGAAATGAGAGAAAAAACTTTGAAGTAGCAAAAATAAAAATTGATGTTCTTAAGTCTGATCTTATAGCTAAAAAAAATTAGTCTATTTTATCTAATGTATCAGTTATATTATTATCAACATCTTCATCTTTTTTAAAATCTTGTTCAATTATATTATTATTTTCACTCTGAATTTTGTTTAGTTCTTGTAAATTTAATACTCTCTTAAAATGATCAGCATGTTGTAAGTAGTTCTCAGACAATATTTTATCTCCAACTGATAATGCTTCTCTTGCGAGATTATTGTATTTATCAATAAGTTTTGAAGCATTGTGATTGTTTCTTCCAGGGTTTCTATGCTTAAAGTCTGAGTTTTGATTAAATTCATTATGAATTTTGTGCCCATTTGAAGTTCTTTTTCTAAAACTTCTGTCACCATTAGATTTAAATCTATTTTTTCTGTTACTACGATAATTATTCATTAACTTAATTTAGTTGAAACCACAATTCTTGGGTATGATTGAAGATCTTTACAAACTTTATTAATATAAAAATTATTTTTCTTCAATAGCATTTTAACCTTGATTTCTTGATCATGACCTATTTCAATTATCAATTTACCATTTCTTTTTAGCAATTTGGTGCTTTTTCGTATTAATTTTTTAATCTCTCTTAATCCGTCTAAACCAGCTTCTAAAGCTATTAAAGGTTCATACATCCTAACATCTTTTTCTAATCTATTTATTTTATTCGAACGTATGTAAGGGAGATTAGATACAATTAAATCATATTTTTTAATAAACAACTTGTCAATATCGATATTAATGAATTTAATTTTATTTCTTAAGTGATGCATTTTTGCATTACTAATTGCAACTTTTATGGCTTTTTTGCTTATATCTATAGCTGTACAATGAAATTTTGGTCTTTCCTTTAGTATAGAAATGATTATGCATCCAGAACCAGTCCCAATATCTAATACATGTTTAGAAGTGCTTAACCCTGTATATTTAAATACTTCTTCTACAATTTGTTCTGTTTCAGGTCTTGGTATTAATACGTCTTTGGAAACAATGAAACTATATCTCCAAAATTCTTTTTTTTTTATGATATAAGCAATGGGTTCATTATTTTTTCTTCTATCTAAAAGATTTTTATAAGCGTCAAAGTCCTCTTTTTTAATTTTTTTTTTTTGATTTATTAAAATTTGTTCTCTCGTCAAATTTAGAGCCTCGCTTAATATTAATTCACTATCTAAATTAAAAGTTTTGATATTATTTGATTGTAGTGTTAATGTACCATATTTTAATGCTTCAAAATAATTCATTGGTTTATTTATTAAGTTCGTATTGTTGAGCTTGTAAATTTAAATTTTCAAGCATTTCATCAAATATCTCTCCTTCCATAAATTCGTCTAATTTGTGTAATGTAAAATTAATTCGATGATCAGTTACTCTCCCTTGAGGAAAATTGTAAGTTCTAATTCTTTCGGACCTATCTCCTGTTCCAATTTTACTTTTTCTGTCCTTCGATCTCTCCTGATCAATTTTTTGTCTTTCAAAATCATAAATTCTTGATCTCAAAATTTTTAAACCTTTTTCTCTATTTCTTATTTGTGATTTTTCATCTTGTTGACTTACAACTATTCCTGTTGGGATATGAGTTATTCTAACAGCGGAGTCAGTTGTATTTACACTTTGACCACCTGGACCACTACTTCTAAAAACATCTATCCTTAAATCTTTTTCATCCAATTTTATATCTACATCCTCAGCTTCTGGCAAAACTGCAACAGTAGCTGCTGATGTATGTACTCTTCCTTGTGTTTCGGTATCAGGAACTCTTTGAACTCTATGAACTCCACTTTCATACTTTAATGAAGAATAAATGTTTTTTCCTTTAACAATTGCAATTACCTCTTTTAAGCCTCCTGCATCACTTTTAGAAATTGAGATTATTTCTATTTTCCATCCTTTTTTTTGACTTACTTTTTCATACATTTTAAATAAATCTGAAGCAAAAAGACTAGCTTCTAGACCACCAGTACCAGCTCTTATTTCAATTATTGCATTTTTAGTATCTGCATGATCTTTTGGAAGTAGAAATAATTTAATTTTTTTTTCATTAATCTCATAGTTTTTTTTTAAATTTTGAAGCTCGCTACTTGCAAACTCCTTCATATCTTTATCAGAATCACTATCATTAATTATATTTTTTAAGTCTTCAGTATCTTTTTCATAACTTAAATATTCTTTTGCTTGTTTTATAATTTCATTTAAATCAGAATACTCCTTTGAAATTTCTGCATATTTTTTTTTATTTATATCGGCTGATGAAAGCTCTTTTTCAAGTTGGAGGTGTTTATCAATTAAGTTTTGTACTTTATCATTTGGTAGCATTTATTTATTTTTTATATATTTGAAGCTTTATCTTCAACTAAAGCAACAATCTTATTTATCATGTCTTTAGTCACTACTTTTTCTGTTTCTAAACCATTTAAATACAACATATGATTATCTTTTCCTCCTCCTGTAATACCTATTTCAGTTTGTTTTGCTTCTCCCGGTCCATTAACAACACAACCTATAATCGATAGAGTTATTGGTTTTTTTATATGAGATAATCTTTTCTCTAATTGCTTAACAGTATCAATAACTTGAAATGCCTGTCTAGCACAAGACGGGCATGAGATAATCTTCACACCTCTATTTCTCAAGTTAAGTGATTTTAATATTTCATTGCCAACATTAATTTCTTCAACAGGGTCATCAGAAAGTGATACTCTTATGGTGTCTCCAATCCCATCTAATAATAAACTTCCAAATCCTATCGATGTTTTAATGCTCCCAGGTAAATAACTTCCTGCTTCAGTAATTCCTAAGTGAAGTGGATAATCTGTTTTGTCTGATAATAATCTATATGCAGCTATTGATAAAAATACATCGGAGGATTTAACGCTAATTTTTAAGTTTGAGAAATCCATATCCTCAATTATTTTTATATTCCTTAGAGCACTTTCAACTAAAGCTTCTGGACAAGGTTCTTTATATTTTTCAAGAATATCTTTTTCAAGTGAACCTGCATTAACTCCAATTCTTATAGAACAGTTATTATTCTTTGCAGCAGATATAACCTCAGCTATTCTTTTTATATTTCCAATATTTCCTGGATTTATGCGAAGACAATCTGCACCATTTTCTGCAGCTTCAATAGCTCTTTTATAATGAAAATGGATATCAGCTACAATGGGGACATCCACATTATTGATTATAGTTTTTAAAGACTCTGTTGATTTACTATCAGGACATGAAACTCTTACAATATCTGCACCAGCTTCCGTAACTTCATTTATTTGTTCTATTGTAGATTTATGATCAGTGGTCAATGTATTAGTCATTGTCTGAACTGAGATTGGATTATTTCCACCCACTTTAATTTTTCCAACACTAATTACCTTTGTCTTCTTTCTACTAATGTTTCTAAATGGTCTAATTTCAGATTTCATTTTTCTAAGGAAAATTCTTTATGTAAGCATTTTATTGCTTTTGCAACATTATTACTTTTTATCAGTACTGATATTTTTATTTCTGATGTTGAAATAACTTGAATATTTATGTTTTTCTTTGCTAGAGCTTGGAACATTCTAAAAGTTACTCCTGGGGTAGTAATCATCCCAACACCAATAATTGACACTTTTGATACATTTTTATCAAAAATCATTTTTTTAAAATTAATATTTTTATTATTGTATATTATTTTTTTTGTTTTATTTAAATCATAAGACTTTATAGTAAAAGTAAGGTCTGTTTCTTTGCCATCTGAGGATATATTTTGAACAACCATATCTACATTAATTGAATTTAGATAAAGTGGTTTGAATATCGAGGCCGCTATACCCGGTCTATCTCTAACCCCTAACAGGGTTACTTTAGCATCATTATTTGTGGAAGAAATTCCAGTGATAATTTTATTATTAACAATATTTTTTCTTTTAGTTATTAATGTACCTGATCTATTAACAAATGACGATCTTACTTCGATATTAATTCTATTTAATCTTGCATCCTGTATTGAATGTGGCTGCATAACTTTTGATCCCAGCGAGGCCATTTCTAGCATTTCTTCATATGAAATATTTTTAATTTTTTTTGCTGATATTAATTTATTTGGATCTGTAGTATAAATTCCTTGCACATCCGTGTAAATTACACATCGATCAGCTTTAAAAAACTTTGCAACCATAATTGCACTTGAGTCTGATCCACCCCGACCAATTGTTGTAATGTTTAAATTTTTATCCACACCTTGGAAGCCAGCAATAATAGGAATTCCGCCAGATTTTAAATATTTATAAATCTTAGTCTTATTTATGTATTTTATTCTTGAATATTTGTGTTTTCCCTCTGTTAAAATTGGTATTTGCCAAGCCATCCAGGATCTTGATTTTATTCCTTCTGATAATAATTGACCTGCTAACAACGAACATGATATCTGCTCACCTGCTGAAACCAATGCATCATATTCATTATCAGCAAAATTTTTACTAATTTTTTGAGACATGTTTATCAGCTTATTAGTAGTGCCACTCATGGCTGAAGATAAAACTATTACATTATATTTTTTTGAATAAGATTTAATTATTTTAGCAACTTTTTTAATTCTTTGAATTGAACCAACCGAAGTGCCGCCAAATTTCAGTACAATAATTTTCATTGGTAGTTTTATTTACAAGTTTTATTTTATTGATAAAATACATCTAATTTATAATGTCAATAAAGAATGAAAAATAATACTATAAACAGGCAAGAAGTAGAAAAATTTAACAAAATTGCAGAAGAATGGTGGAATCCAAATGGCAAATTTAAACCACTACATAAATTTAATCCAATAAGAATAAAATACATAAAAGAGAATATTATCAAAGACTTTAATATCACATCTAGCTATATGCCATTAAATGGAATAAATATTTTAGATATTGGATGTGGGGGTGGTTTACTTTCTGAGCCACTAGCAAGACTTGGAGCAGATGTAGTAGGCATAGATGCTTCAAAAAAAAATATCGAAATTGCAAAACATCATTTAAAAAAGAGCAATTTAAAAATTAAATATTACGATACATCTCCAGAAAATTTTTCATACGAAAAAAAATTTGATGTAATTCTTAATATGGAAATAGTTGAACATGTTAAAGATATACCTGAATTTATAAATCAAAGTGCAAAGTTTTTAAAAATCAATGGAATAATGTTTATTGCAACTTTAAATCAAACATTAAAATCTTATGTATTTGCAATAATAGGTGCTGAATATGTTCTAAGATGGCTTCCAATTGGTACGCATGACTGGAATAAGTTTGTAAAACCTGAAAAACTAGAAAAAATATGTAATAAAAATTCACTCGAATTAAAAAAAATTGACGGAGTGAAATTTAATCCAATATTAAACAAATGGAAAATTTCAAATGACAAATCTATAAATTATATTACCAAATATAAAAAAAATTAATTTTCCTTATCTTCGATCCATGGAATTGTATATGTTTCAATACCTTCCTCTTTTAGCTCCATGATGTCTTTGCCTGATGCTTGCCCAAAAATATTTTTTTTGTTGTTATTTTTATTATAATGAATGGATCTTGCCTCATATGCAAAATTTTCACCAACATATTCAAAATTTTGCTTTATAAATTTTTGATATTCTTTTAATTTTTTCTTAAAATTTGTATTATTTTTTAACGCTTTATCTTTTTTGAAGTTGGCATTTGCTAAATTTGGTTTCATTAAAGACTTATCAATCTTACTAGAGTTACAGTTCTGACAATTAAGAAACTTTAATTTTTTTAATTTATCAAACTCCTTTGAGCTAGCAAACCAGCTTTCAAATTCAAAGCTGCAATTTTTGCAATTTAAAAGATATTTAATCATAAGAATGATTTAATTATATTATGAAAGATTTCAATACCTATGATCTATAATCTGAATTGATTTCAATATATTCCTTGGAAAGATCCATAGTATATGTTGTGAAATTTTTACTCCCAAGAGATAAATCAACTATAATTTCTATATTTTCGTTTTTCATATACTCGCTTAAAATATTTTCATTATAATTTTTATCTAATTTCCCATTGTTAAAAATGATATTTGATCCCATTGATATAGATAATTTTTCAATTTTAATATTTGCGCCACTTTTTCCTACTGCCATAGCTATTCTTCCCCAATTAGGGTCTTCTCCAAAAATTGCCGTTTTAACTAATGGAGAGTTAGCTATAGAGAAGCAGATATTTTTTGCATCTTTCTCTGTTTTGCTATTTATGCATTTGATTGTAACAAATTTTGTTGCCCCCTCTCCATCACTAGCAACTCTTTTTGCTAAATTTAGCATAACCTCGTGAACACTTTTAATAAATTGTTTCAATTTTGGATCTTTAAAACTTTTAATCTCTTTATTTTTAGCTTGACCAGTTGAAAAAATTGAAACCATATCATTTGTACTAGTATCTCCATCACACGTTATTGCATTAAATGTAGTTTTAATATTTAAATTTAGTATTTGTTTTAATATTGATGAAGAAATATTTGCATCAGTAAAAATAAATCCTAAAGTTGTTGCCATATTTGGAAATATCATTCCTGAACCTTTTGCAACACCATATATTTTAACATCAGAACCACCTATTTTACATTCTGACATTGATAATTTTGGTTTAGTATCTGTTGTCATAATTCCAAGAGCTGCTTTAATCCAAATTAGTTTATTTTGATTGTATTTTATTTTATCGACTAAGTTTTTAGTGTTACTTAAAATTATATCTTCTGGAAATTTTTCTCCTATGGTTCCTGTACAAGCAAATAATATGTGGTTTGGTTTAATTTCTTTTGGTTTGTCCTCATCTGCAATTTGTTTTGATGTTAATAATTTTGATAAATTTAAAGAGATTTTTTTTAGAGAATTATAGCCATCATTTCCTGTCAAGGAATTTGCATTTCTTGTATTAATTAAAATGCCATAAATTTTTTTATCTTTTATTTTTTTATTCCATTTTATATTTTCAGATACTAAACTAGATTGTGTATATACATTTGCATAATTTGCGCCGTCCCTAAAATAAAATAATACTAAGTCATCTCTTTTTTTATCATATAGACCACAGCTAATTGTTGAGATAGATACTCCATCAATATGTTCAAGATCTTGAAAATGTCCTATTTTAGAATCTTTATGTTTCTTGTCAAAAAAGTTGTTTATGCCGAAATCCATGCTATTTAATTTTTTAAATAAATAACTATATAATTTATAATTATTAAAACATCAAAAATATGCTTAATCCGTTAAACATTATTAGTAAATTTATAAAAAGTGGTAATCAAAAAGAATTAGATAGAATTCAGAAAATTGTAAAAAAGATTAGCCTTCAAGAAAGTGATATTAGCAAATTTGAGGATAACAAGTTTCCTTTGAAGACAAATGAATTTATCTCCAGATTAAAAAAAGGAGAGAAGTTAGACGATATATTGCCTGAGGCTTTTGCGCTAGTAAGAGAGGCTTCGAAAAGAATTAACAACGAAAGACACTTTGATGTTCAGCTAATTGGTGGTATCGCGCTGCATGAGAATAAGATTGCAGAGATGAAAACGGGTGAAGGTAAAACGCTTACTATCGTTCTTGCAGCATACCTAAACGCTTTAGAAAAAAAAGGTGTTCATATAGTGACTGTAAATGATTACCTCGCAAAAAGAGATAGTATAAATATGGGTAAAATATACAATTTTTTGGGTTTAAGTTGTGGGTATATAAATTCAGACCAATCAGATGAAGAGCGTAAAGAAAATTATAATAAAGATATAACTTATGCCACCAACAGTGAGCTAGGTTTTGATTTTTTAAGAGATAATATGAAATATTCTGTAAATGAAATGGTCTTGAGAAAGCATAATTTTGCAATAGTTGATGAGATTGATTCTTGTTTAATTGATGAGGCTAGAACTCCTTTGGTTATTTCTGGGGCAGCAGAGGATAAAACTATGCAATATATTGCTGTAGATAAATTAATTAAAAATTTGAAAAAAACAGACTTTGACTTAGACGAAAAAGAAAAAAATATACTCTTAACAAATGAAGGGATAGATAATGTTGAAAAAATATTTTCTGATGCTGGTATTTTAAAAAATAACAATTTTTACGACCCAGAAAATTTACACTTGGTTCATCATGTGAACCAAGCATTAAGGGCGAATTATTTATTTGAGAATGGAAGAGATTACATAGTTAAAAATAATGAAATAATTATAATTGATGAACAAACTGGCAGGCAATTACCAGGTAGAAGATTTGGTGATGGACTTCATCAGAGTTTAGAGGCAAAAGAAAAAATACAGGTTAAAGCAGAGAATCAAACGCTAGCGTCAATAACCTATCAAAATTTTTTTAAGTTATATGATAAATTAGCAGGTTGTACAGGAACGGCACAAACAGAATCTGCAGAATTTTTTGAGATTTATAACTTGCCAGTTCTACAGATACCTACCAACAAAGATATGATAAGAAATGATCTCAATGATCAAATTTTTAGGACAAATTTAGAAAAAGATAATGCAATCATACAAAAAATAAAAGAATGCAATATAATTGGACAACCACTCTTAGTTTTTACATCTAGCATAAATAAATCGGAGCATTACTCGAATTTGTTAAAAAAAGAAAAAATAAAACATATTATTTTAAATGCTAAAAATCATGAGAAAGAAGCAGAAATTATCGCAAACGCTGGTAAAATAAATTCTGTTATTATTACCACAAGTATATCGGGCAGAGGTGTTGATATTAAGTTGGGTGGATATGATCAATCCGAAAAGGAGGACGTAAAAAAAAGAGGAGGTTTATTTGTCATTGGAACAGAAAGAATGGAAAGTAGGAGAGTGGACAATCAAGCAAGAGGACGGTCGGGAAGACAGGGAGATGAAGGTAGTTCAATATTTTTTGTAAGTTTAGAAGATGATTTGATGAGATTGTTTGGTTCTGAGACGATGAATTCAATGCTAGAAAAGCTCGGTCTCAAAGGCGGTGAAAGTATTGACCATCCCTGGATAAATAAAGCAATTGAAAGAGCACAACAAAAAGTTGAGGCAAGAAACTTTGATATCAGGAAAACGCTTATTAAATTTGATAATGTTCTTAATGATCAAAGACATGTAATTTTTGAACAACGTAAAAATGTAATAAATGGTATAGAAAAGGTGAATTATTCAGATATTTTTCTTGAAGAAGTTTTAGAAAATTTAAAAAGACAAAAAATAATACATGAAAAATCACCAAACTCTAAAGAATTTCCAAATACTTTAAAGCAGACTTTAGGTAAATCAATAACCGACGATGAATTTGGTAGAATTTTAAATTCAGATCTAAAAACAATGGAAAGAATAATCAAGGATAAATTTACAAATAAAAGAGATGAAAGAAATGATTTATTAGGCGTTGAGCAAGGAAAGGAAATTGAAAAAAGGATATTGGTACAAATTATAGATCAAAATTGGAAATCACATATTCAATACCTAGAGCAATTAAGACAAGTAATTGGTTTAAGATCTTACGGACAAAGAGATCCTTTAGTAGAATATAAAAAAGAAGCATTTCTATTATTCGAAGATTTATTGGGAAAATTAAAAACTGATCTCGTTACAATGCTTCTAAATTTAAAAATAATAGAAAAAAAAGAGGATGACAGCTCAGAAAAAAAAATTAGGGAAAATTTAACATCTATTTCAAAAAGTAAGGTTGGGAGGAATCAACCATGTCCATGCGGGTCAGGAAAAAAATATAAACACTGTTGTGGAGCTTTATAAATCAAAAAATAATTGATATTAAAATCACAAATAAAAATATTGTCAAAATGGTAATAGATAATTTTTTATTTATCTTTATTTTTGAAATCAAATTTTGAATAAAATTATACTTAAAAGTGAGCTTATTATGGTTTACAATGTTAGTGCTGAACCCTTTATTCCTTCCAATATCTAAAAACTTATTCTTTCTTTGATTTAATATTTCATCTTCGTTTAATGTGAGAAACTTACTTAGATTTCTATCAATAGCATTTCGTACGTTATCTAAAATAAGATCTTTATCTCGATGTGCACCTCCCAAAGGTTCAGGTATTATTTCATCGATAATTTCTAGTTTTAAAAGATCTTTTGCCGAAAGCTTCATTGCTTTCGCCGCCTCTAAAGTCTTTGATGGATCTCGCCAGAGTATAGTTGCACATCCCTCAGGGGATATTACTGAATATATTGCATTCTCTAACATCAATACTTTGCTGGAGGAAGCTAGTGCAATCGCACCACCAGAACCTCCTTCACCTATAATTATAGATAAAGTAGGAACAGTCAGTTGCATTGAACATTCAATAGACTTTGCAATCGCTTCGGCTTGTCCTCTTTCTTCAGCACCAACTCCTGGGTAAGCACCTGGCGTATCCACAAAATTAATAATTGGTATTTTAAATTTATTAGCCAGATTCATTAACCTTATTGTTTTTCTGTAACCTTCTGGTCTCATCATCCCAAAATTTCTTTCAATCCTAGAGTCTAAATTCTCACCTTTTTCCTGTCCTATTACTAATACTGATTTAGAATTAAACTTACCAAAACCACAAATTACCGACTTATCTTCTCCATAAAATCTATCTCCTGAAAGTGAAATGAATTCATCAAATAAGTTATCAATAAAAAACTTAGATTTAGGTCTATCCTCATGTCTTGCAACCAATGTTGTTTGCCATGCATCAAGGTTTGAATATACATCTTTGAGTTTTTTATCTATCTCATTTTGTAAATCTGTTATTTTACTAGTGTCTACTTCTGAGAGACCATCTTGATTATATGGATCTTTTAATCTATCTAATTCTATTTCTAAGTTTTTTATATCAGTCTCAAAATTTAAATAATTTTTCATACACAAACTATATATTATTTTTAGGCGATAAAATGATCAAATTTTAACAGTTATGATCATCTTCTGATCAAAAATAACATTTTCCTAAATAAAGTAATGACATAATTTATTGATTGTCATATATAACTGTTTCGAAAATTAAAAAAATAATGAGTGATACATTTATTAAAATTAATACATTATCAGTGTCAAAAAATTTGGTTGATTTTGTAAATAATGAACTTCTTCCAGGATTAGATGTTAAAGAAAAAGAATTCTGGGATGGATTTGATAAAAGTATTAATGAACTTGCACCAATTAATAAAAAGCTATTAGAAACTCGAGAAACTCTTCAATCCGAAATTGATTTATGGTTAAAAAAAAATAAAGATGGAGAATTTAGTCATCAAGCGTACAAGAATTTTTTAAAAGAAATTGGATATTTAAAGGAAGAAGGAAAAGAATTTAAAATAGATACAAAAAAGCTTGATAGTGAAATTTCTAGTATTGCAGGTCCTCAACTTGTGGTTCCAATAATGAATTCTAGATATACATTAAATGCTGCTAATGCAAGATGGGTAAGTCTTTATGATAGTTTATATGGTACGGATTTAATTGAATCTGAGGAAACCGGAAGTCAAAAGTACGACCCTCTGAGAGGACAAGAGGTAATAAAATTTGCTCGTAATTTTCTAAATGATCACTTCTCTATCAATGAAATTCATTGGAAAGATATAAATGGATTTAAAATAGAGGGAAGTAATTTAAAAATATTAAAAGATAATAAAGAGTTTGAATTAATAGATAAAAATAAATTTATTGGATACAGAGGAGAACCTAATAATCCAACAACAGTAATTTTAGAAAATAATAATTTAAAAATTGAGATAATAATTAACCCTAAAGCTTTTAGCGCTGTTCAGGATGCTGCGGGAATAAGTGACATAATTATAGAGTCTGCAATATCTACAATATGCGATAACGAAGATAGTGTTGCTGCAGTAGATTCGGAAGATAAAATTTTATGTTACAGAAATTGGTTAGGTTTGATGAAAGGAACTCTAAAATCCATCTTCGAAAAAGATGGGAAAACTTTAGAAAGAAAACTCAATCCAGATAGAAGTTATATTTCAAAAGAAAACAAAAAAGAAAAGTTACACGGTAGAAGCTTGCTTTTAATTAGGAATGTTGGTCATCTAATGACCAACTCAGCGATTATTTTAGAAGATGGTTCTGAAGTCCCAGAAGGTATCATGGACGCATTTATAACAACTGCTGCAGCAATTCATGATTTAAAAAGAAAAGGTAACTCAAGAACAGGCTCTATATATATTGTAAAACCAAAAATGCATGGGCCAGAAGAAACTGCTTTTACAGATAAAATATTTACTAGAGTTGAAGAAATCTTAAAACTTGAAAAAAATACGATTAAATGTGGTATTATGGATGAAGAAAGAAGAACATCTGTAAACTTAAAAGAATGTATTAGAACATTAAAAAGTAGAGTTTTTTTTATAAATACCGGCTTTTTGGATAGAACTGGGGATGAAATGCATACGTCAATGGAAGCAGGTCCAATGATAAAAAAAGGAGACATGAAAAAATCAAAGTGGATAAAGGCTTACGAAGATAACAACGTAGATATTGGTTTAAAATGTGGATTTTCAGGTGTTGCACAAATAGGTAAAGGTATGTGGGCTATGCCAGATAAAATGAAAGATATGATGGAACAAAAAATATCACATCTTGAAGCTGGTGCAAATTGCGCATGGGTTCCTTCTCCTACCGCAGCTTCTTTACATGCAATGCATTATCACAGATTAAACATTTTTGAAAAACACAAAAAATTAAATAATAATAAAATAAATTATATTGATGACTTGTTATCCATTCCAATAGATGACAGACCTAATTGGAGTAAAGAAGAGATAAATAAAGAGTTATGTAACTCGACTCAAACAATATTAGGATATGTTGTTAGGTGGGTAGATCAGGGAATAGGATGCTCTAAAGTTCCAGATATAAATAACGTTGGATTAATGGAGGATAGAGCAACACTTAGAATTTCATCACAACATATAGCTAACTGGCTACATCATGGTATTTGCTCAAATAGACAGGTTTTAGAAATTCTTAAGAAAATGGCAAAGATAGTTGACAAACAAAATCAAGGGGATCCTGAATATCAAAATATGTCTCCAAATTATGACAAATCAATATCTTTTAAGGCAGCATGTGAGTTGATTTTCCATGGTAAGTCACAACCATCAGGCTATACTGAACCTCTATTGCATTTAAATAGATTAATTAAAAAAAGTTAATTATAAACTTACAAGTCTCTTCTATTTTTAAAAGCAGATATTAAAGTTCCATCATCTGAAGATTCAATTTCTCCTCCAACTGGCAAACCTTGGGCTAATTTTGAAATCTTTACATTGGTATTTTTTAAACTGTCTTGAATATAAAAAGCAGTAGTCTGTCCTTCAACAGTAGCACTGGTTGCTAAAATTACTTCTTCTATATTGTCATTTTTTACTCTTTCTATTAAAGAATTTATAAGCAAATTTTCTCTATTATTGCTGTTATTGCTGTCAGAAATAGTGCCTCCCAAAATATGATAATAACCTTGAAAAATTGACGAACTTTCTATTGCCCATTGGTCTGAAATATTTTCAACTACACATATTTTATTATATTTTTTATTTTTGTCTTCGCAATTATTGCAGGGATGATTATTAGATTTTAATGTTCCACAAATTGTACAACGTTCAATATTTTTCAATACTTCGCCAAGATTGTTAGCCAATGGTTTTAATATTTCTTTTCGATTATTTATCATTTTTAAGATTATTCTTTTTGCAGACTTAGGTCCAAGACCTGGCAATTTAGATATTAATTTAATTAAATTATCTATTTCGGGCAGATTTTGCATTTAATTATAAAGGCCATTTAAACCCAGGCACCCCTAATCCCCCAGTTGCCTTTGATATTTCTTCTGAAGTTTTTGATTTTAATTTGTTTTTGGCATCATTATGTGCAGCAGTAATTAAATCCTGAATTATCTCTTTGTCTTCTTTTAGCACTTTATCACTTAATAAAATTTTAGTCATTTCCCCGTCGCCGTTAAGAGTAATTTTAACCACATCTCCACCTGACTTACCATCAACCTCAATTTTTTTCAGATTCTCCTGACTTTCTTTTATTTTTTTTTCTATCTCTTTGGCTTTTTCTAAAATTTTATTGAAATCAGTCATCTTTTTTTTCAAGATTAATTAATTCAATATCAGGAAATGCTTCCAGCAAATTTTTATATTCGTCCGAACTTTTATACTCTGTGATTTTTTCTTTTTTTTGAATATTTTTTTTCTCTTTTGCGCTCATCTTACCTTTTTCCTTTGAAAAAGAAATAAGCCATCGGTTTTTAGTCCAATCATACAATTTTTCAGATAAATCTTTTACAAAACTTTTATTTAGTTTATCATTAAAAGAAATTTCAATATTCATATTTGAAAAAGATACTAGGTTTACATTATTTTCTAATTCGTATTTTAGTTTCATCTCTTTTTTTTCAAAACACATTTCAATTAAATCATCTAAATTGTTTATCTCTAAAGTATTTTTTTTTTCAATTTTTTCATCTTCTTGTTTAATATTTTTAATTTGGTTAATTGCATCTTTATTAGTAGCATTTTTTATATCTACATTTTTTATTGGGGTGTTTTTTAATTCATTTTGCTGATATTTTTGTGTTACATTTTTTTTTTTTAAATAAGTTAATTGGACTAAGAACATTTCAACTAATAAATTTGGATTAGCAACTATATTTATTTCTTTTAAAGTTTTTAAAGTATATTCCCAAAATAAAAATGTTGCATTTGGATCTATTTCTTTTGATAAAGAAGTTATTTTTTTGTAATCACTATCATTTAATGAAAAATTATTCCCTCCATTTTCAATGTAAGATATATTCTTAAGAAAATATAATACCTCTAAGAAATCATTTAAAAATAAGTTAGGTTCAATGCCCGAATTGTACAATTTTCTATAATGATCTATTATTTTTTCTTCGTCGCCTAAAAATATTATTTCTAATAATTCTATGTATGAACTTTTATTTATATAGCCAAAAATCTTCTGAGCATCTTCAAATTTCACAGAGCTCTGGTTATTAGAAATAGTTACTCTATCTAACAAAGATAATGCATCCCTTACAGAACCTTCTGATAATTTAACTATTAATTTAATTGCTTTATCTTCGACATCCTTTTTTTCTTTTATTGTTATATTTTTTAAATAATTGAATAGTTCTTCAGACTTAATTCTTGATAAATCGTACCTTTGACACCTGGATATAACGGTAATAGGGATTTTTTTTACTTCAGTAGTTGCAAAAATAAATTTTAAATATTTTGGAGGCTCTTCCAATGTCTTAAGTAAAGCATTAAATGCTTGCTTGCTTAGCATGTGTACTTCATCAATGATAAAAATTTTAAACTTCGATACTGTTGGTGGATATCTAGAAAATTCTATTAACTCCCTAACATCATCAACACCTGTTCTACTTGCCGCGTCCATTTCAAGAACATCAATATGGTTAGAATTTGCTATTGGATCACATTGATCACATTTTTTTTCACACTTACTTTCAATTGCATTTTCACAATTCAATGCTTTAGCAACAATTCTCGCAAATGTAGTCTTTCCAATTCCCCTCATACCAGTAAACAAAAAAGCATTAGCTGAATTATTGTTTTTAATAGAATTGTAAATTGTAATGGCAATTTCCTCATGACCAATCAAATCTTTAAATTTTTGAGGTCTATATTTTAATGCCAGAACTTGAGATTTTATTGTCATAACAGGAGACCTACCAACCTGGAAAAAACTCACTACCCTTGCTCTTTTTCAAGTCTGGGGGAGTTCATGGTAATTCCACCTGGAAGGCCTCCAGATGTATTATAACAATAATTTTTTCTAATCTACAATAAAGTTAATTATTTTTTTTCTCGAAATTCATGTGCTTTATAAACACCTAGGACGTGCATGTCTTCACAATGAAAGGCTAATTCCTCTAATGAATTTTTAATTTTTTTTTCATCTAAATGCCCATCGATGTCACACAAGAAAAAAAATGAGGAGAACGAATTTTTTTCAGGAAAACTTTGAAGCTTGGTCATATTTACTCCATTAATTGCGAATCCTGATAGAGCAGAATATAAAGCAGCAGGCCTCTCTCTTAATTTAAATAAAATAGAGGTAATATATTTATTTTTATCAATTTCAGGCTGCAAGATATCTTTCCCCATTATTAAGAATCTTGTATAGTTGTCGTTATCATCTTGAATATTCTCTTTTAAAATTTCAAGATTATATATTTTAGCACTTAGTTTTGATGCTATAGCGGCCTTACTTTTATCTTTTGCCTCTGAAATATATTTAGCAGATCCTGCAGTATCTGCTCTTACATTACCAGAAAGATTATTTTTTTTTAAAAATTCAGAAGCTTGGCTCAGCGCTTGAGCATGTGAGTAAACATTTGTAATCTCCTTTAATTGAGAACCTTTAATACCTATTAGATTATGATTGATAGGAAAAAAGATTTCTTCATAAATATTTAATCTGTATTTAAATATTAAATATTCTACCCCAATATTTCCTGTTGTTTTATTTGACTCTGGTATAATTGCTCTAATTTTATTATTTTCACTTGCCCTCTCAAAACATTCATCAAAAGTTTTACAAGGAATAGTCTCTATGTTTGGGTAAAGATATTTGGCACAGCTCTCACTGTAACTACCCGTAATACCCTGATAAACTATCTTCATTATGTTATTTTTTAAATGATTTTATATATTCTTCTAGATCTTTTTTTGTATCAATGCCACTAGAAAAATGGTTCGCCAATATTACATTTATTTTTATATTATTGTCAATTGCTCTAAGCTGCTCCAGTTTTTCTTTAGTTTCATTTTCACTTTTTTCACAATTTACAAATTTTTTTAAAGCTGAATACTTATATAAATATATTCCAAAATGATGATAAATATTACTAGAACTATTTTTTTTAATTACTCTCTGAAAATTTAAAGCTTCTGTTGCTGAGTTTTCTGATATCTTATTTTTTGTAATAACTTTTACAATGTTTTCATTATCATAATCTTCTTTTTTCTGAATGTTGTATGCTAATGTTGAAATATTGAAGTTTTGTTCTTTTGATAATTTATTTAAATTTCTAATATCCAAAGGATTAATCATTGGTTCATCGCCTTGGATATTCATAATAAAATCGATATCTTTTAAATCTAATTTCTGAGAGGCCTCAAATACTCTATCTGTCCCATTCGTGTGATTTGTGTCTGTCATTATAAATTTACCTCCATTTTTTCTTACTTCTATGGCAATTTCTTCATCACATGTTGCTACATAAACCTCTCCAATTTGGCTTTGTACAGCTTTTTCATATACATGCATAATTAGAGTTTTATCATTAATTTTTATTAATGGCTTTTGAGGAAGTCTTGTTGCGTCTAATCTTGAAGGAATTATTATAATTGAATTACTCATATATTCATATTTTATGCGTCTTTGAGACGCAAATTTATAAATTAAATTTGTTATAAATTTTGTTTAACATGTTATACGACCATATTAAAAAAAATAATGGATTCATTTGAAATAAACAAAATTATTGCAGCTGTACTTCTTATAGCACTACTTGTAATTGGAATTGGGAAAATTTCAGACATTGCTTTCCGTGTAGATAAGCCAGAAAAATCAGCTTACAAAGTAGATATCCAGGAAGGTGACCAAATTTCAAGTTCAACAGCAGAAAAAATTGAGGAAAAAGTTGATATTTCTGCATTACTTGCGTTAGGAGATATTTCCCACGGAGAGAAGGTTTTCAAAAAATGCTCTGCTTGCCATTTAGTAAATAAAGGTGGAGAGAATAAAATTGGACCTGCATTGTATGGTGTAATAGGAAGAAAAGTTGCATCAAAAAAAGATTACAAATATTCAAAAGCAATGGCAGCTTACGACAAAAATTGGACATTTGAAGAGATGAATGGTTATTTAAAAAAACCTCAAAGCTATATCAAGGGTACTAAGATGGCATTTGCTGGACTAAGAAAAGAAAAAGACAGGGCATCAGTTATTCTGTATCTTAACCAAAATTCAGATAATCCACTACCTTTACCTTAGTTTTCCAAAACAATACAATAGAATACTTTTTTGAACATGAACTCTATTCAATGCCTGTTGCCACACATGAGAATTCTTTCCTAGAAATACATCCTCTTGAACTTCATCTCCTCTTGGTAAACAATGCAAAAAAATGCAATTTTTTTTTGTATAATTAAAAATCTCCTTTTTAATTTTAAATTTTTGAAACTGTTGTATTTTTTTTTTTTTGTTCACTTTGTCATTTAGAGATATGACTTTATCTGAAAAAATTACATCTGCATCTAAAGCTGCTTTTTTTGGGTCATGATAAATAAAAATTTTTTTCTTATTTTTTTTTACCCAATCTTTAACCTGTTTGCCTGGTACAAATTTTTTTGGACATCCAATGCTTAATCTGAAAGAAAACTTAACAGATGCCGCAATTAAACTATCCAAAACATTATTGGAGTCTCCGATCCAACAAATTTTTAATTTTGATATTGGTTTTTTTTTTATTTCTTCTACAGTAAAAATATCTGACAAAACTTGAGTTGGATGAGATGATGGACTTAAACCATTTATTATTGGTATAGTTAAATGCTTTTTAAAATCTTCAATTTTTTTATCATCATCGGTTCTCAACATGAAGCCATCGCCATATGTAGACAAAATTTTAGCAGTATCAGCAATTGTCTCACCACCTTGTCCAAGATGAAGTTCGTTAGATCTAAGTGTCAATGTTCCACCGCCAAGCTGTTTAATAGCTAAGTAAAAGCTTATTCTTGTTCTTGAACTAGCTTTTTCAAACATTTGTACTAGCATTTTACCTTTAAGAGGCGATCCTTTATCTGGCTCCAAAGTATTTAATTTTTTTCTTTGTTTTTTTCTTTTTTTTGCATCTAGAATTATTTTTCTAAGATCTTTACTGGGGATATCTTTTAAATTTATAAAGTGTTTCATTTTATTTCATTACAAACTTTCCCGATAATTTTTAGAGCTATATTAATTTCTCTTTTTTTTACATTTAATGGGGGTAAAATTCTTATGACATTTTCAGCTGCTCTTATAGTCAATAATTTATTATCCATTAATTTTTTTATAAACTCAGTTTGATCCTTAAAAAGTTGTAAACCAATTAATAGTCCTACTCCTCTGACATCTTTAATTATCTTTGGATATTTAATTTTTATTTTATTAAGTTCATTAATAAAATATTTTGACATTTTATTTACGTTCATTAATAAATTCTTATCTATTTGATCTAAAACAGCATTACCTACTGCCATGGCAAGTGGGTTTCCACCAAATGTTGAGCCATGAGTACCTGGCACCATAGCTTTTGCAAGTTTTTTTGTCATTAGGACAGCACCAACAGGAAAACCACCTCCAATTCCTTTTGCTATTGGAACTATATCTGGTTTTACGTTTGCATATTCAAAAGCAAAAAATTTTCCTGATCTTCCAATGCCACACTGAACCTCATCAAGAATCAAAAGTATGCCTTTTTTTGTACATAGCTTTCTTATCTCTTTTATGCACCAATTGGGGATTACTTTTACACCTCCCTCGCCCATTATTGTTTCTATCATTATTGCTGCTGTATTCTTGTTAATTAATTTTTTTAACTTTTTATGGTCACCAAATTCAAAATGATCAAAGCCTGGTATCTTTGGGCCAAATCCTTGTGTCATTTTTTTTGAGCCACTTGCATGAATAGCTGCTAATGTTCTGCCATGAAATGAGTTTTTTATGCATATAATTCTGTTTTTATTCTCTTTTCCAATAGAGTAAAAATATCTTCTTGCTACTTTGATTGCAGTTTCAGTTGCTTCTGCTCCACTGTTTTGAAAGATAATTGAGTCTGCGAAAGTCCTCTTTGCCAATCTTTTTGCTAATTTTTCACCCTCAGGAATGTTAAATGCGTTTGATACATGCCATAGTTTTTTTGATTGTTTATTTACTGCATTAATAAGTTTTTTATTTGCATGTCCTAGAGAATTTACTGCAATTCCTTGAACAAAATCTAAATACTTTTTACCATTCGCAGTTATTAAAAAACTACCTTTACCTTTAACAAAAGATAAATTTTTTCTTTTATAGTTAGGTGCTAAAGCGCTCATAATTACTTATAATTTTTTTTGTTTTATTTAAAAGCGTAATTTGCAACCTCAAGTTATAAATATCTTTAAATGTTGAAAAATGATAAATAAAACTTGTTTTAAACCAAAATTATGCCACATCTTGTAAATAAATAATAATTATATACTAAATGTAGTAAATAAAATGAGCTGGACTGAAGAAAAAGTTACTAAATTAAAAGAGCTTTGGGGAAAAGGAAATACCGCAAGTCAAATTGCTGAAATCATAGGTGGAGTTTCAAGAAATGCAGTCATAGGTAAAGCTCATAGGCTGAATTTATCCTCAAAAATAAAAACAAGATCTATTGTTAAAAATCAAAAAGATTTTAACAAAAATGAGAGCTCAGAATTAAAACTAAGAGGCAGAAGGGGAAAATTAAAAACATTACTTTTAGATAAAGACTTTGAACCTGCAAAGAATTTGAGTCTGGAAGAATTATCAGAGGATACATGCAAATATATGGAGGCAAATCCTAATGAAGTAGATGCAAGTTTCTGTGGAAGAAAAACAGTTGAAAAGTTTTCATACTGTCCATTACATTTAATGATTGTATTTCAACCCAAAGGGAAAAAAGAGGAAATTGTCGAGAAGGATGAAGAAGTTCCTAAATTCATAACAAAAAAAATTAAATCTGCTTAGTTTATTAATTTATCTTTAGCTTTCTTATATTCTTCTGCTGATAAAATTCCTTTATTCTTGAGATCATTTAATTTTAAAATTTCATCTGAAATAGATGTTTTATTATTTTCTGATTCATCATATTCTTTATTCATATTTTCTGTATTATTGTCATTGACGTCTTTAATATTTCTTCGCGCTTCAATTCCCATGCTAATAGGTTTGGCTGATATATAAACAACAACTATCAACAAAAATAAGCAAAGTCCAATAACTAAATAGGTCATCATTTTAATTTATCCTGTAATTTCACATTAAATTGTCCACCACTTTTCCAATTGAAACTATATTTATTGATTTCTTCTCCGAATTTTTTTTTTGGTATATAACCTAAATCAAAGTTATTTTTATAATTTCCTGACTTACAATTATCATATTTTAAGAGCGTTAATTGATCCTCTGTCAATAATGGGTTTGGAAGTAACTGAAAAAATTTTGCTGACAGCTTTGCTAGCACATAAGGCATTGGAAATAAAATTCTTTTTTTATCTATAGATATAAGAATGTTTTGTATAATTTTTTTAAAAGTCATTTCTTCTGGACCCATACATTCTAAAACTAAATTTTCCCCTGGATATTTTATCATATTAAAAATTATTTCAACTATATCAGATACATGAATTGGACTGAATTTGGTTTTTCCATTATAATATAAAGGCATCATAGGTAGAGCGCTTAACAATGACATAAATTTAGTACTAAAATTATCATCAATAGAATAAATTATAGATGGTTTAATAATTATGTGTTTATTAAAGTTTTCTTTTATTCTTTTTTCACCATCCAATTTACTTAATGCATATTTGCTATCATTAGCTTTTTCGATTCCTAATGCTGATAGATGAATAAACTTTTCTAATTTAAACTCATTTGCTTTTTTCGATAACAGTGCTGGTAAATCTGAGTGTATTAGGTTAAAATCATTTTTTTTCTTTTCAAACAATATTCCGATTAAATTTATGCAAATAGATGCCCTCTTCATTAACTCTTCAATTTTGTTAATTTCAAAATTATTTAACTCTACTAATTCTAAATAACCAGGATTTGCTTGAGTCTTTAAAATATATCCTGCTTTGTGAATATTTCTTGTGACAGCTATAATTTTATAGTTATTTTTCGACAGCTTTCTTATTAAATTTCTGCCTATTTGACCTGTTGCACCGAAAAGTAGAATTTCTTTTTGTTTCATATATATCTTTCAATATGAATATAGATATTAAATTACACAAAGAAGATTTGCCAGATCAATTCTCGAAAAGTGACAATATTGCAATAGATTGCGAATTTATGGGTCTAAATGTAGAAAGAGATCAATTATGTCTTGTTCAAATTTCGACAGGACGCAATGATGCTCATATTATTCAGTTAAACAGACAAACATATCATGCGCCAAATTTAAAAAAAATACTAAACGATAATAAAATTAATAAGATCTTTCATTATGCAAGAGCTGACTTACTCTTTTTAAAAAAATATCTTGAGGTAGATATTTCAAATATAAATTGTACAAAAATAATGAGCAAGTTGGCAAGAAGTTATAGTGATAAACATGGACTAAAAGACCTCGTTAAAGAATTTACTGGAAACGATATAAGTAAAAATCTTCAAAGCTCAGACTTCGGTGGGGATTTGTCAGAAAAACAAATTAAATATTGTGCCAATGATGTTATTTATTTACATCAAATATATGATGGATTGAAAAAAATACTTGTAAGAGAAAAAAGAATAAAACTTTATTTAAATACAATAAAATTTATTAATAGTCGTGTCGATTTAGATTTGGCGTCATTTACAACAGATATATGGTCCCATTAAATGAATAAACTTAAAATTAAAAATGTTGCAAAAGATGTTATTCAATATGAGATAGAAGCTTTAATTAAATTAAAAAAAAATTTAAATGTTTCATTGTTGAAAGTAATAAATACGATTTTAAATTGTAAGAATGGTAAAATAATAATATCGGGGGTCGGAAAAAGCGGAATTATTGCTAGAAAATGGGCTGCCACTTTTTCATCAACTGGAACTCCATCTTTTTTTTTAGATGCATCTAATGCTAGTCATGGAGATCTTGGACAAATTACAACGAATGATGTTGTAATTCTTTTAAGCAACAGTGGAGAAAGCGATGAATTAAAAAATATTATACAATATACCTCAAGGAACAATAATATTAAGTTAATTGGTATTACTTCAAAAAAAAATTCAACACTTTTTAAAAATTGTGATATTGGATTTGAAATGCCAACTATTAAAGAGGCGGGACTTGAAAACATTGTACCAACATCGTCTACAACTTCTCAATTAGCATTGGGTGATGCAATTGCAATTGCTTGCATGAATTTTAAAAACTTCACTAAGTTGGATTTTAAAAAAATTCATCCAAGTGGATCACTATCAATTAAATTAAAAACGGTTGAAGATTTGATGGTAAGTGGCAGAAAACTACCAGTAGTTGATGAAAACTCAGTTATGCAAAAGGCTTTAAAAATTATAGAGAATAAAAAATTAGGGGTTCTCGTAGTTAAAAACAGAAAAGGGGCTACTACTGGAATTATTACAGATGGAGATATTAAAAGAATGGCTCAAAGATTTAAAATGTTTGATAAACTAAAAGTAAAAAAAGTTATGAAAAAGAAACCAATAAGCATTGATAAAGACCAATTGGCTGCATCAGCTTTAGCTATTATGAATAATAAAAAAATCACTTCTTTATTTGTTCATGAAAAGGGTAAAATTAACAAGACTGTAGGTATTATTCATATGCATTTTATTCTAAAGTCAAATATCAGCTAATGTCTGTAAAATCATTGTTGCAATTAATATTATTTTTTTTAATTTTGATTATAGTTGGTGGAGTCTATTTTTTATACTTTTTTCAAGGGCAAAGTAAATTAACTTTGTCTAATAATATAGAATTAGAAAAGCTAGATGCAAATTTCAAAAGTGAGGAAGAGTTGTTTAATGAAAATATCCTTGAAAATAGTTCTGGGAAGGAAGACCTTTTTAAAGAATCAAAAAATATTAATGAGGACAATTCTATAGACAACAAACAAATTAAAAATCTTACTACAGATATAGAATATGTAACTACAAATAAAAAAGGAGATATTTTTAAAATTTTAGCTAAATATGGAAAAACAAATTTAGAAAATAACGACCTATTATATCTTGAGAGTGTGAATGGTACGATAACATCATCGGAGAGATCAACAATTTATATCTCGTCAGATTATGCAAAATACAATTATGATAATCAAAATTCTAAATTTTATAAAAATGTTGAGATAAAATATGATGATCGTATAATTACTTGTGAAAACTTTGATTTAAATATTAGTGAGAATATTGCAAAAGCATATAGTAATGTTATTGTAAAAGACAATAAATCCGTAATGAAAACTCAGTTGATAACAATGGACATAATTACGAAAGAAATAACAATAAACTCAAATGAAAAAGTGAAAGTTATTACAAAATAATGGCTTTAATAAAAAAATTTAGAATAAAAACATTTAAAAATGAAGAGCCTATAGTTGACTTAAAAAATATATCAGTTTTTTTTAATAAAAGACAAATTTTAAACAATCTTAGTCTCAAAATTAATAAACAAGAAATACTTGGTATTTTGGGGCCAAATGGTGTTGGCAAAAGCACAATGTTTAATCTGATAACTGGACTAAAAGATCCTAATTATGGAGAAATAATAATAAATGGGGTTAATTGCACAAAACTACCGATAAATGAAAGATTTACAAAGTTTAAGATTGGGCTTTGTCCACAATTTGGAGGGTATATTTCTGATTTATCATTAATTGACAATTTGAAATTAGTATCAGAAATTCACATAAAAGATAAAGACCAAAGAGAGCAAAAAATTAATAAATTAATCGGACAATTTGAATTTGAACCACTTTTAAATATTAAAGCAAAACACTTGTCAGGTGGGCAAAAAAGGAAATGTAGTATTGCAATGGCCCTCGTAAATGATCCAAAAATTTTGCTTCTTGATGAACCTTTTTCAGCTTTGGATATACTTTCGATAAAAATGATACAAGAAATAATACTAAATTTACAATCAACTGAAGAAATCACTATTGTTGTTACTGATCATCAGGCTAGAGATTTATTAAAGACTGTTGATCGGGCAATCATATTGTCTTATGGCAAGATTATTGCTTCAGGAAGTCCAAATGAAGTAATTTCAGATAGAACTGCACAAAATCAGTATTTTGGGGATGAATTTAATATAAATTAATTCATCTATGAAAAATAAAATAAAGATACTCAATAAAATTAAACCATTTAAAAAGGTTATAGAAGTAAGCGGTGACAAAAGTATTTCTATTAGATCAATTCTTCTTGCCTCACAAGCGATTGGTACGTCAAGAATTTATAATTTATTGGAATCAGAAGACGTTATAAATACTTTAAAATCTATAAAAAAATTAGGAATAAAATTTAAGAAAAAAAAACAATATTATGAAATTTATGGTTTTGGTTTAAATGGATATAAAACAAATAGCAATGCTGTTATTAATGCAGGTAACTCAGGAACACTTGCAAGATTAATTCTTGGACTACTTATAAATTTGAAAAATTCAGTAACAATTAAAGGAGACAAAAGTTTATCAAAAAGAGATTTTTCAAGAGTAACAAATCCATTAAAAAATTTTGGTGCAATTATTAAATCCAAAAAAGATGGCTTGCCAGTAAAAATTAAAGGTTCTTATTATTTAAGACCAATAAATTATTTTGAAAAATTAGGAAGTGCGCAATGTAAAAGTTCAGTTATGATGGCTGCTATTAAAACACCAGGCACAACTAAAATAAAAGCTAAACCGAGTAGAAATCATACTGAAATTTTATTTAAACAACTTAAGTTACCAATCAAAATCACAAAAAAGAAAAATTTTGATTTAATTGAAATCAATGGTGTATCCGAATTTAATAGCTTCAATTATGTTATACCAGGAGATATAAGTTCTTGCTCTTTTTTTATTGTTCTGACTCTTCTGTCTAAAAATAGCATTCTTACTATAAAAAACGTAAATACTAATAAAACGAGAACTGGAATAATTAAAATACTAAATAGAATGGGCGCTAAAATAATTTTAATGAATAAACGATTTTATAAAGGAGAAGAAATCTCAGATATTAAAATCAAGAGTAGAGAAAATTTAAAGGGTATAAATTGTCCTGAAAAGTTAAATAGCTCTGCTATTGATGAATTTTTAGTAATTTTTTTGGTTGCAGCAAAAGCAAAGGGAATTTCAAATTTTAAAAACTTAGCTGAATTAAATAAAAAAGAAAGTCCGAGACTTAATATTGCTGTTAATTTTTTAAAAGAAATTGGAATTAAAGTAAAAAGAAATAAAGATGATATTAAGATTTATGGTAATCCAAACTTAAATATAAAAAAAGAAATAAAAATAAAAAATTATATGAAAGATCACAGGATATTTATGATGTCATGTATTGCTGCATTAGTTTTGGGTGGTAAATTTAATATTTACGACAGTAACTCAATAAATACATCATTCCCAAGCTTTCTTAAAATTTTAAAAAATATTGGCGCTAAAATAAATTGAAATTAAATAAAAAAAATAAAATCATATTTAAAATTGCTGCAGATGGTTCAAGTGCTTCTGGAAAAACAACAGGAGGAAAGATAATTGCAAAAAAATTTAATATGAATTTCTTATCAAGTGGTCTTTTATATAGATATTGTGCATTAAAAATTATTAAAAATAAAAATTTATGTAATGCAAATTTTATAAATAAGATCGCTAAAACAATAACAATTAAAAAACTTCAAAATAGAAACCTTCACAAACCAGAAGTTTCTAAGCTCTCATCTATAATCGCAAAGAAGACTTTTGTAAGAAAAGCATTAATGAATTTTCAAAAAAATTTTATTAAAAAGTCTGATTTAGTGGTTGTTGAAGGGAGGGATATTGGAACAAAAATTATGGCGAAAAGTGCAGATTTGAAAATATTTTTTACATGCTCAAATAGAGAAAAAGCAAAAAGACGACAAAAAGAATTAAAATCTTTAAATAAAAAAATAACATTAAAGGAGGTCAAAAAAGCTCTGATTCAAAGGGATTATGACGACAAAAATAGAAGAATAAGTCCCTTGATTATGGCAAAAAATGCTGTATTAGTCGACACCACTAATTTAAGTTTAAAGCAAATGGAGGATAAACTAGTTAAATTAGTAAAAAAATCGATTAACATTAAATATGGAAGTTTACAAAAATCTAGACACTCCACAAAATAAATCTTTTCAAGATTTGCTCAACTCTGAAACAGAAAAAAGGAAAATTGAAGAAGGTTCAATTGTTGAAGCTGAAATTACAAAAATAACTGATAAGTTTTGCTGGGTTCATCTTGGAATGAAATCTGAAGCAATGATAGACATTACTGAATTTAAAACCCTTGGCATGATAGAGAAAGTTAAATTAAACGAGAAAATAGATGTATTGCTGGAGAATTCAGAGTCTAAATCAGGTGAAATAATTGTTAGTTTTGAAAAAGCACATAAGCAAAAAGGCTTCTTAAAACTAAAAAAAGCTTATGAAGACAATTTGACTATCAAAGGAGAAATTACTGGCAAAGTTAAGGGTGGAGTTATTTTTAAAGAAAAAGAGACTCAAATACCAACTTTCATGCCTGGAAGTCAATTAGCAATGCGTCCAGTTAAAGATATTGGACACTTAATGAATAAAGAATTAACTGCTAAAATTATTAAATGTGATGAAGTAAGAGGTAACCTCTGCACATCAAGAAGAGCTGTCGAGGTTGAAGCAAATTCACAAGACAAAAAAGAAGTTTTATCAAAATATAAGGTTGGTGATATTCTGGAGGATTGTGTTTGTAAAAACATTGCATCATTTGGTGCTTTTTTTGAATGTGATGGAGGAGCATTCGATTCACTATGTCATCTACAAGAGCTTAGCTTCTCTAGAATTAATTCTCCAGATGAAGTGCTAGAGATAGGCAAAACTTATAGACTAAAAATAATTGGTATAGATACTGAAAAAAATCAAATTTCTACTAGCATCAAAGCTTTAAGTCCAGACCCTTTTGATAGTATTCAAGAATTTGAGGTTGGAAAAGATTACGACGCAATTATACAAAAAGTTTTAGATTATGGACTATTTGTAGAATTAAAATCAGGGCTTAGTGCTTTATGTCACTCAAGTGAATTGTCATATACAAAGAAAAATATAAATCCGAAGACATTTGCAAAAGTTAAAGATAAGATTAAGGTAAGAATAGTAGAAATTGATCAGGATAAAAGAAGAATTGCAGTCAGCCATAAATTAACAACAGAAAACCCATGGGAAAAGTTTAAATCTGAAATCTCTGTTGGAGATTTAATTAGTGGATTTGTTACTGGAAAAAACGATTATGCACTTTTCATAAAAATTAATAATTATGATTTGGAAGCTTTTTTACATTGTAATGATTTAGATTTTCTAAAAACGCCAGAGGATCAATTAAAATTATATAAGATTGGTGATAAATTTGAGAAACTTAAGTTAATAGAGTGTGATGTTGAAGGTCAAAAAATTAGGGTAAGTTTAAGAGAGGCTATATCTGAAGATCCATTTAAATTTTTTGATAACTATAAAATTGGAGATATTTTAACTTCAAAAGTAACAAACACGGATACAAAAGGTATAATAGTTAAACCCGAAGGTTCAGAAATAGAGGTGTTCATCAAGAAAAATCAATTGGCAAGTTCTCCATCTGATCAACGGCCAGGGAGATGGGTCGTGGGAGATCGCGTAGATTCATTGCTAGAAAAAAAGGAGAAGAGAAGAATCTCATTATCCATAAGAATGTTAGAAGAAAAACAAAATGCAGATGCATTAGAAAAATATGGGGATAGCAGTTCTGGAAAATCTTTGCCCTTTGCGTCATTATCAGAAGAAATAAAAAAAAAGAAAAAAGAAACTGAGTAATAAAAAAAAATCACCAACTAAATCCAACTTAATCCAAAAATTAGCCAATTCTTATCCTGGTTTTATTAAAAAAGATCTCGAAAAAATTATAAACATCACAATAGACGAAATAAAAAATTCTTTAAAAAGAAATACTAGAATTGAATTAAGAAATGTATTCACCCTAGACCCAAAAATACAGAAAGCGTGTTTTAGAAGAAATCCTAAAACTGGAGAAAGAGTATATGTTAAAGAAAAAAAAGTTATTAGTTTCAGGTCGTCAAAAGAATGGAAAAAAAAAGTAAATGAAAGTAAATAAAAATTTTCAGATATTTGTAGCGTGTGACACAACAAGTCTAAAAAAAGTAAAAAAGATTTTAAAGGAGACCGAAAATACTAATTTAAAAATAGGTTATAAATTTGGAATAGAATTTATAAATTCAAAAAATGGTAGAAAATTTATTTCGACTTTAAAAAATAAAATTTTATTTGGTGATTATAAATTTGCTGATATACCAAAAACTTGCTCTTCAGCAATTAAAGCAGTGGCTGATTTAAAATTTAATTACTTAACAATACATATTAGTTCAGGTTTTGAAGCTCTAAAAGCAGCGAAAAGAGCCTCGGGTAAAACAAAACTAGTTGGAGTTACAATATTGACATCGTTAGATAATAGAGCTTTAAAAGAAATTGGATTTAATAAAGAAGTGAAAAAATTAGTTCTTAGTCAGGCTAGATTGGCTAATAAAGCAAAATTAGATGCTATCGTATGTAGTGCTCAAGAAGTAAAAATAGTAAAAAAAGTATTCAATAAAGAAATTATAACTCCTGGAATAAGATTAAGCACAAACTCGGACGATCAAAAAAGGGTTCTTACTCCTAAACAAGCTTATAGAAATGGAGCTGACTGGCTGGTGATAGGTAGAGAAATTACAAAAGGTAATTTACGAAAAAATATTCAAAAGTTAATTGATCACTTAAACAAAAGATGAGGGGACTAAAAATTTGTGGGATCTCAGATCCTAAAACTTTAAACTATATTTTAAACCATCCTTACCCACCGAAATTTATTGGTTTCATAACAAATTATAAAAAAAGTAGAAGATTTGTTGAATATGACAAATTACGAAATTTAGTTAATATTGAAAAAAAAAACATAAGCTTTGTATCTGTTCTTGTCAGTCCTACTAATGCAATTTTAGAAAAAATAAAGAATTTAAATTTTGATTACTATCAACTCTATGATGTAGGACCTGAAAGAACAAACGAAATTAAAACAAAATATGGGATAAAAATAATAACTGCACTTACAGTTTCTAGAGAAGATGATGTAAATAAATATAAAAATTATTTAAAGATATCAGATATAATTTTATTTGACTCAAAAGGATACCATAAATCTGAAAGTTTTGATCATAAATTGCTAGATATTGTGCCAAATGAATTAAATAAAATGATTGCAGGTAATATACAAATAGACGATATTTCTAATTTTAAAGATAAAAATTTCATTATAGACCTTAGTGGATCACTAGAAGATGTTAATGGAAAAAAAGATATAAATAAAATTGATAAATTGTTAAATTTGTTTGCAAAAGTATGAAAATAAAAAAAAAAGTTCCACTAATTGATCAAGTAAACAAACTTGGTTTTTGGGGCGGAAAGTTTGGAGGCAACTACGTTCCTGAAACGTTGAAAAAACCAATAGAAGATCTAGAAATTCTATTCAATAAATTGAAAAATGACAAAAGATTCATAGCTGAAAGAGATAAATATTTTATGAATTGGGTCGGTGCCCCTACTCGTTTTATAAAGTTAGAAAATCTAACAAATCATATAGGTGGGGCTCAAATTTGGTCTAAAATAGTATCAGACGCAAATGGCGGAGCACACAAAATATATAATGCTACTGTACATTGTCTACTTGCCAAAAGATCTGGTAAAAAATTTATTATTGGTGACACTGGCGCTGGTTATGCAGGCAAAATGTTAAGCATGGCAGCCAAAAAATTTGGGTTAAAATGCAAAATTTTCATGGGTGCAAAAGATATTGCAAGACAACAGCCCAATGTAAAAGCAATGAAGAAAAACGGGGCTGAAGTAATACCTGTATACTCGGGAAGTCAAACACTTGTTGATGCTGTTTCTGAATGTATGAGATTCTGGGTTGCTAATTGTGATACAACAGCAATGTGTGTTGGGAGCACAGTAGGACCGGCTGTCTTTGTTCGTATTTGTGGATGGAGTACTAGTCAAATTTCAAGAGAGCTAAAAGTACAATTAATTAATGAATTTGGATCAATACCAAAAAAACTGAAACTTTATAATTGTGTTGGTGGTGGAAGCTCAAGTTTTGGTTTTTGGAACGAATTTATGGATTTTGATAAAAAACAGTGCGAATTTATTGGTGTAGAAGCAGGTGGACCAGCAAAAAGTAAAAAACATGCAGCACCTTTAACTTATGGTTCAAAAATTGGAATTCTTCATGGTGCTGCTCAATATGTTAATCAGGACTTGGATGGACAGATAGAAGAAACTGAATCAATATCTGCTGGACTTGATTACCCTGGAATTTCTCCACTACACTGTTTTTTAAAAGATACGAAACGAGCGAGATATACTGCAGTAAGTGATGAAGATGCTTTAATTGCTTATAAAACTGTTACAAAGTTTGAAAAATTAAGACCTTCTCTAGAACCAAGCCATGCCTTTTCAGTTGCAATAAAGGAAGCAAAAAAATTAAGTAAAGATACCATAGTGGTAGTAAATAGTTGTGGTGATGCTTACAAAGATCGAGAGATTATAAAACAAAGATTAGGAAAAAAGTATGTTGAACCCAATCAGTCTTGCTTTTAAAAAAGCTAAACTAGAAAAAAGAGCTGCGCTATTAACTTATACTGTTGCAGGAGATAGTTCAAAGAAACAATCATTAGATATATTAAATTCAATTTCGAAAAATGCTGATATTTTAGAATTAGGTATACCACACAACACTCCAGTTGCAGACGGTAGTCAGATTCAAACAAGTGCATATAGAGCAATTAAAAATGGAATTAAAATGAATGATATTTTTAAAATCGTTAAAGACTTTAAAAAATATAATAAAAGTAAGCCAATTATATTGATGGGTTATTTTAATATGATTTTTCAATATGGTGAGCATAAATTTTTAAATAAATGTAATTCCTCAGGTGTAAATGGATTAATAGTTGTAGATTTGCCATGGCCAGAGAATAAGAATTTTGCTAAAAAATGTAAAAAAAAATCTATTTATTTTATTCAACTTTTATCACCAACAACAACGAAACAAAGGCTTAAAAAAATTATAAGAGACTCTCATCCTATGAATTATTTTATTTCAATGTTGAGTACAACGGGTGGTAAACTAAAAGTTTCACCTAATGATATATTAAAAAATTATACCAAAATAAAAAAAATTGATCCAAAGAAAGAAATTGTTATTGGTTTTGGAATCACTGAAAAAACAATTGGCAGACTCAAATCTGCAGATGGATTAGTTGTTGGAAGTGCTATTTGTAAGGAAATTAGCAAGAGTTTAAAGCATAGACAAAATCCTGTCACAAATGTAAGTAAGCTAGTAAAAAAATTAAAAAATAAAATTCTATGAACTGGATTACAAAAGCTTTAAGTTTTGGTGAAAAAATTAAAAAAGTTTTAAAAAAAAGACCATCAAAAGATGATATAGCAAACTCAGACTGGACAAGTTGTTGCAAAGGCCCAATCTTAAAAAAAGATCTTGAAGAAAATTTATGGGTTTGCAACTCATGTGGAAAACATCATAGAATTAATTGTAGACAAAGATTTGATATTATTTTTGGAAGAAATGCTTATGAAATACTTGATACACCAATTCCTGCAGAAGATCCCCTTGGATGGGTAGATACAAAATCTTATAAAGATAGATTGAAATCTGCACGAAAGAAAACTAATCAAAATTCAGGTGTTATGATTGCTAAAGGTAGAATAAATGGAGTTGAGGTTACAGCAGGAGCTATTAATTTTGAGTTTATTGGTGGCTCTGTTGGTGCAGCTGAGGGCGAAGCAATTATTTATGGTGTTCAACACGCTATTGACAATCAAACACCATTTGTTTTCTTTCCTTGTGGTGGAGGACAAAGAATGTTTGAGTCTCCTATTGCGCTTGCAAATATGACAAGAACTACTCTTGCTATTAATGAACTTAAAAAAAATAATCTTCCTTATTTAGTTTGTTTTACAGATCCAACAGCTGGTGGAATTACTGCATCTTTTGCGATGTTAGGCGACATTCATTTTGCTGAACCTGGTTGTTTAATAGCCTTTGCGGGAAAAAGAGTTATACAAGCAACAGTTAAAGAAGAACTTAGCTCAGACTTTCAAACGTCTGAGTTCGTCGAAAAGCATGGATTTGTCGACAGAATTGTTGAACGAAAAGATTTAAAAACCGAAATAAGCTTACTATTATCAATATTGTTAAAAAAAGATAACGCGGTAAATGAAAAGCAATTAAATGAAACTTCAAACAATATTGAACCGCTTGCAAAAGCTGCATCCTAAAGAAATCGACCTAAGTCTAGATAGAGTTAAAAATCTTTGTAAAAAATTAGGTGATCCTCAAAAAAAATTAAAATACATATCTGTAGTTGGAACAAATGGAAAGTATTCAACTATACAGGCAGTAAGATCAATTTTAAAAACAGCCAATATAGATTGTAATATTTTTACTAGTCCACATATTCAAAAAATTAATGAGAGATTTATTTTTAATGACAAAGAAATATCTGACGATAACTTGTCTAAGTTACTAATAGAAGTTGAAAATGTTAATAATGGAGAACTAATAACTTACTTCGAAATATTAACTGCAGCATATTTTTATCATGCAAGTAAATTCAAAGACAAAATAAATATTATAGAAAGTGGTCTATTTCATAGATTTGATGCAACAAATATTATTGATAATAATTTATCTAGTATTGTTACTTCAATAGGTTTAGATCATTTAGATTGGTTACCAAAAAATGAGAAAAATATTGAAAAAATTGTTTATGAAAAAACATCGTCCCTTCTAAATTCGAATATTGTAGTTAGCAAACAAAGCTCGGTTGGAACCTTAAATTTAATAAAAAAAACAATTAATAATAATAAATCAAAAAAAATCATTTATAAAGATGATTTTAATTATTCATTAAGTGAGAATGGTTTTATTTATTATGAAGATGAATATGGTGGTTTAAAATTACCAAAACCAAACCTATTAGGCAATTTTCAAATTGATAATTGTGCGACAGCTATTGCTACAGTAAGAAATTTACAACTAGGAGTAAAAGATGAAAATATTAAAGAAGGTATTACTAAGATTAAAAGTATTGCAAGACTTCAAGAAATTAAATCTGGAAAGCTTAAAAATATTTGTAAGGATAATAAATTATATTTAGATGGCTCACATAATCCTTTAGGCGCAAAAGCTCTTAATGAATATTTGAACACACATGATTGTAAAAAACATTTAATTCTTGGAATGATGTCTAATAAAGATCATGAAGAATATTTAAGCAAATTTAATAATATATCTTCCATAACAACCATAGATATTCCCAACCAACCGAATGCTATGAAAGGGATAGATTTGAAGGAAAAATTAAATAAATATCCTAATGTTACTCACAAAAAATCTATTGAAGAAGCTCTTTTGTCCCTAAATCCAGAAAAAGATGATTTGATAATGATAACTGGGTCTTTATATCTTGCTGGAGAATTACTTAATAAGAATTAAATATTTTCTTTTATAAAAGCCACAATGTCACTCTTTGGAGTGGCTCCAACTTTGGTTGCTTTTAATTCACCACCTTTAAATAAAAGCATTGTAGGAATTCCACGAACACCATACTTAGTAGGCATGTTAGGCTCTGAATCTATGTCATGTTTTGCAATGACAATATCATTTGCCATCTCCTCTGAAATTTCCTCTAAAATTGGTCCAACCATTTTACATGGCCCACACCATTCGGCCCAAAAATCTACTAAAACAGGTTTATCGTTTTTTAAAACTTGTTCTTCAAATATTTCGTCTGTAACTTTTAATGTTGCCACTAGCTTTATATATAAATAAAAATTTTTTTATCAATAGTTAAAAGAAAAATTTTAAAATTATCCACATTAGACATTTTCATACTTTTTCTGTATTGACATTGCATATTCATTAAACTCGTCTAGTAGTGACAGTTTTTCGTTATCATTCTCATTAGTATATTTTTCTCTTAGAGTATCAATTTCTGTGTAGAGCGTTGGAATTGTCCACCATTTTTCTTTCTTTTCACTCAAAATTCGCTTTGCAATTTCTCGTTTTATTGTTTTAAGCATGCTCTCGGGTAGAACTTCGGGTGCCTCTTGATATATGATTTTTTTTCCAAAACCTACCAAACGATCATCATCAAATTTATCTAATAATTTAAGTTTATCTTTCCACGATGCTGCATGCCAAGCAGGAAATAAAGCGGTATCTTTATTTGATGTAAATTTAGTATAAATACTTTCTTCAGCAAATATATCTTCTTGTGTTTTAGACTGTTCTTTTTCTTCAGCTACTTCTCTTAATGCATGAAGTATATTTTGAGAAAATTTCTCATTATTTTTAACAATATCTGCCCGTTTATTAATTAAAGACTTATCCATGGCGCTATAAGGTTCTGCTTGCATACCAAATTTTGCATCTACAATAATTGGAGCCTTGTTAGATCTAATAGTTCTTAAAAATTTAGGAGACTTTTTCATTTCAACTTTTAGCTCATTTATCGATAAATTTAATAAAGGTTCTATATCAATCCTTAAGTCGAATGCATAATACCAACCCGCATATATTGGATGCATACAATATTTTTGATGAAGAGGAGCAACTAGATGAAGTCTAGATTTACCATAATAATATTCATTTAAAGTAATAATTTCCCCTTTTTTAATTATAGTTTCAGTGTCTGATTTGTTTGCAGTTTTAAAAAAAGACTCCCAAGTCTCTGGCTGTTTTTTTTTTACAATATTTAAAACTTTAGCAGTCATAATACTATCGCTTAAAGCACTATGGGCATCTGTTGAGTCAATACCTTGCATTCTTGCTAATGACTCTAATTTAAACACTGCATTATTTTTTTCATTAAATTCTACTTCTAAAATTGAAGGATCAATTGCATATGCAGCGCGAGCAATATTAATTCCATCATGTCTCTTGTTTGGAGCTGCATTCGTTAAATATGGATATCTAATCCCTTTAAAAAACTCTTTTCTTATCATTTCATCATCAAATCCAATATTAGACCAACCAAGAAACACTGCTGGACTCCACTTTTTAAATATTTTTTCAACTTCTCCTAACATTTGATAATGAGAAAGATTAGTTTGAGTTAATTGTTTTATTGATGTCTTATTTACAATAAGTGCCATAGCCTGAAAGACCTCTCCTTCAGGTAAACTACACCTTAAATTAAATCTGTCTTTTTCTTTAAAATTCTCGTCAACTAAAACACCTCCTATTTCAATAATACTTCCAAAATCTGTGCTTGCACTAGATGATTCTATATCCCAAATTGCTAAATTCATAATTTATTCTCAAACTAGCTAATATTTTATGGATTTTTGGAAAGTTTTTAAAGACTTAACCATTAGCATATAAACGATTAGCTCAGGTGTTAATATCTCTTTTATGGATAGACTAAGTAAAGTCAAGATATATTATTCAACTCGTAAAACTTTTTAACCCTTCCTAAAAATAAATTTTGATACATTTCTAATTCAGCTCCCTCAATTTTAAATTCTTGGAATAAAATGTCTTTAGTGCATAATAATATTATTCCTGCTTTCATCTTAGTTCCGTGAACAACATCATGAGCCAAAGTATAAGCTCCTAATTGTAAAAAGTAGTCTTGAATATAATCTGTTTTTTTTGGTTTATTAGCTTGTTTAAAATCCACAATAACATCTCTACCTTCATAAACTGCTATCATATCAGCTGTACCGGCATATTGATTTGGATAGTATAATGTTTCTTCCATGCCATATACTTCATTTAGTCTTCCGGTAATTCCTTTTTGAATAATTTCTTTAGCCATATTTTTGTATTGCTCATTACTCTCAAAAAAACTCTCGTTAATTCTCCCTCTTAAGTAGTCCTCAATATAAGAGTGCATAGAAGTACCTCTTGATGAAGCTTCAGTTTTAATTCTATTTGCTTCCTTAATTCCTACCCTCTCTTTCCAATTTGCAAGAGCTGCTTTCTCTTCTTCTGACTTTGTGGCCCCTAGAATTGTAGTAACACTTGGTAGTTTATTCTCCCCTAATAAATATTTTCTGTATCCATCTTCGATTGATCTTGAAGACTTGGGATAATTAAATTTATTATTCCACTTCATTAAATTTTTATTTTAGAATTAAATTAATTTTTTGCTTGTCTTGGAACATCCTCAAATTTTTCGACATTTTCTGTTTCAATAACATTCTCAATTTGCTCTGGATCTTTTATATTTTCTAATGTTCTTTTAATAGATCTTGCATCTGTTCCAAATTTATCAACAGCTGTCATTGCCTCTTCTAATTTTTTTCTGAGATTAACAATTCCATCAAAATGTTTTGTAAATCTTGCGCTTATTGTTTTTAAATGATCATATATTTCTGTTGCATGTTTTTGAACTTTTAATGTTTGAAAACCCATGTGTAATGATTGTAAATACCCAGATAAATTATTTGGTCCCATAACAGTTACTTTATATTTTTTCATTAATTCTTGGCTCAATAATTCCTTAGTATTTGAGTCTTGGTAATTAGCTATCTCTAAAAACAAACTCTCAGTTGGCGCATATACAATTGCAAAATCAGTAGTTTTAGGTGGAACAATATATTTTTCATTTACACTCTTGGCTTTTTCTTTGAAAGCTTTTGCAAGTTTAGTTCTTGCATCCGCAATAGCTTTTTTATCGTCTTCTTGATGAGCATCTTGAATAGCTTTAAATCTCTCAACAGGAAAATGGCTATCAACCGGAACCAATACACCTTCTTGGAGTTTAATAGCAAATTCAACGTTTTCACCAGTTTCCTCTTTCATTTTAACATTTGAAAGATACTGCGAAGAAGGCAGTAAATCCTTAATGAGTGAGCCCAAACTGAACTCTGCTAAAGTTCCATACTTTTTAACTCCAGCTAAGATTTTATTAATACCTTTTTGACTTTCGTTTAAATTTTCAACTTGGGAATTAAAAGCTGCAACTTTTTCATCAACTTTTGTCAGAGCTGCTGTCATGTCTTTTGTAACGCCAGTTGAAAGATTATTAAATGACGTAGACATGGAATTTAAAGAAGAATTAATAGTAGTATTTAAACTATCTTTTAATTTAACTATTTCTGCATTTAATTTTGCAATTTCGTCAGCTTGTTTATTTGTATCTTCTTTTATTACATTCGACTTAATATTTATATATAGGATAGCCGAAGTAGCAATTAATATTAAAGCTAAAATAATAATTAAAATTATATCCATGATTCGTATGTTACACGTACTTAATGATATTTAAAGTTTATTTAAAATACTTTTAAGATTTTTTATCTCTCTATTTTTTTTTGATGTCATTAAACAAGCCTGAGAATTAAGAATTATTCCATCTTTTAATATCCTTAGTTTATTAGCTTTTAAAGTTGCTCCGGTTGAAGTTATATCAGTTATTATTTCAGATGATCCGGTAAATGGATATATCTCTGTTGCACCAAGGCTCTTCACCAATTTAAATTGAGTAACTCCTCTAGAAAACATAAATTCTCTTGTTAAATTTGGGTATTTTGTAGCTATACGTAATCTATTTCTTTTTTTTTCTTTAAATTCAAAAGCTATTTCTTCAAGATCAGGCATTGTCTGTACATCTATCCAATCATCTGGGATTGCAACTACTAATGTAGCTTCTCCAAAATCGTACTTCTTTTTTACAATCACCTTTTTTTGAATGTTAATTTCGCTTTCCATTAATAAATCATATCCAGAAAAGCCAATATCTAGAGATCCATCTGCAAGGCGTTCTATTATTTCTCTAGCATGCAGATAATTAATAATAATATTTTTTTCTCCTTTAATAAATCCAAATAAGTCTCTCTCACCTCTTTCAGATAGAATTTTTAATTTTTTTCTTTTAAAAATATTTAAAACTCCTGATCGTAAACGTCCCTTACTTGGAATTCCAATTTTTAAGATGCTATTACTCATAATTTCTCTAAGTTAATAGCTGCTCCAACAGCTGGTATATTTTTTTTAAAGCCAAGATCTTTAATTAAAGAATCGTATCTACCACCTCTAATATTTAACTTCTCAGACTCTGATTTAATATCAATCTTGAATACCAAACCAGTGTAATATTCGAGATGTCTTCCAAAAGAAGAATTAAATCTAACATTTAATTTATTAATTTTATTTTTAGTTATTGGGAAATAATCATCCTGAACTCTAAGATTAATTTTATTTTTTTTAAAAAATAAATTTAACTTTTTTGATGCTTTATTAATAGGACAATCAATTCTTAAGTACTCTTTTAAAATTTTTACAACATTACTACCTTTTTTTGTTCTTCTTGGATCTTTAATTTTACTGTCAAATCTCAATAATATTTCTTCTATTGATCTTCCAGCAACTTCTTTTTTTTGATTTCCACTAATCATTTTAGAATATTTTTTTTTATCTATTTCGACAATTGTTGGGTCAATATCAGAGTTAGTCTCCAATCTTTTTAATAAATCATTAAAATATTTTTCTCTCCAAAAATGACGCTGTAATCTTAATTTCCACCTTGCTGGACAATCCAATTTATCTAACAAAAGCCTAAAAATTTCTATGTTACCTATTACTAAATATCCGCTTTTATATTTAATTTTTGATAATGTTTTAAGTGAAGTTTCTATTATTTTTTTATCATCTTTTTTTTCAGTAAAAGATCCCAATATTTCAAAACCAATTTGATTTCTTATAACAGAGTCTTTTTTATTTAATCCCTTCCTAAATGCTTGACCACTATAGAAAATTTTTTCACTGGTTTTCTTATTTTGTTTCAAATATCTAACACAAGATGCAATTGTTAAATCAGGCCTTAAACAAATTTCATTTCCTAATTGATCATTGAAAGAAAATATAAATCTTTTGAAATTTTCTCCTGACCTTTCCAATATTAAATTAGTGTCAATAACAGTATCAAGATCAATATGTTTATATCCGTTTGACTTAATTATGTTTAAAATATTTTCAGATAAGTTTTTTGATTTCATCAATCAGGTTCTCCTTGTCAAATGTAATTTGAGTATTTTCTGATTTTTTCCATTCTTCTCTAGATAAATTTCTTGAAGTTTCTTCTAAATTTGGGACTAATTTTTTTATAGTAATTTTATTATTTTTAAATTCATCATCTCCACAAAGAATTACAGCTGGTGAGCTCCTTTTATCTGCATATTTTAATTGAGATTTTAAACCAGAGTCTCCCAGATAAACTTCGGATCTTATGTTTTGATTTCTTAGTTGTGACAACAATTCATAATAATTAGAGAGATATTTTTGATCTAGAACACATATAATTATTGGTGAATTATTTTTTACCTTGATTTTATTTAACTGAACTAATGCGTATAACAAACGATCAAGGCCTATGGAAACTCCTGTTGCAGATAAGTCTACTTTTTTAAATCTTGAAACTAAAGAATTGTATCTTCCACCTCCACCAACTGAGCCAAACTCCACCTCTTGATTTTTTTGATTTTTGACTTTAAATGTTAAATTTGCTTCAAATATTGGGCCATCATAATATTCAAGTCCTCTAATAACTTCAGGAGAAAAAATTATTTGATCAAAATTAGTTGAATAATTTAATCCGTCTAATACTTTATTTAATTCATCAATACCATCTTCAATTAATTTGTTTGATATAGCTGACTTAATTTCATCTAGAGATTTCATATTTATAAAACTAACTATTTCTTCAGCTTGATTATCGGAGAGGTTTGCTCCAATAGTTTTATCACCAGATTTGTCTTCACGTCCAGTTGTAAGCAATTGTTTAACACCATCAGTTCCAACTCTATCAAGTTTATCTATAGCTCTCAAAACAGTAAGTTGTTGTTTGCTTTCTGAAATTTTTAAATTTTCAATAAGACCCTGTATTAATTTCCTATTACTCAACTTGATTTGATATTGATTTTTTTCTAAGCCACAGAAGTATAATGTGTCAGCTAAAAGATTGCACATCTCGGCATCTGCTAAAAGGTTATTAGATCCAACAATGTCACAATCAGCTTGAGTAAACTCTCTAAATCTTCCAGGTCCAGGTTTCTCATTTCGCCATACATTACCGATTTGGTATCTTTTAAAAGGATTTGAGATATTTAAATAATTTTGAGACACGTATCTTGCTAATGGTGCAGTTAAATCATAACGCAATGATATCCAACTATCATTTTCCTCTTGAAAACCAAATACACCAGAGCTTGGTCTATCTTCATCTGGTAAAAATTTTCCTATATTTTCTGATATTTCAAAACTTGGAGTTTCTAGTTTAGAAAAACCAAATTTTAAAAAATTTTCTTCAATCTTAGCAATTAAGTTTTCTTTTAATGCTAATTCGCTACCGTATCTATCAACAAAACCCGAAGGGTTATTGGCTGATAATTTTTTTTCTTTATTCATTTTTTGGTACACGGGGACAGATTCGAACTGTCGACCTTCGGTTCCACAAACCGCTGCTCTAACCAACTGAGCTACCCGTGCTCCTTCTATTGTTTTATACTAAATGTGGATAAAATTAAATTTATAAATAATTAAATAGCTAGCTTTCAGCCAGCATGAAAATGATGTCTGTGAGTTTCTCTTTTAATAATAACTAATTTATTCATTGTTGTGTAAGTAGCATTTATTTTTTTAAATGCAAGCAAGAAAAGGTTTTGCACAGGAATAGCTATGTTTTTTAACATACCCTATTCCTATACAAATATTTTTAATGAATTAAATTTTATTAACCTAATTTTTTCAAATTTACAGCGCTTGGACCTTTTTCACCATCTTGAATTTCGAATTCTATAGCATCGTTTTCATTCAAAAATCTTAGTCCAGCTTCTCTAACTGCACTCGCATGAACGAAACAATCTTTTTCTCCGTCTTCTCTTTCAATAAAACCGTAGCCCTTCTTTCCGTTGAACCACTTTACTTTGCCTTTTAATGTACTCATACTTTAGTTACTCTTTCTTTGTTATTATATAATTAGCTATTAATAGCTGATGGATAGGTATTAGATTTTAATTTTGAATGCAAGCATAATGATGGATATTAATACCACATGGTGTGGTGGCTTCGGCGGGACTCGAACCAGCGACACAAGCCTTTTCAGGGCTCTGCTCTACCAACTGAGCTACGAAGCCATATTAAGATCTAAAAATTATACGACCCTTTGATAAATCGTATGGAGATACTTCCAATTTCACTCTATCACCTTGTAAAACACGAATACGATTTTTTCTAAGTTTTCCTGCCGTATGAGCTGTAACGTTATGACCATTGTCTAGTTTAACTCTAAACATAGCATTAGGAAGAAGATCTGTTACAACACCTTCAAACTCCAACGTATCCTGTTTACTCAAATTATTATCTCCTCATTCTAGATTTAATACTTTGAGCATGATTATCTAGTTCTTCATACTCAGCGAGATGTGTAGCGGATTCTCCTAATTTCTCAATACCTTTTTTTGTAAGAGTTATATGGCTAATTTTTTTATAAAATTCACTAAGATTTAGTCCAGATGAAAATTTTGCAGATCCTAAAGTTGGTAATACATGGTTTGAACCAACATTATAATCTGAGACAGCCATTGGAGAATACTTTCCAATCATAATACTTCCTGCATTATGAATTTGATTTAAATACTTTTTATAATTAGACACATTAATTTCTAAGTGCTCTGGAGCAACTTCATTAATTGCTTCTATTATTTGCTTATCACTTTGGGCTAACACAATTAATCCATTATTTTTTAAACTTTTTAAAACAACTCTTTTCCTTTGAACTTTTTTGATATTTTCTTTTATTTCTATATTAAATTTTTTTGCTAAATTTTTGTCTTTCGTAATTAAAATACACTGAGAATTTACATCATGTTCTGCTTGTCCAATCATAGATGTTATAACTTGATTTAGATCAGTTTTACTATCTGCTAAAACACAAATTTCACTAGGCCCAGCGACCATTCCTTCTGTCCCAACATCACCAAAGACTTCGCGCTTGCTTCTTGCAACATAAATATTTCCAGGCCCAACAATTTTATTGACTTTTTGAATATATGCTAAACTTGCTATAGCTTGGGCACCGCCCATTGAGTAAATTTCCTTAATTCCAACTTTTTTAGCTGCATAAAGAACAGCGGGATTTAGTTTTCCATTAAGTTTTGGATTGGCCAAAACAATTCTTTTTACACCAGAAATTTTTGCAGGTACTGCATTCATTAATAAAGTGGATGGTAAATTAGCTGGTACATAAATACCTACAGACTGTAGTGGCACATGCTTATATTCAAGTTTATTTTTAAAATTATCTACATACTTAATATTTTTTGGTTTTTGTAGTGAATGAAACTTAAAAATTCTTTTATAGGCTAAATCAATACTTTTTTTAATCTTAGGTTCTAATGTATTAATTGCTTTATTTACTTTATCTTTTGAAGGAACTATCTCAGTATTTTTACTAAATTTTTTCTCATACTTTAAAAGTGCTTTCCTTCCATTAATTTTTATGTCTTTTAAAATTTTTGGAACTATCGAGGTGTCTACTGTTTTTCCAGATCTCCTTTTATCCAAAAAAAATACTAATTCTCTTTTATAATTTTTTTTCTTACAATTAATTACTTTTATCATTTTCAATTTTTTGGTCTTCTAATGTTACATCAATAACTTCTGTGGACAGTGTTATAATTCCATTTTTTGAAAATAACAGTACTATTTCAAAATTTTCTTTTTTTTTAAAAATATCAATTGCGAGTAGCTCTAAAGTTAAATCTAAATTAGACTGGTTAATGTTTTTAGACTTGGAACTTTCAATAAATTCAAATTTTATAACACTATTAATAGATTTGGTACTATCTGTTTCTTTATCTAATCTTAAAAAAGAAATTAAAAAAATTTTTGTAGATGGCAAATATTTTATATCAGAAATTTTGACTTTAGACTCTGCGCATATTGCTGATATAATTTGTAAGTCGTCTGGAGATTGAGCGATTACTTTCTTTAAAAAATTATTCACTAAGATATTCTTTTTATTTTTACTCCAATTTTTTTTAATTTATTTTCAATTTTTTCATAACCTCGATCTAAATGATATACTCTATTTATAATAGATGTTCCTCTTGAAATAAAAGCTGCTAAAACTAAAGCTACTGATGCCCTTAAATCACTAGACATTAACTCAGCTCCCTCTAGATTATTAGTTCCTTCAATAATTGCCTTGTTACCTTTAATATTTATTTTTGCACCTAATCTTTTTAATTCTGGAACATGCATAAATCTGTTTTCAAATATATTTTCTTCAATTGTGCTTTTTCCATTTGCTCTAGTTAATAATACCATAATTTGAGCTTGCAAATCAGTGGGGAAGTTTGGATATTCACCAGTTTTTAAAAAATCCAAACTTCTAATTTTTTTTGGCCCCTTAATTTGAATTATATTATTTGTGGTTTTTATTTTTGCACCAATTTTCTTAAGTAAATTTATCTCAGTATTAATAATTTTTGGCTCGAAGTTTTTAATTTTTAAGTTTCCACCATTTAAACATGCGGCAACACAAAATGTGCCCGCTTCAATTCTGTCATTCATGATTGAGTAAGTTATACTTTTTAATGTTTTGACACCCTCTATTTTTAAAGTTCTTTTACCGATCCATTTAATCTTAGCTCCCGCAGTTTTCAAAAAATTAGTCAGATCCTTAATCTCAGGCTCAATTGCACAATTCTTTATTGTTGATGTTCCTTTTGCAAGACAAGCAGCAAGAATTGAATTTTCGGTAGCTCCAACTGATATTTTTGAAAATCTTATTTCTGAACCAACTAATCCTTCTCGGGCTGTTGCATTTACATATCCTTTTTCAATTTTTATTTTAACACCTAACTTTGATATAGCTTTTAAATGTATATCTATTGGTCTTACTCCTATACTACAACCACCTGGACTACTTACTTTTGCTTTTTTGTTTTTCGCCAATAAAGGACCGAGAACTAAAATTCCTGCTCTCATTGTTTTAACGAGAGAATAAGGTGCAAAAAAATTATTTTTTTTTCCTTTTGAAATTGTCGCGATTTTTTTATTACTTTTGAAGCTAATTTTTCTTCCAAGTGATTTTAACAAATTAAGCATTGTCTCTATATCTTTAACTCGTGGAAGATTTTTAATTGTTACACTTTTATCAAAGAGTAAAGTTGCAGCGAGTATTGGTAAAGCAGCATTTTTACTTCCAGATATTGATACCTCTCCTCTGATCTTAGAGGGACCATTAATTTTAAATTTATCCATTTTAAATTTTGGGAAGCGTTACCCCTTTTTGACCCATATATTTTCCATTTCTGTCAGCATATGAAACATTGGGTTTCTCATTCCCTTTTAAAAATATAAATTGAGCTACGCCCTCATTCGCATATATTTTGGCTGGCAATGGAGTTGTGTTAGAAAACTCAAGAGTAACATGACCTTCCCATCCTGGTTCTAAAGGTGTTACATTAACAATTATTCCACATCTGGCATAAGTGGACTTACCCAAACAAATAACTAAGATATCGCTAGGAATTTTAAAATATTCTACTGTTCTTGCTAAAACAAATGAATTTGGCGGAATAATACATTCATCAGATTCTTTTGTTACAAAATTTGTTGGTTTAAAATTTTTTGGATCTACAATTTCAGAGTTAACATTAGTAAATATTTTAAACTCATTAGATACTCTTGCATCGTACCCATAAGAAGAAACACCAAATGAAATTTTTCCTTCCCTTATTTGTTTATCTTCAAATGGTGAAATCATTGCTTGTTCTTTCGCCATTTTGATTATCCAGTTATCTGATTGCACTGACATTTATTTATTTTTTTTATTTTTTTTTTGAAAGATTTTTCTTTTTCTCAAGTTTTTGCGCAAAGCTTCTTCGAGTTTAGCTTTTTTATCTTTCTTCCTGTCCATCTTGATTACTTTTTGTCTGGATTAGTAAGGTGATCCAAAGTTATTACTTGATCGATTGGTATTGTTTTATCCTCTGGAATTTTGGGGTCACCTTGTTTGGCTATTTTTTTTGCTCTTTTTTCAGCAAGCTTTTTTTCTCTTTTAGCCTGCTTCTCCATAGCCTTAGCTCCTCTTGTCGATTTATAATCATAGTGAATTCCCATATCATTTACCTAATTTAGATATAACCGATTTTCGTAAAAAATTAAGGCAATTATTTGAAAAAAACAATTTTATACACTAATTTAACTAAAAATTGCCCTTATAGTTAAATGGTATAACACATCCATGGTAAGGATGAGTTTCCAGTTCAATTCTGGGTAAGGGCACCAGTTATTTGTAGAATTTTTTTTTAATTATAAATCCAGTTATAACTAAGATTATCATACCGATTACAGGTACATAAATGTCTGGAGTTAAAATTATATCAAATATATTTGGAGGTTCTTGATTGTTTTCAATAACTTTGTTTAAGCCTGCGCCAAGTGAGGCTCCAACAAATAACTGAGGGGTCATTCCAATAACAGATCCTAAAAAGAAATTTTTAATTCTAACATTAAATAATGTTGGCAAAACGTTTGAAATAAAGAAAGGTATTCCTCCAACAAATCTATATATCAGAAAAAATGTAAATTCATTTTCTTTAAATTTTTCAGTAAGATTAGAAAACTTAGATGAAAATTTTTTTTTAATTAAATCTTTAAAAAAATAATTTGCGCTCATGTATAAAAGAGTTGCTCCTATTGATAAACCAAACACAATAAGTATTGTTCCAATCCATTTCCCAAATATAAATCCTCCAATTAAAAAAACTGGTGAACCAAATCCTAAGAGCATAACCCAAATAATCACTCCAATAAAAAACAATATACTAGCAATCAAAAGATTGGAATTTTTGATATCATTTAATTTGTCTCTATTATTTTTTATAAGTTCAAAACTTGAAAAGTCGTCAAATGAGAAATAGCTAAAAAAAAGCAACAAAAAGCCAGTAACTATGGAAAGATATATAATACCGAGAATAATTTTTAATTTATTTTCATTTTCCATTTTGTTCTAATTTATTAAAAATCGCTGTACTTATATACATTAAATTGTATAACTACCGAAATTTAACAAAAAAGAAGCCTTAATATGAAACGTACATATCAACCTAGTAAAAAAGTGAGAAAAAAAAGGCATGGTTTTAGGTCTAAAATGAAGACCAAAGGTGGAAGAAAACTAATTAGAAGAAGAAGAAGTAAGGGTAGAAAAAAACTCACTGTTTAATGCAGGTTAAATTAAAAAGTTTATCCAAAAATGAAGATTTTAAATTTATTTTAAATGGTAAAAAAATTTCAAATAGATATTCAACAATTTTTTAC
>CACFZE010000009.1 GCA_902570695.1 uncultured Pelagibacteraceae bacterium
AAAAAGGTAATCAAACGAATCAAAAAGATTCGTAATTAAAAAAGGGAGCTAAAGATGGCTAAAAGAAGAAAAAAAGCTGCTAAAAAGAAAACTAAGAAAAAAGCTAAGAAGAAAGCTAAGAAGAAAAAAAGAAGATAGTTTAGTATTCTTTTTATTAAATAACGCTTCTCATGGCGCTTGCGTGGGGAGCGTTTTTTTTATTTCGAAATATCTTCTGAAACTTCGTTCACAGAAGATTTAGGTTCAATCTTCTGAATTTGCTTTTCAAGATTTCTTTTTAGAGCTTTATCAAGTTTTTTTTGTGTATCTTCAGTGCTTAAATTCAAAATAATCTGAAACTCAGTGAGTATTCTTTCATAGGCTTTTTCGAAAAGTTGTCTTTCACTATAAGATTGATCGACCATAATATCATCACCTTTATTTAGATCTCTGACTACTTCAGCTAATTCATAGATTTTACCCGAAGAGATTTTTGCCTCATACTCCTGTGCTCTCCTACTCCACATACTTCTTTTAATCTTTGGTTTACTTTTTAATATACTAATACATTTATTAACTTGATTAATTGTTGCCAAAGGTCTTAAGTGTGATTGTTTATTAACTGGCACCATGCCATTAGCTTTATCTTTTTCGAATTTTAATATGTAAGTTTCAATATCTATCCCTCCAATATTCATTTTTTTAAACTCAGTTATCTGTCCCACACCATGTTTGGGATAAACTACATAGTCTTTTACTTTATATTCTTTTTTTTCGGTGTCTTGTTTTTTTACTTTCTTGATTTCAGGTTTTTGCTCATTACTTTTTGGAATTCGAAGTAAATTCGAGTTTATTTCTGAATTGTCTTTCTTCTCTTTTTTTATTAAATTTGATTTAATATTTTTCTTAGCTATTTTTTTCTGTATTTTAGTTTTGTTGACTTTATCAATAATTTTAGACTTTTTTACTTTAACAACATTTTTTATTTTTTTTGGTTTATTTATAGTTTTGATTTTTTTTTTTTTACTAACTTTTTTTGTTTTAAAAGTTTTCTTTAAAGTACTTATTAAACTTATTTTTTTCATCTTTATATTTCTCGTGATCCGGCATAGGATCTTTTGCTTCAGAAATATTTGGCCATATTTCTGAATATTTTTTATTAATTTCTAACCATTGTTCGCTTCCTGACTCTGTATCTGAAATTATTGCATCAACAGGACACTCCGGCTCACAAACGCCACAATCTATACACTCATCGGGTTTAATTACAAGCATATTTTTGCCCTCATAAAAACAATCAACAGGGCATACATCAACACAAGTCGTATGTTTACATTTTATACATTTATCATTAACAAGATATGTCATTGATTTGATTTGATTTTTTCTTTTATATCTCCAACTATTTTCGGGTCTAAATATAATAATCCAGACAATCTTCTCATTAAATTAGTTTCATATATATCTGCATTTTCATCTGAATAGATAATATTCCATAAAGCCTCAATAACTATCTTTTTCTCTTCATCACTCTTGTTTTTTACTTCCTTAGTAAATTGTAAGATTTGGTTTGAGTCTTTCTCTTTTAGCTCTGCATCTTTTAAAATTTTATCTAAGTCATTTTGATCTGCACCCATTTCGATCAATGCATTTTTGATTATGTTTCTTTCTTTATCAGTAAAATTTTCATCTATTTTTGCTGAATGAACTAATAGTGCAGCTACACTAATTAATGATAAATGCTTTGAATCATTTTTGTTTTCGTTATTTTTTTTAAATAAGTTAAACATTATTTTAAGTTCAATTGATTTAATACATTAAATGGATTATTTGAATTGTTCTTTTTGTCATATTTTCTAAAAACTTTCTTTTTCGATGGGACATATTTTATAAAGATTTCTCTTTCCTTCTCATAAATCTTATAATCCATTTTTTTTAAAAGTTTGCCAAAGTTTTCTCTTGAACATCCAAGTAGGTTTAACATCTCGGATGTAACTTTTACCTCTTTTTTATCATCTTTTTCAGAATTAAATATCAATAAGAATAATCTCTCAAGTATATCTATTCTCACATAAATATCATCAAACTTTTCAAAACCACAAAGCAACATAAAATCTTTATTAGCGGTTTTCATGTTATTTAAAAAATTTAATCCAAAAGTTGGTGGTGATAAATTCAAAAATTTATTATTATAACTTTTCCACAATAATATTCTTAATGAGACTGAATTTGGTTTAAACAATTTAAATAAAAAAATATGGTATCTTCCAAACTTGACACCGAGTCTTCTTAATTTTTTTCTATCATCTTGATTTATTTTATTTAAATAATCAGAAATATCTGATCTTTTTATAACTCCATTATTTTCATAAAGCCTATAAGCCAATGCTCTAAGTTGAGGATTTTCTTCTTTTATATTTTTTAATTCAATAAGACTATTAAGCTCAGTATTAATTTTTTTAAGCATCCATTTATGCAAATATTCATTTAATTCATTTCTTTCTTCATTTTCAATCATTTCATCGACAATTAATTCTATTTTTGGATTAAGATAATCTGAGCCAGTAGTCAATTTTGCTATAGGATCGTTGTTCCAATATATTTTAAAATTATCCTTTAACTCTATAAGACCTGTATCAATAATTTGTTTTATTCTGCTTATTATTTCTGGGCTCACATTTTGTCTTGCAGCTTTTTTTAAGGATTTAATATCTGCATCTAAAGCATCAATTTTTAAATCTAATTGAAGTTTTAATCCTTTTAGAATTCCTATGTATTGTCCATTAATTAATACCTTTTCTTTTTCAAGAATTTCGGTTTTCAATTCAACATCTTGTTTTAAACCTTTCGCTAAAACACTTGCTCGTTTATCAATAAACGTTTTTGTTAACTCATCATGAAGTCTATCTGATAATTTATCTTCTAAGTTTTTAGTTCTCTCAATCCAGTAATCTTGATTTTCAACCCAATTAGACTTATTTGAAACGTATGACCAAGTTCTAACATTAGATATTCTGTTTGAAATTGAATCTACATTTCCATCAAGTTTATCAAGCATAGAAAGCTGTTTTTTCATATAATAGTTTGGTATTTTTTTTTCATTACCCGTTAAAAAATTGAACACTTTATTTACAACTTCTAAATGGTGACCATAAGTCTTTTTCACAAAATCAGGAATCTGACAGCATTCCCAAAGAACTTTTAGAACATCTGAATTATTGACTACACTAATATTATTTTCTTTTAAAAAATATTTTAAAACTTTCTCATCTTCACATTCCCCAACTCTTCTTAACCAGTCTTTACCAGGTCTTTCGTCTAATGACTTTAGCAAAGTTTCTTTATTGTTAAAGTTTAAACTAGAATTTCTCCAAAATATATTCTGTATCTCAGGAAAATTATGATTTTCTAAAAATTCAATTTCATCTGGATTGATTTGGTCACAATCTCCTGTAATACCAAAACTACCATCATTCAAATATCGACCAGCTCTCCCTGAAATTTGTCCAATTTCTGAGATTTTTAACCTTCTTATTTTTTTTCCATCGAATTTCTTTAAGTTCGAGAAGTAAATATGGTCTAAATCCATATTTATACCCATTCCAATCGCATCTGTAGCAACAAGATAATCTACATCTCCAGATTGATACAAATTTACTTGAGCATTTCTAGTTTTAGGGCTGAGTGATCCCATAACAATTGCTGCACCACCTTTTTGTCTTCTTATAAGTTCCGCGATTGCATAAACTTCTTCTGTTGAAAAAGCTATAACTGCGCTCTTTCTTTCAATTCTTGAAATTTTTTTATGTCCCCCAAATGAAAGTTTTGATAATCTTTTTTTATTTATAAACTCAACATCATCATCAAGTTTTTGAATTATACTTTTTATAGTATTGGAACCCATTAGCATTGTCAGTTTCTCACCTCTTAGATTTAACAATCTATCTGTAAAAATATGACCTCGCTCGTAATCTGAACACATCTGAATTTCATCTATACCTACAAAATCTAAAACTTTATCTACAGGCATCGACTCTACAGTACACAAAAAATATTTTGCATTAATTGGTATTATTTTTTCTTCACCAGTAATAAGAGCAACTTTAGATGCATTTACCCTCTGCACAATCTTGTCATATACTTCTCTTGCTAAGAGTCTGAGAGGAAATCCTATCATCCCTGAGTCGAATGAAAGCATTGTTTCTATTGCTAAAAAAGTTTTACCAGTATTTGTAGGTCCAAGAACTGCGGTAATCTTATTTTTTGACATATCAACTTTTAGTATGATCTTTTTTAAGCCTACTATATTTTGTTACTCAAAAAGAACAAAAATAGACTAAAACTAGTCCGAATCAGATAGAAAAAAGTTCTCATTTTCAATTTATATCGTCTAAGGTTAGCATAAATTTTATAATATAAATATAAATATTTGATGCCAAAAAAACTTTGGGAACCGTCTAAAGAGCTCATTAAAAATTCAAATTTGTTTAATTATGAGAAGTTTCTTTCAAAAAATTATAAGTATAGATTTTCTGGAAACTATAAAAAGTTACTAAATTGGAGTTTAAAAAATCAAAAAGATTTTTGGAATTCTATTTGGAAATACTTTGAAATAATTGGAGTAAAAACTAATAAATTTAAATTAACAAAAGATCTTATTAGTAGTAAATTTTTTGTTAACTCTAAATTGAACTTTGCTGAAAATCTTTTAGTTAAAAATTCAAATCAAAAAGCTATTTCGTTTATTAGTGAAAATGGCTACAGAGAACAAAAGTCCTGGAAAGAACTTAATATTGAAGTAAAAAAAATAATTACATTTTATAAAAAAATAAATATTTTTGAAAAAGATAGAATTGCTGCATATACTCCAAATCAGATAGAAACAGTGGAGTGTTTTTTAAGTGCTAGCGCTATAGGAGCTATCTGGAGTTCATGTTCGCCTGATTTTGGTGTACCTGGAGTTATAGAACGTTTTTCCCAAATCAAACCTAAATTATTGATTATAACTGATAAATATTACTATAACGGAAAGGAAATAAATATTATTGAAAGATTGCCTAAAATATTAAAAAAAATAAAAAGCATAAAATCGGTATTAATTTTAAACTACCCCGGAAAAAAATTAAAAAAATTTAAAAAGGTAAAAAATATTAAATTTTATTATTTCTCAGGGATTAAAAATGTTGAAATAAATAGAAGTAAATTAAAAAAATTTGATTTTGACCACGAATTAGCAATTTTGTACTCAAGCGGCACAACAGGTAAACCAAAATGTATTTGTCATCGATCTGGTGGAGTTTTATTGCAACATTTGAAAGAACATCAATTACATTGCAATATAAAACCAAATGATAATGTATTTTACTTTACAACTTGTGGATGGATGATGTGGAATTGGCTTGTTACAGCTTTAGCATCTAAAGCTTCAATATTGTTATTTGATGGATTTCCTATGTATAAATCTCCAGATTTGTTGTTAAAAATTGCAAATGAAGAGAAAGTTACTCTATTTGGCATAAGTGCAAAGTATATTGATCAACTTATTAAACAGAAAGTAAAGATAATAGAAAAAATAAAACTCAAGTCTTTGAAAACGATTTGTTCGACAGGATCTCCACTTTCTAAAGATGGTTTTGAATTTGTTTATAGAAATATAAAAAAAAATGTTCATTTGGCATCTATTTCTGGAGGAACAGATATTGTCTCATGTTTTGTAAATGGAAACATTTATACAGGTGTAAATAGTGGTGAAATACAAAACAATGGTCTTGGCATGGATACAGCTGTATTTTCTGAAAAAGGTAAATCAATTTTAAATAAAAAAGGAGAATTAGTATGCAGAAACTCTTTTCCTTCAATGCCTTTAAAATTTTGGAATGATCCTGGAAAAGTTAAATATAAAAAAGCTTATTTTTCAAAATTTAAAAATATTTGGCATCATGGGGATTATGCTGAGAGAAAGAATAATGGGTCTTATATTATCTATGGAAGATCAGATGCAACATTAAACCCAGGCGGTGTTCGACTTGGCACGGCTGAAATTTATTCTGTTGTTGAAAAATTTAAAGCAGTAAAAGAGTCTATCGTTGTAGGTCAATCTTGGGATAACGATGTAAGAATAATACTTTTTGTTGTCTTATCAAAAAAAAATAAATTAGATGAAAAATTAATTTCGAAACTAAAAAAAACAATTAGGTATGAGGCTTCCCCTAGGCATGTGCCTGCTAAAATAATTGCGGTAAAAGATATTCCAAGAACTAAGAATGGTAAAATTGTAGAAGTAGCTGTCAAAAATATAATTGATGGCAACAAAATAAATAATATTGAAGCATTATCCAATCCATCTGCTTTAAATGAATATAAAAATCTTATTGAGTTAAAATCGTAATGATCAAAGATACTATTAAAAACCTAAGATTATCAGCAACACTAAAAATAAACGAAAAATCAAGAGTTATTGAAAATGAAGGAAAAAATATTATTAAGTTCGGATTTGGACAATCACCATTTCCAGTTCCAATTACTATTGTTGAAGAATTAAAAAAAAATGCACATCAGAAAAGTTATTTACCTATCCAAGGATTAAATAAGTTAAGAGAATCTATAGCAAAATATGAGTCAAAAAAGAAAAATTACAATTTTAAATCAGATCAGGTCATAGTAGGCCCTGGTACCAAAGAGCTAATGTTCTTGATGCATTTAGCATTTGAAGGTGAAGTTTTGTTACCAGCACCCAGTTGGGTATCTTATAAGCCACAATCAATTATAGCTAAAAATAACTATCATTGGATACAAACATCTGCTGAAAACAATTGGTTTCCCAAAGCTGATGAAATAGAAAAAATTGTTTTAAAAAAAACAGATAAAAAATATGTTTTGTTTCTTAATTCTCCAAATAATCCATCAGGGCAAGTATGCAAAAATTTAAAAGAAATTTCTTTAATAGTAAAAAAATATAATATTTTAGTTTTATCAGATGAAATTTATTCTGAATTAACATTTGATGAAAATTATATTTCTATTTTCGAACACTGCCCTGATAATGTTGTAATAAGTAACGGACTTAGTAAATGGTGTGGGGCTGGAGGATGGAGACTTGGGTACTTTATAATACCAAAGAAAAAAATTGAATTACTTAAGTCTATGAAAGTTTTAGCAAGTGAAACCTTTTCTGCAGTAAGTTCACCAATTCAGTTTGCTGCAATATCCGCTTTTAATGACAATCATGAACACTATATTTTAAAATCAAAAAAAATTCTTAAAGCTGTTGGAGATTACGTGCATAGAAACTTATCGTCTAATAATATTATTATCAACAAACCAATGGGAGGCTTTTATTTATTGCCAGAATTTTTGAACAAAAAATTTGATAGTTCTTCTATTTTATGCGATGAAATTTTAACTAATTTAAATATTGCTTTACTTCCAGGAAGTGATTTTGGATTTGATCAAAAAAGGATGATAGTTCGTTTAAGTTTTACAGACTTTGACGGAGGTACATTCATGAAAAATATTGATGAAAAAACCGATATTAGTGATGAGTTAATAAAATTGTACGCCCCAAAGGTTGTGGAAGGAGTAAATAAATTAAAATCTTGGGTTGAAAATTAATAATCATCTAATAATTTCCTTAATATCCAATACTTATATTTACTGAATTTACTAGACACTCGAAGTAATTAATAGTTAGATTTGATTTTAAAACTTTAGAGAGGGTATATGAAAAAAATATTATCAACAATATCAAGCTCTCTGATTATATTTGCTGCTATATTTTCATTCGGATCAATAGCAAAATCAGCAGAGTTTTTTACAATAGGCACAGGAGGACCAACTGGAGTTTATTTTCAGACAGGAAACGCTATTTGTAAAATGTTACACAAATCAGCAATTAGTGCTGAACATGGTAGAAAAAAAGGTATGAAAGATAAAGCTTACAGATGTACCGCTCCTTCAACTGGAGGCTCAAATTATAACATCGGACAAATAAAAGATGGCGAGTTTCAATTTGGTGTAGCACAATCTGACTGGCAATATCATGCCTACAATGGATCAAGCAAATGGGAAGGGAAACAATTCAAAAATTTAAGAGCTGTTTTCTCAGTACATAATGAGCCATTTCAAATCTGGGCTAGAAAAAAGGCAAAAGTAAAAGATTTTATGGGTCTTAAAGGAAAAGTAGTAAACATTGGAAATCCAGGTTCTGGTCAAAGAGGAACAATGGAAGAATTAATGAAAGCTATGGGAGTTGACAATAGTTTCTTTAAATCAGTTACTGAGCTAACATCCTCAGAGCAAGTAAAAGCTCTATGTGATGGTAAAATTGATGCGTTTGGATATTCAGTAGGCTTTCCTAATGGAGCAATGGAACAAGCAGCAACATGTGCAGCTAAAGCTATGCCGATCAATTTAACAGGAGATGTAATTGACGGAATTATTAGTGGAGCTGATTATTATGCATCTGCAACAATTCCAAAAGGTACTTATACTAAACAGAAAAAAGATGTGACTACATTCGGTGTTAAAGCTACTGTAGTAACAAGTGTAGATGTATCTGAAGATTTAGTTTATCAAGTTACAAAAGCTGTTTTTGAAAATTTTGATGATTTTAGAAAACAACATCCAGCTTTTGCTCCTTTAGAGAAAAAAAATATGATAGCTGATGGTTTATCAGCACCACTTCATCCTGGAGCTGTTAAATACTACAAAGAAGCTGGTTTAATGTAATTAAATCTATATAAAAAAAATTGAGGCCCAATATATCTATTGGGCCTTTTTTTTTATATATTAAGCTGAATGTCAGCAGACATAGAAAAAAAAATTGAAAATAAGATTAAAGAAGATCTTTCTCCCACAAGAAACTTATCAGGATTTCATTTAAAGTTAGTTGCAATTATTGCAATTACTTGGTCCTTGTTTCAGCTTTGGTATGCTTCTCCATTTCCATTTTGGCTTAATTTTGGAATGTTTAAAGGTTTACCTGCTAGAGCAATTCATCTTGGTTTTGCACTTTTACTTGCTTTTTTAATATTTCCATATGCACGGGGTAAAAAAGTAAATTTTATAGATATATTAATTGCGATAACAGGTGCGGTTTGTTGTTTATATATTTATTTTTTTTATGATCAATTAGTAGATAGGGGTGGAATATTACTTAAAATAAATCTTTCCGATAATTTTACTATTCCAGTTGAGTTAATACTCGGAATAATTGGAATATTAATTCTTCTAGAGGCTACACGCAGAGTAATAGGCATCCCATTAGTAGTTATTGCGGTTTGTTTTTTGTTATTTTCTTATTTTGGTCAATATGCACCAGATATAATTTCACATGGTGGATTATCATTAAAACGTCTAGTTGGTTTTCAATGGTTTGATCAAGAAGCAATTTTTGGAATCCCAATAGGCGTTTCTGTAGATTTCATTTTTCTCTTTGTACTTTTTGGAGCACTTTTAGAAACTGCTGGAGGAGGCAAATATTTTTTAGATTTAGCTTTTGCAATGGTTGGAAAAATGCGAGGTGGTCCTGCCAAAGCAGCTATTCTTGGATCTGGTATGACAGGATTAATCTCAGGATCATCAATTGCTAATACAGTTACAACTGGAACTTTTACAATTCCAATTATGAAAAAGACAGGTTTTTCAAAAGAAAAAGCGGGTGCAATCGAAGTATCTTCATCAGTTAATGGCCAAATAATGCCTCCAGTTATGGGAGCAGCAGCTTTTGTGATGGCAAGTTTTATTGGAGTTACATATTTTGAAGTTGTCAAACATGCTTTTTTACCAGCTATAATTTCTTACATTGCACTATTTTATATATCTCACCTTGAAGCGCTTAAATTAAATTTAAAAGGTATGGATGAAAACGATATTCCAAAATTAAAAAAAACATTTTTTGAAGGAATACATTTTTTAGTTCCAATATTCGTTCTCATATATCTACTAGTTTATATGAGGCTTACAGCTTCTTACTCTATTTTTTTTGCAACAATAACATTAATTATAGTCAATCTTTTAAATAAATTTTTCAAAGAAAAGAACTTTAAGAATGCTTTAATATATTGGTATAACCAAACTGTTGTTGGTTTCGAAAAGGGCGCCTTGAATATGGTTAGTGTCGGAATAGCAATTGCAACAGCAGGTATTATAGTTGGTGCAGTTGGATCTACAGGTTTGAGCACTAATTTAATAATTGTAATCGAGTCGATTGCAAAAGATAATGTTATTATTCTTTTATTTTTGACTATTATTTTGTGTTTACTGCTGGGTATGGGTTTGCCAACTACGGCAAACTATGTTGTTGTAGCGTCTCTAATGGCAACTGTTCTTGTTGATGTTGGAAATGCATCAGGATTTATTTTTCCTCTAATTGCGGTTCATTTATTCGTATTCTATTTTGGTCTAATGGCAGACGTAACACCTCCAGTTGGCTTAGCATCTTACGCAGCTGCTGCTATTTCTGGTGGAGACCCATTAAGAACAGGAGCTCAGGCATTTTGGTATAGTCTGAGAACAGGAATACTTCCTATTGTATTCTTATTTAACAGCGAGTTATTATTAATTGGTATTGAAAGTATATGGCATGGCTTAATGGTCATAGCAACCTCATTGATTGGGATTTTAGTATTTACTTCTGCTACTCAGGGATGGTTTATAAATAAACTGAGATGGTATGAGATTATTATTTTTTTAATAATTTCAATATCATTATTATCTCCAGAATTTATTCTAAATAAATTTTACCCAAAATATAACTATTTAAGTATTGAAGAAATAAACAAAAAACAGTTTGATTATAATAAAGAGATAAGAATTAAAATTACTAGACTTACAGAGTACGGCGAAAGATATAAATTATTTGTAATTGAAAAAAATAGTTTTGATGAAAATTTCAGTTTAGATGACTATGGAATGAGTTTAGTTGTAGAAGATAATAAAACCATAATTGATACATTAAAATGGAATGGAATTGCAAAAAAATCTGGATTAGATATGGGAGATATTATTAATGAATTTAAAATTGAAAATCAGAATAGACCAAAAAAAGAAATAATTTATCCTATCGCTCTTATTCTTTTATCAATCTTTGGTTATTTAAATATAAGAAGAAGAATTTAGCTTAGACCTGCATGGGGTAACTTACGTTGAAGTATTTTCCAAATACCTGTAGCAGATGCAATTATTTTACCTTTACATTCTAAATAGCACTCTAAAAAAACCATGCTTTTTGTTTTTTTTTTAATTTTTACATATCCAAAAATTTCATCACCAATAGATGAAGGTCCGATAAAGTTAATATTAAGTGTTATAGTTACACAAGGCTGATTACCCGAAATTCTATGGGCTCCAGATCCACACCCGGTATCTATGATCGATGCTATATACCCGCCATGAGTTATGCCAGCTCTGTTAAGATGGTTTTTTTTTATTTTAGTTTTAAATTCATATTTAGTTTTTGAGATATCTCTTAGTAGCAAACCACCATTGTGTCTCATGAAACCTTTTTTAACGCTAATTTGTTTAAATTTTTTCATTAAATTATTAAAGTTATTAAAAATAATATTATTAATACTATTACAAAAAAATAAATTACAGATTTTTGCAAAGATATTTTCATTTTTCCTTTTTTTTGGTGCGCCTGCTAGGAGTCGAACCCAGAACCTCCTGGTCCGTAGCCAAGCGCTCTATCCAATTGAGCTACAGGCGCTAAATATAATCTATTCTTTTAACATTTATTATTAATTTTACTAAATTTTAATAATGGTCAAAAATATACATCTATTAAAAGTAAATAATATATATATATACAAATAGCGAAATGAGTGAAAAATTACTAGTTCCAGATATTGGAGATTTTGAAGAAGTAGAAATCATAGAAATTCTTGTAAAAGAAGGAGATAAAATCTCTAAAAATGACCCTGTAATAACTTTAGAAAGTGATAAATCAAGTGTTGAAGTACCATCTGCTTTTGAGGGTGTTGTAGATAGTATTAAAATAAAGATTGGTGATAAAGTTTCTAAAGGAGATTTGATACTAACATTATCCTCTGAGAATGGAACTAAGCAAAAACAAGATACTATTGAAAAGATACCACCTGCAACGGAAAAAATAATTGCCGAAGCGGAAAATTCTAACGGATATAATAATTCTGAATTAGATACGAGTGCACATAAAGAGATCAAAGTAGAAAATACACAAGTAGAAGAACATAATGAAAGATTTGAAATAGTTGAAAATAATAATGATATTGATCCTCAAGAGACAAAAGAATGGTTAGAATCTTTGTCTGCTGTAGTACATTCTGAAGGACCTGAGAGAGCTCATTTTTTAATTAAACAATTAATTGATCAGGCATATAAAGAGGGATCAAATATACCCTACACCCAAAATACACCATACATAAACACTATACCAGCAGATGAAGAGATAAAATCTCCAGGCGATCAAAATATCGAAAGAAAAATAAGAGCACTAATTCGATGGAATTCAGCAGTGATGGTTGTCAGAGCAAACATGAGAGATCCTTCATTAGGAGGTCACATTGGGACGTTTGCTTCAGCAGCAACTCTTTATGATATAGGAATGAATCATTTTTGGAGAGCTAAAAGCAATAAATTTGGTGGAGATTTAATTTATTTCCAAGGACATTCAGCGCCAGGTATTTACGCTAGAGCTTTTTTGGAAGGAAGACTTGACGAGAAGCAATTAGATAGATTCAGACAGGAAGTTTACCCAGGAGGTTTGTCATCTTATCCTCATCCTTGGCTGATGCCTAAGTTTTGGCAGTTTCCAACTGTTTCCATGGGTCTTGGACCAATGATGGCAACCTATCAGGCAAGATTTATGAAATATCTTATTAATAGAAAATTAATAAAAGATCAGAATAGAAAAGTTTGGTCTTTCTTAGGAGATGGTGAAATAGACGAGCCAGAAGCTCTAGGATCTATTGGTTTAGCAGCAAGAGAAAAGTTAGATAACTTGATTTATGTTGTGAACTGCAACCTACAAAGATTAGATGGTCCAGTAAGAGGCAATGGTAAAATTATTCAAGAATTAGAAGGAATTTTTAGAGGAGCTGGATGGAATGTAATAAAAGTCATTTGGGGATCATATTGGGATCCTTTACTCGCAAATGATAAATCAGGTTTGCTTGTAAAAAGAATGAACGAAGCAGTTGATGGAGAATACCAAGCCTTTAAAGCAAAAGGCGGTTTATATGTTAGAGATAACTTCTTTGGGAAATACCCTGAACTTAAAAATCTAGTTGCAAGTTATACGGATAGCGATATTTGGAAATTAAATAGAGGCGGTCACGACCCGCATAAAGTTTATGCTGCTTATCATAAAGCTATTAATACAAAAGACAGACCAACAGTCATATTAGCTAAAACAATTAAAGGATACGGTATGGGAAAATCTGGTGAAAGTATAAATACAACCCATCAGCAAAAAAAATTAGGTGTAGATGATTTGCTATATTATAGAGATAGATTTGATGTTCCATTAACAGATGAACAAGTCAAAAATATAGAATACTTTAGACCTGATGAAAATTCAGAGGAAATAAAATACTTAAAAAAAAGAAGATTGGCTTTAGGAGGATATATTCCTGAGAGATCGTCTTTTTCAAAACCAATCAAAACACCAAGTAATGATATTTTTGACTTTATGAAAAAATCAACCGGTGAAAAAGAAATGTCAACTACTATGGCACTTGTTAGGATGTTGACGAATTTGCTAAGAGATAAAAGTGTTGCTCCGAGACTTGTTCCAATAATCCCTGATGAAGCAAGAACATTTGGTATGGAAGGTTTTTTCCAAAAAATAGGTATATATGCGCATGAAGGCCAAAAATATGAGCCAGAGGACTCAGCTCAATTAAGCTCTTACAAGGAAGAGAAAAGTGGTCAGGTTTTAGAGGAAGGAATAAATGAGGCTGGATCCATGGCATCATGGATAGCTGCAGGAACATCGTATTCAAATCATGATATAGAAATGATACCAATTTATCTTTTTTATTCTATGTTTGGTTTTCAAAGAACCGGCGATTTTGCGTGGGCAGCTGGAGATAGTCAAACAAGAGGATTTCTAATTGGAGCTACAGCTGGAAGAACAACTTTGGCTGGAGAAGGCCTTCAACACCAAGATGGTCACAGTCATTTATTAGCATCAACAATTCCAAATTGTGTTTCTTATGACCCAACCTTTCATTATGAATTAGCTACAATCTTTAAAGAAGGTTTAAGAAGAATGCATGAAAAACATGAAAATATTTTTTACTATATTACAACAATGAATGAAAATTATTCTCATCCAGAGATGCCCAAAGATTGTGAAGAAGGTATATTAAAAGGGATGTATAAAATAAAAGATTTCAGCAAGAATAAAAAAAATAAGATTCAATTATTGGGTTCAGGAACAATTTTAAGAGAAATGATGGATGCAGCAGAAATTTTACAAAATGAATATCAAGTAGATAGTGAAGTGTGGAGTGTTACCAGTTTTAATGAGTTAAGAAGAGATGGACTTGAAACAGAGAGGTATAACTTGCTTAATCCTGGAGGAGAGAAAAAAATCTCTTACGTTGAAAAATGCCTTGGAAAAACCGAAGGTCCTATTTTAGCAGCCTCTGATTACATGAGAATGAATTCTGACCAAATTAGACCTTACATAAATAAAAGCTTTTATTCATTAGGTACAGATGGATTTGGTAGAAGTGACACAAGAAAAAATCTTAGAAAATTTTTTGAAGTCGATAAAGAGCATATAGTTGCATATGGCTTAAGTATTTTATCTAACGAACAATTAATTGCTTCTAAACATGCAGTAGATGCAATTAAAAAATATAAAATTGATAAAGATAAGCCTATGCCTACAAAATTATAATGAGCGATAAAGAAGTATTAGTTCCTAACATTGGTGATTTTAAAGATGTTGAAGTAATTGAGGTATTAATAGAGGCAGGATCAAATATTAATAAAGATGATCCGATAATTACAATAGAAAGCGATAAATCAAGTGTTGAGATCCCAAGCCCATACTCAGGTAGTGTTAAAAAAGTTAATTTAAAAGTTGGTGATAAGGTTTCAGAGGGTTCATCAATACTAATAATTGGTTCAAAAGAAGAAAAACCAGATGAGCAAATTGAAGAAGAGGTCAAAGAGATTAAAGAAGAAACTATTATACAAAAACCATCCGAAAAAGTAATTTCAAAACCAAAGGAAATATTAAAAAATAATAGAGTTAGTGTATTCAAATCAAGCAAAGCACTTGCTAGCCCAAAAACTAGAAAATTTGCAAGAGAACTTGGCGTTGATATTAATAATATTACTGGATCACAAAGATCAGGAAGAATTATAGAGGAGGATATAAAAAAATTCGTATCTTCTAATTTTAATAAACCTCAAGAAGAAAAGAAGGCTCCATCTATAAAGCCCTCAGAATATGATCACGCTGATTTTGGAGATGTAGAAATTCAAGATATACCAAGAATTAAAAGAATTGCTGCTCCACATTTATCAAATTCTTGGCAAACAATACCGCATGTTACTAGTTGTGATGAAGCAGATATCACGGAGTTGGAAGAATTTAGACGAAATTTGACTGATACTTTTACTGGAGAAAAAAAGAAAATTACTCCATTGGCATTTATTATAAAGGCAGTTGTGGAAGCTTTGAAAGTTTTTCCAAGATTTAATAGTTCTATTGACAGTATTGAAAATGGAAAAATAACATTAAAAAAATACTTTCATGTAGGAATTGCAGTTGATACTCCCAATGGTTTAATGGTGCCAAAAATAAGAAATGCTAATCAAAAGAATATAGATCAAATAAGCAAGGATCTAAAAAAAGTTAGTGATGATTGCCGAAATTTGAAGATAGATAAAAAAGAATTTTATGGAGGATCCATAACTATAACAAGCCTAGGTGGCATTGGAGGAACTTATTTTACTCCTATAATAAATTATCCTGAGGTTGCTATTTTAGGAATTGGAAGGACTTATATTAAACCTGTTTATATTGATGGACAATTTAAACCTAGAACAATGTTGCCTTTATCTCTCTCTTACGATCATAGAATTATTGACGGTGCTGAGGGTTCAAGATTTAATAATGAATTAAAAAATAACCTAGGTAAAAACTTTGCCTACAAATTAGCTAAGCAATGATTAAAAATTTTAAACTTTTAAATAATAAAACTGTATTTTACTTTAATGATAATAAGTTTGAAACATTTCCTAATATCTGGTTAAGAGATCATATTAAAAATAAAGAAAACTGGGATTTTAAAACCAATCAAAGAATAACTTATACCGCAAATTTAGACATTAATATCAAAGTTAAAAAAGCAAAATTATTAAAAAAAGGGAAATTCATTGAAATATTATGGTCTGATGAAAATAAACCAACCAAATATTCATATGAATTTTTAAAAAAAAATTCTTTAAAAAAAGAAGAAACTAAAAGTGATACTCGATTTTGGAAAGATAAAGACATAAAAAATCAAATTTTCATTAACTATAAGCAATTACAAACTAAAGTTGGATTTAAAAATTTATTAAAAAAAATCCACATATATGGTTTTGCAGTAGTAAGAAATTGTTCAAAGAATTTAAACTCAGTTGAATATATAGCTAAAAAAATAGGTTATGTCAGAAATTCAATTTTTGGAGGATTGTGGACTTTTGAATCAAATAATAAAAAAGCAGACAGTGCATATTCAAACCAAGAACTGAGACCACATACAGACTCTACATATAGTAATGATGCTCCAGGTTTACAATTACTGCTTTGTTGTAAGTATGATGCCAAAGGTGGAGATTCTATAATGGTAGATGGATTTAAATTGGCAAATGAAATCAAACAAAAATATAAAAAACATTTTAAAACTTTAACAAATACAAAAGTTAAAGGTTCTTATATTGGTGATGGTGTTAGCCTTGAAGCAAAAAGACCAATAATAAAATTAAATGAAAAAAATAATTTTGATCAAATTAGTTTTAACAATTACGATAGAGCACCTTTTAGAGAAACTAATCAGAAAACAATTAATTTTTATAAAGCAATTAAAGTATTTGATACGATGGCAAACCAAAAGCAATATCAGTGGAGGCATATTTTAAAACCTGGTGAATTACTAATTTTTAATAATTGGAGAGTAATGCATGGTAGAGGTGCATTTTCAGGTATAAGAAAAATGGCTGGTTGCTATATCAATAAAGAAGATTTTGATAGCTGTTGTAGAATGAATAATATTATCTAAATTTAATTAAATTAATGTCCAAAACTTCATCGCTTATATGCGCTTTGATAACAACATTTATTTGGGGCACTGCTTTCATTGCCCAAGATACAGGCATGGACAATATTGGTCCATTAACATTCAATGCATCTAGATTTTTTGTTGGTTTTCTTACAGTCCTACCCATTGCTTTAATTTTAGAAAGAAAAAAAATTAATTATGAAATCAATTCTAATAAAAAATTATTTTTAAAATATTTATTTTTAATGGGTATATCATTATTTTTGGGCACCTACTTGCAGCAAGCCGCATTACAATACACGAATATAGCTAATGCAGCTTTTTTTACAGTTTTTTACGTTCCATTAGTTCCAATTTTATTATTTTTTATTTATTCTATTAAAGTCCATTGGAGTCTTTGGCCTTCAATAGGTTTATGTATAATAGGTGTTTACCTATTAAGTGATTTTTCTAACTCAGAAATTATGATAGGTGATGCTTTAGTTATTCTATGCTCACTATTTTGGGCTTTACATATAATTTTCGCTGGAAAATTTATGGAGAAATTTAATATACCAATTTTTTATGCAGCATTACAAGCAGCTCTTGTTTTTGGTTTATCTCTTATATTTGCTTTTATTTTAGAGGAAGTAGTTATTACAAAAATTTTAACTGAGTATAGTTCAATATTATATGCAGGCGTCTTATCTGGAGGAATTGCTTTTACTTTACAAATGTTTGCACAAAAAAATATTGAAGAAGCTCCAGCAGCAATAATTTACTCTCTTGAGGGTGTCTTTGCAACAATTGCTGGATGGATTATTTTAAGTCAAGTTCTTAACATAAATAATATTATAGGATGTGTATTAATTCTTATTGCTGTAATATTTTCTCAAATTGCTCCAACGTCTAAAAAATCATAAGTAAATAATTGAAAAAAGAATAATACTTAAAACTATTCTATAAGTAACAAAAAAACTCAAACTAAACATTTTAACATAAATAAGAAAATATTTAATTGTAAAATAAGAAAATAAAAATGAAGCTGAAGTAGAAAAAATAAATATAGCATCAAAATTTACTTGATCATCAATAACATCTTTAAATCCCAAAACACTTGCACCTGCTAAGGCTGGAATAGACAAATAAAAAGCTATCTTTGATGATTCAACTCTATCAAATTTTAAAAATCTTGAAGCTGTAATTACTATACCTGATCTACTGACTCCTGGAATAATAGCTAAAATCTGAAATAACCCTATTATAATAATACTTTTAATATTTAATTCTGAAGAAATTTTATTTTTCAATTCAAACTTATCTGAAAAGTATAATAAAATTCCAAAAATCAAAGTTGTCCAAGCGACAACTTTTAAGTTCCTAAATTGATCAATTAAATTTGTGGAGTAAAAAATATAACCAACAATAACTAATGGTATAGACCCAAGAATTATTAGTAGAAATATATTTTTATTATTAATGATATTTATTAACTCTTTTCTAAAAAATAAAATAATTGCTAACAAAGAACCCAAATGCAGACTAATATCTAATTGTAGGTTGCTAACATTGAAGTCACTCAATCTTGATATAATTAAAAGATGTGCAGACGAGCTAACTGGAATAAACTCAGATATTCCTTGAATAATTGATAAAATTAGCGTCTCTACATATTTTGAAATCATTAGATCCAATACTTCATAATGAAATTGTAACCAAATTAAAGCAATTACATATTTGCATATCATCTATGCATAATAAGAAAAAACCTATGATTTACTTAAGTTTTGTGAAATATTAGTCAATATTTATGACCTTGTAATTGTTTATTATTAAATTTTTATCGTATATACAGCGTCCACCATGTCAGAAAAAATGCTTAAATTTGTTGATATAGGTCAACAAAATCCACCTAAAAGAGATATATCAGACCGAAAAGAGGATTTTGATGAAATATATCAAGAATTTCTAAAAGATAGAGCTGTTCAGCAGTCAAGCAGATGTTCCCAATGTGGAGTACCATTTTGCCAAGTTCATTGTCCACTAAGTAACAATATACCAGATTGGCTTAAACTAACTGCTGAGGGAAGATATGAGGAAGCTTATCAATTATCACAAAGCACAAACAACATGCCAGAAGTTTGTGGAAGAATTTGCCCCCAGGATAGGCTGTGTGAGGGAAATTGTGTAATAGAGCAATCGGGTCATGGAACAGTAACTATTGGATCAATAGAAAAATATATCACAGAGAAAGCTTGGGAAAATGGTTGGGTTAAACCAATAGAAATAAATAGTGAAAAAGATGAGAGTGTAGGAATTATAGGCTCTGGTCCTGCTGGACTTGCTTGTGGAGAACAACTCAGAAAAAAAGGATACAAGGTAACTATATATGATCGTTATGACAGAGCTGGAGGACTACTAATATATGGTATCCCAGGATTTAAATTAGAAAAGCATGTTGTTCAAAGAAGAATAAAACTTTTAGAAGAAAGTGGAATTAAATTTGTCTTAAACTTTGAAGTTGGAAAAGATTCCAGCTTGAAGGAGTTAAGAGAAAAACATGATGCAGTTTTAATAGCTACAGGAGTTTATAAAGCTAGAGAAGTTAATTTACCTGGTAACGATTTGAGTAATATTTTCCCTGCAATGGAATTTTTGACAGCATCAAATAAAAAAGGACTAGGTGATAAAGTTGAGTTGTTTGATAACGGTACTTTAAATGCTGAAGGCAAAGATGTTGTAGTAATTGGAGGTGGCGATACAGCAATGGACTGCTTAAGGACTTCGGTAAGACAGAATGCTAAATCTGTAAAATGTTTATATAGAAGAGATAGAGAAAATATGCCAGGATCAGCAAGAGAAGTTGGCAATGCAGAGGAAGAAGGTGTTGAATTCATTTGGTTAACAAGCCCTAAAGAGTTTAAGGGAACAAATAAAATTGAAAGTGTAGTTGTTAATAAAATGAAATTGGGTGAGCCAGATGATAGTGGTAGAAGAAAACCAGTTGTTGAAGAAAATTCAGATTTTGAAATTAAAGCTGATCTTGTAATCAAAGCACTCGGATTTGATCCAGAAGATCTTCCAAAATTATTTAATGAAGAAAAATTACAAGTATCAAGATGGGGAACAATAAAAGCGGATTTTGATACAATGGAAACTAGTATAGAGGGAGTTTTTGCAGCTGGAGATATAGTTCGTGGAGCATCTTTAGTGGTTTGGGGTATCAAAGATGGAAGAGATGCTGCAACATCAATTGATAATTATTTAGAAAGCAAACAAAAACTTAGAGTTGCTTAATGAAGTTAAGAAATAAAAATTTAAAAATTTTAAAAAGTAATCATGTTTACTCAGAAGAAATGGAACATGATGCATGTGGTGTAGGTTTAGTAGCATCCACCGAAGGCCTAAAATCAAGAAAAGTCGTAGAATATGGAATCGATGCCTTAAAAGCTGTTTGGCATAGGGGTGCAATCGATGCAGACGGAAAAACAGGAGATGGTGCTGGAATCCATATTGAAATTCCTAAAGATTTCTTTGAGGAAAAAATTGAAGTCACTGGTCATAAACATGATAATTCTGAACTATGTGTGGGTATGATTTTCTTACCAAGAAATGATTATAGCGCTCAAGAGCAATGTAGAACTATTGTTGAAAGTGAACTAACAAAGAGAAATTTTAGTATCTATGGTTGGAGACAAGTTCCTGTTGATCCCTCTGTCTTAGGAGAAAAAGCTGAACAAACAAGACCTGAAATTACTCAAGTATTGTTCACATATAATGACAAAAAAGTTGTCAATAAATCTCTGGAACAAAAATTGTATGAAACTAGAAGAGTAATTGAAAAAGAAGCTCTCAATAATCAATTAAATAATTTTTATATATGTTCATTTAGTTCTAAATCTATCATTTACAAAGGAATGTTTTTAGCAGAAGCTTTGTCAGATTTTTATACTGACTTGAAAGATGAAAGATTTATATCTAGGTATGCAATATTTCACCAAAGATTTTCAACTAATACTGCGCCAAGTTGGGACTTAGCTCAACCATTTAGATCTATAGCGCATAATGGTGAAATAAATACTCTTAAAGGAAATGTTAATTGGATGAAGGTTCACGAAGAAGAGATGTTTAGTCCAGTTTTCGAAGATATAGAGAATCTTAAGCCTGTAATACCACCTGGCAATTCTGACTCTGCATCATTAGATAATGTTTTTGAGTTATTAAATATTTCTGGACAGCCTGCTCCTCTAGCAAAATTAATGTTAATACCAGACGCTTGGTCAAAAAAAAATAAGGTATTAAAAAAAGATCATCAACAACTATTCAATTTTTTAAATAGTACCATGGAGCCTTGGGATGGGCCAGCTGCTATAGCTGCAACTGATAATGAATGGGTAATTGTTGCAACTGACAGAAATGGATTAAGACCACTTAGATATACAGTGACAAGAGACAAACTTCTTTTTGCAGGAAGTGAAACAGGAATGATAGATTTAAATGAGAAAAAAATTGTATCTAAAGGAAGATTAGGACCTGGAGAAATATTAGGAGTAAGAATAGAAAAAGGCAAAGTATATTCAAACGATGAAATAAAAAACTACCTTTCAAAAGAATATAAACATTACAACAATCAGATTATTGATCTTGATAAAAAATTAGAAGCAGAAACTGAAAAAGTAGAGCTAGAAGGCCAAAGTTTGAGGAATTTTCAACATTGTTTTGGATATAGCATAGAAGATTTAGAATTAATTCTTCATCCAATGGCAGAAGATGCTAAAGAAGCAACAGGCTCAATGGGTGATGACACGCCTTTAGCAGTTTTATCTGATAAATATAGACCACTATATCATTACTTTAGACAAAACTTTAGTCAGGTTACAAATCCACCAATTGACTCTCTAAGAGAAAACAAAGTTATGAGTTTAAAGACAAGATTTGGAAATCTTGGTAATATTTTAGATTTTAGTAAATTAACTAAAGACAATATTTATGTCTTAAATAGTCCGATATTATCAAATGCACAATTTGAAAAATTTTTAAAATTCTTTGGAAATAATAATAAAGTTTTAGATTGTACATTCAGCAAAGATGATGATTTAGAGACATCAATAAATTTACTCAAAGTTAAATCTGAACAAGCTGTTAGAGAGGGAATTAAACAAATAATATTATCAGATAAAAATATTTCAGAAAATAGAATGCCAATGCCAATGCTTTTATGTATAGGGGCAATAAATACACATTTAGTTAAATTAGGTTTGAGAGGTTATGTTTCTATTAATGTTCAAACTGGAGATGCTTTAGATACTCACTCTTTTGCAACATTAATTGGTGTTGGTGCTACTACAGTGAACCCTTATTTAGCTTTTGATAGCTTATATCAAAGACATTCTAAGAAATTATTTGGAAATTTCACTTTTGATGAATGTGTTTCAAGATATATTAAATCAGTCAATCTCGGTCTTCTTAAAATAATGTCTAAAATGGGAATTTCTGTTTTAAGTTCTTATAGAGGCGGATGTAATTTTGAAACTGTGGGACTAAGCAGAACAATTGTGAAAGATTACTTTCCTGGGATGTTATCAAAGATTTCTGGAATTGGTTTAAAAGGAATAGAAAAGAAAATCAGAACTATACACAAAGAAGCATTTTTCAATAATTCAAATATTTTACCTATTGGAGGTATTTACAGATATAGAAAAAATGGTGAAACACATCAGTATCAAGGCAAACTTATTCATTTACTGCAAACTGCGGTTGGACAAGGATCTTATGAAATATATAAAAAATACATAAAAGGTATTTATAATCTAAATCCAATAAGTTTAAGAGATTTAGTAGATTTTAAATCTAAAAATCCCATCGATATATCTAATGTTGAGCCTGTATCTAATATATTAAAAAGATTTGGAAGTGGAAGTATGTCTCATGGAGCTTTATCTAAAGAAGCACATGAAACTCTTGCTGTTGGTATGAACAGAATTAAAGGCGCATCTTGTAGTGGTGAAGGTGGAGAAGATGAAAATAGATTTAAGATTATGGAGAATGGAGATAGTGCAAATTCAAGGGTTAAACAAATTGCATCAGCTAGATTTGGAGTAACCATTAATTACTTAAATAATTGTAATGAGATTGAAATCAAAATTGCACAGGGTGCTAAACCAGGTGAAGGTGGACAATTACCAGGTTTTAAAGTTACGGATGAAATTGCGAGATTGAGACACTCAACGCCAGGAGTTACTTTAATATCCCCTCCACCACATCATGATATTTACTCAATAGAAGATCTGGCTCAATTAATTTATGATTTAAAACAAATAAATCCTAAGGCTAGGGTTGGAGTTAAATTAGTTGCATCATCAGGAATTGGAACGATAGCTGCTGGAGTTGCAAAAGCTAAAGCAGACATAATTTTAATCTCGGGGCACTCAGGAGGTACAGGAGCTACTCCACAGACAAGCGTTAAATATGTTGGAGTTCCTTGGGAGATGGGATTAACAGAAGCAAATCAGGTATTGACATTAAATAACTTGAGACATCAAGTGACGCTTAGAACTGACGGTGGAATAAAAACTGGAAGAGATGTTGTAATTGCAGCCATGATGGGAGCAGAAGAATTTGGCGTAGCAACAACTGCTTTAGTCGCAATGGGATGTATAATGGTCAGACAATGTCATTCAAATACATGTCCAGTGGGTGTTTGCACACAAGATGATAAATTAAGAGAGAAATTTACAGGAACTCCTGAAAAAGTAGTGAACCTTTTTACATTTATAGCAGAGGAAGTAAGAGAAATACTTGCTGATCTTGGTTTCAAATCTTTAAATGAAGTAATTGGAAGAACTGACTTGCTAAGGCAAGTAAGCAAAGGTTCACCAAACTTGGATGATCTAGACTTAAATCCTCTTTTTGTTCAGGCAGATCCTGGAAAAAATAAAAGATATTGTGAGAAACCTGAAATTAATTCAGTTCCAGATACTTTAGATCAAAAATTATGGCCAGAAATAGAAGACAAAATAGATAAAAAAGAAAAAATAAATCAAGAATTTGAAATTCAAAATACTGATAGAGCAGTTGGTACTAGAATTTCTTATCATTTGTACAAAAAATTTGGAAATAACAAACTTGATGAAAATTCGATCGAATTAAATTTTAAAGGTTCAGCAGGCCAATCCTTTGGTGCTTTTGCTATTAAAGGATTAAAACTAATTTTAAAAGGGGATGCAAATGATTATGTTGCTAAAGGATTATCAGGTGGAACTATTGTGATTAAATTACAAGATGAAAGCAACCTTGTTTCAAATGAAAATACTATTATTGGAAACACTGTTTTGTATGGAGCTACTTCTGGAAAATTATTAGCTGCAGGACAAGCAGGAGAGAGATTTGCTGTTAGAAATTCAGGTGCAACTGCAGTAGTAGAAGGTTGTGATTCAAATGGTTGTGAATACATGACAGGCGGAAACATTATTATATTAGGAGATATTGGTGATAATTTTGGGGCTGGCATGACAGGAGGTATGGCATTTATTTATGACCCTGAAAATCAATTTGATAAAAAAGTAAATCCTGAAAGTGTAGTTTGGCAAACTCCAGAAACTAAATTTTGGATTGAGCATCTAAGGAAATTAATTCAAGAGCATGCGATAGAAACAAATTCAATAATCTCGAAAAAAATTGTTGAGAATTTTGAAAATGAAATAAATAATTTCGTCCAAGTTTGTCCAAAAGAAATGTTAGATAAGTTAGAAAATCCTATATCAAATAAAAAATTAGTCGGTCAAGCTAGTTAGTATTTTTAATAATATTATCTAACTCTTTACAAATAATATTTAGATTTTTTTTTGAAGAGAGACTATGGTCACCCTTCTTAATTATATTTAATTTTTTTTTTGCTTTGCTGAAGATTTTTAAAACTTCTCTTGAGTATTTAATTGGTACAACTTCATCTTTTTGACCATGGACCATAGTAACAGATATTTTCATTGGAATTTTAACATTCAAAACTTTATTTTGTTTTTTTCTTCCATCTTTAATTAATTGATTAGTTATGAGATACTCATAACCACCATTTTTAATTTTGCTAATACCTTTTTTGATAATTTCACTCTTCGTCTTTTTTGAAAATTTTTTCCACATTATTCTTGTTAAAAATTCTGGAGCAGAGCCAATTCCCATAAAGCCTTTAATCTGTTTCTTAATTGATTTAAATAATAATAAAGAAATCCAAGCACCCATACTAGAACCTATTAAAATTATATCATTTTTTTTAACTATATTCTTAATAGTCTGTTTTGCATCATTTGCCCAAGTGGAAATATTCCCTTTAGTAAATTCACCTGAAGATTTTCCGTATCCAGAATATTCTAGTGCCAAAAAACCCAATTTATTTTTCTTAGCATAGTTTAAAAATCTTTTAGGTTTATCTCCTTCTATATCGGATGCAAAACCTGGTAAAAATATAATATAAAGATTTTTCTTATAATAATTGCTTATATATCTTAGTTTTTTTGTTTTAGAAATTTTTAGAAATTTAAATTTTTTCATATAAAGTATTAAAATTGATTTGAAATATTATAACTCTACCATATGCATCCAAAATTGAAAGTTCTGCAAGTTATACCAAAACTTGGATACGGTGGCGCAGAAACAGGTTGTTATGATATCGCACACTATCTACATGAAAATGATTGTAAATCTTTTTTAATTTGCAACGGTGGTGAATTAACAAAGTTTATAGATAAAAAAAAAGTTAAATATATAAGGTTACCTGTTAATTCCAAAAACCCCATTTTGGTTTTTTTTAATTCAATAATTATTTCTTTAATAATTTTATTTTATGGAATTAATATTGTCCACGCGAGAAGTAGAGCACCTGCATGGTCTTGTTTACTAGCTACCAAAATCACACGACGTAAATTTGTAACTACATTTCATGGAACATATAATTTTAAAAGTAAATTAAAAAAATTATATAACTCTGTAATGTTGAGATCAGATTTAATTATTGCTGGGTCTAATTTTATATTTTCACATATTAAAGAAAACTACTCTGAATACCTTAATGATAAAAAAAAATTCTTGGTGATATTTAGAGGCATTAATACTGACTATTTTGATCCATCAACTACTATAGAAACAGAGGAAGATGAATTATTTAAATCATGGGGACTTAAAATTGAGAGAAAAACTGTTCTATTACCCGGAAGATTAACAGAATGGAAAGGCCAAGAAATGTTTTTAGATGCTATTAATAAAGTAAATATTAATTTAGGACACGAGGTATTTAATGTAATTATTCTTGGGAGCGATCAAGGAAGAGAACTTTACAAAAAGAAACTTATTAGGTTAGTTGAACAGTATAGATTAACTAACCAAGTAAAATTTATAGATCATTGTAAAAATATGCCTCTAGCTTACAAAGTTTCAGACATCATAGTTTCTTCATCAATAGAACCAGAAGCTTTTGGAAGAATATCCGTTGAGGCTCAGGCAATGAAAAAACCAATTGTTGCAAGTAATATTGGGGGATCAAGAGAGACTATAAATGAAAATAAAACAGGATTTTTATTTGAAGCAAATAACTCTGACGATCTTTCAAAAAAATTAATAGAAATTATGAATTTAGATGAACAGACTATCAATCAAATGGGCATAGAAGGTAGAAAAAATGTCGTTTCAAAATTTAATGTTGAAAAAATGTGTTTTTCTACTTATTCAGAGTATAAAAAATTAATAAACTAATGCCAAATATTACATTACCTGATGGAAAAAAATTAAACTTTGAAAAAAGTATAACAGGCACAGAGGTTGCCGAAAAAATTAGCAAGTCTTTAGGTAAGCAAGCTTTGGTGATGAGCATAAACGGTGAACTTAAAGATTTATATACTCTTATTGATCAAGATTGTTCTATTAAAATATTTACAGCTAAAGATCCTGAGGGTTTAGAAGTCATTAGACATGACACTGCACATATAATGGCTATGGCCGTTCAAGAACTATACCCAGGCACACAGGTAACAATTGGGCCAGTTATAGAAAATGGGTTTTATTATGATTTTGCAAGAAAAGAGCCTTTTACTAGCGATGATCTAAAAAAGATTGAAAAAAAAATGTCAGAGATAATAGATAAAGATGTAAAAACAAGAAAAGAAGTTTGGGAGAGAGATAAAGCAATAAGTCATTTTAAAAAAATTGGAGAAAAATACAAAGCTGAGATAATTGAGAGTATTCCTAAAAACGAAGAACTAACTGTTTATCATCATGGCGAAACATGGCATGATTTATGTAGAGGTCCACATTTAGTATCTTCTGGTAAAATAGGTAAAGCTTTTAAACTGACAAAAGTATCTGGAGCTTATTGGCGTGGTGACTCTAAAAATGAAATGCTTCAAAGAATATATGGTACTGGTTGGGCAACTCAAAAAGAATTAGACCTTTATCTTCAGAGAATTGAAGAAGCAGAAAAAAGAGATCATAGAAAAATTGGAAAAGAGATGGATTTATTTCATTTTAGAGAAGAAAGTCCTGGATCTGTATTTTGGCACCAGAAAGGATGGAATTTGTTCCAAAAATTAGTTTCATATATGAGAATGAAACAAGATCACGATGGTTACAAAGAGATAAATACACCAGAAATACTTGATAGATCTTTATGGGAAAAATCTGGCCACTGGGAAAAATTTGGAGCTAATATGTATACTTCAACTACACCAGATGAAAAAGTATTTGCAATTAAACCCATGAATTGTCCTGGGTGTGTTCAAGTATTTAATCAAGGACTTAAAAGTTATAGAGACTTACCTTTAAAGATGTCAGAATTTGGAAAAGTTCATAGATATGAACCTTCAGGTGCATTGCATGGATTATTACGTGTAAGAGCCTTTACTCAAGATGATGCACATATTTTTTGTACAGAAGAACAAATTACTGAAGAATGTTTGAGTGTTACAAATTTAATTTTAGAAATTTATAAAGATCTTGGTTTTGAAGATGTTATTTTAAAATATTCAGATAGACCAGATTTAAGAGTTGGTGACGATAAAGTTTGGGATAAATCAGAGGCTGCGTTGTTAGAGGCAATTAAAGCGACAAAGCTAGAGTACTCAATTAATAAAGGTGAGGGCGCATTTTATGGACCAAAAATTGAATTTGTTTTAAGAGATGCAATCGGTAGAGATTGGCAGTGTGGAACCTTGCAAGTAGATTTAAATTTACCAGGTAGATTAGGAGCTTCTTTTGTTGATAAAGATGGAACTAAAAAAGTACCTGTAATGTTACACAGAGCATTATTTGGATCTTTAGAAAGGTTCATAGGTATCCTTATAGAGAATTATGCAGGCAAGCTACCATTTTGGATATCACCTTTACAGGCAGTAGTTATTCCAATCTCTAGTGATTTTGATGAATATGCTAAAAGTGTAGCTAAGGAATTAAAACGGGTTGGTTTGATTGTCGAGGTGGATCTTAAAAATCACAATTTAAATTATAAAATAAGAGATCATTCTTTAACAAAAGTACCAATGTTATTGATTTGTGGAAAAAAAGAAGTTGACTCCAACAGTGTAACTATTAGAAGATTGGACTCTAATAAACAAGAAAATATGGCTTTGAAAGAATTTATAAAAAAATACTCCGATCTAAATAAAGCCCCTTCAATTTAAGTGGCAGATTTTAAACAAAATTATTTTCAAAAAAGAACTAAAGCAAGAGGCCCAAGGTCTAACAACAGGATTACATCAAATGAAGTTCAAGTTATTGCAAGTGATGGAGAAAATTTAGGAATTTTAAATTTAAATGAAGCTATCAATAAAGCAAAAAATGAAGGTTTAGATTTAATTGAAATTGCTCCAAATGCAAAACCGCCTGTCTGTAAAATTATGGACATGGGTAAATATAAATACGATGCACAAAAAAAAGCTAACAAGGCAAAAAAAAAACAAAAGAAAATTGAATTAAAAGAAATAAAATTAAGGCCAGTTACAGAAGTTCATGACTACACTTTCAAAATTAAAAATGCTCAAAAATTTTTGGCAAAAGGCGATAAAGTCAAATTTACAATAAGGTTTAAAGGGAGAGAATTACAACATTCAAACCTTGGCAATGAATTAATGGATAAAATTAAGGCAGACATGGAGACTATTGGAAGAGTAGAGCTTCAGCCAAAATTTGATGGAAAGCAAATGATTATGGTAATCCAGCCTTTATAAGCCATATTTCTAGTTGTAAATTTAATTTAATATTTGTATAACCCCGAAAATTATGCCTAAGTTAAAAACAAAAAGTTCAGCTAAAAAAAGATTTAAAATCTCAGCTAAAGGTAAGGTTATTACCCCACAGGCTGGAAAAAGACACGGCATGATTAAAAGAACAAATTCACAAATTAGAAAACAAAGAGGCACAACTGTTTTATCCAAACAAGATGGTAAGATAGTAAAATCTTATATGCCTTACAGCTTAAGAGGATAAAATGGCAAGAGTTAAAAGAGGAGTTACAAGTAGAGCTAAACGTAAAAAAGTTTTAAAAGCTGTTAAAGGTCAGTGGGGAAGAAGAAAAAATACTATAAGAGTTGCAAGACAAGCAATGGAGAAAGCCATGCAGTATGCTTATAGAGATAGAAGAAATAAAAAAAGAGATTTCAAATCACTGTGGATACAAAGAATTAATGCTGGTGTTAGATCCGAAGGTATAACATACTCAAAGTTTATTAATGGTTTAAGCAAATCTGGAATTAAATTAGATAGAAAAATTCTTGCAGAAATTGCTTACGATAACCCTGAAGCTTTCAAAACTATAGTTAAAAGGGCTCAAGCAGCATTAAATTAATCAAGACTATTGTTTTTCTTCCTTTAACAAATATTCTATCAAAATGTCTGATATTAAAAAAATAAAAGATGATTATATCGATAAACTTAATACGGAAAATAATGTTGATAAGGTAAACAACATTAAATCAGAACTATTTGGAAAAAACGGAATTATATCGAACGAATTTAAAAAATTAGGTTCGATTTCTGTAGAAGAAAGAAAAAAATTAGCCTCAGATTTAAATAATGTTAAAGACGAACTTCAAAATAAAATATCAATCAAAATTCAAGAAATAGAAACTCAAGAAATTAATTTAAAGCTTGAGAAAGAAAAAATTGATGTAACTCTTCCAGAAAGAGATATTAAAATTGGTAAAATTCATCCAGTCTCCCAGGTAATAGATGAAATTTCATCTATATTTTCTGAAATAGGATTTAGTGTTGAGGAAGGCCCAGATGTAGAAAATGAATATAATAATTTTACAGCATTAAATACACCAGATAATCATCCAGCTCGAGATATGCATGATACTTTTTATCTAGATAATAATAAGGAATTACTTTTGAGAACTCACACATCTCCAGTTCAGGTAAGAACTATGCTAAAAGGTAAACCTCCTTTTAAAATTATTGCTCCGGGACGAACTTACAGATCAGATAGTGATCAAACCCATGCTCCAATGTTTCATCAAGTTGAAGGGTTACATATAGATAAAAATATAAACATGGGACATCTAAAAGGATGTTTAAATTATTTTATTAAGGAGTTTTTTGAAGTTGATAAAATTAAAATGAGATTTAGACCAAGTCATTTTCCGTTTACTGAACCTTCGGCAGAAGTAGATATAGGATATGAAATTAAAAATGGAAAGATAGTAATTGGTGAAGGTGATAAATGGCTAGAAATTTTAGGTTGTGGAATGGTTCATCCAAATGTTTTAAAAAATGTAAAAGTTAATCCAAGTAAATATCAAGGATATGCCTTTGGAATTGGCATAGACAGACTGGGAATGTTGAAATATGGAATTAACGATTTAAGAGCTTTTTTTGAGACTGATTATAGATGGTTAAGTCACTTTGGTTTTGATCCATTAGATGTCCCATCAAATTATAGAGGACTGAGTAGATGAAGTTCACCGTTGACTGGTTAAAAAACCATCTTGATACAAAATTTAATAATAATCAAATAATAGATAAATTAACCAATATAGGTCTAGAAGTAGAAAGTTTTGAGAGTTCTACATCTGAATTAGATACATTTATTGTTGCAAAAATTATAAATGCCAAAACTCATCCTAATGCTGACAGATTGAAGTTATGTGATGTTGATATAGGTAACGACAAAACAATTGAAGTAGTATGTGGAGCCCCGAATGCAAAAAATGGTCTTTTGACTGTTTATGCACCTCCAGGATCGATTATTCCTAAAAATCAGATGAAATTATCTGTAAGTAAAATAAGAGGTGTAACATCATATGGAATGCTCTGTTCTGAGTCAGAATTACTATTATCCAATGAAAGTGATGGAATTATAGAATTAAAAAACAATAAATATGCAAACAAAATTGGAGAAAGATATTTTAAAAACACTTCTGAAAAAGTAATAGATTTATCAATCACGCCCAATAGACCAGATTGTTTAGGAGTAAGAGGAATTGCTAGAGATTTATCTGCTGCTGGTGCTGGTACATTAAAAATTAATAAAAAATCCAATTTAAAATATAGAGGTAATCAAAATATAAACGTAACAATAAAAAAAGAAAAAGCTCAAGGATGCACAATATTTGGAAGTTGTTTAATAAAAGGTGTAACAAATAAAGAAAGTCCGAAATGGCTAAAAGATAAAATTCTGTCTTTAGGCCAAAAACCAATATCTGCGATAGTCGATATTACTAATTATGTAATGTTTGATTTAAATAGACCATTACACGCTTATGATGCAGACAAAATAGATAATGAAATTATTGTTAGAAGTTCTTTTAAAGGAGAAAGCTTCGAAGCCTTAGATAATAAAAAATATATTTTAGAAAATGATATGTGTGTTATTTCTGACAGATCTGGTGTCCTTGGTCTTGGCGGCATAATTGGTGGGACAAGATCTGGAACAGAATATTCGACTAAAAATATATTATTAGAATCTGCTTATTTTTTACCACGTTCAATAAGAAAAACCTCTAAACAATTAAATATAGATACAGATGCAAAATTCAGATTCGAAAGAGGCATAGATCCCCTTTCAATTGAAGAAGGATTAATAAAAGCTTCTGAACTAATAAAACAAATTTGCGGAGGTGAAATAAGCAATTTAGATGTAAAAAAAATCGAAAATTATAAAAAAACGATAATAAATTTTGATCCATTTCTTTTTGAAAAAACGACTGGATTTAATGTTGAAAATAAAGAGTTAATTAAAATACTAGAAAAGTTAGGTTTTAATGTATCCAAGAATAAAAAAATTTTAAAGTTAGTAGTGCCTTCTTGGAGACCTGATATAACTCAATCAATTGATATTGTTGAAGAAATAGTGAGAATAAAAGGTTATGAACATATTAATACTTCAGAACCTATTAAGACAAGATTAAAGCCAACACTTAATTATTATCAAAAATTATTTCATTTTTTACAAAGATCTGTCGCATCTAAAGGTTATTTAGAAACTGTGACTTGGTCATTTACTGACTCTAAAATTAATCAATTATTTAAAGAAAATAATGAAGAAATACCAATTGTAAATCCGATTAGTTCAGATCTAAATGTTCTAAGAAATTCTATTTTCCCAAATTTGATATTCTATTTAAAGAAAAACTTAGATAGAGGATTTAAGGATATTTCTTTATTTGAAATTGGTCCGTCGTTTAAAGGAAAAAATCCTGGAGATCAACTGACTGTGATAGGTGCTGTAAGAGCAGGAAAGGTTTCAAGACTATCTTGGAATGATAAAGAAAGAATTGTAGATACATTCGATGTAAAAAAAGATGTGATACAAAGTCTTTATGAAGCAGGGATTAATAAAGATGATATTATTATAGATGATAGAACTCCTTCTTACTATCACCCAGGAAAATCTGGAGGGGTGTACCTCAATAAAAACGAAAAAAATGCTCTAGCATATTTTGGTGAGATACATCCAAACATAATAAAAAAACTAGATATAAAAACGGAAGGTTTAGTAATATTTGAAATTTGCCTTGATTACATAAAGGAGTCAAAACAAAAGATAAAAGATTTAAAATCTGAATATAAATTTTCTGATTTCCAAAAATCAGAGAGAGATTTTGCATTTATTATTAATAAAAATTTTAAATCACAAGAATTAGTTAATATAATTAAATCTGTTGATAGTGAATTAATTAAGTCAGTAAGAGTATTTGATGTATTTGAGGGAGAAAATATACCAGAGGGAAAAAAATCTTTAGCTGTTAATGTAACCATTCAGTCAGAAGAAAAAACATTAAATGAAAATGACCTGGACAACATTAATAAACTAATTATCTCTTCAGTTGAGTCAAAGTCTGGCGCAAAAATTAGATCCTAAAAATGGGTAATATAATAGACAACATTAGGAATTTTGCAATTATAGCTCATATAGACCATGGCAAATCAACTATAGCTGACAGAATAATTCATAAATGTGGAGGTTTGAGTGATAGAGAAATGAAATCTCAAGTGCTTGACTCTATGGATATAGAAAGAGAGAGAGGTATTACAATTAAAGCACAAACAGTTAAATTAAATTATAAAGCTAAAAATGGCAAAAATTATATTTTAAATATTATAGACACCCCAGGACATGTAGATTTTAGTTATGAAGTTAGTAGAAGCCTTTATGCGTGCGAAGGTTCAATATTAATTGTAGATAGCACTCAAGGGGTTGAAGCTCAAACACTCGCAAATGTATACCAAGCACTTGATATAAATCATGAGATCATTCCAGTATTAAATAAAATTGATTTACCAGCATCTGATCTTGAGAGAACAAATAATCAAATTGAGGATGTGATTGGCATAGATACATCTAATTCTGTTCCGTGCTCTGGAAAAACTGGACAAGGAATAGATGAAATTCTTGAGCAAATTATTAACTCTTTACCTGGACCTCAAGGTGAAAAAAATAGCAAATTAAAATGTTTATTAGTTGATAGCTGGTATGACACATATCTTGGAGTAGTTATATTAGTGAGAATTATAGATGGAAAACTAAAAAAAAATATGAAAATAAAAATGATGTCTACAAATCAAGAATATATAGTAGAAAAAGTTGGTGTTTTTACTCCTAAGGCAAAAGATGTGAGTGAGCTTAATGCTGGAGAAATAGGTTTTATTACAACTGGTATTAAAATTTTATCAGAAACTAAAGTTGGAGACACTATATGCGATGCAGAAAATCCTCTCCAAGAGGCATTACCAGGTTTTAAACCAAGTAAACCAGTAGTTTTTTGTGGTTTGTTTCCGGTTGATAGTTCTGAATATCAAAAATTAAAAGATGGACTTGCTAAATTACAATTAAATGATGCAAGTTTTTCTTACGAAGCAGAATCATCATCTGCCTTAGGGCTTGGTTTTAGATGCGGATTTTTAGGTCTTTTACACCTTGAAATAATCACAGAAAGACTTGAAAGAGAATTTGATATAAATTTATTAACTACAACACCTGGTGTAGTTTATAAAGTTCACTTAAATAATGGTGAAATTATCGAACTTCAAAATCCATCAAATTTACCAGATCCTACTTATATAAAATTTATTGAAGAACCATGGATTAAAGCCACAATTATCACTCCAGACCAGTACTTGGGATCAATTATTAAGTTATGTCAAAATAAAAGAGGTATTCAAACTAATTTAAGCTATTCAGGAAATCGTGCAGTAATTAATTATGAGATACCTTTAAATGAAGTTGTATTTGATTTTAATGATCGTCTTAAATCTATGACAAGTGGATATGCTAGTTTTGATTATGAAATTATTGATCACAAAGAAGGAGATCTAGTAAAAATGAATATACTTGTAAACTCAGAACCTGTTGATGCTCTTGCAATGATGATACATAAAGATTTTGCTCAGACTACAGGTAGAGACGTCTGTGAAAAATTAAAAGACTTAATTCCAAGACACAACTTTATGATACCAATTCAAGCAGCTATTGGTGGTAAAATTATCGCTAGAGAAACTATTAAAGGTTTTAAAAAAGATGTATTAACGAAAATTCATGGAGGTGGAGCGACTGATAGAAAAAGAAAACTGCTTGAAAAACAGAAAAAAGGTAAAGCTAGAGCTAAGCAATTTGGAAAAGTTGAGATTCCTCAAGAAGCATTTATAGGTGTTTTAAGGATAAACAAAGAGTAGGTATTTTGGAGAGGTGGCCGAGTGGTTGAAGGCGCACGCTTGGAAAGCGTGTATAGGGGAAACTCTATCATGGGTTCGAATCCCATTCTCTCCGCCATATTTTTATTAGAAAAATGATCTTTTTGGCAGGTTTTAAAGAAATAGAAAAAAAATCTAAAAAACATCAAAAAAACGTTGATATTCAACACTTATTTAAGCATTTGCACTTCTACCATTTTTAAATTTTTTGTAAAAATGTTATAAAAATTTCTTCCATATTAAAAATTAATGACAAAAAATAATTCAAATATTTATCAAGCTGACTCCATAAAAGTCCTAAAAGGTTTAGAAGCTGTAAGAAAAAGACCAGGTATGTATATCGGCGACACCGATGATGGGACTGGATTACATCATATGGTTTACGAAGTTGTAGATAATTCTATCGACGAAGCTTTAGCGGGTTTTTGTAAAAAAATTGAAATAAGCATAAACGATGATAACTCTGTAACAGTGATTGATGATGGTAGAGGCATTCCTGTTGATATTCATAAGGGAGAAAAAAAATCAGCTGCTGAGGTTATAATGACTCAACTTCATGCTGGTGGTAAATTTGATCATAATTCTTATAAAGTTTCTGGAGGACTACACGGAGTTGGAGTTTCAGTTGTTAATGCTCTTTCAGAGAGATTAAAACTTACAATTAATAGAGATAATAAAAAATATTACATAGAATTTAAAAATGGAGACGCTAAAACTTCCTTAAAACAAGTTGGTAAATCAAAAACTAACGGAACTGAAATTAATTTTGTTCCATCGAAAGATATATTTTCATCTATTAAATTTAGTTTTTCTGTATTAGAAAAAAGAATGAGAGAATTGGCCTTTTTAAACAAGGGCATAAAAATAGTTTTAAGTGATTTAAGGCAAAAAAAACCAAAAACATTAGAGTTTAAATTTGACGGAGGTATCACTGAATTTGTACAATTCATTGATGAAAAAAAAGACAGTTTAAAAAACAAAAATGAAAATGATCTTTTTAAAAAACCTATATACATAGAGGGTTTAAAAAATAACATTGATGTTCAATGTTCCCTTAAGTGGAACGCGGGATATAGTGAAGATGTATTACCTTATACTAATAACATTTATCAAAAAGACGGAGGAACACATCTTCTTGGATTTAGAAGCGCATTAACAAGAGTAGTAAATAAATATGCAAATGAACAAAACTTGTTAAAAAAAAATAAAGTTTCTTTATCAGGAGATGACGTTAAAGAAGGATTAACTTCAGTTCTTTCTATCAAAATTCCTGACCCTAAATTTTCGTCTCAAACAAAAGATAAATTAGTCTCATCAGAAGTTAGAAATATTGTTGAAACTATCATTAATGAGAAGCTGTCTATATGGTTTGACCAAAATCCATCGATTTCAAAAATTATCTTAACTAAAATTATCCAAGCTGCTGTTGCAAGAGATGTAGCAAGAAAAGCAAGAGAAAATGTAAGAAGAAAAGGAGCCTTAGAATTAACGGGATTACCTGGAAAATTAGCCGATTGTCAAAACTCAAAGCAAGATGGAACTGAACTATTTATTGTAGAGGGTGACTCAGCTGGTGGTTCAGCCAAACAAGGCAGAAACCGTGAAAATCAAGCAGTTTTGCCGCTTAGAGGAAAAATATTAAATACTTTTACAGATTTGAATGGATCGAAAAAGAATGGAAATGCTAATGATTTAAGAACTAAAAGCTTATCAAAGATGATTTCATCAAATGAAATAGTTACATTGATTAATGCACTTGGTCTTGATCCAAAAAATGAGGATATAGATCTCAAAGATTTAAGATATGGAAAAATAATAATAATGACAGATGCTGATGTCGATGGCTCACATATAAGAGCATTATTATTAACTTTTTTTAATAATAAACCATTTGATAAATTAATTGAGTTTGGACATGTTTATCTTGCTCAGCCACCTTTATTTAAAATTAATAAAGGAACTAAAAGCATATATATCAAAGATGAAAATGAGCTCGAAAGTTATTTAATAAAAAATTCAAAGGACATTAAAAAATATAAAAAGAATTCTAAAGAATTTAATAATATTCTCCAAATTGAAAAGTCTAAACTTAACATTCAAAGATTTAAAGGACTTGGTGAAATGAACCCTGATGAATTATGGAATACAACTTTAAATCCTGAAACAAGAAATTTGTTACAAGTTCAATATTCAAAGAATAGTAAAAAAGATCAAGATTTGATACAAACCTTAATGGGTAACGATGTTTCTTCAAGAAAAGATTTTATTGTTGAAAATGCAATAAATGTTTCAAACTTAGATATTTAGATGGATTTAAAACAATCTGTCAAAGCAGCATCATTGAATAAGTCTACTTATATAAATTTAAGATGGATTGGAATTTTAGGTCAGTTTATAACTATAAACTCCGTAAAATTTATTTTTGATTTTGAATTCGACTTTATTTTATCTAATCTAATAATTTTTATTGGAGCTTTAAGTAACTTCTACTTAATGTTTTTTTATAAAAAACCAATACTTTCAAATATAACCTCTTTTAATTTTTTATCTTTAGATATCCTTCAATTGAGTGCTTTACTTTACTTATCTGGAGGTATTTTAAACCCTTTTTCAATATTTCTTTTGATACCGAGTGTATTTGCTGCATCTAATTTGAATATAAAAACAAATATTGCTTTAATTTTAATTACTCTAGCATCGATTATATTTTTAACTTTCTATCATTATGAACTACCTAAACCATTAGATGAATATAGTATTAGCTTGTATTTTTATTATGCAATTCCTTTAGCATTGATAATTGCATTATTTTTTTTGAATTATTTCGCATTTATTTTTGGACAAGAAACAAACCTTAGGAAAGATGCTTTGGATAAAATCCAAGAAGTAATTTCTAAAGAACACGAACTAGTTTCACTTGGGGGACAAGCCGCAGCCGCAGCTCATTCATTTGGAACTCCTTTGTCCACAATTAAAATTATTTCTCACGATCTTTTTGATCAATTTAAAGACAATGATGATGTAAAAAAAGATCTCGAACTATTAATTAGTCAGGTTAATAGATGTGATGATATTTTAAAAAAACTAACATTAAATCCAACTATAGAAGATGATTTTATTGATAAAAATAAAACGCTTTACGATTATATTAGTGAGATAGTTAACTCATTTAAGGAAATTTCAAATAAGAATTTCAATATTGATAAAGAGCAAGATTCCAACTCATTTGAAATATTAAAATCTGTTGAAATTGTTTATGGTTTGAGGAATTTCATAGGAAATGCTAACAAATTTTCAAATGAAAATATCTATATTGCTATCAAAAGCGACAGTCAAAAGACCGAAATAACTATAGAGGATGATGGCCCTGGTATACCAAAAGATATAATTAATAAGATTGGAGAACCCTATATTAAGACACTTAAACCTAAAGATAATAAAAAAACTGGATTAGGCTTAGGGATTTTTATAGGCAAAACTTTGTTAGAAAAAAATTCTGCAAAAATAACAATTAGAAATTCAGAAACTAGAGGTGGAGCTGAAGTTAAAATAGAGTGGGAAAATAAAAATTTAAAAAAATTAGTGTAATTTTTTATTATTTTCAAACAAACCACTAAGCTGACCAATCATTACATCACCTAACTCTTGAACATCAGCAATTTTTATCGCTTTTTTATAATACCTCGAAACATCGTGACCAATACCTATTGCAAGAATTTCGATATCGCTTTTGTTTTCTATTAATTTTACAGTTTGCTTTAGATGTTTTTCTAAAAAATCACCCGAGTTAACAGATAATGTTGAGTCATCAACTGGAGCTCCATCAGAAATAACCATAAGAATTTTCCTTTCTTCTTTTCTTTTCTTAAGTCTATTGAAAGCCCAAGTAATAGCTTCTCCATCAATATTTTCTTTAAGCAGACCCTCTTTTAGCATTAAGCCTAAATTTTTTTTTGATTGTCTCCAGTGAGTGTCAGCAGATTTATAAATTATGTGTCTTAAATCATTTAAACGTCCTGGATTTTTTAATTTTCCAAGTTTATTCCACTTTTCTCTGCTCTTACCACCCTTCCAATTCTTTGTTGTGAAACCAAGAATTTCTACTTTAACTGAACACCTTTCTAATGTTCTAGATAATATATCAGCACAAAGAGCGGCAATAGTAATTGGCCTTCCTCTCATAGATCCAGAGTTATCTATGAGTAAAGTCACAACTGTATCTTTAAACTCTAAATCTTTCTCTTTTTTAAAAGAAAGAGAATTGTATGGATCAATTATTATTCTTGGTAATTTTGAACTATCTAATAAACCTTCTTCAAGATCAAATTCCCACGATCTATTTTGTTTTGCAAGTAACTGCCTTTGCAATTTATTTGCGAGTTTTGTAATTATGTCTTGGAAACTAGTTAACTGTTGATCTAAATTTTTTCTTAATTTAGAAATTTCCTCTGAGTTTTCCAATGTTTCTGCTTTTGCTGTCTCATCAAATTCTGAAGTATATATTTTATATTCTTTATTACTTATTCCTAAATTTTTTTTCTGAACAATATTTTCTATTTCATTATTTTCAGCATCATCATTTCCTAATTGTTCATCAAGTCTAAACTCATTCATTTCATCAGAACTATCAACACCTTCATTTATACTATCTTCCTCTTCTCTTTCCTGAGAGTCTCCACTATCTGTTTTTTGATCGTCCTTTGAATTATTACTATCCCGCTCATCGTCTTTTTGTTCTTCTTTTTTATTTTCTTCTTCAGACTCGAAGATTTCCATGTTCTGAAGAATTTCCGATATTTTAGAATTGTATATGTCCTGATTCTCTGCATTTTCTTTTAAAAAGTTTATGTGTTTATCTAAAGATTTTTCAAAATCATCTTTCCAATATGATAAAATTTTTTCAGCACTTTCTGATAAACTTACATTCATTAGTTTATTAAGCATGTAGTATTCAAAAGCTTCAGAAACATTAGACTCTTCTTTCTTTTTTATATTTTCAGATTTTGCAGTGCTTATCTTATTTTTATATTTGCTCATTAAATTTTTAGAAATTCCCCTCATCATTTGTGATCCTAAAAGTTCATATCTTATTTTCTCAGAAATTTTATACAGCGTATGGCAAGTAGGTGTTTTTGGAATATTTTGCTCTAGAGTAGAATTATCAGAAAATTTTCTTTTTAATGCCTCCGAATCTGCCTCGGCTCTTAATTTAATAAAGTTTTCTTTATCTTTTAAATTATCAAATTTAGAAATATTAAATTCTTTTAAATTTTTTTTGTCTTTTAATGGATATGTTTCACCTGAAATCGCTTTAATAGTTGAATTTAAAGCTTGTTTAAATTGCTCTTTTATAAGATCATCTTTGTTCATTAAACCTGAATATTTATCATCGACTCTGGCAATTCTTCGCCAAAACATCTTTGATAGTATTCTGCGATTGTGTTCTTTTCTACATCATCACATTTATTTAAAAAAGTTACTCTGAATGCATAGCCCACGTCTTTAAATATTTCAGAATTTTCTGCCCAATGTAGTACTGTCCTAGGACTCATAACAGTTGAAATATCTCCAGCCATAAAGCCTTTTCTTGTTAATGTCGCAACTTTTATCATGTTTGCAACTCTCTCTTTACCTTTATTATTATATAGAGACTTGTTTTTTCCTAAAATAATTTCCATTTCTTTTTCCAAAGCTAAATAATTTAATGTTGTAACAATGTTCCATCTATCCATCTGTCCCTGGTTTATTTGTTGTGTACCATGATAAAGTCCAGTTGTATCTCCCAAACCAACAGTATTTGAAGTTGCAAATAATCTAAAATATTTATTTTGTTTAATAACCTTGTTCTTATCTAATAAAGTAAAATTTCCCTCAGCTTCCAAAACTCTTTGAATTACAAACATCACATCTGGTCTACCAGCATCATATTCATCAAATACTAAAGCTACTGGATTTTGTATGGACCAAGGAAGAATTCCTTCTTTGAATTCTGTAACTTGTTTTCCATCTTTGATTACAATTGAGTCTTTACCAATTAAATCTATTCTACTAACATGGCTATCTAAGTTAATTCTAATACATGGCCAGTTTAATCTAGCTGCAATTTGTTCTATATGTGTGGATTTACCTGTTCCATGATAACCTTGTACAAGAACTCTTTTATTAAATGAAAATCCAGAGAGGATTGCTAAAGTTGTGTCTTTATCAAATTTATAAGTTTTATCTATATCTGGCACATAATCAGTTTTTTTTGAAAATGCGTCCACTTCCATATCAGAATCAATTCCAAATGTTTGTTTAATCGATAATTTAATATCTGGTGTCTGTTCAATATTTGTTGTCAATTTTGTCCTTATAAGTATTTTTTAGTTGGGTATAAGCTAAAGTTATTACTTTAAGCTTATCTTCAAATTTTTTATTGCCAGCATTCATATCAGGGTGAAATTTTTTCACAAGTCTTTTGAATTTTTCTTGTATTTTCGCCCATTTTAAACCAACTCCAACACCCAAAATTTCAAAGGCTTTAAGATCATTACTATTAAACTTAAACTTATTCATATGATTCAAATTACTAAAATCTTTAAATTTTCCATTTTCATCTTTTAAAGTATTATTCCACAATATTTTGAAAAAATTATCTGAAGAGCTGAAACTCTGCGTTGGCTTATGCCATGTCATGTCAGACTTTAAAAAGTTCATTACTTGTTCATCGCTCATACCTGAAAAATAATTCCAGCTTTTATTAAACTCTCTTACATGCTCTAAACATAGAAGCCTATACTCTTTGCTGTTATCCTTTTCTTTTGGAGCTTTGTAAAGTCCTTCCTGATTGCAATTATTCCATTCACAAATATTTTTCATATTATATAATATCTACTTTAATGGATATTAATCAACTTTCAAAAAAAATTGAAAATAAACTTTTGAATGATAGTTCTATAAAAAATGTAAAGATAATTGATAACACTTATAAGCACTTAAAACACAATTCACATCAGAAAGGCAAATTTCATATTAAATTAGAAATAAATTCTGACATATTAAAAAAAACGAATAGAATTAAATCTAATAAAGTTATTTACAAAATTTTAAGCGAAGAATTGAAAACTGATATTCATTCTTTACAAATAAGCTTTATCTAATTCTTTAAATAAAAACTTATTCAATTCACCAGATTTGGCCTGATAGTTTAGGTTTAATTTTCCAAAATTCCTTATTAATATTAAATTTATATTATCTGATTTATTTTTTTTATCACTTCTCATAAAATTAAGAATTGATATAATTTTCCTTTTATTAAAAAGGTCTCTATATTTATTTTTTATTTCAATCTTTTTAATATGATTATTTATTAATTCTGAATTTGAATTTGAAATAATTTTTTTTTCTTTACTAAAATTTACAGCATTCATTAGACCAAATATAACAGCTTCTCCATGATTTAATTTTTTGGAGTAACCAAGAGTAGCCTCATATGCGTGAGCAAAAGTATGGCCAAGATTTAGTGATTTTCTTAAATTTTTTTCTTTTTCATCTTTTTCAATGATTTTTTTTTTTAATAAACAGCTATTTAAAATTGCATTAATTATAAAATTTCCTTTTAGGTTTAAAATCCTATTAAAATTTTTATCTAAAAAAACAAAATTTTTTTTGCTATCAATTAAACTACTTTTTAGTATTTCAGCATATCCACATATAATTTCTCTTTTGGGGAGGGTACGTAGTAAATTAATATCTGAAATTACTAAATCTGGCTGATAAAAACTTCCAACAAGATTTTTTCCAAATTTATTATTAATTCCTGTTTTGCCACCTATTGAAGAGTCGACTTGAGCCAATAAAGTGGAGGGTATGTTAATAAATTTTATTCCTCTTTTAAATGTGCTGGCAGCAAATCCAACCACATCTCCTGTAATTCCTCCACCAAATGAAATTATACAGTCTTCTCTATAAAAATTATTTTTAAATAAAACATTATGTATTTTATCGATACTTAAGTTACTTTTGTTTTTTTCATTTGCACTAAAATTTAAAGTATAAATTTTTTGATCTTTTAAATTTCTTAAGAGTAATGTTCTAAATTTTTTTGGAATCTTACTATCAATTACAATCAAACATTTTGAAAATAATAATTTATTTTTTTTTAAAATATTTTTCAGTTTTGGAATTAGATTGGTGCCAATATGAACTTCGTAATTTTTACTTTTTGTTTTAACCTTTATTATTTTTTGTTTCATATTTTTTTATAATTTTATTTGCTATTTCATTTTTATTTAGCTGATCACAATTAATTGTGAAATCTGCTAAATTATATATTTTTGCTCTTTCATTTATTAGTCTCTCTAGATCTACTTCACTTAATGTCATAGCTAGAGGTCTTTTTTTACTACCATTTATTCTTTTAATTATTATATCTTTTTTCCAATTCAACCAAAAACTTAAAGAACTCTTCTTACATTCCTTCCTAATATTAGCATTAATATATGCACCTCCACCCAGTGATAAAATTTGTTTCTCACCTTTTAAACATGATAATGTTATTTCTTCTTCACACTCACGGAAATATTTTTCTCCCTTTTTTTTGAAAATTTCTGCAATTTTCATTTTTTCTTTTTCTTCAATTTTATCATCTATATCAATAAATTTAAGTTTGGTTTGTTTAGAAATCAATTTTCCGATTAATGTCTTTCCCGAACCCATCATACCTACTAAAACTAGATTTTTATTTGATTCCATATATTTCTAAGTTGAAAAAACACAAATATGTCTTATTTTGATTTTACAAAATTATATGCTTTTAAAACATTATACTACAAAGGAATATAACATAATATGAAATTTGCAATTAAAGCTGGAATTATTTTTTTTATATTAATTTTGTCTATTGTTGTTTTAAGTCAGATTGATTTCCCATCTCCCAACAAAAAAATTGAAGTGATTTTGCCTAATGAAAATTTTAAAACAATTAAGTAAAATAATATTCAAAATAACCTTAATTTTATTTTTTTATAATTTTTCTTTTGCAAATGAACCAATCGATATCTGGAAAATTGAAAAAAAAGACATCATTAATAAAGAAAATTCTACTTCAAATATAAATGCAAGTAATAATCTAAATACTAATACAACATTATCAGTTCAATCTAGTTCCGAGATAGTGATAAATAAAGAAATTGAGTCATCCACTATTAAATTAGCAGGATTATATGACCCTGCACAGAATGGCTTAAAAATTGATATGTGGTCGAACAGTGATGGTGAGTTAATTAAAAGCATATTAAATAAAAATTTAAATAGAAACTTATCTGAATTTTCAAAAAAAATATTAGATATAGCTTTACTAACAAACTCATATATTCCTACAAATAATATTACTGAAGAGGAATTTTTAGAGTTTAAATTTAATCATTTAATAAATAAAAAAGATTTTGAATTAATTAAAGAATTTTTAATCAATAATTCTGAAGTTTCTAATAAAAATAAATTGATTAAATTTTACTCAGAATATTTTCTTTCAAACTCTGAGGTAAAAAAAGCATGTGAGATATTTAATATTAGTGGTGCTATTACTGATAAGTATTTAAATAATTTTAAAATTTATTGTTTAATTCTAGAAGATAAAAAAGAACAAGCTCAACTACTTTTTGATTTATCAAAAGAGTTGGATGAGATTGACATTTTTTTTGAAAATAAATTTAATATATTAATGGGTTACGCAAGCAAAGATGAAATAATTTCGGACGAAAATATTTTATATTTTCACTTATCTCATAAAACAAATAACGATTTTAATTATGAGCCAAAAATGGACTCACCTAGATTTATATGGAGTTATTTGTCGTCATCAAATATTCTTAAAAATGCAAATTCCTTTGATATTGAAAATCCAGAAGATTTAAGATTATTAGAAAGAGCAACTCACGAAAATGTATTTGATGAGAGAGAACTACTAGATACATATAAAAAATTTCAATTTAACATAACACAACTATTAAATGCCAAAGATGCTTATAAGCTACTTCCAGATTATGAGGGTAGAGCTTTATTATATCAAAGATTACTTTTATCTGTTGATGTTGAGCAAAGATTAAGTATGACTTCTGAACTATATAAATCTTTCCAAAAAAAAAAATTAGATAATGCGTTTGATAATGAAATCAAAGTAATATTAAAAAAAATAAAAAAAGATGATGTTCCCTCAAATTTTACTACCTTTTATGAAAATCATACCGACAACAAGTTAAAAAAAGAGAGAAAGATAAAATTTAATAATAAAAAAATACATCAGTCAAAATTATTAAATTACTTTTTAAATAAAACTAGTTTGCCTAAAGCTGAAAAGGAAACAAACGATATTTTAAAAAAAATTAAAAGAAACAAAAAATATGTTTTTTCAACAAAAGATATGATACTTATTGAATCGCTTAAATCAGATGGAGTAAAAATTGATAAAAAATACGCAAACCTTTATGAATACAACTACCAATTTTCCTCTGATATAAAACAAATGCTATCGAATGGAGAGTTAGGTTTATTATTAATTAAAATAGTAGATATTGTTGGTGAAAGTAACCTTGAAGATCTAGATATAAACACTGTGAATTTATTAGTTTCAACTATGAATGAGCTAAAAAATGTAGATTTAAGGAACGAAATTCTAATAGAAGTCTTGCCTTTAAAAGTCTAAATAATAAATAAACTATGTCAGTAAAAGAACTAATCACAGTACCTGATGATATTCTTAGAAAAAAGTCTGAGCCATTAAATAAAGTTGATATTAATGAAAAAAAACTCATAAAAGATTTATTTGAAACTATGTACCATCACAATGGTATAGGTTTAGCAGCTGTTCAAGTTGGTATCCTTAAAAGAGTAGTTGTTTTAGATGTCTCAAAAAATGAAAATGAAAAAAAACCTTTATGCTTTATTAATCCACAAATAAAAACTTTAAGTGAAAAAATGTCAACATATGAGGAAGGTTGTTTATCAATACCTAATACCTTTATTGAGATAGAGAGACCAGAAATTTGTACCGTATCTTATATAGATGAAAATGGTGACAAGAAAGAGATGGAATGCGATGGATTACTCTCAACATGTTTACAGCATGAAATAAATCACTTAGATGGAAAATTAATAATTGATTATTTATCTAAAATCAAAAAAGATTTAATAATAAAAAAATTGTCTAAACAAAAAACTTCTAATAGAGTTGTTGTTTAAATGTCAAATATTGTATTCATGGGCACACCGCAATTTGCTGTGCCTATCCTAAAAAAAATTAATCAAAAATATAAAATTAAATGTGTATTTACTCAGCCTCCAAGTAAATCAAATAGAGGTCAAAAGTTTACGAAGTCATCAATTCATATATGTGCAGAGGAACTTAATCTAGAAGTTAAAACCCCAAAAAAAATTGATGAAGAATTTGAATATCTTAAAGAATTAAATTTAGATCTTGTAATTGTTGTTGCATACGGACAATTAATTTCAAAAAAAATTCTTGATTTGAGTAAAAAAGGTTTTTTGAATATTCATGCTTCATTATTACCAAAATGGAGAGGGGCGGCACCAATCCAAAGATCGATTTTAAACAATGAAAAAAAAACTGGTATATCATTTATGAAAATTGATGAAAAATTAGATTCTGGACCAGTATGTAATAAATATTCAATAGATATTCTTGATCAAGATAACGCAGAAATTTTATCAGAAAAATTATCTTATTTGAGTACAGAAAAAATTTTAGAAAATGTGCAAAAAGTTTTAGATGGAGAAGCAATATTTAAAGAGCAAGATCATTCAAAAGCTACATACGCAAAGAAAATTCAAAAAATAGAGGGAAAGATAGATTGGAATAATAGTGCTCGTAAAATAATTGCTCAAATTAATGGATTATATCCAAAACCTGGTGCATGGTTTGAGTTTAACAACAAAAGATATAAAATATTAAAAGCAAAAATAAACAAGCAGTCAGCAAAAATCGGTGAAGTAATAGACGAACAAATGACAATAGCATGTGGTGAAAATTCAATAAATATTATTGAGATACAAAAAGAAGGCAAGAATTCTCAATTAATTAAGGAATTTTTATTAGGGAATAAGGTTAGAAAAGGAACAATAATTACAAGTGATTAGATATCAGATTCTAATAGAATACGAAGGCACTTTATACAATGGTTGGCAAATTCAAAAAAAAGGTAAATCAATCCAGGAAAATATTGAGATTGTCTTGTCTAAACTATTAAAAGAAAAAATAAAAATTTACGGGTCTGGACGAACAGACACAGGAGTTCATGCTAAAGAGCAATCAGCTCACTTTGATACTACAAACAAAATTATTCAAAAAGATAAATTATTGAATTCACTAAACTTCTTTTTAAATAAAAAAAAAATATCCATTCTAAAAATAAAGAAAAAAAATAAACTTTTTCATTCAAGATATTCTGCAAAAGAAAGACGGTATACGTACTTAATTAGAAATGATGCTTCTCCTTCAGTTATCAATTTTAACAGAGAGTGGCATATTAAAAAAAAAATTGATGTTGAATTGATGAAAAAGGGAGCAAAAAAATTAATTGGAACTCATGATTTTTCTACTTTTAGAGCATCTAATTGTGCTGCAAAAAGTCCGGTAAGAACCATGAAAAAAGTAAAAATAACCAAAATTAAAAATGTTATAAAAATTCAATTTGTGTCAAAATCATTTCTTAAGAGTCAAGTTAGATCCATGGTTGGTTCACTCAAATACCTTGGTGAAAATAAATGGAATTTAAAAAAATTTACCAAGATATTTAAATCAAAATCTAGAAAAAATTGTGCTCCTATTGCCCCTGCACATGGTTTATATCTTGAGAAAATTATTTATTAGATTTCTTTTTTTTCTTTTTTATTCTCCATCTTGATCCCTCTCTAACTATGTAACCACAACAATTTTTGGAGCCACACTTACAAGGGAAATCCTTATAATTTTCATCAAAACTAAATCCATAATCATAAGTTAGTTCCTCATTTTTTTTTATATCTTTGATAGAACTAATCCATAATTTTAAACCTTTACCTTCAACTTCACAGTTTGGATTACAAGAGTGATTAATAAGTCTTGCAGTATTGAAAGCAAAATCACCGTCTAAATCATACCTATTATTTAAGTTAAAAAGATAAATTGCTTTATCGTTATCAAATTTTGGATTATTTTCGGTTTGTTTTTTTGTAATTATTTTACCTATGTAGTAAATAATCTTAGTTCCTTTTTTTATATTTTTAGATGCAAACAGTCCCCTGTTATCAATATTTGAGGATTTTTGTTTATATAGTTTCATGATTATGTATTTTCCGACTCGATTAATGCATTTACATGATAATTGGCGCTTTCAGCAAGTGCTTTTAGGTCGTATCCACCTTCTAATAAAGATACCACTTTACCATTAGTAAATTTATTAGTGGCTTTTAGTGTTCTTCTTGTTATTTCATAAAAATCTTTGGATGAAAGTTCAAATTGAGCTAATGGATCGTTCTTGTGAGCATCAAAGCCAGCAGAAAAGATTAGGTAATCAGGCTTATATTCAATTAACCTATCTAAAACTCTATCATAAGCATTAAAATACTCCTCAGAATTTGTGCCAGCAGGAAGAGGTATATTAAGAGAATTATTATACTTTCCCTTATCTTTTTCTGAGCCACCACCTGGATAAAATGGATATTGATGTGTTGATATATAAAGTGAATTTTTGTTGTCATACATTACATCATAATTTCCATTTCCCCAATGAACATCAAAATCTACACATGCAATTCTTTTATAATTATATTTTTTAATTAAATAATTAACTGCAACACCTGCATTAGAAATACAGCAAAAGCCCATTGATTTATTTTTTTCAGCATGGTGTCCCGGTGGTCTTACAACACAAAAAGCATTTTTATACTTTTTATTCTCAATTCCATCTATTGCACTTATGGCTGATCCTGCAGCTTGAAATACTGCATCCTTACTTCCAGGCGATACAACTGTATCACCATCTAAAAAATTTAAGCCACTTTTGGGAAATGAATTATTTAAATTATTAATATAATCTTTAGAATGTGTCATATTAAGAATATCATTAGGAACAATATCTGGCTTATCCCAAAGCAGTTCTTTATTTTTTTTTAAAGTATCAATTATTGAAACCACTCTCTTCGGTTGCTCTGGATGACCATCGCCTGTTATATGTTTTTCTGAAGATTCAGATGCTATAATTGCTGTTTTCAAGTGAAATAATTATGTAAAATGTTCTCATAAATCTTAGTTAACTTTTTTAAATCTGAGATCGATGTTCTCTCGTTGACCATATGAATAGTATTATTTCTTAACCCCAGCTCAAGACGCGGTATCGAACCTAAAAATCTGCTGTCACTTGTGCCACCTCTACAATTTAATTTTGCATTTTTACCTGTAATTTTTTTTACAACTTTTTTTACCATATAAATTTCTTTATTTGGCTCTGTGTAAAATGCTTCTCCACTTACTTTATAATTTATTTTAGTTTTGCAATTTTCTTTTTTTGCAACTGCATTAATAATTTTACTAAGTTTTTGTTTCAAAGATGTTGATTTATAAGTTGAATTAAATCTAACATTAAATTTAGCACTTGCAGATTGTGGAACTACATTTTCAGAAATATTATCCACATTCATTTTTGTAAATTCTAAATTTGATGGCGGCATATACTTTGTTCCTTTGTCTAGCTGAACACTTTTCAGTTTAGATATTATTTTAGCGAGAGCAGTACATGGATTTATATATGTCCCATAAAATGCAGAGTGCCCACTTTTTCCATATACTGTTACTGTTCCATTCATAGAACCTCTTCTTCCAATCCTGATTTCATCTCCAACTGATTTATTTGATGACGGTTCGCCTACTACCGAAAAATCAATTTTTTCTTTTTTTTTCTTTAAATATTTCATAACGGCTGGACAACCATGACCTGTAGTTTCTTCATCAGCTGTAATTATTATTGATATAGAACCTTTAAATTTTTTATTTTTAATAAAATTACTTACAGCACTTATCCAACATGCCACACTACCTTTCATGTCCTGGGATCCTCTTCCATATAAATATCCTTTTTTTACTACTGCTTTAAATGGCGGAAACTCCCAATTATTGAGGTTAGCAACCACATCTGTATGACCCAAATAATTAATGTTAGGTTTTGATTTACCAAATTTTGCATATAAATTTAATGCAGGTTTAGCACCTGTACCTTTTGATTTTATTATATGACATTTAAAACCTATTGATGAGAGTTTCCTTGAAAGGAACTTCATAATACCTTTATCTTCTGTTTTAATTGTTTGAAATTTTATTAGCTCTTGAGCTAACGTCAGTTCATTATAAGTTTTCATTAATCTATTCTCTTAAAAGATCATTTATTGAAGTCTTTGATCTTGTTTTTTCGTCTACTTGTTTGATTATTACCGCACAATATAATGATGGAGCGCTTGAATTATTTTTATCTGGTAGAGAACCTGGAACAACAACAGAATATGGTGGAATTTTACCGTAGCTTATTTCGCCTGTTTTCCTGTTAACAATTTTTGTTGATTGTCCAATATACATCCCCATACTTAAAACAGAACCTTCGCCAACTATCACTCCTTCTACAACCTCAGACATTGCTCCTAAAAAAACATTGTCCTCAATGATTGTTGGTAATGCCTGTGCAGGCTCTAAAACTCCTCCAACTCCGCTACCTGCAGAGATATGACAATTTTTTCCGATTTGAGAACAGCTACCAGCTCTTGCAAAAGTATCTATCATTGTTCCCTCGTCAATGTATGCTCCTATATTCACATAGCATGGCATTAAAACAGCATTTTTGCCTACAAAAGACCCTTTTCTCACTGGAGAATTAGGAACCATTCTGAAACCAGCTTTTTCATGGTCCTCTTTAGACCAACCTGCCGTTTTACCTTTTAAAAGATGCGCCTTGTCATACCAACTACTGTAGGGGCCATTTAAATTTTCCATTGGATACATTCTAAAACTTAACATAATTGCTTTTTTTATGTGCTGATGTGTTACCCACTCACCATTGATTTTTTCAGCTACTCTGACTTTACCACTATCTAAGTCATCAATAATTTGATTAACAGTATTTTTTAAACTCTCATCTGAGTTTGGACTTACTTGGTCTCTATTTTCCCAAGCATCATTGATTATATTTTCTATGCTCATAAATTTAAGAACTTTTTAATAACCTTATTTCTTTTAAAAATAAAGAGAGATTTTCAATTTTATAATCGATGTAATCTTTGTCAGACTCTTTTTTCCCCCAGTATTCATTGTTGATAAGCCAAGCTGTTATTGTCCCTCGCTCTTTACCTATTGATAAATTTTTAGCTATATCCTCGATATAAAGAGTTTCTTTTGGATTGATCTTAAATTTATCAACCATTAGATCAAAGGCCCTGGCTTCAGGCTTAGGGTGATATTTTGCGTCTACGATGTCAAATATATCTTTAAACTGGTCTTCAATACCAAGAGTTTTCACTATATTTTTTACGTGCGCTCTACTTCCGTTTGTGAATACGAATTTATTTAAATTTATGTTTTCAAGCTCATTTCTTAAAACAAGATCTTTTTCCATAAATGAAAGATCAATATCATGAACATACTCCAAGAATTCTTCCGGCGGTATATCATGATGTATCATCAATCCATTTAAACTTGTGTTGTATTTGTGAAAATAATTTCTTTGTAATTCTTTAGCTTTTATAAGATCTAGGTTGAGTTTATTTGAGATATATTTTGTCATCCTTTTACTAACTTGTCCAAAAACTGCCTCTAAATCACTATATAAAACACCATCACAGTCGAATAAAATATTTTTTATATTTTTTAAATTATTCATTTTCTTATCAACGTTCCCGCACCCTTGTCAGAAAATAACTCAAATAGTATTGAATGTGGTTTTCTTCCATCAACAATAACCACACCTTTAACTCCATTAGATATTGCATCCAGACAAGTGTTTATTTTTGGTATCATACCTCCAGAAATAATATTATTTTTTAACATTTCATTGGCTCTATTAAGATTAATCTCAGATATAAGTTTTTGATTTTCATCAAGAACCCCTTCAACATCTGTCATCAAAAGAAGTCGTCTAGCGTCGATCTCTTTTGCAATTGAACCTGCAGCAACATCTGCATTAATATTATAAATTCTACCATCATCACCCAATCCCAAAGGAACAACAATTGGAATTTGTTTATTATTAATAAAATTTAATATTTTTTCTTTGTTAATTTTTTTTGGTGTCCCGACATATCCCAATTCTTTACTTTCAGGAATAATATTAATTACATTATTTTCTTTAGGTGATATTGAACAAACATTTGCATTTTTAGATTTTAATTCATGTAAAATCTCTAAATTAAGCTCTAGTAAAGCATCTTCTATATATCCAATTGTTTTTTTGTCTGAAACTCTAAGTCCTTTGATAAATCTTGTTTCAATATTATTTTCATCTAATTTTTTTTTAATATTTTTACCCCCACCATGAACGACTATTACTGATAAACCAATTTTATTTATTACTGAAATATCTTCTATGAACTGATTAAATAGTCTTTTATCTAATAAAACAGATCCACCACATTTAATTACTATAACCTCAGACTGATATTTGTTTATATACTTTTCAACCTCATTAATATTCGGGCCATCTGTTGGAATAATCTTATCTAATTCCATTAATTAAACTGTTTTAACTGAAGTTCTCTTCATAATTACATACTGTTGTGCCATTGTAAGCACGTTGTTAATTGTCCAATATATAACTAATCCTGATGGAAAAGGTGCAAGTATCACTGTTAAAAATACAGGAAAAAACATAAATATTTTTTGCTGAATTGGATCTGGTGGTGTTGGATTAAGTTTTTGTTGCATCCACATTGTTACACCCATTGCTACTGGCCAAGCGCCAATAATTAAAAATGACGGGACATCATATGGTAACAAACCAAATAGATTAAACAAACTTGTTGGATCTCTTTCACTTAGATCATGTATCCAACCAAAAAAAGGCTGATGTCTCATTTCAATTGTTACAAACAACATTTTATAAATTGCAAAGAAAAAAGGTATTTGAATTAAAATAGGCAAACACCCACTTACAGGATTCACCTTCTCTCTTTTATAAAGAGCCATCATTTCTTGCTGCAACTTCATTTTATCTTCCTTATGAAGTTCTTTAAGCCTTACCATTTCGGGTTGAAGAACTTTCATTTTAGCCATAGATCTAAATGAGTAGTTAGCGAGAGGAAAAAATAATATTCTTATACAAGCGGTAATTAGTATAATTGCAATTCCATAGTTGCCAGTCAATTTAAAAAAATAATCTGATATCAAAAATATTGGTTTTGTTAAGAAATATAGGAACCCCCAATCAATTGCTAAATCAAATTTATTAATATTTAGTTTTTCTGCATAACCATCAACAACATCCACTTCTTTTGCTGCAATAATCACTTTTACCTGATTAGTTTTACTTTCATTAGCTCTGACTTCTGTTGCAGCAGTTTCTATAAAGTTAGCTTTAAATTTATTTTTATAATCGAAATCTGATCTAAAACTTTTATTATTTTCTGGGATTAAACTTGTTATCCAATATTTATCTGTAATACCCATCCACCCTTTGTTAGCATTTACAGAGTACTTTTTGTCTTTAATGTCATCGTAATCTTCTTCAACGAGATTATCATCAAAAACACCTAATAAACCTTCATGTAATATATAAAAATCAGTTACATCAGGAGCTACATTTCTAATTATCTGTCCGTAGGGATAAAAGTTATAAGTATTTTGAGTATTATTCGTAATTTTTTGTTTAACAGTAAATAAAAATTTATCATCAATACTTATTTCTTTCTCAAAAGTTATATCCTGCTCATTATTCCATACCAATTTAATTGGACTATTAGGTGTTAGTAATTTATTGCCAATAACTTCCCACTTTGTATTTGAATTAGGAACTTCAATATTTTTGTTATTTATAGCCCAACCTGTTTCAATATAATAACCATTTTCAGACTCTTTAGGATTAAGTAAAACTACATTTTCATCAGTATCTAGAGTTTCAGTATATTTCTTAAAAATCAGGTCATCAATTAAAGATCCCTCTAGAGAAATAGAACCTTTAATATTTTCATTTTCAAAAAGTATTCTTTCAACTTTGTTAATTGCCTCTGATCTAGAAATTTTATTATTCTCAATATTTTGCTCTATTTTAGGTGCTTCGTTTAGTTCAAGATTGTTTTTATTTTGATCAATATTAGTTACCTGCTTTGGATCAGAGCTTGGTGGAGCAAAAAATAATCCATAGAGAATTATTACTGCTGCGCTCAATGAAATTGCTGCTATTACGTTTCTTGTGTCCATTATTTTATATTCTTTTTCTTTACCGGATCATACCCATGTCCTCCTCCCAAAATTCTTATAGGATGACAAGTTAAAATTCTTTTAGTGCCTTTGTAACAACCTTTCAAAACACCATATTCATTCAAACTATCAATAAAATATTCTGAACAGGTTGGAAGATATCTACAATTATTACCTAAAACAGGTGAAATGAAATATTTATAAAATTTAATTAAATATATTAATCCTT
>CACFZE010000010.1 GCA_902570695.1 uncultured Pelagibacteraceae bacterium
CAGGCGGTTTTCCATCTGTCGTAGCAAAATTTAAAGAATTAAAATTAAAAAATGAAAATGTTATCAAGCTTCATGCGGGTGATGCTATTACAGGGACATTATATTACACTCTTTTCAAGGGCAAAGCAGATGCAGAAATGATGAATCAAATTTGTTTTGATGCTTTCGCTATAGGAAATCATGAATTTGATGATGGTGATAAGAGTTTAGTTGAGTTTTTAGATTATCTTCATACTGATAAGTGTAAGACTCCAGTTTTGTCAGCAAACATTAAAGCAAAAATAAACTCACCTTTGTCAAAAAAAATTAAACCTTACACTATAATCAATAAAGGAAATCAAAAAATTGGAGTAATTGGAATTGTGATCTCAAAAAAAACGAGAGAGTCATCAAATCCAGACGACACAACTTTATTTTTAGATGAAATTAATTCAGCACAAGAAAATATAAATAAGCTTAAACAACAAGGAATCAATAAGATAATTCTTTTAACTCATTATGGATATAAAAATGAGATTAACATGGCTAAACTTCTCACAGATGTTGATGTTATAGTTGGAGGTGATTCTCATAGTCTAACTGGAGATTTCGATAATGTAGGACTAAATTCTAATGGGGCCTACCCAACTGTAGTCAAAAATAAAAATGAGGAAGATGTTTGTATAGTTACAGCATGGGAATATTCTCAAATTGTTGGAGAACTTAATATCGAGTTTAATAACGATGGCACCATCAAGTCATGTGATGGAATACCACATATAATGTTAGATGATTCCTTTAAGAGAAAAGATTCAAATGGAAAAAGAGTTGAGATAGATGGTAATTATAGAGAAGCCGTATACAAGGCTATCGAAGTTAATCCAAATATTTCAATCGTAGAAGCTGACGCACAAGCATCAAAAATATTAGAAAAATACAAAAATGAAGTTAAAGAAAAAAGCAGTGAAGTAATTGGCAGAGTAACTGATGATTTATGTCTTGAAAGAATTCCTGGACAAGGAAAGTCAAAACTTTGTGATGTATCAAAAACTGAAAAAAATGGATCTGATATTTCGAATATTGTAGCACACGCCTTCAGAGAAATGTCCAAATTAAGTGATATTGCAATTCAAAATGGTGGTGGAACAAGAATAGATATAAAAGAAGGCAATATTACAATTGGGGACGCGTATACTTTATTACCTTTCAGTAATACTATTGTAGAATTGAAAATGAGTGGAGAAGAAATTAAAAATGTTTTGGAAGACTCAATTGATTATGCTTTAACTCCAGATGGTTCTACAGGAGCCTATCCATATGCTGCTGGATTGAGATGGGATGTTCAAGCAAGCAATAGTAAAGGAAATAGAGTGATAAATTTAGAGTTTAAGGGTAGAACAGACAAGAGTTGGGTAAAGATAAATCCAAGTAAGACTTATACAGTAGCAACAAATAACTATATTGCAGCTGGTAAAGATGGATATAAAACTTTTGGAATTATATCTAAGCAAGGAAGAGTAGTAAATACATATCTCGGCTATGCTCAATCTTTTGTAGATTATGTCAAAAAGATAAAAACTTTATCAAAACTTCCCTTGTCAGAATATTCAACTCAATCTTTCACTAAATAATTTAAATTTCATATCCTTCCAGCTTGTATTAGTTTTTACTTTTAGAAAAAAAAATTTAGGTATAGACTTAAATTGTGAAAAAATTTCTTGTTGCTATTGACCAAGGCACAACATCAACTAGAGCAATTCTCTTTGATTTAGATGGTAATATAAAATTTACATCCCAGTTTGAATTTAATCAATATTTTCCAAAAAATGGATGGGTGGAGCATAATCCAAACGAAATTTGGCTTACAACTCTAAAAGCGTTGAAAAAAGTAATAAAAAAAGCATCACTATTAAGAGGAAAAATATTAAGTATAGGAATAACTAACCAGAGAGAGACAACTATTCTTTGGAATAAGAAAACAGGAAAACCAGTCTACAACGCAATTGTTTGGCAAGATAGAAGAACCCAAGACTATTGTGAAGAGTTAAAGAAAAAAAATTATGAAAAAATTTTTAGAAAAAAAACTGGATTATTTATTGACCCATATTTTTCTGCAACTAAAATTAAATGGATACTAGAAAACGTAAAAAATGTTAAGAAACTTTTAAAATCAAATAATTTATTATTTGGTACTGTTGATACTTTCCTTATTTGGAAACTTACTAATCGGCAACATCATTTAACAGAAGCAACTAATGCTTGTAGGACCATGTTATTTAACATTAATAATAATAAATGGGATAAAGAAATCTTAAAAAAACTTAAAATTTCTGAAAATATTTTGCCAAAAGTTAAAAATTCAGCTGATAATTTTGGTTTAACAAGTAAGAGAATTGTCGGCAGTGAAATACCAATATCAGCAGTTCTAGGAGACCAACAAGCAGCTGCAGTAGGACAGTCATGCTTTGAAAGAGGTTCAGTAAAAAGCACATATGGAACTGGTGCCTTTGTCATAATGAATACTGGTTCAAAAAAAATTTATTCTAAAAATAAATTATTAACAACAATATGTTACAGATTGAATGGAAAAAATACTTATGCTCTTGAAGGATCTATTTTTATTGCAGGTGCAGGTGTACAATGGTTAAGAGATAAATTAAAATTTATTAACAATGCTTTTGATACGGAAACAATTGCTCAATCAAAAAAAAATAATGAGGGTGTATACGTTGTGCCTGCCTTCAGTGGAATGGGAGCACCTTATTGGAGGCCTGATGCAAGAGGGGTAATAACAGGTTTAACAAGAAATAGTGATTGGAAAACTTTAGTTAGAGCAGTATTAGAGTCAGTTGCCTATCAAAGTAATGATTTATTTAATGCAATGAAAAAAGATGGTTTAAAACCAACTAAACTTAAGATTGATGGAGGCATGGTAAAAAACAACTGGTTTTCGCAATTTTTATCTGACATCATAAATATAAATACAGAAAGACCAAAGGTATTAGAAACAACTGGTTTAGGAGTAGCTTTACTAGCTGGATATCAAATTGGATTATTTAAATCATTATATCAAATCAAGAGGAAATGGAAAAAAGATAAAATTTTTAAGCCTAAAATAAACCGAAAAGTTAGGAACGATTTAATAAATGGTTGGAAATTATCAGTTCAGAAAGCTCTATTATAAAAAATACAGATAAAAATTTAATTGTCGTTTATGAAATATATAAATTTTATTCTTTTATTTTTGCTAAGTATTTTTAATTCAAATTATTCACAGGCTAATGATTTAGTAATAAGCGAACTGCAGAAGGGCGGGAAAATTGTATTTATAAGACATTCACTTGCACCTGGAAATGGAGATCCTAACAATATTGATTTAACAAAATGTGATACTCAAAGAAATTTAAATCAAGAGGGCATAGAGCAATCAAAAAAAATTGGAAAATTATTTAAGGAAAATAATATTCAAATCGACAAAGTATTATCTAGTGAGTGGTGTAGATGCAAAGATACTGCTAGATTTGCCTTTAATAATTATGAAACCTTCAAAGGTTTAAACTCTTTTTATCAAGAAAAGTTTTATAAATATAAAGATGAACAAATTAAGAGTTTAAAAAAATATATATCTAACTGGAATAGTGAGAAAAATCTTATTTTAGTAACACATTTTGTAGTTATTTCAGAAATGTTAAATTTTGGTACTTCATCTGGTGAAATTGTTGTTATAGATAAAGATTATAAATTTATAGGAAGTATTGAAACCATGTAGTAATTATACATGATTATATATTGAATTATGAAAGTTGGATTTATAGGTGTTGGATGGATGGGATTTGGTATCGCAAATAACATCCTTAAAAATAATCATGAATTATTTGTAATTGCCAATAAGAACAGAAAGCCAATTGATAGAATAGTTAAAGAGGGTGCAAAAGAAGTTAAATCCTATGATGAACTTTGTAAAAGTGAATTAGATGCTTTGTTTTTATGTGTTACGAATTCTCCTATAGCTCATGAAATTGGAAAAAAAATAGTTTCATTACTGTCTGATAAAACAATTGTCATTGATATTACTACTCATAATCAAAATGGATCTGTTGAAATGGAACAAATATTAAATGCAAATAATATTCCTTATTTAGAGTGCCCAGTTATGGGAGGACCTGTTCAAGCAGAAGAAGGAATATTGGGTGGAATTGTTGGTGGATCTGAGGAAAATTTAAAAAGATCAGAAGAACTTTTAAAATGTTTTTGTAAAAATTATTATCATTTTGGTGGGATTGGAAATGGCGCAAAAACAAAATTATTAAATAATTTTCTATCTTTAGGAACAGCTACATATGTAATTGAATTAATAAAAGCTGCAAAAAAGTTGAATATTGATTTAGATAAACTTTATAAGGTAGCCCAATTAGGCTCAGGTAATTCTAATGCTTTAAAGAGGATTTTTGATAAAGTTTTAGAGGATGATTACACAGGTTTTAAGTTTACAGCGACTAATACACTAAAAGATTTAACATATATTACAGACTTACTAAAAGGCATGGATAATGCAGAAAAATTATCTGATTTATCAAAATCTTTTTATAAAAAAGCTGTAGATGATGGTGATGGTGAACTTTTTATAAGTGAATTAATAAAGAAGAATTAATCTTTTTTTTCCTCTTTTTCTTTTTCAGCGAAGAATAAAGCAATTGCAAATAAAGTTGTCCATCCAATTCCTAATAAAGCTTTTGGACTAGTTTCAGCACTCCATATATCTAAAAAGATTGCTCCCAATGCAAGACCAACTAGATAAATTACAATTGCAATATTTGTTTTGCTCATATCAATTAAGCTAATGTTTTACACTATTATTCTAATTGGACAATTATAAACAATCATATATAAAGCACCAATAATTTGGGCGAGTGGCGGAATTGGTAGACGCGTTGGTCTTAGGAACCAATAGTGCAAACTGTGAAGGTTCGAGTCCTTTCTCGCCTACCATATTTTATGAAAGTAACAGTAGAAAATAAAAAAGGTTTAGAAAAAGATATAAAAGTTTTTATCGATAAAAAAACTATATCTGGATATCTCGAAGAAAAATATGAAGAGATCAAAAAAGATGTCGTATTAAAAGGATTTAGACCAGGAAAAGTACCAACTGAAATATTAAAAAGACAGTTTGGAAAAGCTGTATACGGTGAAGTAATTGATAAAGTATTAAAAGATACAACAACTAAAGCTCTTGAGGATAATAAAATTAAACCAGCTGGTCAGCCTAAAATTGACTTAAAGTCATTTGGTGAAGGAAAGGATCTTGAATACACAATTTCAGTAACAGAATTACCAAATGTGGAAGTTGGATCATTAAAAGATCTTAAAGTAGATGAGTATGTAGTTAAAATTGATCCAAAAGAAACAGATAAAAGAATTGATCAAATAGCAAAAACTCAGAAAAATTTTAAAGATGCTGAAGAAAGTTATGCTGCTAAAGTGGGTGATTTAGTTGTTTTTGATTATAAAGCAACAGTTGATGGTAAAGATTTTAAAGGAAACGAGGGAAAAAATACTCAATTAGAACTTGGAAAAGATTTATTTATTAAAGGATTTGATAAGCAATTAGAAGGTGTCAAAAATAAACAAGATCAAAAAGTAGAAGTTAAACTACCAGAAAACTTTCCAGAAAAAGATGTTGCTAACAAATCTGCAGTATTTGAATGTAAAATTACAGCAGTAAAAAAACCTGAAGAAACTAAAATAGATGACAACTTTGCAAAAAATTTAGGTGCAAAAGACTTAAATAATTTAAAAGAATTAATATCTAAACAAATCAATGATGAATTCAAAAATTCATTAGAAATGATTTCAAAAAAACAAATTCTTGAACAAATTGAAAAACAAAAACTTGATCAGTTACCAGCTAACCTTATTGAACAAGAGGTAAATATATTAGCTCAAGGCATGAAAGATGAAGAAAAGAAAAAAAATATGAAATATTTTGAGGAACAGGCTAAGAAAAGAATTAAAACAGGTTTAATTTTAAATGCATTTGGTGAAAAAAATAAAATTAAAGTTTCTCAAGAAGAGTTAAATGCAGAAATACAAAAACAATTTAGAATGATGCCTGGACAAGAAAAAATGGTTAAAGAGTATTATGAGAAAAATCCAGGGGCTATAGAGAGTTTAAGAGGTTCTATTTATGAAGAAAAAATAATAGGTGAACTTAAAAAAATTGCAAAAGTAAACAAAAAAGAAATTAGTAAAGAAGAAGCTGAAAAAATCTTAAAAGAAGAGAATGAAAAAAATCTAAAAGAGCAAGAGAAATTAGCAAAACAATCTGAAAGTGCTGATGATAAAGTAAAAGAGAAAAAAGAAGTTAAGTCAGAAGATAAAAAAGAAAAGAAAACAGCTAAACCAACTAAAGCTCCAAAAAAGGTAGCTAAAAAAACTAAATCAACAAAAAAAGTTAGCAAAAAGTAATCACAAGTTGTATAAGTAAATCGAATCACTTATGACAACAAAAATTCCAGAACATTTAAGCACATTGATCCCAATGGTAGTTGAGCAATCTAGCCGTGGTGAAAGAGCTTATGATATTTATTCAAGATTATTAAAGGAGAGAATTGTTTTTGTAGTTGGACCAATTAATGATGCAGTTGCATCTTTAGTTACTGCTCAATTATTATTTTTAGAGTCTGAAGATCCTAAAAAAGAAATTTCTTTATATATTAATAGTCCAGGTGGATTAGTTACAGCAGGTTTAGGAATTTATGATACGATGCAATATATCAAACCTGAGGTCAGCACATTATGTATTGGTCAAGCTGCAAGTATGGGATCATTTTTGTTAGCTGCAGGATCTAAAGGAAAAAGATTTTCTTTGCCTAATTCAAGAATAATGGTTCATCAACCATCTGCAGGTTTTCAAGGTCAAGCAACTGATATAGAAATTCATGCCAATGAGGTTATGTCTTTGAAAAAAAGATTGAATGAAATTTATTCCAAACACACGGGTAAGTCAGTTGATCAAATTAAAGAAGCTTTGGAGAGAGACAATTTCATGACTCCAAATAACGCAAAAGATTTTGGTTTGATTGATAAAGTTGTAGAAAAAAGAGCCTAAACAACTATATATAGTTTATTCACAACCTGCACTTGATTAACAAGCAATCTTTGTAATAAAGTATTCAAACTGATTCGTTATAAAAAACTATGAGCAACAATAATAAAAATATTCTTTACTGTTCTTTCTGTGGCAAGAGCCAACACGAAGTCAGAAAATTAATTGCTGGTCCAACAGTTTTTATTTGTGATGAGTGTGTAGAATTATGTATGGACATCATTAAAGAAGAGAGCAAAGATACTTTTGTAAAACATCAAGATGGATTACCATCACCAAAAGAGATTTGTGCAGTTCTAGATGATTATGTTATCGGACAAGATCATGCAAAAAAAGTTTTATCAGTAGCAGTACACAATCATTACAAAAGATTAAATTACGAAAATAAAACTAGTAAAAATGTAGAACTCTCAAAATCTAATATCTTGTTAGTTGGACCAACTGGTTGTGGAAAAACTTTACTTGCCCAAACTTTAGCGAGAATTTTAGATGTGCCATTTACAATGGCAGATGCAACAACATTAACTGAAGCTGGTTATGTAGGTGAAGATGTTGAAAATATAATTTTAAAATTATTACAAGCAGCAGATTACAATGTTGAAAAAGCACAAAGAGGAATTGTTTACATTGATGAGGTAGATAAAATTAGCAGAAAATCAGAAAACCCATCAATTACAAGAGATGTTTCGGGTGAAGGTGTGCAACAAGCTTTATTAAAAATAATGGAAGGAACAGTTGCTAGCGTTCCTCCTCAAGGTGGAAGAAAACATCCACAACAAGAATTCCTGCAAGTAGATACGACTAACATTCTTTTTATATGTGGTGGTGCGTTCGCTGGATTAGATAAAATAATTTCACAAAGAGACAAAGGTTCATCTATTGGTTTTGGTGCTGAAGTTAAAAGTTTAGAAGATAAAAAAGTAGGTGAGTGGATGAAAAATCTAGAGCCAGAAGACTTATTAAAATATGGATTGATACCAGAATTTATAGGAAGATTACCTATAACTGCAACTTTAGACGATCTTGATGAGAAATCTTTAGTTAAAATTTTACATGAACCAAAAAACTCTCTAATCAAACAATACCAAGAGCTATTTAAATTAGAGGGAGTGAAACTTACTTTTAAAGATCAATCAGTAAAAGATATTGCTAACAAAGCTATTTCTAAAAAAACTGGAGCAAGAGGACTTAGATCAATTCTTGAAAATATATTATTGAAAACAATGTTTGATCTACCAAGTCAAGATAATATAGAAGAAGTTATAATTGATTCTGGTGCGGCGAAAGGTGTATCAGCACCTGTTATTGTTCATTCGAAGAACAAAACTAAAACTGATAAGACTTCAGCTGCATAATTTCACGTTAATAAACTATAATTACCTATTGCATTATAAAATATAATATCCATATTTCTCTGATGGATATAAAAGTAACATTACCATTACTGCCATTAAGAGACATAGTTGTATTCCCGAGTATGGTTATCCCCTTATTTGTAGGAAGAGACAAATCTATCACTGCCTTAAATGAAGTAATGAAGGGTGATAAAAAAATTGTTTTAGTCACACAAAAAAATTCTGAAGTAGATGATCCAAAGAAAAATGATGTATTCAATTATGGATGTGAAAGTAACATTTTACAGTTACTTAAACTTCCAGATGGAACCGTTAAAGTATTAGTTGAAGGGACAAAAAGAGTAAAAATTATCGATTTTAAAGATGATGAAAAATTTATAAAATGCACTTTTGAACATCAAAAGGATATTATATCAAGTGAAGATGATCTGCTTCCGTTAAGTCTAACAGCAATAAAAAGATTAGAAAAGTTAACAAGCGTTAACAAGAAAATATCCTCAGAGACAATTAACAATATAAAGCAGTTAAAGGACCCATCCAAAATTGCTGATAATATAATTTCTCATATCAATACTAGCATCTCTGAAAAACAACAAATCTTTGAAATTTTAGATGTTAAGAAAAGATTAAATAGTGTCATTAAAATTATGGAAAATGAGGCGAGCATTATAGGTGTTGAGAAAAGAATAAGAGGAAGAGTTAAAACTCAAATGGAGAAAACCCAGAGAGAATATTATTTAAATGAGCAACTAAAAGCTATTCAAAAAGAATTGGGTGAAATTGAAGATGGTAAAGATGAAACCACAAGTTTAAAAAAATCAATTTTGAAGGCAAAGATGCCAAAAGAAGTTGAGAAGAAATGCATGTCCGAATTAAAAAAATTAAAAAATATGAGTCCAATGTCAGCAGAAGCCACAGTTGTAAGAAATTATCTAGATTGGATGATAGATTTACCATGGTTTAAAAAAGATAAAGTAGACATTGATTTAAATAAAGCTTTAAAAATTCTTGAGGAAGATCATTTTGGACTAGAAAAAGTTAAAGAAAGAATTATTGAATTCTTAGCAGTTCAAAAAAGAATGGATAAAATAAAGGGACCAATACTTTGTTTAGTGGGTCCGCCAGGTGTAGGAAAGACGTCATTGGGTAAATCAATAGCTAAGGCAACTAATAGACAATTTGTAAGAATGTCTTTGGGTGGAGTAAGAGACGAAGCGGAAGTAAGAGGTCATAGAAGAACTTATATTGGTTCTCTTCCTGGAAAAATTATTCAGATGATGAAAAAGGCAGGTACAAAAAATCCTTTATTTTTATTAGATGAGATTGATAAAGTTGGAAACGATTATAGAGGCGATCCATCATCAGCTTTGTTAGAGGCTTTGGATCCTGAGCAGAATACAACATTTAATGATCATTACCTTGAAGTTGATTATGATTTATCAGATGTAATGTTTGTAACAACAGCAAACACACTAAATATCCTTCCCCCACTTTTAGATAGAATGGAAGTCATAAGAATTCCTGGATATACAGAGGATGAGAAGATTAATATTGCTAACAAATATTTACTTCCTAAACAAATCAAAGACAACGGTGTCAAAGATGGTGAAATGAAGTTAGCTGATGATACAATAAAAGAAATAATAAGAAGTTATACAAGAGAAAGTGGTGTTAGAAATTTAGAAAGAGAGATATCTAAAGTAACAAGAAAAGTTGTAAAAAAAGTAGTTAATAACGAAGAAAAAAGTGTTGAGGTTAATGAAAAAAATATACCTGATTTTCTTGGAATTAAGAAATTTAAATTTGGTGAACTAGAGGCAAAGGATAAAGTTGGAATAGTCATAGGTCTAGCTTGGACAGAGTTTGGTGGAGAAATATTAAAAGTTGAAACTGTTAATATGCCAGGCAAAGGAAGAATGCAAATAACTGGTAAGTTAGGAGATGTAATGCAAGAGTCTGTAAAAGCTGCAAAATCTTATGTAAGATCAAAATGCTTAGAATTTGGTGTAACACCACCACTATTTGAAAAAAAAGATTTTCATATACATGTTCCAGAAGGTGCAACACCAAAAGATGGTCCTTCTGCAGGTATAGCAATGGTTACATCAATAGTGTCCTCAATTACTAAAGTTCCAGTAAAGAAAGAAATTGCTATGACTGGAGAGGTAACAATCACAGGCCAGGTCTTGCCAATTGGTGGACTAAAAGAAAAATTATTAGCTGCTCATAGGGCTGGTGTACAAAAAGTTCTGATACCTAAAGAGAATGAAAAAGATTTAGTTGATGTTCCAAAAAAAGTAAAAGATGATATTGAAATTGTCCCAGTGGAAACTGCAGATGAAGTAATTAAAATTGCTCTTACTAAAGAATTAAAACCAACAGAATGGACAGAAGTAGAGAAGTTAACAGAGACTAAAAAAGACGATAAATCTCAAGCTAGTATTCAGTAATAAACAATTTACATTATTAAAACGTTGATGTATTAGTACCATGTTTTGGGCGGTTAGCTCAGTTGGTAGAGCATCTCGTTTACACCGAGGGGGTCAAAGGTTCGAGTCCTTTACTGCCCACCAGAACACGGGGGTGTAGCTCAGTTGGTTAGAGCGATCGCCTGTCACGCGATAGGTCGAGGGTTCGAGTCCCTTCACTCCCGCCATCAAATAAATGAATAAAATAGAGCCTTAAAATGTGACCTATCTACTCTTTTAGTTGATCTAAAAGGTGCTATATAGACTCATCATGCTTGCGGAATTTTTAAAAGATTATTTGCCAATAATTGTATTTTTACTAGTTGCACTTGTATTAAGTGTAGCATTTGTGGCGGTTAATTATTTAGCATCTCCAAAAAATCCTGATCCAGAAAAATTATCAGCATATGAATGTGGATTTGAACCATTTAATGACTCTAGAATGGAATTTGATGTTAGATTTTATCTTGTTGCAATATTATTTATTATTTTTGATTTAGAAATCGCTTTTCTATTTCCCTGGGCAATATCTCTAGGCAAGATCGGAATATTCGGATTTACATCAATGATGATCTTCCTATTCATTCTTACTATCGGGTTCATTTATGAATGGAAAAAAGGAGCATTAGACTGGGAATAAAATGAATTTAGAAGAGAGAAAAAAAAATATACCAGAAGAATTTAAACAATTAGCACAAGATTTTAGTGATAATGGTTTTATAACAACATCACTAGACAATCTAGTTAACTGGGCTAGAACTGGATCATTGCATTGGATGACTTTTGGTCTTGCATGTTGTGCAGTTGAAATGATGCAAACATCAATGCCAAGATATGATTTAGAAAGATTTGGTGCTGCTCCTAGAGCTTCACCTAGACAATCAGATGTTATGATTGTTGCTGGAACTCTAACAAATAAAATGGCTCCAGCACTAAGAAAAGTTTATGACCAGATGCCAGAGCCAAGATATGTAATTTCCATGGGAAGTTGTGCAAATGGTGGAGGATATTATCATTACTCTTATTCTGTAGTAAGGGGATGTGATCGTATTGTACCAGTTGATGTATATGTTCCCGGGTGCCCTCCATCTGCTGAAGCACTTTTATATGGGATAATGCAACTTCAAAAGAAAATCAGGAACAAAGGTTCTCTGGAAAGATAAAAAATGCAAAATATCCAGGATTTAGAAAAAATTTTGAATTCAGAACTAAATACTAAAATAAAAAGTTCTTTAATCAAACATAATCAAATTTACTTAAAAATTGATGAAGCAGATTTAACAGAAGTTATTTTATTCTTAAAAACAAACCCAAAAACTAAATTTAGACAATTGATAGATATTACAGCTGTAGATTTTCCTGAAAATGAAATTAGATTTAAATTAGTTTATCTATTATTAAGTCATGAATTTAATCAAAGAATTATCATAGAGATAGATGTAAAAGAAAAAGAAATTGTTGGATCAATAACATCTATATTTCCGGCTGCAAATTGGATGGAAAGGGAAGTATTTGACATGTATGGAATTGATTTTAAAGATCATCCAGACCTGAGAAGAATACTTACAGATTATGGCTTTGAAGGACATCCATTAAGAAAAGATTTTCCTTTAACAGGTCATAATGAAGTTAGATACAGTCAAGAAACAAAAAAAGTTATTTATGAACCAGTAAAATTAGAACAAAATTATAGAAACTTTGATTATGAAAGTCCTTGGGAAGGAACGAAGTATATAAAAGAACAAACTAAAGAATAATGGCGAAAGAAACTAAAACTTTAAATCTAAATTTTGGACCTCAACATCCTGCTGCCCATGGAGTTTTGAGATTAATATTGCAGTTAGATGGTGAAATTGTTGAAAAAGCAGATCCACACATTGGTTTATTGCATAGGGGGACAGAAAAATTAATTGAAAACAAAACTTATACCCAGGCTGTTCCGTATTTTGATCGACTAGATTATGTTGCCCCAATGAACCAAGAACACGCTTTTGCTTTAGCGATTGAAAAAATATTAAAAATAGAAGTTCCAATAAGAGCTCAATACATAAGAGTAATGTTTTGTGAGATTGGAAGAATACTTAGTCATATTTTAAATGTCACAACACAAGCAATGGATGTTGGTGCATTAACTCCAACTTTGTGGGGTTTTGAAGAAAGAGAAATATTAATGGGTTTTTATGAAAAAGTTTCTGGTTCTAGATTGCATGCTAATTATTTTAGAGCTGGAGGAGTACATCAAGATCTACCAAAAGGATTAGATAATGAGATCGGAAAATTTTGTGAAAGATTTCCGAAAATAATAAATGATTTAGAATTACTTTTAACTGATAACCGAATATTTAAGCAAAGGAATGTTGATATAGGAGTAGTATCAAAACAAGATGCTCTCGATTATTCTTTTTCTGGTGTTATGTTGAGAGGATCTGGCGTTCCCTGGGATTTAAGAAAATCCCAGCCTTATGATTGTTATGAACAATTCGAATTCAAAATTCCAGTAGGAAAAAATGGTGATTGTTATGACAGATACCTGTGTAGAATTGAAGAAATGAAAGAAAGTGTAAATATAATAAATCAATGCTTGGCAAATTTACCTGTAGGACCAATTAAAACTGATGATGGAAAAATCAGCCCACCACCAAAAAAAGAAATAAAACAATCTATGGAAGCATTGATACATCATTTCAAGTTATATACCGAAGGTTATAGGGTTGATAAAGATGAAATATATACAGCTGTAGAGGCTCCCAAAGGAGAATTTGGTGTTTACTTAATTTCTGATGGTTCAAGCAAACCTTATAAATGCAAAATTAGAGCTCCAGGATTTTCTCATTTGCAAGCGATGGATTACTTAATTAAAGGTCATATGTTAGCTGATGTTCCTGCAGTTTTAGGCTCAATGGATATTGTTTTTGGAGAGGTAGATAGATAATGGCTGTTAAAAAAATATCAAAAGTACAACCTGAAAAATTTGAGTTTAATAAAAAAAACAAAGAAACTGCTGATAGTATTATTAAAAATTATCCTTCAGGCAAACAACAAAGTGCGGTTATGGCTTTGTTGTACTTAGCACAAAAACAAAATGATAATTGGATACCTTTAAGTGCAATGAAATACATAGCAAAGTATTTAGATATGCCATACATAAAAGTATATGAAGTAGCTACATTTTATAGCATGTATAATTTAACTCCAGTTGGTAAATATTTCTTTCAAGTATGTACTACAACCCCATGTATGTTAAGGGGTGCATATAATTTAGTAGATGTTTGTAAACGAAAAATTTCTGAGGAAGAAAATTCTTTGTCAGAGGATGGAAAAACTTCTTGGTTAGAAGTAGAATGTTTAGGTGCTTGTGTGAATGCTCCTATGCTTCAATTAAATGAGGATTATTATGAGGATTTAGATCCAACAAAACTTGAGCAAATAATTGATAAAATAAGTAATGATGAGGTTCCCCAACCAGGATCTTATAGAGGCAGATTAAGTTCTGAACCAGAAAATACAAGAAAAACATTAATAGGTAATAAAAATGCTTGAAGATAAAGATAGGATTTTTCAAAATTTATACAATGATTTTGGTGCTGATCTAACATCTGCAAAAAAGAGAGGAGATTGGAAGGATACAAAAGAAATTTGTGGCAAAGGAAGAGAATGGATAATTAATGAAATTAAAACCTCAGAACTTAGAGGAAGAGGTGGTGCTGGATTCCCTACAGGATTGAAATGGTCTTTCGCTCCAAAAGAAGTTGGATCAAGACCACACTATTTAGTAATTAACGCCGATGAGTCTGAACCAGGCACATGTAAAGATAGAGATATTTTAAGATTTGAACCACATAAATTAATAGAAGGCTGTTTAATTGCATCTTACGCAGTTAATGCACACAAGTGCTATATTTATATAAGAGGGGAATATTTTAATGAAGGACAAAAACTTCAAACAGCTATCGATGAAGCTTACAAAGATGGTCTCTTAGGAAAAAATTCTGCAGGGACTGATTGGGAATTAGATATTTATATTCATTATGGTGCTGGGGCTTATATCTGCGGCGAGGAAACTGCTTTGCTTGAGAGTATTGAAGGAAAAAAAGGTCAACCAAGATTAAAACCTCCGTTTCCAGCTTTAATAGGCCTTTATGGTTGCCCGACAATAATAAACAATGTTGAAACAATTTCAGTGGTTCCAACTATTCTAAGAAGAGGTGGAAATTGGTTTGCATCTCTTGGTAGACCAAAAAATACTGGTTCTAAAATATATTGTATTTCAGGAAATGTAAATAATCCATGCAATGTCGAAGAAGAAATGGGAATTCCATTAAAAGAATTAATTGAAAAACATGCAGGTGGAGTAATAGGTGGATGGGATAATTTAAAGGCAGTTATACCTGGCGGTTCATCAATGCCACTACTACCAAAAGAGACATGTGAAACAATTAAAATGGACTTTGATGCATGTGTTGAGAATAAGACTGGTCTAGGAACAGCTGGTATTGTGGTTATAAACAAAGATCAAGACATCATTAAGTGTATGGCTAGAATAGCAAGATTTTATAAACACGAAAGTTGTGGTCAATGTACACCATGTAGAGAAGGTTCTGGTTGGATGTGGAGAATGTTAGAAAGAATGGCAAAAGGTGAAGCCACAAGAGATGAGGTAGATATGTTATTAGATGTAACAAAACAAATTGAAGGTCATACAATTTGCGCTTTTGGAGAAGGATCTTCATGGCCTGTTCAAGGATTGATCAGAAATTTTAAAGATGAAATAATTGAAAGAAATAAGTTTGATCCAATAGTGAAAAAGCAAAAAGATATACCGTATTTAGTTGATCAACATTTATTAGAAAAAGAAAATGCTTAAACTTAAAGTAAATGATATTGATGTCGAGGTAGAAGAAGGAACTACAGTATTGCAAGCTTGTGAACAGGCTGGAGCAGAGATACCAAGGTTCTGTTATCACGAAAAATTATCAATAGCAGGAAATTGTAGAATGTGTTTAGTTGAAATGGAAAAATCTCCTAAGCCAATAGCATCTTGCGCGATGCCTGCTGCAGAAGGGATGGTGCTTAGAACTAACACTGAAAAAGTGAAAAAAGCAAGAAAAGGTGTAATGGAATTCTTACTAGCAAACCATCCACTTGATTGTCCAGTATGTGATCAAGGCGGAGAATGTGATTTACAAGATCAATCCATGTATTACGGAATTGATAAATCAAGATTTAAAGAAAATAAAAGATATGTACCTGAAAAATATATGGGTCCACTAATTAAAACTCATATGACAAGATGCATTCATTGTACAAGATGTATTAGATTTGCAACAGAAGTTGCTGGAGTTCCTGAGCTTGGAGCAATTGGCAGAGGTGAGAATATGCAAATCACCACTTATTTAGAAAAAGCGATGGAATCTGAACTCTCAGCTAATGTTATTGATTTATGTCCTGTTGGTGCACTTACATCAAAGCCCTATGTCTTCGAAGCTAGACCATGGGAACTAAAAAAAACTGAGACAATTGATGTGATGGATGCTGTTGGATCAAATATAAGAGTGGATACATACGGATGGGAGGTTAAAAGAGTTCTTCCAAGAATTAATGAAGAAATAAATGAAGAATGGATATCAGATAAAACCAGATATGCATGTGATGGCTTAAAAAATCAAAGATTAGATACACCCTATGTTAAGATTAATAATAAATTAAAGCCATCAAGTTGGGATGAAGCTTTTAAAGCTGTATCTGAAAGAATTTCAAAAACAAAGTCTGAAAAAATTGCTGGATTTATAGGTGATATGACAAATATGGAAACTACTTATGCAGCAAAAGATTTTTTTGAAAAAACAATAAAGTCTGAAAATTTGGAATCTAGATATGAAAAATTATATATTAATACAAATGCAAGAAGTAATTATCTATTTAACAGTTCCATTGAAGGAATAGAAAAAAGTGATTTAATAATTCTAATAGGTACAAATCCAAGATTTGAAGCTACCATATTAAACTCACGAATTAGAAAAAATTATTTAAAAAATAAGACCGAAATTATTTCTTTAGGTGATGTTGGTGATTTAACTTATCCTTACCATGTTATAGCAAACAATACCGACACTATAAAAGATATCATTGATAATAAGCATGAAATTTCAGAAAAAATTAAAAAATCGAAATATCCGTGTGTAATTTTTGGACAATCAGTCCTTAAACTTAAGTCGGCACCTTATATTTTTGAAGAATTCAAAAATTATCTATTAGTAAATAATAAAATTTCTGATGATTGGAATGCATTAAATATATTATCAAAAAATTCATCCACAGTAGGCTCATATGACTTAAATATATTGTCAAAAAATTCTAGCAACGAAATATTGGATAAATTGGAAAATAATAACTTTGAAATTTTAATTTTATTTGGCCAAGATAATTTAAATTTTGAGAAAAAAAATGAATTTATAATATATATAGGTAGTCACGGTGATAAAGGTGCAAGTATTGCGGATGTAATTTTGCCAGGTGCTACTTACACAGAACAAGATGGTTATTTTACAAACTTAGAAGGAAAATTACAAAAAGCCTACAAGGCATCATATCCACCAGGTGAAGCGAAAGAGGATTGGCAAATAATAAATGAATTGTCCTCATTCATTAAGAGAAAAAATTTATATAAAGATAAAAATCAACTTATCGATTCATTAATAAATTATTTAAATCTTAATAATAAAAATGATGCTGATTTTGAGGTGCCTGAATATAATTTTAAATCAGAAAAAATTATTACTGAAGAGATTGATTATTATCACTCAAATGTAATAGCGAGAGCATCAAAAACAATGTCTGAGTGTAAAAATATTAGAATGAGTTTACCAAAAACTGGAACCGATAATTAATGGCTGAACTATTTATATTTTTTGAACAAATTTATAGAATTCTGTTTCTATTGATCCCAGTTTTAGTATCTGTTGCAATGATTGTTTGGTTAGATAGAAGAGTATGGGCATTTGTTCAAAAAAGAAGAGGCCCTAACGTTGTTGGTCCATTTGGATTATTTCAAACATTAGCTGACGCGTTAAAATACATTTTTAAAGAAATAATCATTCCAGCAAGTTCAAATAAAGTTATATTTATCTTAGCCCCAATAGTTACAATGACTTTGGCTTTAATTGCTTGGGCGGTAATTCCTTTTAGTGAAACTTTTGTACTAGCAGATATAAATGTCGGTATTTTATATCTTTTTGCAGTTTCATCTTTAGGTGTTTATGGAATAATTATGGGTGGATGGGCATCTAATTCAAAGTATCCTTTTCTAGGAGCAATTAGATCAGCTGCTCAAATGGTTTCTTATGAAGTTTCAATAGGTGTAATAATTATAAATGTATTACTTTGTGTAGGTTCATTAAATCTTAGTGACATCGTTTTAGCTCAAAAAGATTTGTGGTTTGTAATACCTCTATTCCCAATGTTTATAATATTTTTTATTTCAGCCTTAGCAGAAACGAACAGACCACCTTTTGATTTGCCAGAAGCTGAAGCAGAATTAGTTGCAGGTTACCAGACAGAATACTCTGGAATGATGTATGCAATGTTTTGGTTAGGGGAGTATGCCAACATTTTACTTATGTGTGCAATGGGATCTATTTTATTTCTTGGTGGCTGGTTATCTCCTATAGATTTATTTCCATTTAATGTTATTCCGGCTCCAATATGGTTAATCTTAAAAATACTCTTTTTATTTATCTTATTTGCTTTGATAAAAGCAATAGTACCTAGATATAGGTATGATCAATTAATGAAACTTGGATGGAAAATTTTTCTACCATTTTCATTGATTTATGTAGTATTAACTGCAAGTTTTTTAATGTATTTTGATTTATTACCGGGTAATTAGAATGAGCTTAATAAGATTTTTCAAAACAATTTTTATGATTGATTTTTTAACAGGATTAATCATGGCAATAAAAGAGATATTTAAACCAAAAAAAACAATTAATTATCCATTTGAAAAAGGTTCAATAAGTCCTAGAGCAAGAGGAGAACATGCGTTAAGAAGATATCCAAATGGTGAGGAGAGATGTATTGCTTGTAAACTATGTGAAGCCGTTTGTCCTGCTCAGGCTATAACAATAGAGTCTAGCGAGAGAGAAGATGGAAGTAGAAAAACTACTCGTTATGATATTGATATGTTAAAATGTATTTATTGTGGTTTGTGCGAACAATCTTGTCCAGTTGATGCGATTGTGCAAGGTCCAAATTTTGAATTTGCTACAGAAACAAGAGAAGAACTTTACTATAACAAAGAGAAGTTGTTAGAGAATGGAGATAGATGGGAGAATATTTTAGCAGCAAATATTAATGCTGATAGCTCCCACAGATAATCAATGATTGCTCATGCAATAGTCTTTTATATATTTTCACTGATTGCAATTGTCTCTGCAATTATGGTAACTGTTTCGAAAAACACAGTTAACTCAGTTTTTTTTTTAATATTGGACTTTATTAGTATTTCTTGCCTATTCATCATGATTGGTGCCGAATTTTTAGGAATGATAATGCTTATTGTGTACGTCGGAGCAGTGGCAGTATTATTTTTATTTGTGGTTATGATGTTAAATGTTGCTCAACAAAAAAATGAATGGTTTAATTCTAGTGGAAGAAGTTCCCATATTCCAGTTGGTCTATTAGTAAGTATAATTATATTTTTTGAATTAATTATTGTTATAGGTGGATGGAAATATAAACCAGATTTGTTAGATTCAATTGCGATTGAAATAAATACTGATTTAACAAATACTCAATCTTTAGGAAGCGTTATATATACTGATTATATTCATTTGTTTCAATTATCTGGAATGGTTTTATTGGTAGCCATGATCGGAGCAATTGTATTGACCTTCAGACAAAGATCTGGAGTAAAAAGACAAAGTTATTTCAAACAAATATCTAGAGATAGAAAAGATGGTATTGAATTAGTTGATGTTGAAAATAATAAAGGAGTTAAAATAGATGTTTAGTATTGGTCTTGGACATTACTTAACACTCGCTGCTATTATATTCACAATTGGTATTGTAGGTATTTTTCTAAATAGAAAAAATATTATTGTTATATTGATGAGTATTGAATTAATACTTTTAGCTGTAAATATAAATTTAGTATCTTTTTCTATTTTTATTAACGATTTGAGTGGCCAAGTTTTCACATTATTCATATTAACAGTGGCTGCAGCTGAGGCCGCAATAGGACTTGCAATTATTGTAGTTTACTACAGAAATTCTGGAACAATAAGAGTTGAAGAAATCGACAGATTGAAAGGGTAAATGGAATACTTAATATTATTTTTACCTTTGATAGGTTCAATCATATCGGGTTTCTTTGGCAAAACAATTGGTGATAGATTATCGCAATTAATCACGTGTATTTTGGTTTCTATTTCGGCATTATTATCTTTGTTCATATTTTTTAAAGTTGTTTCATCAGGATATGAGCATAATGCAATTATCGCAACTTGGATAAATTCAGGATCTTTAAATGTAAATTGGTCAATTAAAGTTGATGCTCTTTCTGCAGTAATGTTAGTTGTAGTTACTCTAGTTTCATCCTTAGTTCATATCTATTCTGTTGGTTACATGTCTCATGACCCACATAAACCAAGATTCATGTCCTATCTATCATTATTTACATTCGCTATGTTAACCTTAGTAACATCAGATAATTTTTTGCAATTATTTTTCGGATGGGAAGGAGTTGGTCTTTGCTCGTACTTTTTAATTGGTTTTTGGTATAAAAAGGAAACTGCTAATGCTGCTGCTATTAAGGCTTTTATAGTAAATAGAGTTGGGGACTTTGGTTTTGCATTAGGTATTTTTTTAATTTTTTATATTTTTGGCACAGTAAATTACGACGAAGTTTTTCTTAAAATACCTGAAATTATAGATCAAAAAATAAATTTTCTTTCTTTTGAATTTTATACAATAGATTTAATTTGTTTATTACTTTTTATTGGAGCAATGGGAAAGTCAGCTCAATTTTTGCTTCATACATGGTTACCAGATGCTATGGAAGGTCCAACTCCAGTATCCGCATTAATTCATGCAGCCACAATGGTAACTGCAGGAGTTTTTTTAGTAGTTAGATGTTCTCCAATTTATGAGTACTCAGAATTAGCTTTATCTGTAATCACGTTAGTTGGAATGACGACAGCTTTTTTTGCAGCTACAGTTGCATTAGTGCAAACAGATATAAAAAAAATTATCGCTTATTCAACATGTAGTCAATTGGGATACATGTTTTTTGCAGCAGGTGTAGGTGCATATAATGTTGCAATGTTTCATTTATTTACACATGCTTTTTTTAAAGCTCTACTTTTCTTAGGCTCTGGATCAGTAATTCATTCATTTAAAGATGAACAAGATGTTACTAAGATGGGGGGAGTATTTAAAAAATTACCCTACACTTATGCATTAATGGTTGTTGGTACTTTAGCTTTAACAGGATTTCCTTTCTTATCAGGTTTTTATTCTAAAGATGCAATAATTGAATTTGCTTATATAAGTGAAACAAAATTTGGAATTTATGCTGCTGGTATAGGTGTATTAACTGCTGTAATGACTTCTATATACTCATGGAGATTAATATTTAAAACTTTTCATGGAGATTACAAAAATAAAGATCTTAGTATTGATACAATGCACGAGTCTCCATTAAGTATGATGTTACCTTTGGTATTATTAGCAGTCGGTGCAGTTTTTTCAGGATTTTTATTTAAAGAATTATTTATAGGTCATGATACAATGTACAACTTTTGGGGAGAGTCTATAAAATTTCTAGAACCATTAGGAAAAGAACATCCTCCAACTTGGTTTTTGTTTTTAACTCCTACATTAGTCGTTTTAACAATTCCATTGTCATATTATCTATTTGTTAAAAATACTAAAATTGTAAATGAAATAGTTTCCATTAACATGCCAGTTTACATTTTTCTCCAAAAAAAATGGTATTTTGACGAATTGTATGATCAAATTTTTATTAAACCTTCAAAAAGTTTTGGAATATTTCTTTGGAAAAAAATTGATGGATTAATAATCGATAAATTTGGACCAGATGGAATTTCTAATTTAGTAAAACTTTTTTCTTTTAAAGCAGTAAAGTTTCAATCAGGTTATATTTATCAGTATGCCTTTATAATGCTTCTAGGTTTTTCAATTTTATTAACTTTATTAATAGTAAAATAATATGAATTTCCCAATACTATCATCACTAATTTTACTTCCAACAATAGGAGCCTTATTTATTTTTTTTGTTAGATCGTCTAATTCTCAATATCAAAGTAGTAAATATGTTGCCCTTTTTATAACTTTAGCTAATTTTTTCTTGTCTTTATATTTATGGATTGTTTTTGATAAATCTATAGTTGACTTTCAGTTTGTTGAAGAAAGAGAATGGATTTCAGGATTTGTTAATTACAAAGTTGGAGTAGACGGGATATCAATTTTATTTATTTTACTTACAACATTCATTACTCCAATTTGTGTAATAACTGTAAATGCAACTATCAAAAATAGATTAAAAGATTTTTTAATAGCAATCTTGATACTTGAAACATTTATGATTGGTGTCTTTTGCTCGTTGGACTTAGTTGTATTTTATTTATTTTTTGAGGCTGGTCTTATTCCAATGTTTTTAATTATTGGTATATGGGGTGGAGAAAGAAGAGTTTATTCAGCATTTAAATTCTTTTTATATACTTTGCTAGGTTCAGTTTTAATGCTGGTTGCTATTATATCAATATATTGGATAACTGGTACAACTGATGTCATTAAGTTATATGAATTAGGTATCGACGCTAAATACCAAAATTTATTATGGCTAGCATTCTTTAGTTCCTTTGCTGTTAAAACACCAATGTGGCCAGTGCATACATGGTTACCAGATGCTCATGTAGAGGCACCAACTGCTGGTTCAGTTTTACTAGCTGCAATACTTTTAAAAATGGCTGGATATGGATTTATAAGGTTTTCTCTAGGTTTGTTTCCAGATGCTTCATTATATTTTGTTCCTTTAGTTTACACACTTAGTTTGATAGCAATTATTTATACATCACTAGTAGCCTTAATGCAGGAAGATATGAAAAAACTAATAGCTTATTCGTCCGTAGCTCATATGGGATTTGTAACACTAGGTATTTTCACAATGACACAGCAAGGAATAGAAGGAAGTATTTTCCAAATGATAAGTCATGGTTTGGTATCTGCAGCACTATTTTTATGTGTTGGAGTTGTTTACGATAGACTTCATACAAGACTTATAAATAGATATGGAGGCTTAGTTTCTATAATGCCAAAGTACGCAATAGTTTTTATGGTTTTTACTTTAGGAGCTCTTGGATTACCTGGAACAAGTGGTTTTATTGGTGAATTTTTAGTTTTAATGGGTGCATTTAAAAAGAATATACTTGTAGCAACGATTGCAAGTCTAGGAGTGATCTTGGGGGCGGCATATATGCTTTGGTTATATAAGAGAATAATCTTTGGAAAATTAATTAATGAAGATGTAAAAAAAATGGTTGATTTAAAAAGATTTGAAATTGTTACATTATGGCTTTTAGTATTACCGATTATATTTTTCGGTTTTTATCCAGAACCTTTGATTAACTCTATAGAGGTATCAGTTGCAAACATGATAGATATGAATGATTTAGACAAGATTAATAAATTAGCATTAGGCGATTAATGGAAAACCTACAACTTATAATTCCAGAGTTATTTATATCAATAATGATTATGTTTTTATTAATATTTGGGGTATTTAAGAAAAATAGTTCTCAACTAGTTTATAATTTAACAACAGTGAGTTTAGTTGCTGCTTTAGCATTAATAATTAATTTAGACGCGCAAATTCAATCATCATTATTCAATAATAGTTACAATATAGATAGTTTAGCTAGATTTATGAAAATTCTTTTAATTTTGTCTGGAATTTTTGTAATGCTGTCATCATCAAAATACATTCAGATTAGTAAAATTAGCAAAATTGAATATCCAATTCTTATTTTATGCTCAATCTTAGGCATGATGGTGATGATTAGTTCAAATGATCTTATTGTTTTTTACATGGGATTAGAATTGCAATCATTAGCATTATATGTGTTAGCATCATTTAATAGAGATAATTTACTATCAACAGAATCTGGATTAAAATATTTTGTTTTAAGTGCACTTTCATCTGGACTTTTATTATATGGGTGTTCACTTATTTATGGTTTTTCAGAAACGACTAATTTTAATCAAATTATGGTTAATACAAAAGAAATAGAATACGGATTAACTTTTGGAATAGTATTTATTTTAGTTGGGTTAGCTTTTAAAATTTCCGCTGTTCCTTTCCATATGTGGGCACCTGATGTTTATCAAGGTTCACCAACATCTGTAACTGTCTTTTTCGCATTACTTCCAAAAATTGCTGCATTAACCGTATTTATTAGATTTTTATACATTCCTTTTTATGAATTAGGTGATCAGTGGCAAATGATAATTATATTTTTATCTATTGCATCAATGGTATTTGGAGCAGTAGCAGCAATTGGTCAAAAAAATTTAAAAAGACTAATAGCCTACAGCTCAATTAGTCATATGGGATACGCTCTTGCAGGTTTATCTACAGGTACAACGCAAGGTGTGCAGAGTTCTATTACATATATAACAATTTATCTTGTAATGAATTTAGCTTTTTTTAGTTGTTTGTTTATGCTTAAGCGAAACGATGAATATTATGAGAACATAGATGATTTATCGGGTCTTTCAAAAAATCATCCGTTATTGTCCTTATCATTGCTTGTTGTGCTATTCTCTTTAGCGGGAATACCACCACTAGCTGGTTTTTTCGCAAAATTCTATATTTTTGTGGCTGTAATAAATGAAAAAATGTATTTTTTAGCAATAGTTGGACTGCTAGCAACAGTAATCGCTGCTTTTTATTATCTAAGAATAATCAAAATTATATATTTCGATCCAGAAAAAGAAAAATTTGAGTCGAAACATAATTTAGGTTTAAAATTTACACTAGTAGCATCAACTTTTTTCATTCTTGCTTACTTTATATATCCAAGTGGAATAGTAGATATAATTTCACAAATAAACATTAATTAATGAAACTCAAAATATATTCTTATAAGGGTGTCAAAAGTACTAATGATACAGCAATAAGATTAATCAAACAAAACATAAAACAAGGTATAGTTACTAGCGATATCCAGACTAATGGAAAAGGAAAAAGGGGAAAAAAATGGGTTTCTAGAAGAGGAAATCTTTTTATTTCAATTTTTTTTCCTATTAGCGAAAGTTTAAATTTAAAAAAAATTACATTTTCAAATCTCAAAATAATAAAAAATATTTTAAAAAATATTGTTCCATATAAAATCAATATTAAACTACCAAATGATTTAAAAATAATGAATAAAAAGGTATGCGGAATTCTTCAAGAAATAATTTATTATAATGAAATTAAATTTCTAATTATTGGAGTAGGTATTAATATAAAAAGTAGTCCAACAATAAAAGAATATGAAACTACTTATTTAAATAAATATAATAATAAAATTAATAAATCTAAAATTATAAATTTTATAAAAGATAATTTCGAAAAAAAATATTCTTATTATGCTTAATTTTTACATTATTGGAGATATTGGAAATACAGATATAAAAATCTGTGTTTACAAAAATAAAAACATTGTCAAAAAAATTAGACTATCTACAAATAAAGTCAATTTAAAATATTTAAAAAAAAATTTAAATGTTTTGAGAAAATATGATAAAAAATTAAAACAAATTTTATTCTGTTCCGTTGTTCCTAACTGTTACAAAAAAATTAAAAATTATTTTAAATTATATTTTAATACAAATTGTAATGAGTTAAAAAATCTTAATTTAAGTAAATTATTAAGTATAAAAGTTAATAGGAAACAAGTTGGCTCTGATAGGTTAGCTAATGCAATATCAGTAATTGACAATAAAAATCATTATATTGTAGTAGATTTTGGAACAGCAACTAATTTTGATGTAATCTCAGCAAATAGTTATAACGGAGGGGTAATTGCTCCTGGAATAAATTTATCATTAGAAAATTTATCAAAAAAAGCATTTTTAATACCTAATGTAAAATTTAAAAAATCAAATAATGTTGTAGGTAAAAATACTGTAAGTGCAATTAATTCAGGATTTTTCTTCGGTTATTCTGGTCTGATTGACAATATAATTCATTCCATTATTAAACAAACCAAAAAAAAATATAAAATAATATTTACCGGTGGACAAGCAAAAATGTTTAAAAATTCTTTAAAACTAAGAGTAAAAATAAACTCTAATTTAACTACTGATGGAGTTTTAAAGGCTGCTATGTATTTAAATAAATGAAAGAAGAATTAATTTTTTGCCCTTTAGGGGGATCTGGAGAAATTGGGATGAATATGAATTTATTCGCCTATGGAAATCCAGATAATAGAAAATGGATAATTGTAGATATAGGAGTTACTTTTGCAGATGATGCAATTCCTGGAGTTGATTTAATATATCCTGACCCTGGATTTATTGTTGATAAAAAAGATGACTTATTAGGTATTGTTCTAACTCATGCACATGAAGATCATATTGGTGCAATCGCTCATATATGGCCAAAACTAAAATGTAAAATATTTGCTACTCCATTTACATCAGTGTTAATTTCAGAAAAATTTAAGGAAAAAAAAATTGATGTAACAGGATATCTAGAAGTTGTTCAGTTAAATAGCATTGTAGATTTAAGTCCTTTTAAAATAGAATTTGTTACATTAACACATTCTATACTAGAACCTAATGGACTAAAAATTGAAACACCTGTTGGAAATATATTACACACTGGTGATTGGAAGTGTGATCCAGATCCATTAACTGGAGACAATATGAATTCAAAAAGATTAAAGGAAATTGGTGAAGAAGGTGTTTTGACAATGATATGTGACTCAACAAACGTATTTAGTGCAGGAAGAGCAGGATCTGAGCTCGATGTAAGAAAAAATATGCTCAAGATAATGGAAAGATTAAAGAAAAGGATAATTATTACTTCTTTCGCTTCAAATGTAGCTAGAATGGAGTCTGCCTTTTATTGTGCTGAAAAAACAGGCAGGCAAATTGCTTTGGTGGGCCGTTCAATGCATAGAATTTATAAAGCTGCTAGGCAATGTGGTTACTTACAAAATGTTATTGAACCACTTGATGCAAGAGATGCAAAAAATATTTCAAGAGAAAAAATTGTTTACTTATGTACTGGTAGCCAAGGAGAACCAATGGGTGCGATGAACCGTATTTCAAATTATACACATCCAGATGTTTTTGTTGAGAGAGGGGACGCAGTTATATTTTCTTCAAAAATTATTCCAGGTAATGAAAAAAAATTATACAAACTTCACAATCAATTAGTTAGAGAAGGTATAGAAGTAATTTCTGAAGATAGTGAATTTATTCATGTATCAGGACATCCAAATAGAGAAGATTTAAAGGATATGTATGACTGGATAAAACCAAGATCAGTCATACCTGTTCATGGTGAACATAGACATATGATTGAACACATAAATTTTGCTAAAGAAATGCAAGTCCCATATCCTGTTAGAGTAGAGAATGGTGATATAGTTAGAATTTATCCAGGTGATAAACCTGAAGTATATGATAAAGCTCCAAGTGGAAGACTTTACGTTGATGGTTCTATAAGTGTTGAAGAAGATGCCAAATCTATCAAAGAGAGAAAAAATTTATCTACTAACGGATTAATAGAAGCAACATTAGTAATCACTCCAAATGGTAATATTCATAACAAACCTTTATTAACTTTTAGAGGTTTGCCTATATACGAAAAAGATGAATTTACATTTAATCTTGAAGAGGAAATTGAAAAAACAGCAAAAACCTTTTCTTTAAATAATAAAAAGCAAGAATCTAATTTAATTGATGCTCTTAAAATAACTTGTAGAAAGTACACAAAAGAAAAATTAGGAAAAAGACCTTACACAAATATAAATTTAGTGAGGATTTAATTGAGTATTACAGGCTCAATAGTTGTATATGTGTGCTTGTGGTGGATAGTTTTTTTTGCCATTCTACCTATAGATGTTAATCGTGAAAAAAAGGGAAATATAGAGGGTGTTGACCCTGGGGCTCCAGAAAATCCAAAAATAACAAAAAAAATAATTTATTGTACTTTAATTACGTCTGGTATTTTTATAGTTATATATTTATTAGTAATTAATGAAATTTTAAATTTACGTAACTTTTTAAATTAATGTTTTTTTCAAAATCATTTATTCCGATACTAAAAAATAATCCATCTGAAGCTAAAATTAAATCACACCAGTTAATGTTAAGAGTAGGCATGATTAAACAGTCTTCAGCTGGAATTTATTCTTGGTTACCACTTGGATTTAAGGTCATGAAAAAAATAGAACAAATTGTTAGAGAAGAACAAGATCGTGTTGGTGTTCAAGAAATATTAATGCCCACAATTCAATCATCCGAAATTTGGAAGGAAAGTGGACGATACGAAGATTATGGTGAAGAAATGTTAAGAATTAAGGATCGTCAAAACAGAGAAATGTTATATGGTCCAACTAATGAAGAACTTGTGACTGAAATTTTTAGATCCTCCTTTAAATCATATAAATCTTTACCTCAATTATTATATCATATTCAATGGAAATTTAGAGACGAGTTAAGACCAAGATTTGGAATTATGAGATGTAGAGAATTTTATATGAAGGATGCTTACTCTTTTGATTTAACAGATGATGATGCAATATTTTCGTATAATAAATTTTTCCTTTCATATTTAAAAACTTTTAAGAGATTAAATTTATCCGCAATACCTATGGCTGCTGATACAGGACCTATAGGAGGAAATTTATCACATGAATTTATTATTCTTGCCGATACGGGTGAAAGCAAAATTTATACAGATAAAAGAATATTTGATGTGGATAGTTCAAAAACAATTCTTGATAAAGATTCTTTAGGTATATTGAGAAAACAATATGAAAATTTTTATTCTGTAACAGATGAAAAATTTAATAATGAAGAATTTGAAAAATCTGTTCCACAGGAATTTAGAGTGAATACCAAAGGTATTGAGGTTGGTCATATATTTTATTTTGGAGATAAATATTCAAAACCGATGAATGCAGCTGTTGATTTTAAAGGAAAAAAAGAATTTGTTAAAATGGGATCATATGGAATAGGAGTTTCTAGACTTGTTGGTGCCATAATTGAGGCAAAATATAACGATAAAGACGGTATTATGAAATGGCCTATTTCAGTAACACCTTATGATTGTGCAATTATTCCAATGATAAATAAAAATGATAAATCTAATTTAGAAAAGTCTATTAAAATATATGAATTTCTAAAATCAAAAAACATAGAAACAATCATAGATGATACAGATGAAAATATCTCAGCAAAAATAAAAAAATTTAATTTAATCGGCATTCCATATCAATTGATAATTGGAAGCAAATCTGAAGGAAATTTATATGAGTTTAAGGAGATTGATGGAGAAACTCAAAAGTTAAAAGTTGAAGAAATAGCTTCACAAATAATAAAAGCTAAACAAAATTGATTTCACAACTAGAAAAAGAGATTATATTTAGATTTTTAAAAGCTAGAAAAAAAGACGGCTTTTTAAATGTAATCTCTATCTTTTCCTTTATTGGTATTGGTTTAGGAGTAGCTGTACTAATAATTGTTATGTCAGTAATGAATGGTTTTAGATCAGAGTTAATAAATAAAATTGTAGGTTTTAATGCCCATGCTGTTGTTAAACCTTACGACAAGCCTTTAGTTTTTATGGATGATAAAGTCTTTGCAAATGGTATAGTTTCAAATGATGGAGAAGCAGTAATTCTTTCAAATATTAATACAAAAGGAGTACTTCTAAAAGGATATTTGAAAAATGATTTTAAGACACTAGAAATATCAAATAATCAAAAATATTTTGGGTCTACAGATTTAAAAAATAATTCAATATCAATTGGAAAAGATTTAAGCTTTTTACTTAATATAGATATTGGTGATCAAATAACAATAATGTCACCATCTGGTGTTCAAACAATTGTTGGGTCTTTTCCTAGACAAGATAAATTTGAAGTAATTTCAATATTTGACAGCGGAATTGGCGAATTTAATGAGAATGTAGCATTTATTAATCTTAATACATTAGAAAATTTTTTTGATAAAAATAAAGATAAAAGATTTACAGAGTACTATTTTAAAGATCCAAAAAATATTGAATATCATAAAAAAATTTTATCAGATTTATTTCCTGGTGCATATGTTTACACATGGGCAGATTTAAACGAGTCATTATTTTCGGCTTTAAAAGTTGAAAGAAATGTGATGTTTATAATTTTATCTTTAATAATAATTGTTGCTGCATTTAACATTATTTCTGGCTTAACTATATTGGTTAAAAATAAAACCAGAGATATAGGAATTTTAAAATCTATTGGAGTAACAAATACATCAATTAAAAAAATTTTCTTTTTTGTTGGATTTATTATTGGTACTTCAGCTACTTTATTTGGTATTTTACTCGGAACTTTATTTTCATACTATATTGAAGATATTAGAAAATTTATCTCTAACACTTTTGATATAATGTTATTTCCAGAAGAAATTTATTTTTTAAGTACTCTTCCATCAGAAGTAAATGTAAATTCAATTATCTTAATTACATTATGTTCAATAATAACAACCTCTATTGTATCAATTTATCCAGCATCTAGAGCAGCAAAATTAGATACAATACAAACTTTAAAATATGAATAATTTCTTAAAATTAAATAATATATCAAAGAAGTATGAAAAAAATAAATCTGTTAAAGTTTTAAACAATATAAATTTTAAATTTGAGGCAGGTAAAGTATATTCAATTATAGGACCTTCAGGATCTGGTAAATCAACATTATTAAATTTATTGTCATTGACTGACATTCCTTCATCAGGTTTTATTGAATTTAATCAAAAGAAAATTGATACATATAGCTCAATTGAGAATGATTGTGTAAGATCAAAAAATATAGGTATAATCTATCAAGACAAAAATTTATTGCCCGATTTTACAGCTCTTGAAAATGTATTACTTCCAAATTTGTTAATTTCTAATAGTAAATCGAAATCAACAGAATTAGCAAAAAAATTGATAAAAAAATTTGATTTAAACTCAAGATTAAATCATTATCCATCAGAGCTTTCGGGTGGGGAAAATCAGAGAGTAGCAATTGCTAGAGCTTTAATAAATGAGCCAAATATTATTCTAGCTGATGAACCTACAGGTAGTTTAGATTTTGATAATGCTAAACAAATATTTAAAATTCTTTTTAATTTAAAAGAAAAAAATAGAATTATAATTTTTGCAACCCACAATAGATATTTTGCAAATATGGCAGATTGTAAAATTAAAATGATTGGTGGTAAGATAAGCATCACCAATGAAAGAATCAGTTAATAAAACATTCAATCAATTTAAAATACATACTCAATATTCTATTTGTGAAGGAGCTGTAAAAATTGATCAATTAAAAGAATTCTGTAAAAAAAATAAAATAAAATCTATAGGTTTATCAGATACTTACAACTTGTCTGGTGCGTTAGAATTTTCAGAAAGTTTATCATTAGTAGGTACGCAGCCTATTATTGGAACACAGATTTTATTTAAGTATAAAGAATTTAGAGGACTAATACCTATAATAGCTAAAAATTATGTTGGATATAAAAATATTATAAAACTATCATCAAAATCTTATTTAGAAAATTCAGAGATCGCTTCCCCACATTGTGAAATAGATGATTTATTAAACAACTCAGACGGTATTATAGTTTTAACGGGATCAATTAGATGCTTATTTGGTTCACTTTTTAACAAAGGTTTGTTTAATGAAATAGAAGAATTATTAATTAAGTTAAAAGAAAAATTTGAAGACAACTTCTACATAGAAATTCAAAGACATAATGATATTAACGAAAAAGACTTCGAAAATTTTAATCTTAAAATTTCAGAAAAGTTAGGACTTCCAATTATTGCTTCGAATGAAGTTTATTATTTAGATAAAGATATGTTCGAGGCGCATGATGCATTAATGTGTATTGGTGAAAAAACTTATGTGAATGATTCAAATAGAATAAAACTTACTAATCAACACTATTTTAAATCATCTGAAGAGATGATTGAGCTTTTTAGAGATTTACCTGAGGCATTAGAAAATAATTTTAATTTACCATATAGGTGTTCTTTTAAACCAAATTTTTCTAAGCCTATTTTGCCAAGTATTTCTTCGTCTAAAAATAATCCAAATGATATGTTGAGACATTTGTCTGTTGAAGGACTTAAAGAAAAATTTAAATTAGTTTTTGATAAGGATTCTTCATTTATTGAGAGTGATGAAAAATATCTAGATTATAAAAAAAGACTAGATCATGAAATACAAATAATAATTGAAATGAATTATTCTGGATATTTTTTGATTGTTTCAGATTATATTAAGTGGGCTAAACAGAATAAAATACCTGTTGGACCTGGCAGAGGATCTGGTGCAGGTTCTTTAGTCGCCTGGTGTTTATCTATAACAGACATCGATCCAATAAAATTCAATCTTATTTTCGAAAGATTTTTAAATCCTGACAGAATTTCGATGCCTGATTTTGACATAGATTTTTGTGAGGAAAAAAGAGATTTAGTTTTCGAATATTTAGCGACAAAATATAGAGATAGTGTAGCTCATATTATTACTTTTGGTAAACTTAAGGCAAGAATGGTAATTAGAGATGTTGGTAGAGTTTTAGGTTTACCATATGGCTTTATCGATAGTATATGTAAAATGATACCTTTTGATCCATCTAGACCCATGTCTTTGAGTGAATGCATTAATGTTGAACCCAGATTACAGAAATTAATAAAGGAAGATAAGAGAGTAGATCGTTTAGTAAATTTATCTCTCAAATTAGAGGGTTTAAATCGTAATGTTGCTACTCATGCAGCTGGAGTTGTTATTGCTGATAAAAAATTGACAGAAGCTATTCCTTTATACAAAGATAATTCAGCAGATCTACTATTGCCCTCAACTCAATTTGATATGTACTCAGCAGAAAATGCGGGACTTATAAAATTTGATTTTTTGGGTTTAAAGACACTTACAGTTATTGATAAAGCACAAAAACTGATCAATGAAAATAATCCAAAATTTAAGGTTGAAAAAATTAATTACGAAGATCAAAAAGTATATGAACTATTATCGAGCGGTAAAACGGTAGGACTTTTTCAACTTGAAAGTTCTGGAATGAAAGATGCACTTATTAATATGAGACCGAACAGGTTGGAGGATATAATTGCGTTAGTAGCATTGTATAGGCCTGGACCAATGAGCAATATCCCAATATATAATGAGTGTAAGCATGGTAAAAGAGAACCAGATTATCTTCACCCAAAATTAGAACAAATTTTAAAACCGACCTATGGAGTAATAATTTATCAAGAACAAGTTATGCAGATAGCTCAAGTGCTCTCAGGATTTACAGCAGGAGAAGCCGATATATTAAGAAGAGCAATGGGAAAGAAAAAAAGAGCAGAATTAGAAAAACAAAAAAATAGATTTGTTGAAGGTGCGTATAAAAATGGAATTAGTAAAGATATAGCTGCAGGTATCTTTTTAAAAATTGAACCATTTGCCGAATATGGCTTTAATAAAAGTCATGCTGCAGCTTATGCTGTAATAGCTTATCAAACTGCTTTTCTTAAAACATATTACCCACATGAATTTTTTGTCGCTTCAATGTCTATGGAATTATCTAATCAGAAGAAATTGAGTGAATTCTACGAGGAATTGAAAAGATTAAATATACCAATAATAAGACCAGATATAAATAAATCGTTTGCCAATTTTTCATCCGATGGAACAAATTTCTATTATGCTTTAGGAGCAATAAAAAATGTAGGCTACGATGCAATTTCTAATGTTATAAAAGAAAGGTCGAACAATGGAGAATTCAAAAATTTATCTGATTTTATAAATAGAATTAATCCTAAAGATATAAATAAATTACAATTAGAAGGCCTAGTTCAAGCTGGTGCTTTTGATAATTTATGTAGCAATAGACAATCCTTACATAAAACAATTCCAAATATAATTTTAAAATCAAAAAACATACATGAAAATATTTCTATTAATCAAAAAAATTTATTTGACAAAGAAGAATCTGAAGAAATCAATTTTTTAGAAAATATCAAAGATTGGGATTTTGATATTAAGTTAAAAAAAGAGTTTGAAACATTAGGATTTTATGTTTCTGATCATCCACTTAACCAATTTAAGTCGATATTTAAACAATATAATATTTTAAGCTATGAGAATTTCGAAATGACAAAAGAAATATTAAGCTCAAATATTGCTTGTACAGTTCTTAAAATTCAAGAAAAAAAAACGCAAAAAGGTAATTCTTATGCCATTGTGAAATTTTCTGACTTAAATAACGTTTTCGAACTATTTATATTTTCAGATGTTTTCGAAGATAATAGAGAAGTATTGATTGAGGGGAATTCATTAATGATTACATTAATAAAAAACTATACGGATGAAAACAAAATTCAAACTAGAATTAATGTAAAAAAAATTGTTTCCTTAAAAGAGATTGTAAATAAACCAATAAAGAATATAACGCTTTCATTTAAAGACATTAATCAACTTTATAAATTGAAAGAACTTAGTCAAATAGACGCCGAAACTGAAATAAAATTGGTTGTCGATAATAAAGGAGATATACTAACTTTTAGATTAAAAGATAAAAGAAAACTTAATCATAATCTAATAAATTCATTAAATTTAAAAGAAAATGTTATTAGAGATTAAAAAAAGGTTGAATTTTTTGTAATTAATTGTATCAATTCTCAAAATTAACACGCACACAATCATTGGTTTTATACCTCCGGTCCCATTAGGGCATGTATTGTGGTGGCATAACCGGGAAAAATATGAAAATACCTAAAATTACAATAGAACAATTATTAGAAGCCGGAGTTCATCTTGGTCACAAAACATTAAGATGGAATCCAAAAATGAAAAAATATATTTTTGGGAAAAGAGACTCAATTCATATAATTGATCTTACCCAAACTTTAGAATTAACAACTATCGCTTTAGAGAAAGTGCATAACACTATTTCTTCAGGAGGAAAAATATTATTTATTTCCACAAAAAAACAAGCTTCTGAAGCCGTTGCACAATTAGCTAAAGATACAGATCAATATTTTGTAAATTACAGATGGCTTGGAGGCATGTTAACAAACTGGGGTACTATTTCTAATTCGATTAAAAAACTTAACAAAATAAATTCTGATCTATCTGCTGAAAATAGAGGTTTTACTAAAAAGGAATTGTTAAAAATGAGTGGTCAAAGAGATAAATTGCACAGATCTTTAGATGGTATAATGGATATGAAAAAAATCCCAGATTTAGTTTTTATAATTGATACTAATTATGAATCTTTAGCGATAAAAGAATCTATAAAATTGGGCATACCAATAATTGCTATATTAGATACAAACTCTAATCCAGAAGGTATTGATTTTCCTATCCCTGGTAATGATGATGCTAGAAGAGCTATAGATCTATACTGTAATTTAATGAAAGATACAATTAAAGATGCAAATCTGAAAATTAATGTTCTCGAAAAAGAGACGAATAAAATTGAAATTAAAGTTGATAAAAATATTAAAAAAACAGACCAAAAATTAAATTAAAATAATTCAAATATAATAAATTAATGAGTGATATTGAAAAAGTTAAGCAATTAAGGCAATCAACAGGTGCTGGTTTTAAAGATTGTAATGCAGCCTTAAAAGAATCAAATGGTGATACTAATAAAGCAGCTGAAATTTTAAGAGTAAAAGGAATAGCTAAGGCATCAAAAAAAATGACTCGTGATGCTAAAGAAGGAGTCATTGTTATAAGTGGAGACAATAAAAAAACATCTTTAATTGAAATAAATTGTGAGACAGATTTTGTAGCAAAAAATGACGATTTTATAATTTTTGCTAAAGAGTTAAGTGAAATAAATAATAATTGTTCATCAGAAATAGAAAAATTAAAAAAATCCTTAATGAAAAATGGCAAAACTGTTGATGAAAATATAGTAGCTTTAATCGCAAAAATTGGTGAAAAAATAACTATTGGTAAAGCAAAAACTATTTATAATGAAAATTGCTTTAATTTTGTATATCAACATTCAGTAATAAAAGATAATGTATCTAAACTAGGTGTAATTGTCTCTTTAGAGACTGAAGAGAATAACGAAAAAACCAAACTATTTGGAAAGCAATTATCAATGCATATTGCAGCTTCAAATCCAATAGCATTAAATTCTGATAATATTCAAAAAGATATATTAGATAAGGAAAGTGAACTTATTACTGAAGAGCTTAAAAATTCAGGCAAATCAGAGGAAATTACAAAAAAAATAAGTATTGGTAAATTGAACAAGTTTAAGGAAGAAAATAGCTTAATGACACAATACTGGGTTATGGAACCTAAGAAAAAAGTTAAGGACATACTTTCAGAAATTAACATGCCAAATTTAAAAATTAAAGAATTTACAAGAATAAAAATTGGTGATTGATGTTTGATCAAAATATTTATAAATCTAAAATGATAAAAACAATTGATGTTTTTTCAAAAGAATTAAATTCTTTGAGAACAGGAAGAGCTAATTCAAGCATGTTAGATTTAATAAAGGTAGATGTTTATGGACAAAAATTGCCCATAAATCAACTTGGTACAGTTACAACACCTGAACCAAGGATGATAAATATTCAAGTTTGGGACTTAAATAATGTCTCATTAGTCGATTCTGCTATTAAAAAATCTGAATTGGGTTTAAATCCACAAATCGATGGTCAATTAGTCAGATTGCCTATACCAGACTTAAGTGAAGAGAGAAGATTTGAAATGAAAAAAATTGTAAAATCTACAGGAGAGAAGTGCAAAATATCAATAAGAAACATAAGACGTGAAGCAAACGATGAATTAAAAAAATTGCTTAAATCAAAAGAAATATCAGAAGATGAAGAAAATAAATATGAGAAAATAATTCAAGATTATACCGATAATAATATAAAAGTTATCGAAGAAAAAGTAATTAATAAAGAAAAAGAAATAATGACGATATGAATTCTCCAAAACATGTAGCCATAATTATGGATGGCAATGGAAGATGGGGTATAAAAAAAAGAAATTCTAGAAATTATGGTCATAAAAAAGGTTTAAAAACTGTCGAAAAAATTATCAACGCAGCAATAAAAAAAAAAATTAAGTATTTAACACTCTTCGTTTTTTCAACTGAAAATTGGAAGAGACCAATAAAAGAAGTTAAATACCTTCAATCACTTCTAAGTGAATTTGTAGATAGAGAAATAAAAAATCTTATTGAAAAAAAAATAAAGATTAAAATAATTGGTAAAATAAAACCATTTCCAAAGAATCTTAAATATAAATTAAATAATGTAGAAAAATTGACTAAATTTAATGATGTAATTCAGATAAATATGGCTTTAAATTATGGATCAAGACAAGAAATAATTGAGTCTGTTAAAAAAATAAAAAAGAATAATTTAAAAGTCAATGTAAAAAATATTGATAAATATTTATATACTAACAATATACCTGAACCTGAAATTTTAATTAGAACTGGAAATACTAGAAGAATAAGTAATTTCTTGCTTTGGCAATTAATTTATACTGAAATTTTCTTTGAAAAAAAAATGTGGCCAGATTTTTCCACTGAAGATTTTTATAGAATTTTAAAAAAATTTAAAGATATAAGAAGAAACTTTGGTGGTTTAAATGACTGAGTTAAAAAAAAGAATTCAAACCTCAATAATATTATTTGTTATATTAATATTAGCTCTTAAATACCAATTTATACTATCACTAACGTTAATTTTAATATTTCATCAAATTTTATTTGAATTTCAATTAATATTAAAAAAAATATATAAAAAATTAGAAATATATATCATTTTAACAGTTTTCACATTCTACTTATCTTTTTTTATTTTACTGATATGGAATAATTTATACATAGGCAATAGTTACAATAAGATTTTACTACTATTTATAATTTCGATCTGTGTATTTACTGATATTGGTGGATATGTTTTTGGAAAAATTTTTAAAGGAAAAAAGTTAACAAAAATAAGTCCAAAAAAAACCTACTCTGGTATGATTGGTTCTTATCTGATGCCATTAATAATTAATACAATTATATTTAAAAAATATTTAGCTTTAGATACTATAATTATTTCAATCATAATAATTTCAACAGTATCACAGCTAGGAGATTTATTTATTTCTTATTTAAAACGTAAATCAAAAATTAAAGATACAGATAAAATTTTACCAGGTCACGGTGGTTTATTAGATCGATTTGATGGTATTATTTTTGCACTTCCTTTAGGGTTATTTCTATTAAAGGTTATATGAATAAAAAAATAGCAATTTTAGGATCTACAGGGTCTATTGGTAAAACAACTTTAAATTCAATTAGTTCTGATAAGAGATTTAAAGTTCAAATACTCGCAGCAAATAAAAACGCAAAAAAACTACTTGAACAAGCTATAAGTTTTAATGTTAAGGATGTATTTATACAAGATTTAAAAATCTATAATATTTATAAAATAAAATTTAAAAAAAAGAAAATCAGATTACATCACGATCTGAAAAATATAAATATAATATTAAAAAAAAAAATCGATTTTTGCATTAATGCTATTTCAGGAATTGATGGTTTAGAACCAACATTAAAAATAATTCCATTTACAAAAAATATTCTCATTTCTAATAAAGAATCATTAATTTGTGGCTGGCATTTAATAAAAAAAAAATTATTATTTCATAAAACAAATTTTATCCCAATAGATTCTGAACATTTTTCAATTTGGAAATTAATTAAATATGAAAATCAAAATTTAATTGAAAAAATTATATTAACAGCCTCTGGAGGTCCATTTTTAAATATTTCAAAAAAAAATTTAAAAAATATTAAACCAAAAATAGCAATAAAGCACCCCAATTGGAAAATGGGTAAAAAAATTTCAATAGATTCATCCACATTAATGAATAAAATATTTGAATTTATTGAAGCAAAAAAAATATTTAATTTAAAAAAAAAAAATATTTCAATTTTAATACATCCTTTATCTTATGTGCATGCAATAATATTTTTTTCTGGAGATATAGTTAAATTATTGGCTCATGAAACTGATATGTCAATACCAATTTCTAATGCTTTAGGAATTGAAAAAAAATTAAGTAAAAAAGTTTTTATTAATAATTTAAATAAACTTAACAAATCAAATTTTTCTTTACCAAAAAAAAAACAATTTCCTGTATTGTCAATTATAGATCTAATACCTGAAAAAAATTCCTACTTTGAGACAATATTAATAACTTTAAATGATACTTTGGTTAATAAATATCTAAAGGGAGAGATTAATTATATTTCTATACAAAAAAATTTATTAAACTTGCTTAAAAGCACTTATTTTAAGAGATATTATAATTTATGTCCAAAAAATATTTATGATATAAAAAAGATGATAATTATTACAAGAAATTATCTTAATAGTAATTTAAAAAATTATGTTTAAAAAAAAATTTTTACAAATAATTTCAATATTATTTTACTTTCAATTTTTTTATATAAATTATGCATATTCTGATTCAATTAAAAATTTTGTAATTCAAGGAAATGATAGAGTTTCAGATGAAACTATTATTATGTTTTCTAATTTAGATATTGGTGAAAATTTTGATCAAGACAAATTAAATGATGCACTGAAAGAATTATATTTTACTGATTATTTTAGCGATGTATCTATTTCAGAAGTTGATGGAATAATCTTTATTAAAGTTAATGAAAACCCTATTATTCAAACTATATCCGTAAATGGAATAAAAAAAGATTTATTATTAGAAAATATAAAAAAAATAACTACTAAATTGGAAAAATATCCATTTAACGAAGCGAGAATAAATGAACAGACTATACTTTTAAAAAATATTTTAAAATCTTATGGTTATTATTTTGTAAAACTAAATACTTCTGTAAAAAAAAATGACAATAACACAGTTGATCTAATATATGATTTTACTCTTGGTGAGATAGCAAAAATTAAAAAAATTAAATTTATAGGAGATAAAATTTTTAAAGATCGAGTACTTCGAAATGTAATTCTTTCCGAAGAGACAAAATTTTGGAAATTTTTAACAAAAAATAAATTTATTGATTTAAATAGAATTAATCTAGATGTTGATAGGCTTACAAAATTTTATAAAAATAAGGGATTTTTTAATGTAAAAGTCAAATCCACGACAGCAGTTGTTACTAATGATCAACAATTTGAACTAATTTTTAATATAGATTCAGGAAGTAAATTTTATGTTAATAAAGTTATATTTAATAATTTAGATAATAATCTATTAGATACAATTAAAATTTATCAAAATAAGTTTAATAAATTAGAGGGTAAAAAATATTCTTATAAATCTATAAATAACCTAATTGAAGAATTAAATAATTTTACATTAGAAAATGATTTTATATTTTTAAATGCAGGCTTTACTGAAAAAGCTTTAAATAATAATCTCATCGATATTATTATAAATTTTGATGAGTTAGATAAAATTTTTGTTGATAGAATAAACATTTTTGGAAATTATATAACCGACGAGAAAGTTTTAAGAAATAATTTAATTGTTGATGAAGGTGATCCATATAATGAAATACTTATCAATAAATCAATTCAAAATTTAAAAGCTCTAAATATTTTCAAGTCAATTGATTACAAAACCAACGATAATATCGATCAAAACAAAATCGTAAATTTAACAGTAGAGGAAAAACCAACAGGTGAAATTTTTGCTGGTGCTGGAACAGGAACTACTGGATCTTCTATAACTGCAGGTATAAAAGAAAATAATTATTTAGGATTGGGAATTAAATTAGATACTAATTTTACTTTGACAGATGATTCATTAAAAGGAAAATTTTCAGCACTAAATCCAAATTACAAAAATTCGGATAAATCATTAAAGACTGAATTTGAGAGCTCTACGGATGATTTTTTAACTGTAAGCGGATATAAAACTAGTAGATTAGGGTTTTCTTTAGGAACAGAATTTGAACAAAAAAATGATTTATTTGTCAATTTAGAAGTTTCTAATTTTTACGAAGATTTAGAGACATCTTCTTCTGCCACCGATATAATCAAAAGGCAAGAAGGTAACTATATTGAAAATTTATTATCTTATACAATATCTTACAATAAACTTGATCAGAATTTTCAACCATCTGATGGCTTCATAAATAGGTTTTCTCAAACTCTACCAATTTATTCTGATGATTCATCAATAGAGAATTCTTTCACAAGTGCTATTTATCAATCAATAGATGATAATTTAATTTTGTCTGCAAAATTTTATTTACAGACAATAAATTCTTTTGATGACAATGTAAGAGTATCTAAAAGAGTTTTTATACCTGGTAACAGACTAAGAGGTTTTGAAGTAGGTAAAATTGGACCCAAGGATGGAGTTCAATATATCGGGGGAAATTATGCCTCTGCTCTTAATTTAGGATCAACTTTACCTAATATTTTATTCGAAAACGAAGACATAGATCTTAATTTCTTTTTGGACTTAGCTAATCTTTGGGAGGTCGATTATAATAGTGAATTAGATTCTAACAAATTAAGATCATCAGTAGGATTGGCAGTTAATTGGTTTAGTGCAATTGGACCATTAACATTTTCATATGCTGTGCCGTTAAGTGAAGCTAATACAGATATAACCGAAAGGTTTAGATTTCAAATTGGTACTTCATTCTAATGAAAAGAGTATTTTTAATTTTCATATTTATAATTAGCTCAACTCCAGCTTTGGCGGACTTAGATATTGTATATTTAGATATTCAGTACATTATAGATAAGTCTGATCTTGGTAAATTTTATAAAGATAAAATAAATCTAGCAAAAAGTGAAAATTATTCCAAAATTAAAATTAATCAAAATGAAATTAAGGAATTAGATAATGAAATTAAAAGTAAAAAAAATATATTAAAAAATGATGAACTAAAAGTTAAAATAAATAAATTAAATAAATTAATTTTGGCATATCAAAATGAAAAGCGTGAGATTGATATAAATATTAATAAAAAGAAAAAAGAATACAGCTCAAAAATCTTAAAACATTTAAATCCACTTATTACTAGTTACGTTGAAAAGAATAATATATCTCTTGTTATTGATAAAAAAAGTATACTTGTTGGTGCTAAATCTCAAGATATAACTTTAGAAATTTTAAACATGTTAAACATTGAAACAACTAAACAAGATTTAATGAATGAAAGCTAAGAACCCCTTTTTTGTAAAAATTAAAAATGCATACATAAATGATATTTGTGCAATTCTAGGTGTAGAAAAATTTAAAAAGAATTCTATAATAAACGATATTAAAGATTTAAATAATGCTAATAAAAATGAAATTTCATTTTTTAATAGTATTAAATACTCTGATTTTTTAAAAAAAACTAAAGCAAAATATATTATAACTAATAAAAAATATAAAAATCTTTTTAATAAAAATCATTGGCCTATATTTGTTGATAATGTTTTGTTGTCAGTATCTAAAATTACCGAATTTTTATATCCAGACTCTTTAAATGATGCTGTGGATTTATCTTTATGTGCTCCAAAAAAAAAAGATTATAAAAAAGTAAAATTTGGTCAAAATGTTCTTATTGGAAAAAAAGTAAAAATTGGAAATTATACTCTAATTGGTCATAATTCTATAATAGAGTCAAATGTAAGTATTGGATCAAAATGTATTATTGGAAATAATGTCATTATAAAAAATTCTATATTAGGGAATAATGTAAGAGTTTTAGATGGAGCCGTAATAGGAAAAAAAGGTTTTGGTTTTTTTCCAGAAAAAACTAAAAATACGAGATACCCTCATATTGGTATGGTTATAATTGATGATAATGTTGAAATAGGTTGTAATAATACGATTGATAGAGGTTCTTTATCAAACACTATAATTGGTAAAAATACATTTATAGATAATCAGGTGCATATTGCTCATAATGTAAATATTGGTATTAATTGTATTATAACAGGACAGGTAGGTTTTGCTGGCAGTTCTAAAATTGGAAATAAAGTTTCAATTGGAGGTCAGGCTGGTATTTCGGGGCATTTAAAAATTGGTAATAATGTTCAAATAGGTGGTGGTAGTGGAGTAATAAAAAATATACCAGACAATTCTAAAGTCATGGGATATCCTGCAAAAGATATAAGAAAATTTTTAAAGGAAAATAAATGACAGATCATTTAAATAAAAATCAGATTAAAGATCTACTACCACATAGAGAACCTATGCTGCTAATAGATGAACTGATCAATATTAAAAAACTTCAATCAGCTACAGCAATAGTAAATGTTAAAAAAAATAGTTTTTTTGTCCAGGGTCATTTTCCAGGCGAACCTGTTATGCCAGGCGTATTAATTGTCGAAGCATTTGGGCAAGCAGCGGCAGCACTTACTGCAGCTGGAATTGATAAAAAAACCTACGAAAATAAATTAGTTTTTTTAATGACTGTTGATAAAGCACGATTTAGAAATCCAGTAATTCCCGATTGTAGATTAGAATTAAATATTGAGGCCGTAAGATCTCATGGAAGAGTATGGAAGTATAAAGGTGAAGCTATGGTTGATGGAAAAAAAATGGCAGACGCTCAGTGGGCAGCAACTATAGTTGATAGAAAGAAATAATCAGTAGTAATTCTTGATAAGAATTAAGATAATAATTTGTTATTAATTAAATGTGATACATCCGTCATCAATAATAGATCCGAATGCTAAAATTTCTAAAAATGTTGAAATTGGTCCATATTGTGTAATAGGTTCAGATGTTGAACTAGGTTCAAATACAAAATTACATTCCCATATAAACATTAAAGGTAATACAAAAATTGGAAAAAATAATGAGATTTTCCCATTTGTATCAATCGGTACACCTCCACAAGATTTAAAATATAAAGGTGAAAAAAACTCTATAATAATAGGTGATAATAATAAACTTAGAGAATATGTGAACATTAATCCTGGCACATCACAAGGGGGTACAATTACTAAATTAGGTAATAATAATTTATTGATGGTTTACTGTCACGTAGCACATGACTGTAATATTGGTGATAATATAGTTTTAGCAAATAATGTTCAGGTTGGTGGTCATGTCACTATAGAAAATAATGCGATAATTGGAGGTAGTTGTGCTATACATCAATTTTCAAGAATAGGTAGTTTAGCAATGGTAGGTGGAATGACAGGTGTTTTAAGCGATGTGATTCCATATGGTTTATCATTAGGAAATAGAAATAATTTAGTCGGTTTAAACCTTATAGGACTTAGAAGAGCAAAAATTTCGAATGAAGATATTAAAGTATTACAAAAATTTTATGATGTAATATTTAGTAATCAGAATTTTAGATCTAATATTGAAAATCTTAATGTTGAGATAAAAGAAAATAAATATGTCAAAATCATAATTGATTTTATAAATTCAGATAAAAAACGACCAATATCTCTTCCAGAAAATATTAAATGATTGGATTATTTTTAGGGGAAAAAAAACTACCATTAGAAATTTTAAAAAGTTTAAAAAAAAAGAAATTAAAGTATTTCATAATTGATTTATCAAAAAACAATAAATTTAAAAAAGACAAAAACAGTTATTTTATTAATATTGGAAAATTTGGTAAAATTTTAGAATTAATTAAATCAAAAAAATGCAATAAAGTTATATTTGCTGGAAATATTATTAAACCAAGAATTTCTAAATTAAAATTAGATCTTAAGGGTTTTTATTATATCCCTAGAATCATAAAAGCATCCAAATTAGGAGATGCTGCTATATTGAAAGAATTAATTAATATCTTATCAGAAAACAAAATTAAAGTTATTAAATTAAATAAATACAATCCAGAATTAACTTTAAGCAAAGGATGCTATACAAAATTGAAACCTAGTATGACAGACAAATTAACAATTAAAAAAGGTATTCAAATATTAAATAAATCAAATTCTCTTAATCATGTACAGGCCTTAGTAATTAACGATCGAAGGATTATTTCTCTGGAAAAAAGAAAAGGGACTAAAGATATGTTAAAATTGATTAGAAACAATAATCTGCAGAATAAACTATTATTAAAAATGCCGAAATCTAAGCAAGACTTACGTGTTGATTTGCCAACTATTGGTTTAGATACATTAAAAGATTGTAAAAAGGCGAATATTAAAGGAATTGTAGTTAAAGCAGGTCAAAATATATTTTTAGATAAACGCAAAGGGCTTCAATTCGCTAATAAAAATAATATTTTTGTAATGGCTAAATGAAAAAGATTTTTATTTTAACAGGCGAACCATCTGGTGATAAATTAGCTGCTGAAGTTATTAAAGAATTAAATAAATCTGAAATAGATATTGAATATTTATCTGTTGGAGGTCAACATTTAAATTCTATAGGTATCAAGTCAATATATGATCAAAAGGATGTGACTTACATAGCCTTTACAGACATATTATTTAATATTTTTAAAATAAAAAGCAAAATAAACGAAACGGTAAAAAAAATTATAGATTTCAATCCTGATATTTTATTTAGTGTTGATAGTCCTGATTTTACTCTACGTGTTTCAAAAATAATTAAATTGAAAAAACCAGATATCAAAACTATTCATTTTATTGCACCTAAAGTTTGGGCATGGAGAGAGGGTAGGGTTAAAAAAATGAAAAGTTTCCTAGATCACATTCTTTTATTATTTGATTTTGAAAAGAAATATTTCGACAAAGAAAAACTAAAAAATACATTTGTTGGTCACCCAATATTAGATAAAACAAATAACAAAAAAATTGAAATTAACGAATTATTAAAGGGAAAAATTATTTCGATTTTTCCTGGCAGTAGATTATCTGAATTGAAATTACATGTGCCTATACTTATTGACTTTATTAAAAAAATGAATGAGGAAAAAAATAATTATACTTTCATTTTTCATGCTACCGAAGGTTCTAAAGATTATTTATCTCAAATTATTAAAAAAAATAATTTAGAGAATGTTGATCTTATTTCAAATGAAAATATAAAAATTACTGCAATTAAAAAATCTATTTTTGCAATTGTTAAATCTGGAACAGTTTCACTTGAAGTTTGTAAATATGGTGTACCTTCAATAATAATTTATAAAATGAATTTTCTAAATTTCTTTATTGCTAAGTTATTTTTAAAAATAAAATATGCAAACATGATAAATATAATTAATAATAAAGAAATTATTCCTGAACTTTTGCAAAAGGAATGTAACTCAGGTGAAATATATAAAACAGTTAATTATTTATTAAAAAAACCTGAACTTATAAATGAACAATTAAAACAAGTTAATAAAACTATTAAGGAATTAAAATCGAACACCTCATCAAGCAATGAAGCTTCCAATGTTTTGTTATCTTATTTGAGATAATCTTTTAGTAACTTCCTCTTTACCAAGTGCACACAATATATCATATATACCAGGTCCAAACTTTGATCCTGTAAGACATATTCTTAGTGGTTGTCCGACTCCTTTAAAATTTGTATTATTATTTTTTATTAGGTCATTAATTATTGGTTCTAGTGTTTCTCTAGTAAAATCTGATAGTTTATTTATATCATCACTAAATAATTTAATAATTTTAATAGCTGTTTCGTCTAAAAATTTTTTATCTTCTTTTTCTATTTGAACTTTGTCATTTATTAAAAACTTTGAATTCTTGTAAATATCTTCCAAAGTTTTTGCTTTATTTTTTAAAAAATGTAACGAATTTTTAATTTTTTTCTGTGCTAAATCATTTATCTTTTCTTGAAAAGTTTCACAATAAGTTATTAAAAAATTAAATAGATCATTTTCATCAATATTTTTTATATAATGTTCGTTCATTGAATAAATTCGGTTAATATCTAATTTTGAAGGTGATTTCCCAATTCCTTCTAAATTGAAGTATTTGATACTTTCGTCTAAATCAAAAATTTCTTTATCTTTGTATGACCATCCTAATCTAAGAAGATAGTTTCTAAGTGCATTGGGCATTATTCCAATTTTTGAATAATCATCTAATGTTGATGCATTATCTCTTTTTGATAGTTTTTTTCCTTCAATAGTATGAATTAGCGGTATGTGAGCAAAAGATGGCACTTTCCAATTCATAGCATCATAAATTTGTATTTGTTTGAATGTATTTATTTTATGATCGTCACCTCTAATTATATGTGTCATACCCATTAAATGATCATCTACTGATGCTGATAAATTATATGTAGGCGATCCATCTGCTCTTAATATAACAAAGTCTTCTATAGTATTATTTTCAATTTCTATATTTCCCTGGACCAAATCTTTTAAGATAGATTTTCCTTCAACTTTACTTTTAAATCTGATTACAGGTTTAACTTCTTTTGGAGCATCAGTTTCACTCTTATCTCTCCATTTTCTGTTATAGATATATGGTATTTTTTTTTGTTTTGCCCTTTTTTTTTGCTCTTCAATTTCTTCACTTGAACAATAACACTTATAAGCCAAACCCTTTTTTAACAATTCTTGAGCTACATTTATATGATCATCTATTTTGTCTGATTGAATATATTCTCCATTCTCATAATTAATTCCTATCCATTTTAATGAATTTATTATTTGATTTTTGAATTCGTCTTTAGACCTTTCTTTATCAGTATCCTCTATTCTTAGATAAAATTTACCACCTTTATTTTTTGAATAAAGCCAATTGAATAATGCTGTTCTCACTCCCCCAATGTGTAAAGGTCCTGTCGGTGACGGAGCAAATCTAGTTGCTACAGTTTTCATCAGATTTATTTAGACTATTTTAGGAAAAGTTTCTATATAAAGATACTAGGATTCCTTGAACTTTTACTCTATCGGGACCAAATATTTTAGTTTCGTAATTTCTATTAGCGCTTTCCAAAGCTACGGTCTTACCTTTTCTTCTTATTCTTTTTAGCATTGCTTCGTGATCGTCAATTAATGCAACTACTATTTTTCCATTTTCAGCTGTATCAGTTTTTTTTACAATTACTGTATCACCATCATTTATTCCAGCCTCGATCATTGAATCTCCTTGCACTTTTAGTCCAAAAAATTCTCCATTTTTCTCTATATTGGAAGGCAAAGGTATTCTAGAAACTTCATTTTGAATTGCTTCAACAGGTGTACCAGCAGCAATTTTACCTAATACAGGTATTTCATTTTTATCTGAATTATTTAAATTTGGACTTTCATCAAGTCCACCTTTAATTACACTTGGTGAAAAACTGTTATAGATATCATTTGCTGAAGCTGTTTCAGGTAACTTAATGACTTCCAAAGCTCTTGCTTTATGAGCCAATCTTTTAATAAAGCCTCTTTCTTCTAAAGCACTAATTAATCTATGAATCCCAGATTTAGACCTTAGATTTAAAGATTCCTTCATCTCTTCATAAGAGGGAGATACACCACTAGATCTCAACTTCTTGTTGATAAATAAAAGCAAGTTTTTTTGTTTTTTAGTTAACATAGAACAAATTGTGTACATAAATGTTCTACAAAAGTTCTATCAATTAAACAAGAGTTAAAATGTTAATAAATTCAACACTTTTTTTGTAAAATAGAAAAAATATTATTATTTTCTAAATTTTTTAAAATCGATTCACCTATGAGAAATGTTTTTATTTTTGTTTCTGAGGCTATTTTCAAAACGTCTTCTTTGTTTTTTATTCCGCTCTCTGAAATTAATGGTCCATCGTGATTAATTAAAATATTATGAATATCATAAGTTGTATTTATATCTGTTTTAAGTGTTTTTAAATTCCTATTGTTTATCCCTATTAGTGCATCTTTGTACTTTAGAGATTTTTTGGCCTCTTCAACAGTGTGAACTTCAACAATTACAGACATTTTAAGTTTCTCAGCTTCTTCATACAATTCATCAGCAGTTTTTTCATCAACGCCAGCTAAAATTATTAAAATAGCATCAGCACCATAACTCCTAGAAAGATGGACTTGAAATTTATCAACAAAAAAATCTTTACATAAAATAGGTAAATTTATTTTTTGTTTAATTTTACTAATATGAATTAAGTTTCCTAAAAAAAAATCCTCTTCAGTTAAAACGGACAGGCAAGTTACATTATTTTTTAAGTATATATCGGCAATTTCAACAGGGTTATAATTTTCAATAATTACACCAGCTGAAGGACTCGCTTTTTTAATCTCTCCAATAATAGAGATTTTATTTTGATTTATATTATTCTGTATTTTTTCTTTAAAATTTATATAATTTTTTTGATTTAAAATTTTGTCATTTAGGGAATTTATTGAAATATCTTTTTTTAAAATTTGAATTTTATTTCTTTTTTTATTAATTATTTTTTCTAATATATTTTCAGACATTTCTCAATTTTACTAAATGTGAATATGTTTTTCCAGATAGCAAATGATCTCTTGCTTTTTCATAGGCATATTTATAATTATCTTCTCTTTCGGATATTATTAAACCAGCTGCAGCATTTAATGATACTGCTTTAGAAAAGTCATCATCATTACCTTTAAATATATCTATAATTTTTTGTGAATTAAATTTTGCGTCATTTCCAACTATTTTATCGAAACCTTCAGCATTTACTTTTAATTCTTTAGGATCAATAATCATTTCATTAATTTCCCCATTTCTTAATTGTCTAACGATCGTTTTATCATATGGTGATATTTCATCTAAACCATCATTGCTATTAACAATCCAAGCAAATTTTATATTTAAGTCTTTCAAGGCAACAGCAAATATATCTAGAAGTTTTTTATCAAAAACTCCCACAACTTGTTTTTCAACATTTGCTGGACTACTCAAAGGACCAATCATATTAAAAATTGTTCTCTTCTTAATTTTTTTTCTTGTTGGGCCAACATATTTCATTGCGCTATGATAATTTGGAGCAAACATAAATCCAAAATGATTTTTTTTAATTTGATTTTCAATATCTTTGGGTTCCAAGTTGATATTTATATTTAATGCTTCCAAAACATCCGCAGATCCACATTTTGATGAAACTGCTTTATTACCATGTTTTGCTACCTTAATTCCCATACTTGAAAGTAATAATGCTGAAGCAGTAGATATATTTAATGTATCCTTGCCATCTCCGCCTGTTCCACAGGTATCTATGCAGTCATCTACATTAATTTTTTTCGCTTTATTTCTAAGCACTGAGACTCCACCTGCTATTTCTGTTGAAACTTCACCCTTTTTTGAGAGCAGAGTTAAAAAATTATAAATTTCATCATCATTAGCTTTTCCATTCATCAAGATTTCAAAAGCATCAATACTTTCCTGTAATGTTAAATTTTCACTTAATTCAAGTTTTTTTAAATATTTTTCCATTTATTTAATAAAATTTTTTAAAATTTTTAAACCATCTTTAGTCTTTATACTTTCGGGATGGAATTGTACTCCATGAACATCATAAATTCTATGTTTTACACCCATAATTATTCCATCTAAAGTCATGGCTGTTATTTCTAAATCTTTAGAGAGTGTTTTCTTATCGATTATTAAACTATGGTATCTAGTTGCTTCAAATATTTTTGGTATTCCTTTTAAAATCCCTATATTTTTTGAAATGATTTTACTTGTTTTTCCATGAACCAATTCTTTAGCTTGAATAATTTTAGATCCAAATATTTGACCTATAATTTGATGACCTAAACAAACTCCAAGTATTGGAATTTTATTATACAATTCACTTACTATTGATAGACAGTTTCCAGCTTGATCAGGATTACCTGGACCAGGTGATATTACAATTTTATTATATTTTTTCTTTAATATTTCTTTTGTATTAATTTTATCATTTCTTATTACGTCTACATTTTGACAAAACTTAGATATGTAATGATACAAATTAAAAGTAAAACTATCATAGTTATCAATTAAAATTATTTTCATAATTACTCGATTGCTTTTAATAGAGCCTTTGCTTTATTAACTGTTTCAAGATATTCGTTTTGTGGTTTACTATCTGCAACTATTCCAGCACCAGATTGCACATAAAATTTCTTATTTTTAGCCACTGCAGTTCTAAGTGCAATACATGTATCAAATTCACCATTTGCTGAAAAATATCCAATTCCACCGGCATAAACTTTTCTTTTAGTTGTCTCTAGCTCATCTATTATCTCCATTGCTCTAATTTTTGGAGCCCCAGATACTGTTCCTGCTGGAAATCCAGACAACATAGTTTCAAATTTTGAGTATTTATTATTAAAAACTCCTTCAACATTTGATACAATATGCATGACATGAGAGTATCTTTCTATTGAAAAACTTTCAGTCACTTTTACAGTATTAATCATTGATACTTTTCCAGTGTCGTTTCTTCCTAAATCAAGTAGCATTAAATGTTCAGACAGCTCTTTTTTGTCATTCAATAAATCTTTTTCGAAAAATAAATCTTGTTTTTTATTCCTTCCCCTTGGTCTTGTTCCAGCAATCGGTCTAATCGTGACTTTATTATTTCTTAACCTAACAAGTATTTCTGGACTAGCGCCAATAATTTGAAAATCTTTAAAATTAAAAAAATACATAAAAGGAGAAGGGTTTGTTTTTCTTAATTTTTTATAAATTTCTATTGGATTTTTACTTAATTTAGTTTCAAATCTTTGACTTAGAACTACCTGAAATATATCTCCAACTTTAATATATTTTTTAGCTTTTTTTACATTTGATAAAAATTTTTGTTTAGAAATATTTGATTTTACTTTCG
>CACFZE010000011.1 GCA_902570695.1 uncultured Pelagibacteraceae bacterium
TTTAAAATATTTGTAATTCTTTCCCTTAATGGCCCAGCAGGCAAAACTAGCCCATTTCCAACTAGCTCTGAACTATTAAAACAAGCAATAGAAATATCATAATTTAAACCCTTATCTTGCAAACCATCATCTAATATAGCTAACTTGTAATTTTTTTTCTCAGCAATTTTCAGCGCGATATCTCTAAAATTTAAACAAATTAGATTTCCATATTTTGATAAAATATTTTGCTCATCGATTTGATCAATATATTTTTTTTTAATAAATACAGTTTTAAACTTATATTTTAACATATCATTTATTTTTAAAACTAAAGGTGTTTTTCCAGTTCCGCCTAAGTAAATATTTCCAACACATATTGTTTTTATTTTGAAATATTTTTTAAGACTTAAAGATTTAAAAAAATTAAAAATAATTGTTATCAAACTAAATGGTAAGAGTAATAATGATATGAAATTGAAACTATCCCAAAAAATGGGTCTTTTTACTTTCATTATAAATAATTTTTAATTTCTTTAACGTTATTTTCAAAAATTTTAGCACCTAAATAATTAATTTTATTAATTTTAGTGTTTGATATTTTGTAATTATGATTTTTAACAAATACTTTTTCCATTTGATCGATATTTTTAATCTCTGAAGATATTTTTAAATTTTTTAATTCCTTATATATTTCTTTAAAATTATTTACTTTTCTACCATGCATCACGTAATTACCCATTCTTACAGCTTCTAATGGGTTTTGTCCTCCATGGTTTACTATAGATCCACCAATAAATGTTATATTTGAAAGTCTTAAAAATTTTGACATTTCTCCGTATGTATTAACAATGTATACGTCACAATCATCAGATGGTTTAAGTCTGCTTGATCTTTCGGCAACTACTAGTTTTAATTTTCTAAGTTCTTGCTTTATTTTCTCTGATCTATTTATATGACGTGGAACTAATATTGTAATTAAATTCTTAAACTTTTTCTTCAATTTTAAATGTAATTTTCCAATGATTTTCTCCTCATTATAATGAGTGCTAGCTGCGCAGAATACTTTTTTATTTTTAAAATATTTTTGAACATTTTTCGTCAAACTTTGTTTATCATTTTTAAAATACTTTAAATTTCCTATAAATTTTATTTTTTTAACACCCAATCTTTTTAAATAATTTTTGGTTTCTTGATTTTGAGGTAAGGCTATAGTTATTTTACTGAAAACATTCTTTGCAAAAGATGAAAAGATTTGCCATCTTTTGAAACTTTTACTTGTAATTCTAGCGTTGATTAAAATAAGAGGTATTTTTTTTGAATTTATTTTTTCATACATATTGGGCCAGATTTCAGAATCTACAAATACTGCAATTTTAGGTTTCCAACAGTTTAAAAAGTTATTGCATATAAATCCAATATCAAATGGATAGTAAATATGAGTTGTTTTCTTAAATGGTTTTTTTGCAATTATTGATGCAGAACTTAAAGTAGAGGAAGTGAGTAAAATTTTTTTTATAGATTTGTCTTTTTCAAACTTATATATCAATGGGAGAATGCTCATAATTTCTCCAACACTTGCACCATGAAACCATACAGTTGTATCAGTCTTTTTTAAATTATAATAAGCGTATTTTTCTAAGATTCTTCTCCAATCTTCCTTTCCATTAATCATTCTAAAAAATAATATAAATGGTGAGATTAAAAAAAAAATAATCCCTAATATATTATACAAAAAATACATTAGTTATTTTTTATTTGTCTCTCGTAGAAGTTTTTATAAAGTAATGAATTTTTGATTAGATCATCATGTTTCCCTGATGATTCTACAGAACCTTTATCAACAACATAAATTTTTTCTGAATTAAGAATAGTTGATAGTCTATGAGCAATAACTACTGTTGTTTTATTTTTTGTTAATTCCTCAATAGCTTTTTGTATTTTTTCTTCTGTTTCAGAGTCAAGAGATGAGGTTGCTTCGTCTAGAAGAATTATTTTGCTATCCTTTAACAAAGCTCTCGCTATCGAAAGTCTTTGCTTTTCACCGCCTGATAATTTTACTCCATTTTCTCCTATAACAGTCTGAAATTTATTTTCTAATTTTTCTATAAAATCTGTACACATTGATATTTTTGCAGCTGTAAAAATTTCTTCGTCACTTGCATCTGGCTTGGCATATTTAATATTATTAAAAATAGTATCATCAAAAAGTGTTGTATTTTGATCAACAATAGATATTTCTTTCCTTAATGATTTAAGATTAAGGTTTTGTACTTTTTGATTATCAATTAGAATTTCCCCAGAGTCTGCATCATAAATTCTTGGTATTAAGTTTAATATTGTAGATTTTCCCGATCCGCTGTGGCCTACTAAAGCTGTCATTTTTCTGCCAGCTATTTCAATATTAATATCTTTAAGGACTATATTATTAAGATTTGATTTGTAACTAAAATTAATATTTTGAAATTTTATTGATGCATTACTTATCTCTAATATTTTTCCATTTTCATTTGTTGAAATTTTATTTTGCTGATCAATAATAGGTAATATTCTTTTTCCTGCAGATAGTCCTTGGCCAAAAGCAACATTAACTGTTGCTAAAGACTTTACTGGTTGATAAGCAAGCATCATAGCAGCCAAAAAAGAGAAAAAATTGTTTATACTAAGCTGGTCACTCATAATTAATTTTCCTGAGTAAAAAATTAATATTGCAATCATTATTCCAGTTACAACTTCCATTATTGGAGTGGATCTTATAAAGACAGTTGCGATTTTTATTGATTTTTCTTTTAGGTCATTGACGAATTTTTCTGATCTTTCATGTTCATAATTCTCTCTTTGAAAAATTTTTATAATTTTATGATTTTTAAAAAGATCAATTAAATATTTATTTAAGTCGCCTGACTTTTCTTGTGCTTCTGTGGCAACTTTAATAATACGTTTTCCTAATTTTTTTGCAGTTATCGTAGCTATTGGAAGCATAATTAAAGCTATAAGAGAAAGCCTCCAATTTTGAAAGAACATCACAAATAATAAACCAATAAGCGTTAAGCCATCCTTGAATAGGCTTAAAACTGCATTACTTAGCATCCCAGTTATTTGATTTACATCAAAGTTAAGATTTGAAATATATTTACCTGAATGTTTATCTTCAATTTTTTCAGTATCAGCTTTTATGAAAGAAGATAACATATCGATTTGAATATTTTTTTTTACTTCTTCTGAAGTTTTTATCATTAAAACTTTTGCTAAATATAGAGATATACCTTTAGTAGCAAAAGCTATTATGATTAAAAGTGGAATTATGAAAATTAAACTTTGATCTTTGTTTATAAAAATTTTTTCTATTGCGGGGTCGAGTAACCATGCGGTTGCTGATGTGGCACCAGCAACCAAAATAGAAAACACTATAGCAAGAATAATTTTATTTAGATGTTTTGTTGTATAATCATTATACAATCTTTTTATAATATCGATATTTTTCATTAAGTTAATTTTCCTACTAACAAAATTATTAAAATAATAAGACCCAAAAAATTATTGCTTTTAAATTTTCTTAAGCAGTCATTCCCACTTTCAGTATTTAATTTAAAAGATTGAAAAATTAACAAATGAGTTAAAGGTGCTATTAAAGCAATGTAATATAAATAATTAAAATTCATTTTATAACCAACAAAAAACAATGATATTAAAAATATAATGTAACAAAACGATATAAATTTTTTTGGGTTATTTTTAAATTTAATCGATGTTGATTTAACTCCAATTATTTCATCATCATTGATATCTTGGTATCCATATATTGTGTCGTAACCTAATGTCCAAAATGTGGCTCCTAAATAAAATATAATTGGTATAATAGAAACTTCATTTTGAATGGATATCCATGCCAAAACTAGGCCGTAATTAAAAGTAATACCTAAAAAAAGTTGAGGCCAGTAAGTAAATCTTTTCATCAATGGATATGTAAAAGCCAATGGCATTGAAAGAAGAGCCATATAAATTGTAAATTTGTTAAAATTTATCAAAACTAAAAACGCAATTAAACATAATATTGCAGCATATATTGCAGCATTAAATACTGAAATTTTTTCTGACGCGATTGGTCTATTTTTTGTTCTTTCGACTAACTTATCAATTTTTCTATCACTTATATCGTTAACAATACATCCTGCTGATCTCATTAGAACAGATCCAGAAAAAAATAAAAAAGCGTAAATAAAATAAGTATTTAAAGAAAGAGAAAAATCATATGAAATTGTTAAACCCCAAACGCATGGCCAAAATAGGAGCATGAAACCAATTGGTTTATTAAGTCTTGTTAATTCAATAAAAATTTTAACCTTTTCAGACATAATTTACTTGTAAATAACAAAGCGTAGTTTCATAATCAAACTGATTCGCATGAATATCGATTACACTGTTACCGCATTAATGTTTCCCGCCATTCCTTTGATTATGGCTGTCTATAGTAACAGATTTCATACATTAAGTGGTTTGATTAGAAAAATACATGACGAATATGTTTTTGAAAAGCATACACCACCAGAGTGGAAGCAGCAGCTGATTAATTTAAATGATAGAGTAAAAAATTTAAGGATTACTATACTTTTTTCAGCATTTGGTTTCTTATTTAATATGCTTACAGTTTTTGCTCTTTATTTAGAGACATATTTTTTAGCTAGAATAATTTTTGGCTCTTGTTGTTTATCTATGATGGTATCAATTATATTTTTTATAAGAGAAATACAAATTTCGACTAGAGCGCTAAGACTGCATCTTTCAGATATGGATGATCAATTTAAGGAATAATAATTGCTGGTCCAGTTAAAACCCTACTCTCTAAATCTATGTGAGCTTGCTTCGCTTCAATTAATTTATACTTCTTTGAAATTTCTATTTTAATTTTTTTGGACAAAACAGCATCAAAAACTTTTCTTGCAGACTCTTCAAGCTCTTCTCTTTTAATTGTATATTGCATTATTGATGGTCTAGTAAAAAATAGCCCTTTTGGAGCTATATGTTTTTTTATATCTATTGTATTCACATAACCCGATGCATTCCCAAATGCTATCATCATGCCTCTTATTTTTAAACACTCTAATGATCCTTCAAAAGTTTTGGCACCAACCCCATCATAAACAACGTCAATTCCATTTTTGCCTACAATTTTTTCCACTTCTTCAACAAAGTTATTATCTGTGTAATTTATAACATGATGACAGCCATTTTTTTTTGCAATTTCAATTTTACTATTTGATCCAACCGTTCCAATAACTTCACAACCTAAAGCATTTGCCCATTGACATAAAATTTGTCCAACTCCACCCGCTGCCGCATGAAATAAAATTTTACTTCCTTTTTTAACTGCATAAGCTCTGTGCAACAAATATTCTGAAGTTATACCTTTAAGCAGAATAGAACTTGCTATTTCATTTGAAATACCATCTGGAATTTTTACTAATTTATCTTCAGGTATAATTTGTTTTTCTGAGTATCCCCCAATAGGTGCTGATGCTTTACAGACTCTGTCTCCTACATTAAAAAGTTTAACCTCTGACCCTATTTCTTCAATAATTCCTGCTGCTTCTAAACCTAATCCGCTTGGAAGTTCAACTGGGTATAGACCCGTTCTATGATACACATCTATATAATTTAGACCAATTGACAAATACTTAACTAAAACCTCATTTGGACCAGGCTTACCAATTTCTACTTCTTTGTATTGCAAGACTTCTGGTCCACCAAATTTTTCTATCTTTATAGCTTTCATATTTACTTTACAAAATTACCATTGTGATAATCATCAATTGCTTGAAGTATTTCTTGTTTGGTATTCATGACGAATGGGCCACCTCTCGCAATCTGTTCTCCTATAGGTTTTCCAGATATTAGTAAAAATTTAGCGTTTGTTAAAGCTGTTACTTTCAAGTTTTCACCTTTAGATAATAAAATTAAAGTAGAGTCTTTAACACTTTCATGTTTATTGTTTCCAATTTCTATCTCACCTTCAATTAGATATATGAATGAATTGTGCGTGGATGGAACTTGATGATTAAAAATTTTACTCTCATTTAATTCTACATCAAAATAAATTGGATCGACATTGTGTTTTTTTATTGGACCTTCTGAATTTTCAAACTTTCCAGCTATTACTTTTATAAATTTATCTTCGTCCTTATGTGTGCTCATTTTATCAGAGTCTATATAATGGTACTCTGGTTTGCTCATCTTTTCGCTAGCAGGCATATTAATCCATAATTGAAAACCATGAAGTTTTCCATCATTCATAGCTGGCATTTCAGAATGAATTATTCCACTGCCAGTTTTCATCCACTGTACATCTCCTGCAGTCATTTTTCCTTCACCACCTGTACTATCTTTATGTTCAAAACTTCCAGCTAACATGTATGTAACTGTTTCAATTCCTCTGTGTGGATGAGGAGGAAAGCCTGCAATATAATCATCTTTATTTTCTGATCCAAATTCATCTAACATTAAAAATGGATCGTAATAATTTGGTTCAACACCAATACTTCTTTTTAATTTAACTCCCGCACCATCTGATGCTGGTGTTGGATCTATAATTTTTTCTACTTCTATATCTGTCATGTCTTTCATATAGGATATATCTAAATTAAATCAAGCAATTCTAATAAATTGTTGATTTGTTTGTTAGGTTCAAAATCTAATTTATCAAAAATATTATTATTTCTATTCACCCAAACAGTGTTGTATCCATAATTCCCAGCACCAGAAACATCCCATGTATTAGCACTTAAGAATAAAACTTCATTCTTTTCAATATTATATTTATTTATTGGAAGATCATATACTTTTGAATCTGGTTTGAAAATACCAGCTTCTTCTACAGAAAAAATATCATCAAAAATATCTTTTAATTGATTGCTAACTACAAGTTCATTTAAAAGGTCAGGTGTACCATTTGATAGAATTGCTAATTTATAATTTGATTGTTTTAATTTTTTTAAAGTATCCCTTACTTCTGTAAATGGTGAAAGCACTTTATATAAATTTAATAGTTCTGATCTCATTGAATTATCAATATTGTAAAAATTCATAGATTTATCCAAACTATCTTCAGTGATTTGCCAAAAATCTTTGTGTCTTCTCATTAAACTTCTAAGCCAAGTATATTCAAGCTGTGTAGTCCTCCAATAATTAGCAAATCCTTCCCATTTATCTCCTAATTTTTCCTTACATTTTTCAGCTGCAGAATTAACATCAAATAGGGTGCCGTATGCATCAAATATGATTGCTTTAATTTTTTTCATAAATTAATTTAAATATAATGAGCAATATTAGAATATTTTATCCAGAAAAATTATCAATTAATTTAGAAACTAATTTAACTAAGTCTCAGTCACATTATTTATTGAAAGTAATGAGGATTAAACAAGGAGAGACCTTTTTAGTTTTTAATAAATCTGGAGAATGGAAGTCAATTGTAACTGAAATTTCAAAAAGCAGCTTATATTTCAAGGTTGTTGAACAGTTGAGACAAAAAGATAAAGAGCAAGAAATCTGGTTAGCCTTCTCACCCATTAAATCAAATTATTTTAACTTCATGATACAAAAAGCAACTGAGCTTGGAGTAACAAAATTTGTACCAATTATTTCTGAAAGGACAATTGTAAGAAAAATAAATAATGAGAGATTAAATAAAATAATCATAGAATCGTGTGAGCAAAGTAATAGAATAAATATTCCTTCAATTGAAAAACCTCAATCATTAGATAAATTCCTGTCTAAGAATTCAGATATCAATTTAATTTTTGGAGATTTAAATACGAATAATAAAAAAATTAAAATTTCTAATTCAAAACCAAATTGTCTTTTAATTGGTCCTGAAGGAGATTATTCAGCCGGTGAAATTAAAAAGATTCTAAACTTTAAAGGGTCTCAATCGATAAAACTAAGTGATAACATTTTAAGGTCTGAAACTGCGGTTATATCCGCGTTATCTGTGATCAATTATTTGCAAAATTGATAAATTGTCGCGAATTCTCTAGTATTTTTTATAATATTTTCGATCTATATAGAAAACAAATGAAGAAACTATTTTTTGTTTTTATAGCATTAATTTACTCAGTTGAGGCGTTTGCAAACCAACCAAAAAATTGGCAATTAGGTTTCCAAGAGCCTGCATCTCAAACTATGAGAGATATAGTTTGGTTTCATGACTATATGTTAGTACCAATCATAGTTGCTATAAGTGCGTTTGTTTTATTTTTAATGCTTTATGTGATGGTAAGATTTAGAGCATCGAGAAATCCTAATCCATCTAAAAGAACACATAATGTTTTAGTTGAAATTGTTTGGACATTAGTTCCTTGTATAATCTTGATCGTGATGGCAGTTCCGTCATTTAAAGTTTTATATTCACAAGATGCAATTCCTAAAGCTGATGTAACTATTAAAGCAATTGGATATCAATGGTATTGGGGATACGAGTACCCAGATGAAAATATAATTTTTGATGCTTATATGATCGAAGAGAAGGATTTAAAAGAAGGTCAGCCAAGATTGTTAGCAACAGATAATGTAGTCGTTGTTCCAGTAAATAAAGTTGTTAAAGTTTTAATTACAGCAAATGATGTGCTTCATGCATGGGCATTACCAGCATTTGGAGTTAAAAGGGATGCGATGCCGGGAAGAGTAAATGAAACTTGGTTCAAAGCTGAAAAAGTTGGGACTTATTACGGACAATGTTCTGAGTTATGTGGAATTAAACATGCTTTTATGCCAATTGAAGTTAAAGTAGTTTCAGAAGAAGATTACCAAATTTGGCTTTCAGAAGCGAAGATAAAATTTGCAAAAGATGAAAATTTAATTAATAAAAAACTAGTAGCGAGTAAATAAAAATGAGTTCAGAAGCAGCACATATTCACGATCATCATACTCCAACAGGTTGGAAGAGATGGGCATATTCTACAAATCATAAAGATATTGGAACAATGTATTTAATTTTTGCAATTATTGCAGGAGTTATTGGAACAGCTTTTTCAGTTTTGATGAGAATGGAATTAATGCACCCTGGGGATGATGTTTTAGGTGGTAACTACCATCTTTATAATGTTTTGGTAACAGGTCATGGATTAATAATGATTTTCTTTATGGTCATGCCAGCGATGATCGGTGGCTTTGGAAACTGGTTCGTGCCGATAATGATTGGAGCACCAGATATGGCATTTCCAAGAATGAATAATATTTCTTTTTGGTTATTGCCTGTTGCATTTATTTTATTACTTTCATCAATTTTTGTAGATGGTCCTCCAGGTGCACAAGGTGTCGGTGGTGGCTGGACGATTTATCCACCCCTATCTTCTACTGCAGGTCAACCAGGTCCAGCAATGGATTTAGCAATTTTAAGTTTACACGTCGCAGGAGCTTCTTCAATTTTAGGAGCAGTTAATTTTATTACAACTATTTTAAATATGAGAACTCCAGGAATGACTTTGCATAAGATGCCATTATTTGCATGGTCAATATTAGTTACAGCATTTTTATTACTACTTTCGTTACCAGTATTAGCCGGAGCAATTACTATGCTTCTAACAGATCGAAATTTTGGCACTGCATTTTTTGATGCACAAACAGGTGGAGACCCAACATTATTCCAACATTTATTCTGGTTTTTTGGTCATCCAGAAGTTTATATTCTAATCTTACCAGGATTTGGAATGATCAGTCATATCGTATCTACGTTTTCAAAGAAGCCGGTTTTTGGATATTTAGGAATGGCTTACGCGATGGTAGCAATTGGAATTGTAGGTTTTGTTGTTTGGGCTCACCACATGTACACAGTTGGTTTAGATACTGATACTAAAGCGTATTTCTTAGCAGCAACAATGATTATCGCTGTCCCAACAGGAATTAAAATATTTTCATGGATTGCTACAATGTGGGGAGGATCTATATCATTCAAAACCCCAATGGTTTGGGCTTTAGGATTTATATTTTTATTTACAGTTGGAGGAGTAACTGGTGTAGTTCTAGCAAACGCTGGAGTAGATACTGCATTGCATGATACTTATTATGTTGTAGCTCACTTCCACTATGTATTATCTTTGGGAGCTGTTTTTGCAATATTTGCAGGCTTCTATTATTGGTTTGGTAAAATGTCAGGGTATGAATATTCTGAGTGGATGGGACAACTTCATTTTTGGTTAACTTTCATAGGTGTAAATTTAGTTTTCTTTCCACAACACTTCTTAGGATTAGCTGGAATGCCAAGAAGATACGCTGATTATCCGGATGCATTCGCTGATTGGAATTATATTTCTTCAATCGGTTCATATATTTCTGTAGTTGGCTTAGTGGTATTTTTCGCTAATTTAATCTACGCTTTTGCAAAAAAGAAAAAAGCAGCACAAAACCCATGGGGAGAAGGGGCCACAACATTAGAGTGGACAGTTCCATCACCACCGAATTTTCATACTTTTGATGAATTGCCGAAGTTTGAAGATTATGAAGGCACTGAAAAATCTAGTAGTTAGTAACGTCTTAAGATATAAAAATTAAAATGGCTACGACGTATTCTAAAGTAAAAAAATCATATTACGAACTAGGTATAATTCCTGAATTATTGAAGTTAATGAAACCAAGAGTAATGTCTCTTGTTATTTTCACTTGTGCAGTTGGTCTGTTAACAGCTCCTACTTCAGTTTCATTTCAACAATCAGTGATTGGGATATTAATTGTAGCTTTTGGTGCTGGAGCAGCAGGAGCACTTAACATGTGGTATGAAGCAGACTTAGATAAATTAATGTCTAGAACTTGCTTGCGTCCAATTCCAAGAGGAAAGCTGAACAGAAACCAAGCATTATATTTTGGAACATCTCTGTCAGTAATTTCAGTTGTAAGCTTATACTTTGTTACAAATTCTTTATCCGCATTTCTATTATTGTTTACAATATTATTTTACGTATTTGTTTATACAATCTGGTTAAAAAGAAAAACCCCACAAAATATTGTTATAGGTGGAGCATCAGGAGCTTTACCACCAGTAATTGGATGGGCAATAGCAACAAATTCTATTTCGTTGGAGTCGATTGCTTTTTTCTTAATAATTTTCTTTTGGACACCATCACACTTTTGGGCATTAAGCTTGTACAAAGCTGATGATTATAAAAAAGCAGGTATTCCAATGCTTCCAGTAACCAATGGAATTCAGGATACTAAAAAGAATATTCTAATTTATTCTTTGCTAATGATACCTACAATTGTTTTCCCATATTACATTGGATTTGTAGGCGAAGTATTCTTAACACTTAGCTTACTTCTTACATTTTATTATAATTTAATTTGTTACCAGCTTTATAACTATAAAGTTGGAAAATTTAACATAAAGAAAGCTAGACATATTTTCAGCTATTCAATTATTTACTTATTTTTAATATTTGTTTTTTTCTTGGTGGATAAAGTTTTATGATAGTCAAAGATCAAAAATTAAAAAAGAAAAATTTATGGACAGCAGTTGGTTTGGTTGCATTTATAGTTTTCTTATTCATTTTCACACTATTTAATATTGGAGTATTTGAAAGACCTCTATGATTAAAAAAAATACTTTAACTCCATTAATTCTTGCAGGTATTTTTGTCTTTATGTTGGGTTTGTCTTTTGCGGCTGTGCCTTTGTATGATTTATTTTGTAGAGTAACTGGCTTTGGTGGAACAACACAAATATCGAAAGAGGCTCCTAATATAGTTCTAGATAAAAAAATAAATGTAAGATTAGATACCAATGTTAACAGTGCTCTTGATTGGAATTTTGATGTTGATCAAAAAACTATGGATGTTCAGCCTGGCAAGGTATACAGAATTAAATTTGAAGTGGAAAACAAAGGAGATGAAATTTCATCTGCTGTAGCTACATATAATGTTTCTCCATCATCATTTGGAGCATATTTTAATAAATTAGGCTGTTTTTGCTTTGAAAAACAAACACTAGATCCAGGGGAAAAGGCAAGTTACACCCTAGTATTCTACTTAGATCCAGAATTAGTAAATGATCCAAAAACATCTAGAGTTGAAGATGTTACTATGTCATATACTTTTTTCTCATCTGAATATTATAAAAACGAAAAAAAAGAGAGTTAAAATAAATGTCTGCATCTGGTCAAAAACATGATTATCATTTAGTTGACCCTAGTCCTTGGCCATTAGCTACATCTATAGCAACACTAGTTACGGCTGTTGGATCTGTTTATTACTTTCATAGTAAAGTTATGTGGGCGATGGTTTTAGGTTTTTTACTTATAATTTATTGTGCATTTATGTGGTTCAGAGATGTCGTAATCGAAGCTGAGCATAAAGGTCATCATACACCTGTTGTTCAAATTCATCACAGATATGGAATGACATTATTTATAGCTTCTGAAGTAATGTTTTTTGTTGCATGGTTTTGGGCATACTTTGATGCAAGTTTGTTTCCAAATGAATTCATGGGAAATGTATGGCCACCAAAAGATATTGAAACTTTTGATCCATGGGACATCCCGCTTATAAATACTCTTGTCCTACTTTTATCTGGTACAACAGTAACTTGGGCACACCATTCTTTATTAGAGGATGACAGAAAAGGATTTATAAATGGTTTAATTTGTACAGTAATTTTAGGAGCATTCTTTACGTTATTGCAAATATACGAATACCAACACGCTACATTTAGTTTTTCAGGTCACATTTATGGAGCTACATTCTATATGGCCACAGGGTTTCATGGTTTCCATGTTTTAGTTGGAACTATCTTTTTAGCGGTTTGTTTATGGAGAGGTAAATTAGGACATTTTACTAAAGAACATCACTTTGGTTTCGAGGCTGCTGCTTGGTACTGGCACTTTGTTGACGTTGTCTGGTTGTTTTTATTTGCAGCTATTTACATTTGGGGAAGTTAATAGTTCTTGAAAAATAAGGTATCTTTTTCAATCTTTGTATACTTTTTTATTTTAGTTTTTTTGGCATTAGGTACTTGGCAAATTATAAGACTAAACTGGAAGCTTGATTTAATAAATTCAATCGACCAATCTTTAAAAAGTGATCCAGTAGAATTTAATGGAAGCAACCCAATTAACTTTAAAAAAATCAAATTTGAAGGAATATTAGATAATTCAAAAATAATTTATTTATATTCCTTAAATGAAAAAGGAGAGCCAGGATTTGATATTGTAAATCCAGTGAGTATTAACAATAAAAGCTATTTAATAAATCGGGGTTGGGTTCCAAGAGACCTTAAAACTAAAAAGTATGTTTCAAATGAGAGTAAATTTGAGGGAGTTTTAAAATTAAAAAGTAAATTTAATTATTTCAAGCCAGATAATGACGTAAATAAGAATTACTGGTTCACTCTTAAAGATGAAGATTTATTGACCTATACAGGTAAAGAATTTTCTCCATTCATTATCAACAATATTAGCAAGCAAGAAGGAATTTATCCACAGTCAAAACAAATAGGAGCCAATATTTCAAACAACCACTTAAAGTATGCTCTTACATGGTTTTCATTAGCTGTTTCCATCTTTTTAATATATTTATATTTCAGAAAAAAAAATTACTAATGGAATATATAAGCACCAGAAACAATTCAGATCATTTTTCATTTAAACAAGTATTTCTAAAAGGTTTAGCTGATGACGGAGGTCTTTTTGTACCAAAGTTAATCAAACCATTTAGTAATGATGAATTAAACAAACTAAGTGGTCTTAATTACAATGAATTAGCAGCCGAAATAATTTTCCCATTTATTGGTGATTTTATGAATAAAGAAGAATTAATTTCCACAGTATCAAAATCTTACTCAAATTTTAGAGCAGAGGATGTTGTAAAAATCTCTAATTTAGGAAATTTAAAAGTTTTAGAACTCTATCACGGCCCAACACTTGCTTTTAAAGATATTGCAATGCAATTAATAGGAAATTTTTATCAATTTCATTTAGCAAATGAGCAAAAAAAAATTAATATTATTGTAGCAACTTCAGGAGACACAGGTGCAGCTGCTATTGATGCTTTAAAAGGCAAAAAGAATTTAAATGTTTTTGTATTACATCCAAATAACAGGATTTCACCAGTGCAAAGAAGACTGATGACAATCCATGAAGAAAAAAATGTATTCAATATTGCTATTGAGGGAAATTTTGATGACTGTCAAAATCTAGTTAAATCAATGTTTAATGATGAAAAATTCTCTAGCTCTATTAATATGTCAGGTGTTAATTCAATAAATTGGGCAAGAATTGTTGCTCAAGCTGTTTATTATTTTTATGCTTATTTTAAAATAGGCAATGGGCAGCCACTGTCTTTTTCTGTTCCGACTGGAAATTTTGGAGATATTTATGCTGGTTATTTAGCAAAGAAAATTGGACTTCCAATTGATAAACTTATTGTAGCTACTAACAAAAATGACATCCTTCATAGGGCAATTTCTGAAGGAGATTATACTCAAAAGAAAGTTGAGGAAACAAATACTCCTAGTATGGATATCCAGATAGCAAGTAACTTTGAAAGACTTTTATATGATGTAAAAGACTGTAACTCAGAAGTTACAAAAGATGTGATGAGTAAGATAAAAAATAATACTTATCAAATCGATAATAGTGACTTAGATGAAATAAAAAAGAATTTTACGTCTGAAATGTTAGATGAAAACGAAACTATCCAAATGATAAAAGATATAAATAAAGAATATAAAGTTGTAGTCGATCCACATACTGCAGTTGGAATTGGTGCTGCAAAAAAACTTGAACTAGAACAAAATTGTGTTGTTTTATCTACAGCACACCCATGTAAGTTTCCAAAAGCAATAGAAGATGCAATCTCAAAAACTGAAGAATTACCAGATAGTCTTAAATATGTTTATGATAGAAAAGAAAAATTTGAAGTTATATCAAATGATATAAATAAAGTTAAAGATTATGTAATTAATTCCATATGAAATTAAAAATAAAAGATCAAATCCCAGATATAGAAATTTTTCATTTAGCAGATGGTGAACCACAAACTAGTAAAATTAGAGATATATTAGGAAAAGGTAAAGTTGTTTTATTCGGATTGCCTGGCGCCTTTACTTCTACTTGTTCAAAACTCCATCTTCCTGGATATGTAGCTAATGCCGATAAAATAAAAGCCAAAGGAATAGATAATATATTTTGTTTATCTGTGAATGATCCTTTTGTTATGAATGCTTGGGGAGAAGCAAACAATGCAGCTGGTAAAATTACAATGTTATCAGATCCGTATCTATTATTTACAAAAGCCATCGGTGCTGAAGTAGATAGAAATTCAAAAGGAATGGGTATTCGTTCAAATCGTTATTCAATGGTTATTGAAAACTTAGAAGTGATTAATGTTCAAGTTGAGAAAGAGACTAAGCAATGCGGTTTATCTTCTGCAGAAGGTGTTATAGATTTATTATAATTATTAGGGCAGTTTTGTTTCTCGTCCCTTGATTAATAATATACAGAAAATAACACTTTTTCAAAAACTTCGTGTAAAACTTCGTGTAAAACTTCGTGCTGTTCCTAATTTGATATTTGAGTTGGATTAACCGTTTCCGTTGGTAAAGGGGCGTTCTGTTGCCAGGTGTACCTATATTGCGACAGAGGACCTTGCCAATAAATCCACTTCATTATTAAGTTTATCTGTTGAATGTGCCTTTACCCAGCTCCATTTAATTTCAAAAGTATTTGATAGATTATCTAATTCAGTCCAAAGTTCTTTATTCTTAACTTCTTTTTTGTTAGCCGTTTTCCAGCCATTTTTTTTCCAATTATGTATCCATTCAGTTATTCCAGATTTTACATATTTAGAATCTGTAAATATTTGAACTTTGCTTCCTTTTGGAATTTTTTTTAAAGCTTTAATCGGAGCAAGTAATTCCATTTGATTGTTTGTTGTTTCTTTTTTGCTTCCTTTAATTTGAGTTTTCTTTCCATTATCAATAATAATTGCAGCCCAACCACCATTTCCTGGATTTCCAATGCAAGAACCATCTGTATAGATTTTAATCATAAAGAATAATCCTTAAATGAGTTCAGATTTCTATGAAAATTCAACTTATCTATATACTCCTTTGGATCTTTAATTTTAATGATAGCTTGCTTAGGAGTATTTAAATAATCATAAGATCTAGTTAAAAGATATCTTAAAGCTGATCCCCTACACAAAGTATTTAAATTTCTTTTTTCAATTTCACTTAATTTTCTAACAGATTGGTAGCCCTTTAATAAATTTGAAGATCTTTTTTTATCTAATACAAATTTTCTATTTTTCTTTTTAAAGCATAAAGC
>CACFZE010000012.1 GCA_902570695.1 uncultured Pelagibacteraceae bacterium
AATTGAGAGGAGTATATTTATTAGATACTATCACTCTAAATTCAATTTATCCATTTGGTATAATAAAAACAAAAATAAATCATAAGCCCGATTGTGATATAATTGTTTATCCACAAAGTATAAAGCCAAATCTAGAACTTTTAAATGAGTTTAATATAGATAAATCAATTGATGCCGATGACTTTGATGGAATAGATGAATTTAAAAATGGAGATAGTTATTCTAAAATTGCTTGGAAAAAATCAACTATAGATAAGAAATATATTAAAATATTTAAAGATAAAGAAAAAACTCAGAAATTAATTTTAGATTTAGACAGATATAACGAATTAGAATTCGAATTATTACTTAGCTATTCCATTTATATTATTGAATATTTTTATCAAAATAAAATTAATCTCACATTAAAGCATCAAGGAAACATTTTCTTGCTTGATAAAAACGAACAATCATTAAATCAAATTTATAAATACCTTGCTAATGCTAAAAATTAGTAAAAATATAAATTTAATTACATATGCTCTATTAGGATTATGCATTTTTAATCTATCAAAAAACTTAATTTTTAACAATTTAATATTTTGGGTGGCATTATTTTTTATCAGTTATCTTTTTTCTAATCTTATTTTTAAATATAAATCTATATTTATAGGATTGTTTGCCATTACGGCTTTATACCTTCAACTTGTTTTAAATCAGTATGTTATGTCAGAAGAATATTTTTTAAATTGTTTAGCTGTTTTACTAATCATTAAATTTTCTGAATTATCTAATAAAAATAATATTTTATCATTTAATTTAATTTGTATGATTATTGCTGTTGCAAGTTTGATTAAAGATCAGGGCATTATTAGCTCACTAGTTTCTTTGTGTATAATTATTTTATTAGTCATAAATATGTACCTTATTCAACAGAAAGAACTCTTGGAATTTAGTTTTAAAAATATTTTAAAATATTTAGGATTTGGGCTAAGTATATTTCCCTTCATAATTATTTTTTATTTAATTTTTCCAAGAGCAGAGGTTAACTTTAGACTATTTGATAATTCAGCAAGTTCTTTGGGTATTCCAGATACAATAAGTTTAGGCTCTTTTAGTCAATTCTCTAATTCTGATGAGGAGATATTTACCTTAATAAACAAGGGTTATAGACAAGATGATCTATATTTCAGGGTAAAAGTATTTGATTATATGGAGGACGATCAATCTTGGAGGCCATCATCTAGCTATTTTTTATTCAGTAAATTTAAAGATAATTTTAAAATCTCAGATAAGTCAGATTTAAACAATTCTTACCAAATAATTTTAGAACCTTACAAAAAAAAGTGGATACCTAGTTTAAAGAATTCACAGTTAGCGAATGAAAATATTAAAATCTCGAAAGATTTATTTAATCAAACATTTATTAGCAGAGATCTAATAGATAGAAAAAAACAAATTAAATTTCATAATATTAAAACTACTTTTGACTTAGATGAGGATATTAAAAGTTATTACACTTTATTACCTAAAACAGTTTCAAATAAATTAAAACTATGGGTTAAAGAAAATAATAATTCTACGAAAGAGGACTTTATAAATAAAATTTACGATAAATTTTCTAATGGAACTTATTTTTATAATTTAAGTCCAAAGCAAACATCAATAAATAATTATGAAAATTTCTTTTTTAACGATAGAGAAGGATATTGCGAATATTATGCGGGAACATTTGTTTTACTTTCAAGGTTAGGCGGCATACCGAGTAGAATTGTAACTGGTTACCATGGTGGAGAATTGAATGAAATCGGTAACTTTTATTTATTTAAACAAAAAGATACTCATGCTTGGGCAGAAGTTTGGTTAGATGATAAGGGCTGGGTTAGAGTAGATCCTACAAGAGCTATTCCGAAAGAAAATATTATTAATAGTTTAAATAATGTTTTTAGCACTGATGACTTTTCTTCAAAAGGTTTCTTTTCATCTAGATTTATAAAAACTTTAAGTTTCTATTTCAATTATGCAGATTTTGTATGGACACAGCATCTACTATTTTATGATGATAATCAAAGAAAAAACTTTGTTGAAAAAATCTTAAATTTACAATTTTCAAAAATATTTGTCTGGATTTTTGCTCCACTACTAATTTACATATTAGTAAGGTTAATACTGAGTATAAATTCAATTAATTTACTCAAATTGAGATTGTTTATTATTTTATTAGGAAAAAGAAAAAAATTAAATATTTTAAAATCTGACACTTTGCAACAAGTCTACTATAAACTTTCAAGTTATGATAAACAAAAACACAAAGTATTTTTTAAAGTTTTTGAGGAAGAGATATATTCTAATAACAAGTTGGGTTTTATAAAAATATTTAAACTAGTTTTTTAATAAAAGATTTCTTTCAGTCTTGAGTTTATTATTTTCTTTAATCAATTGAATAATCATTTCTTTCATTATTCTATTTTCTTCAACTGCTCTACCGCTTATCTCAGCTAATCTCTCATTTTCTTTAGCTAGCTGCAATTGATCAAATAATTTTTCTAGTTCTGGATCAATAGGTAGACCCTCTATTTTTTTGCTAATATTATTCTGAATTACTTTAGTTAATGAAATACTTACTTGGCTGTCTTTAAGTCCATTCTGTTCATTAAATTCTAGATTAAAGTTTAAGCCAAAATTTTCAGTATTTTTGCTGATATTTAAACCTGCTTTTACTGCTAAATCATCATTCATATAATGGGCCATGTCTTTTCTTTCACCGTCTGCAACAATGTCAATTTTTTCACTCAAAGTTTGATTTAAAGATAGGCCTGTATATGGCTTAAGAACGAAGCCATTTTCAAAAGATTTTGAATACTCAACATTAAATCCACCTGATAATACTTGATCTACCGCATCATCAACAGAAAGATCTCCATCTGTAAAAGATGTTAGGTAAGTTGGAAGTCTTCTTAGACCATATTTACCATCCACTTCAATATTTAAACTTTGACTGTCATCAATTTCTAGTTGTCTAGAAGCTTTGTAATTTACACCAGCAAATTGACTTAGATTTTCTTTGGAAATTGTTTGTTGTGTTTCAGTTTCAAGATCTAAATATTTATTTTGAGTTAACCCAAAAATTGAAACTACAGAAAATTTAATTTTCTCGTAATCGATTTCTTTTTTTAGACCAATAGCTAAATTTTCACTATCTAAAGCTTCTCCATTATTAAATTTTGCTTGTTGACTAGAATAACTTAAAAACGGTGTAAAATTGTCATTTTCAATTTTAAAATCTCCAGTAACTCCTGTTGTTTCATTTTTATAAATATTGTCTCTTTTTTTTACAGAATAATATCCACTAGATTTTTTTTCTTCTGAAACTGAATTAAAAATATCATTTAAATTAGATAAAAATATTTCCGATCTATATTTTTTATTATGGCTATCAATATCTAAATCTTCACCATAAACATATAAAAAACCATTAGTTTCTGAATTATCAGCATCTGGATCACTGTTGCTATCTAATATTTCATAGGTGTCGTTTCCACAAAGATTATTTGTGATTACCATATTTGTCTTATTATGAATTTCTATTTTTTGATCTTTTGAAATACTGCAATCTAATGTCATGGTAGTATTTGTACTATTTAATTCAATTTCACCATTATAAGTACCTTCACCTTTTGTAACTATTTCTAATCCTGTGTTATTTGAATTTGCCATAACAATAGAATTGTCACCTCCTGAAATAGTTCCTGAATTATTAATTGTTAAGTCATCAAAGTTTTTATTGGCGTGATAATCTCCAATTTTAATTCCGTCTGCATCACCATTAATTGCGCTAATTGTTCCAAAATTATTTAGAACTACATTTTCACCAGCTTCTACAGATGTTGAATCATTACCAAATCCAATTCCAAAGTGACCTGTATCATTCTCACCAGTTGATGTTATCGTTCCATGATTATTTATGGTAAGGTTCTTTGTTCTACCAGCTCCAATAGCAGCTGTTGTTGATTTTATTGTTCCAGTATTGTCGATAGTTGTTCCACCAGTGTTTCTAGCTATTTGTATTGCCGGTCCAAACGCCGAATCTATAGTCCCACTATTTGTAATTGTATGAGCATCGTCACTATCTCCTTGTCTATCAATAAGAACAGTGCCTGTATTAGTACCTGTATTTGTTGAGCTGATTGTTCCTGAATTTATAAATGCAACTCCAGAGCACTCTCTACAATAAATAGTATTTCTATCTGAAGTTATTGTTCCACGATTATCTATTGTAATATTTGATCCATTTTCAGCTAGTATACCATATCTACCTGCACTCTCGATTGTTCCTCCCTCATAATTTATAATTTCACTATCTGTAAGATATTTTGCGATAATTGGGTTATTGCCTGATGTAGATTTAATTGTTCCTCCATCATAGTTATAAATTTTGACACCTCGACTTCGTGGGTTTCCTCCTCCTCCAGTGCCTAACAAAATTGTTCCTTGTGTTGCACTAATCATACCGTGATTATGCAATATTAGCCCAACTGCAGTAGAGCCCGAGGATGATAAACTAGATTGACAATTATCGTTATTTCCAGCCTTATCACACCAACCAACATTTCGACCCTCAATCGCATTTCCTGCTTCAGCGCTAATTGTGGCACCCGCATTATTTGTGATTGTTATATTTTCTGCGTAATCTATATAAATTCCTTCATTATTGTCTGAGTTGATAGTTCCATTATTAGTTATTGTTGTATTTAAAGATGATTGAGCATGAATTGCTTTTTGTTTATTAGTTCCATCTTCTGTTTGGATTGTTCCATCATTTGTAATCTGAACTCCAGTTTCATCCTCTAGATCAACAGCCTTATGGTCATTGTAGGTAATAGAACCAGCAGAAGTAACATTTAAAATATCATCATCTGCACAAGCTAGTTGGTTCGTTGATGCACTAGCTATTGTTGTTAAACAAGGACCAGCATAACTTATGGAACTAAATAAAAAGAATAAGATTATACTAAGTAAAATCTTTTTCATAAATGTCTATTGATTAATAGTTCTGTCTCCAAGAACTTCTATAACTAGATGTTCCACCTGCAGCAGCTTCAATGCTAACTAAGTCTTTTATACTTCCAGCAGATTGACCAGCAATGTTTGCAAACAGCTTACCTGCAAAAACTACAATTTTGGATAAAACACCTTGTCCAACATATTTACAAGTATCTCCTCTTCTCAAATTTTTAAGTTGAGATGAGAAATTTGTTCCACATTCATCATCAACTCCACAAATAAATGCATCACCTAGACTACATTTATTAACCGATGATGTTGGTTGATAAATTGGAAAATATACCAATCCACTTGATACTGTTGGTTCAGCAGTAACTTTCTGAGATTTATCTAATTTTATATACCAACCGGTATCAGTTGAGGTTGGACATTTAGCACCTGTTTTGTCTTTTGTGGTATTTTTACATTTTGTTAAATCAGCAGCTTTTTTAGGAACCGCTACATCTCTATAATCTGGATAATGAGGATCTCTAATACCAATCATTAAGTTGTCTGTACCATTACTTGTATTTCCTATTCTCTCATAATCTCCAGTTCCAGCATATAACCATAATGAATTAGTAGTTTGTCCAATTGTTGCGTCCATAGAATGATACATATATCTACCATTAGTTTGGTTTGAACCTGCCTTAAATAATGTTGTGCTATCATACATCTTTAAAGCTTTACCTGTTCCATCATTTCTATTATTCGTTAAATTAAACTTAGTAATTTTTCCTTCAAGATCACTCATGTAGACAAGCGCACCTCTAAAATCAATTCCTCTTGCGGTATCTGCTGTAATTACAACTGGTGAACCTGGTGTTGAATTAACGATATCGTTCGTCAGCATATCCTCAATATCTATTCTTTTTTCAAGTTTACCTGGGAACGTTGTATCCTCAAGATTAACAATTGTTAAATTAGAACCAACTCCTGAGTTTTGAACACCGTATCCTCCACCCATAATTGCAACATAAATATCATCTTCTAAATTATTATCTCCTGGACCTTTATTTGGCATTCTTATAATTCTAGGAGACGACCAAGTTCCACCTAATTCACTATAATCATATTCAGGTTGGGTTAACACTCCAGTTTGTGCGGAGCCAGGCTTAATATGTAAAGCCATATTCGAACTACTTAAGTTACAAGCTGTATTTGGATTACTTGCACATGGATCTGATCCATAAAATTTTAATGTTTTATTTATCAAAGTGATCTCGGTTGCTGCCTTTGTTTGAGCTTGCCCACCACTACCAGGCGGCGCAGGAATTGTGATTGTAGAGGATTTCACTGTAAAGTTAGTAAATGGTTTGTCGTCAATTAATATTGAAACATCAGATTTACTCAAATTAGGAACATCTAAAGTCCAAACATTGCTTTGCTGGCATGCGGTTGATTCATCACTTTTACATGTAAAATCAGTAGAATTATTCGTTCTCACAGTAGTAGACTCTAAGAAGCTTGCTAAGTCATAAATTTTTTTGATGTAATCATAACTTGAGATAGTCCCGTTATGATCCATTACATGGACTTGAGTTTGAATTCCATCATTAAGTACTGAATATAGATGCATTGGTGCATCTCGATCTGTAATATCTAACACAGAAAATCCTGCGCCACCTCTACCATATGGAACCATTAGTATTGTGTGCCACTCTTTTTTATTATCATAAGGACCTTTATAAAACATATCATGCGCGGTAACAGATCCATCGACACCATAAATAGCATTAGAACCACCAACACCACTTCTATTTAAATTTACATTAACCATATTTGGCATTGATGATGCAATGAATGGTGGAACAAATGCCCAAATTTCGTTACCAGTTTTTCCATCAAATGCATGAAGCATACCGTCATTTGCGCCAACATAAACTGTTTCTTTTCTTGAAGAATGTTTTTGTGCAAATGAAGAATAATTTTTCAAAGATCTCCAATAAGACTCTTGATTTCTTCCAGCAAAAGCCGTTTCAGCTGATGGTTTCGAAACTACCACTAATTCTGAATGGTAAATATCTCCAAGAGGGTTAGGTCTTGTTTCAGTTAAATTACAATCACCATCATAATCAAAATAATCTTGTCCTCTAACAAACTGTATTAGGCCTTTAATGTCATCTTCATTATCATTTTGAACTGAAGCAACATTTTTACATCTTTGCGTATTAGTAGGGTTATCACTTTTACTATGATAATTTGGCACTTCATTATTTGTATGAGTAAACAATTTATCAATATCTTTATAGTTTGATGTTACCCAATTATTTAAATTACTATAACCAGAATTCGCAGATGTATTTGGAAGGTGGGTCCAAATTTTTCTGTCATCTGTTCTTCTTTTTTCAAGTAATTCGGCTGCATCCCAATTCTTTTTACCAACATTACCATTTGAGTCTATCGCAGTACTTTTTAGTGTTCCTTTCCACTCTTTATTTTGCTCATAATCGAATTGAGCTTGATATAAAGACCCACCTTGTTCAATTGTTGCTGTAATTGCAGGTGCAGAGAAAGATAACTTCTGAGCAATAATTTGTGATATGGCAGCTTTTAATTGCGTCTTTAGAGATTGAGTGGTTCTTGCTACGATAACGCTATTAGTTCCACCTGTTTGTGCCATCCTATTAAAGTTTCTTACACCACCATTTGATAGTCCCGTTCCATAAGCTACAGTAAATGTTTTTATTTTATGTGAATTTAATAATTTTGAAACTCTCCTCGCAGCACCGTTGTGATTATACCAATCTCCATCACCTATAACTAAAACATAGCTATTCTGACAAGTTAAGTTTTTATCTATTGGAGATAAAGTACTGTGCAAATAATATTCTTCAGCTTGTTTTGCCCAGTTATCAGCATTAGTTCCACCACCAGGCTGAACTGATTTTATGATCGAATTGATTTTTGCCGCCCCTTGTTTATGTGCTCTTACTTTTATACAAGCTCTACTAGTACAAGGTGTGGCTCTTCCATTAGTTATATCCCCAGTCCAAGTTCTAAAACCAGACCCACTATTATCCCACGACCAGTAACCAAATCCAAAATTTACTCCTGCTGTTAAAGAACTATCAGTAACAATTGATTGAATAGCTTCATGGGCACCCGTCATTCTTGTTCCAGCAGAACCCCCAAATTCTTTATCAAAATTTAAATCCAGGTCAAATGCTTGAACACTTTGTTTATGATAATTGGAACTTAGCACTCTGTTGTTAACTTTATCTACGGTTAAACCCCATGCATAATACATTCTAACATTTCCAGTCTTTGATGCAGTTCTTCCATACCTTCCAACGTTTTTAATTGAGTCAGTGCCATTTCTTGATGCGTTTAATGTAACTTTAGAAACTCTATGATTTGACCAATCATTACCATATAATATAAATTCATTTGATGGATGATGATCCATTCCATATGAGTAGTACCAATTGGATACAAAAATTCTGCTAGAATAATTTGTATTTATGCAACCGTTACTTCCAATCGTGAATCTATAAAGGTAACGATAATATTGCACATAAAAATTTTCTCGTTTATAATCTGGGGTCTGTCCATAATAACGACCGTAAGAACTTAAATTACCTGAAAATGGACAACTTACTTGTGAAGGAGTTGCTCCAGATATATTGTACGTCAGCATACCCCCATTTCCTGCAGCATACAAAAAATTTTGAGCAATCGAGACTTGTCTTGCATATCGTAAACTTGCGCTCCAATCACAGTTGCCGTTTGAAAGATCAATCCTAAAAACTCTATGTTGATAAAAAGAGGCAACATATAATTTATTATTATGCACCTTCATATTCATTGGATAATAAGATCTGCAATTACCTGATCCTCTATAAATTCCATTACGTCCAAAGCTGGTATCATTTTTCTTTGTTGAATAAGTCATTTTTTTTATTCCACGTATCCAATATTGACCTACATAAACATCGCCACTACTATCGGTTGCTACACTGTAAGGATAAGAAAACCCGTCTCCACTCGTCATTCTAACACTCATACTTCCAGACTTATCTAAAAGGATTAATACATTAGCTGGAACATCTGATATCCCAGAACCAGGTGGTAAATTTTTTGCAAAACTATTATTAGAAAAAAAAGATAAAATTAAAATGACTTTCAAAATTAAAAGTTTCAGTTTCATAATTATTGCTCTTGCTCCATTTTCTCTAACTCAACTTCAAGATCATAGTAAAATTTACCTAATTTTTCATCGTATTCTACAGTTGTAATCATTAATTCTTCTTCAAAAAGTTCTTCTTCACCAAGCATTCTTTTATATACAATGACATCATTATTACTTTTTTCCCAAATTTTGAAACTATCAAAAATTTGTGGATTTTGTCCTGTATCAAAATCACCGTAAACTTTTTTAACATATCTCATTAATGTTAATTTATTATTCTCAGTGTTTTTACCATCGTTCATAACAATCATTCTAATGGCAGCTAATTTTGCAGCATCTTCTGTTTCGCCTAGAAATACATATTCTACTGCAATATCATCATTTAAATTATCATTTGGACATAACTCTGGCGACGGAACAGGCATATAAAATTGGCCTTTAAAACCTGGTAACGGTTGACCAAATTTATCAAAAATTTTTTTACCACTATCTCCAATATCAATTAAAAAATCACAAGCAGCTTGGACAGGAGAACTAAAAATTGAAAAAATTATAATAAATTTGATTAAATTTTTCATAGATTAAGAAATATTATTATAACTCTTTATATTTGTCGTCATTTTATTTAGGTAATACAATCACACTTTCTAAAGCAACTACCATTCTTTCATTGCCTTTCTTTAAACCACAGCCATAAATTCGATAAGCCATTCCATCATTTCCTTTGTCAGTTGAGCCTTTTTTGATACTAGAACCAGTACCTCTAAAAGGTGCAGCACCAATTCTTATGACAAAAAATTCATAAAAATAATTGTAAAGTTTTTCTGCTTCTTTTCTCTCATCATTAGTTGCAGTATTAAAACTATCACGGACTAATTTTCCGAAATTCCAACTTTGTGCAGCTACAACATCATAGAAATTTCCACTTAATCTAACCTTGTCTAAGTCCTTGAAGCTATTAGCGCAGAAGTTTTCTGTATTATAATAAAGAGAGCTATTACTAGAATTATAATTGATCCTGTAATTAGCCATATTACCGTTCCATTGAGTGTTATTAGCTGGTAAATTTCTCTTAGATGTATCTCTTACATGATTTTGAGTACTCCAAGGTCCTAAAAATTGATTGAGTACATATTTTTCACCTTCGATCAAAGCTGTTTCAGCAATATAGAAAGTTTGTTGATACTCATCACTCTTATTATTACTTTGATGGTCACCTGCTGATATTACAATTAATGCCCCTCCCATTAATGACATTGCAAGCATTAAGACTAAAGATAATACTAGCGCAAAACCTTGTTCATTTTTTTTCATTATTCCATTCCCAAATTTCTTGCATGAGCAGTTACAATAATTGTATCTCTTAAATATTTGTCAGTTTTCTTTTTATTTCTAGTTGAGTCTTTTAATGCAAATACATCTCTAATTTTAGAATTTCTAAAAAAATATTTTGTTGATCTGACAGTCAATGCGATATCAACAGTTTTAATTTTATAAATTAAATCTTTATTTACATTTGTTGCAGAAGGTGGTGGATTGATTAACATTCCTTTTTCGTCAACAGGATTAAAAATCATATCATCAACATAGTCTACAACCAGTTGATCATCATATGTTTTGTCATTGTTATCTGTTGTAGGATCATCCCATCTGCCTGATGTATTATTCCATTTAACTTTTTTTTTATAAACAGCAAAAGCATCAATTGGAGGATAGCCACCTCCACCTAATTGAGGTTGTGTTTTATCAGGAATAGTAGATTTTTTGCATTTGTACGTTATTTTATATCTCTCATATATATAAGCAGGTGTTCTACCTTGTTTATAATTTACATCTCCGTAAACGATATCGATTTTATCACACTCTGAGAAATTAACATATTTAGTTATTAGTATTGGAATATGCTCATTTGATGTTTTGATATTATCATTGAAATACATAAATCCAGCATTTCTAATATCTCTCATAATCATTCCAACAACATCTCTTCCAGCTGTTGAAATTTTTGCTCGATCGGTAACTTGAGAGTAAGTATTATTAACAACAGTGTATGAGGTGAACATAGCCCCCATCATCACAACAGAAATTAAAATTCCAATTAGAATTTCTATTAAAGTTACACCTGCAATATTACTTAATTTTTTTCTCATTAATTAAATTGAAAATATAAATACTTTTTCTTCTTACCATCGTTTAGATTAACTTCCATTTTTCCTAGATACCATTTTTCGTAAACACCATTACCTTTGTAATTTGTAGTGTTGTTATATTTGCAGTTATTTGCTGCAGCGTTGTTATTGCAGATTTCGTAAATTTTGAGAATTTTATTATCCTTATTTCCCTTACATTTTAGTCTTTCTTTAGAAAATCTTTTGTCCCATTTTTGAAACTTGTTTTCGACTGCATTATTAAAATTAGTGGAAGATGTGCCTCTATTAGAACAGTTTGCCATACTCCAAGAATTATTAATCAAATAGTCTTTAAATTTTACATCTGTAGTAGGAGAGCTTGAGTCCCTTTCAGAAATTAAGTCTTCTGCTACCATAGATACCAAATAATTTGCCTTTGTTCTCTCTCCAGAAACATCAATTGACTGTACTGAGTAATTAACCATCTGAAAAACCGCAACAAATCCAATACCTATAATTGCAGTTGAAACTAAAGCCTCAAGCAGGGTCATTCCTTTTTCTGATAGTTTAGTTTTGCCTAGTCCAATCACTTCCACTCCATTTAAATTTACTTATATTACCAAATCTAGTCCATTCAACCAAGTATGCAGGTTTTTCCAATCCACCTACTTGATCCAAGGGACATTTGCCACCATTACTTGCGTTTGATGTTGTACAAAGTATCAAATATTGGTTTGTTGATCTATTTTCGACTGTAACATTTAAATTATTTTTTAAAGTTCCATCTGCTTTAAAATAACTTCCATCTTTAGAAAAACAAACAGCACCGTCTTTGCTAATATGTGTTGATATTTTTTTTGTAGTTTCGTCAACTTGGTTATTATCCCAATAACTACCACTAGAAGTATTACATTCAATAGTTTGTGCATTATTTAATTTTATTGATAACGAAGTTGCATCCATTCCTTTTGAAATAAATTTTGTTGATGTAGTTCCATTGGGTGTTACCCTAAATTGAACAAAGGGATAATTTCCTCTTTGAGATAAAGTATTTACAGATGAAAGCATAGTTGCCGCTTTTTCCATTGCAGCTCTTAACTCTCTATCTTGTCGCCAGTTTGAAAAATTTGGATAAGCAACAGCAGAAATAATTGCTACTATTGTAATAACAACTAGTAACTCTAAAATTGTAAATCCTTTAATGTTCTGATCTTGCTGCACCTGGATCTATTTTCCCCGATTTCGCTAATTCTTCAAGAGATTTTTCCATGGTAATCATTCCATCTCTAACTGCTGTTTGCATTATACTTGGAATTTGGTGAATTTTTGCTTCTCTAATCAAGTTTTGTATAGGTGCGGTACATTTCATTATTTCAAATGCACCAACTCTTCCAGCGCCGTCTCTGGTCTTTAACAATCTTTGAGTAACAACCATTTTAAGAGAAGTTGAAATTTGAGCTCGAATTTGTTCTTGTTGTTCAGGAGGGAACACATCTATAATTCTGTTAATTGTACTTGGTGCACCACTTGTATGCAAAGTTCCAAAAACTAAATGTCCAGTTTCTGCAGCTGTTAATGCAAGACTTATTGTTTCAAGATCTCTCATCTCACCAACAAGGATTACATCAGGGTCTTCTCTTAAAGCTGCTTTTAATGCCGCTGCAAAAGTTTCT
>CACFZE010000013.1 GCA_902570695.1 uncultured Pelagibacteraceae bacterium
CTAAAAATTTTGCAAATTTATCAAATACGAATCTTGATTTTGACATAATAATTTCTTATCAAAGTTTAAGTAATATTTATAATATTACAATTAAATGTTTATTAATAATTTTGACCCAGTAGCTTTTGAGATCTTTTCATTAGAAATTAGATGGTATTCCTTGTCTTATATATTTGGCTTGATATTTGGTTGGTATTTTGCAAAAAACAAACTAATCAAAGATAGCACTCAAAAACAATATTTCGACGATTACATAACTTATTTGATAATAAGTATCATCCTTGGTGGAAGACTTGGATATGTAATTATTTATGACCCAATTTATTTTATTAGTAATCCAGTTGAGATTACAAAAATTTGGCAAGGAGGCATGTCTTTTCACGGTGCACTAATTGGAATTATTATTGGAACTTATTTTTTCTGTAAAAATAGAAATCAAAATATTTTTAGTTATTTAGATGTGGTTGCTGTTTGTTCTCCTATAGGAATTTTTTTAGGAAGAATATCAAATTTCATAAACTCAGAACTTTATGGCATAGAAACAAATGTACCATGGTCGGTAAAGTTTATAAAAATTGATAATTTAAATCGACATCCTTCACAAATTTATGAGGCAATATTTGAGGGAGTTGTTCTATTTATTATTTTAACTATATTGTTTAGTAGGTTAAGGAATACACCTGGTATTATTTCAGGTTATTTTTTAATTTTATACTCATTTTTTAGATTTATTATCGAGTTCTTCAGAGAACCAGATCAACAACTCGGTTATTTATTTTTCAATTTGAGTATGGGGCAAATAATAAGTTGTATAGCACTAACCTGCGGATTAATTATCATCTATAATAAAAATGCTAATAGGACAGAATAAAAAAATTTCATTGGATAGATTTATTTACAAATCTTTGTATGACAAGGATAATGGATATTATATTAAAAAAAATCCTTTCGGAAAAAAAGGTGATTTCATAACATCTCCTAATATTTCTGTTCTTTTTTCAGAAATGATATCTATTTGGTTAATTTCATTTTGGGAGAATTTAAAAAAGCCAAAAAAAATAAATATTGTAGAGCTGGGCGCAGGCAATGGTGAGATGATGTCACAAATTATAAAAACTTTAAATAATTTTAGTGAAATTAGTTTATCTGCTAATTTCTTAATTTTAGAAAAAAGTCCATTACTGATAAAAATTCAGAAGAGTAAAATAGATAAGAAAAAAGCAAGTTGGATTAGAAATTTAAAAGAAATTCCAAAGGCTCCAACTATATTCTTGGCTAATGAGTTTTTTGATGCATTTCCTATCAAACAGTTTTTAAAGAAAAGCAATAATTGGTATGAAAAATATGTATCATATAAAAAAAATAAGTTTGAAGTTTGCGATCAAAAAGTGTCGTCAAAAATAATTGAGAAATATTTAGGCAAGGATATAAAAAAAGAAAAATTTGTTGAGTATTCACCTTCAGCAATGAAATTTGTTAATGAAATAGCGAATTTTATTTTTAAAAATAATGGTGGTTTATTAATGATTGATTATGGTTTTACCAACGGAAAAATGAAAAATACTTTACAAAGTGTTGAGAAGCACAGAAAAATTAGTTTTATAGAAAATCCCTATAACTCAGATATTACTCATTTAATAAATTTTAAAATGTACAAAAAAGAGTTTGCAAATTCTAATTTGAAATCTTTAATAACAACTCAAGGTAATTTCTTAATTAAATTAGGGATATTAAAAAGAGCTGAGATAATAAGTAAAAATTTACAATTTAATAAAAAAGCTGACATATTTTATAGAATAAAAAGATTAATTGATGAAAAGTATATGGGCTCTTTGTTTAAAGTATTATTTGTAAGCAAATACAAAAATAATTTTAATTTGGGTTTTAAGTGATTAAGTCGAAAATTTTTAGAGATCAAAAATCTATTTCACATTATTTTTTTAATAGACTGGGTGGTACCTCAAAAGGGATTTACAAAAGTTTAAATTGTGGAAAAGGCTCAAAAGATAAAATTGCTAATATAAGTAAAAATTTAAAAATAGTTTCAAAAAAAATAGGCTGTACAAGTAGAAATCTAGTTTCTCTTAATCAAATTCACAGTAACAAAGTTTATAAAATAAGTGGTATTCCAAAAAAAAGATTGAATGGAGATGCGATGATTACAAATAAGCAAAATATTGCGATTAGTATACTCACTGCAGATTGTGCACCAATTCTAATTATAGAAAAAAAGCAAAAATTTGTTGGTGCAATACATGCTGGATGGAAAGGTGCTTTTAAAGGAATAGTAAAAAAAACAATTCAACTTTTAAAAAAAAATGGATGCTCAGAGAAAGATATGATTGTTTGCATTGGGCCATGTATAAAAAAAAACAGCTACGAAGTAAAAAATGATTTTTTTAAATTGTTCAAGGACAAAAATAAAAAAAATGTGAATTTCTTCACATTTAAAAAGAAAAAAATTTATTTTGATTTAAGCGAATATATAAAATCTCAATTTTATGAAAATGGAGTTAAAAAAATAGATATAATAAGAAAAGATACCTATGATTTAGAAAATAACTTTTTTAGTTCTAGAAGATCAAAAAAAAATAAACATAACGATTATGGTAGAAATATTTCTGCAATTATGATTAAATAGCATATCGCGGATGAAAATTCTCACAGGAAACAGCAATAAACATCTTAGTCAAAAAATATCTAAATTTTTGAAAAATAGACTAGTGAATTCAAATATAAGAAAATTTGCAGATGGAGAAATCTATATTGAAATTAATGAAAATATTAGAGGCAATAGTATTTTTTTAATTCAATCCGTTTCTTCTCCTGCAAATGATAATTTGATGGAATTACTACTATCGATTGATGCTTTAAAAAGATCATCGGCTAAAAATATAACTGCTGTAATCCCATATTTTGGTTATGCAAGACAAGATAGAAAGGTGGTTCCTAGAACATCTATTTCTGCAAAACTTGTATCTAATCTTATTGCAAAAGCAGGTGCAGACAGAGTCGTTACAGTTGATTTGCACTCTGGACAAATTCAAGGATTTTTTGATATTCCAGTAGATAATTTATTTGCAACTCCAATATTTGCTAGACATATAAAAAAGAAATTAAAAAAAAATAATATAATCTGTGTTGCTCCAGATGTCGGCGGTACTGCAAGAGCAAGGGCTTTAGGAAAATTGTTAAATGTAGATTTAGCAATAGTAGACAAAAGAAGACCTGCTCCTGGAAAGTCAGAAGTGATGAATGTGATTGGAAATGTGAAAAATAAAACTTGTATATTAGTTGATGATATAATCGACTCTGGTGGAACAATTGTAAATGCAGCTTCTGAATTAAAAAAAAGAGGAGCTAAAGATGTTCACGTGTATGTAACACATGGTGTATTAAGTGGTAATGCTGTTGAAAAAATTAAGAAATCTTCGATAAAAAACTTAGTTGTAACTGATACAATAGATAATTCGATAAAAGTTAAAAAAGCTAACAATATTGAGGTATTAACAATCTCTAATTTAGTAGGTGAAGCTATTAAAAGAATATCAAATTCTACTTCAGTATCAGATCTATTTAAATAATTTACTTGTAAAATTTAGTTTCATAAGTTAAAAACCCGTCACTTTATGAGTTTATTAGCAGCAACAATAAGAGAAACAAAAACTAAGGGTGAAGTAAAATCTCTTAGAAGTAAAGGTATGGTTCCAGGAATAATTTATGGAGGAGAGGAGCCAAATCAAAAAATCTCTGTCTCTGTTAAGGAAGTAAAAAATTTATTAAATAAAGAAAATATTTTATCAAATATAATTTCAATTAATATTGATGGGAAAGAACAAAAAGTATTACCAAGAGTTATTGATTTTGATACGGTTACAGATGAGCCTATACATTTAGATTTTTTAAGAATTGTTAAAGGTGCAAAAGTAATTTTAGAAATTCCAGTTAAATTTATAAACCATGAATTATCACCAGGATTAAAAAGAGGTGGAGTTTTGAACATAGTAAGACGAAAAGTTGAATTAAGATGTCCTACAGAAAACATCCCGACAGAGTTAGTTGTGGATTTAAATAACTTAGATATTGGAGCAAGTATTAAAATATCTTTTATAAATTTACCTGAAAATGTAACACCAACAATTCAAGGAAGAGACTTTGTAATCGCGACTGTTGCAGCTCCAACGGTTGTTAAAGAGCCTGAAAAACCAGCAGAAGCTGAGGGAGAAGGTGGAGAAACAGCGGAAGCAGCTGCGAGTGGAGATGCTAAACCTGAAGAAGGTGCAGAAAAAGCTGCAGATGGTGATAAAGGAAAAGAAGAAGGAAAAGCTCCAGCAGAGAAAAAATAATAATCTGTGAAAATAATAATAAAATAAAATGTTGTTACTCGTAGGTTTGGGCAATCCAACCCCAAACAGTCATAATAATAGACATAATATAGGTTTTAAAGTTGTAGATGCCATAAATCAAAAATTTGGACTTTCAAAGCAAAAGCCAAAATTTAAGGGTTTACTTACAACAGGTAATATTGGGGAAAAGAAAATTTATGCTATCAAACCTCTGACTTTCATGAACAACTCGGGAATATGTATAAGAGAGTTGCTTGAATATTTCAAAATAGATGCGGAAGATGTCATTGTTTTTCATGATGATCTAGATGTAGAGTTCGGAAAAATAAAGGCAAAATTTGGTGGATCAAGTGCAGGTCACAATGGAGTTGCTTCGATTGATAAATTTATTGGAAAAGACTATTCAAGAGTAAGAATCGGGATTGGAAAGCCAGAGAATAAAATGTCTGTATCAGACTTTGTTTTAAATGATTTTTCTGATGATGAACAAGAACACTTAGAAAAAATTACTGACAATATAATAGACTCTATTGCTATTTTGATAGATAAAAAACTAGATTTATTCTCAAGCAAAGTTAACAATAATTAAATGGGTTTTAAGTGTGGTATAGTTGGTTTACCAAATGTTGGTAAATCTACTTTATTTAATGCACTTACAAATTCAAGTAAAGCCCAAGCAGCAAATTTTCCTTTCTGTACTATAGATCCAAATATAGGTGTAGTTCCTGTACCAGATTATAGGTTAGATGAGTTGGTTAAAATTTCAAATTCAAAAAAAAAAATAAATACTACAATATCTTTTGTTGATATAGCTGGATTAGTAGAGGGAGCCTCCAAAGGTGAAGGATTAGGTAACAAATTCTTATCCCACATAAGAGAGGTAGATGCTGTTATTCATTTAATTAGATGTTTTGACTCAGATGATATTCAAAATGTAAATCCAACAGTTGATCCAATAAGAGATTTAGAAATAATTGAAACAGAAATGTCATTAGCAGATTTGGAGTCTATTCAAAAAAGACTAGATAAGAAAAATAAAAAAAATAATGATGAAAATCAAAACCAAATTCTAGAAAGAGCCCAGAATTTGATTAATGATAACAATGATGTAAATAAATTATACGATGAATTTGATAAAAAGGATGTTAAATCGTCAGGATTATTGTCAATAAAGCCTAAACTGTATGTTTGTAATGTTGATGAAAATAGCATTGATAAAGGAAATAACTATACAAAAAGTTTTATTGAAAAATATGGTTCTAAAAATACCCTAACTATTTCAGCTGAAATAGAAAATCAATTAAATGAACTAGAAAATGAAGAAAGAAAAAACTATATGAAAATGATTAATGTTGATGATACCGGATTAAATTTATTAATAAAAAAAGGATATGATCTTTTATCTTTAGAGACTTTTTTTACTTCGGGAGTTGAGGAGACAAGGGCTTGGACAATTAACAAAAATTGTATGGCACCTCAAGCAGCAGGAATAATCCATACAGATTTTGAAAAAGGTTTTATAAGAGCAGAAACTGTGTCTTATCAAGATTTCGTTGGTAATGGGGGTTGGTTAAAATCTAGAGAAAATGGTAAAATGAGATTAGAAGGTAAAGATTATATCGTTAAAGATGGGGATGTTCTAAACTTTAGGTTCAACACGTGACCATATCTTCTTCATTGTAAAGTAAACCAATACAGTCAATATTATCAAATAAGCTATAACTCTAAATCCTGTTTTATGTCTTTGCTCTAAATGTGGTTCTGCTGACCACATCAGAAAATTTGTAACATCTTTAGACATTTGCTCAGCTGTAGCTTTTGTTCCATCTGTATATTCAATTAAATCATCGGACAAAGGAGCTGGCATTTTAATTTTATTACCATACATATACTTATTGTAATAAACACCATCATCAAGCTCTACGCCTTCTGGTGGTTCAGAATAACCTAACAATAAGGAATAAATATAATCTGCTCCGCCCTTTCTTGCCTTAACTAGAACTGACATATCTGGTGGATAAGCACCACCATTAGCAGCTTTAGCTTCTTGTTCATTAGCATATGGCATCACGAATTTGTCAGATAATTTAGCTGGTCTTACAAACATTTCTCCAGTGCTGTCCGGTCCATCTGTTACCTCAAAACTTGCAGCTATTGCTTTAGCCTCTGCTTCAGAAAATTCTGGTCCACCCTTTTCTGCTAAATTTCTATAGGTTAAATATTTCATAGAATGACAAGATGCACATACTTCTGTATACACTTGATAACCCCTTTGCAGGGATGCTCTATCGAATTTTCCAAAGAGACCTTTGAAAGTCCACTTAGTCTCTAAAAAAGGAGGTGATTTTTCAGCAGAGTTAGATGAATTTAGTACGATAATAGAGAATATTAATACAAATAAAATATTTTTTAACTTACTCACTTTATAGTTTTTTCTATTTTTTCATCACTCCTTGCCGCAGCTAAATTTGGCGTACCTCCTAAAACTGGTTCGGTAATACTCAAAGGCAGCGGGGTAGTTTTTTCTTTCCATCCTAAAACTGGAAGAATAATTAAAAAATGCGCAAAGTAATACGCTGTAGCAACTCTTGCGATTAACAAATACAATCCTTCAGCTGGCATCGCCCCTACATATCCTAGAATTAAAACATCAGCTACTAAGATCCAGTAGAACTGTCTAAATAATGGTCTGAATACTGCTGATCTAACTTTTGAAGTATCCAACCATGGTAAAGCAGCTAAAATTAAAATTGCTGATAACATGGCGACAACACCCATAAGCTTATCAGGAACTGATCTTAAGATCGCATAAAAAGGTAATAAGTACCACTCGGGAACTATGTGAGCTGGAGTAACAAGTGGGTCTGCCTCGATATAGTTATCAGCATGTCCTAAAATATTTGGTTGATAAAATACAAACAATGCAAAAACTATACAAAACATTAATAACGCAAAAGCATCTTTAATTACAATGTATGGATGAAATGGAACTGTATCTTTAGATGGTTTTTTAATGTCAATACCAACTGGATTATTATTTCCAGGAACATGTAATGCCCATATGTGAAGTACTACAAGCCCTAGTATTAAGAATGGTATTAAGTAATGAAGAGTAAAAAATCTTGTTAAAGTCGGATTGTCAACTGAGTAACCACCCCATAACCAAGTTGTTATACTCTCTCCCACAAGTGGGATTGCACTAAATAAATTTGTTATTACTGTTGCCCCCCAAAAACTCATTTGTCCCCAAGGAAGAACATATCCCATAAATGCAGCTGCCATCATTAGCAGATAAATTATAATTCCAAGTATCCAAATTATTTCTCTAGGAGATTTATAAGACCCATAAAATAATGATCTAAAAATATGGATATAAACTGCCAGGAAAAACATAGAAGCACCATTTGCATGGACATATCTTAACAACCATCCGTAATTCACATCTCTCATTATGTGTTCGACACTGCTGAATGCCATATCTGCATGAGCAATGTAGTGCATAGCCAAAACTAATCCTGTAACTATTTGGGTAATTAAGCAAAAGGTTAATATCCCACCAAATGTCCACCAGTAATTTAAATTTTTTGGTGTAGGATAATCTGTTAAGTGATTTGCCAATGTAAGCAAAGGCAGTCTATCGTTAAACCATTTTCCAAATTTTGAACTAGGTGTGTATTCGTGATCACTCATATTTATCCAATCTTAATCGTATTAGTATTTACAAATTCGTATTTAGGTATCTCCATGTTTGTCGGAGCTGGTCCTTTTCTAATTCTACCAGATGTATCATAATGAGAACCATGACAAGGGCAAAACCAACCATCATAATCACCTTTATCCGTTAATGGGACACATCCAAGGTGAGTACAAATTCCAAGCATCACTAACCATTCAGGATTTTTTGCTCTATCTTCATCTTTTTCAGGATGCTTAAGATCATTTATATCAACTGTTCTCGCTTTTTTAATTTCATCTTCAGTTCTTCTTTTAATAAAAACTGGTTTACCTCTCCAAAGAACTGTTAAAGACTGTCCAGGTTGCATTGAACTAACATCCACTTCTGTGCTTGCTAATGCTTTTACAGAAGCATCTGGGTTCATTTGATCGACTAATGGCCAAACAGCAGCACCTACTCCAACTGCACCAGCGGCGGCTGTAGCGGTAAACAAGAAATCTCTTCTGTTGGTCTTTTTTTCGTCTTTTTGGTCTGACATCTTTAATATTTTATATCTTTGGTAATATATGATTTCATATAATAAAAAAGAGATATTTCTATGGTAACAATGACACAGAAACCTTTAAAACACGGTCCAAAAGTAGCTTTATATCAGCCAGATATTCCTCAAAATACAGCTTCAATAATTCGAACTTGTTCTTGCCTTGGCGCTAGTTTAGAAATCATTGAACCTTGTGGGTTTTTATTTAACGATAAAAGGTTCAAGAGAGTTGTTATGGATTATTTAGATTACAGTGAAATAAAATTTTACAAGAGCCCTAAAGAATTCTTTGATGAAAATAGTAAAAATAGAGTAGTTTTAATGACGACAAAAGCTAGCAAAATTTATACAAAATTTAAATTTAAGCGTGATGATATATTGCTCTTTGGCAGAGAAAGTGCAGGCGTTCCAGAAGATGTGCATTCTAAGGTTAATGAAAGAATTAAAATTCCGATGCTTAAAAATAAAAGATCTTTAAACATTTCAATATCAGTGGCCATAGGTGCTTCAGAATTTATAAGACAGTTAGGTTAAATGGATCAATACATAAAAAAGAAATTAGCAAGAAATTGGTTTAAAACTTTGCAAGAAGTACTTTGTAGAGAAATAGAGGAAAAAGAGAGCAATAAAATTAAATTTAAAATTACAAATTGGAATAGAAGTAAAAGTAATGATGAAGGTGGAGGACAATACAGAATTTTAGAAAACGGTAAAATTTTTGATAAAGTTGGAGTAAATTTTTCAGAAGTTTATGGAAAATTTTCAAACGAATTTAAAAATAAAGTTCCAGGTACAAAAAAGAGCTCTAAATTTTGGGCATCTGGAATATCTATTGTTATGCATATGAAAAATCCTCATGTGCCTGCGATGCATTTTAATACGAGGTATATAGTCACTTCATTTGGTTGGTTTGGAGGTGGTATGGATGTTACACCTTGTATAAAAGATAAGAAATTAGAAAATTGGTTTCATTCAGAACTAAAAAAATCGTGTGATAAACATAACAAAAATTATTATAAAAAATATAAAAAATGGTGTGATGAATATTTTTATTTACCGCATAGGAAGGAGCCAAGAGGTATTGGCGGAATTTTTTTTGATTATAAAAAAAAAAATTGGGAAAAAGATTTTTCCTTTGTTAGAGAAGTAGGAATAAGTTTCAAAAACATTTCTAACGAAATAATTGAGAAAAAAAATAAATTAAAATGGTCAATTAAAGATAAAGAAATTCAATACAAAAAAAGAGGTAGATATGTTGAATTTAATTTATTACATGATAGAGGGACAAAATTTGGTTTACAAACTGGTGGAAATGTTGAAGCTATACTTATGTCATTGCCACCAACTGCTAAATGGTAAATTATGGATAAAGAACCAATTACGACTGAAGGATTAGAAAAATTAAAAAGTGAATTAATTTTTTTAAAAGAAAAAAAGAGACCTGAAATTGTTGCAGCCATTGCTGAAGCAAGATCGCATGGAGATTTGAAAGAAAATGCAGAATATCATGCTGCAAAAGAACAGCAATCACATAACGAGGGAAGAATTCAAGAAGTTGAGGATTTAATTGCGAGAGCAAATGTAATCGATATCACCAAGATTAGTAATGATGGAAAAGTGATATTTGGATCGACAGTCTACCTTCAAAATTTAGATACAAATGAAAAAATAAATTACAAAATTGTTGGTAAAGACGAGGCAGATCTAAAACAAAAGCTTCTTTATTTTCAATCACCAATAGGAAAAGGTCTCATAGGTAAAAATAAAGGTGATCTTGTAGAGATAAATACGCCAGCAGGGACAAAAAATTTTGAAATAGTAGACGTAAAATACGTTTAATTTGATAAAACTTTTTCCATATCTTTTTTTGATAAATTAAAATTATTTTCAATCCATTTCATTTCTAAATTTTTTAATTTTTGACCCAATTCCTTTCCCTCCTTTAATCCATAATCATTTATTAATAACTGAGCTTTTATCGGAAATTC
>CACFZE010000014.1 GCA_902570695.1 uncultured Pelagibacteraceae bacterium
TCTATATCAGAATGAAGGTATCTTACTTTTATCCCATTTTCATGAAGATACTCGGTTAAATCCTCTGCCATTTTTTTTGTAAGTGTTGTAACCAAAACTCTATAATTATTTTCAACTACTTTTTTACATTCATGCATAAGGTCATCTACTTGATTTTTAGCTGGTCTAATCTCAACTGGTGGATCAATTAAGCCTGTAGGTCTTATGACTTGATCAATAAACTTACCTTTAGTCTGTTCCAATTCCCACGGGCCAGGAGTTGCTGAAACAAATACAGTTTGTGTTCTCATCAAATCCCACTCTTCAAATTTTAAAGGTCTGTTATCCATGCAAGATGGCAATCTAAAACCATACTCAGCCAACGTGCTTTTTCTAGATCTATCTCCCTTAAACATCCCATTAAGCTGGGGAACTGTAACATGAGATTCATCTACAAAAACTAATGTGTTATCAGGAAAATATTCAAAAAGAGTAGGTGGTGGCTCTCCTGGTTTTCTACCAGACAAAAATCTTGAATAATTTTCAATTCCCGCACAAGATCCAGTTGCCTCAATCATTTCTAAATCAAATTTAGTTCTCTCCTCTAATCGTTGAGCTTCTAATAATTTATTTTCTGCTTTGTGTTTTTTTAAAGTCTCTTCTAATTCTTTTCTTATTTTTATAATTGCTTGCTCTACAGTCGGTTTAGGAGTGATGTAATGAGAGTTAGCATAAACTTTTACAAGGCTAAGGTCTCTAACCTGGTCTCCTGTCAAAGGATCGAATTCTTCAATCTTCTCTAGTTTATCACCAAATAAACTTAGTCTCCATGCTCTATCCTCTAGATGAGATGGAAATATTTCTAAATATTCTCCTCTTGCTCTAAATGTTCCTCTAAAAAAATTTTGATCATTTCTCTTATACTGAAGAGCAACAAGAGATTTTATTATTTGCTCTCTATTATATTCATAGTTTTTCTGTAGGGTTAAAGTCATTTTGCTGTAAGCTTCAACTGATCCCAAACCATAAATACAGGAAACACTTGCAACAATTAAAACATCGTCTCTTTCAAGAAGAGATCTTGTTGCAGAGTGTCTCATTCTATCAATCTGCTCGTTTATTGATGCTTCTTTTTCTATATACGTATCTGATCTTGGCACGTAGGCTTCTGGAGTGTAATAATCATAGTAAGATACAAAATACTCAACTGCATTATCTGGAAAAAAAGTTTTCATCTCACCGTAAAGTTGAGCTGCCAAAGTTTTATTTGGTGCCAATATTAACGCTGGTCTATTCGTAGCTTCTATAACTTTTGCCATTGTAAAAGTTTTTCCAGATCCAGTTACTCCTAATAATACTTGATTAAACTCATTTTTTTTAGCTCCTTGGACAAGCCTTTTAATTGCATCTGGCTGGTCACCAGCTGGGGTAAAATCTGACTTTATTTTGAATTTTTTTCCACCTTCGAGTTTTCCACCGATTTTTGGGTTTTTACTCTGAATGTCTGTAATTAGGTCTTGATATGTATTCTCCATATATTAAACAACGTAATTGAATAATTTCATAATTCAATGAGCATAATATCTAATAATTTAAAAAGAATTAAACCATCCCCAACTATTGCAGTTACTCAAAAGGCAAGAGAATTAAGAGCTGCAGGAAAAGATGTAGTTGGACTTGGGGCAGGGGAACCAGATTTTGATACTCCTATCAATGTTAAAAATGCAGCTATTAAAGCAATAAGAGACGGAGATACAAAGTATACTGCAGTTGATGGAACTCCAGCACTAAAAAAAGCAATTTTAAAAAAATTTAAAAGAGAAAATAAACTAAATTATAAACTAGATGAAATCACAGTTGGAACTGGAGGGAAACAAGTTCTCTATAACACTTTTATGGCAACTTTAAATAAAGGAGATGAAGTCATTATTCCTGCTCCATTCTGGGTTTCATATCCGGATATGGTTCTCTTAGCAGGGGGAAAACCAAAAATAGTAAAATGTGATGAAAAAGATGGATTTAAAATTACACCTGCAAAATTAAAAGCTGCAATTACAAAAAGAACGAAATGGATAATCCTTAACTCACCATCTAATCCAACTGGATCTGGATACAGCAAATCAGAAATTCAAAAATTAGCTAAGGTTTTAATCAAAAACAAAAAAGTTCATATTTTGAGCGATGATATTTATGAGCATGTTAAATATGATAATTTTAAATTTTTTACTATTGCTCAAATTTCAAAATTAAAATCTCGAACATTAACAATGAATGGAGTGAGCAAATCTTATGCAATGACTGGTTGGAGAATTGGTTATGCAGCTGGACCAAAAGAAATAATTTCTGCAATTAGAAAAATTCAATCTCAGTCAACTTCGAATCCCTCGTCAATTAGTCAAGCAGCAGCTGTTGAAGCTTTGAATGGAAAACAAGACTTTATTAAGAAAAGAGCAAAATCATTTAAAGAAAGAAGAGATTTTGTTGTAAAAAGTTTAAATAATATTGATGGTATTAGCTGCTTGAAACCTAATGGTGCATTTTACGTATTTCCGAATTGTAAAAAACTTTTAAATAAAAGAACTAAACTTAAAAAAGATACTGATTTTGTCCAAAAGCTTTTAGAAAAACAAAATGTTGCAGCTGTTCAGGGCTCAGCATTTGGTTTAGATGGATATTTTAGAATTTCATATGCGACTTCAATGGCAAAACTTAAAATAGCAATGTCTAGAATTAAAAAGTTTTGTGAGGATTTAAGATAAACCTATTTTTTTTTATTTAGTCCAATTAGTGATGAATTTCTAAATCTTAAAATTACAATTGCTAAAGCAATTAAAACAATCGCACCTGCTTCATATAGTAATATCTCTGGATTTAGAGATTTTCCTTGTAAAATAATAAATCTAGCAAGTGCAGTTATAGCAATAAATAACGGCAGTGTAATTTGAATTGATTGGCTTTCCCAAAATACTCTAACCATTGCAAGCACTTCAAGATATAAAAAAAGTAAAAGCAGATCGGCTAAAGTAACTCTTTGCACGAGTATCATCTGGTACATTTCTTGCCCAAAAGCAATAACTGTACTAACTAAAATGATTACCAATGCTATAAGCTGGATTTGCTTTACAATGTTTTCCATTTACATTCTTTTATAATTTAAAATAACTTTTTATTCTATACTGAAATAGCTTGTAAATTATTGATATTATACTAATCCAAGTCTAACTACTGATTTTGCTGCATCCTCAATACATCCTTTAGCCGGCTGAAATTTAAATCCCAATAAATCTTCAGCATACGAAGCATCGGTTCGCATTTGTATCCCTAAATCTGGAACCATCATTTTTGCACTCGTATCCAGATGACTAATTATTCTCACTAAAAAGTTTGGCAACACTCTTTTTGGAAGTTTTTTTGAATATTCAGGTAATGCTTCAGCCATAATATTAGAAAAATCTATCATTCTTTTGACCTCAGAACCAATTATTAATCGTCTTCCACCAACATCTGGTCTTGTTAAAGAATTGATGTGAGCTTTCACTACATCTTTCATATCTGAGACTAAAATACTAAAATCCGGAGCACCTGGATATTTACCTTCTAGAAATAATTTAACATAACTTATCGAAGTTTTTTCTTTAGCATCTAAAGCGTCTCCAAAGACACCTCCAGGACATATACATACCAACTTATTCTTTAAACCTTCATTTTCCATAAATTCCCAAGCTGCTTTTTCAGCCTTGATTTTTGAAACAAAGTAATCATTACAACCTTTCCAATTAGCATCACTCCAATCATTTTCACCAAATGTATATGGATTTGTCCTATTAGGTTTTCTAAACATTGTTGCAATTGAAGAAGTTTTAATAATACGTTCAACTCCCGCATTAACAGCAGCTTTTAAAACTCTTATAGTTCCATCTTTAGCTGTTGGAACAAGACTTTCACGATCTCTAGAGGTCTTTAAAGGGAAAGGAGAAGCCACATGCATTACATACTTACAGCCTTTTAATGCCTCATCCCAACCTTCATCTTTTAAAAGATCTAATTCGACAAATGATAATTTATCAATTGATGCATATTCATTTATTGTTTTTTTTGTTTGCTCTATTAAACCAGAATCTCTAACAGTGCCTAAAACTTTATATCCCGATTTTAATAATTCAATTGCAGTGTGTTTAGCGATCCATCCACTTATACCTGTTAACAATACTGTTTCATTCATTTATTCGGATAAATGTTTTTCTGCCTCTAATGCTGCCATACATCCCATACCAGCTGCTGTAACTGCCTGTCTAAATACTTTATCTTTCACATCACCAGCAGCAAAAACTCCTGGTATATTTGTTTCCGTAGACTCTGGTTTTGTTATTAAATAACCCTCATTATCCATTTTTAGTTGGTCTTTAAATAATGAGGTTGCTGGATCATGTCCTATAGCTATAAACAATCCATCAATTTTTAGTTCGTCTATTTTATTTGTTTTAACATTTTTAATTTTTAATCCAGTTACATTTTTAGGATCATTATCCCCAATAACTTCATCAACAACAGAGTCCCAAATTATTTCAATTTTTTTATTTTCCATTAATTTCTTTTGAAGTAATTTTTCTGCTCTCAAACTATCTCTTCTGTGAATAAGCTGAACTTTTGAAGCAAATTTTGTTAAAAACATAGCTTCTTCGACTGCAGCATTTCCACCCCCAACAACTGCTACAGTTTTGTCTTTAAAGAAAAATCCATCACATGTTGCACATGCAGATACACCAAAACCTCTGAACCTTTGTTCTGAATCAATATTTAACCATCTCGCTTGAGCTCCAGTTGAAATTATAATTGAGTCTGCCTCATAAATTTGACCACTATCTCCAACAGCTTTAAACGGCTTAGATTTTAAGTCCACTGATGCAATATGATCTTGAATCATTTCAGTTCCAACTACTTCTGCCTGACCTTTCATTTGATCCATAAGCCACGGACCTTGTATTACATCTTTAAATCCAGGGAAATTTTCAACATCAGTTGTTGTTGTTAATTGGCCACCAGGTTCCATGCCATGAACTAATATTGGTTTTAACATTGCTCTTGCAGCATAAATTGCTGCTGTATATCCAGCGGGACCTGACCCAATTATTAACACTTTTGTGTGTTTAGTTGGATTTTCACTCATATGAAAGCTATATAATGATTAATGACTAAATTGAAAGGTATATTATTAACAGAAGGTATGCATGGGATGATTAGCCAAGTAGAAGGTTTGGCTAAAGCTTTAAATATAAATTATTCTCACCACACAGTTGAAACAAAAGGTTTCTGGAAAGTTATACCGCCAAAATTCACTCCAATATCCGACTCAGTTTTTAAAAAAATTGAATGCGGAGATGTTGATTTAATAATTTCATGTGGAAGAAAAAGTATTATTCCATCATTATTCATAAAAAAAAATTCAAAGAAAAAAGTATTTAACATTCATATTCAAAACCCAAAGATAAAACTTGATAATTTTGATCTAGTTGTAGTACCTGAGCACGATAATCTTGATGGACACAATGTATTAAAAACAAAAGGAGCTATTCATTATTTAACAAGTGAAGAAATTGAAAAAGATAAAGAATATTTGTTTAGTATTTCAAGCAAATTGAAGGATAAAAATATAATTTCGTTAATAATTGGTGGTCCTACCCAGTATTATGATTATTCAGATAGAAATATCCAAGAAATTTTTTCAAAAGTAAATTATTTAGTTAAAGAAAATAATCTTAATTTAGTAGTCATCCCTTCTATGAGAACGCCAAAGGGAACTATAGAACATGCAAAAATATATTTTGGAAATGATCATTTAGTATTAGATGGTGTTGATAAAAAAGCCTATTTAAGTGCTCTTTCACAATCAAAACATTTGGTTATTACTTGCGATTCAAGCTCTATGATTTCAGAGGCAGCTTTAACAGGAAAACCAATTTATGTTGCCACTATTCCACCTAAAAAAAGTGATAAAAGGTTTAAAAATTTTAGAAAATTATTTCAAGAAATGAATATTGTAAAAGAATTGGGAGAAAAACTAGAAAATTGGAACTATGAAAAATTAGATGAAACGAATAGAGTAGCAAATATCATTAAAGATAAAATTCAATTATAATGGCATTTTTAAATTCAATATTAAAAAATTCTTCAAATCATAAATCCCCCTTTGAACATTGGGAATTAAATCAACCACTAACTGATGACCAAGTTCAGGAAATTATAAAAGCTGATATAGCTAATCCGATAGAACATAATTTAAACTACGATGGTACTAGAGCAATTGATGGAGGTGAAGGTAAGTTTAGAGAAGGCATATCAGACGGAGGCAAGGCACTAAAATTTAGATGTTTTGTGACCAAAGAAAACTCAAATCAATTTCCTAATCTTGTTGAATTTATTAAAGAACTTCAAAATCCATCAACTTATAAAAAAATTTCTGAAATGATAAATAAAGATCTTTCAAATTCATATGTAAGAGTTGAGGTTATCTGTGATAGAAAAGGATTCTGGTTAAAACCACATTGCGATATTAAAGAGAAACTGATGTCATGTTTATTATTCGTAAATAAGCATAATGAAAAAGAAGATTTAGGTACAGATTTTTATGATGAAAATCTAAAATTAGCAAAAACTGTTCCTTATAAGGATAATTATGGCTATTTCTTTTCAAGTGGCCCTAACACTTGGCATGGTATGGAAAAAAAAGAAATAGTAAAAGAGAGAAGATGTCTTCAAGTAAATTATGTTACATTTGAGACAGATTGGAAAGTCAATTAAAATTAATTATCTTGCAGAGATTTTACCCTTAACTTTGTTGTTTTTAATGATTTTATTGCTTCTAAAAATGAATAGGCTGTAGACATATTCGTACAATAAGGAATTTTGTTTGCAAGAGTTCCTCTTCTTAATGCTCTAGCATCACTAATCCTGTATTCAGAATTTCCACCTCCAGTATTTATTACCAAAGATATTTTTTTAGAATTTAAAACATCTACTATATGTGGTCTACCACTGCTCACTTTATTAATTTTTTTACATTTGATTCCATTTTGTTTTAGAATCTCCGACGTTCCTTTGGTTGCAGAAAGTGTGAATCCAAGTTTTATTAATCTTTGTGCAACACCTATTATTTCTTGCTTGTGAGAGTCTTTTACTGATAAGAATGCCATTCCTTTAGTTGGCAATGAATTAGAAGCAGCAATTTGACTTTTTGCAACAGCCATTCCAAAATCATCGTCAAAACCCATTACCTCACCAGTAGACTTCATCTCAGGGCCAAGTAATAAATCACTATCTGGAAATTTATTGAATGGAAATACTGCTTCCTTAACAGCAAATTTTTTATTGGTTTTGTATTTTAATTTATACTTACTTAATTTTTCCCCAGACATTATTCTTGATGCAATTTTTGCAAGTGGAATACCGTTTGCTTTTGAAACAAAGGGTACAGTTCTGCTTGCTCTAGGATTAACTTCAATGACAAAAATTTCATCATTTTTAATTGCAAATTGAATATTTAAAAATCCTTTAACTTTTAAAGCCAGAGCTAATTTTCTTGTTTGTATTTTAAGTTCTCTTAAAAGATTTGCCTTTATTGATACCGGCGGCAAGCAGCAAGCAGAGTCTCCTGAGTGAATTCCAGCTTCTTCGATGTGTTGCATTATACCAGCAACATAAACATCTTTTCCATCTGAAATCGCATCTACATCTACTTCCATCGCATTATCTATAAATTTATCAATTAAGATTGGATTTTGTTCTGATGCTTTGAAGGCTTCATTTATAAATTGTTTCAATTGACTTTTGTCATGAACAATTTCCATAGCTCTTCCACCCAAAACATAAGAAGGTCTAACAATTACAGGTAATCCAATTTTTTCAGCAACATTAATAGCTTGATCGAATTTGTAGGCTATTCCGCTTTCAGCTTGTTTTAATTTAAGCTTTATAAGTAACTCTCTAAATCTGTCTCTATCTTCTGCAAGATCAATCGATTTATATTGTGTCCCTAAAATAGGTAATTTATTTTCATCTAAAAATTTAGCTAATTTGATAGGGGTTTGGCCTCCAAATTGCGCAATAATCCCAATTAAATTTCCTTTTGATTTTTCTTTTAAAATTATATTCTCAACATACTCTTCAATTAAAGGTTCAAAGTATAATCTATCACTTGTATCATAGTCTGTAGAAACAGTTTCCGGGTTACAATTTATCATTATTGTTTCAAAACCTGCTTCTTTTAAAGAAAAGCTAGCCTGACAACAGCAATAATCAAACTCTATACCTTGGCCAATTCTATTTGGTCCTCCACCTAGAATTATTATTTTCTTTTTATTGTTTGGCTCAGCTTCGCATTCAGTTTTAATAGAAAAATTTCTTTGATACGTAGAATACATATAAGGTGTAAAAGACTTAAATTCTGCAGCACAGGTATCAACTTTTTTAAAAACAGGCATAACTTTTAGAGCTTTTCTTCTTGATTTGACGATCGTTTCTTTTTGACCAGTCAATTGTGAGATCTTTTTGTCAGAAAAGCCTATTGATTTTATTCTATTAAATTCCTCAAAAGTTTTGGGTAGTCCTTTTGAGATTAGTATTTTTTCTTCATAAACTATTTCCTTAATTTGATTTAAAAACCAAGGATCTACCTTTGATAATTTATATATAATATCTAAAGAAATTTTTTTTCTAAAAGCCTCAGCAATCAGAAGTAATTTGTTTGGAATATTGATTTTTAAATTTTTTAGGATTTCTTTTTTTGAATAGTTAAAAATATTATCTAATCCTGATAAACCAGTTTCAAGTGAAACCAGGGCTTTTTGAAAAGATTCTTTGAAGTTTCTTCCAATTGCCATTGCTTCACCAACTGATCTCATGGATGTGCCTAAAATTGCTTCTGTGTCAGAAAATTTTTCAAACGTAAACCTTGGAATTTTTGTTACAACATAGTCGATTGTTGGTTCAAAAGAAGCTGGTGTTACTTTAGTTATTTCATTTTGTAGTTCATCAAGAGTATAACCAACTGCTAATTTTGCGGCCACTTTTGCTATTGGAAAGCCAGTTGCTTTAGAGGCTAATGCAGATGATCTTGAAACTCTGGGGTTCATTTCAATAATTACCATTCTTCCATTTTTGGGATTTATGGCGAATTGAACATTCGAACCTCCTGTCTCAACACCTATTTTTCTTAAGCAAGCAATAGATGCATTTCTCATTACTTGATACTCTTTGTCTGTAAGTGTTAATGCTGGAGCTATAGTAACAGAGTCACCAGTATGAGTTCCCATGGGATCAACATTTTCTATTGAGCAGATAATTATACAATTATCATTTTTATCTCTAACGACCTCCATCTCAAATTCTTTCCAACCATCTAAACATTCTTCAACCAGAACCTGATTTTGAGGAGATTCATTCATTCCTTCTTTAACAATTTTAAAAAAATCTTTTTTTGTTCTTGCAATACCTCCACCCAATCCTCCCAAAGTAAATGAAGGTCTAATAATTGCAGGTAATCCTATTTTGTTTAAACATTTTTTTGCATTTGAAAATTTATTGAGAACTTCTGATTTTGGTAAATCAATACCAATATCAGACATATTTTTTCTAAATTTTTTTCTGTCCTCAGCGTTCTCTATTGCCTTTGAGTTAGCTCCTATAAGTTCAATTTTATACTTTTTAAGCAAACCAATTTTCTCTGCATTAATTGCAAGATTTAATGCTGTTTGACCACCCATTGTAGGTAAAATAGCATCAGGCCTTTCTTTTTTGATGACTTCTTCGAGCACTTCCGAAGATATTGGTTCGATATATGTTTTATCAGCAACACCAGGATCAGTCATTATAGTTGCAGGATTAGAGTTGATTAATATTACTTTGTAACCCTCGTCTTTTAATGCTTTACATGCTTGAGTTCCCGAATAATCAAATTCACAAGCTTGACCAATAATAATTGGGCCAGCTCCAATAACTAAAATTTTTTTAATGTCTTTTCTTTTTGGCATATTTTTTTATGTCTTTAATAAAATTACTAAACAAATATTTACTATCTTGTGGTCCAGGATTAGCTTCAGGATGATATTGAACTGAGAAAACTGGTTTATTTTTTAATCTTATTCCTTCAATAGAATTATCAAATAATGACAGATGCGTTATTTCTGTATTTTTTTTTAAGCTTTGCTTAATAACTTCAAATCCATGATTTTGACTGGTAATTTCTACTTTCTCAGTAATTAAATTTTTTACTGGATGATTTGCACCTCTATGTCCTAATTTCATCTTTTTAGTTTTTGCATCTAAAGCTAAAGCTAATATTTGATGACCTAAAC
>CACFZE010000015.1 GCA_902570695.1 uncultured Pelagibacteraceae bacterium
CCTGGCACAAGGGTCACAAAAAAAAGAGATAAAAAATGGAAGCACGGAAGATAATAATTACTGGAGCAGCAACTCGTATGGGGGCTGCGATAGCTAAAAAATTATCTGGGCCTAATATTGAAATTGTTATCCATTATAACAAATCTAAGTCCAAAGCAGAAAGTCTTAAAAAAGATTTAAATAAAAGCGGTACAAAAATTTATTTGGTAAAAGCAGATTTAACTAAAGAAAAAGAAATAGAAAGAATGCTTAAATTTTCAAAATCAAAATTGAAGTATTTTGATTGTTTAATTAATAATGCTTCATTATTTGAGAACGATAAACTTGAAAATTTCACAACAAAAAGTTGGGAAAGCCATTTAAAAGCTAATTTAAAAGCTCCAGCTTTATTATCAAAGGGTTTTGCTAAAAATGCTAGAGGCAAAAACAATAATATTATTAATATAATTGATCAAAGAGTATTCAAGTTAACTCCATACTTTTTTTCATATACATTAAGTAAAACTGGTCTTTATACTTTAACCAAAACTAGCGCCATGAGTCTTGCCCCAAATATTAGAGTGAATGGAATTGCTCCAGGTCCAACTATTAAAAATAAAAGACAGTCTGACAAGCATTTTAAAAAACAATACATGGCAACACCTCTTAAAAGACAGACAAATGTAGAAGAAATCTGCAATGCTGTTGACTTTTTTATTAAAAATAGATCTATTACCGGTCAAGTTTTAGCAATTGATAGTGGCCAAAACTTAAACTGGCAAACTCCAGACATAATGGGTGGTAAGGAATGAAAAAATTAATACTTACAATTTCAATATTTTTTACATTAATTTCTTTAGCAGAAGCTAGAGAATGTAAATCTGGAGATATCAAGGGAGACGCATTTATTTATAGTGATGGAAAAAAAGTAACTGTAATAAAAGGAACTGATATTCCAAATCCAGAAAATAAAATCATAATGATCTATAATACAGGAGGATGGACAGTCAAAAAGAAATGGGGAGAATGTAAAGATTTTCTTCCAAAACAATTAGGTCAAATATCTGGAACTAAAATTAAAGGTAAAGAACTGGTTTTAATGCTTAATAGAAGGTTACATAAAGCAGGTGGAGATGATGGATATGGTTGTGCATGGAAATTCAAAGGTGCATTTCACAAACCTTGGTATGATTGTATTTTAGAAAATTGGGGAATAAGTAAAAGAGTCGATGTAAATAAAGAAATAATTGATGAATTAGTTTCAAAAGGAACTCCAAGAAATCAAATATTTATGTCTGGATTGTCTTGCGGAGGTATTGATACACTTAGACACAAAGGTCTTTATCCAGAAGACTTTAATGCAACTATTTCCTTCATGCCTAATTGTTGGGATAGAAATCCAAACACTCCAATTAGAAAAATGCAAATTGACGAACTGAAAAGTTTTAAAAGAATAGATGCTCTAGTTTTTCATAGCCCCGTAGATGGTGAGGGAGATTGGCGCAGCAATAGTGTCTGGATGAAAAAAGATTTAGGAAATATCCCGGGTATAAAATGGATTGATACACCTGGTCACACAAATAGAAAAATTTTTGTCAATGGAAAAAATTGTAAAGTTAAAGAGAAAATGAAAGGTGGATGGGAAGAAGCTTGGCCAGAAGGTAAAGAAAAACTAACAAGTGAAAAAAAATTTGTAGTTCTTGATAAGAAATTACAGAAAGAAATGAAAAAGAGTGCTGCAGGCCATCAACTTGTTAAATATAGCTGTTTTAGTTATTACCATCCAGAAATTATTAAATTTATAGAATCTAGAATGTAAATATGAAAAAAAATAATCTCAAAGTTGTAAAAATAGATAAAAATAAAAGCCTATTTAACTATGAAAAGAAGGTCTTAATAAAAGAATTAGTGTTAGATTTAAAACTTGGTTATTTTGATTTTGAAAAAGAAAAGCCTCAAAAAGTAAAATTTAATTTAGAAGTAAATTATCAAGATAAACAGCCATCGAATGATAAAGATATTAAATCGATAGTTAACTATGCTAAAATAGTAAAATTAATAAAAAAACTAGTAAAAAACAAACATTATAATTTTCTTGAAACATTGGCAGAAGATGTTTTTGATGAGCTATTCAAAGATAAAAGAATAGATAAAATTACTCTTCAAATCGAAAAATTAGAAATAATGAAGGATTGCAGCTCAGTTGGGATCCAAATTTCTAAAAAAAGAAGCCATGATCAGCTCTGATATAGGTAAAGAAGTAATTAAAAAAGAATTGCCCTTGGTACCTAAGTTGCCAGGTGTTTATAGGATGCTAAATTCAAAAGGAGAAATTCTTTATGTGGGTAAAGCAAAAAACCTTCCAAACAGACTTAAAAGTTATGTATCAGAGAAAAGTCATATCATTAGGACTGAGAGAATGCTCTCTCAAACAAAAAGACTCGAAATTACTACTACCTCAAATGAAAGTGAGGCTTTACTTTTAGAGGCAAATTTAATTAAAAAGTTTAAACCAAAATTTAATATTTTACTAAGAGATGACAAATCCTTTCCTTTTATTTTTATAGGCGACAAAGATAAATGGCCACAAATCAAAAGGCACAGAGGGAAAAAAAGCAAAGAAGGATTTTATTTTGGACCATTTGCATCAGCTGGATCTGCAAATTGGACTATAAAAATGATCCAAAAAATATTTCATCTTAGAATTTGTGATGACACTGTTTTCAAAAATAGAGAAAGACCCTGCATACTTTATCAAATTAAAAGGTGCTCTGGACCTTGTGTTGGTTATGTAACTGAGAGTGATTATAAACAAACTGTTGATGATGCAATTGAGTTTGTATCAGGCAAGTCTAGAAAAATTCAGAAAAGCTTATCTAATCAAATGGAAAAGGCTAGTGAGGATTTAGACTTTGAAAAAGCAGCAATATTAAGAGATCGAATTAAATCATTAAATATTATCCAATCTTCTCAAAGAATTAATGAAGCAAATTTAGTCGAAGCTGATGTTATCGCGGGATATAAAGAGTCTGGAAAAACTTGTATTCAAGTTTTTTTCTATAGATCAAAACAAAATTGGGGTAATCAAGCTTTTTTTCCAAAGCATGATCCAGAAGAAAATCTGAGTGATATCATTAATTCTTTTGTCTCTCAATTTTATGAAAATAAAAGTGTGCCATCTTCTATAATTTTATCAAATGAAATTAAAGAGAAAGAATTAATTGAAAAAACACTTACACAAAAAGAAGGTAAACAAATCACAATTACTGTTGCAAAAAAAGGGACGAAACTAAAAGTTATAAATCAAGCAATAAATAATGCAAAAGATAGTTTGAATAGAAAACTTTATGAGAGTCAGAATAATAGAGATCTTTTCGATGCAGTATCAAAAAAATTCAATCTTGAAACTAATATTAATTTAGTTGAGGTTTATGATAATAGCCATATTCAAGGCACAAATAGTGTGGGCGCTTTAATTACTTATGGCGATGAAGGGTTCGTTAAAAAAAGGTATAGAAAATTTAATATAAAAATTCAAAAAAATGCTCAAGATGATTACGGAATGATGAGAGAAGTTCTTAACAGAAGATTTAAAAGAGCAGTTCAAGAGAAAGATAATTATTTAACTTTCCCTGATTTAGTTTTAATTGATGGAGGGAAAGGTCAATATTCTGTTGCTAGAGAAGCGATGAATGAACTCGGTCTACATGAAATACCTATTGTAGCTATAGCAAAAGGTAAAATGAGAAATAGTGGAAATGAAACATTTTTTCATAATGGAAGAGAGTTCAAGTTTGAGAAAAATGATCCAACATTATTCTTTTTACAAAGACTAAGAGATGAATCCCATAGATTTGCTATAAGTGCTCATAGAGCAAAAAGAAAAAAGGGCATAAGCAAATCATTATTAGATCAAATTGATGGTATTGGATCTATTAGAAAAAGGGCATTATTAAATCATTTTGGTTCAGCTAGAGCTGTGGAATCAGCTAGTTTAGATGAAATAAAATCAGTTGATGGAGTTGAGGAAAAAGTTGCAAAAAAAATATATAACTTCTTTCACGAATGAAATTTAAAATACCTAATTATTTAACAATTGGACGAATAATAATTGTTCCAATATTTGTTTTTACATTCTATCTTCCTGGATTTTACGGGGACGTTATACCATTTGCTCTTTTTTTAATTGCCTCATTTACAGATTTTTTAGATGGCCTTTTGGCGAGGATGTTTAAAGAAGAGTCTAAACTTGGTGAACTTTTAGATCCTATTGCAGATAAAATTATTGTTGCAACTGCGTTAATTTTATTAGTTATGGACCAAACAATAAAAAATTACGAAGTTATTGCAGCTATTATAATTCTTACAAGGGAAATACTAATTTCAGGTTTAAGAGAATTTCTAGCAAAAGGAAAAATAAAGCTTCCAGTTTCTAATTTAGCAAAACTTAAAACATTCTTGCAGATGTTTTCGATAGCAATACTTCTGACTGGGGAAACAGGAAATAAATTAATAAATTTTCAAGATTATAATGCTCAAACAATTGGCATTATTATTTTATGGCTATCTGCGTTTTTAACACTTTATACTGGATATGATTATCTTAGAAAAGGAATAGACCATGCAATATCTGAAGATAATAAGGATTAGGCAGCTTTTTTTTGTCTAACTAAATGATCAAAGCTTTTTGATAATCCTAATATAACATCACAAATTTTGTATTTATGATCTGCTATGCTTGCAACAGGTGTTATTTCAGCTGCTGTTCCAGTTAAGAAACATCCATCAAAATTACCTAGTTCATCTGGAGAAATTTTTCTTTCATGAACTTTAATATTTTTTGATTTGGCTAATTCAATTACAGCTTGTCTTGTAATACCATTTAAAAAAGAATCTGGTGTTGGTGTATGTAATTCATTATTTTTATCTTTAAAAAAAATGTTTGCACTTGTTCCTTCTGCAACATTACCTTCAAAATCTAACATTAATGATTCAGAATACCCTTGTTGTTCAGCTTCGTGTTTTGAAAGAGTACAAATCATATATAATCCAGCTGCTTTTGCATCCCAAGGAATAGTATTTGGAGCCGGTCTTCGCCATTTAGAAATATTTAATCTTATTCCTTCAGCTTTTAATTTTGGATCAAAATATGCAGGCCATTCCCAAGTAGCTACTGCTACATTAATTGTATTTTTCTGTGCAGACACACCCATCATCTCACTTCCTCTCCACGCAAATGGTCTTACATATCCGTTTTGAATATTTTGAACCGCCACTATTTTTTTAGAAGCTTCATTTATTTCATCTTTTGTATAGGGAATATTAATGTCTAATCTTTTTGCAGAATAAAATAATCTATCTGTATGCTCTTGTAGCTTAAATATTTCTCCGTCGTATACTCTTTCACCTTCAAAAACTAAACTTGCATAATGAAGTCCATGACTGATTACATGGCATTTTGCATCTTGCCATTCAACAAGCTCATTATTGTACCAAATTTTTCCAGATCGTTTATCGAATGGTATCATTATTTAATTTTATAAAAAAATATATTTGTATATATAATATGTCAATATAACTTACCAATATGAAAAAACTTTTATATTTAAAAGATGAGGATCTCAAACAATATATTGAAAAAATATTTCTTGGCTACAGAGAGACGGTCTCAGATGCTAGAAATGTGTTGAATAAATACTCCATAGGTGTCGCACATAACAAGGTTATTCATCTAATTTCATTATATCAGGGTATTACAATATCAGAACTTTTAAGAAAATTGAAAGTTACAAAGCAAAGTTTGAATAGAGTTTTGAAAGATTTAATAAATTTAAAAGCTATAAAATATGAAAAGGATCAAATAGATACCAGAATAAAACATGTCTTCTTAACAGAAGAGGGAGAGAAATTATTTAACGAAATTTTCTCAGCTCAAAAGAAAAGAATTTACCAAGCATTCTCTGCATCAAAAGCAAATGAGGTTGTCAGTTTTGACAATGTTTTAAAAAAAATAATTAATGGAAAAATTTAAAGCACATATTTTAGTTGTAGACGATGATGATGGTATAAGAGAATTAGTTAAGGAATATCTTTCTCAAAATAACTATCTCGTAACCAGCTCAAACAGCGCCGAAGATGCTCTTGAAAAAGTTAAAGTTATAAAATTTGATTTAATAGTTCTTGATATAATGATGCCTGGCAAAAGTGGTTTGGAATTTACAAAAGAAAACAAAGACAAAATTTCAACCCCAATAATTCTTTTAACAGCAAAAGGTGAGGCCTCAGAAAGAATAGAGGGTTTAAATATTGGTGCAGACGATTACCTTCCAAAACCTTTTGAGCCTAAAGAATTAATACTTAGAATTAACAATATCTTAAATAAAACAAAATATAGAAATACAAAAAGAAAATTTAAATTTGGTAAAATTGAAATAGATCTTAACAAGCAGTTTATTTTAAAAAATGATAAATCAATAAAAATCAATAATACAGAAAAAATAATTTTAGATAAAATGGTTAATTCTCCTGGAAAAATATTTAAAAGAGAGGAAATTGGTAATCTTATAAAAATTGATAAAGAAAGATCAGTTGATGTAATAATTACAAGACTTAGAAAGAAAATTGAAGAAAACCCCAAAAGCCCAAATTATTTACAAACAATAAGAGGTGAAGGTTATGTTTTATGGATTGAGTAAATATATAAAAAATATCTTACCTAAAAGACTTTTTTATAGAGGTTTGCTCATAGTCGCTGTTCCAATAGTAGTTATGCAAATAACTATCTCTTTAGTTTTTTTTGATAGTCTTTGGATCAAAACTAATTCTGGAATGACAAGAGCATTAGTATCTGAAGTCAAAACTTTTGTAGACGCTTATGATAACGATGAAACGAACAAAGATTTTATAATAATTTTATTCAAAGAACACTTGGGTTTTAATATCAAATATGAAAAAGATAAAATCTTACCAGATAAAATACCAGAAAGATGGTTCAGTCCAGTTGATCGATCATTACGAAGAGAGTTAAAGAAAAAAAATTTAACTTATTGGTTTGATACAACAAACTTCAAAGAAGTTGTTGATTTGAAAATAGGATATTCAAAAGGATATTTTCAATTTTATATTCCAAGAGATAGACTAACTACGAGTTCGGCTAGATTATTTGGTCTTTGGATAACATTGCCAGCATTATTAATGATAGCTGTAGCAATTATTTTTTTAAAGAATCAAACTAGACCCATAACTAAACTTGCAGAGGCATCTGAAAGATTTGGTCGAGGAGAAGATATTGACGAATTTAGACCTTCTGGAGCACTCGAAATCCGAAAAGCTGGTTTAGAGTTTGACAAAATGAGAAAAAGAATAATTAGACATCTCAATCAAAGATCTGAGATGCTATCCGGTATCAGCCACGATTTAAGAACACCTCTGACAAGGATAAAACTTCAAATTGCTATGATTAAAGACAAAAGTGTTGCGGAGAAACTCTCAAGAGATGTTGATGAAATGGAAAAAATGTTAAATGAATATCTTCAATTCGCAAGATCTGGTGCAAAAGATAAAACTGAAACGTTTGATATCTCTGTTCTTCTTCAAGATATTTGTAAAAAATATGAAAAACCAAATATAAAATATTTTTTAAAAGAGAGGGTTTATTTTGATGGAAGAAAGAATTTAATTAGCAGATGTGTTAATAACCTTATAGATAATTCTTTAAAATTTGCTGATAATGTTGAATTGTATCTAAAAAAAGGAAGATCAACTATTAGTATTTTAATTGAGGATGATGGTCCAGGGATACCACAGAAGGAACATCAAAATGTTTTAAAACCATTTTATAAAATTGACAAAAGTAGATCGGAAACAAAGTCTAGTGTTGGTCTTGGCTTGGCTATATCATCAGATGTAGTAAAATCACATGGAGGAGATCTTAAATTTGATAAGTCTAGTTTAGGTGGATTAAA
>CACFZE010000016.1 GCA_902570695.1 uncultured Pelagibacteraceae bacterium
TCTTAAGATATATGCCAAAGTAATATGAAAAGTATATCTTTGATGGTTTTCAAATTTAATTTTTAATAAGCTACTTAGTTCATCTCTACAATTTCTTAATATTTTTTCATCCTTTTCAGAATATGGTTCTAAAATAATACTGTATCCTCCAAAAAACATTTTTAGTTTAAGATTGAATTCTTTTGGAAAGATATAGTTCTGAATTCTTCTATTTAATTCAACAGCTATATCTTTATAATCCATATCAGGATCTATATCTGATGGCCAATAATTAGTGTCTTTTGTATTAAAATTACAACAATCAAATAATGTCATATGAAAACTGGATGGAGGTAAATAGAAGTAAGTTTTTTTGGGGTTAAAATTCTCTATATTTTTTTGAAAACTAATAATTTGATCAGATAAATTAGTATTAAGAGGAATATTGCAAATTATTGTGCAGCCTGGAAATGTTAAAGGATTTCCTCTATCATCAAATTTATTTTCTGCACCTTTTAAAGTATATCCTTCAAGTTTTCCTGCTAAAAATTTCTCTTGGTTATTAACTATATTTAAATCCATTAAGATAAACTAAAACCATTTTATATTTTCTTTCTCACAAAGTTCTTTCAACCTTAATGGATAATCTGTCATAATACCATCTACACCGTACTCAACCATCTTTAACATTTCGTACTCTTTGTTTACTGTCCATACATTTACTGGCAATTCTTCTTGATGAGAAATATCGACAAGTTTTTTTGTAATGTCTTTTCGGTATGGATGCCAAGCTTTTCCACCTTGTGACTTTATAATTTTTGGCAATTCATGATCTTCATAATAAGGCAAAAAACTCAACCAAGGAGATCTGTTGTAAATAGTTTGATTAATATTAATTCCTGTCAAATGTTGAGTTAAGTAAGCTCTTGGAATTTCAGGATACTGATTTTTAATTACTGATAAAGTTCTCCAATCAAATGATGAAACGATTATTTTATCTTTTAAAGATGATTCATTTATATCGTTCATAATTAATTTTACTGTATCTTCTGGTTCTGGTGTCAAATTTTCTTCCTCTGGTGTAGATTTAATTTCTAAATTTATTAATAATTTTTCAGATTTATTTTTTGAAGACATTTCTAATAATTCAGAAAGTTTTGGTATTCTTTGGTTTTCTAATTTTTTTTGATTAATAAATCTTCTTCCGTATCTGGATAATTTATTTACTGAACCTACATCAAACTTTGAAAGTTCTGCATAAGTTAAATCAAATATTTTTAAATTTTCATCCTCTATCCAATTCCCCTCATTATCTTTTGTTCTGCTTGGATCTAATCTAAAATCATGAGCAATAACTGGTACAAGATCCTTAGAAATTAATATATCTGTTTCGTATGCATTAATATTGTTTTCAAATAAGTATTTAAAACTTTCTAGAGTGTTTTCGGGAAGATCTCCTCTTGCTCCTCGGTGACCATAAATTTTTATATGATTTGGTTTGCTTAAAATCAAAATTAATTAACTCTTTTGCCAGTGCTTTTATCAAAAATATAATATTTATTGTTCTCAATATTAAGACTTAGATCAGCACCTTTTTCAATAGTTAGATTTCCCGGACACCTATAACAAAAGTCTTTTTTGTCTTTTAATTGACCATAAACAAGATTATCCGAACCAAGTTGTTCCACTAAGTCTACTTTTAAATTAATTAAACTATTTTCACTTTGACTTAAATGTTCAGGTCTTATTCCTAATTTTACTTCTCCCTCAAAGTCACTATCAATATCTTTAATTTCAAAACCTTCTGCAGATAATGTTTTATTTTTTATATTACCATCTAAAAAATTCATTTGAGGTGAGCCAATAAAACCAGCAACAAATAATGATTTTGGATTATCATATATCTCAATAGGAGTTCCAAGCTGTTCAATAATTCCATTGTTAATAACTGCTAATCTATCAGCAAGTGTCATGGCCTCTACTTGATCATGCGTAACAAATATGCTTGTTACTCCAACTTTCTGTTGAAGTTTTTTGATTTCAAGTCTCATCTGAATTCTTAATTTTGCATCTAAATTTGAAAGAGGTTCATCAAATAAGAATATTTTTGGATTTCTAACAATTGCTCTACCCATTGCAACCCTTTGCCTTTGACCTCCGGATAACATTGAAGGTTTTCTCTGTAAATAATCTGAAATTTGTAACAGCTTAGCTGCATCATTTACTTTTTGCTCGATTGTTTCTTTGTCAATTCCTCTGTTTTTTAGACCATAAGCCAAGTTATTATAAACATTCATATGTGGGTATAATGCATAGTTCTGAAACACCATTGCTACATCTCTTTCAGACGGATCTACCTCATTAATTAATTTTCCGTCAAGATTAATATCACCCTCTGTAATATCCTCTAAGCCTGCAACCATTCTTAATAAAGTTGATTTTCCACATCCACTAGGTCCTACAAAAACCATAAACTCACCTTCATCAACACTTAATGAAGTTTCATGAACAGCCTTAGTTCCATTTGGGTAAATCTTAGTCACATTTTTTAAATCTAAAAAGCTCATTTATTTCTCCGTTTGAATTAATCCTTTTATGAACCATTTTTGTAAAAATACTACCACTAAAACTGGTGGGATCATTGACAAAATGATATACGCAAATCTTTCTGCAGTTCTTGGCAGAGCAACTCCTTCATAGCTTTCTGTGTAAATAATCTTCATTCCCATTACAACAGTCCAGTATTCTTCTGCAGTTGTCATTATTAGTGGCCATAAATATTGGCTGTATCCATATACAAACATAAAGATAAACATTGCTGCTATCATGGTTTTAGATAATGGAACCAAGAAATCTATGAAAAAACTCCAAGCATTTGCTCCGTCTAATTTTGCTGACTCCAAGAGTTCATCTGGAATTGTTTTATAAAATTGTCTGAAGAAAAATGTTGCTGTAGCTGAAGCAACTAATGGAAGGATAAGGCCTGTATATGAATTTGTTAAACCTAAATCAGATACAATTTTATAGCTTGGAAAAATCCTTACCTCCAAAGGAACAAGTAGAGTAATAAAGATTAACCAAAAAATTGGTACAGCTAATTTAAATCTATAATAAACCAAAGCATATGCTGACATTGCTGAAATAACTACCTTAAGTGTTGCAATTCCTAATGCCATTATAAAACTATTAATAAACATTTTTGCAGCAGTCACTTCTTCTGACCAACCACCTTTTTCATTTAAAACTTCGTTATAGTTTCTTGCTAGCTGATCACCTATATGAAACTTCATACCTTCGGTTAATATAGTTACAGAGTCATGCGAAGAACTTGCAAAAGATATCCAAATAGGAACTACCATTAACAAGACTCCTAGTATTAAAATAATATGAGCAATTATTTGAAGTGGTTTAATTTTCATTTATCTTGAAAAACCCCCTTAATAAAATATTTCTGCAACACAATTATAATTAAAATTGGTGGCACCATAGACATCATCACGAAAGCAAAACGATGAACAATTGAACCCGACATCATTTTTAATCCCATAACCACTGTCCAATATTGTTCTGAAGTTGTCACCAATAATGGCCATAGATACTGATTGTAGCCAAAAACAAACATAAATATTAACATCGCTACAATCATTGTTTTTGACAAAGGAATTAAAAAATCAACAAAAAATCTCCAGGTATTTGCTCCATCAAGTTTTGCGGATTCAAGTAATTCATCTGGAACGGTTTTATAAAATTGGCGAAAGAATAATGTTGCTATAGCTGATGCTGAAATAGGAACTATTAATCCAAAGTAAGAATTCACTAGATTAAGCTCAGCCATTACTGAATAAGTGGGGAAAATTCTTAACTCTAATGGTACTAAAATTGTAATAAATATAATCCAAAACAATAATGTTGCATATTTTATTCTGTAATAAACCAACGCGTAAGCAGCCATTAAAGATGTAACAACGGATAATATTGCAACTCCTGTAGCCATGATAAAACTATTAAAAAACATTTTTAATGCTGTTATCTCTTTAAAAAAACCACCCTGATATAATAAAACTCGTAAGTAATTTTCATAAAAGCTATCTCCTAAAAACATTTGGAGACCATTCATATTAATCATTGAACTCGTGTGCGTCGAGCTAGCAAAAATCATCCATACAGGAACTACCATGATTAGTATTCCAATGAGTAAAATTAAATGTGAAAAACTTGATGTGATAAATCTAGTCATTAATTATAATGTATTTTCCCTTCGATATATCTAAATTGAAAAATCGTAATTACTAATACAATCAACATCATCATTATTGATTGAGCTCCTGCACTTCCTAAATCCAGTCCTCTAAATCCATCCATGTAAGCTTTATAAACTAGAGTTCTTGTTTCACCGGAAGGAGCACCTATTGTTGTGGTATCAATAATTCCAAATGTATCAAAGAAAGCATACGTTATATTAATAATTATTAAAAAGAATGTAGTTGGCATTAATAATGGGAATGTAATTGTCCAAAATCTTCTAAAACTATTTTTACAGTCAATCATTGATGCTTCAATTACAGATTTTTGTATAGCTTGAAGTCCAGCCAAGAAGAAAATAAAATTAGCACTGATTTGCTTCCAAGAACCAGCTATGATTACGTAAATATAAGAGTCGAACACACTTTCGTACCAATTAAATCCCCACAGTTCGTGAAATAAATGATAAAGAAGACCAAATCTTTCACTAAAAAAATAATTTGCCATTACACCGACTACCGCAGGCGCAATTGCATAAGGCCAAATTAAAAGTGTTTTGTAAGTGCTTTTACCATGCATTACATTATTAGCCTGAACGGCAAGTAATAATCCAATTGAGCCTGTAATTAACGTAATAACAAAACTATAAATAATAGTAAATTTGAAAGCTATGAAATAAGCTGGATCATCAAAAATAAATAAAAAATTGTCAAACCATACAAACTTCGATCCAAATCCAAAAGCATCTTGCATTGTAAATGCATCTCTAAAGGTTTGTATGATTGGCCAATATAAAAAAATTAACAATATACCTAGCTGCGGAGCTAAGAAAAGATATTGTGAATAGCTAGATTTGAATTGGACTTTTTTCATACTTTTGTAAAAATAAATAAGGAGGGTAAATTAATACCCTCCTTATTGTTTTAATTATTCTTACAAAGTTTTAGCAAATTGCTTTAACAATTTAGCTGCACCTTTGTCCATATTCTGCAATCCTTTTTCGATTGATATTTTGCCGTTTAACATTGGCTCAATATTTTCGTAAATTACTTCACGAATTTGGGGCCAGTTACCAGCTCTATATCCACCAGGAATAGTTGAACCTTCTAAGCTTAATTGTTCACCAACTGCTTTATGATATGGAGAAGCTCTATAGAAATTTATAGTTTCAGCTAACTCTATACCACCTTTAGTCACTGCAGAGTAACCAGTCATATTGTGATAATACAGATCCATTTCTGGAGAACCCATAAATTCTATAAATTTAGCAAGTCCTTTGTACTCTTCCTCAGTATGACCATTTAAGATCCAGTTAGCAGCACCACCTATAAAAGTTGGATACTCTTTTCCTTTGGTTACTGAATCCCAGTAAGGAATATGATTAACTGTAAAGTTTGGAACAACACCTTTCATTCCACCAAATGATGCAGCAGAACCAAACCAAAATGCAGCTTCACCTGCTATAAATGGTGCTTGATTGTCTCCCCACGCTCTTCCTTTATAGCCATATAAACCTTTATCATACCATTCTTTAACTTTCTTCCAATGATAGACAAATGCATCAGTTTCAGCGAATAAAGTTTTTGTAGGAACAGCATCGTAACCATTATTTCCATCTAACATTAATAAATTATGTCTAGAAAAGAAATTTTCAGTCCAAATCCATGGACTATGACTTTGAACTAAAGGAATGTATCCAGCAGCTTTGATTTTTGGAGCCATGGCCTCAAATTCTTCATAAGTTTTTGGCACAGATTCAATTCCAACCTCTTTCAAAATGTCCATGTTTGCATACATCAAACAAGTTGAACTATTGAAAGGTACACCAATCATTTTTCCATCAGAGTCGGCATAGAAATTTTTAATACCTGGAATATAGTTGTCAGCATCTACATCAATGCCATATTTCTTAGCCATTTCTTCAAAACCGATAACAACACCATTTTTTACTTGAGCTACCATGATTGCAGCACCAGCATCATAAACCTGTGAATAGTGTGGTTGGTCGCCTGCTCTAAATGCAGCAATAGTTGCCGCCATGTTATCTTCATAACTTCCTTTTCCTGTAGGAATGACCGTATATTGATCTTGTGAAGCGTTAAATCTATTTGCAATTTCAATAATTACATCACCAAGAAAACCACTGTTTCCGTA
>CACFZE010000017.1 GCA_902570695.1 uncultured Pelagibacteraceae bacterium
TTAAAAATAAAGACATTGTAAGTAGTGGACAATCAGAAATCGCAAAAACTTTAGAAATGGGTCCCAAACCTATTGAAGGTGATGCAAAAAAACTTGGAAAAAGGAAAAAAATATCATCTGAGGCACAAAGAAATTACTTAATAATACCTGATGACTATCCACTATTAAAACAACGGGTAACTCTTAAATTTAAAAACCTAGATTACAAAGAGACAATGAAATTGATGGGTAAAATAGGAGAGATAAATGTATTAGTTGGAGATGAAGTTGCAGGAGCAATATCTGCAGAATTAATTGATGTTCCTTGGGACAAAGCATTTCAGGCGCTTTTAGATATGAAAAATTATGCATCAGATGTTGATGTTGCTAGTAACTTGATTAGAGTTCATTCTCCTGAAACACTAACTGCACAAGAGACTTATAAGTCTGAAAGAGCACAAGCTGTTAAAAAGAAAGTAGAATTAGAAGATAGTGTTGAGCCAATATATTCTGAGATTTTTAGGCTTTATTATATAACTCCGGCCCAAGCTAAACAAACTATTGATGAGTTATTCACCTCAACAGCAGGTGATAGTTCATATACACCAATACAAATTACTGAAGAAGCAACAACACGATCTATAATTGTAAGAGGAAAAGAAAAAGATTTAGATGTAGTTGATAAAGTTATTAAAGAAATAGATATAAGAACAAAACAAGTTTTAATAGAAGCTTTTATTGTTGAAGCAAATTCTGATTTTGAAAAAGCACTTGGAACTAGACTGGGTGGATATTATCATAGAGCTGGTAATGTAACTGGCGGTTTGTCAGGAGGAAGCGCTGGAAGTGCTTTAGGTACAGAACCAGGTGGTGCTGCTAATCTTGGTGATGCAACTGATAGTTTTGCAAATTTTGCAACTACAAATCCAACAAGCGGTATTGGAATATTAAGAAGAACAGGTTCTGGTGTTTTAAAAGCAGAAATTACAGCATTAGAAAGAATGGGAATGGGTAAAACTATTTCAAATCCAAAAGTATTTACATTAGATAATCAAGTGGCAACCGTTACTCAAGGCGAGGAAATACCTTACGAAGCTCCAGGAGAGGGTGGAGGATCTCAAGTATCTTTCAAGGAAGCGGCTCTTAAATTAGAGGTCACCCCAAGTATTATTGGAGATGGAAACGTTTTGTTAAGTATTCAAGTTAATAACGATACACCAAACAGATCTGTAGCAGGTGACACACCAGCCGTTAATAAAATGGAAATTGTAACAAAATTATTAGTTGCAGATGGCGATATAGTTGTAATTGGTGGAATTAAAAAGAACAATGTAACGAAATCTAAAGATCAAGTCCCAGCTATAGGTAATATGCCTGTAATAGGTAATCTCTTTAAAGGGACTGAAAATTCTGATAACCTAGACGAGTTATTAGTGTTTATAGCACCAAGAATTTTATAATGATAAATATTAGTAGAGAGTCTGAAATTAATTTAATTAATATTCTTATTGATCAAGATATTATTTCGGGGAAAGATTTAGTTGAGATAAAAAAAATTTCTGGCGAGGGAGAAAAATCGCAGTTGGATGCGGTATTTGAGTTAAATCTAACTGATGAAGAAAAGATTTTAGATCTTTTAGTAAAAGACCAATCATTAGATGTAGTTGATTTGTCTACAATTGCTGTAACTGATGAATTGAAAGCCGTTCTTCCATCTAATTATATTAATATGAATTTTATAGCTCCTTTCAAAATTGAGGGAAAAGTATTGCACATAGCAATATCTGATATTTCAAAACTAAGTTTAATGAGAAATTTAAGAACAATTACAAAAATGGATATAGAACTACATGCAGCAAAAGTATCTGATATTTCAAACTTCGTAGATAAATTGCTCGCAGATGGTGAAAGAACTATCTCTGATATTAGACAAACTAATGCCGAAAAGACTAAAACATTTGATTACGATGTAGACGAACAAGCAGAAGTTTTAGAAAAACCACCTGAAGAAGATATTGAAGCTATAGAAAACGAGTCTGAAGTAATTAAGTTTAGTACAGCAGTTGTAGCAGAGGCAATTAAATCAGGAGTTTCAGATATTCATATTGAACCTTATCGATTTACCTCAAGAGTTAGATATAGATTGGATGGAATTTTACAAGAACAAGAACACTTTAAAAAATTTCTTCATTCAAATTATGGAGCTGTGGTTACAAGATTTAAGATTATGGGAAAATTAGATATTGCAGAAAGAAGACTTCCTCAAGATGGAGCAATTCCATTTAAAATTGATGGAAAAGTAGTTGATCTTCGTCTTTCTATTTTACCAACTGCAACTAATGAAAGAATAGTAATGAGGGTATTAAACAAAGATGCAGGTGACATCAGTTTAGAACAGCTTAACTTTGAAGAAAATGATTTAAAAAATTTAAGAAAAGCAATTCATGGCACACAAGGTTTGGTTCTTGTAACAGGTCCTACTGGATCTGGTAAAACCACAACTCTTTATAGTATTTTAAAAGAAGTTTCTAAGCCTCATCTTAATATTTTAACAGCAGAAGATCCTGTTGAATATGAATTGGATGGTGTGGGACAAGTTCAAATTAAAGATGATATTGGTTTTAATTTTTCAACAGCACTGAGATCCTTTTTAAGACAAGACCCAGAAATAATTCTAGTTGGTGAGATGAGAGATAAAGAAACAGTTGATATCGGATTAAAGGCTGCTTTAACGGGTCACTTGGTATTTAGCACACTTCACACTAATGATGCACCAAGCACCATTACAAGATTACAAAACATGGGAACACCCGATTATTTAATTAGTGCAGCTGTTTCACTTGTTTTAGCACAAAGATTAGCAAGAAAAACTTGTGCTGAATGTAGAGTACCAGATGAAGACATAACCCCTAAAGCTTTAGCTGATTTAGGGTTTACAGTAGAACAAGCTTCAAGGGCAAAAGTTCAAAAAGGCAGTGGTTGTCCTAAATGCAAAGATACTGGTTACAAAGGTAGAATGGGTATTTATGAAATTTTAAATGTTACAAAACCAATTAAAGAAGCAATTCTAAGAAAAGCAACTACACCTGAGCTTAAAGAAATTGCTTCAAATGAAGGTTTTAGAACAATGCAGGATATGGGAAGAGAGTTAATTCTTACAGGTGATCTGAATTTTAGAGAGTATGATAGAGTTCTCTCTATGGAGTAGTAAATGTCAGCCGAAACTTTTTCTTACAAAGGAATATCAGCAGGTAAATATATTGAAGGTGAAATAGAGGCTATAAATCAAGAAGAAGCTTCTTTTAAACTTAAAGAGCAAAAAATAATCATTACCAACTTAACCAAACTTAAAAAGAAAAAAGCTGAAAAAGAAAAAGGCAAAAAAAGCGGCTTTTCTTTTGGTAAGAAAAAAGTCACTCCCGCGGATGTTATGCTTTTCTCCAAGCAATTTGCAACAATGGTAAAGGCAGGTTTGCCAATTTTAAATGTTTTAACGATGCTTAGAGATCAAATAGAACATCCAACTATGAAAGAAATAATAGAGGATGTAAGAAAAAGTCTTGAAGGCGGTGTAACTCTTTCTAAATGTTTTGAGAAATACCCTAAAATATTTGATAATATTTATATAAACTTAATTAAAGCTGGAGAGGCCAGCGGTAAACTTGATGATTTTCTCTTAAAATTAGTAGACTCATTAGAAAAAAGAGAAAAAGTTAAAAAGAAAATTAAAAGTGCATTAACTTATCCGGTGGTGATGTTTACGGTTGCGATAACTGTAATGGTGTTCATGTTAATTAAAGTTGTTCCAGTATTTGCTGAAATGTATGAGGGAATGGGTGTTGCATTACCTACCCCAACAGCTGTTATTATGAATGCAAGTAATTTTATGAGAGGTGCTGGTGGACTAACACTAGGAATAGTATCAATAATAGGTTTTGTGATATTTAAATATACAACAACTAAAATTCCTACAATTAGATACAAATGGCACCAACGAGTTTTAAAGATGCCAGTTTTTGGTGATATGATTTTAAAATCATTGATTGCTAGAATAGCATTAATAATGGGTAATCTTAGTGCAGCAGGAGTAAACCTTTTAGAGAGTATAGAAATCGCAAAACAAGTAAGTAATAATGACGTTGTAACTCAAGCTTTAGAAAATGTAAAAAAAGGAGTTTTTTCAGGAGATACTCTTACAAAATTATTTTTAAAAGAACCAGTTTTTCCACCTACTTTTAGTCAGCTCATTTCTGTTGGTGAACAAACAGGAAATTTAGATGAAATGTTCACTTCTGTATCTTCTTACTATGAAGAGGAATTTGATACAGCGGTAGATAACATGTCTAGTTTAATTGAACCTATAATGATTGTATTTATGGGAACAATGATTGGTGGATTGATGATCGCTATGTATTCACCAATCTTTAATGTTGGTGCAATTATTGGTGGTTAAGAATTTAAATTTTTAGTTAACACTAAGTGATTTATCCAAGGCTTCTCACCTTCTTTAAAAACAACCGCATCCATTATTTGTTGAATAAAAAAAGTTCCTAATCCACCTGGTTTAATATCATCAATTTTTCTGTGTCTCACATTTTTTTCTTCAACTGGTCTTCCTTTATCAAAAAAACCAATTTCAAGATGTCCTTTTTCTAATGAGATTTTAATCTCCATTTTATCATCAGTATCTTCACCTTGGTATGCATGTTTAACAATGTTTTGTGCCGCTTCTGCTATGGCTAGTACTAATTCATCTTTTAAATCTTGATTAATATTTACTTTTTCAAATACTTCTCTTGAGAATGATCTGACTTCTTTTAAACTTGATGAACTAACAACAAAATCTCTTTGTTCAGTTATAGATTTTATTGCAACATTCATTTATCAGTCCAAATTCAAAATTTGTTCAAGTTTTGCCATCATAATTACTTTTAAAACTGACTTGCTGATTTCTTTCAGAACAACTTTTGTACCAAGTTCAGTTGCTTTTTGGTGACTTTCAATCAAAACTGATATTCCCGAAGAATCCATGTATTGAACTTCTTTAAGATTTAAATGAACTTCCTTCTTGGCTTCAATTAAAGGCATAATAATTTCTTTTGCCTTTTCAGTGACATCCATATCTATTTCACCATCTAGATGAACAGTTGATATGTTACC
>CACFZE010000018.1 GCA_902570695.1 uncultured Pelagibacteraceae bacterium
TTTCTCAAAATCTTTTAATATTGAAAACAAAATTTACTTTGGAATAGGCGCTTCTATAGCTTCTTTTTTATTTTTCTTTTCTTTAGGATACTTATCTAAGATTTTTTCAAACAAATTAAATAATAGAAGCTTTTGGAAATACATAAATATTTTTATTATAATATTTATGTCAGGTATAGTTTTTTACGTTATTAGAAATATTATTTATTAAAGATTTTTTTTGATAATTTATTAACCTTTAAATGGTTCCCATCAAATCCGTATTGAGTGTGATATTTTCCAGGAAATGCAACACATTTTATATCTGCACTTAAAGCAGAATTTAAACTTTCTTCTGTATCTTCAATTGCCACACATTCGTCTGAGTTAATATTCAAGTATTTTAAAGCATAATTATAAATATCGGGATATGGTTTTTCTCTTAATATGAATTCATTATTGCCAATAAAATCAAAATCTTTTTTTTCAATTCTTCCTCTTAACGAGTTAAAAATAGAATTGATATTGTTGCTCGTTGTTGAGCTAGCAAGGCCAATTTTTATTTTGTTCTTTTTGCAAAATTGAATTATTTCTTTTACACCGTCTCTAGGCTCAACTTTGTATTTGTTTAAATATTCATTAAAAATTTTGGTTTTTAAATTTCTTATTTTTTTTCCGTCTATTTCAACACTAGTATCTTTTGCGTAATCATTGATTCTCGTAGTTCCACCTGATTTTGACAATAGTTTTCTGTATATATCTTCATCCCAAAACCAGTCTAAACCACTTATTTTAAAAGCTTCATTAAATGCATCTCTTTGAAGATCTGATGTCTCAGCTAAGGTTCCAATAGAACCAAATAAAACAGCTTTGTAACTCATTATCCCTTCACAGCACCAGCTGTTAATCCACTGATTACTTGTCTTTGGAAAAACATAACTAACATAAATAAAGGAGCAGTAGCTGAAACAACTGCTGAAACAGCCCACATCAAATTACCTTCATGTTGATTTGTTCCAAGATAACTTTGGATTTTGGGTACCATAGTATGATTTTCCTGATTTAATAAAAGAGCAGTCACTGTGAAATCATTATAAGCAAGCATTAAACTAAATAATCCAGCTGTTATTACTCCAGGCCACATAACTGGCATAATGATATGTCTAAATGCTTGAAAATAAGAGCAGCCATCAATTAAAGCACTTTCATCAAGTTCTTTTGGAACAGTTTTAAAAAATGAATACAATAACCACAAAGTAAATGGTTGATTTATTGCAACAAGAACAACAATGGTCGTTGGTAGTATTCCCCAAATTTGTAATTGAAAAAACGGAAATAAATAACCAGAGACTAATGTAATATGCGGCATTGCTCTAAAAATTAATGCTGCAATTAAAATCCAAAATGCATAATTTCTTGTTGATCTAGATAAAGCATAAGCTCCTAAGGTCCCGAGGAACAATGAAATGGTTACAACAAAAAATGTAACTATAACTGTATTCCTAGATGCCTTCCAAAACTCTCCTTCAGTCCATGCTTGACTATAAGCATCGGTTGTAAACTTTCCTCCAGTTTCTAACAATGTATTGAATGCTGTAATAGCATACCACCAGTCAGCTCTTGAAAAAAAGTCAGCTCTTACTTTAAATGACCCCCAAAAAGTCCAAATAAAAGGAAAGCATGCAACCAAAAGCCAAACTATTATAAAGGTTGTATTAAAAATTTTTAAAGCATTTGATCTTTTATCAAGTCCGTATTCCATTTATCTCGCTGTCCTAAATTCCTTCCATGTTCTTATTAAAACTGGTGCTAAAAGTATGGCTATCCCAACAATCGTCATCATTGAGGTGGCTGCGGCCGAACCAAATAATATTACTTCCTCATTAACGAGGTTATCATAAATTAACCAAGATAAAGATTGAGCACTTCCTTCAGCACTAAAACCAATTATAGGTTCAAAAACTCTAAAATTATCCATCAAGGATATGAGAGCAACAAATGTAACTACAGGATAAATATGAGGTAAAACAATATGTCTTACTCTCTGCCATCTTGATGCTCCATCAATAATAGCTGCCTCAACAGGTTCTTGAGGAACAGTTTGTAAAGCTGCATAAAATACTACAAAAGCAAACGGTGAATGGTGCCAAATTCCATAAATTATTATAGTTATCCAAGTAAGAGTTTTTGAGGATTTTAAGGATAAATAAGGGTCATCCATCAACATTTGCAAATTCGCTCCAATAATTCCTTCTGCATCTATCATCCAAAATAAAACTAAAGAACCTACCAATGGAGTAACAATCATCGGCAATATGGTTCCAAATATTAGTGGTCCTCTAATTCTTCTAGTTACTGCATTAAGACTTAAAGCAATTATAAAACCTAAAAGTAAGACGTTAGGCGTTACAAACAAGCAATAAGTTAAAGTAAAAATTAGAGCCTTGTAAAAGGGTAGGTTGGTAACTTGATCTACAAATTCTCCAAAACTATTTGTTTCATTCCAAAAATTTCCAATCTCTTCCACTGCAAGATGGTTTCTATCTACATAAGTTCCAAATCCATTGAATTTTCCTAAAGGCTTTTCTTCACGAATTTTAGAAGTTTTTTCTTGGTCAACAACTATAGAAACTGTGCATCCAAAAGGATCACATTTTTTTACTTCCTTAACAACTTGGTCGTGCTGCGCATAAAATGATTGTATCCCTGTTGAAATAATAGGAAGACCTATAAATAAAATCATTGCCAATCCAGTTGGCAAGAAAAACCAAAAAAAAGTTTTGTTAGGCATTAATGTAATAAGTGGGGATTTTCATCCCCACCTAAAATTTATTGATTATAGAAAACCTTGTTCTTTTGCTTTACTCATGTAAGCTGCTTCAACATCTTTTAAAGCTTGTTCTGCTGACTCTTTACCTTGTAAAAATTCAACAATCTCACTTCCTAATGCACCATGCATTAAACCCATTTGTGGTAACATTGGATATGGTTTAGCTTTCATTTTAACAGCTTCGATAACTCCAATTGATTTTGGTCCAGGTTTAAAACCTTCAATTAACCAAACAGCTTGATCTGCTGCATCCGCAACCATCTTTTTGTTAGCAGCTGCATGTGCTAAAGCTCTAAATGTTGCTTCAGCATCAGCGTCAGATCTATTTTTTGCTAATGTGAAACCGTCCCACCATAAAGTCGCCGCTGGTATGTTTCCTCCAGCAACTGTTGCTGGTCCAGTTAATTTAGTTGCAGTTGTAATTTTTGCATCACCATCATCATCAAGCAATGTTCCTGATCTTGATGCCCAAAGAGTCATTAATGCAACATTTCCAGATTCCCATTCAACTTTAATAGCTTCACTATCGTGAGTTAAATAATCTGGGTTACTTAAACCTGCTAATTTTTTTAGCATATTTAATGTTGCTACACCTTTTGCATTGTTAATGCTTGGCTGAGCGGTTCCTGCTTTAAAGAATTCTCCTCCATGTCCAATGTACATGTTAACGAATTCTTCTGCTAAATTCCAACCAGCTTTGTATGCTGCTGCGTAAGGATATTGCATTTTACCAGATGCTCTTATTTTTTCTGAAGCCGCAACTACTTCCTCATATGTTTTAGGAACAGCTATACCCAATTCTTTTAAAACATCTTCTCTGTAATATAAGTGCTGAGTGTTAGCCATAAAAGCAACTGCCATTATTTTTCCATCAATTGTTATCAATTGAGAATCTTGTATTCCTTTTCCATATTTCTTAACAAGATCATCAAGTGGTCTAATTAAGTCTTGGTTCATCAAAGGAACTATAGAGCTATTTGCTGCAATTCTTGCAGAAAACTCTGATGGATTTGCAGTTAGAGCTGGCACAGCAATTTTATTGTGCTCAGATGAGTGTGTGACTTTAAAATCTGCACTTCCTTTACATCCTTTAGCAGTTTCCACGAAAGTTCTTAAAGCTGGAAAATCATTAGCTAAAATATTTATTGATCCACTCTTAATGTTACAATCTGCGTAAACAGAAGTTCCAAAAAGAAGAAACAATAAAGATATTAATATTTTTTTCATATTTTTTCCCTCGTTAAATTTAAATTTATGGGTGAAAGGATATATATTCCTTAGGGAATTTAAAAGATGTTTTTAAATCGCATTTGACGCAAGCTCTGCACCTGCGACCAAAGATTCAAATTTTTTGTAAACAATATTTTCATCAACATTTCCAAAGCCTGCAAAAGTACTAAATCCACAATCACTTCCAGCCATTAATTGATTTTTATCAATTACTTTTGAATACTGAATTATTCTATTTTTAACTAAATTTTCATGCTCTACGAAGTTTGAGGTTGAGTCTATTACACCAGGAACTATTACTTTATCATTAGGAAGTTTTATGTTCTCAAAAACCTGCCATTCATGGGCATGTCTTGGGTTCGAGGCTTCGATTAAATAAGTTTGGATATTTGCTTTTAATGCAATAGGTAATATTTTTTCTAATCCAATATCGTGAATATGTGGTCCTTCATAATTACCCCAACAGATATGCATTCTCAACTTAGAGGCATCGATATCTTTGATTGCTTCATTAAGACATTCAATTTGTTTTTCTGCTCTAACTAAAAATTCTTCATCTGATAAATTTTTAAAAGTCATATGTCTTGCTAGCGCAAGATCTGGACAATCAATTTGTAATAATAAATCATTATTTGTTATTTCATCATATTCAGTTTTCATCATTTTTGATAATGCCTCTAAATAATCATCGTCATTTTTATAGAATT
>CACFZE010000019.1 GCA_902570695.1 uncultured Pelagibacteraceae bacterium
GATATATTAAAATTTAAATGATTATAGCCGAAATAGGATCAGTTCATGATGGAGATATAAAAAAAGCTATAGCTTTAATAAAAAGTGCATCTAATTCTGGTGCTGATTTAATAAAATTTCAGATGCATATTGCTGATGAAGAAACTTTAATTGATGCACCTTCTCCATCTTATTTTAAAAAGGAAAAAAGATATGATTATTTTGAAAGGACAGCTTTTTCTTTAGAAGAATGGAAAAAAATAAAAAAATTTTGTGAAAAACTAGGCAGGGAGTTTTTATGTTCCCCTTTTAGCGAGAAAGCTATTGATCATTTGGAAGCTTTAAAAGTAAAAAGATATAAAGTTCCATCAGGCGAATTGACTAATATTTCATTATTAGAAAAGTTAAAAAAAACAAAAAAACATATTATTTTGTCAACGGGCATGAGTTCATGGAATGAAATTGACATTGCTGTTAATATACTTAAGAAAAATTTCTCAATACTTCAGTGCTCTTCTATTTATCCATGCCCACATGAAAAAGTTGGGATTAATGTAATTCATGAATTAAAAAAAAGATACAAATGTCCAGTAGGTTTCTCGGATCATACCCTGGGATATTCGGCAGCATTTGCTGCTGCTTCAAATGGAGCTTCAATTATTGAAAAACATTTTACACTATCCAGAAAAATGTATGGAAGTGATGCCAAGAATTCTATGGAGCCAAATGAGTTCTCTTTTTTAGTAAAAAATATCAAAGAAATCTGGAAAATATTAGATAATCCTGTCGATAAAAATAATTTAAATGAATACAAAGATATGAAAAAGGTTTTTGAAAAAAGTATAGTTGCTAAAAATGATTTAAAAGCAAATTCTATTTTAAGAAAAAAAGATATTGTTTTCAAAAAACCTGGAACTGGAATTAGAGCACTTGATTATAAAAGACTAATCGGAAAAAAATTAAATAAAGAAATTAAAAAAAATAATTTACTTAAAATGAAAGATTTTTATGAAAATTAAAAAAATTTGCTTCGTAATTTTTTCATCTGCAAACTATAATAGTATAAAGTCCGTAATTCTAGAGGCAAAAAAAAATAAAAGATTTAAAGTATTTGTAATTGTTGGTGCTTCAGCATTACAAAATAAATTTGGAGATGTTGCTGAAAGAATTTTAAAAGATGGAATAAAAATTGATTATAAAATTGAAAATCAGTTTTCAACTAGCGAACTTTCTTCTATGGTAAAAACTACAGGATTAGGAATGATTGAGCTATCTGATATATTCAATAAAATTTTGCCTGATATTGTCTTCACCGTCGGAGACCGCTATGAAACTATGTCAACTGCAATAACAGCGACTTATATGAATATTTTAGTTGCACATACAATGGGAGGTGAGGTAACTGGCACATTAGATGAAAGTGTAAGACACGCAATATCAAAACTTTCTCATCTGCATTTTGTAGCAAATAAAGATGCAATGAAACGAGTAATAAAATTGGGTGAAGTGCCATCACATGTATATAATGTTGGATGTCCAAGGAATGATTTACTAAAAAATATTTTAAATAAAAAAAGTTTTAAAAAAGAATTTGAATATCTTTCTCGCAAAGGTGTAGGTGACTTAGATATTTTATCGCAAAATGATGAATATCTTGTAACACTTTATCATCCAGTCACAACAGAGTTAGATAAAAATGAGCAAGCAATAATAAATATTGTTAATGCCACTTCAAAATTTAATGTTAAAAATATAATAATTTGGCCAAATTCTGATGGTGGATCTGAGCAAATTTCAAAAAAATTAAGAACTTTAAGAGAAAAAAATTTATTGCGAAATTATAAAATTTTTAAAAATTTACCAATAGAATATTACATCCCATTAATCAAAAATGCTAAATGTTTGGTTGGCAATTCCTCATCTGCAATTAGAGATGGAGCATTTATTGGAATACCAGCTGTCAATGTTGGTAAAAGACAAAATAGTAGACTTACTTCAAAAAATGTAATTCAGTCTTCAAATGCAATGTGGGATATTTATAAAAAAATTAAAATTCAATATGGGAAAAAATTTAAGTCCTCAAAGCTATATGGGTCTGGAGATACAAGTAAGAAGATTTTGAAGATATTGAAAAAATTAAAAAAATTTAGCACACAGAAAACTATTACATATTAATATTTCTATTTCTGCCTTAAAAATAAAATTTATTAATTTAATTGTTCTTTATCTTATTGTACTTCTTATACCAATTAAATGTTCTAAGAAAACCTTCATCAAAATTAGTAAATTTTGTCTCATTTAATACTCTTTTTAATTTTTCGTTTGAACCGTACGATTTAAGTATATCTCCTTTTTGAAAAACTCGTTTTTTAATTTTAGCTTTACCAACTTTTTGTTCAAATAATTTCACTAAATAAAGTAATGAAACTGGTTTCGATCCACAAATATTAAAAATATCGTTTTTTTTAACAAGTTTTACATTTTTCGATAAATTTAAAATAATATTTATAACATCGTCAATGTATGTAAAATCTCTCGTATGTTTCCCAAAGTTATTTAAATAAAATACCTTTTTCGAGTAAAATGATTCAATTAATTTACTAATAACTAAATCGGGCCTCCCCCATGGTCCAAAAACTGTAAAAAATCTTAAACCAATAATTTTCATGTCATAATACCTTGAATAAATATCAGCCATCTCTTCATTAGCTTTTTTACTAAACCCATAAAAATTTTTTGGTTTAAGTTCAAAATTTTCTTTAACTGGAAATTTTTTACTGTCTCCATACACAGAACTTGATGAGGCATAGAAAATATTTCTGATCCCATTTAATCTTGACAACTCTAATATGTTAAAAAAACCAACACAATTCGATATCATATATTTTTTTGGATTTTTTATAGAGTATTGCACACCTGCTTGAGCAGCAAAATTGTAAACTATATTAATTTTTCCGTTAACAAATACTTTTTTCAATAAGTTAAAATTTCCAATATCAATTTTTCTAAATAGAAAATTCTTATTATTCTTAAGTAACTTAAGTCTTTGTTTTTTTAAATTTACGTCGTAATAATCGTTTATCGTATCTATTCCAATTACTTCTATGTTTTTGTTCATCAGTAGTTTTTTTGAAAGACTAAAACCGATAAAACCACAACATCCTGTAACAATTATTCTTTTTTTTTTCATATTTAAAAATGTATATAAATGATTTAAATCGAAGTTGAAGAAATTAATGAATAAAATTGGAATTTTACTAACCTCACCCAAAGAAGTAGGCGGAATATATCAATATTCTTTAAGTGTTATAGAAGCTCTAAATTTATTACAAAAAAAAAGAAAATTTAAAGTAGAATATTATTATTCAGATAAACACTGGGAGAAACATATTCCAAAGAATTCAAAGAAAATTTATATTCACAAAGGTTTATTAAAAAAAATCCTAAGAAGATTAATTTATTTAATTTTTTCAAAAAAATATTACTATTTTATATTTAGAGAATTTTTATATGAAGAGGTAAAAATTTTAAATCAAAGTAATTGTAAAATTATTATTTTCCCTAGTCAAAATATTACATCTTATCAAATAAACAAAAAATCATTATCCACAATCCATGACTTAATGCATAGATACGAGCATCAATTTTCTGAATATACAAATAAAATAATTTTAGAAAGAGACATGCATTATCAAAATATATGTAAATATTGTAATGGAATATTGGTTGATTCTGAAATGGGTAAAAAACATGTAATTAATTCATATGATGTAGAAAAAAAAAAAATATTTTCACTTCCATTTATAATACCAAAATATTTATTTAAAAAAAAAAAAATAAATGTATTCAAAAAATTTAAAATAAAGGAAAAGTATTTATTTTATCCAGCTCAATTTTGGGAACATAAAAATCATATTAATTTAATCAAAGCATTTAAGGATGTTTTAAAAAAAAATAAAAATATTTCTCTTGTATTTTGTGGGGCAAAAAAAAATAATTACAATGATGTTTATAATTTTGTTCAGTCACATAAATTACAAAAAAAAATATATTTTTTAGGAAGGGTACAAGATAAATTTATGTCATCATTATATTCCAATGCAATTGCAACAGTTTACCCATCTTTATGTGGACCCACAAACATACCACCATTAGAGTCTATTAGTTTAAATACTCCTTTAATTTGCTCTGACTCATACTTTATGAAAAATCAAATGGGAAATTCTGCAGTCTTTTTTAATGCTAGAAACTATAAAAATATTTCAAAAAAAATACATTTAGTAATAAATAATAAAAATTTACAAAAAAAAC
>CACFZE010000020.1 GCA_902570695.1 uncultured Pelagibacteraceae bacterium
TTAAAGAGGAAAGTCCGGGCTCTACAAAGACACAGTGCCAGTTAACAGCTGGCGGGGGAAACCTTAGGGATAGTGCCACAGAAAACAAACCGCCTTATCAAGGCAAGGGTGAAAAGGTGTGGTAAGAGCACACCGGCTAAGTTGGTAACAGCTAGCGCATGGAAAACCCCACTGGGAGCAAGACTGAGTAGAGATGACATTGTTAGCAATAACTAAAAGCAGTCTTTGGCTAGTCATCAGGGTTAGTTGCTTGAGCTTTAAAGTGATTTAAAGCCTAGATAAATGATAAGTTTTAATGACAGAACCCGGCTTATAGTTTATCTGGCATTTCATTAATTTAATCCCAAATTATTGTAAAATTCTAAATGATATGTCTTAAATTTTAGCTATTGACCCTAGTAAATAAAACCCATATTATCCCATAATATCCCAAATTAAGGATAATATGAATTATGTTTTTATCAACATACGAAAACAAATTAGACAAAAAAGGAAGGGTTTCAGTGCCTGCACCTTATAGATCATATTTATCGAGCACAGGCTACAATGGTATAATTTGTTATCCATCTTTTAACAATCAATGTATTGAAGCATGGCCGCAAGATAGAATTGAAAAAATTTCAAACGCAATAGACTCTCTAAATCCTTTTGAAGAAAAGAAAGATTATTTTGCAACATCTATTTTATCTGAAAGTATAAATTTACAATTTGACAGCGAGGGTAGAATTCAAATAACCCCAAAATTATTAAAACATGCAAAAATTAAAAATAGCATGTTATTTGTTGGACAGGGAAAGACTTTTCAAATTTGGGAACCAACACTCTTTGAAAAATTTAGGGCAAACGCAAAAAAAAAATCAAATATTAACAGAGCCGGTCTTAAATGGGAAAAACAATTTAATAACTAAAAGGGGAAAAATATGACAATAAACTTTAAAACACCAGATATAAAAGAACTGAAACCTAGAATTCTAGTATTAGGAGTAGGAGGCGCGGGTGGAAATGCAATCAATGGAATGATTGAGGCCGGCCTTCAGGGCGTTGAGTTTATTGCAGTTAATACAGATGCTCAAGATTTAAGATTAAGTAAGGCACAAACAAAAATACAAATGGGATTAAATTTAACTAAAGGGTTAGGAGCTGGTGCAAAACTAGATATAGGCCAAGCTGCTGCAGACGAGTCTTTAAATGAAATTGTAAATATATTGCAGGGTGCAAATATGGTTTTCATTACAGCTGGAATGGGTGGTGGAACTGGAACTGGATCTGCTCATGTAATTGCTAGAGCTGCAAAAGAACTTAATATCTTAACAGTCGGTGTTATAACTCTACCTTTCCTATATGAGGGCCCTTCAAGAATGAGAAAAGCTCAACAAGGCTTAGAAGAACTTCGAAAACATGTTGATACTATTATAGTTGTTCCAAATCAAAATTTATTCAAGATTGCAAGTGAACAAACAACTTTTGAAGAATCTTTTGCTTTATCAAATGATGTTTTGCTTCATGGTGTTCAAAGTATAACTGATTTAATGGTTAGACCGGGCCTTATTAACTTAGATTTTGCTGATGTTGAAACTGTTATGAGTTCAATGGGCAAAGCTATGATGGGCACAGGTCAAGCCGAGGGAGAAGGCAGATCAGTCAAAGCTGCTGAGTCAGCAATTAATAATCCATTAATTGACGATTATTCTTTAAAAGGGGCTAAAGGACTTTTGGTTAATATCACAGGAGGTAAAGATTTAAAATTATTTGAAGTGGATGAAGCTGTGAATAAAGTTAGAGCCGAAGTCGATCCAGAAGCAGAATTAATTATAGGAGCTATAACTGATGATAGTTTGGATGGATTAATGAGAGTTTCAATTGTTGCGACTGCATTAGACGGACAACAACCCGAGCCTAAATCAGTAATTAACATGGTGCATAGAATTCAAAATAGAAATCCAGGTTATTCTGAGTTTTCAAATTCTGCATCAACTCAATCTTTCCAATTTACAAATAACAACTCAATAATTACTAATGGAGCTAACGCTCTTAAAATAGAGGAAGAAGAGAAAAATGAAGAATTGAGTTCTAAAAGTATAGATACTAATTATACAAATGAATCATCAGGCACTATAAATAGTGGGGATTTAGAGCAAACTGAAGCACCAGTAGCTAGCTCGGTAAATTCTGAATTTGAAAGCAATATAGACGAGCAAGTATCAGAAAATAATGGTTTGGAGAATTTTGAGTTGAGTGACGATGATACACCCGAACTATTTAATTCAGATGCTAACGAGGAGTTATCAACTTCACCACAAGAAACGATCCCTGAGGAAGAAGAAGATTTAGAAATTCCAGCATTTTTGAGAAGACAAAAGAATTAATGGTCTTCAAAAAAATAAATGAATGCCACCATAAATCTGGAAAAACATTTTCCAGTATTACTAAACGAATTAGTTAGTATTATTTCCCCTCTTTATGGTGGCACATTTATCGATTGCACATTTGGTGCAGGCGGTTATTCAAAAAAGATATTAGAGAATAATTTAAATAGTATCATAGCACTAGACAGAGATAACTCTGTCAATAGCATAGTTAATCAATTCCACAAAAAATATACAAAAAGATTTAAATTTTATAACAAAAAATTTTCGGATATTAATCAAATAAAGGAAGACAATATTAAAGCAATTATTTTTGATTTAGGATATTCGTTAAATCAGATTTCTGATCTAAATAGAGGTATATCTTTTAATAGCAAAGGCAAACTAGACATGAGAATGGGATTAAATGATTTTTCTTGTGATGATGTAATTTCAAAAATGAATCAACAAAGCCTTTTTAAAATTTTCAAATATTTTGGAGATGAAAAATATGCAAAACCAATATCAAAAAAAATAGTACAATTAAGAAATAATAAAAAAATTAAAACTGAAAATTTAGTAGAAATCATAGAAAATATTAAAAAAAAAAATACTGGAAAAAACAAATCTACCAAAATTTTTCAAGCACTTAGAATCTTTGTTAACAAGGAGATTACGGAGCTGATCTATGGATTAATAAATGCCTATAATATTCTTCCTATTGGTGGATTAATAGCAGTTGTTACTTTTCATTCCATTGAGGACAAAATAGTGAAGTTATTTTTTAAAAAGCTTCTCAAGTAGGTTGGTTGATTACACAAATCCAAGAATTAATGTAGTCTCTCAAAAAAAAATTAACGATAAGTATACTATTGTTAACAGTGTATTAGAGGCGACATCAAAAAGACCTCAGGTAAAAATAGATTGGAGAATTTATACAAAAAATCCTGATAGACCTTTGATAAGAGATCTAATCGTTGAAGGATTGAGCTTAGCTAGAACACAGAAAGAAGAATTTAACTCAATCATACAAAACAACGAAGGCGATATAAGTGCATTATTTAAAACACTTGAGGAATTTTTAATTAAATAATTTAGTAAAATCCAATTTCACCTAAACAAATATCTGATTTAAAATCATCAAATCCTGCAACTAACCCAACTGATTTTATACTTTGTCCCAATATACTTTTAGGTTGATAGAAGTTAGATTTCTTAAATTTTTCAAATGGCGCCCTAATTTCCATCCAATTTTTTTTTGCAGCAAAAGTGTAGCTGTAATACTGCCATGGAGCCAATGTTAAACCAGTTCTTAAATGAAGATTATAATTTTTATCATTACCATATACTTTTACGTATACTCCATTATATTCTTTAGTATTAATTTCAGGACTTAATTTTGTTCTGATTTGTATAAATC
>CACFZE010000021.1 GCA_902570695.1 uncultured Pelagibacteraceae bacterium
ATAGTCGTAAAGATAATGATATCGCTATTCAAGTTTTTACAAAATTTGGACCCTTAGCTTTTCTGCCATTATCTAATACCAAAACTTCAATAGTTTTTTCTTATAATGGAGTGAAAATAGATGATGAGAAAATCGTAGATATATTTAAAAAATATAATTCTTTCTATTCATTTGCTAAAATAAATAAAATTGAAAATTTTAGTCTTGGTTTTGAAATGCTCAGAAATTATACTTATAATAACATCCTCGCTTTTGGCGATTTAATACATCGCATTCATCCTCTTGCAGGCCAAGGATTTAACATGACAATTAGAGATATTAAAATAATCTCAAGATTAGTAAATGATAGGATATCTTTAGGTCTTCCGATAGATATCTCTGTTGCTGAAGATTTCCAGAATTCTACAAAACACCTTAATTATCTTTATGGAAAAGCTATCGATGGTATATATGAATTTTTTAGATTCGATAGCAATATTAATAATTCAATTTCAAAACCAGTTTTTAGTATTTTAAATAAAAATTCTGTTTTTAAAAAGTATTCTAATATTTTATCGGATAAAGGATTTAATTTATAAATTACTGAAGAGTAGTATTTTCGAATTCGTCTTTAATATAATTATTTAGAATTTGTTCCATTTTTTCTTTTCTTACATTTATATCAAGACTTTCTAACAATATTTGTTTTTCTTCTAATGAAAAGGGAGATGCCATTGATAGATCATTAAGAGTTTGGCTAAGATCCTTTTTTTCTAAGTCTTTTAAGTTCACAATATACCCTTGTTTTTTGAAAAATGTTCTCATGTTTTTCATAATTAAGCTTAAATCTGAAAAGTTAACTTCGTTACTTTTTTGCATTATATCTTTTGAAAAATGATCATATTGAACATTGCACTCACGGTACATTTTGTCAGTACTTAACTCTGAGTTAATTTTGTACCTACAAATCCCGTTTAAAATAATAAGTATTCTACCGTCTTCTGTTTCATTGAAACTTGTGATTTTTCCAATACATCCTATTTCATATAAATCAGGTTTTTTTAAAGACCCTGTTTTTTTTGGCTGTATCATTCCTATCATCCTATGTTTTTTCATACTATCATTCACCATTTGTAAATATCGAGGCTCAAAAATATTCAGTGGAACAGTTGTGCCAGGAAACATTATGAAATTTGATAAAGGGAAAATTGGTATAGTTTTCGGTAATTCTTCTAGTTTCATATCTTAATTATAATAATTCTTTTCAAGGTTACAACTATACAGAAATGATTCGTAGTCGCATTTAACTATTTAATCACTTGCTAAATTCAAAAAAAGCTTTTAGTTTTGTTGTGTAAGAATAAGCGGGCATAGCTCAGTGGTAGAGCGTCTCGTTGCCAACGAGAAGGTCGTGGGTTCAAGTCCCATTGCCCGCTCCATTAAAGGAACTATATTATGAGTGATTTAGCAAATAAAAAATGTATCCCGTGCGAAGGTAACATCCCGCCATTTAAAACAGAAGAAATTCATAAATATTTAAAACAAGTTGATGGATGGGAAGTTATAGAGGATAAAATCGATGGATTTCATTTAATAAAAAATTTTAAATTTGATGATTTCTTACAAAGTCAAGAATTTGTTAATAAAGTTGGAGAAATTGCTGAAACTGAAGGACATCACCCTGATCTGTGGTTTGGATGGGGCTATGCAAGAATTAAAATATTTACTCACGCAATTAAAGGTCTTGCTGAGAGTGATTTTATTTTAGCTGCTAAAATAGATAAGATAAATTGATTAGTGGTTAAAGTGTCTTGTTTTGGAAAATACCAAAATAGTATTTGTTTGATTAGCGAATTTAATTATTTCTTTATCATTTTTTGAACCCGACGGTTGAATGACTGCTGAAATTCCTGATTGTACCAACTTTTCTATACCATCCACAAACGGGAAAAACGCATCAGATGCTGCTAAGATTTCATCACTATCGTTTATTTTCTGGAACTTTTTCATTTTATCAATTGCTATTTTGCAACTATCTAACCTACTTGGTTGACCAGAACCTATGCCTATTGTCTTGTAATCTTTTGTAATGACTATCGCATTCGATTTTACACTTCTGCATATATTAAATGCAAAAATAAGTTTGTTTAAAGTTTTATTCGTAGGTTTTAATTTTGATACAATTTTAAAATCATTCCTAGAAAAGTGTTGACTATCTGGATCTTGAACTAAAATAGAATTAAATTTATTTATAAAATTAAATTTAAAATTTTTTTCCACTTTACTAGAATCAATTAGCCTTAGATTTTTTTTCTTTTTTAAAAGTTTGACTGATTTTTTGTCAAATCCATTTGCAATTATTACCTCAAAAAATATTTTATTAATCTCTTTAGCTAAACTAATATTTAATTTAAAGTTACATGATACAATACCACCATAGGCACTAATTGGGTCACTTTCTAAAGCCTCTTTAAAAGATTTGATTTTGTTTGGATTAATTGAAACACCACAGGGATTAGCATGCTTAATTATTGCTACACCTCTATTTCTCGGCAAAGTTTTGGAAATACTTAGAGCCGAATAAATATCATTATAATTGTTGTAACTAAGTTGTTTTCCATTGATTTGAATAATTTCCTGTTTGTTATTTTGCGAATATATTGCTGCTTTTTGATGAGGGTTTTCTCCATATCTTGTCTTTTCGACTAATTTTCCAGAAAAAATTTTCTTAATTGGGAAAAGGTTTTTAGACTTTTTATTGAAATAATTAAAAATTTTTGATTCATAATATGCGGTCTCCATAAATGCTTCCTCAGCCAATTTTTCTCTAAATTTTAAATTTGTAGACCCTCTATATCTATCTAATTCAATAGTTAAATCTTCATACTGTTTTGTGTTACTCAGTACAACTACATCATTATAATTTTTTGCAGCTGATCTAACCATTGTTGGTCCTCCAATATCTATATTTTCAATTATATTTTTGTGGCTAGAATTACTTAATAAAACTTTTTCAAACGGATAAAAATTTATAATAACTAAATCTATATTTTCATAATTGTTAATTTTCATTTCTTTTTGATGTTTTTTATTCTGCCTAATATTTAAAATTCCAGAATGAATTTTTGGATGTAAGGTTTTAACTCTTCCTTCTAGCAGCTCTTTTGAATTTGTAAATTTAGATACTTCTAAGCACTTGAAACCCATGCTTTTAATTTTTTCATATGTGCCACCTGAGCTTATTATTTTGATTTTATATTTTTTTAATAAATTTAATAATGGCCTTAAACTAGATTTATCTGATAATGAAATTAAAGCAGTCTTGATTTTTATTGTATTTTTTCGAATACCCATTTAATTTCCTGAGTTATATCTTTTATTTTGCCTGATAAACATATATTTTGATTTTCACTAGTTAGATTTTTATTACCGAAATATATACCCGATTCAATATTTATAATCTCGCAGTTAGTTGAAAATTTCCATCCAGAATTCTCAATTTCAATTAGTATAGTTTTGTTATCTAAAGTTTTTGTTAATTTAACACCTGGTTCCATATGAAATCTGATATCATATTTTTTTGGTTCCAACTTGTTTTTTGAAATTATTCTATCGGTTCCTATCAATTTATTTTTTTCAACGAAATACTCTAAAGACCTTTCACATAAAATTCCAAATTTTTTTAAAAATCCATTATGTGATGCTTTGATTAACCAATAGTTTTTTTCATTAACAATATTTTTATCACTAATTTTCAAACCATATTCTAATGT
>CACFZE010000022.1 GCA_902570695.1 uncultured Pelagibacteraceae bacterium
ACTTTGAGGATCGTTAATTAAATTTAAAAAATAAGGCTCAGTTTTTTTGGAATTCAAGTAACAATTTTGAAAAGCCATGTTTATCAAATCTAATTTTCCAAATTGCTCAACAATGTCAGATTTTTTATATAAAAAAAGATCAATGTAACTTTTTAAACTAGAATAAATTATAAATTTGTATGAGTCGTCCTCTTTGAACTTTTCCAATTTTTTTAACTTCAAAGCCGCTTGTTTAAACTTTTTCTTGTTAATGCTATCTAAAATTAATAATAAATTTCCTTCAAAAAAATCTCCTCCTATTGAGGAATTAGAATATTTTACTTGTTTAATTGCTTTTTTAACCTGTCCATCCAAAAGTAAAGAAAATACATATTCTTGCAAAAAACTATCATGTGATTGAATTAATATTTTTGAATTTTCAAAAAACTTAAGAGCATCGTTATTTTTCTGGTTATCAAATGATAATAATGCTGAAAGATAATTTGATAGATACTTCTGGTTGAATTCTTTTTCATTCGCGGCTTTTGAATAGAGATTTGTTTGGTATAGAATTAATATTATAAAACAAAAAATTTTTAAGAACATTTTTTACTTTATGACTTTAAATGAAAAAAATCAAAATGACATATTTGATGATGATTTATTGAACGAAATAGGTATTGAGTATGAATTTAGTGATGAGCCAATAAATAGATTTAAAAATAATGCTCCTAATGAGGAAAAATCTGAAGAATTAGCAAAACTTAGAGTTGAAATAGAAAAGATTGAAGATTGTGAACTAAAAAATAGTGCAAAAAATCTTGTTTTCAGTGATGGAAATTCATCTTCAAAAATAATGATTGTGGGTGAAGGACCTGGACAAAAAGAAGATGAATTAGGAAAACCTTTTGTTGGTGATGCAGGAATGCTTTTAAATAAAATGTTAAAAGCTATTAATTTAGATAGAACTAACGTTTATATTACTAATGTTGTAAATTATAGACCTCCAAATAACCGAAAGCCTGAAATATCAGAAATAAATAGATACTCTGAATATTTAAGAAAACATATTTCGATTATAAATCCAGAAATACTTATTTTAATGGGAAGCACAGCAATGGAAGCGCTCTTCGGGAATAAAATTAAAATCTCTAAAGAAAGAGGAAAATGGAAGGAAGTAATAATTAATAATAAAACATATTTAACAATGATAACTTTTCACCCAGCATATCTACTAAGACAAGCAGAGCAAAAAAAATATTCTTGGGCCGATCTTAAAGAAATTAGAAAAAAAATAGATGAAACTGGTTTAGAGATTTAAATTTTTAATAATATTTTATATGAAAAAAATTATTGCTGGAGTTGATGAAGTTGGAAGAGGGAGCCTTGTAGGACCAGTTTATGCAGCTGCTGTTATATTAAATAAAGAAATTAATAGAAAAATTCTTAAAGATTCAAAAAAACTTAACAAAATTCAGAGGGAAACTTTAGCTAAATATATAAAAAAAAATTCAGTTTGGGCGTTAGGATCTGCATCAATAAAGGAAATTGAAAAAATTAATATTTTAAATGCTAGCCTACTTTCAATGAAAAGAGCAATTAAGAAACTCAAATTGAAACCTAAAAAAGTTTTAATAGATGGTAATAAACCACCAGACTTAAAAAATTATGTAATTAAAACTATTGTAAAAGGTGATGAAAAAATTCCTGAAATTTCAGCCGCATCGATTATTGCTAAAGTTGAAAGAGATAAGCTAATGAAAAAGATGTCTTTTTCTTTTAAAAAATACGGCTGGGATAATAATGCAGGTTATGGAACTAAGGATCATATTAAAGCTATTAAAAAATTTGGAGTGACTAGATTTCATAGAAAAACCTTCCAACCAATACACAAGATATTGAGTCTTAAATAATAATCATAACAATTATCAATCAATAAATTCAATCACAGGTTGACGTAGACTCCTGACTGGAGTCTAATTCAAAAATATAAAATGATCATTTCAGATATAAAAAATAAAATTATTAATGGAGATAGTATTAGGGAATTAAAAAAAATTCCGGCTGAAAGTTTTGATCTGATATTTGCAGATCCACCTTACAACCTTCAACTGAAAAAAGAATTAAGTCGACCTGATAGATCTAAAGTCGATGCTGTAGACGATGCGTGGGATAAATTTGATAGTTTTAAAAGTTATGATGAGTTCTCAGTTCAATGGCTTAAAGAATGTAAAAGAATTTTAAAAAAAAATGGATCTATATGGGTCATAGGAAGTTATCATAATATTTTTAGAGTTGGTTCAAAAATGCAAGATTTAGGTTTTTGGATACTAAATGATGTGATTTGGAACAAAAATAACCCTATGCCAAATTTTAGAGGAACACGTTTTACGAATGCGCACGAAACACTTATATGGGCATCAAAAAGTGAAGGCTCAAAATATACTTTTAATTATCAATCACTTAAATGTTTAAACGATGATCTACAGATGAGATCCACATGGAATTTACCTATATGTAATGGAAAAGAAAGACTTAAAAATAATGGTAATAAAGTTCACTCAACGCAAAAGCCAGAGTCTTTATTGCACAGAATTATATTAGCATCGTCTAATAAAGGCGATTTAATATTGGACCCGTTTCTCGGTACGGGAACAACTGCTGTAGCTTCAAAAAAGTTAGGTAGAAATTATTTTGGGATAGAAAAAGAAAAAAACTATTTTGAAGCTGCAAGTAAAAGAATTAAAAATACAAAAATTATAGAAGATGAATATTTAGATACTATAAAAAATAATAGATCCAAACCAAGAGTGCCATTTGGATCTTTGGTAGAATTAGGAATTATTAAACCTGGTACTGAAATTTTTGATCAAAAAAAACAAATCAATGCGAAAATTATGATTGATGGTAGTATAAAATATCGGAAATCAGAAGGATCAATTCATAAAGTTGCTGCACAAATATTAGGTGCTGAGAGCTGTAACGGTTGGACTTTTTGGTATTATAAATCAGGTAATTCACTCAAACCAATTGATGACTTGAGGCAAAAACTAAGACCAACTACTTAATTTCTATAAATTTTTCCAAGATAACTCTCTAGAAATTTTTTATTTTTTGATAAAAATTTCAAAACAATATTTCTAATTAATATTATTATTGGATTAGTTAAATGGAAGGCAAAATGGTTTAATTTTGATCTTTTATTTACTAGTAATATTTTACTAACCTTATCTTTATAAATACTATTTGAACTTGTAATATTTTCTAAAATACCATTTGCTGTTTCAATACTTTGAGAAGCACCTTGTGCAAAAGAAGGTGGAAAAGCAAATAAAGCATCTCCACTCAAATAAGTATTTTGATATTTTAGTGTGGGTAATTCAGTGCTCACAAATACAGGAAAGCACTTTATATTTGCTAAACTTTCCGAATTTATAAAAGAATTTTTTGAAATAAAGTCTTTTAAAGATTTTATAAATGTTTCTGAATTAAGAATATTTTTATCTTCAATTTCTTTAGTAGTTAGTTTCTTTTTAATTATAGCAACAAAATTATATTCGAGTTTTTGATTTACAGGATAAGTTACATAGTGAAAATTTGACCCCATATAAACAGAAATATTATCTTTTTCATGTTGTTTTAAATTCGCCCTTAAAGCAATGTTGCCATTAAAAATTGGATTTAAATGATTATTAGATATTTGG
>CACFZE010000023.1 GCA_902570695.1 uncultured Pelagibacteraceae bacterium
GGTTTAGTTGCAATCACAGCAGGATGTAATTCAATGACATCAGTAACTTCAATATTTGTTGGAATTATCGGAGCGGTAGTTGCAATTTTTGTAAACGAATTTTTAAATAAATTTGAAATAGATGATGTTGTTGGAGCAGTACCTGTTCATTTGGCAGCAGGGATTTGGGGTACTATTGCTGTAGGTTTGTTTAGTGATCTTGAAATACTTGGAACAGGATTGACTAGACTAGAACAAATCAAAGTACAGTTTATTGGAATTGTTTCAATTGGCGTATTCTCATTTTTTGGATCATATATTTTATTGAAAATTTTAAATTACTTTTATCCATTAAGAGTAAGTCCGCTACATGAAGAGTTAGGTTTGAATATTGCTGAACACAATGCAACTTCTGTAGAACATGATTTAATTACAATTTTAGAAAAACAATCTGAGTCTGGTGATTTAACTATCAGAGGCCCACAAGATCCATTCACTGCAGGAGGTGTAATTGGACTTTATTACAATAGATTGATGAGCAAACTTGAATCTAGTGAAGCTGAGAAGAAAGTATGGAGAGATAGAATATCAAATGAAGTAAAACTTGCAGTAAAAGTTCAAGAAAACTTTTTACCAAAGAGAAATTTAGAAAATTACCCTGTGCACGGAATTAATATAGCAGCTAGAGAAGTTTCTGGAGATTTTTTCAGTTTTTATCCTCATAATGAAAGTGTTTACTTTATTATTGCAGATGTAGCAGGAAAAGGAATTCATGCCGGAATGGTAATGGCAAAAGCGTCAACTTTATTTGAAATAATGTCTAGAGACCAAGTAGATCCAGATGAAATGATGTTTCATATGAATAATGATCTATTTTTAACTAAAACCGGGGGTATGTTCGTTACTAGCATATTGGGAGAATATAATATGAGGTCTGATGAATTAAGATGGGTAAATGGAGGTCATCAGCCAGCTATAATTAGATCATCATCTGGAAATTATGAACAATTTGAGAGTAATTCTCCACCTATGGGGGTAATACTTCAAAAAGATAAATCAGTTTATAAAACACATAAAGTTAAGCTAGAAAGTAATAGGTTTTATGCTTTCACTGATGGTTTATCTGAAAGTTTAAATAGCTCAGGTGAAGAAATAGGAATAGAGGGATCATTAAAAATAATAGAGCAAAATTTTAATACAGATTCTAGAAAACAATTATCAGATATATCAAATAGTGTAATTGATACTGCTGGGGATAAAAAGCTAAGTGACGACTTAACCTTAATATCTATAGGCAAATAACAATTTAAGTAAAATAAACCCGCGATCAAATATCATATATAATAAGTATTTCTTAGAAAATATATTCTCAATGTGGATGAAAAAAATTTGAGAATTGGAATTATTGGTGCTGGTATACAAGGTGTTTGTAATGCTTTGTTTCTTCAAAAAAAAGGTTTTCAGGTAACACTTTTTGATAGAGAGGAGCCAGGAAGTGCAGCATCATATGGAAATGCTGGTCATTTTTCGCCTTATGCGTCCGTTCCTTTAAACAGACCAGATGTCATAGCAGACGTCCCCTCAATGTTAATTAGTTCAAGAGGACCATTAGCTTTAAAGTGGAACTATGTGCCAAAGATGATCCCTTGGTTTGCAAGATTTATACTAAATTGTAGAGAAGAAAAAATGATGCATACAGCTAAAAATATGCATCAAATTTTGGATCAATCGTTACCAGCATTCGATGAATTATTTGACGAAATTGATTTAGAAGGATTAGTTGAAAATAATGGTATTCTCTATGTTTGGACTGATCAAAATATGAAAAGTAGAGAACTAGAAATTAGAATTAGAGATCAGCTAGGTGTAAAGCAACAACTAGTTAACAAAAAGGAAATTCACGATTTAGAGCCAAACTTAAAACCATTTTATCATGGCGGGGTATTTTATGATTATGCAAGACATGCAAGAAACCCAAGAAAAATTTTAATTAAATTATTTGAGAATTTTGTAAATAAGGGTGGAAAGTTTTTAAAATTAAATATTCAAAATATAGATTTTGATGAAGAAAAACCCGTTCTTAGAACAGAAACACAAAGATTTATTTTTGACAAACTTGTTATTGCATGTGGAGCATTTTCAAAAAGATTAACTGATAAGTTACATGAAAACATTCCTTTAGATACTGAGAGAGGCTATCATGTTCACTTCAAAGATCATGACCATTTAATTTCAAGACCTATTGTTTATGCAAATAGAGGTTTTGGAATGACGCCAATGGAACAAGGTTTACGTGTTGTCGGAACTGTAGAATTTGGAGGTTTAGAAAATTCTCCATCTAAATCAAGAATAAAAAACTTAATATTAAACGCAAAGGATATGCTAGATGGTTTACCGGAACATAAAGATGAGTGGCTTGGCTTTAGACCTACATTGCCAGACTTTCTACCAGTTCTAGGGCCTTCAAAAAACTATAAAAATGTTTTTTATTCATTTGGTCATCATCATTTAGGTTGGACACTTGGTGCAATATCAGGAAAAATCATATCTAAAATGATCTCAGGTGAGAATACTAACTTAGATCTGCAACCATACAGTTCAATAAGGTTTAGTTAAAAGCACTTTTTTATAGTACTCTATTTAATGCTTGAAAATAAAAGTAATGTCATAATTGCATCTATTTTGCTTTTTTTAGCAGCTTTGTTTTGGTCCGGAAATTTTATTGTTGGAAAAATAGCAGGTTTAAATGACATACCTCCAATTTCATTAAACATTTTAAGATGGTCACTGGCATTTCTAATTTTACTACCTCTCACTTACAAAGAGATGCTTGAAAAAAAAGAAATAATTTTTAAAAATATTTATCTCTTATGTTTTCTAGGGATAACTGCAGTCAGTATTTTTAATTCAGCTCTTTTTTACTCTTTGAAAACTACACAAGTAATCACCGGTGTACTTATGATTTCTACTGTTCCAGTTATGATAATTTTATTTTCTATTATTTTAAAAATAGAAAAAACAAATACTTTTCAAGTTGTTGGAGTTATATTTTCTTTGTTAGGTGTATTATTTATAATTTCAAAAGCAGATTTTGAGGTCTTTAAAAATTTAGCTTTTGAAAAAGGAGATTTATTTGCTTTATTTGCAATGATATCCTGGTCACTTTATTCAGC
>CACFZE010000024.1 GCA_902570695.1 uncultured Pelagibacteraceae bacterium
TGTGATGTTCGGAACAAAATGTCCATCCATTACATCAACATGTATCAAATCTGCACCACCATCCTCTAGTCTTTTAATCTCTTTGCCCAATTGACTAAAATCTGCCGAGAGTATTGAAGGTGAAATTTGTATATTTTTCATTAATTAATAAAAACTAGTACTATCAATTTTTGAATATATTTGAATTATTATTTGCCAAATACTTTGTAAATTTCTGCAGCTATTTCACTTTCTAATGGAAACGATAACATTCCCATAACAGAATAACCCATTAAATAAGGCATTAAATAAAATCTAAACATATAAAAAAACCATGCAACATAAAGTGGCACTAGCGGTCCTATAATGAAGCTAGGAGTTATGAATTTAAAAATTTTGATTATTGGATTTGTATATTTTACAAAGACCTTCATGAAAAAAAATTCAGAGTCTTCTTTTTGGAAAATATTCATTGCGGATCTTCCAATTAAAGTCCACATGATTATACCTAAAATGTAGTCTATTACTAAAATATATATTGGCATTTTTTGAAATATGGGGGCGAACATCGCCCCCAATAAAGTTTAATTTAGTGTTGCTTACCAAGTATTGTCTTACCTGATGGAACACGAACTTCGTCTACCATTTGCTGTGTAGCTTTATCTGGTTCTTCAGTCATTAAACTTACTACAACCATTACAACTAAACAGACCGACGCTCCGATTATACCGAAACGTAAATGGTCAATACCTAACCAAGGTGCATTACCCATAAACTTAGGATACACATAAATTAGATAAGCTGTTCCTGATGCAAGACCTGCTATCATACCTGCTATTGCTCCTTGTCTTGTTGCTCTCTTCCACCATACACCAAGTATTAATGGGAAGAACAATCCTGACATTGCAAAGTCAAATGCCCAAGCAACTGCACCAAGGATACTAGTGATCCTCATCGATGCAATGTATGCTCCAGCCGCACCAATAACAATTAGAAGTGCTCTAGCAACCAACAATCTTTTTCTTACGTCCGCTTTTGGATCAATGATTTTGTAATAGATATCATGCGATAAAGCGTTTGCGATAGCAAGAATTAGACCATCAGCAGTTGACATCGCAGCAGCCATTCCTCCTGCAGCAACTAGTCCAGAGATTACGTATGGTAATCCAGCAACTTCAGGAGTCGCTAGTACAACTACGTCACCTCTCATAAACCACTCATTTAACTGAAGAATACCATCTCCGTTAAAGTCTGCTATGAAGGCTTGTTTTACATTAATCCAAGCATTTACCCACTCAATTTGCATAATTTCAGCAATTGGTTTTCCAATAATACCTGTTGGTAAGTTTGGATCAATTAGTGAGATTTTGGATAATGTTGCAAGCATTGGCGCTGAAGTATAAAGCAATGCAATAAAGAATAGTGACCATGCCACTGATTTTCTTGCAGCTTTAACACTTGGAGTAGTGAAGTATCTCATTAAAATGTGTGGTAAAGAAGCCGTTCCTACCATCATACAAAGTGCTAATGAAATAAACTTCCATGCAGCCATTCCACCTTCTGGCACACCTGCGTGTGATACAGCGATAGATTTTAGACCACCTGGTACACCCGCAGCTTTGACGTCTGCAGCAGCATTTTTGACTAATCCAAATTGAGCTTCAAGATCACCTAATCTAGCCACTTCCTCACCTAACATAAAGTGTGGAAAGAAACCAAATCCAGATTTATTACTAATCCAGAATACTGGAATTAGGTAAGCAATAATCAATACTATGTATTGCGCAACCTGTGTCCAAGTTACCGCTCTCATTCCGCCTAGCATTGAACAAAGTAAAATACTTACTAGTCCAACCCAAACTCCTAATTCAAATGGAATACTTAGTGCTCTAGATGCAATTGTTCCAGTTGCGTTAATTTGAGCTGTTACATACGTGAAAGATGCCAATGTTAAAACAACTACAGCACAGAACCTTGCAAAGTTTCCGCCATATCTTGTTCCAATGAAATCTGGCACAGTATAACATCCAAATTTTCTTAAGTATGGTGCTAAAAGTGATGATACTAAAACGTATCCCCCAGTCCATCCGACTAAGAAAGCCATATAAGTATAACCACCAAAGTAAATACCACCAGCCATTGCAACGAACGATGCACCTGACATCCAGTCGGCTGCAGTTGCCATTCCGTTAAATACTGTTGGCACCTGTCTTCCAGCAACATAATAAGCATCGACCTGAACAGTTCTAGATAAATACCCAATCAAGGCATATATACAAACTGTAAAGGCGACAAACAAAATACCAATTGTTTTAGCAGTCATACCTGCTTGCTCCGCTATTGCCATCAATATGATGAATACAATGAAGCCCCCAGTATATGTTCCGTAAATTTTTGGTAGGTTGTCAATAAAATTGCCTTTAAACATTAATCATCCTCCTTTTCGGTAAAACCAAACTCTTCATCGATTTTTTCCTGTCTATTTGCAAACCAAAAAATTAGGACTACAAATGCAATGATGGAACCTTGCGCACACATGTAATACGCTAATGGATATCCCATAAAACTTGAAGTGTTTAGGTCAGAACCAAACATGAAGATCAGATAACCGAAAACAAACCAAAT
>CACFZE010000025.1 GCA_902570695.1 uncultured Pelagibacteraceae bacterium
GAACAATCTGGCATTGTAGACAAAAAAAATTACAATAAAATTATTAGCAAAGTATATGGAAATTATGGAAGAATACTTGCCGAATATCCTTTTCTTAAAGCATTTAGAAATAACAAATTAAATAAATTTATTGAAATAGACGGGCTTGAAAATCTAAACAAAATTAAGAGAGAAAAAAGACGAGCTGTATTTATATCTGGTCATTTCAATAATTTTGAATTAATGGCGCTCCAAATAGAAAAAGCAGGTATAAATTTATGCGCTATTTATAGACCGCTAAATAACATATTCCTTAACAAAACTATGGAAGAAATTAGAGAAAATTTTATATGCAAAAATCAAATAAAAAAGGGAAGATCGGGCACAAGACAGATTATTGAAAATTTAAAAAAAGGTAACTCAGTAGCTCTAATGATAGACCAAAGAGTAAGAGAAGGTATAAAAATTAATTTTTTTGGTAAACCAGCTAGTACTACGACCATACCGGCACAATTAATTAAAAAATATAAATGTGATCTAGTGCCTATTTATATAGAGAGAAGAAAAAATAATTATTTTAAAATGTTTGTTTCAGAACCAATTAAAATTGGGAACAATAAATCAATTAAAGAGATCACTGAACATCTAAATAAGATACTTGAAAAAATGATTTTAAAAAATGTAGACCAGTGGATCTGGACACATGATAGATGGAAAACATAATCATTTTTTGTCTAATAAATCTCTTTTCATAGAGGCCTCAACATACGAAAAGTAGGCTTCCTGTTCTTCAACATTCCAGTAATTTAAGTTTTCAATTGGTATTTTTTTTTGTGAGATAGCACAAATCACATGATCACCATCTTCAATGATCTCAAAATTATTTGCTAAGTATTTTAATTTAGCTAACTTATTTAACATATTTAAGATATATATTTACTAAATGAAAATTGCAATTATTGGAAGTGGAGGACGAGAACATGCTCTAGTTCATCACTTAAGTAATTCAAAAAAAATAACAAAAATATATTCAATACCAGGTAATGCTGGTACCGAAGAAATATCTGTAAATATTGATTTAAATTTGGAAAATTTTCAAGATCTGTATAATTTTATTAAGAAAGAACAAATCGAATTAGTGATTGTTGGTCCAGAAAAACCATTAGTCGAAGGATTAGTAGATTTCCTAGAGTCAAAAAATATTAAAGTTTTTGGTCCTAGAAAAAAAGTAGCTCAATTAGAAGGGTCAAAAATATTTACAAAACAAATTTGTGAGAAATTTAACATACCAACTGCTAAATTTAAAATTTGTAAATCCAAAGAAGACGCATTTATATTTTTATCGTCATCTAATTTTCCTCTTGTTGTAAAAGCAGATGTTCTTGCTGCAGGTAAAGGTGTTTATATTTGTCAAAATATTGATGAGGCTAAAACTGCTGTTAATGAAATATTTGACGGTAAATTTGGGAAAACAGATCAAGTATTAATCGAAGAATTCCTTGAAGGTGATGAGATGAGTTTTTTTATTATTTCAGATGGAATTAGTTATAAAACTTTTAATACAGCTCAAGACCATAAAAGAGTTGGTGAGGGTGATACTGGAAAAAATACAGGAGGAATGGGGGCTTATTCACCTTCAAGCTTAATAAATGATGATTTAGAGAATAAAATTTTAAACAAAATAATTGAGCCAACGTTAAAAGCTATAAGTGAAATGAATGAGAAGTACATCGGTTTTTTATATGCTGGCTTAATGATAAAAAATAATGAACCATACCTAATTGAATATAATGTCAGGATGGGTGATCCTGAATGCCAAACTATATTACCTTTGGTTGACAGTGATTTATTGGAAATAATAAATTCTTGTTGTAATTCAAAATTAAAGAACCACGAAATAAAATGGAAAAATAAAAAAAGTATGTGCATTGCTTTATGCTCAAAAGGATATCCTGAAAAATATAATAAGAATGTTGAAATTAAAAATTTAAAAGAATTCAAATCAACTAAAGATAATTTTATTTTTCATGCTGGAACAAAAAGTTCTGGAAACAAAATTGTAGCAGTTGGAGGTAGGGTAATAAATTTTGTGAATATCTCAGATAGTTATTTATCAAGTAGAAAAGAAATCATCAATCAGATTAATAAATTGAATTGGGAAAATGGTTTTTACAGATCAGATATAGGTCATAAAGTCATAGATAAATGAGAGTAATTGGTGGAAAACTAAGAGGGAAATTAATTCATAATCCTACAGATAAAACAACGAGACCTTTAAAGGATATGGTTAGAGAGTCGATATTTAATATTTTAGAGCACTCTAAGAATGAAAAAATTAAATTCAAAAATGACGTAGTTTTGGATTTATTTTCCGGTTCTGGTTCGTTTGGCATTGAATGTTTGTCTAGAGGAGTAAAAAAAGTTTTTTTTTTTGAAAATTACAAACCTTCTTTGAAAATTTTAGAAAAAAACATTAAGGAGTTAGAAATTGATAAAGATTCTGTCATCAAGGAAATAAACGCATATGAAATTTCTAAAGAAAATATAGATAATGAAAAAATTAATTTAATTTATTTGGATCCACCATTT
>CACFZE010000026.1 GCA_902570695.1 uncultured Pelagibacteraceae bacterium
TACAAAATAGTCAGAATTGTCGGTTTCATCGATTACAAAAAAAGAAATTACAAAATATAAACTTTTATTTTTTAATATCTTTTCTTGTGGTTTTGATAACTTACTCAATTTTTTAAAATTTTTTAGTTGAGGGAAAATTAATGAAAATAATTCGCAAGAAATTTTATTTTTAAATAACTTTAAAAAGTTATCCAATTTGAGAATTTTTTTTAATTCATTGAATTGTCTTTCTTTTGATATTTTTCCTAAACCCTCTATATTTTTTTTAATGATTTTTATTATATTAATTTCATGATCGATTTTGCTATATTCAGTATAAAATCTTAAATATCTAATAATTCTTAAATAATCTTCTTTTATTCTAGTTTCTGGATCACCTATAAATTTAATTATTCCAACATTTAAATCTTTATGACCAGAATTTGGATCATATAAATTCCCATCTAAATCTGAATATATTGAATTTATTGAAAAATCTCTCCTTAATGAATCTTCCTTCCAATTGGTTGTATACTCTACGACAGCATGCCTTCCATCTGTTTTTACATCTTTTCTTAATGTTGTAATTTCAAAATTTTGATCATCAATCACCGCTGTGATTGTGCCATGTTCAATTCCTGTTTCAAAAAACTTTATTTGGTTTTTATCTAAGCATTGCTTAACCTGATCAGGAGTTAAATTAGTTGCAAGATCGATATCATCTGTTTTTTCATCATTTAAAATTTTTCTTACACAACCACCAACATATCTAATCTCGCTAGTTTCATTGTAGTTATTTATTGCACCAAATATTTTATATACTCCCTTATTATTTTTTAAATCTTGAAATTTGAGATTTTTATCGCTTGAAATTTTTTTGTTTTGAAAAATTTTTTTAAGTAAAGCTCTCATAAATGGCTGGGGTGCTAGGATTCGAACCTAGGAATGGCGGTACCAAAAACCGCTGCCTTACCACTTGGCTACACCCCAAGATGTTTTTCGTATAACACAAAAAAAAAGCTTTATATAGTTTTAGAGTAAATACACCAATAGTTTTTATATTTATTTTTTAATTTTTTTTGAGCTTTTATTGCCGCATTTTTGGTTAAAAAATAACCAATTATAGTCGAACCCGAACCTGTCATATTTGCAAAGTAAATATTATCTAAATTTTGCAAGTAACTTTTGATCTTTCCTAAAATTGGATATCTATTAAAGGCTGGTCTCTCTAAATCGTTATTCGAAACTTTTAATAAATCCTGTCTTTCAATCTTGTTTGATTTATTGAATATGCTCTTTGAAAATCCTCTGTGTTTTGCATAAATCATCTTAGTAGAACATCCAAAATTAGGCTTAATTATTAATAAATGAAAATTTAATTTTTTATTAATTTTACTTATATTTTTCCCTTGTAGGATCATTGGACTCTCATAAAGTCCCAAAATTACATCTGAACCAACTTTATTTGCAATTTTTATTAAATTATTTTTTGTAATTTTAATTATTCTTTTTTTAAATAAATAGTTCAAAATGGATGCTGCATTCATTGATCCTCCTCCCATACCAGAGGATTGGGGTATATTTTTTTTTACTTTGATATTGAATTTTTTATTTTGAATATAATTTTGATTATTTAAGATTTTTAGTAGTTTTGAAATTGTATTTGTATTTGAAATATTTGAGGAAAATTTCCCACTAAAAGATATTCTATTTTTTGAACCTTGTATCTCTTTTATTAAAATCTCATCAGCCAAATTGATCTTAGATATTAAACTTTCAATTTTATGATAACCATTTGAGTATTTATTTAGAATTTTTAAAGTTAGGTTTACTTTTGCAAACGATTTTATTTTATTAAACTTCATTTAAGAATTATTGTTTAAGCCATTATATAATTTTTCCTTAACTTTAATTTTTAATTCTTCATCTGCTTCATCGCTATTTAAAGCACTTTTCCAAAAATAATTAGCTTGGATTTTTCTATTTAATTGCCAAAGAACATCTCCATAATGATCATTTGCAACAGGATCACTTGGTAACAATTCAACAGCTTTTCTTAAATATTTTTCTGCTTCAATATAATTTCCTGTCAAATAGTAACCCCAACCAACTGAGTCTGTTATGTAAGGGTCTTCTTCTTTCCCTTTGTAAGCTTGATTTAACATTTCTATTGCTTCTTCAATTTTATATCCTCTTTCTAACCAACTATAAGCGAGATAGTTAAGTGTATAGGGTTCGTCAGGTCTAATTTTAATTGAATTTAGCAAATCCTTATCCGCCAAATCATAATTTTTTAATCTTTCATACGCTCCACCTCTGCGATAAAGAACATCTGCATAAGCCATAGAATTTTTATCCAAATTTTTTAAGGCCAAAGTATAATAATTTATAGCCTCATCATATTTTTTAAAGTTTTTGTAAATATTTGCCAAATCATAAATCATCTTTGTCGATTTATTATTAAATTTTTCAAGATTTTTTAATATATAGTTCAAACTTGCATCATAATTTTCTTCCTCTGCTATTATTCTTGCAATCTTCTTTGT
>CACFZE010000027.1 GCA_902570695.1 uncultured Pelagibacteraceae bacterium
GATAAATTCTATGTTCATAAATTTGAGGGTATTCCAGAAAATGGAACTGTACTTGAAAATCCTGATAAAGTTGCTGAAGAATTAAAATTAGCATTACAAAAATCTAAAATTAATACGACTAACGCTGCGATCGCAATTCCAGTAACTAGCGCAATTATAAGAGTTGTGACTGCACCTTTGATGACTGATGAAGAATTGAAAAAAGCGATAGATACAGATTCACTTTGGGAAAACTTAGTTCAATTAACTGATAATTTAAATGACTACTCTATATTCCATCAAGTAATAAATAGAGACAAGACAGGAAACACAATGGATATCCTTTTTGTGGCATCAAAATTATCAGACATTAATAGCTATACAGACATTATTAAAAAAGGTGGATTAAATGCTGTTATTATAGATGTTAAATGTTTTGCATTAAAATCTGCTGTTGACCAAATTAATCAAATTGCAGGTTCAATAGAAGACTCTAACTTAACTGCTGTTTTAGAGTTTGGTTTAGATGAAAATTATGTGATGATACTTTACGAAAATAATCCAATAATAACAGATATTTTTATTAGATCTCAAGATAGAAAAACACTTCAAGAAAGTAGCAATCAAGAAGAGATGGATGCACTTGTTAGAAGATATATGACGCAAGTCAAACAAGCGGTTCAAGATTTTGAACAAAAATATGAGAAAAGAATTAGAAATTTAAAAGTTACTTCAAATTTACAAAATGTTGAAGATTATCTAGGTAGTTTTAGAAAAAATATGGTTAACACTGGATACAATTTATTTGATCCATTTGATGGAATAAAAATTCCTGCTCAATTAGAGAATGACATCAAAATGGATAATCGTTCATACTTTTCTACAGTGATGGGACTTGCATTTAGAAAACTAGATGTTTTCGGTTACTACAAGTTTGTTACCGCTGTGAAAAATATTAACCTTTTACCTAACAGAGAAAATATGATTGCTCAGAAAAAAGCAAAAGCTTTTTCAAATTTTGCATTCAAAGGAGTAGTTGGAATAGTTTCGCTAATCTATGTCGTTTTATTTGGTTTATCATTTTGGCAAATTACAGATCTTAATAAAAAAATAGAAGGTTATGATGAAATTTTACAAACTCATGAGCTTAAAACTATAGAGAAAAAATAAATATGCAAAAGAAATTGGTTTTATGCTTAAGTCACTTCAATTAAGTAAATCAATTAAATCTAATAAAACTGTAAGCTTTAGAGTATTAGCACAGATTGCATCTGCAGTTCCAAAAAGAGTTAAATTTAGCAAAATAGAATATAATGGTTCAGATTTAGTTGTTATTGAAGGAACGGCATTCAGTGATCAAGACATTTTGAAATTAATTAGTAATTTGAACAATAAAAAATTGATCTCACAAGCTTCATTAGCAAGCATGACTCTACCTCAAGGCCAGCAACAGGGATCACAAACTATGAAGGGCTTTAAAGTAGCCTGTGTATTGGAGCAAGTATAATGGATTTAAAAAACATAACTATGGATGATCTAAAGCAGAAGCTAGCTGCTGTAGATAAAAAAACTTTAATCAAATTTGGATCTGGTTTTGGAGCAATAATTTTATTTTTAATAATTTACTATGTAGTTTTAAATCCAATGGTCAAAGAAAGAAAAGCTAAATACAATGATAAAATAGTAAAGCAAAATGAAATCTCACAATTTGATAATGAAATAATTACTTTCAAAACAAGAATAAAAAAAATGAAACCTGATTTTGATAAAACTTCAACCCTATTTCATTCAAAAGCCGAGGTTGAAGATCTTTATGAAAGTTTAAGTAAGTATGCAGCTGTCAATGGCTTGGTAATATCAAAAATTGAAAAGAAAAAACCTAAGCCAGTATTTAAAAAAGGAGTAACCCAACAAGCTGAAAATAACATTACAAGAGATATGGTTTCTTATTATCAAATACCTGTAGATTATGAAATCAAAGGGAATTTTTTAGGTTATATAAAGTTTAAAAGAGCGGTTTCTAGACAAAATAAAATGTTAAATTTTGACAAAGAGACTATAAGTATAGTACAAAACGATTCAACTGGAGCGATAATGGCCCAAGGTGAATTAACTATAGTAGGATTACCAGATGAATTTTTTTAAAATCTTATTCATCATAATATTTACTTTAATGGCAAACGTTGCGTTTGCGGATAATCATGATCAAAAACAAGAAGTCCTAGATGCAGCAAAAGAAATTGTTAAAG